>NZ_FOXL01000016.1 GCF_900115705.1 Frateuria terrea
CCCCCCTCAAATCTCCAACGCCCACGACAGATAGGGACCGAACTGTCTCACGACGTTCTGAACCCAGCTCGCGTACCACTTTAAATGGCGAACAGCCATACCCTTGGGACCGGCTACAGCCCCAGGATGTGATGAGCCGACATCGAGGTGCCAAACACCGCCGTCGATATGAACTCTTGGGCGGTATCAGCCTGTTATCCCCGGAGTACCTTTTATCCGTTGAGCGATGGCCCTTCCATACAGAACCACCGGATCACTAAGACCTACTTTCGTACCTGCTTGATCCGTCGATCTTGCAGTCAAGCACGCTTATGCCTTTGCACACAGTGCGCGATGTCCGACCGCGCTGAGCGTACCTTCGTGCTCCTCCGTTACGCTTTGGGAGGAGACCGCCCCAGTCAAACTACCCACCATACACGGTCCCTGACCCGGATTACGGGCCTAGGTTAGAACGTCAAGCACTTCAGGGTGGTATTTCAAGGATGGCTCCACGCAAACTGGCGTCTGCGCTTCAAAGCCTCCCACCTATCCTACACAGAAGAACTCAACGTTCAGTGTAAAGCTATAGTAAAGGTTCACGGGGTCTTTCCGTCTTGCCGCGGGAACGCTGCATCTTCACAGCGATTTCAATTTCACTGAGTCTCGGGTGGAGACAGCGCCGCTGTCGTTACGCCATTCGTGCAGGTCGGAACTTACCCGACAAGGAATTTCGCTACCTTAGGACCGTTATAGTTACGGCCGCCGTTTACTGGGGCTTCGATCAAGAGCTTCGCCTTGCGGCTGACCCCATCAATTAACCTTCCAGCACCGGGCAGGCGTCACACCCTATACGTCCACTTTCGTGTTTGCAGAGTGCTGTGTTTTTGATAAACAGTCGCAGCGGCCAGGTTACTGCGACCCATCAGAGCTCAGCTACGCATGTAGCCACCCCGATGGGCGCACCTTCTCCCGAAGTTACGGTGCCATTTTGCCTAGTTCCTTCACCCGAGTTCTCTCAAGCGCCTTGGGATTCTCACCCTGCCTACCAGTGTCGGTTTACGGTACGGTTTTTCTTAAGCTGAAGCTTAGTGGCTTTTCCTGGAAGCGTGGTCTCAGTCACTTCGCCCAATAGGGCTCGTCTCGGTGCTCGGCATAAAGCATCCCGGATTTGCCTAAGATGCATGCCTACCGCCTTTCCCCGGGACAACCAACGCCCGGTAGACCTAACCTTCTCCGTCCCCACATCGCACTTAAGAAAAGTGCTGGAATATTAACCAGCTTCCCATCGACTACGCATTTCTGCCTCGCCTTAGGGGCCGACTCACCCTGCGCCGATGAACGTTGCGCGAGGAAACCTTGGGCTTTCGGCGTGCGGGCTTTTCACCCGCATTATCGTTACTCATGTCAGCATTCGCACTTCCGATACCTCCAGCAGACCTCTCGATCCACCTTCACAGGCGTACGGAACGCTCCTCTACCGCGCACACAAAGTGTGCACCCCGAGCTTCGGTGTAGTGCTTAGCCCCGTTAAATCTTCCGCGCAGACCGACTCGACCAGTGAGCTATTACGCTTTCTTTAAAGGGTGGCTGCTTCTAAGCCAACCTCCTGGCTGTCTATGCCTTTCCACATCGTTTTCCACTTAGCACTAACTTGGGGACCTTAGCTGCGGGTCTGGGTTGTTTCCCTTTTCACGACGGACGTTAGCACCCGCCGTGTGTCTCCCGGATAGTCTGTCCTGGTATTCGGAGTTTGCCATGGTTTGCTAAGTCGCGATGACCCGCTAGCCATAACAGTGCTCTACCCCCAGGAAGATTCGTCCGAGGCGCTACCTAAATAGCTTTCGAGGAGAACCAGCTATCTCCGAGTTTGTTTAGCCTTTCACTCCTATCCTCAGCTCATCCCCATCTATTGCAACAGATGTGGGTTCGGTCCTCCAGTGCGTGTTACCGCACCTTCAACCTGGCCAAGGATAGATCACTCGGTTTCGGGTCTACTGCCAGAGACTATGCGCCCTATTCAGACTCGGTTTCCCTTCGCCTCCCCTAGACGGTTAAGCTCGCCACTGACAGTAAGTCGCTGACCCATTATACAAAAGGTACGCAGTCACCCTTGCGGGCTTCCACTGCTTGTACGTATACGGTTTCAGGGTCTATTTCACTCCCCTCTCCGGGGTTCTTTTCGCCTTTCCCTCACGGTACTTGTTCGCTATCGGTCAGTCAGGAGTATTTAGCCTTGGAGGATGGTCCCCCC
>NZ_FOXL01000014.1 GCF_900115705.1 Frateuria terrea
TCCCGAGAGCTTGACTCTCCTTAAGGCACCATCAAGACTAGGTGGTTGATAGGCGCGATGTGGAAGTGCAGCAATGCATTGAGCTTACGCGTACTAATGCGCCGTGCGGCTTGACCATATAACCCCAAGACGCTTCGCCCGCCTTAGCGAAACATCTCGATTCACCAACTCGCTTGTCACTCGTTTACTCTTTATTCCGCGTGAGATCCTTCTCACGGAAGAGTCAAAACCGGCCATCCTTGGCCGGACTCTTCAAAGTTTGAAGCCGGCGCATCGCTGCGCTGCTTCAACCCCTTCCCTGGCGGCCATAGCGCTGTGGTCCCACCCGATCCCATCCCGAACTCGGAAGTGAAACGCAGCCGCGCCGATGGTAGTGTGGCTTGTCCATGCAAGAGTAGGTCACCGCCAGGGGCTTTATACGCAAAAACCCCCACCGTTTCGGTGGGGGTTTTTCTTTGCGCGTGAAATGGGGGCAAGAGACGCTGGGTGATCTCCCGCTTGGCTTGGCGCTTCTCCCTGCTGCAGCTCCGTAAGCTCCCCCGTCAAGCAGACACTTCAGAAGTAGAACCGCTGGCGGCTTGTTGGCGGTACTCGGCGGGCGTGAGGTCGCCGAGCGATTCGTGGGGGCGTTGCTCGTTGTAGTTGAGCATCCACCAGTAAGCCGCTTCACGCACATCCTCCAGACGGGCAAACAGGTGCTGGTCGAGCACCTCCTCGCGAAAGGTGCGGTTGAAGCGTTCGATGTAGGCGTTCTGGTTGGGCTTTCCGGGCTGGATGTACTGGATGGCCACGCCGCTGGCTTTGGCCCATTGGGTGAATGCTTCGCCCAGGAACTCCGGCCCGTTGTCCGAGCGCAGTACTTGCGGCAAGCCATGGTCGCGCTTGATCTGCTCGAAGATGCGCACCAGCCGCGCCGAGGTGATCGACGTGTCGATCTCGATGTGCGGCGCTTCGCGATTGAAGTCGTCGACCACGTTGAACGTGCGAAACCGGCGGCCGCAGGCGAGCGCGTCGCTCATGAAATCGATCGACCACACGGTATCGGGCAGCCGTGGCACGTACAGCGCCACGCGTTCACGCTTGGGCAGTCGGCGCCGGGCGGCCCGCCGGAGATTGAGCTTCATGGCCTTGTACACCCGATAGATCGGGGTTCCAGTCCGGCCGCGCCTTGCGCAGCTGGGCACAGCACTTCCAGAAGCCACGACTGGGCCTGTCCTCGACCAGGCGAGCCAGAGCGGCAATGAGCTCGGCATCGCGCACGGTCCAATCAAGCGGAGGGCGGTAGTACGCGGCACGCGACAAACCCACACACGCACAGGACCGGCGTAGCGGCCGTGCGTGCACCTCGACCAGGTACCGCACCGCCTCGCGCTTGCTCGCCGGCCCTACAGTTTTTTTGCGATCAGGTCCTTCATCGCCGCGTTGTCCAGCGCCAGCTCGGCATACATTCGCTTCAGCCGGGCATTCTCGGCCTCGAGTTCCTTGACACGCTTGAGGTCGGACGCCTCCATGCCGCCGTACTTGCTCTTCCACTGGTAGTAGGTCGGCACGCTGATGCCGGCCTGGCGACAGATGTCCTTGATGGGCACACCGGCGTCGGCCTGCTTGAGGATCGAGACGATTTGCGTCTCGGTGAACTTCGACTTCTTCATGGAACCTCCTGGCTCGGGAACGATGCCAGAAAGTTCTACTTTCGAGATGTCTGCCTAGCGGGGAAGCTTACGGATCCACGGCCTGATCGTCCTGCTCGGCATGGTAATGGGTATGCAGAGCGCGGCAGTGCGGCAGGTCCACCTGGCGGGCGTTTGGACTACTTTCATCACCGGCACGTTGACCCAATGGATCGCCGGCCTGGTCGAGCGCACGCCGCCGAAGGAACTGCCGGTCGGTCGCGTCCAGGCAGCGGTCCACTACCTACGGCCTGGCAGCATTGATCACGGCCGGGTTGCGGCCACGCTGGCCCCAGCTGGCGGTCGGGCTGCCATGGCTGGTACTGCTGGGGGTGATTGCCTGCGGCGCGCGGCGGATGCGGCGCGCCGGTTAGGCTTCAAAGTGCGTAGCCGAATTGCTCGCGGAACGCTTCGGCGAACTCGTCGTACGTAAAGCGCTGGTTTTGCGTGCCGGGGTGTTCCACCTTGAGCGCACCCATCAAAGAGGCCATGCGCCCGATGGTCGGCCAATCGTAGCCACGCATGATCCCGAACATCAGTCCTGCCCGGTAGGCGTCACCGCAACCGGTCGGATCGACCACTTGGCGCTCGCGAGCAGCCGGGATCTCGATGATCTGCCCATCGGTGTGGATCAACGAGCCGCGCGGCCCCAGCGTCACGATGTAGGCCTGGGTGCGTGCTGCGATCTCCTCCGCGCTCCAGCCGGTGCGCTGCTGCAGCAGCTGCGACTCGTAATCGTTGACGATGACGAAGTTGGCCTTGCCGATCATCGAGCGAAATTCGTCGCCGTTGAACAACGGCATCGCCTGGCCCGGATCAAAGATGAAAGGTACCCCGCGTGCGGCGAAATCGTCGGTATGCTGCAGCATCGCCTCGCGCCCGTCTGGGGCCACGATGCCGAACTCGGCATCGACCACGTCGCCCACATGGTTGTGGTGCGAGCTGGACATGGCGCCGGGGTGAAACGCGGTGATCTGGTTGTTGTCCAGGTCCGTGGTGATGAAGCACTGCGGCGTGAACTGGTCCTCGAAAACCCGCACCCCTTCCAGCCGGATGCCGCAGCGGAGCAGGTGCTCGTGGTACGGGCCGAAATCCTGGCCGACGGTAGCCATCGGCAGCGGGTCGCCACCGAGCAACTTGAGGTTGTAGGCGATGTTGCCGGCGCAACCGCCGAACTCGCGGCGCATCTGCGGCACGAGGAACGAGACGTTCAGGATGTGGACCTTGTCCGGCAGGATGTGGTTCTTGAACTGGTCCGGGAACACCATGATGGTGTCGTAGGCCAGCGAACCGCAGATGACGGCTGACATGTTGGACGAAACCCCTTGGGACACGCGCGGGCGGCCTTCGCCCGGCAAACGTGCAATCGTAGCGCGGCGCGTCTCCCAAGGCGACAGTCGCTTGGCGACCGAAGCGGTGATCGAACTCAGGAAATGCGCGCATCATCGCGTTCTGCAAGGCTTTCTTAACGTCTTCGCGCTTGCGTGGGTAGGACCCGCTCACTAGACTGACGCGCTTACTTTTTCCTCACCAGCCGGCGCGCCAGGCCTCATGTTCAAGAAGTTTCGCGGCATCTTTTCCAACGATATTTCCATCGACCTCGGTACCGCGAACACGCTGATCTACGTGCGCGGGCAGGGCATCATCCTCAACGAGCCGTCCGTGGTGGCGATCCGCCAGGACCGCGGCCCGGGTGGTCCGCGCACGGTGGCCGCGGTCGGCGGAGACGCCAAGCGCATGCTCGGCCGCACGCCGGGCAACATCGCCACGGTGCGTCCGATGAAGGACGGCGTCATCGCCGACTTCACCATGACCGAGGCGATGCTGCAGCACTTCATCAAGCAGGTGCACAAGTCGCGCATGCTGCGTCCGAGCCCGCGTGTACTGGTCTGCGTGCCGTGCGGCTCGACCCAGGTCGAGCGCCGCGCCATCAAGGAATCGGCCGAGGGCGCCGGTGCCCGCGACGTGTTTCTGATCGAGGAGCCGATGGCCGCCGCGATCGGCGCGGGCATCCCGGTGCATGAGGCGCGCGGCGCAATGGTGCTGGACATCGGTGGCGGCACTTCGGAAGTGGCGGTCATCTCGCTCAACGGCATCGTCTACTCGCAGTCGGTGCGCGTGGGCGGCGACCGGTTCGACGAGGCGATCATCAACTACGTGCGCCGCAACCACGGCACGCTGATCGGTGAATCGACCGCCGAGCGCATCAAGCTCGAGATCGGCTGCGCCTTCCCGCAGAGCAACGTCAAGGAGATCGAGATCTCCGGCCGCAATCTGGCCGAAGGCGTGCCGCGCATGTTCACGATCAACTCCAACGAGGTGCTCGAGGCGCTGCACGAGCCGCTGTCGGGCATCGTGGCGGCGGTCAAGTCGGCGCTGGAGCAGACCCCGCCGGAGCTGTGCTCCGACGTGGCCGAGCGCGGCATCGTGCTGACCGGCGGCGGCGCGCTGCTGCGCGACCTGGACCGGCTGATCTCCGAGGAGACCGGCCTGCACGTGCAGGTCGCCGACGACCCGCTGACCTGCGTGGCGCGCGGCGGCGGCAAGGCGCTGGAATTGATCGACCAGCACGGCAGCGACTTCTTCGCGCCGGAGTGAATCGGGGTGTGATCCGCCGCGCGGTCTTCCTGCCTTCCGCGGGAAGACCGATCCGGCTGGCGGTGCTCGCGAGGGGGCGATGCGGGGCGTGTTGCTGACATGGGGCTGAGGCTGGCCCGGCCGGTCATCCGTGGCCCTCTTCGCGGCCGGCGGCGGCCCATCCGTTGTGCCAGGCCGGTTTGTTCTGCCACGCTTGACGGCGACCGTCCGCGTCGCCTCTCCCTTTTCGGATTCGATTGATGGGCCAGGAATCCTCGCCCCTGTTCGCCGGCTCGACCGGCACCCTGCGGCTGATCGGCTACCTCGCACTGGCGATGGTGCTGATGGTGCTCGACCATCGCAACGGCTGGATGTGGCGCATCCGCTACGGCGCCGCCGTCGCGGTCGAGCCGCTGTACCGGCTCGCCGGCCTGCCGGTGGAGGGCATGCGCACGCTTTCGGTGGCCTTTGCAGACCGCCAGCGGCTGACCGTGCAGAACCAGCGCCTGCGCGAGGACCTGCTGCTGGCCAATGCGAAGCTCAACCGCATGGCGGCGGTGGCGCAGCAGAACGAGCACCTGAAGGAACTGCTCGACACCCAGCGCAGCCTCGAACTCAACGTGCAGCTGGCCCGCGTGGTCGGCGTGGACCTCGGCGCCTACCGTCACCGGCTGCTGCTCAACGTGGGCGCCCACGACGGAGTCAAGCCCGGCCAGCCGGTGATCGATGCCCGCGGCGTGATGGGCCAGGTCATCCAGACGCTGCCGACCACGTCGGTGGTGATGCTGATCACCGACCCGAACAACGCCTTGCCCGTCACCGTCGAGCGCACTGGCCTGCGCACCATCGCCTACGGCTCGCGCGACGGCGATCGGCTGGTGTTGCCGACCATCCCGATGGCGGCCGACGTGAAGGAAGGGGACAGGCTGCTCACCTCCGGCCTGGGCGGTCGGTTCCCGCCGGGCTTCCCGGTCGGCGAGGTCACGCGCGTGGCGCCGGCTACCACCGGCATGTTCCTGGAGGCGCAGGCGCAACCTACGGCGGAAATCAACCGCAGCGAGGACGTGCTGCTGCTGCATGACCAGGCCGAGCCGGCCGGTCCGCCCCCGCCGGTCACGCCAGCAGGGCCGCCATCGGATCTGGCCCCCGCCGGTGCCGGCCAGCCGGCTGCCGTGCCGGCGCCGAAGGGCAAGCCATGAACCGGCAGCGGCTGGGTCTGTGGTGGTTCATCGGTACGCTGGTGTTTGCACTGCTGTCGATGCTGGTGCCGTTGCCGGACGTGCTCGAGCCGTTCAAGCCGTACTGGCCGGCCCTGGTGCTCCTGTACTGGTCGCTGGAGTCCGGCGATCGCGTCACGCTGGGGTTGGCCTTCACGATGGGCCTGGCGGCCGACCTGCTCGACGGTGTGCTGCTGGGCGAGCAGGCGCTGCGCCTCACGGCGCTGGTGTTCATCGCGTTGCGCTTCCGCTCGCGGCTGCGCTTCTTCCCGATGTGGCAGCAGACCCTGGCGGTGCTGGCGCTGCTGGTCAACGACCGCATCCTGCTGACCATCGTGCGCGTGTTCGCCGGCGATGCCCTGCCGCCGGCGAGCTGGTGGATATCGCCGTTCGTCGGCGCGGCGCTGTGGCCGTTCGTGTTCCTGTTGCTGGACGACCTGCGCATGCGCCTGCGCCTGCAATGAGATGAAAAAGCGGCGTGCACTGAAGGACCCGCGCGGCGAGGCGGCGCTATTCCAGCGGCGTTCGCTGGTCGGCTTCGCGCTGATCGTGCTCGGGCTGGTCGCGCTGTCGGGGCGGTTCTTCTACCTGCAGGTGATGCGCCACGACGAGTTCGTCACCCGCTCGGAGAACAACCGCGTCAAGCCGAAGGTCATCCCGCCGGCGCGCGGCCTGATCTACGACCGCAATGGCGTGCTGCTGGCCGACAACGTGCCGGCGTTCCGCCTGGAGGTGGTGCCCGAACAGGTGCCGGACATGAAGGCGATGCTGGCGCAGATCGGCTCGGTGGTGCCGATGGATCCCGACGATCTCGCCGACTTCCGCAAGCGCCTCAAGCAGAGCCGGCGCTTCGAAAGCGTACCGCTGAAGATGCACCTGTCCGAGGACGATATCGCGCGCTTCGCGATCAACCGCTGGCGTTTCCCTGGCGTGGACGTGGTGCCCTACCTGACCCGCCACTACCCCTACGGCGGCCTGTTCGCGCACGTGATCGGCTATGTCGGCAGGATCGACGCGGACGACCTCAAGCGGCTCGACCCGGATCGCTACCAGGGCACCAGCCACGTCGGCCGCAGCGGCATCGAGCGCTCCTACGAAGACGTGTTGCACGGTACGCCCGGCTACGAGCTGGTCGAGGTCAACGCCGACGGACGCACCCAGCGCGTGCTGGAGACCCACCCGCCGGTCCCGGGCAAGAACCTGTACCTCTCGATCGACGTGCGCATCCAGAAGGCCGCGATGGCCGCCTTCGACGGGCGCGCGGGCTCGGCCGTGGCGATCGATCCGCGCAACGGCCACGTACTGGCGATGGTCAGCGTGCCCAGCTTCGATCCCAACCTGTTCGTCAACGGGATCAGCAGCGCCGACTACAAGGCGCTGACCACGGCGCCGGACAAGCCGCTGTACAACCGGGCGCTGCGCGGCGTCTATCCGCCCGGGTCCACGGTCAAGCCGTTTCTCGCGCTCGGTGGCCTGGCCTACGGCGTGCGCAAGCCGGAAGACACGGTGGTATCCACCGGCGAGTTCTGCCTGCCGGGGCAATCGCGCTGCTACCGCGACGACAAGCGCGGCGGCGACGGTGTGGTCGACATGGTCGAGGCGATCGAGAAATCGACCAACACCTATTTCTACAAGCTGGCGCTGGACCTGGGCATCGACCGGCTGAGCGACTGGATGGGTCGATTCGGCTTCGGCAAGAAGACCGGCATCGACCTCGAGGGCGAAGAGAACGGCATCCTGCCCTCGCGCGAGTGGAAGCAGGAACATTCGCACCAGCCCTGGTATCCGGGCGAAACGATCATCGCCGGCATCGGCCAGGGCTACTGGGCGGTGACGCCGCTGCAGCTCGCGCACGCGTTGTCGATCCTGGCCGGCCATGGCATTCCACGCGCGCCCAAGCTGGTGATGGCTACCCAGAATGGCGTCGATGCACCCAAGGTGCCGGTGCCCAACCCGCCGACCGGGCCCTCGCTGGTGAGCGACCCGGCGCACTTGGACGTGATCAAGCAGGGCATGGAAGCGGTAGTGACCGGCGGCACCGGCGCCAAGCAGTTCATCGGCTTCCCGCTGGTGGTGGCCGGCAAGAGCGGCACGGCCGAACGCTTCTCGCGCACCACCTCGGCCTACGACACCAACAAGAACACCGCCTATCTGGCCAGCCGCCACCGTGCGTGGTTCGAGGCCTTCACACCGGCGGACGATCCGAAGATCTCGGTCGTCGCCATGCTCGAGGCCGGTGCCTGGGGCGCCGAGGCGTCCGGCCCGATCGTGCGCACGATCATGGAAGCCTGGCTGGCCACCCAGGGCGGCGCACCGGCCAAGCCACAGCCGCCGGCTGCCAGTCCGGCGCCCACCCCGCCGGACGTGCCCGAGGACGTGCCGGTTCCGGCCGATGGCGGAGCCACGCCATGATCCATGCCCTGCACATGCGCATGCGCCGCTTTCTGCGCCGCATCCTGACCCGGCCACGGATCGACATGCCACTCGCCATGGGGTTGTTCGCGCTGGCGATGGTCGGGCTGGTCACGCTCTACAGCGCCGGCGGCGGCGACCTGGGCCTGGTCGGCGGCCAGGCTGCACGATTCGTGCTCGGTGCCGTGCTGCTCCTGCTGGTCTCGCGCATACCGCCGACCGTGCTGCGCAGCTGGACGCCCTGGCTCTATGCCGGCAGCACCGCACTGTTGGTGGTGGTCGCCATCCTGGGCGAAGGCCGTGGCGCCGACCGCTGGCTGGACCTGGGCTTCATGCGCTTCCAACCCTCCGAGCTGCTCAAGCTGACCATGCCGATGATGGCCGCCTGGTACCTTCATCCGCGGCAATTGCCCCCAAGCTGGAAGGACATGGCGGTGGTTGGCCTGCTGATCGCCATCCCCGCGGGGCTGATCGCCAAGCAGCCGGACCTCGGTACCGCGCTGCTGGTCGCCGCCGCCGGCGCGTTCGCGTTGTTCCTCTCGGGCGTCGCCTGGTGGCGCATCGGCCTGTTGCTCGGCGTGGCCGCCGCGATGGTGCCGGTCGGCTGGCACTTCATGCACCAGTACCAGCGCGACCGCGTGCTGACCCTGCTCAATCCGGAGGCCGATCCGCTGGGCAACGGCTGGCACATCATCCAGTCGCAGATCGCGGTGGGCTCGGGCGGCATCTTCGGCAAGGGCTGGATGCACGGCACGCAGTCGCGGCTGGAATTCCTCCCCGAGCACACCACCGACTTCATCTTCGCGGTGTTCTCCGAGGAGTTCGGGCTGGTCGGCGTGTGCCTGCTGCTGGCGCTGTACGCCTTCATCATCGGCCGCTGCCTGTGGATCGCGATGGAGGCGCGCGACACCTATTCGCGCCTGCTCGCCGGCGCGATCGGCATGAGCTTCTTCGTCTACGTGTTCGTCAACGGCGGCATGATCGCCGGCATGCTGCCGGTGGTCGGCGTGCCGCTGCCGTTCGTCAGCTACGGCGGCACGTCGGCGGTCAGCCTGCTGAGCGGCTTCGGCGTGCTGATGTCGATCCATGCCAACCGTAAGATGCATGACTGAGCAGCGCCACTTCGTCGCCCGCCGAAGGCCCCGGATCGAGTGCGCACGCGTGTTAGGCTTGGGTGCGATGTCGATCCTCGCGGTGTCCCCCATGTCCGTTCTCCGATCGTGCCGCCTGCCAGGCGTGCTCGCCGCTCTTCTGCTGGCCTTCGCGCCGGTGCATGCCCAAGAAACGATTCATCCCGGCCAGGCCGAACTGGTGCGCGAGGTGGCTCGCGATACCGGCAAGAACCCGGCGCGTTTGAATGCCCTGCTCAGCGGCGCGCAGATGCAGCAGTCGATCATCGACGCGATGAACCGTCCGGCCGAAGCCAAGCCCTGGAAGGACTACCGGCCGATCTTTATCACGCCCAAGCGCATCGACGAGGGCGTCGCCTTCTACCGCGCCCATCGGGAGCTGATCGAACGCATCGCCAGCCAGTACGGCGTGGCGCCGGAATACCTGGTCGCCATCCTCGGCGTCGAGACCTTCTACGGACGCAACACGGGCAAGTACAAGGTGCTCGACGCGCTGGTGACGCTGGGCCTGTACTACCCGCCGCGCGCGAAGTTCTTCCGCGAGCAGCTGAAGGTGCTGCTGGAACTGCCGTCCGACCACCTGGCCGGTCCGCTGGACACGCTGACCGGCTCCTACGCCGGTGCGCAAGGCTGGGGCCAGTTCATGCCCTCGAGCATCCGTGACTTCGGCGTGGACGCAGACCACGACGGCCATATCGACATGCAGGGCTCGCTGCCGGACATCCTGGCCAGCGTGGCCAATTATTTCGCCGGTCACGGCTGGGAGCGCGGTGGGCCGGTCGCCGCACGCGCGCAGCCGGACACCGCCCCGCAGCCGCTGGACGTGCCCGATGCGCAGCCGCGCTGGCCGCTGGAACAGCTGGAGGCATGGGGTTACGCGCCGCTGCAACCGTTCGATCCGGGCCGGATGACCAGCCTGCAGGAGCTCGAGGGCGGCAACGGCCCCGAGTACTGGTTCACCTTCCAGAACTTCTACGTGATCACCCGCTACAACAAGAGCCCGCTGTATGCGCTGGCGGTGCACCAGCTGGCCGAAGGCATCGCCGCCGGCGTGCGCTCGGCGGACGCGGTGCCATGAACTGGCGCGCGCCGGTCGTGGTGGTGCTCGCGCTGGCACTGGCCGGTTGCGGCGGGTCGCGTCCGCGGCCCTCGCACGGCGGCCGGGGCGTGCGGCCGGGAACGGCAAACTCCGGCGGCTTCCGCGACGATCTCAGCCGCTCGCAGTCGAGCCGCTACCGCGACAGCGACGACAGCGTGCCGCCGCCGATCGACGTCAGCAAGATTCCAGAGCCTATCCCCAAGCTCGAGCCGCGCTCGTTGTACGGCAACAAGTCGCCGTACACCGTGCTCGGCCATACCTACACCGTGCTGCCCAGCGCGCGCGGCTACGACGAGCGCGGCATCGCCTCCTACTACGGCGCCAAGTTCCACGGCTACAAGACCTCGAGCCTGGAGAACTACGACATGTACGCCTTCAGCGCCGCGCACAAGACGCTGCCGCTGCCGAGCTACGCGCGGGTGACCAACCTTCAGAACGGCAAAAGCGTGATCGTGCGCATCAACGACCGCGGGCCGTTCCACGAAAACCGGCTGATCGACCTGTCCTACGCTGCCGCCGTGAAGATCGGTGTGTGGCCCAAGGGCACCGGACTGGTCGAGGTGCGCGCGATCGACCCGGGGCATCCGGAGGAGACTGCCGCACCTGCGGAACTGGACGCGCAGGCGGCGGTCCCACCGGGTGGCGCACACCCGGCAATCTGGCTGCAGGTGGGTGCGTTCGCCGACCTGGCAAACGCCGATCGCGTGGCTGGCCGGCTGCGATCGGCCAGGCTGGCACCGGTGCAGGTCAGCGACGTGCAGGTCAACGGAAGGGACGTGCGCCGCGTGCGGGTCGGCCCATTGCAGGATGTCGACCAGGCTGACCGCGTCACCGATCAGATCGAGCAGCTCGGCCTTCCCAGACCGCAGGTCGCGGTAGACTGAGCGATGCATTTTCAGCGCCGGCGCGCGGGGCGCCGACCACCAGTCACACCAATTGAAATGGGATCGATACCGACGATGAGCTTTTTCCGCCGTACCCTCACCACCCTTGCCGCCGCCGCGCTGGTTGCCGGCGCCGCCTTCGCGCAGCAGACGCCGCCGAAGCCTTCGCCGGTGCCGCGCCCGACCGTGCCGGAGGCACCGGTGCCGCCGCCGCCGGATGTGGATGGCAAGGCCTGGGTGTTGATGGATTACGCGACCGGACAGATCCTGGCCAGCAAGAATCCGGACGAACGCGTCGAGCCGGCCTCGATCACCAAGATCATGACCGACTACGTGGTCTCGGCCGAGCTCGCCAACGGCAAGATCAAGATGACCGATCCGGTCACCATCAGCGAGCACGCCTGGCGCGGCGGCGGCGCGGGCACCGACGGCTCGACCAGCTTCCTCAAGCTCAACAGCCAGGTGCCGCTGAAGGACCTGCTGTACGGCATGATCATCCAATCGGGCAATGACGCGGCGATCGCGCTGGCCGAGCACACCGCCGGTTCGGAGGAAGCCTTCGCCAACCTGATGAATGCCTATGCCAAGCAGCTGGGCATGGTCAACTCGCATTTCGAGAACGCCTCGGGCTACCCGATCCAGAACCACTACACCACCGCGCACGACATCGCGATCCTGTCGCGCGCGCTGATCCACGATTTCCCGGACGACTACGCGATCTCGGCGGTCAAGCAGTTCGAGTGGAACGGTATCAAGCAGGGCAACCGCAACACGTTGCTGTGGCGCGATCCCAGCGTGGACGGCATCAAGACCGGCCATACCGCCGCCGCCGGCTTCTGCCTCGCCGCCTCGGCCAAGCAGGGCGATTCGCGCATGATCGCCATCGTGATGGGCGCGAGCTCGGAGAAGGCGCGCGCCGACTCGGCCATGGCGCTGCTCAACTACGGCTTCCGCTTCTACGAGACGCACAAGCTTTATGACGCCGGCAAGCCGCTGGCCACGCCGAAGCTGTGGAAGGGCGAGGCCGACACGCTGCCACTGGGCATCACCGAACCGCTGGACGTGACCGTCAAGCGCGGCCAGTACGACCAGCTCAAGGCCACCATGGACATCCCCGCCACCCTGGTCGCCCCGTTCAAGAAGGGCCAGCAGGTGGGCACCCTGCGCGTCACGCTGGATGGCAAGCCGCTGCAGTCGGTACCGCTGGTGGCGCTCGACGACGCCCCGCAGGGCGGCTTCTTCAAGCGCCTGTGGGATTCCATCCTGCTGTGGTTCCACGGTGGCAAGAAGGACGACGCTGCGGCCACGGCCCCTGCCGCGGATACCAAGTGATGCAGGAAATCGACTTCAGCCAGGCGAAGAAGGAAGGCAAGGGCTTCCAGTTCCCCGGTGAGTTCGAGATCACCGCGCTGGGCGATGCCAGCGCGGACCTGCCCAGGCGGGTGCCGCAGATCCTCGAAGGCGAGGGCCTGCACGTACTGCACGAGACGGTCAGCCAGCGCGCCTCGCGCGAGGGCAAGTTCCTTTCGGTGACGGTGAGCTTCCGCTGCGACAACCGCGAGCAGTACGACCGCGCGCACGCGGCGCTGCGTGCCGATCCGGCGATCCGCTACACGCTCTGAGCCTTTAGCTTCCTCTCCCCCGCGACCAATCAAAGATGGGGGAGAGGGCTGGGGTGAGGGGCCGAGCTTGCCTCTAGCCGGATTTCCCCGCGAGTCCCGGCCCCTCACCAAACCCTCTCCCCTGAGGGAGAGGGCTTCAAGGCGGCGCAGCTTGCAATCCTGACCCGCGCGCCTCATCTGCTCCCCATTTGCTCCGGTAGCGCCTCCATGCCCCCCGACTCCCGCCCGCTCCTCATCCGCCGCCTTGGCCGCCAGCCCTACGAGCGCACCTGGAAGGCGATGAGCGCCTTCACCGATGCGCGCGGACCGGACACCCCCGACGAGTTGTGGCTGCTCGAGCACGACCCGGTGTTCACCCTGGGCCAGGCCGGCAAGATGGAGCACGTGCTGGCACCGGGGGACATCCCGCTGATCCCGGTCGACCGCGGCGGCCAGGTGACTTACCACGGCCCGGGCCAGATCGTCGGCTACCCGCTGATCGACCTGCGCCGCACCGGCGTGGGCGTGCGCGAACTGGTCAGCCGCATCGAGCAGGCGCTGATCGACACGCTGGCGCACTGGTCGATCGACGCCGCGCGCGTGGAAGGCGCCCCGGGCGTCTACGTGGCCGGCGCCAAGGTCGCTGCCCTGGGCTTGCGCGTGCGCCGCGGCTGCAGCTTCCACGGGCTGGCCTTCAACGTAGCCATGGACCTGGAGCCGTTCGGGCGGATCAACCCTTGTGGCTACAAGGGCTTGGCGGTCACGCAAGTGCTAGACTTGGGCGGCCCGTCGCAGCTGGCGCAGGTCGAGGACGTGCTGGTGGAGCAGTTCTGCCGCCAGTTCGGCTTCCATGCGGTGCCGGCCGCCCCCGTCCTCCCCGAACTCCCCGCGCGCGCCGCGGTCTAGGCAGTCGCAGATGAGCGAAATTTCCTCCAGGGTGATCCCGATCAGCGTGCTCGACGCTGAGGCGGCGGTCGCCGAAAAACAGCTGGGCAACGACAAGATCGCCCGCAACCGCGCCAGTTTCGACACCAGCGTGCCGACCCTGCGCAAGCCCTCGTGGATCCGTGTGCGGCTGCCGCAGGGCAATGCCGTGCAGGAACTCAAGGCGCGCCTGCGCGAGAACGCGCTGGTGACGGTGTGCGAGGAAGCCTCCTGCCCGAACATCCACGAGTGTTTTTCCAAGGGCACCGCCACGTTCATGATCCTGGGCGAGGTGTGCACCCGGCGCTGTTCGTTCTGCGACGTCGCCCACGGCCGTCCGCAACCGCCCGATCCGCTGGAGCCGGCGCGCCTGGCGCAGACGATCGCCGACATGCGCCTGAAGTACGTGGTGATCACCTCGGTCGACCGCGACGACCTGCGCGACGGTGGCGCCGAACACTTCGCCTCGTGCATCCGGGCCACGCGGCACGCCAGCCCCAACATCAAGATCGAGATCCTCACGCCCGACTTCCGCGGCAAGGGCCGCATGGAGCGTGCGCTGGAGGTGCTCAAGGATTTTCCGCCGGACGTGTTCAACCACAACCTGGAAACCGTCCCGCACCTGTACCGCGAGGTGCGCCCGGGCGCCGACTACCAGTGGTCGCTGGACCTGCTCAAGCGGTTCAAGGCGCAGCACCCGGAGGTACCGACCAAGTCCGGCATCATGCTGGGCCTGGGCGAGACCTACGAGCAGGTCATCGAGACGCTGCGCGATCTACGCGCCCATAACGTGGACATGATCACCATCGGCCAGTACCTGCAGCCCACGCCGCACCATCACCCGGTCGTGCGCTACTGGACCCCCGACGAATTCGACGCGCTGCGCGTGGCCGGCGAGGCGATGGGTTTCCATCACGTCGCCTCCGGCCCGCTGGTGCGTTCCTCCTACCATGCCGACCTGCAGGCCCATGCAGCCGGCGTCACCGAGCTCGCCTGAGACCACTCCATGCCACTGCGCCCCATGCTCGTCCTGCTGCTCGCCCTCGTCCTGCCGGCTGCCCATGCGCAGGCGCAGGCTGTCCAAGGCGAAGAAGGCCACAAGGCCTCCACGCTGCCGCTCAAGGCCTCGCCCACGCAAGCCGACGCGGCGCAGCTGTCCGCGCGTTTCCTCACGCGCTTCCACTACGACGCCAAGCCGCTCGACGACGCCATGTCGGCCAAGATCTACAAGGCCTACTTCGACATGCTCGACGGCGAGAAGGTGTTCTTCACCCAGGCCGACATGGCCCGCTTCGAGCCGCTGAAGACCAAGTTCGACGATGCCATCTGGAACAAGGACCTGTCCGGCCCGTTCTCGGTATTCAACCTGTACGTGCAGCGCGCGATCGACCGCATGACCTACGCGCGCAACCTGCTCAAGAAGGGCTTCGACCTGACCAAGGACGAGACCTACGCCTACGACCGCAAGCATGCCACCTGGCCGGCCGACCAGGCCGCACTCGACGACCTGTGGCGCAAGCGCACCAAGAACGACTGGCTGCGCCTGAAGCTCGCCGGCAAGAGCGACGACGACATCCGCAAGACGCTGGACAAGCGTTACGCCGGCTACATCGATCGGGTGAAACAGCTCGACGGCGAGGACGCGTTCCAGACCTTCATGAACGCCTACGCCGAAACCACCGACCCGCACACCGACTACCTCGGCCCGCGTGCGGCGCAGAACTTCGACATCGCCATGAAGCTCTCGCTGGAGGGCATCGGCGCGGTGTTGCAGGCGCGCGACGAGTACACGCAGATCCGCGAGGTCGTGCCCGGCGGCCCGGCGGACAAGTCCGGCAAGGTGCACGTGGGTGACCGCATCGTGGCGATCGGCCAGGGCACCGACGGCGGCATGACCGACGTGATCGGCTGGCGCCTGGACGACGTGGTCGACAAGATCCGCGGCAAGAAGGACACCACCGTGCGGCTGGAGATCCTGCCCGCCGACGCCGGTCCGGACGGCAAGCACGAACTGGTCACGCTGGTGCGCAAGAAGGTCAGCATCGAGGAGCAGGCGGCCAAGAAGAAGGTCATCGAGGTCAAGGACGGCGACGTCAGCCGCAAGATCGGCATCATCGACCTGCCGACCTTCTACTCCGACTTCGGCGCGCGCCGCGAAGGCGACAAGAACTTCAAGAGCGCCACCCGCGACGTCGCCAAGCTGCTGGGCGAACTCAAGGCCGAAGGCGTGCAGGGCGTGGTGATCGACCTGCGCAACAACGGCGGCGGCTCGCTGGCAGAGGCCAACGAGCTGACCGGCCTGTTCATCGACCAGGGCCCGGTGGTGCAGGTGCGCGATGCGCGCGGCCAGGTGGAAGAGCAGGGCGACGACCAGCCGGGCCTGGCCTGGAGCGGTCCGATGGCGGTGCTGGTTAACCGCGGCTCGGCCTCGGCCTCGGAGATCTTCTCCGCGGCGATCCAGGACTACGGACGCGGCCTGATCATCGGCGAGCCGACCTTCGGCAAGGGCACCGTGCAGAACCTGGTGGACCTGGACCGTTTCGCCCAGGGTGACAGCGAGAAGCCGCAGTACGGCGAGCTGAAGATGACCATCGCCGAGTTCTTCCGCATCAACGGCGGCTCGACCCAGTTGAAGGGGGTTACCCCGGACATCCTGTTCCCGAAGAACGGCGACGAAAAGGATTTCGGCGAGTCCACCTACGACAACGCGCTGCCGTGGACGCAGATCCAGCCGGCGCCCTACAGCAAGGTGGCGGACCTGAAGGCCTACCTGCCGCAGCTGACCAGCAAGCACGACGCCCGCGTGGCCAAGTCGCCGGCCTGGCAGCTGATGCTCGACGAGCTGGCCCAGTACAAGAAGATGCGCGACCAGAACACGATCTCGCTCAACCTCGCCGAGCGCCAGGCCGAGCGCAAGCGGCAGGATGCGATCCAGGCCGAGTTCCGTGCCCGCCACAAGGCGATCGACGGCAGCAACGGCGACCTCTCCGACGAGCCGGTGCTGGATGATGGCCTCAACGCCAACGAGCGCAGCCTGAAGAGCGAACTCAAGCAGGAAAAGGAGGCCAAGAAGGCCAAGGATCCGGAGCTGCAGGAGACCGCTCACATCCTGTTCGATGCGATCGGCATGATCAAGGCCAACCCGAAGCTGGCGGCCGAGGTGTTGCCCTACGGCGGCAAGTTCTCGACCACTGCGGCGGTGACGCCGCCGGAAAAGCCGGCCGCGCAGCCGCACTGAGATGAAAGAAGCCCGGCCTCGACCGGGCTTTTTTTTGGTTCATCGCGGAATGCCGGGGAAGGCGGCACGGATCTTCAGGAAGAAATAGTCCTGATCCCGGTAGCCGTAGGCCCGGCGCTTGATGACCTTGATCGTGTTGTTGATGCCTTCGACGACACTGGTGTTGAGCGGGTACCGGCATCGGGAAAGGATGCCGTGCAGATAGGCCTTGAGCCGTTGCGCGAACAGCGCCAGCGCGGCGATGCCGCTGCTCATGGCCTGTTCGAGCCAGTGTTCCCATGCTTGCTTGGCCCAGCCCGGCCGACGGTAAAACCACAGCCGTTTCAGCTCGTCCCGCATGAGATAGGCGGTGAGCAGGGGTTGGTTGGCC
>NZ_FOXL01000015.1 GCF_900115705.1 Frateuria terrea
CCACCCGATCGCGATGGACGAGGGCCTGCGCTTCGCCATCCGCGAAGGCGGCCGCACCGTCGGCGCCGGCGTGGTGGCCAAGGTCATCAAGTAAGCTGTACATACGGAAATCGGGAGCCGGTATCGCAAGCGCAGCGCGCCTGGCGACGCCGGCTCCCCTTTCCGATCCCGTTTCACCGATACGCCAGTAGCTCAATTGGCAGAGCAGCGGTCTCCAAAACCGCAGGTTGGGGGTTCGAGTCCCTCCTGGCGTGCCATCTTTCGAGGACCGATGACGGGCGTGGGTAGTGTCGAGCGGCCGGTCCGGCCCCGACCATCCTTTTCCCGGTCACTGCGATGAATACCAAGGCAGAACAGCCCCGCGGCGCGAGTGCGGCGGATATCGGCAAGCTGGTGCTGGCGGTGCTGGTGCTGGCGGCGGGCATCTTTGCCTATTCCTGGTTCGACAACACGGTTCCGGGCTCGGTGCGCCTGGCCGGCGTGCTGGTGGCGCTGGTGGTTGCGCTGGCGATCGGGGCCTTTACCGGGCCGGGCCGCCGTGCGCGCAACTTCATCGCCGAATCGCAGTTCGAGATGCGCAAGGTCGTCTGGCCAACGCGCGACGAAACCCTCAAGACGACCCTCGTGATCATTGCGGTCGTGATCGTGCTTTCGTTGCTGCTGGGCCTGATCGACCTGATCCTGAAGTCGGTCGTGCTCGACTGGCTGCTCAAACTCGGTTCGTAAGGAGTAGCCCATGACCAAACGTTGGTACGTCGTTCACGCCTATTCGGGCTTCGAGAACCAGGTCCGCAAGTCGCTGTCCGAACGCATCGCGCGCGCCGGGATGGAAGAGAAGTTCGGCGAAGTGCTGGTGCCGACCGAGGAAGTGATCGAAATGCGCGGCGGCCAGAAGCGCCGCAGCGAGCGCAAGTTCTTCCCGGGCTACGTGCTGGTGCAGATCGAGACCGATACCGAGGGCAAGTCGCCGCGTATCGACGACGAATGCTGGCATCTGGTCAAGGAGACGCCCAAGGTCATGGGCTTCATCGGCGGTACCGCAGACCGTCCGCTGCCGATTCGCGACAGCGAGGCCGACGCCATTCTCAGTCGCGTGCGCGAGGGCGTGGAGAAGCCCAAGCCCAAGGTGCTGTTCGAGCCGGGCGAGATGGTCCGCGTCACCGAAGGTCCTTTCAACGACTTCAACGGTGTGGTCGAGGAAGTCAACTACGAAAAGAGCCGCCTGCGCGTCGCGGTGCTGATCTTCGGGCGGTCGACCCCGGTCGAGCTCGAGTTCGGTCAGGTCGAGAAGGCCTAGCCAGCTCCAGTGAGGTAGCGCGGTTTTTCGCGTTCGCTTCCTCTCCCCCGGGGGAGAGGATTGAGGCGAGGGGGCGGGGCCGCAAGCAACCTCGTCAAAGCCACTCGTCGATGCGCCTCTCCCGCAAGAGCCGCCGCTCACCCCAGCCCCCTCCCCGGAGGGGAGAGGGAGCAGTGCCGTCGCTGGCCCGCCACTTGCTTAAAACTTGATCACTCCTTAAACTGCGCGGTTCCACGCCGAAGTCTTTCGACTCGGCGTGTTCGTTTTTTTCGACGGCCTGCACGGAGGCAGGCTCTCCACCGCCTGGAAGGCAAGCACGCGAGGAGCCGCAAGGCGCCAGCACTCGCAAGGAAAATCCCCATGGCAAAGAAAGTCGTCGGTTACATCAAGCTGCAGGTCAAGGCCGGCCAGGCCAACCCGTCGCCGCCGGTGGGCCCCGCCCTCGGTCAGCGCGGTCTCAACATCATGGAATTCTGCAAGGCGTTCAACGCCGCCACGCAGAAGATGGAGCCGGGCCTGCCGATTCCCGTGATCATCACGGCCTACTCGGACCGCAGCTTCACCTTCATCACCAAGACCCCGCCCGCCACCGTGCTGATCAAGAAGGTCACCGGCGTCGCCAAGGGTTCGTCCAAGCCGAACACCGACAAGGTCGGCAAGATCACCCGCAAGCAGCTCGAAGACGTTGCGAAGCAGAAGGAGCCCGACCTGACGGCCGCGGATCTGGACGCTGCAGTGCGCACCATTGCCGGTAGCGCACGCAGCATGGGCCTGGTGGTGGAGGGTTAAGACATGGCAAAGATCACCAAGCGTATGAAGGCCGCCCAGGCCGCTGTGCAGCCGGGCAAGGTCTACGGGCTCGAAGATGCCCTGAACATCGTCAAGAAGAACGCCACTGCCAAGTTCGTCGAGTCCATCGACGTGGCCGTGCGTCTCGGCATCGACGCGAAGAAGTCCGACCAGGGCGTTCGTGGCTCCTCGCTGTTGCCGCACGGCACCGGCAAGACCATCAAGGTCGCCGTGTTCTGCCCGGCGGGCGAGAAGGCCGAGGCCGCCAAGGCCGCCGGCGCCGATGCGGTCGGCATGGATGACCTGGCCGAGCGCATGCAGGGCGGTGACCTCGACTTCGGTCGCGTGATCGCCACGCCGGACGCGATGCGCGTGGTCGGCAAGCTCGGCCAGCTGCTTGGCCCGCGTGGCCTGATGCCGAATCCGAAGGACGGCTCGGTCACCGCCGACGTGGTTACCGCGGTGAAGAACGCCAAGGCCGGCCAGGTGAAGTTCCGCAACGACAAGGCGGGCATCATCCACGCCACCATCGGCAAGGCCAGCTTCGAGGCCGCGCAGCTGGCCGACAACCTCAATGCGCTGATCGCCGACCTGCTCAAGGCCAAGCCGGCCGCGGCCAAGGGCCAGTTCCTGCAGAAGGTCGCCCTGTCCAGCACGATGGGCGTGGGCGTGCCAGTCGATACCTCGTCGCTGAACACCGGCGCGAAGTAAGAAGTTCAAGCCCTTCGTGCCCGGTCCGGGCGCGAAGGCAAGTTTTTGAGGGCAGCCCCTGCCTGCTTGGCCGGGGCAGCCGTCAAAGACCGCAGGCGCGATCGACGCGCGACGACGACGGGCAGGGAGCTCGTTCATGGCAGGGAATCGCCGTCGCCGCTCACGTCGAACGCTTAATCGGCCGCAAGGCCCACCTGCGCAGATGGTGTCGCCCTTCTCTGGAATGCATGTTCTGGAAAGGCCACCACCCGGGGTGCTTCGCATCCCCGACGTCATGGAAGGCGTCGCCCAGGACCGCAAGCGGCAGGAGCCGTGAGCGGAGTTCTAAGTGGAGGAGTGCAATGGCTCTCAATCTGACCCAGAAGCAAGAAGTAGTCGCCGAACTGGCAGACGTCGCCGCCAAGGCCCACTCCTTGGTCGCCGCCGAGTACGCGGGCACCACGGTCGAGCAGATGACCGCGATGCGCAAGAAGGCCCGCGAATCGGGCGTGTTCCTGAAGGTTGTCAAGAACACGCTGGTGTCGCGCGCCGTGGCCGGTACCGAGTTCGAGGTCGTCAAGGACGCCCTGACCGGTCCGCTGCTGTACGCGTTCTCGACCGAGGAACCCGGCGCCGCCGGTCGTCTGATCAAGGAATTCGCCAAGACCAACGACAAGCTCAAGCCGCGCCTCGTTGCGGTGGAAGGCAAGCTGCTGCCCGCCGCGCACGTCGACGTGCTGGCCGCGCTGCCGACCCGCGAACAGGCGCTGGCCATGCTGGCCCGCGTTCTAGCCGAGCCGGCGACGATGTTCGCCCGCGTGGTCAAGGCTGTGGCCGACCAGCAGGGTGGTGGCGAAGTCGCCGCCGAAGCCCCGGCCGAAGCCTGATCCGACGACCCTTTCCGAACGAATTTATTTCCAGAGGTAAAAACAAATGTCCCTGACCAACGAACAGATCGTTGACGCCGTCGCCGCCAAGTCGCTGATGGAAGTGATGGACCTGGTGAAGGCCATCGAAGAGAAGTTTGGTGTCACCGCTGCCGCCCCGGTCATGATGGCCGCCGGCCCGGCCGCTGCCGGCCCGGTTGCCGAGGAGCAGACCGAGTTCGACGTGATCCTGAAGTCCGCCGGCGACAAGAAGGTCGACGTGATCAAGGCCGTCCGCGCCATCACCGGCCTGGGCCTGAAGGAAGCGAAGGACCTGACCGAGGCCGGTGGCGTCGTGAAGGAAGCCGCTTCGAAGGAAGACGCTGCCAAGTTCAAGAAGGACCTGGAAGCTGCCGGCGCCACGGTCGAACTGAAGTAATCGGCGCCTTGCGCGCCGTCAGTTTGGCTTAGCGTCAAGCGAGCCTGGGGGCGAGAGCCCCCGGGCTTTGCCCGTTGCAGAGGGGATGTCTGCGCGAACCGCAATTCGTCGCGGTCCCAGGGATCAGGGACAGAAGGCAAGACTGAAAAGCCGATGGCTTTTGACTCCTGCCTTTTGCCGTAAGCCGGCGGATGTGTTCCGCCGGAAGCGTCAGCCGATTTTTCATCATTAGCCGGTGTGTGCACCACCGGCGCCACTGCGAACCGAGGCGTCACCCCATGACCTACTCGTTTACCGAGAAGAAGCGCATCCGCAAGGATTTCGGCAAGCGCCCGCCCGTGCTGGGCGTGCCCAACCTGCTGACCATCCAGACCGATTCCTACCGTGAGTTCCTGCAGGAGCACGTCGCGCCGAAGAAGCGCGAGGACAAGGGTCTGCACGCCGCGCTGAAGTCGGTGTTTCCGATTGCCAGCTATTCGGGCAACGCCGCCCTCGAGTACGTGGACTATCGCCTGGGCGAACCGGCGTTCGACGAGCGCGAGTGCCGCAACCGCGGCATGACCTACGGCGCGCCGCTGCGCACCACCGTGCGCCTGGTGATCTACGACAAGGACAGCCCGGCCTCCAAGAAGGCGGTCAAGTACGTCAAGGAGCAGGAGGTCTATATGGGCGAGATTCCGCTCATGACCGAGACCGGCACCTTCATCATCAACGGCACCGAGCGCGTCATCGTCTCGCAGCTGCATCGTTCGCCGGGCGTGTTCTTCGACCACGACCGCGGCAAGACGCACAGCTCGGGCAAGCTGCTGTTCTCCGCCCGTGTGATCCCCTACCGCGGCTCGTGGCTGGACTTCGAGTTCGACCCGAAGGATGCGCTGTTCACCCGCATCGACCGTCGCCGCAAGCTGCCGGTGACCGTGCTGCTGCGCGCGCTGGGCTACAGCAACCAAGAGATGCTTGCCATCTTCTTCGAGCACAACGTGTTCAACCTGGGCAAGAAGGGTGGCACGACGCTGGAGCTGGTCGCCGAGCGCCTGCGCGGCGAAACGCTCACCTTCGACCTGATGATCGGCGACAAGGTGCTGGTCGAGGCCGGCAAGCGCATCACTGCGCGCCACGTACGCCAGCTGGCGGCCGAAAAGATCACCGCGCTCGAGGTGCCGGACGATTACCTGATCGGCCGTATCGTGGCCATCGACGTGGTCGACTCCAAGACCGGCGAACTGCTGGCTTCGGCCAACGACGAGATTACCGCCGAACAGCTTGAGGCCTTCCGCAAGGCCGGCATCGAGACCGTGCCGACGCTGTACGTCAATGACCTGGACCGTGGTGCGTACATCTCGCACACCCTGCGCATCGACAACACCAAGACGCAGCTCGAGGCGTTGGTGGAGATCTACCGCATGATGCGTCCGGGCGAGCCGCCGACCAAGGACGCCGCGCAGAACCTGTTCTTCAACCTGTTCTTCACCTTCGACCGCTATGACCTGTCGGCGGTCGGCCGCATGAAGTTCAACCGCCGCGTCGGCCGCCAGGAAATCCTGGGTCCGGGCGTGCTGTACGACCACAAGTACTTCGCCGAGCGCAAGGAAGAGGCGGCCCAGGAACTGGTCAAGCAGCTGGGCGATCAGTCCGACGTGCTGGACGTGCTGAAGGTCCTGATCGACATCAAGAACGGCCATGGCACGGTCGATGACATCGATCACCTGGGCAACCGTCGCGTGCGCTCGGTGGGCGAGATGGCGGAAAACACCTTCCGCATCGGCCTGGTGCGCGTGGAGCGCGCCGTGCGCGAGCGCCTGTCGCTGGCGGAGTCGGAGGGCCTGACGCCGCAGGAGCTGATCAACGCCAAGCCGGTCGCGGCGGCAGTGAAGGAGTTCTTCGGCTCCTCGCAGCTCTCGCAGTTCATGGACCAGAACAACCCGCTCTCGGAAGTGACGCACAAGCGCCGCGTCTCGGCCCTTGGCCCGGGCGGCCTGACCCGCGAGCGCGCCGGCTTCGAAGTGCGTGACGTGCACCCGACCCACTACGGCCGCGTCTGCACTATCGAGACCCCGGAAGGCCCGAACATCGGCCTGATCAATTCGCTGGCCGTGTACGCCCGCACCAATGCCTACGGCTTCCTCGAGACGCCGTACCGCAAGGTCGCCAATGGCAAGGTCACCGACACCGTCGACTACCTGTCGGCGATCGAGGAAGGCGACCACGTCATCGCGCAGGCGAACTCGCCGCTGGACAAGAACGGCGGCTTCATCGAGGACTTTGTGTCCTGCCGTTTCCGTGGCGAGTCCGAGCTGCGTCCGGCGGCCGAGGTCGACTACATGGACGTCTCGCCGATGCAGACCGTGTCGGTCGCGGCGGCTCTGGTGCCGTTCCTGGAGCACGATGACGCGAACCGTGCGCTGATGGGCGCGAACATGCAGCGCCAGGCCGTGCCGACGCTGCGTTCGCAGACTCCGCTGGTCGGTACCGGCATCGAGCGCGCCGTGGCGCGCGACTCCGGCGTCATCGTCAGCGCCAAGCGCGGCGGCGTGATCGACCAGGTCGACGCCGGCCGTATCGTCGTGCGCGTGAACGAGGAAGAGGTCGGCGACAACGACGCCGGCGTCGACATCTACACACTGACCAAGTACACCCGCTCCAACCAGAACACCAACCTCAACCAGCGTCCGCTGGTGAACGTCGGTGACATCGTGGCCAAGGGCGATACGCTGGCGGACGGTTCGTCCACCGATCTGGGCGAGCTCGCGCTTGGCCAGAACATGCTGATCGCCTTCATGCCGTGGAACGGCTACAACTTCGAAGACTCGATCCTGCTCTCCGAGCGCGTCGTGCAGGAGGACCGCTACACCTCGATCCATATCGAGGAGCTGTCGTGCATCGCTCGCGACACCAAGCTCGGCGCCGAGGAAATCACCGCCGACATCCCGAACGTGGGCGAACAGGCGCTGGCGCGGCTGGACGAGTCCGGCATCGTGTACATCGGTGCCGAGGTCAAGGCCGGCGACATCATGGTCGGCAAGGTCACGCCCAAGGGCGAGAGCCAGCTGACCCCGGAAGAGAAGCTGCTGCGCGCGATCTTCGGCGAGAAGGCGTCCGACGTGAAGGACAGCTCGCTGCGCGTGCCGCCGGGCATGGACGGCACCGTGATCGACGTGCAGGTGTTCACCCGCGACGGCATCGAGAAGGACAAGCGCGCCAAGCAGATCGAGGAAATGGAGATCAAGCGGATCCGCAAGGACTTCGACGATCAGTTCCGCATCCTCGAAGGCGCGATCTACAACCGCATGCGCGCGCAGCTGGTCGGCCAGTCCGCCATGAGCGGTCCGGGCGGCCTCAAGCGTGGCGCGGAAATCACCGACGCCTACCTGGACGGCCTGAAGAAGGACGACTGGTTCAAGATCAACGTCAAGGACGAGAGCGTTACCGAGTTCCTCGAGCGCGCGGCCGACCAGGTCAAGCGCCACAAGGAGGAGTTCGACCGCCGCTTCAAGGAGAAGCAGGGCAAGATCACCCAGGGCGACGACCTCGCCCCGGGCGTGCTCAAGATGGTCAAGGTGTTCCTGGCCGTGAAGCGCCGCATCCAGCCCGGCGACAAGATGGCCGGTCGCCATGGCAACAAGGGCGTGGTGTCGAACGTGGTACCGGTCGAGGACATGCCGTTCATGGCCAACGGCGAGCCGGTCGACATCGTGCTCAACCCGCTGGGCGTGCCTTCGCGCATGAACATCGGCCAGGTGCTGGAAATGCACCTGGGCTGGGCCGCCAAGGGCCTGGGCCGCAAGATCCAGCGCATGCTCGAGGCGCAGGAGAAGGTGACCAAGATCCGCGAGTTCCTGGACCAGGTCTACAACCACCACGTTGCCGGTGCCACCCAGCACGTCGACCTGAAGTCGCTCTCCGACCAGGAGATCCTGACCCTGGCGAACAACCTGCAGGAAGGCGTGCCGATGGCTACGCCGGTGTTCGATGGCGCCGAGGAAACCGAGATCAAGGCAATGCTGAAGCTGGCGGATCTGCCCCAGTCGGGCCAGACCACGCTGTTCGACGGCCGCACCGGCGAGGCGTTCGACCGCCCGGTGACCGTGGGCTACATGCATTACCTGAAGCTCAACCACCTGGTCGACGACAAGATGCACGCGCGTTCCACCGGCCCGTACTCGCTGGTCACCCAGCAGCCGCTGGGCGGCAAGGCGCAGTTCGGCGGCCAGCGCTTCGGCGAAATGGAAGTCTGGGCGCTGGAAGCCTACGGCGCGGCCTACACCCTGCAGGAAATGCTGACGGTGAAGTCCGACGACGTGCAGGGCCGCAACCAGATGTACAAGAACATCGTCGACGGCAACCACGAGATGGCGGCCGGCATGCCGGAATCCTTCAACGTGCTGGTGAAGGAAATCCGCTCGCTGGGCATCGACATCGACCTGGAAGAGGTGAAGTGATCGTCGCGTCCCGGCGCCGCGCGCCGGGACGCAGACCAGCCTCAGCTCGCATCACGGACCTCTACCGAAGAATTTGCTCCGACCGGAGACACCCATGAAAGACCTGCTCAACCTTTTCAACCAGCAGCGCACCACGCCCGACTTCGACGCGATCAAGATCGCGCTGGCGTCGCCCGAGCTGATCCGCTCGTGGTCGTACGGCGAGGTGAAGAAGCCCGAGACGATCAACTACCGCACCTTCAAGCCCGAGCGCGACGGCCTGTTCTGCGCCGCCATCTTCGGCCCGGTGAAGGACTACGAGTGCCTGTGCGGCAAGTACAAGCGCATGAAGCACCGCGGCGTGGTCTGCGAGAAGTGCGGCACGGAAGTGACCCTGGCCAAGGTGCGCCGCGAGCGCATGGGCCATATCGAGCTGGCCAGCCCGACCGCGCACATCTGGTTCTTGAAGTCGCTGCCCTCGCGCATCGGCCTGATGCTGGACATGACCCTGCGCGACATCGAGCGCATCTTGTACTTCGAGGCCTACGTGGTCATCGATCCGGGTTTGACCGCGCTGGAGAAGGGCCAGCTGCTCAGTGAGGAGCAGTACCTGGAGGCGACCGAGGAGCACGGCGACGAGTTCGACGCCCGCATGGGCGCCGAGGCCGTCTATGAACTGCTCAAGTCGATCGACCTGCAGGGCGAAGTGATCCGCCTGAAGGAAGAGATCGCCTCGACCAATTCCGAGACCAAGCTCAAGCGGCTCACCAAGCGCGTCAAGCTGATCGAGGCCTTCATCGAGTCGGGCAACAAGCCCGAGTGGATGGTCATGACCGTGCTGCCGGTCCTGCCGCCGGACTTGCGCCCGCTGGTGCCGTTGGACGGTGGCCGCTTCGCGACCTCCGACCTCAATGACCTGTACCGCCGCGTCATCAACCGCAACAACCGCTTGAAGCGCCTGCTCGAGCTCAATGCGCCCGACATCATCGTGCGCAACGAGAAGCGCATGCTGCAGGAATCGGTCGATGCGCTGCTCGACAACGGCCGCCGCGGCCGTGCCATCACCGGCACCAACAAGCGCGCGCTGAAGTCGCTCGCCGACATGATCAAGGGCAAGCAGGGCCGGTTCCGCCAGAACCTGCTCGGCAAGCGCGTGGACTACTCCGGCCGTTCGGTGATCGTGGTCGGCCCGACGCTGCGCCTGCACCAGTGCGGCCTGCCCAAGAAGATGGCGCTGGAGCTGTTCAAGCCGTTCATCTTCGCCAAGCTGCAGGCCCGCGGCGAGGCCACCACCATCAAGGCGGCCAAGAAGCTGGTCGAGCGCGAAGAGCCGATGGTGTGGGACATCCTCGAAGAGGTGATCCGCGAGCATCCGGTGCTGCTCAACCGCGCCCCGACCCTGCACCGCCTCGGCATCCAGGCGTTCGAGCCGAAGCTGATCGAAGGCAAGGCGATCCAGCTGCATCCGCTGGTCTGTACCGCCTTCAACGCCGACTTCGACGGCGACCAGATGGCTGTGCACGTGCCGCTTTCGATCGAGGCGCAGCTGGAAGCGCGCGCCCTGATGATGGCGACCAACAACATCCTGTCGCCCGCCAACGGCGAGCCGATCATCGTGCCGACCCAGGACGTGGTGCTGGGCCTGTACTACATGACCCGCGAGCTGGTGAACGCCAAGGGCACCGGCATGGTGTTCTCCAGCATCGCCGAGGTCCGTCGCGCCTACGACAACCGTGCGGTCGAGCTGCACGCCAAGGTCAAGGTGCGCCTGAAGCAGGTGACCATCGCCGAGGATGGCGAGCGCACCAGCAAGGTCACGCTGGTCGACACCACCGTGGGTCGCGCCCTGCTGGCCGAGATCATGCCCGAGGGCCTGCCCTTCGAGCTGGCCAACACCGAGCTGACCAAGAAGAACATCTCGCGCCTGATCAACGCCTGCTACCGTCGCCTTGGTCTGAAGGAGACCGTGGTGTTCGCGGACCAGCTGATGTACACCGGTTTCCGCTTCGCCACCCGCGCGGGTATCTCGATCGGCATCGATGACATGATCATCCCCGACGAGAAGAAGGCGATCCTGGAAGAGGCCGAGAAGGAAGTGGTCGAGATCCAGGAGCAGTACCAGTCGGGCCTGGTCACCGCCGGCGAGCGCTACAACAAGGTGGTCGACATCTGGTCGCGCACCAACGAGCTGGTGGCCAAGGCAATGATCGACGGCATCGGTACCGAGAAGGTCACCGACGCCGAGGGCAAGACGGTCAACCAGAAGTCGATGAACTCGCTGTACATCATGGCCGACTCCGGCGCGCGCGGTAGCGTGGCGCAGATCCGCCAGCTGGCCGGCATGCGCGGCCTGATGGCCCGACCGGACGGCTCGATCATCGAGACCCCGATCAAGGCCAACTTCCGCGAAGGCCTGAACGTGCTGCAGTACTTCAACTCGACCCACGGCGCTCGCAAGGGCCTGGCCGATACCGCGTTGAAGACCGCCAACTCCGGTTACCTGACCCGTCGCCTGGTCGACGTGGCACAGGACGTGGTGATCACCATGGACGACTGCGGCACCGAGGACGGCGTGCTGATGCAGCCGATCGTCGAAGGCGGCGACGTTGTCGAGCCGTTGCGCGAGCGCGTGCTTGGCCGTGTGGTGGTCGAGGACGTGTATGGCCCGGGCAACGACGACGATGCGATCGTCACCCGCGACACCCTGCTCGACGAAGCGCTGGTCGAGAAGCTGGACAAGGCCGGCGTGCAGTCGATCAAGGTCCGTTCGCCGATCACCTGCGAGGCCAGCCATGGCGTATGCGCGCTGTGCTACGGCCGCGACCTGGCCCGTGGCCACCTGGTCAACATGGGCGAGGCCGTGGGCGTGGTCGCCGCGCAGTCGATCGGCGAGCCCGGCACCCAGCTGACCATGCGTACCTTCCACATCGGCGGCGCGGCTTCGCGTGCGGCGGCAGTGGACAACGTGTCGGTCAAGACCACCGGCACGCTGAAGTTCAACAACCTCAAGACCGTGCAGCACGCGCAGGGCCACCTGGTGGCAGTGTCGCGTTCGGGCGAAGTCTCGGTCATCGACGCCAACGGCCGCGAGCGCGAGCGCTACAAGGTGCCTTATGGCGCCACCATCTCGGTCAAGGACGGCGCGGCGGTGAAGGCCGGCCAGACCGTGGCCAACTGGGATCCGCACACCCACCCGATCGTCTCGGAAGTGGCCGGTACGGTGCGCTTCATCGACTTCCTCGATGGCGTTACCGTGCAGAGCCAGACCGACGAGCTGACCGGCCTGGAGTCGGCGGTGGTGACCGATCCGAAGCGCCGCGGCACCGCGGCCAAGGACCTGCGCCCGATCGTGCGTCTGGAAGATGCCAAGGGCCGCGAGCTGAAGCTGCCGGGCACCGACGTGCCGGCGCAGTACATGCTGCCGGCCGGCGCGATCGTGTCGATCCAGAATGGCGTGGAAGTGGGCGTCGGCGACGTGGTCGCCCGTATCCCGCAGGAAACATCCAAGACCCGCGACATCACCGGCGGTCTGCCGCGCGTGGCGGACCTGTTCGAGGCGCGCAAGCCGAAGGAGCCGGCGATCCTGGCCGAGCGCTCCGGCGTGGTCAGTTTCGGCAAGGACACCAAGGGCAAGCAGCGCCTGATCATCAAGGATGCCGACGGCAACGAGCACGAGGAGCTGATTCCCAAGTGGCGCCAGGTCATCGTGTTCGAAGGCGAGCACGTGGAAAAGGGCGAGACCGTGGTCGACGGCGAGCCCAATCCGCATGACATCCTGCGCCTGCTGGGCGTGGAGCCGCTGGCCGCGTACCTGGTCAAGGAGATCCAGGACGTCTACCGCCTGCAGGGCGTGAAGATCAACGACAAGCACATCGAAGCAATCATTCGCCAGATGCTGCGCAAGGTCGAGATCACCGAGCCGGGCGAGAGCCATTACCTGCGCGGCGAACAGGTCGAGCGCGTGCGCATCAACGAGGAGAACGATCGCGCAGTCACCCGTGGCGAGCGTCCGGCGGAGTACCAGTCGGTGCTGCTGGGCATCACCAAGGCGTCGCTGGCGACCGAGTCGTTCATCTCGGCGGCGTCCTTCCAGGAGACCACTCGCGTCCTCACCGAGGCGGCGGTTCGCGGCACCCGCGATACCTTGCGGGGCCTTAAGGAAAATGTTATTGTCGGCCGTCTGATCCCGGCAGGTACGGGTCTGGCGTACCACGCGCAGCGTCGTCGCCAGGGCGGGTTGACCGCCTCGGAACTGGAAACCCTCTCCGGTTCCTCCTCCGCGGTGAGTTTCGCGGAAGCCACTGCCGGTAGCGATGAAGGTGCCGAGTAAGCCTCAGGGAGGCGTCGCTCGCTGACATACGAAATGAGGTGCACGGACGCACCTCGTGTTCGGGTCATGGACGACAGGGCGTTGCCTTGCCTGGTGCAGGGTGCCCATGTTAAATTCCCGCTTCTTGGCAGACCGATTTCGGTCTGCCTTTATGTTTCTCAGGAAAAGCTTCGCATGACGACAGTCAACCAGTTGGTGCGCAAGAACCGCAGCCCGAAGACCTACAAGAGCGCTTCGCCGGCCCTGCAGAGCAGCCCGCAGCGCCGCGGCGTCTGCACGCGCGTCTACACGACCACCCCGAAGAAGCCGAACTCGGCGTTGCGCAAGGTCGCCAAGGTGCGCCTGACCAATGGCTACGAGGTCATCAGCTACATCGGCGGTGAAGGCCACAACCTGCAGGAGCACTCGGTCGTGCTGATCCGCGGCGGCCGCGTGAAGGACCTGCCGGGCGTGCGCTACCACACTGTGCGCGGCAGCCTCGACTGCGCCGGCGTGACCAAGCGCCGCCAGTCGCGCTCCAAGTACGGCGCCAAGCGCCCGAAGAAGTAATCCGCTCCCCCTGGGGGAGGCGCGGCCCGGAAGGCTGCTTCCATTGCGGGCAGGAATGCCTGCGGAAAACAGACATGCGGCCAAGGCGGCCGCTTTTCAGGCGGACAGGGTGTCCGCGAAAAATCACGGACTCCAAACATGTCGCGTAAAGGTTCCCATCCCGCCCGTCTGGTCCTGCCGGATCCCAAGCACGGCAGCCAGCTGATCGCCCGCTTCATCAACATGGTGATGAAGAGCGGCAAGAAGTCGGTCGCCGAGAGCATTGTCTACGGTGCGCTGACCCATCTGGGTGAAAAGAACGCCGAGCCGGTGGCTCTGGTCGAAAAGGCGCTGGGTAACGTCGCCCCGGCCGTCGAGGTGAAGTCCCGCCGTGTCGGTGGTGCCACCTACCAGGTGCCGGTCGAAGTGCGTCCGGGCCGCCGCATGGCGCTGGCGATGCGCTGGGTGATCGACGCCGCGCGCAAGCGTGGTGAAACCTCGATGCCGCGCAAGCTCGCCGCCGAGCTGCTGGAAGCCTCCGAGAATCGTGGCGGCGCCATCAAGAAGCGCGAAGAAACCCATCGCATGGCGGAAGCCAACAAGGCGTTCTCGCACTACCGCTGGTAATTTTTCGCCTTGCCGTCTTTGGTGACGGCAAGGGGCGGCGCGCGCGCCGGTCCGCCGGCCCAGGTCGCCCTCGTCGGCAAGAACACCCCGCCATCATGGCGGACTCCTAAAAATGCGCGGTCCGGACGGCCGCTGCGAATCGGGGCAGGCAAGCCCGGCACAGGTATACACCCATGGCACGCACCACTCCCATCGAGCGCTACCGCAACTTCGGCATCATGGCCCACATCGATGCCGGCAAGACCACCACCACGGAGCGCATCCTGTTCTACACCGGCGTCAGTCACAAGATTGGCGAGGTGCATGACGGTGCGGCCACCATGGACTGGATGGAGCAGGAGCAGGAGCGCGGCATCACCATCACTTCCGCCGCCACCACGGCGTTCTGGAAGGGCATGGACCGCTCGCTGCCCGAGCACCGCTTCAACATCATCGATACCCCCGGGCACGTTGACTTCACCATTGAGGTCGAGCGCTCGCTGCGCGTGCTCGACGGCGCCGTGTTCGTGCTGTGCGCGGTCGGTGGCGTGCAGCCGCAGTCCGAGACCGTGTGGCGCCAGGCCAACAAGTACAAGGTGCCGCGCCTTGCGTTCGTCAACAAGATGGACCGCACCGGCGCCAACTTCTACAAGGTCGTCGACCAGCTGAAGGCGCGCCTGGGTGCCAACCCGGTGCCGATGCAGGTGCCGATCGGCGCCGAGGACAACTTCGACGGCGTGGTCGACCTGCTCAAGATGAAGGCGATCGTCTGGGACATGGAGTCCCAGGGCATGAAGTTCGAATACCAGGACATTCCGGCCAACCTCGCGGACAAGGCCGCCGAGGCGCGCAGCTTCATGGTTGAATCGGCCGCCGAAGCGTCCGAGGAACTGATGAACAAGTACCTCGAGGGCGGCGAGCTCTCCGAGGCCGAAATCGTCGAAGGCCTGCGCCAGCGGACCCTGTCGAGCGAAATCATCCCGGTCTATTGCGGTACGGCGTTCAAGAACAAGGGCGTCCAGGCGATGCTCGACGCGGTGGTCAACCTGCTGCCGTCGCCCGCCGACCGCCCGCCGGTGACCGGCGTCGACGACGACGACAACGAAGCCAGCCGCAAGGCGGACGACAATGCGCCGTTCTCCGCGCTCGCGTTCAAGATCATGACCGATCCGTTCGTCGGTTCGCTGACGTTCTTCCGCGTCTATTCGGGCACGCTGAATGCCGGCGACCAGGTCTACAACCCGGTCAAGTCGAAGAAGGAGCGCATCGGCCGCATCCTGCAGATGCATGCAAACGAGCGTCAGGAGCTTAAGGAAGTCCGCGCGGGCGACATCGCCGCCGCGGTTGGCCTGAAGGACGTGACGACCGGCGACACGCTGTGTGCGCAGGACCACATCATCACCCTGGAGCGCATGACGTTCCCGGAGCCGGTGATCTCGATGGCGGTCGAGCCGAAGACCAAGTCCGACCAGGAGAAGATGGGCATCGCGCTCGGTCGCCTGGCCGCGGAGGATCCGTCCTTCCGCGTGCGCACGGACGAGGAGTCGGGCCAGACGATCATCTCGGGCATGGGCGAGCTCCACCTGGATATCCTGGTGGACCGCATGAAGCGCGAGTTCAACGTCGAGGCGAACGTCGGCAAGCCGCAGGTGGCCTATCGCGAGACGATCCGCGCATCGGACGTCAAGTCGGATTACAAGCACGCCAAGCAGTCGGGCGGTAAGGGTCAGTACGGTCACGTCGTGATCGAGCTGTCGCCGATGACCGAGGAAGAGCGCAAGAGCCCGGACGTCAAAGACGATTTCCTGTTCGTCAACGAGATCAGCGGTGGCGTGATCCCGAAGGAATTCATCCCGTCGGTCGAGAAGGGTCTACGCGAGACCATTACCAGTGGTCCGCTGGCCGGCTTCCCGGTGGTGGGCGTCAAGACCAAGCTCGTCTTCGGTTCCTACCATGACGTCGACTCGTCGGAAATGGCGTTCAAGCTCGCCGCGTCGATGGCGTTCAAGCAGGGTTTCGCCAAGGCGAACCCGGTCCTGCTCGAGCCGATGATGAAGGTCGAAGTGGTTACGCCCGAGGAGTACGTCGGTGACGTGATGGGTGACCTGAGCCGCCGTCGCGGTTTGCTGCAGGGCCAGGACGACACGCCCTCGGGCAAGACCATCAACGCGATGGTGCCACTGGGCGAGATGTTCGGTTACGCGACCACCATCCGTTCGCTGACCCAGGGGCGTGCGACGTTCACGATGGAGTTCGATCACTACGCCGAGGCGCCGAACAACATTGCCGAGCAAGTGATCAAGAAGGCGTAGCCTTTGCGATCGTCCATGATCGCGAGGGCCGATGCGGCGATCCATGGCCGCACTCCTGAAAAGAGCAGTGCGATCGCAGCGATCGCGTAAATAAAAAGACGCGGCCGAGCCGCACTGACGAATAGTTCTATCTAGAGGTTCAAGTCATGGCAAAGGGTAAATTCGAACGCACCAAGCCGCACGTGAACGTCGGCACGATCGGCCACGTGGACCACGGCAAGACGACGCTGACGGCGGCGC
>NZ_FOXL01000012.1 GCF_900115705.1 Frateuria terrea
CCACCCGATCGCGATGGACGAGGGCCTGCGCTTCGCCATCCGCGAAGGCGGCCGCACCGTCGGCGCCGGCGTGGTGGCCAAGGTCATCAAGTAAGACCAGGGCGGCGACCTCCTCCGGGGTCGCCGTTTCGCATAGGCATCGGCCATAGGCTGGTGCCGGCTACGGACTCGCTGCTATACTTGGCAGCTTGTTGACGATCCCGGTGTTGCAAGGGGTCGATACCGCGAAATGAGGCGCAGGATGTGCTTCGAGTTCGCTGGCCGGGAAGGCCCTCGCAACAGACTCCTAGGTCCGCAGAAGACATTCTGTTGACCTATGTGTGTTGCGCGACTTATAATTTTCTGTCTAGGCGAGCCGATTGTGCTCGCCTAGCTTTTTCGCTCAGTGCGCCGTGGCGTGCCGGGCGGCTCCAGAAGGGTTGTGCGGGGCGGTGAGAAGCCACCCCGAAACAAGCATTTGTTCTTTCGATAACAGGACACGGTTTTATGGCGAACCAGAAGATTCGCATCCGGCTCAAGGCGTACGATCATCGCCTGATCGACCGCTCGGCCAGCGAGATCGTCGAGACGGCCAAGCGCACCGGCGCTACGGTGCTCGGTCCGATTCCGCTCCCGACCAAGATCGAGCGTTACACCATCCTGGTGTCGCCGCACGTCGACAAGGATGCACGCGACCAGTACGAAACCCGTACGCACAAGCGTGTGCTCGACATCGTCGACCCCAACGACAAGACCGTGGACGCGCTCATGAAGCTTGACCTCGCCGCTGGCGTGGACGTCCAGATCAAGCTCGGCTGAGCGATAGACAGGATACGAAGATGAGTATCGGACTGGTTGGCCGCAAGTGCGGCATGAGCCGGCTCTTCACTGAAGACGGACGCTCGATTCCGGTGACGCTGATTGAAGCGACCCCGAACCGCGTCACCCAGCTGAAGACCGAAGACAACGATGGTTACACCGCGATCCAGGTCACTGCGGGCGTCAAGCGCGCTTCGCTGCTGACCCAGCCGGTGAAGGGCCACTACGCCAAGGCGAAGGTCGAGCCGGGTCGTGGCCTGTGGGAGTTCCGCGTCGCTGCCGAAGACCTGGGCAAGTACAGCGTCGGTGCCGAGATCAAGGCGGACGAGATCTTCTCGGCCGGCCAGATCGTCGACGTCGCCGGCGTCTCGAAGGGCAAGGGCTTTCAGGGCACCATCAAGCGCCACAACTTCTCGATGGGCGATGCGACGCACGGTAACTCGCTGTCGCACCGCGCGCCGGGTTCGATCGGCCAGCGCCAGACGCCGGGTCGCGTGTTCCCGGGCAAGAAGATGGCCGGCCACATGGGTGCGGTGAACCGCACGCAGCAGGGTCTGGAAGTGGTCAAGGTCGACGCCGAGCGTCATCTGATCGCGGTCAAGGGCGCGGTGCCGGGTGCAACCGGCGGCGACGTCGTGATCCGCCCGACCACCAAGGGTTGAGGAGAGACGCCATGGAACTGAATGTCATTGGCGCCAAGCCGCTCAGCGTGTCCGACGAAGTGTTCGGCAGCGAGTTCAAGCAGGCCTTGATCCACCAGGTGGTGGTTGCGTACCAGGCTGGCGGTCGCGCCGGCACCAAGGCGCAGCTGTCGCGCGGTGAGATGTCGGGCACCACCAAGAAGTTCAAGAAGCAGAAGGGCGGCGGCGCCCGCCACGGCGACTACCGCGCCCCGATCTTCGTCGGTGGTGGTGTCACCTTCGCGGCCAAGCCGCGCAGCTTCGAGCAGAAGGTCAACCGCAAGGCCTATCGCGTGGCGATCCGCTCGATCCTTTCCGAGCTGAATCGCCAGGGCCGCCTGAAGGTGGTCGAGGGCTTCGGCATCGACGCTCCCAAGACCAAGTCGATGCTCGCCAAGATGGCCGAGCTGGAAGTGTCCGGTCGCGTCCTGCTGGTCAGCGAGGATGCATCCGAGGCGCTGTTCCTGGCCGCGCGCAACATCCCGTACCTGCACGTGCTGGACGTGATGGCGCTCAACCCGGTCAGCCTGGTCGGCTCCGACCACGTGGTGATGACCGCCGAGGCGGTGAAGAAGATCGAGGAGTGGCTCGCATGAGCAACGAACGCATTCTCAATACGCTGCGTGCGCCGCACATCTCCGAGAAGGCTGCGCGCCTTGCCGAGAACAACCAGTACGTATTCGTGGTCGCCCCCGAGGCGACCAAGGCCGATGTCCGCGCCGCGGTGGAACAGATGTTCGACGTCAAGGTCGAGCAGGTGAACCTCGTCAACGCCAAGGGCAAGGTCAAGTCCTTCCGTTTCCGCGCTGGCAACCGCCAGGGCAAGCGCAAGGCCTACGTCCGCCTCGCCGATGGCCAGTCCATCGACGTGTCGGCCAAGGCCTGAGCTCAAGGAGTTGAATTGAGATGGCACTGATCACTCACAAGCCGACCTCGCCGGGCCGCCGCGACGCCGTCAGCGTCCGCACCGAAGGCCTGCACAAGGGCGCGCCGTACGCGGCGTTGACCGAGTCGCAGTCCAAGACGGGTGGCCGCAACCACTACGGTCGCATCACCACGCGTCATCGCGGCGGTGGCCACAAGCAGGCCTACCGCATCATCGACTTCAAGCGCGACAAGGAAGGCATTGCCGCCAAGGTCGAGCGCATCGAATACGACCCGAACCGCACTGCGCACATTGCGCTGTTGTGTTACGCCGACGGCGAGCGCCGCTACATCATCGCGCCCAAGGGCGTGGTGGTGGGTGACCGCCTGGTGTCGGGTTCCGACGCGCCGATCAAGGCCGGCAACAGCCTGCCGCTGCGCAACATCCCGGTCGGTTCGACCATCCACTGCATCGAGATGAAGGCAGGCAAGGGCGCACAGATCGCCCGCAGCGCCGGCGCTTCGGTGCAGCTTGTTGCTCGCGAGTCCGGCTACGCCACGCTGCGCCTTCGCTCCGGCGAGATGCGCCGCGTGCCGGTCGATTGCCGCGCCACCATCGGCGAGGTCGGCAACTCCGAGCACAGCCTGAAGAAGCTGGGCAAGGCCGGCGCCAAGCGTTGGAAGGGCATCCGCCCGACCGTGCGCGGCGTGGTGATGAACCCGGTCGACCATCCGCACGGCGGTGGTGAGGGCCGTACCTCCGGCGGCCGTCATCCGGTCAGCCCGTGGGGCACGCCGACCAAGGGCTACAAGACCCGCAACAACAAGCGCACGCAGCAGTTCATCGTGCGTCGTCGCAAGTAACAGGAAACGATCATGCCGCGCTCCCTAAAGAAAGGTCCGTTCATCGACCTGCACCTCGCAAAGAAGGTGGAAGCCGCCGTTTCCGCCAACAACAAGCGCCCGATCAAGACCTGGTCGCGCCGCTCGATGATCCTGCCCGAAATGGTGGGCCTGACCATCGCCATCCACAACGGTCGCCAGCACGTGCCGGTACTGATCAACGAGAACATGGTCGGGCACAAGCTCGGCGAGTTCGCGGTGACCCGTACTTTCAAGGGCCACGGCGGCGACAAGAAGGGCAAGTAAGATGAGCACCGAAGCCAAAGCGATCCTGCGCAGCGCCCGCATCTCGGCGCAGAAGGCACGCCTGGTGGCTGACCTGGTCCGCGGCATGCCCGTCGGCCGCGCCAGCGACGTGCTCCAGTTCACCAACAAGAAGGCCGCCCACCTTGTCCGCAAGGTGCTGCTCTCGGCCGTCGCCAACGCCGAGAACAACCTCGGCGCCGACGTCGACGAGCTGAAGGTCGCGCGCATTTTCGTGGACGAAGGTCCGGCGATGAAGCGCATGTATGCACGTGCCAAGGGTCGCGGTTCGCGCATCCTGAAGCGCACCAGCCACATCACCGTGGTCGTCGGCGAGTAAGAGGACATAGACGATGGGTCATAAAGTTCATCCCACCGGTATCCGCCTCGGCATCGCCAAGGACTGGAATTCGAAGTGGTACGCCAACAAGGGCGAGTACGCCCAGTACCTCGCGGCTGACCTGAAGGTCCGCGAGATGCTGCGCAAGAAGCTGGCGCAGGCCGGCATCTCCAAGATCCAGATCGAGCGTCCGGCCAAGACCGCCCGCGTGACGATCCATACCGCCCGCCCGGGCGTGGTGATCGGCAAGAAGGGCGAGGATATCGAGAAGCTGCGCAAGGAAGTCAGCGACATGATGGGCGTTCCGGCGCACATCAACGTCAACGAAGTGCGCAAGCCCGAGCTCGACGCGCAACTGGTGGCCGAGTCGATCGCCCAGCAGCTGGAGCGCCGCATCATGTTCCGCCGCGCCATGAAGCGTGCGGTCGGCAATGCGATGCGCCTGGGCGCCTTGGGCATCAAGATCAACGTGTCCGGCCGTCTGAACGGCGCCGAGATCGCGCGTTCCGAATGGAGCCGCGAGGGCCGCGTGCCGCTGCACACCCTGCGTGCCGACATCGACTACGGTTTTGCCGAGGCGAAGACCACCTACGGCATCATCGGCATCAAGGTGTGGGTCTACAAGGGCGAGATCTTCGACCTGGCGGCGGCGTCGCAGGAGTCGAAGGACGAGCAGTCGCAGCCGCGCCGCGAAGGTGGCGAGGGCCGTCGTGAATCGCGTCGCGAGGGCGGTGAAGGCCGCCGCGAGCGGACGGCGAAGTAAGGAGAGTTGCCATGTTGCAACCGAAGCGAACCAAATACCGCAAGCAGTTCAAGGGCCGCAACGATGGCCTGGCCCAGTGCTCGAACCTCGTCAGCTTTGGCGAGTACGGCCTGAAGGCGACCACCCACGGTGCGCTGACCGCGCGCCAGATCGAGGCGGCCCGTCGTTGCATCACGCGTTTCGTGAAGCGCGGTGGAAAGCTGTGGATCCGCGTGTTCCCGGACAAGCCGATCACCAAGAAGCCGATCGAAGTCCGTATGGGCGCCGGCAAGGGTGGTGTCGAGTTCTGGGTCGCCCCGATCCAGCCGGGCCGCATGCTCTATGAAATCGAGGGTATCGACGAGGCAACGGCACGCGAGGCGTTCCGCCTGGCCGCCGCCAAGCTCTCGGTGCAGACCCAATTCGTGACCCGGGCGGTGATGTGATGGCCACCAACGATCTGAACACCAAGTCGGCCGACGAGCTGAAGCAGCACCTGCTGGACCTGCGCAAGGAGCAGTTCAACCTGCGCATGCAGAAGGGCACCGGCCAGCTCAGCCAGCCGCACCAGCTGCGCCGCGTGCGGCGCGACATCGCCCGCACGAAGTTCGTGCTCGGCACGAAGAAGTAAGGGACCGCCGACATGAGCGACAACCAGAAGCAGGCGCGCACCCTCGAGGGTCGCGTCATCAGCAACAAGATGAACAAGACGGTGACCGTCCTGATCGAGCGCCAGGTGCAGCACGGCCTGCTGGGCAAGATCATCCGCCGGTCGACCAAGCTGCATGCGCAGGACGACATTGGTGCGAACGAGGGCGACCTGGTGCGCATCGCCGAGTGCCGTCCGCTGTCCAGGACCAAGCATCATCGCGTGGTCGAAATTGTCACGCGCGCAGCGGTCTAAGGGAGGGGTGCAGACATGATCCAGATGCAGAGCACGCTTTCCGCGGCCGACAACAGCGGCGCCAAGGAACTGATGTGCATCAAGGTGCTCGGCGGTTCCCATCGCCGCTACGCCGCGATCGGTGACGTGATCAAGGTCACCGTGAAGGATGCCATTCCGCGCGGCAAGGTGAAGAAGGGCGAGGTCTACAACGCCGTGGTGGTGCGTACCGCCAAGGGCGTACGCCGCCCCGATGGCTCGCTGATCCGTTTCGACGGCAATGCAGCGGTGCTCCTCAACAACAAGCTCGAGCCGATCGGCACCCGCATCTTCGGGCCGGTCACGCGTGAGCTGCGCGGCGAGAAGTTCATGAAGATCGTCTCCCTCGCGCCCGAAGTGCTTTGAGCGGAGATAAGAACCATGAACCGTATCCGCAAGGGTGATCAGGTCCTCGTGATCGCCGGCAAGAACAAGGGCCAGCGTGGCGACGTGTTGCGCGTGGACGGCGACCGGGTGTTCGTCGCCAACGTGAACATCGTCAAGCGCCACACCAAGCCGAACCCGCAGGCCAACCAGGCCGGCGGCATCGTCGAGCGCGAGGCCTCGATCCATATCTCCAATGTGCAGCCGTTCAACCCGGCCACCGGCAAGGGTGAGCGCGTGGGCACCAAGACGCTCGAAGATGGGCGCAAGGTCCGCGTGTTCCGCTCCAGTGGCGAGCAGCTGGACGCGTAAGGAATCCATGTCATGACGCGCCTTGAAAGCTTTTACAAAGAACAGGTCGTTCCGAAGCTCACCGAGCGCTTCGGCTACGAGAACGTGATGCAGGTCCCGCGCATCACCAAGATCACCCTGAACATGGGTGTGGGTGAGGCCGCCGGCAACAAGAAGATCCTCGAGAACGCCGTGGCGGACATGACCAAGATCGCCGGTCAGAAGCCGATCACGACCAAGGCGCGCGTGTCCGTAGCCTCGTTCAAGATCCGCGACGGCTGGCCGATCGGCTGCAAGGTCACCCTGCGCCGCGCCAACATGTGGGAATTCCTGGATCGCCTGATCAACATCTCGCTACCGCGTACCCGCGACTTCCGCGGTGTGTCCGGTCGCGCCTTCGACGGCCGTGGCAATTACAACTTCGGCATCAAGGAACAGATCATCTTCCCGGAAATCGACTTCGACGCGATCGACGCGATGCGCGGTATGGACATCTCCATCACCACCACCGCCAAGACCGACGAAGAGGCCAAGGCGCTGCTGGAAGCCTTCAGCTTCCCGTTTAGGAACTAAAAGACTATGGCTAAGACCTCGATGGTCAACCGCGACATCAAGCGGACCAAGCTCGTCAAGAAGTACGCCGCCAAGCGCGCCGAACTGAAGGCGATCGTGCTGAACCCGAACGCCTCGTACGACGAGAAGATGGACGCGCAGTCCAAGCTGCAGAAGCTGCCGCGCGATGCCAGCCCAGTGCGTCAGCGCAACCGCTGCGAGCTGTCCGGCCGTCCGCGTGGCGTGTACCGCAAGTTCGGCCTGGGCCGCAACAAGCTGCGCGAAGCGACCATGCGCGGCGACGTGCCGGGCCTGCGCAAGGCCAGCTGGTAAGTCTCCAGGCGACGGACGCTTCGGTGTCCGTCGCTTCTCAGGCGGCTCCGGCCGCCCGGTGCATAAATCGCGCCGACGTTCGCTAAAAGTGGAAATAGCTGCTATAGTCGTCGGTCTGCGCAATGCAGGCTGGCTGCGTTTTGCCAGCTCACAATCTGATTGATTTCCGGTTTTATCGGATATCGGTGCACTCTGAAGGATGTTTTCATGAGCATGACTGATCCCATCGCCGATCTGTTTACGCGCATCCGCAATGCCCAGCTCACGGGCAAGCAGGCCGTAAGCATGCCGTCGTCGAAGCTGAAGTTGGCGATCGCCAACCTCCTCAAGAACGAGGGCTACATCCTCGACGCCAAGACTTCCGATGCGGAAGGCAAGCCGGTGCTCGAGATCAAGCTCAAGTATTTCGAAGGCCGCCCGGCCATCGAGGCCATTTCCCGTGTTTCCCGCTCCGGCCTGCGCGTGTACCGCGGCAAGGACGAGCTGCCGAAGGTGCTCGGCGGCATGGGTATCTCGATCATTTCGACTTCCGCCGGTCTGATGACCGATGCGCAGGCCCGCGCCAAGGGCCTGGGCGGCGAAGTCATCGGCCAAGTGGCGTAAGGAGTTCCCATGTCCCGCGTTGCCAAGAAACCGATCAGCCTGCCGAAGGGCGTGGAACTGAAGTCCGATGCCAGCGGCATCTCCGTCAAGGGCCCGAAGGGCACGCTGTCGATCCATGCCCTGCCGGGCGTGTCGGTCGCCGTGAACGACGGCGTGGCGAGCATTGCGCTGGCCGAGGGCGCCGACGACAAGTTCGGCGGCACCGCCCGTGCGCTGCTTGCCAACATGATCAAGGGCGTGTCCGAGGGTTACGAGCGCAAGCTGGAGCTGGTCGGCGTGGGTTACCGCGCTTCGATGGCCGGCAAGGCGTTGAACCTCAGCCTGGGCTTCTCGCATCCGGTCGTGTTCAATGCGCCGGAGGGCATCACGCTCGAGACGCCCTCGCAGACCGAGATCCTGGTCAAGGGCTCGGACAAGCAGCGCGTCGGCGAAGTTGCCGCCAAGATCCGCGCGTTCCGTCCGCCGGAGCCCTACAAGGGCAAGGGCGTGCGCTATTCCGGCGAGAAGATCACCCTGAAGGAAGCCAAGAAGGCTTGAGTACGCTTTTCCTGCGTGTGGAAGCGGCCATCCATGGCCGCACTACTCACAAGAGCACTGCGTCACTACCGCCGATCCGCTTTCGAGGAACAGACAGATGAACAAGAACGAATCCCGCCTGCGCCGCGCCAAGTCCACCCGCGCCCATATCCGCAAGCTCGCCGTGGCCCGCCTGTCGGTCCATCGCACCGGCCAGCATCTCTACGCCCAGGTGTTCGACGCCTCCGGCGAGAAGGTGGTAGCCGCCGCTTCCACCGTGCAGAAGTCGGTGGCCGAAGGCCTGAAGGGCACCAAGAACCTGACCGCCGCCGCGGCGGTGGGCAAGGCCGTGGCCGAGCGTGCGCTTGCCGCCGGCATCGAGTCGGTCGCTTTCGACCGCTCCGGCTTCCGCTACCACGGTCGCATCAAGGCGCTGGCCGATGCGGCGCGCGAAGCGGGCCTGAAGTTCTGAAGGAACCGGGGGCACGACTCCCGGTCCTTGGCAAGTACAACAACAAGCGGCCAAGCCGCAAGCAAAAGTCCCGGATGGTCCGGGCACACGGAATCGGAACATGTCTTCTAACGATCGCGAAAATTCCGACGGCCTGCTCGAAAAGCTGATTGCCGTCAACCGCGTGGCCAAGACCGTCAAGGGTGGCCGCCAGATGAGCTTCACCGCGCTGACCGTCGTCGGCGATGGCGAGGGCAAGGTCGGTTTCGGCTATGGCAAGGCACGTGAAGTGCCGGTCGCCATCTCCAAGGCGATGGAGCGTGCCCGCCGTAATATGGTGAGCATCGACCTGAACAACGGCACGCTGTGGTACGCCATCAAGGCCAACCACGGCGCCGCGCGCGTGTTCATGCAGCCCGCTTCGGAAGGTACCGGCGTGATCGCCGGTGGCGCGATGCGCGCCGTGCTGGAAGTGGTCGGCGTCAAGAACGTGCTGGCCAAGGCGGTCGGTTCGCGTAACCCGATCAACCTGGTGCGCGCCACCATCAAGGGACTGCAGGCGATTGCCTCGCCGAAGCGCATCGCCGCCAAGCGTGGCAAGACCGTCGAAGAGGTGATGGGCAATGGCTAAAAACAACGACACCGCCACCGTGCGCGTGCGCCTGGTCAAGGGTCTGCGCGGCGTGCAGGGGCGTCACCGCCTGAGCGTCAAGGCGCTGGGCCTGAACAAGCTCAACGACGTCCGTGAACTGAAGGACAGCCCGCAGGTGCGTGGCCTGATCAACACGGTCTACTACCTGGTCCGGGTCGAGGAGTAATCATCATGCGTCTGAACGACATCAAGCCGGCTGCCGGTGCACGCAAGACGCGCCTGCGCGTTGGTCGCGGTATCGGCTCTGGCCTCGGCAAGACTGCCGGCCGTGGCCACAAGGGTCAGCATGCCCGCGCCGGCGGCACCCACAAGTTCGGCTTCGAGGGCGGCCAGATGCCGCTGCAGCGTCGCCTGCCCAAGGTTGGCTTCCGTTCCAAGAAGAAGGCCGAGAGCCAGGAAGTGTTCCTGTACCAGCTGGCCAACCTGAAGGCCGACGTGATCGATCCGATCGCGCTGCACCAGGCTGGCTTGGTCGACAGCAAGGCGAAGAAGATCAAGGTCGTCGCCAAGGGCGAAATCGGCCGTGCGGTCAAGCTCTCCGGCGTGCTCGCGACGGCCGGTGCCAAGGCGGCCATCGAGGCTGCCGGCGGCAGCGTGGAGTAAGACGGTGGCGCAAGCCAAGGGCAATGCGCTCGGCGCGCTCGGCAAGCTGACGGAACTCCGCCAGCGCATCTTCTTCGTGATCGGTGCGCTGGTCGTTTTCCGCCTCGGCTCGTTCATCCCCGTGCCGGGCGTCAACCCGGAAGCGATGACGCGGCTGATCCAGGGCGGCGGCGGCCTGCTGAACATGTTCAACATGTTCTCCGGCGGTTCGCTGCAGCGCTTCTCGGTGTTCGCGCTCGGCGTGGTGCCCTACATCTCCGCCTCGATCGTGGTGCAGATGATGGGCTCGGTGGTGCCGAGCCTGCAGGCGCTGCGCAAGGAGGGCGAGGCCGGTCGTCGCACGATGACCATGTACACCCGCTTCGGCACGGTCGGCCTGTCGGCGTTCCAGGCGTTCGGCATCGCCGCGGCGTTGCAGTCGCAGACGGCGGCCGGTGGCGCGCCGGTGGTCTACACCCCCGGCTTCGGCTTCATCCTGGCGTCCGTCGTCGGCCTCACCGCCGGCTCGATGTTCCTGATGTGGCTGGGCGAGCAGATCACCGAACGCGGCATCGGCAACGGCATCTCGCTGCTGATCTTCGCCGGCATCGTGGCGGGCCTGCCGGGCGCGGTATCCAACACCCTGGGCATGGCCAGCAACGGCGAACTGTCGGTGCTGCGGCTGATCATGGTGGTGGGCCTGGTGTTGGCCGTCACCGCGTTCGTGGTGTTCATGGAGCGCGCCCAGCGGCGCATCACCGTGAACTACGCACGGCGCTCAGGCGGCCAGCGGGCGTACATGAACCAGACCTCGCACCTGCCGCTGAAGATCAACATGTCGGGCGTGATCCCGCCGATCTTCGCCTCGAGCCTGCTGATGTTTCCGGCGACCGCGGTGAGCTGGTTCGGTGCCGGCCACCAGTCGCGCTGGTTGCAGGGCCTGACCCAGGCGATCGCGCCGGGCCAGCCGTTGTACGAGATCGTCTACGCAGTGCTGGTGATCGTGTTCGCCTTCTTCTACACGGCGATCGTCTTCAACTCGCAGGAAACGGCCGACAACCTCAAGCGGTCGGGCGCACTGATCCCGGGCATCCGTCCGGGCCGGGCTACCGGCGAGTACATCGACGGCGTGATGACCAGGCTGACTGGCGTGGGCGCGATCTACCTGGTGCTGGTGTGTCTGGTGCCGACGTTCATGCAGAACTACTGGCACGTGCCGTTCTACTTCGGCGGCACCTCGCTGCTGATCATCGTGGTGGTGGTGATGGACTTTACCGCCCAGGTGCAGGCGCACCTGGTCAGCCATCAGTACGAAAGTCTGCTCAAGAAGGCCAATCTCCGCCGCAACTAGTGGCTGCTGGGGCGAACGGGGTTGGTCACGTTGGAAGGCAGGCGGCACGGCGCCGCGGGGCTTTCCTGTTAGGGTAATTCAGGTTAAAATTGCGCGTTTACCGCGCAAGAAACGCATCGGAGAAAGTACATCATGGCGCGCATCGCGGGTGTCAATTTGCCGGTCCAGAAGCATGTCTGGGTCGGCCTGCAGAGCATCTACGGCATCGGCCGCAGCCGGGCCAAGAAGGTCTGCGCGGATGCCGGGGTGGTTCCGACCACGCCGATCAAGTCCCTCAGCGAGGGCGAGGTGGAGAAACTCCGCCACGAAATCGGCAAGTACGTCGTCGAAGGCGACCTTCGCCGCGAGGTGGGTATCGCGATCAAGCGCCTGATGGACCTGGGTTGCTATCGCGGCCTGCGCCACCGTCGTGGCCTGCCGGTGCGCGGTCAGCGCACGCGTACCAATGCACGCACCCGCAAGGGTCCGCGTCGCGCGATCAAGAAGTAACGGACACCCATTATGGCCAAGCCTGTCAAGACCAAGAAGAAGATCAAGCGCGTTGTCACGGATGCCGTGGCCCACGTGCAGGCCTCCTTCAACAACACCATCGTCACCATCACCGACCGCCAGGGCAACGCGCTGTCGTGGGCGACTGCCGGCGGCGCGGGTTTCCGCGGTTCGCGCAAGTCCACCCCGTTCGCTGCCCAGGTTGCTGCCGAGAAGGCCGGCCGCGCCGCTGGCGACTACGGCGTGAAGACCGTGGAAGTGCGTATCAAGGGCCCCGGCCCGGGCCGCGAGTCGGCCGTGCGTTCGCTGAACGCGCTGGGCTACAAGGTCCTGAACATCATCGACGTCACGCCGATTCCGCACAACGGCTGCCGTCCCCCCAAGAAGCGTCGAGTCTAAGGAGTAACCCATGGCCCGTTATCGTGGAGCTACCTGCAAGCTCGCCCGCCGCGAGGGTGCGGATCTCAGCCTGAAGAGCCCGGCCCGTGCGCTGGACTCCAAGTGCAAGCTGGAGAACAAGCCCGGCCAGCATGGCGCCAACAAGCGCATGCGCATGTCCGACTATGCCGTCCAGCTGCGCGAGAAGCAGAAGGTCAAGCGCATCTATGGCGTGCTCGAGCGCCAGTTCAGCAACTACTACGCCAAGGCGTCGACCCTCAAGGGCAACACCGGCGAGAACCTGCTGCGCCTGCTCGAGAGCCGCCTGGACAACGTCGTCTATCGCATGGGTTTCGCGGTTACCCGCGCCCAGGCCCGCCAGTTGGTCGCGCACAAGGCGATCCTGGTCAACGGCAAGAAAGTCAACATCCCCTCGTACCAGGTCAAGCCGGGCGACGAGGTCGCGCTGACCGAGCGTGCGCGCACCCAGCTGCGCGTGCAGGAAGCGGCGACCGTGTTCGACACGATGGACCTGCGCCCGATCTGGGTCGAAGTCGATGCCAAGAAGTTCACTGGCACCTTCAAGTCGATGCCCGACCGCGGCGACCTGCCGACGGACATCAACGAAGCCCTGATCGTCGAGCTGTATTCGAAGTAATTACCGGAGCCCTGCATGGCAGTTTCGTCAACTAGTGTGCTGCGGCCTCGTGGCCTCAGCGTCGAGCAGCTCGGAGCCAACCGCGCCAAGGTGGTGGTGGAGCCGCTCGAGCGTGGCTTCGGCCACACCCTGGGCAACGCGCTGCGCCGCGTGCTGCTCTCCTCGATCCCGGGCAGCGCCATCATCGAGGTTGAAATCGATGGCGTGCTGCATGAGTACACCACCCTCGAGGGTCTGCAGGAGGACGTGATCGAAGTCCTGCTCAACCTCAAGGATGTGGCCATTCGCCAGCATTCGGGCGACGAGGTCACCTTGACCCTTTCCAAGAAGGGCAAGGGCGTGGTCACGGCCGGCGACATCGTGGTCGACCACACGGTGGAAATCGTCAACCCCGAGCACGTGATCTGCCACCTGACCAAGGACATCGCGCTCAACATGCGCCTGAAGGTGCGTCGCGGCGTCGGCTACCAGCCGGCCAGCGCGCGCCAGCATCCCGATGACGAAGCGCGTCCGATCGGCCGCCTGCAGCTCGATGCCTCCTTTGCGCCGGTGCTGCGCGTGGCCTACGAGGTCGACGCGGCCCGTGTCGAGCAGCGCACGAACCTCGACAAGCTGGTGCTGGACATCGAGACCAACGGCACGATCGGTGCCGAGGACGCGGTCCGCAAGGCTGCCGAGATCCTCAACGACCAGCTTTCGGTGTTCGGCGATTTCTCGCGCCGCGAGAGCGCTTCGGACAAGGCGGAAAAGGGCGGTTTCGATCCGCTGCTGCTGCGTCCGATCGACGACCTGGAGCTGACGGTGCGTTCGGCCAATTGCCTGAAGGCCGAGAGCATCTACTACATCGGCGACCTGGTCCAGAAGACCGAAGTCGAGCTGCTCAAGACCCCGAACCTGGGCAAGAAGTCGCTCACCGAGATCAAGGACGTGCTCGGTTCGCGCGGCCTCGCCCTCGGCATGAAGCTGGAGAACTGGCCGCCGCCGGGCCTTTCGCACGGCATGCAGCTGGGTTGATGTTTTACGGCGGCGATCGGGCGATCGCCGCCGAAGTTTGAGCAAGGCGGGAGCCGCTTCTGCGATCCCGCCACTGTTTTTTGGAGCGGTCGCCTTGACTGCCCTCATGGTCGCCAGGCTTGCGACACCATCAGCGGGTTGTCCTACCGCCAGAGCAATAGACGGCCACTCATGGCCGCACTTCTCACGAGAGCCCGTACTGAAAGGGCTCGAAACAGCGGGTAACCGCGGAAAGCCGGAAACGATTGCCGGTTTTTCATAACAACAGACAGAGAGAGTTTTCGCCATGCGCCACCAGAAATCGGGCCGCAAGCTCAACCGCACCAGCTCGCACCGCGAAGCGATGTTCAAGAACATGGCCGCCTCGCTGATCAAGCACGAGCTGATCCGCACCACCCTGCCCAAGGCCAAGGAGCTGCGTCGGGTCGCCGAGCCGCTGATCACGCTGGCCAAGGTGGACGGCGTCGCCAACCGCCGCCTCGCCTTTGCGCGCCTGCGTGACAAGGAAGCGGTAGGCAAGCTGTTCATCGAGCTGGGCCCGCGCTATCAGCAGCGTCCCGGCGGCTACCTGCGCATCCTCAAGTGCGGCTTCCGGCCGGGCGACAATGCGCCGATGGCCTACGTCGAGCTGGTCGATCGCCCGCAGAATGCCGCGGCTGCCGAGGCCGAGTAAGCCTTAGCATATACGGGCGTCCAGACGTCCAAACGATGAAACCCCGGCCGGGTGACCTGCCGGGGTTTTGTTTTTTGCTGCGCCATGCTGACAGCGGTGCGGCAAGCGGGTAATGTCGGCTTTCCGCAACGCAGCAAACCGCCATGAATCCTCTGCACTGGTCGTATCGCATCAGTTTCCTCGCAGGCTTCCTGATCTGCGTCGCCCTGTTGGGATTCGCGCTGTACACCGAGTATGCCTGGGGCCTGGTGCCGTGCCCGCTGTGCATCTTCCAGCGTCTGGGTTTCCTGGTGATGGCGGCGTTCTTCCTGGTGGGTTGCCTGCACGCGCCGCATCGCGGAACTCGGTGGATCTACACCGGAGGCGTGCTGGTCGGATCGCTTTGGGGTATCGCCGTGGCCGGCCGGCACCTGTGGATCCAGTCGCTGCCGGCCGATCAGGTGCCTTCCTGCGGGCCGCCGCTGGATTACATGTTCGACGCGTTTCCGTTCGCGCAGGTGCTGCGCATGGTGTTCACCGGTTCGGGGGAATGCGCCAAGGTCGAGCCGGTGCTCGGCCTGCCGATGCCAGCGTGGACCCTGTTCTGGTTCGTGTTGCTTGCAATCTTTGCGCTGGCGGCGACCGTGCGTCGTCGGCCTGCCTGACGGGACCTGGCAATGACCGTGAATGACCGCCGCCTCCGGGCGACCGAGCCGCCCGCCGACTGGATGCCTTCCTCCTGGCAGCGGCGCGTGGCGTTGCAGCAGCCCCACTATGAGGATGCCACCGAATTGGCGCGCGCCACGACCCAGCTTGCCGCCTTGCCGCCGCTGGTCACCTCCTGGGAAGTGCTGGCCCTCAAACAGGCACTGGCCGAAGCACAGGAGGGCGAGCGCTTCCTGCTGCAGGGCGGGGACTGCGCTGAAAGCTTCTCCGATTGCACCAGTCCGGTGATCTCCAACCGGCTCAAGGTCCTGCTGCAGATGAGCCTGGTGCTGGTGCACGGACTGAAGAAGCCGGTCCTGCGCGTTGGTCGTTTCGCTGGGCAGTACGCCAAGCCGCGTTCGGCCGATAACGAAACCCGCGACGGCGTGACGCTGCCCAGTTTCCGTGGTGACGTGGTCAACGGTCCGGCCTTCACGGCAGAGGCCCGCCGCGCCGACCCTCAGCGTCTGATCCAGGCGCACGCCCATTCGGCGCTGACCATGAACTTCGTGCGCGCGCTGATCGATGGCGGCTTCGCCGACCTGCACCATCCCGAATACTGGGATCTGGCCTGGGTCGAGCACTCGCCGCTGGCAGCCGAGTACCGCCGCATGGTGGCGGGCATCGGCGATTCGCTTCGTTTCATGGAGACCCTGGCCGGACCGATCGCCAGCTTTTCGCGGGTGGATTTCTTCACGTCACACGAGGCCCTGCTGCTGCACTACGAGCAGGCGCTGACCCGGCAGGTACCGCGCAACCCGGGCTGGTTCAACCTATCCACGCATTTCCCGTGGATCGGCATGCGCACGGCAGCACTGGACGGGGCACACGTGGAGTACTTCCGGGGCATCCGCAACCCCATTGCGGTGAAGGTCGGGCCGTCCGTCACACCGGAGCAACTGCTGCCGCTGATCGATGCGCTCAACCCGCAGGACGAACCCGGCCGGCTGACCCTGATCCACCGCATGGGCAACGCTGGCATCGCCCGCGCGCTGCCGACACTGCTGGACGCAGTGCGGCGGGAAGGACGGCGCGTGTTGTGGGTGGCCGATCCCATGCACGGCAATACCGAGAGCACGTCCAACGGCTACAAGACGCGGCGATTCGACAATATCCGCGGAGAACTGGACCAGGCCTTCGACATCCACGCTGCCGCCGGTACGCGGCTGGGCGGAGTGCACCTGGAACTGACCGGTGAGGACGTCACCGAATGCATGGGCGGCGCGCGCGACCTTTCCGAAACGGATCTGAAGCGCGCCTACAAGTCGATGGTCGACCCGCGGCTCAACTACGAGCAGTCGCTCGAGCTGGCCATGCTGATCGTGCGCAAGTCGGAGGGTTCCGCCGGTTGATGGGCGACTGCGCGTTCGCGCGCGTTGGTGCCATGGCCACCGCAGGCGCACGAGTTCATGAAGCGCCTGCAGCCCCTTCCTCGCCTGCATCGGCGGACACGGCACGTCGGCGAAGGAACGGAGCACAGCAATCACGGGGCCCCTGGGTTTCAGCAGCGCGCCGCAGCCGGGGCAGTCATAGAAGAAGAGGCAGGCATCGGTGGGCATGGTTTCCTCCGATCGATGCCCGCACCCGGGGCACGCCCGCAGTCTGGCGGCGCGGGTCCATGGTCTCAAGGAGCAGTCGCGACCGGCTTGCCGGCCACCGTGTCAAGGAAGCGCGGCGGCTGCCATGCCCTGGCGTGTTGCTCGAAGCCGTAGGCGATCGAGATCAGCTTCGGTTCGCTCCACTTGGCGCCGAACAGCACGATGCCGATCGGCAGGTTGTGCGCGAAGCCTGCCGGCACGGTAATCGAGGGATAGCCCGCGACTGCCGCCGGCTGCGAGGCGCCTCCCACGGTCGGATCGCCGCTGACGATGTGGTCTCCCAGCACCGGGTCGGTAACGAAGGCCGGGCCCCAGGAGGGGGCGAGCAGCGCGTCCAGGTGATATTGGGCCAGCGCGGCGTCGATGCCCCCCGCTCCGGCCAGTCGCTTGGCCTTGGCCTGCGCGTCGGTGTATTTCTTATCGGTCAGCGGCCCCTTGGCCTGCGCCTGCTCGAACAGTTCCTGGCCGAACCAGGGCATCTCCTGTGCGGCGTGCGCCTTGTCGAAGGCGATCAGGTCGGCCAGCGTCCTGACCTCGAGCTTGGGTCGGGTGGCGAGGTAGGCGTTGATGTCGTGCTTGAACTCGTACAGCAGCACGGTCATCTCCGGTCCGCCCAGTTCGGAAAGGTGCGGCACGGTCACCGGGTCGACAATGATCGCGCCCTGCGCCTTCATCAGTGCGATCGCCTGCCCGAGCACGCGGTCGGCATTGGGTTCGGCGCCGGCGAGCTGGCGCACCACGCCGATGCGCTTGCCCTTCAGGCCGTCGGGATCGAGGAAACGGGTGTAGTCGGTCGCGTGCCTGTCGGCGTCGGCCGTGGCCGGGTCGCGCGGATCGCTGCCGGCGATCACGCTGAGCAGCGCCGCGGCGTCGGCCACGCTGCGCGCCATCGGGCCGGCGGTGTCCTGACTGTGCGAGATCGGCACGATGCCGCTGCGGCTGACCAGACCCAGCGTAGGCTTGATGCCGACGATGCCGTTGCTCGCTGCCGGGCAGATGATCGAGCCGTCGGTCTCGGTGCCGATCGCCACGGTCGCCAGGCCCGCCGCCACCGCCGCACCGGAGCCCGCGCTGGAGCCGCACGGATTGCGGTCGAGCACGTAGGGGTTCTTCGTCTGCCCGCCGCGCCCGCTCCAGCCGCTGCTGGCGTGGCTGGAGCGGAAGTTCGCCCACTCGCTCAGATTGGTCTTGCCCAGCACCAGCGCGCCGGCCTTGCGCAGCCGCTCGACCAGCCCGGCGTCGCGCGCCGCGGGTGCACTGGCCAGTGCCAGTGAGCCGGCGGTGGTGAGCATGCGATCACCGGTGTCGATGTTGTCCTTGAGCAGCACCGGGATACCGTAAAGCGGGCCAGGCTTGGCCTTGGCGCGCCCGGCGTCGAGCGCGGCGGCCAGCCCGAGCGCGTCGGGGTTGGTCTCGATCACCGCGCGCAGCGTGGGCCCCGCCTGGTCGATCTGCGCGATGCGGTCGAGGAACTGCCGCGCGAGCGTGCGGCTGTCCAGCGTGCCGGTATCCATCTGTTGCTGGAGCTGGACGATCGATGCCCAGGCCGGCGGCGGGCCCGGTTGCGCAGCCAACGCGTGTCCGGCAAGCAGCACGGTGACAAGCAGGGCAAGGTGGACGGGCGATCGTTTCACGGCAGCCTCCGATGGCTCGGTGTGCAATGGGGATCTACGGTGCGGCATGGTGTCGCGCTGGCGCAGCATAGCCGGTCCCGCTGCGTCGTCGTGCGCGGGACGCTACCTATAATCCAGCCCATGAGCCTGCTTCCCTTTCCGCGCCTGGCGCCGGTATTCCTCGCCGCTGCGTTGTTCACCGGTGCCGTGCACGCCGCCGACGCGTCGACCGTGCCCGACACCCTCAAGCAGCGCATCGCCGCCTGCACCGCCTGCCACGGCGAACACGGACAGGGTACGCCCGAGAGCGGTTTCTTCCCGCGCCTGGCCGGCAAGCCGGCGGGCTACCTGGCGCGGCAGATTCGCAACTTCCAGGACGGCCTGCGCAAGTACGCGCCGATGGAATACACGGTGCGCGGCCTGACCCCCGCGTACATGCACGAGATCGCCGGTTATTTCGCCGCGCAACAGGTTCCGTACGAGCGCTCGCCGGTGCCGCGCGTCGACGCCGACGCGCTCAAGCGCGGACAGCTGCTCGCGACCCAAGGTGACCCCGCCCGCAGGATTCCTGCCTGCGCGGCCTGCCACGGGGCACAGCTGACCGGTGTGGAGCCGGACATTCCCGGCCTGGTCGGACTGCCCTACGACTACATCAGCGCGCAGCTCGGCTCCTGGCGCACCCACACGCGAGCGATGGTGACGCCCGATTGCATGGAGACCATCGCCAGCCGCCTGAGCGAGGCGGACATCACCGCCGTCTCGGCATGGTTGGCTACGCAAGACGTTCCGCCCGACGCGCACGCGCAACCGGCTGGCTCGGTGACGCCTCCGCTCGCCTGCGGCGTGCTCGGTGCGAAGGAGGTGGCGCGATGAAGTGGCTGCTGCGCGGCTTTCTTGCCGTTCTCGGACTTCTTGTCGCCGGGGTGGCCTGGTGGCTGTTCGCCCAGCACCACGCGGCCCTGCCGCCGGCGCGCACCACCGCGGCCAAGCTGCAGGACCCACAGCTGATCGCCCGCGGCGCGTATCTGGCTGCCATCGGCGACTGCGCCGCCTGCCATACCGCCCAGGGCGGCCAGCCCTACGCCGGCGGTCGCGCGCTGCCCACGCCGTTCGGCGACGTGCCGGCGCCCAACCTCACTCCCGATGACGCCACGGGCCTGGGCCAGTGGTCGTTCGATGCGTTCTGGCGCGCGCTGCACGAGGGTGTCGGGCGTGACGGCCACGCGCTCTATCCCGCCTTTCCCTACACCTCCTACACCCGGGTGAGCCGGCAGGACGCGTTCGCGCTGTTCGCCTACCTGAGGTCGTTGCCGCCGGTGCGCAGTGAAACAGGCGCGCCGTCGCTGCGCTTTCCCTACGACCTGCGCGCGAGCCTGGCCACCTGGCGCACGCTGTACTTCCGTCCGGGCGAATTCGTGCCCGATCCGAAGCAGTCGGCCGAATGGAACCGCGGCGCGTATCTCGTGCAGGGGCTGGGCCATTGCAACGAATGCCATGTCGCGCGCGACAACCTCGGCGGCCTGCCCAAGGGCGAAACGCTTACCGGTGGCCAGATTCCCGCACAGAACTGGTATGCGCCGGACCTGAGCACCCGTGCCCACGGCGGGCTGGAAGGCTGGCGCGCGGACGACATCGTGGCCTTGCTCAAGACCGGGCAGTCCGCCAAGGGCGCCGCGTTCGGCCCGATGGCGGACGTGGTCACGCAGAGCACACAGCACATGCGCGACGACGACCTGCGCGCCATCGCCACGTACCTGCAATCGTTGCCGCCGCGCCCTGCGCGCGCGGGTGGCGGCAGCGAGGTGGACGCGACTGCGCTGATCTCCCGCGGCGGCAAGCTCTACGCACAGCAGTGCGCCAGCTGCCATGGCCAGGACGGCCAAGGCGTTGCGGGCGTCTACCCGCCGCTGGCCGGCAACGCATCAGTGACCGAACCGACCGGCATCAATGCCATCCGAGTCGTGCTGCTGGGCGGCTTCGCGCCGTCCACCGCGGCGCATCTGCGTCCGTACTCGATGCCGCCGTTCGCTCAGCAACTGAGCGACGCCGACGTCGCCGCCGTGGTGAGCTACATCCGCCACGCCTGGTCGAATGATGCTTCGCCGGTGATGGAGCGGGACGTGGCGAACTACCGGCACACGCCGGTCGAGTGACGGGCGATCGGGTCCGAAAACCTGGCGCGCGTCACGGAATGTGGCGTAAGTGACGTGTTAGGGCAGCGAGCGAAAAGCCTGCGACGCATCGCGTCAAATTGTGTCTGACCGCACTGACGGCGGCATCGATCGATCATCTCACTCCACTTGAGCGGGGTCGCTCTGCGGCGCGTTTTCTCGTGCCCGCATTCGCATTGGCACGCTCGCTGCTTACGCACGTTCGTCGCGTGAAATCCTAGTGAAGGCGCAGGCAGCGTGTTGCCGGCCCCGCTTCCCCTCTCCGACCACACATCCCTGCCTCGTGGGTCCCGCCGGATCCGCGCCGGCCCACTGCACTTATGGGTAGCAAACGAATGAACAAGATTTATCGCGTCGTGTGGAACCGCGCATTGGGCCAGCTCGTGGTCGCCTCGGAAATGGCGAAGGCGGTGCGTGGCGGAAGCGGTGGGACGGAGGATCGCCGTACGTCGGCCCGCCTGCCGCGCGCGCTGCTGTGCGCAGCCATGGCGCTGGCCGGGATCGGTGCCAGCGGCGGCGTGCATGCTGCCGATATCGCCAACGCGAGCTTCGAGGACGGCACGTTGAACAGCTGGGTCGTGGGCGGCGGCAGCGGTTCGCAGTCACCCAGCTACGGCCAGGAGGGCATCGGTGCTTCGGTGGTTACGGGGATGACGGATTTCACGGCGGTGAGTCAGGGCGGCCCGACCAACACCCATCAGTGGACGGTCACGCCCTACGGGAACTACATGGCCTCGCTGCAGGCGACCAGCGATCTCGTCAACGGTACCAACGATTTCGCGACCGGTGCCGGTGCGCTCGGTCTTACGGTCGACAGCCAGCAGGCGATTGCTACCATGTTGTCGGGCGGTGGCGGCAACGGCGATCCGACCAATGCGTCGTGGCTTTACCAGGACCTCGTGCTCAACGCGGGTGATTCGTTCACCATGGCGTGGCAGTACGTGTCCACCGACTACACGCCCTACAACGATTCGTCGCTCACCTCGCTGGTCAACCTCGGCGACGCGTCGTCGCTGGCGACGGTGAACAACCTGGTCTCCCAGTATGCATTGCTGGGCGCGACCAACCCCGGTACGGGCAGCTATTCGACCGACAGCTTCGGCGCGACCGGCTGGGAGGTCGCCACCTATTCGGTCGCGACCGCGGGCACCTATCGACTGGGTTTCCTGTCGTTCAACCTGACCGACGAGATCAACAGCCCGATCCTGCTGATCGACCAGCAGCCGGGCCAGACCTTCGACCACGGCGTCCCGTTCAATCCGGTCGCGCCCAACGAGGGATCGGGCGCCCCGACCACGTCGACATCGACAACGATCGATTCGACCACCTCGACCACGGACCTGGGCAGCACCGATGGCGCCTTCGACGGCGGCACGCTGGCCGCCGATGGCGACACCACGCTCGACCAGAACTTCACCATCGACGGCAACGGCGGCACGATCGATCAGGCCGGCCACCAGGTGACGGTCAACGGCGCCATCACCGACGCCGACGTGGGAGGCGCCGGCTCGCTCACCATCACCAACAGCGGCAATGGCGGCGGTGTTTCGCTGTCGGGCATCAACACCTACACCGGCACCACGACGATCGATGACGGCGCCACGCTGTCGCTGATCGGCGACGGTTCGATCGCGGATTCGGCCGGTGTGACCGACAACGGCACCTTTGACATCTCGGGCGCCAATGGCGATGCCAGCATCACCACGCTCGACGGCAGCGGCACGGTCGACCTGGGCGGCAACGGCCTCGACCTGACCGACGCCTCCGGCACCTTTGGCGGCACGATCACTGGCACCGGCGGCGTCAACGTCGGCGGCGGCAGCGAGGCCCTCTCCGGCGCCAACACCTACACCGGCACGACCGTGATCGACAGCGGCGCGACGCTCTCGCTCACCGGTGACGGCTCCATCGCCGAGTCGGCGGGCGTCACCGACAACGGCACGCTCGACATCTCGGGCGCCAACGGTGATGCGAGCATCGCAACGCTCGACGGCACCGGCGCGGTCGACCTGGGCGGCAACGGCCTCAACCTGACCGACGCCTCCGGCACCTTCGGCGGCGCGATCAACGGCACCGGCTGCGTCAACGTCGGCGGCGGCAGCGAGGCCCTCTCCGGCGCCAACACCTATACCGGCACGACCGTGATCGACAGCGGCGCGACGCTCTCGCTCACCGGTGACGGCTCGATCGCCGATTCCGCCGGCTTGACCGACAACGGCACGCTCGACGTCTCGGGCGCCAATGGCGATGCCAGCATCAGCACGCTCGATGGCAGCGGCACGGTCGACCTGGGAAGCAACGGCCTCAACTTGACCGACGCCTCCGGTACGTTCGGCGGCGCGATCGCCGGCACGGGTGGCGTCAACGTCGACGGCGGCAGCGAGGCATTCTCCGGCGTCAATACCTACACCGGCACGACCGTGATCGACGGCGGTGCGACGCTCTCGCTCACCGGTGACGGCTCCATCGCCGAGTCGGCCGGCGTGACCGACAACGGCACGTTCGACATCTCGGGCGCCAATGGCGATGCGAGCATCACCACGCTCGACGGCAACGGCGCGCTCGACCTGGGAAGCAACGACCTCAACCTGACCGACGCCTCGGGTACGTTCGCCGGCACGATCGGCGGCACCGGGGGCGTTAACGTCGTCGGTGGCACCGAAGTGCTGAGCGGTACAAACACGTACACCGGCGGCACCACCATCAACAACGGCACCGTGCAGATCGGCAACGACGCCAACCTGGGCGATGCCAGCGGCGGCCTGACCTTCGACGGCGGCACGCTGAACACCACCGGCGACGTCGACAGCAACCGCGACATCACCAAGGACGGCGCCGGCACGCTGGAGCTGGCCGGCACGCTGTCGCACAGCGGCGGCACGACGGTGAACGACGGCACGCTGGTGCTGACCGGCGACAACACCTACACCGGCGGCACCACCATCAACAACGGCACGCTGCAGATCGGCGACGATGCGAACCTGGGCGATGCCAGCGGCAACCTGACCTTCGACGGCGGCACGCTGCACACCACCGGCGATGTCGACAGCAACCGCGACATCACCCTGGCAGGCGACGGCACGATCGACACCGACACCGGCACCGCGATGAGCAATGGCGGCGACGTCGGCGGAAGCGGCGCGCTCATCAAGGACGGCGCCGGCACGCTGGAGCTGGCCGGCACGCTGTCGCACAGCGGCGGCACGACGGTGAACGACGGCACGCTGGTGCTGACCGGCGACAACACCTATACCGGTGGCACCACGCTCAACGGTGGCGCGCTGCAGATCGGCGACGATGCGAACCTGGGAGATGCCAGCGGTGGCCTGACCTTCGACGGCGGCACGCTGCACGCCACGGCCAGCCTCTCGACCGACCGCCAGATCACGCTCGCCGGCGACGGCCGGTTCGACGTCGACAGCGGCACCACGCTGACTGCCACCGATGCGATCGACGGCACCGGCCGCCTGGTCAAGCAGGGTGACGGCACGCTGGTGCTCACCGGCGCCAACACCTACACCGGTGGCACCACGATCGACGCTGGCACGCTGCAGGGCAACAGCACCAGCCTGCAGGGCGACATGGTCGACAACGGCACGCTGGACTTCGTCCAGGCGGGCAATGGCACGTTCGGCGGCACCCTCAGCGGCACCGGCAACCTGGTCAAGGACGGCAGCGGTACGCTGACGATCAGCGGCACGGCCTCACAGCAAGGCGGCATGATCGTCAACGCCGGCACGCTGGTGCTGACCGGCAGCAACACCTACACCGGCGGCACCACGGTCAACGGTGGGAGCCTGCAGGTCAGCCGCGACGCCAACCTGGGCGATGCGTCGTCGGACCTGACCCTCGCCGGCGGCACGCTGCACACCACCGACAGTTTCGAGAGCGGGCGCGACATCGCGCTGGGCGGCGGCAGCTTCGACACCGAGGCCCGGGCCACTTTCACCAGCAACGGCGCCATCGACGGCACCGGGGGACTGGTGAAGAACGGCCAGGGCACGATGGTGGTCAACGGCGTGGCCTCGCATCAGGGCGGCACCACGGTCAATGCGGGCGTATTGATCCTCAACGGCGCCAACACCTACACCGGCGGCACCGTGATCAACGGCGGTTCGCTGCACGTGAGCAATGACGCCAACCTGGGCGATGCGGCCAATGCCCTCACGTTCAACGGAGGCGACCTCACCATCACGCAGTCGATGGCGAGCGACCGCGATATGGCGTTCGAGGCCGGCAACGCTTCGATCACCACGCTGGCCGGCGTTACGTTCACCGCCAACGGCGACATGAGCGGCACCGGCAGCCTGGTCAAGCGCGGTGGCGGCACGCTGGTGGTCAGCGGCAACAACACCTTCAGCGGCGGCACGTTGATCGACGGCGGCGTGATCAAGATCGACAGCGGCTCTTCGCTGGGTACCGGCGTGATCCGGCTGCAGGGGGGCACGCTGCAGACGGTCGAGTCGCTCGGCACCGGCCAGACGGTGCTGGTCAGTGGCGACTCGGGCGTGAACGTCGACGCGGGCAAGACCGCCGAACTGAGCGGCCAGATCCTCACCGACGGCAGCGCGGGCTGCTTCATCAAGAGCGGCAAGGGCACGCTCAACATGACCGGCGCCGCCATGCTGTCCAACGGTACCTGCGTGAAGGAAGGCATGCTTCGCGCAAATGGTGAGCTGACCAGCCAGGTGCAGGTCGACCATCCGGGCACGCTGCGTGGCGTCGGTATCATCGACGGTGCGCTTAATGTGGAAGGTACCCTGGCGCCGGGCAACTCGCCGGGCACGCTGTCGGTCACCGGCGCGGTCACGATGCACCAGGGCAGTGCACTGGAAGTCGACATCGACGGCCATGGCACCGGCACCGGCAAGGGCAACTACTCGCGGCTGCTGGTGGGCGGATCGTTCACCGCCGCGGGCGCGCTCGTGCCGACGCTGCGTGGCATCACCGGCAATGCCTACAATGCCTTCACGCCTGAGCTGGGCGATGTCTACACCGTGGTCGAGGCGACCGGCGGCGTGAAGGGCACGTTCGACGCCCTGCAGCAGCCGACCGCGGGCCTGGCGGACAACACCCGCTTCCAGGTGTTCTACGTCGGCGGCCACGCGGTGGAGCTGTTCGTCACGCCGGCATCCTATGCGACGCTGCTCGAAGGCCACGCCAACGGCAATGCCGTGCGCGTGGGCGGGGCGACGGACCGCATGGTGGCGGCACAGGATGCCGGCACCGACAGCGCCGATCAGCACGGTCTGCTGTTCGCGCTGGCCGGCCTGCGCGCCGCACAGCTGCCGCAGGTGATGCAGGGCCTGGCGGGCGAGACGCACGCGCAGGTGGCCGCCATGGCACGCGAGGCGGGCCTGGGCCTGGCCGGCGACGTCACGCAGCACCTGGCCGAGTCCCCGCTGGACCAGGGCGAGCATGGCGACCGCGCCTGGGCGACCTTGTCGCAGGGCGGCTACCGTGCGCTGTCCGATGCGCAGGCGGCGGGCTTTCAGTCGCAGCAGAGCCGCGCCAGCGCGGGCCTGGACGTCTACCGTGGCGATGCTGGGCAGTGGGGCGTGGGCCTGGCGCACACCGAAGCCCGGCTGGAGAACGTTCCGGCCTCGGGCAACGTGCGTGGTAACGGCGCGCTGCTTTACGGTGAACTGGCGGCCGGCGCGGCTGTGCTCGACGGCAGCGCTTCGTGGTCGAAGGATCGCTGGAGCACCCGTCGCGCCGATGCGCTCGCACCGGCCTCCAGCCTGTCCTCGCAGGCCGATGGCCACTCGATGGTGGCCAGCGTCACAGCACGCTTCCCGCTGCAGCACCAGGGCTTGCACGTCGAGCCCTACGTGCAGGCGTTGTGGCAGCGCGTGGAGCGCGACGGCTTCGCCGAATCGGGCGATGCCTTGAGCGGGCTCACCCTGGACCGCTACGACGCGAGCGGCACCCGCCTGCTGGCCGGCCTCAACCTGGGTTCGGCCGCGCAGGATCCGCTGGCCGCCAGTACCACCTGGCGCATCGGTGCGGCGGTGGGTCGCGACTTCGGCGACACACTCGACCCGGTGGTGGGTGCCTCGCTCGCCGGCGAGTCGTTCCAGCTGCAGTCGCCGTCGATGGGGCGGACCCTGCTCAAGCTCGACGCCAGCGGCACGCTGCGCCTGGGCAAGCAGTCCTGGCTGTACGGCGGCCTGAACTCGGCCAACGCCGACAACCGCGCCAGCTATGGGGTGAACGTGGGCGTACGCGTGCAGTTCTGAGGCCGCGCTTCGTCGCGCGACAGCGCGCCGCCGGAGCGATCCGGCGGCGGCTTTTAAACTTCATCCAGATGCTGTGGACCCACTGCCGCCGTTGCGTCGCCGTCCGCAGGGCAGCGTCCACGGCCGCAACCGAGCCGGTGTGGGGCCATGCCCGTGGAGGCAGGTGTCTTATGCGCGGACCGCATGGAAGCGGAGGGCAAGCGCCCGCCAAGGTCCGAGGTCCCAATGCCCGCGCGCCTGGCCCGACGGCGAGGGCAAAGCGTGGATCTCGATGGTGTCGAGGCGTTCGGGTTGCACGCCGTGCGCGGTGATCGCGCGGCCGAGTGCCGCGCGCGCGGCGGTCTTGCTGGTGAAGGCGAGCAGGCGGGGCTGGTAGTGCGCGAGCTTCGCCTCGAGAGCAGGAACGTCGAAGGCATCGCGTGGCAGGTCGGCGTCGTTGCCGCTGTGGCGCTTGGCCAGGTCGGTCAGCCCGATGCCCAGCTCCAGCAGCGCCGGGAAATCCGGCGGCGAGAAGCGATGCGGCGTGATGCCGGCTTCGTGCAGCGCGCGCCAGAACAGGTTGCCCGGGTGTGCATAGTAGGCGCGTTCGCGAGCCGAACGTTCGCCCGCAGCGGTGCCGCAGAACACCAAGGCCAGGCCAGGCCGCAGCAGGTCCGGCAGGATGTGTTGTTCAGCCGGCCGTTGCATCAAGCAGGAAGTCGGTGAACTGGAAGCGGTCGTCGCGCCGCACCGACTCGCCACGGCGCAGCGGCAGCTCGCGCGCGAACATCGGCCCGCCAAAGCTCAGCGTGTGGAACTCGCCGCGTTCGCCGCAGGGATCCACGGCGGCGGGCAGGCCGTCGAGCAGGGCTCCGTCGTAGGCGCGGCCGCAATAGTCGGCAGGCAGTTGCTGGGTGTCCACGCAGCACAGCACGGCCCGGTGGCCTTCGCCGACGAAGCGGCGCGCGAGAGCTTCGGTATCCTCGCCCCAGATCGGGAACACAGCGCGCCATCCACCACGACCCAACTGCCGTACACGGTAGTCGCGCACGTCCTCCAGAAAGAGGTCGCCGAAGGCGCAGTGGCGGATACCGGGCCAGCGCATGCGCGCTTGAGCCAGTGCGCGCTCGTGCGCGGCCTCGTAGGCCTCGTTGCTGCCGGGCCAGTCCATCGCCACTTCCAGCAGCGGCAGGCCGAGGGCGTCGGCCTGCGCGAGCAGGATGTCGCGGCGCACGCCATGCATGGCGATGCGCTGGTAGGTACGGTTGACGGTGGTCAGCAGCGCGACGACCTGCCACTGCGGATCGGCGCGCAGCCGCTGCAGGGCCATAAGGCAGTCCTTGCCGCCGCTCCAGGCGAGGAGGATGGGCGTGGCGTTCATCGGCCTACTCTACGGCAGCCCTGGACGTTGCGACCATGGCGTGCCCACGCCCCGTGGACGTGCGGGCGGGCAGGGTGGGCTGCATGGCGGACAAACTGCTGGGCATCTGGAACCACCAGCCGTGGACGCGTCTGGGCGTCACGGTCGTCGTGGCACTGCTGGTCGCGATCGTGGTGCACCGGCTGGTGCGCGCGCTGCTCTGGCGCTTCAGCGACGGCCATCCGATGGCGCGCGAGATGCTCAGGCAGGCGCGCGCGCCGATGGGCTGGCTGGTGCCCCTGCTGGTCCTGGTGGTCGCGCTGCGCGCACGGCCGGAAGCGGCGCAATTGCACGTCATCCCCAGCGCCGAACAGGTACTGGTGATTGCGCTGATCGCGGTGGCGACGTGGCTGGGCGTGCGCTGTATCAATGCGGCGGAGTTCTTCTTCTGCCGGCGCTTCCCGGTCGACACCAAGGACAACCTGCGCGCGCGGCGCGTGCTTACGCAGGCGCGCGTGCTGGGACGCACCGGCTCGGTGCTGCTGATCCTGATCGGCCTGGCCGCCTGCCTGATGATGATCCCCGGCGTGCGCCAGATCGGCACCAGCCTGCTCGCCTCGGCGGGCCTGGCGGGACTGGCCGTGGGCCTCGCCGCCAAGCCGGTGCTGAGCAACCTGATCGCCGGCCTGCAGATCGCCATCACGCAGCCGATCCGCCTGGACGACGTAGTCATCATCGAAGGCGAGTGGGGGCGTATCGAGGAGATCACCGGCACCTACGTGGTAGTGCGCATCTGGGACGAGCGACGACTGGTCGTACCGCTGAACTGGTTCATCGAGAACCCGTTCCAGAACTGGACGCGCACCAGTTCGCAGCTGATCGGCACGGTGTTCCTGTGGCTCGACTACCGCGTGCCGCTGGAGCCGCTGCGCGAGGAGGTCAAACGGCTGTGCAAGGAGGCGCCGCAATGGGACGGCCGCGTGTGCGTGCTGCAGGTGACCGACACTACCGATCGCACGCTGCAGATACGCATCCTGGCCAGTTCGCCCGACTCGGGCAGCAACTTCGACCTGCGCTGCCACGTGCGCGAAGGGATGATCAAGTTCGTGCAGCAGCGTTACCCGGACAGCCTGCCGCGGATGCGGGCGGAGCTCCAGGAGTGGCCGGGGAAGACCGCCCCCGGACGCGACGGCCCGGCTGCCTGAGCTGCGGGGTTTGCGCCCGCTTCGCGGAACGTGCCTCAGCCGCCGCTCCACGTCAGCACGGCGCTGACCCTGCCGTCGTCCCATTCGAAATGCAGGCGCATGTCCAGTGCCTCGGCCGCGGCATGCGCGAGGGCCAGGCCCAGGCCGGCGTGCCCGGCATGCGGCAGCTGCTTGCGCCAGAAACGCTGGCCGAAACGCGCCAGGTCCGCCGGCTCCAGCCCGGGCGCCGCGTTGTCGATCCGCAGGCCGCCGGCATCCAGCGTGACATGCACCGTGTCCCCGGGCGGCGCATAGGCGCAGGCGTTGCCCAGCAGATTTCCGACGATCACTTCCAGCAACGCCGGGTCGGTGTGCAGGCTCGGCGGCGGCGTTCCTGCCACGGCGAGCGCTACGCCGCGTTGCGCCGCAGGCGCACGCCGGCGCTGGAACTGCCGCTCCAGCCAGGGCATGGAGTCCAGCGGCTGGCGCTGCGGCTGTTCCAGTCCCGATTGCAGGCGGGTGAGCAGCAGCAGCGCGGAGACGGTCGCTTCCAGCTCGGCGCCGATCTGGCCGATCTCGCCCAGGATCTGCTTGAGTTCGCGACCGCTGGGATAACGCGCCTCCACCTCGGCCAGCGCACGCAGTTCGGCCAGCCGCGTGCGCGTCTCATGCGCCAGGCCGCTGGCGAACTGGCGCTCGCGGGCGAGGCCGTCGTCCATCCGCGCGAGCACGTCGTTGAAGCGCGCCACCAGCGGGTCGAGCTCGCGCATGCCGCTGGCCGGCAGCCGCTGGCCCGGCGCGTGCGGGCCGATGTTGCGCATGCGCTCGGCCAGGGCGCGCACGGGGCGCAGGCCGCGGCGCACGATAAGCGGCACGGCCACCAGCGCGACCAGCATCGCCAGCGCCGGGCCGAGCACGAGGATCCAGTCCAGCGCGGTCAGCAGGCGATCGAACGCGCGGCGGTCCTGCATGAACAACAGCGCGCAGCTGCGCGTGGGCGGGCCGGTGGCGGCCGGAGCCTGGAAGGCGAACATCACCGCGCCGAGCCGGCCGTGCCTGCGGGTAAGGCTGGCAAAGCGCGGCGTGGCGCCGGCAGCCTGCGGCCAGTCGGGAGGGACGGCCGGCGGCGGTGGCGAACTGCGCTGGGCGGGCAGGCCGGCGCAGCGCAGCTCGTACCAGGCGCGGTCGCCCGCCAGCAGCCCGGGCGGGGCATGCGGCGCGCCGGCGGCCTGTTCGATCTCCACCACCGTGGTCAGCGCCTGCGCCTGGGCCAGCAGGTTCTCGCGGAAGCGCGCTTCCATTGCCCGGTCGATGCGCCAGTCCATCAGCAGCGCGCCGCCGCCGAGCAGCGCCAGGCTGCTGGCCACCAGCAGCAGGGTGATGCGCGCGGCGAGCGAAGGCGGCTTCACGGGATCAGGTAGCCGGCGCCGCGGCGGGTCTCGATCAGGCCGGCCAGGCCCGCGGCGTCGAGCTTGCGGCGCAGGCCGAACACCAGCACTTCGACGCTGCGGTCGGACACCTCGGTGTCGCTGCCGGCGGTGCGCTCGAGAATTTCCTGGCGCGTAAAGGCGCGCCCGCGGTGGCGCAGCAGCAGGCCCAGTACGGCGAACTCGCGTGGGGTGAGCGGCAGCGGCTGGCCGTCCACGCTGGCGCAATGGGCCAGCGGATCCCACGCCAGCGCACCGTGGCTGAGCACCACCGGCTGCGCCTGCAGCGGACGGCGTGCCAGCGCGTGCAGGCGGGCGATGAGCTCGTCGAAGGCGAAAGGCTTGACCAGGTAGTCATCCGCGCCGGCGTTGAGCGCCTCGATCCGGTCGCGGACCTGGTCGCGCGCGGACAGCACCAATACGCGAGGCCGGCGCCCGCCGGAGGGCATCGAGCGCAGCACGCCAAGGCCGTCCAGCCGCGGCAGCATCAGGTCCAGCACGACCAGTTCGTAATCGTAGCTGGCCAGGAAACCCTTGGCCTCGATCCCGTCGGCGGCAGCGTCGACGGTGAATCCGGCCCCGCGCAGGCCATGCTGCAGGGTGGTGCGCAGGCGTTCGGAGTCTTCCACCAGCAGAAGTTTCATGGGGCGCCAGTCTAGCCAAAACGGGGCCGGCTCCGGCCCACCGCCCCGCTCGCCGGCTGAAGCCCACCCTACGGGGCATGCGCCGCCGCATCGACAGTTTGCGCACCCAACGGCTATAAAGACCCGAGTCAGCGGGGGTAGGTGTGAGCGAAGAGATCCTGATCAACGTAACGCCCCGTGAAACCCGCGTGGGCGTGGTCGAGAACGGCATGCTGCAGGAGGTGCACGTCGAGCGCGCCTCCCGTCGCGGCTACGTGGGCAACGTGTACAAGGGCCGCGTGCAGCGGGTGATGCCCGGCATGCAGGCGGTGTTCGTGGAGATCGGGCTGGAGCGCGCCGCGTTCCTGCACGCCTCGGACATCGTGCGTCCGCCGCTGCCCGAAGGCGCCGAGCCGCACGGCAATGGCCACACGACCCCCTCGATCAGCGAACTGGTGCACGAGGGCCAGGAGATCGTGGTGCAGGTGGTCAAGGACCCGATCGGCACCAAGGGCGCGCGGCTGTCCACCCACCTGTCGATCCCATCGCGCTACCTGGTGCTGCTGCCGCACGCGCGCACGCTGGGCATCTCCGCGCGCATCGAGGACGAGGACGAACGTGCCCGCCTGAAAGAGGTGCTGGGCGGCCTGATCGGCGAGGACAACCGCCTGGGCTACATCGTGCGCACCAACGCCGAAGGGCAGTCGGCCGAGTCGCTGGCGTTCGACGTGACCTACCTGAGCAAGGTATGGCGCGTGGTGCAGGAGAACATCGCCAGGGCGAAAGTCGGCGAGCGCGTCTACGAGGAATTGTCGCTGCCGCTGCGCAGCCTGCGCGACATGCTCACCGACGACATCGAGAAGGTGCGCGTGGACTCGCGCGAGACGCACGACAAAGTAGTCAAGTTCGTGCACAAGTTCATGCCCAGCCTGGACGACCGCATCGAGCACTACACCGGCGAGCGGCCGATCTTCGACCTCTACGGCGTGGAGGACGAGATCCAGCGCGCGATGAAGAAGGAGGTGCCGCTGAAGTCCGGTGGCTACCTGATCGTCGACCAGACCGAGGCGATGACCACGATCGACGTCAACACCGGCGGCTACCTGGGCACGCGCAACCTGGAGGAGACCGTCTACCGCACCAATCTGGAGGCCGCGCAGGCGGCGGCGCGGCAGCTGCGGCTGCGCAACCTGGGCGGCATCATCATCATCGATTTCATCGACATGAACGACGAGGAGCACAAGCGTCAGGTGATCCGCATGCTGGAGAAGGGCCTCGCCCGCGACCACGCCAAGACCACCGTCTACCCGATGTCGGCGCTGGGGCTGGTCGAGATGACCCGCAAGCGCACCACCGAAAGCCTGGAGCGCCAGCTGTGCGAGCCGTGCCCGGCCTGCGGCGGGCGCGGCACGGTGAAGACGTCCGAAACGGTAACCTACGAAATCTTCCGCGAGATCACCCGCGCGGTGCGACAGTTCAATGCCGAGAAGCTGCTGGTGATGGCCAGCCCCAAGGTCGTCTCGCGCATTCTCGAAGAGGAATCCGCCGCCGTCGCCGAACTGGAGGAGTTCATCTCCAAGAGCATACGCTTCCAGCCGGAAGAGCATTACTCGCAGGAACAATTCGATGTGGTCTTGCTGTAAGCGAAGGATTGCCCGCAACGCCGCCCAGGACGGAACGAGGTGAACGCGCGCTGGCGACAGCGCCTGCACCTGGCATTGCGCGCGCTTGGCTGGAGCGCCGGCATCGTGGTGGTCGCATTGGCCGTGCTGGTGGCGCTGGCGCAACTGCTGCTGCCGCTGCTGGCGCGGCACCCGCAATGGGTCGCGGCACAGCTCTCCGAACGGCTGCACCGGCCGGTGAGGTTCGCCTCGATGGAAGGTTACTGGCGCGGTTCGGGTCCCCTGTTCGTGATGCGCGACGTGACCATCGGCCCCGGCCCCGGGGGTGGCAGCCCGCTGCGCCTGCCCGAGTCCCAGCTCAAGATCGATTTCGGCAGCTGGCTGTTGCCCTCGCGGCACCTGCTCGACCTGCGCGCGCGTGGCCTGGAGCTGGAGCTGAGCCACGACGCGCAGGGCCGCTGGCACGTCAACGGTATCGGCGGCCCGCAAGGTGGCGCGCGCCAGGACTTCTCGATGGGGCCGGTCTCGCTGGGTATCTGGCTGCGTGACCTGCGACTGGTCGTCACCGACGAGGCCAGCGGCCGCCGTTACGCGGTATTGGCCGACCAGTTGCGGCTGAGCCGGCAGGGTGACCGCGTGCGCTTCGGCGTAGTGCTGCAGCGCGAAGGCACCCACGGCCAGTGGCATGGCGCCGGCAGCTTCCACGAAGACGGCAGCGCCGGCCAGCTGTGGCTTGCCGGTGACCGGCTCGACCTGCGCGCGCTGCTCGGTGACGTGGCGATGGACGGCTACACCGCCAAAAGCGGCAGCGGCAACCTGGCCGCCTGGCTGGACTGGCAGGACCGCAAGCTGGTCCACGCCACACTGCGCTTCGACCTCGCCAACCTCACCATCGAAGGGCCGGCGGGAACCGCCCGGGTGCCCGCCCTTCGCGGCCTGGCCGGCATCAGCCAGCGTGCCGACGGCTATGACGTGCGCTACACGGCCGACGACGGCGGAGCCTTGGCGATCGCCCTGCACCAGCCCGACGGGCCGCTGCACGTGGGCCTGGTCGCGCGCAATCTGGAGCTGGCGCCGTTGTTGCCGTGGCTGGCACTCAAGCCGGATCTCTCACCCGGGCTCGGTGCCTGGCTGGGGGGCGGGCACCCGCGCGCCCGGATCATGCAGGCGGCGCTGCAGTGGTCGCGCGCCGACGGCGTGCAGTATCTGCAAGCCGCGTTCGCCGGCGCCGGCATCGATGCGGTCGGTAAGTTGCCAGGCATCAGCCGCCTCGACGGCCACCTTCGCGGTGATGCGGAAGGCCTCGCGCTGGAATGGCCGGCGCAGGCGACCGTGATCGACCTCGCGGGGTTTCGCAACCCGTTGGCGCTGTCCCGGCTGGCCGGCACCGTGGCGGCGTGGCATGCCGATGGGGCGTGGCAGGTCGGTGTCGATCCGCTGGTTTTCGAGGGCGAGGGCTACGCTGGAAGCGCGCGCGGCACGATCGGGCTGCCTGACGATGGCGGGCGGCCGTTCCTCGACCTCTATGCGCACGTCGACCACGCGCAGGTGGTGGCGGCCAAGCAGTTCTGGCCGGTCCACTCGATGTCGCCCCATGCCATTCAATGGCTGGACCGCGCACTGGTTGCCGGCACGGTGGACGAGGGCGACCTGGTCGTGCGCGGCAGCCTCGCCGACTGGCCGTTCCACCACAACGAAGGCCGCTTCGAGGCGCACGCCCGGATCAGCGGGCTTACCCTCGATTACGGCGCGGACTGGCCCCAGGCCAGTGGCGTGGACGTCGAGGCGAGTTTCGTCGACAACGGCATGCTGGCCGAGGCCAGAGGCGGGCAATCGCTCGGTATCAAGCTCGATCACGCGGTCGCGCTGATCCCGGATTTTTCCGACACCACGGTCGACCTCAACGCGCAGGGCAGCGGCAGCGGCGCCAGCCTGCTCGCGTTCCTGCAGCAGAGCCCGATTGCCCGCCACGAGGCCGACACGCTGGCCAAGCTGCGCCTGGGCGGCAGCGGCACGTTCGGCTTCCACCTGTCGCTGCCGGTGAAGGACGCAAAAGCGATGCGCCTCGAAGGCAGCGCACAGCTGAAGGACATGGACGTGGACGCGCCCGAGTGGAGGCTTGCGCTGGGCAAGCTGGGCGGTCCGGTCAGTTTCGACGCCCACGGAGTGCACGCCGGCCCCCTCGCCGGCAGCTTCCGTGGCCAACCCTCGTCGCTGGACCTGGCGATCGCCGATGCCACCGGCCGGCCGGGTACCGTGCTCTCGGCGCGGCTGCAGGGCCGCTACGCCATCGGCGAACTGGTGCAGGGTTACCCGCAGCTGGAGTGGCTGGGCGCCGCGGCCGAAGGGCGCAGCGACTACACGCTCGGCCTCGACATCGCCCATGGCAGCGGCGACACGCTGGTGCAGACGCTCAGCGCCGACAGCACGTTGGCCGGCACTACGCTGAAGCTGCCGGTGCCGCTGTCCAAGTCCGCCGGTGGCACGTTGCCCTTGCACCTGACGCTCGGCTTGCCGGTGAACGGCGCCAGCCTCGAGGTGGCCATGGGAGAGGTGATGCGCGCGCGCTTCCGCCTGCCGACGGGGGACACCCAGTCGCTGGCCGCCACCATCGCCTTCGGCGACGCCATGCCCGACAGCCTGCCGGACAAGGGCCTGCGCATCCGCGGCCATGCCGCCGAGCTGGACGTCTCCGGCTGGGTGCAGCACGCGGTCGCCGGCAGCAGCGGCAACGGTCCCGGGCTGGAGAGCATTGACGTCAGCGCCGACCGCGCGCTCGTGTTCGAACACGACTTCCCCAACATGCACATCAAGGCCGTGCCCGAGCCGGATGCGTTGTCCATCGACGCGGACAGCCCGGCGCTGGCGGGCCACGTGGACGTACCGGCCACCGACCTGCGCAAACGCGGCATCACTGCCCGCCTGCAGCGCCTGTACTGGACGCAGGTCGCGCCGCAGCCCGCCGCCGGCAAGCCGGCGAAGGGCGGGCAGCCGAAGGGCGCTGCGTCCGGACAGCCGCCCGCCGCCACCGCGCCGGCCCGCGCCGAGGCGGCGGCCAATCCGGCCGCCACCGGCATCGATCCGGCCTCGCTGCCCCCCTTCCATCTGTGGGTCGGCGACCTGCGCCTGGGCGCCGCCAAACTCGGCGAGGCGCGGCTGGAAACCTGGCCGACCGCGCAGGGCATGCACATCGACCAGCTGCGTGCATTGTCCAGGAGCGTGCAGCTCAATGCCGGCGGCGACTGGAACGGCGATGCGCAGGACAGCCACACGCACATGCGCATCGACTTCTCGGCACAGGACCTGGGCAGCATGCTCACCGCCTTCGGCTACGAGGGCCTGTTCACCGGCGGCAAGACCCACGCCGTGCTCGATGCGCGCTGGCCGGGCGCGCCCACCTCGTTCGCACTGCCCACGATGGACGGCACGCTCGGCATCGACGTCAGCAACGGCCGCATTCCCGAGGTCGGCCCCGGCGTGGGCCGGCTGTTCGGCCTGGTCTCGGTGGCCGAACTGCCGCGCCGGCTCACGCTCGATTTCGGCGACGTGTTCGGCAAGGGCCTGGGCTTCGATTCGATCAAGGGCGACTTCCGCTTCGCCGACGGCAATGCCACCACCGACAACCTGAAGATCCGCGGCCCGGCCGCCGACATCGACATCAGCGGGCGTACCGGCCTGCGCGCGCGCGACTACGACCAGCAGGTCTACGTGATGCCGCACGTGGGCAACAGCCTGCCGGTGGTGGGCGCGGTGGTCGCCGGGCCGGTCGGTGCGGCCGCCGGCTTCGCCGTGCAGGGGCTGCTCGGCAAGGGGCTGAACAAGGCTGCCAGCGCGCGCTACCACGTCAGCGGCAGCTGGGAAAAACCCGTCTTCACGCTGGTCGAGAAACACGAGGCGCAACCGGCGGCACCCAGCTCGGCGCCGGCGCCAGCGACCAGTACGGCGCACTGAGCCGGCAGACGGGTTCGGCCGAGGCGCTTTCAAAGCGCCCCGCTCGGCCCCATGTGGGATAGTCACTTTATTTTTTCGCCAAGGTTGCCGGCTCCATGGACTCACTCATCGCCCACGTCGAGAACAAGCTGCTGGCCCCTGGTGGCCTTGCCACCACCGACCTGGAGCGTGTGTTCGCGCAATTGATGGGGCCGTCCATCGATGCCGCGGACCTGTATTTCCAGCACTCGCGTAGCGAGTCATGGTTGCTGGAGGAGGGCATCGTCAAGGACGGCAGCCACTCGATCGAGCAGGGCGTGGGCGTGCGTGCGATCAGCGGCGAGAAGACCGGCTTCGCCTATTCCGACGAGATCGTGCTGCCGCAGTTGCTCGAAGCCTCCAGGGCCGCACGCGCGATCGCCCAGGGCGGACAGGGCGCGGGCAGGCCGCTGGCGCTCAACGGTGCGCGCGCGCTCTATCCGGCGCTCGACCCCGTCGAGAGCCTGCCCAATCCGGACAAGATTGCGCTGCTGCGCGAAGTCGACGCCTACGCGCGCTCGCGCGACCCGCGCGTCAAGCAGGTGATCGTCAGCCTGGCCGCCACCATGGACACGGTGCTGGTCGCCGGTGCCGATGGCACCCTGGCGGCGGACGTGCGGCCGCTGGTGCGCCTGAACGTGCAGGTGATTGCCGAATCCAGTGGCCGCCGCGAGCAGGGCAGCGCAGGTGGCGGCGGCCGCTATGGCTATCGGGAGCTGATGGAGAACGGCCGCGCGCTCGCCTTCGCCGACGAAGCGGTGCGCCAGGCGCTGGTCAACCTCGATTCGGTCGACGCGCCGGCCGGACAGATGACCGTGGTACTCGGCCCGGGCTGGCCCGGTGTGCTGCTGCACGAGGCGATCGGCCACGGCCTGGAGGGCGACTTCAACCGCAAGGGCAGCTCCGCCTTCGCCGGCCGTCTGGGGCAGCGCGTGGCCGCGCCGGGCGTGACCGTGGTCGACGACGGCACGCTGCCCAACCGCCGTGGCTCGCTAAGCGTGGACGACGAGGGCACGCCCACCGAATGCACCACGCTGATCGATGACGGCATCCTCACCGGCTACATGCAGGACAAGTTGAACGCCCGCCTGATGGGCATGAAGCCCACCGGCAACGGCCGCCGCGAATCCTTCGCGCAGCTGCCGATGCCGCGCATGACCAATACCTACATGCGTGCCGGTTCGCACGATCCGGCCGAGATCATCGCTTCGGTCAAACGGGGGCTTTATGCGGTGAACTTCGGTGGTGGACAGGTCGACATCACCAGCGGCAAGTTCGTGTTCTCCGCCAGCGAGGCCTACCTGATCGAGGACGGCAAGCTCACCGCGCCGGTCAAGGGCGCCACGCTGATCGGCGCCGGGCCGGAAGTGCTCACGCGAGTCTCGATGATCGGCAACGACCTCAAGCTCGACGAGGGCATCGGCGTGTGCGGCAAGGATGGCCAGAGCGTGCCGGTCGGCGTGGGCCAGCCAACCCTGAAGATCGACGGCATGACCGTCGGCGGCACCGCGGCCTGACCCTCTCCTGAGCTCCTCCTCCGGGGAGAGCCGCGGCCTGACCCTCACGCGCGGATACCTCATCCCTTCGGGAGAGGTTACCGATATGCGGGGCGAGGGTTCGGGCGAAGCGGGGATGCCGGCACCGAATCTTTACCCTGGCCTATCCCGGAGAGGGAAGGCTAAATGGAAAGAAGCGCTGGCTATTGCGCCGATATTTCTTACGGTCCTGGAGCGCAGCCCAGGCGCTACATGGGTTCTTTTCGCGTCGACGGTGGGTGCAAGCCAAAATCAAGGTTCTTCCAACGGACAACCGGCACGCGGCTAGGCCACATAAAAAAACACCGGCCAATGGCCGGTGTTTTCCATTCATGGCAGCCGCCGGATCAGATCGCCAGATCCTTTTCCTTCTTGCCGGCCTTCAGCGCATCGTTGAACCAGCGCGGGCGCTTGCCGCGGCCGGACCAGGTCTGCTCCGGATTGGCCGGGTTACGGTACTTCGGCGCCACCGTGCCGGTGCTGCGGCGGGCCTTGCGGGTGCCGCCGAAGACATCTTCCATGGCGAAGCCTTCGGCCTTGACCATGGCATGGATCTTTTCGCGCAGCTTGGCAACCTTCTCCTTGCGCAGCTCCGTCTGGCGCGTCTGCGCCTTGCTGATCAGTTCATTGAGCTGGTTGTGGTTGAGGTTCTTGATATCGACTGCCATGCGTGGGCTCCCGGATAAGTCTTTCGATTATGTATGTCGCCTCTCGTCACTGAGAGCGGTGCGTCCGTTTCGGGGAAGCATTCTCGCCCAATGGCGGGGGCAATTGCAAAAGGCGATTAACCCGTGGCGGGACGGATAATGCGATCCACCGCATAAACCGCCGGGTCGATTGCCATACCGGGTTGCACAGCAATGACATGCAACCCCAATCGCGACTTACTTTCAGGCCAGCAGTGTGAACAATTCGTCCTCGGTAATGGCGCGGTTTTCGGCTTCGCCGCGGCGGCGGTATTCCAGGGTGCCGCTCGCCAGGCCCCGCTCGCTTACCACCACGCGGTGCGGAATGCCGATCAATTCCAGGTCGGCAAACATCTGGCCCGGGCGCAGGCCGCGGTCATCCAGCAGCGTTTCGACGCCGCGGCCTTCAAGTTTGCGGTACAGCGCTTCGGCCGCCTCGCGCACCTCGGGCAGGTTCTTCGGATTGATGATGCAGACGGCCACGCGCCAGGGCGCCATGGCTTCGGGCCAGATAATCCCGGCCTCGTCGTGCGACTGCTCGATCGCGGCGGCCACGATGCGGCTGACGCCGATGCCGTAGCAGCCCATCATCATTACCTGCGCCTTGCCCTGGTCATCCAGCACGGTCGCGCCCAGTGCCTGGGCATATTTCGGCCCCAGCTGGAAAATGTGGCCGACTTCGATGCCGCGGGCCATCTGCAGCGTGCCGTGGCCGTCCGGCGAAGGGTCGCCCTCGACCACCTGGCGAATATCTTCGACGCGGGTAATGCGGGCGTCGCGCTCCCAGTTCGCACCGGTGTAATGGGTGCCATCGGCATTGCCGCCGCAGACGAAATCGGCAAGCACCGCGGCGCTACGGTCGACGATGACCGGAATGTTCCCGGGCAGGCCGACCGGGCCGATGAAGCCGGGGCGCGTGCCTGTGGCGGAGAGAATCTCCTCTTCCGGGGCCAGTACCGACTCGTCGGGCAATTCGGGCAGCTTGCCTGCCTTCACCTCATTGATTTCGTGGTCGCCGCGCAGGCACAGGGCGACCAGCCCTTCTCGCCCGCGCACCAGCAATGTCTTGACACACTGTTGCGGCGAGACGCCGAGAAACGCGCTGACGTCGGCGATGGTCTTTTGCGTGGGTGTATCCACGCGCTTGAGTTCAGCGCGCGGGGCAGGTCGCTCGCCCGCCGGTGCCAGCGCTTCGGCCTTTTCGATATTGGCCGCATAGTCGGAACGATCGGAAAAGGCGATCGCGTCCTCGCCCGAATCGGCCAACACCTGGAATTCATGGCTGGCGTTGCCGCCGATCGCGCCGGTGTCCGCCTGCACGGCGCGGAACTTCAATCCAAGCCGGCTGAAAATGCGCGAGTAGGTCTGGTACATGACCTCGTACGTTTCATTGAGTGACTCGGGCGAGAGATGGAAGGAATAGGCGTCCTTCATCAGGAACTCGCGCGCGCGCATCACGCCGAAACGTGGCCGGATCTCGTCACGGAACTTGGTCTGGATCTGGTAGAAGTTGATCGGCAGCTGCTTGTAGCTTTTCAGTTCGTTGCGCGCGAAGTCGGTAATGACTTCCTCATGGGTCGGGCCGAAGACGAATTCCTGTTCCTTGCGGTCGCGGATCTTCAGCAGTTCGCTGCCGAACTTGTCCCAGCGGCCGGTCTCCTTCCACAGTTCCTTCGGCTGCACCGCGGGCATCAGCATTTCCATCGCGCCGGCCCGGTCCATTTCGTCGCGTACGACGTTCTCCACCTTGCGCAACACCCGCAGTCCCAGCGGTGACCAGGTGTACAGGCCCGAGGCGAGCTTGCGGATCATGCCGGCGCGCAGCATCAGCCGATGGCTGGTGAGTTCGGCGTCGGCGGGGACTTCCTTGACGGTGGCCAGGTGGAATTGGCTGAGGCGCATGGCGGTATTCCGGGGTAAAGAGGCCGATTATACGTTGGCCATCCCCGGCATTACGCGCCCGTTGCTGCGTGGTTGGCCTACTGGCTGCAGAACTGCTGGTACTGCTGGTCGGCCAGCGCGATCTGCTGGCTGCGCTGGCTTTCGTCCAGCGCCACCGACTTGCCGCCTTCCTCCAGCACGACGGCGCCCTTGCCCTTGAGCAGATCCAGGTTGGCTTTGAGCGAGCTGCACAACCTGGCGCGGTTTTCCGGCGTGTTGGGCATTTCGCTGCTGCCTGCGGAAGCTGGCTTCGCGGCTGCTTCGGATGCCTTGACCGGTGCGGGCGATGCCGGCTGCTCCATGCCATGGGTGTCGATGCGCTTGTACTGCATGCCCTGCGGCGGCGGGGTTTCGGAGTAATGCACGGTACCGTGGGCATCGGTCCACTTGTACACCTGCGCGGCAACCGCCGGTGCGAGCAGCAGCAACACGAAGGCGAGAGGCAGGCGGCGCATGGGATTCTCCTGGAGGCGTTGGGCCCCGGCACTAGTTATCACTGCGGACGGCCGGACTCAAGCGCACGCCGGCCGTTGACGGGCGATGGTTTACACTCTCGCGCATTCCGTCACGGATCGTTGCATGAGCGAGCACCTGCCAGTCCGCACGCCCCGCCACCGGGGCATCTATCTGCTGCCGAACCTGTTCACCACGGCAGCCATGTTCGCCGGCTACTACGCGATCGTGGCGAGCATCGGCGGACGCTTCACCGAAGCGGCCATCGCCGTGTTCGTGGCGGCGGTGCTCGACGGCATGGACGGCCGCGTGGCGCGGTTGACCGGCACACAGAGCGAGTTCGGCGTGCAGTACGACTCGTTGTCCGATCTGGTGAGCTTCGGCCTGGCGCCCTCGCTGGTGATGTACAACTGGTCGCTTTCCTCGCTGCGCGACTTCGGGCCGGTGTGGGGCAAGATCGGCTGGGCCGCGGCCTTCCTCTATGCCGCCTGCGCCGCGCTGCGCCTGGCCCGCTTCAACACCCAGGTCGGGGTGATCGACAAGCGCTATTTCCAGGGCCTGGCCAGTCCGGCGGCGGCGGCGGTGTGCATGTCCTTCGTGTGGACGATGGAGAAGTTCCAGGTGCCCGGCACGAGGCTGTGCTTCCTGACGCTCGCCATGGCGGTGGTGGTCGGCCTGCTGATGGTCAGCCGCTTTCGTTACTACAGCTTCAAGTCGCTGCCGATGGGCGAGCGCGACCGGGTGCCGTTCCTGTGGGTGCTGGTGGCGGTGCTGGTGCTGGTGCCGTTCCTGATCGACCCGCCCCGGGTGCTGTTCGTGGTGTTCACGCTGTACCTGCTGTCCGGTCCGGTGGTGACCCTGTGGGGCCGCGCCGCGCATCGCCGGCGGACCCGTCGCGCCAGGCCATGAGCGCAGCGCCGGCCAGCCGCGGAGGCGTTTCGCGGCGCACGCGGATGCTGCGGGCGCTGGGTGTCACGCCATGGGTGCGCCGCGCGACCACGCTGCCGAACGAGTCTTTGGTGGAGCCCATCGCCGCGCCGGAGGTGGCACCAGCCTCCTGCGTGGTGCTGTTGCCGGACGGCTGCACGGCGCGTGAGCTGGATCTGCTCGGCCGCGCACTGGCCACCTATGGCCCCGAGCTGGCGCGCGCCGGCCGTATCCTGGTCAAGGACGGTCGCCCCGGCAGCGCCGTGCCGCCGGTACGCGCCTACCTGGTGTTCGGCCAGGCACAGGCTCACGCGCTGGGGCGCGAGCTGCCTGCGGCGATAATGAACCAGGCGCAGATCGTGCTGGCCGACGAGCCCTCGCAGCTCGCCGACGGCGGCGGCAAGCGCCGGCTGTGGACCGCGCTGCGCCAGCTGCGGCGCGCCTTGGCGGTGCCAGAGGGCGCATGATGGTCGCGGTGGCCCGTCCATGCGTCGAGATCCGTGCGATGCGCCGCGAGGACCTGGCCGCGGTCAGTGCGCTGGAAAGCGCCTCTTACGATTTTCCCTGGTCGCCCGGCATTTTTGGCGACTGCCTCAAGGCCGGGCATCCATGCTGGGTGCTGTGCAGCGATGGCGAAGTGGCCGGCTACGGCATCCTTTCGGTCGCCGCCGGCGAGGCGCACGTGCTCAACCTGTGCATCGGTCCGGACTGGCGTGGTCGTGGCCTGGGCCGGCATCTGCTCGGCCGCCTGCTCGACGTGGCGCGCTGGAGCGGTGCCGAAAGGGTGTTCCTCGAGGTGCGCCCATCGAACCCGGTGGCGCAGCAGCTGTATGCCTCGGTCGGCTTCAAGGAGATCGGCCGGCGCCCGCGGTACTACCCGGCCAAGGGCGGACGCGAAGACGCCATCGTGATGGCGCTCGGCTGACGCTGCCGCGATCACCTCGCTCGAAGCGGACGCCAGGCTTGCCGCAGAGCCGCGGGCGGGCCTACCGCAATCATCCCAGCTTGCGCGCCTGCTCCCGCAACGCCTCCAGCTGTGTACCCCAGTCGACGATGCGCTGGCGCTCCTGCGCCACGACCTCGGCAGGCGCATTGGCCACGAAGTTGGCATTGCCCAGCTTGCCCTCGCACTTTTTGATCTCGCCCTCGATCCGCGCGATCTCCTTGCCCAGGCGGGCCTTCTCCGCGCCGAGGTCGATCAGTCCGGCCAGCGGGATCAGCACGCGCAGGCTGCCGACCACCGCGGCGGCTGTGGCCGGTTCCTCCGCGCCCGGTTCGATCCATTGCGGTACGTCGGTGCGCGCGAGGAAGGCGATCTGCGCGGCAAACTTGATCGCGCGCGCGCGATCGGGTTCATCACCGTCGGCAAGCAGCAGAGGAATGGTCTTGCCCGGGGCGATGTTCATTTCCGAGCGGATGCGCCGGATGCCCGAAAGCACTGCCTTGACCCATTCGATCTCGGCGCTTGCCGCCACGTCGGTCGGCAGCTCGCGGGCGTCCGGCCATGGCCGTTCCATGATGCCTTGCCCCTGCATGCCGAGCCGTGGCGCCACCGCCTGCCAGATCTCCTCGGTGATGAAAGGAATGATCGGGTGCAACGCGCGCAGCACGGTCTCAAGCACGACCAGCAGGGTGTGGCGGGTGGACGCCGCGGCAGCCGCGTCCTCGCCGCTCAACGCCGGCTTCGACAGCTCGAGGAACCAGTCGCAGTACTCGTTCCAGACGAACTCGTAGAGCGCCTGCGCGAGCAGGTCGAAACGGTAGGTGGCGAAGTGTTCCTCGACGTCGGTGAGCGTTTGCCGGAGGCGCGTGAGGATCCATCGCTCCGCCTCGGTCGACGGTGCGCCAACGGGCGCGTTGATCGTCCCCTCCGGGAGGTTCATCAGCACGAACCGCGCCGCATTCCACAGCTTGTTGCAGAACGCCTTGTAGCCTTCGGCGCGCTTGATGTCGAAGTTGATCGTGCGGCTGTAGCTGGCCAGCGCGGCGAAGGTGAAGCGCAGCGCATCGGTGCCGATCGCCGGAATGCCTTGCGGATAATCCTTGCGGATGCGCTTCTCGACCTTCTCGCGTACCTGCGGGATCAGCAGCGAGCGGGTGGATTTGTCCACCAGTGGTTCAAGGCCGATGCCGTCGATGAGGTCCAGCGGGTCCAGCGTGTTGCCCTTGGACTTGGACATTTTCTGGCCTTCGGCGTCGCGCACGATGGCGTTGATGTAGACCTCGCGGAAGGGCACCTGCTTGGTGAAGTACAGGGTCGCCATGACCATGCGCGCGACCCAGAAGAAGATGATGTCGAAGCCGGTGACCAGCACCGCGCTGGGCAGGAACAGCTTGTCCTGCTCCCAGTTGGCGACCACCTCGCCGCGCTCGTTCTTCACCGGGCCCGTCATCGGCCAGCCCAGCGTGGAGAAGGGCCACAGTGCGGAGGAGAACCAGGTATCGAGCACGTCGTCGTCCTGGCGAAGGGCGCCGACCGGCTCGGTGGTGGCGTGGCGGCGCGCGTCCTGCTCGTCCTCTCCGACGAAGATGTTGCCCGCCTCGTCGTACCACGCCGGAATGCGGTGGCCCCACCAGAGCTGGCGGCTGATGCACCAGTCCTGGATGTTCTCCAGCCACTGCGTATAAGTCGTGGTCCAGTTCTCCGGGACGAAGCGGATCGCGCCCGAGCGCACGGCGTCCAGCGCCGGTTCGGTGATGGCGGTGCGACCGCCCGGGCGGCCGTCGGCCAGCACGTCGGAAGTGAGGTCGACGAACCACTGGTCCGTCAGCATCGGCTCGATCACCGCGTCCGAACGCTGGCTCACCGGCACCTGCAGCTTGTGCGGCTTGGTCTCGACCAGCAGGCCGGTCGCCTCCAGGTCGGCCAGTACGGCCTTGCGTGCCTCGTAGCGGTCCAGCCCGCGGTACTTCTCCGGTGCGTTGTCGTTGATCTTCGCGTCGAGCGTGAAGATGTTGATCGGCTCCAGCCTGTGGCGCTGGCCGATCGCGTAGTCGTTGAAGTCGTGTGCCGGGGTGATCTTCACGCAGCCGGTGCCGAACTCGCGGTCGACGTAGTCGTCGGCGATCACCGGGATCTCGCGGCCGGTCAGCGGCAGGTGCAGCTTCGCGCCGATCAGGTGCGCGTAGCGCTCGTCCTGCGGATGCACCGCGACCGCGACGTCGCCCAGCATGGTTTCCGGGCGCGTGGTGGCGACCACCACGGAACCCGCGCCATCGGCGGTCATGTAGCGGATCGACCACATGTGGCCGTCGCGCTCGACGTTGTTGACCTCCAGGTCCGACACCGCCGTGCCCAGCGCCGGGTCCCAGTTCACCAGGCGGTTGCCGCGATAGATCAGGCCGTCGCGGTACCACTGCACGAATACCTTGCGCACCGCGGCCGAGAGCCCCTCGTCCATGGTAAAGCGCTCGCGCGACCAGTCGGCGGCCACGCCCAGGCGGCGCATCTGGTTGGTGATGGTCGAGCCCGATTCCTCCTTCCATTGCCACACGCGCTCGACGAACGGCTCGCGGCCCAGATCGTGGCGCGACTTGCCCTCGGCAGCGAGCTGGTTCTCCACGATCTTCTGCGTGGCGATGCCGGCGTGGTCAGTGCCCACCTGCCAGAGCGTGTTCATGCCGCGCATCCGCTGGTAGCGGATCAGCATGTCCATCACAGTCTGCTGGAACGCATGGCCCATGTGCAGCGTGCCGGTCACGTTCGGCGGCGGCAGCAGGATGCAGTAGGGCTCGCCCTGGCCGCTCGGCTGGAAGGCGCCGCGCTGTTCCCAGTGGGCATACCACTTCGATTCGATCTGGCCGGGCTCGAAACTTTTTTCCATCGGAGGCTCGCGATGGCGCGCCGTGCGGCGCGCGCGTCATGGAAGGTAAGCCTGCGATTGTACGGGGCGCGCGTGATGGCCCCAAGCGGTGTCCGCGGCGAGCGCAAACCGCCGAACGCCCCCGGCTCGCGCGAGCCGGGGGATCGTGTCCTGACCGCGGCCGGTTTACAGCACGAAGGCGTCGGCGAGCGAGGACGTGCGTACCGCCGGTGCGGCCTGCTGGCGCTCGTGCTCTTCCATCTGCATCCGGGTGAGCCTGGACACGACGAGCAGGAACAGCGCGGCGGCTACCAGGTTCAGTGCCTGCCCGCAGAGCAGCAGCATCTGCTGGGTATGCAGCCCCTCGAAGGTGTGCTCCGGCCGCAGATACTGCGTGACGAACCAGTAGGACAGGTTTCCGGCGATCCAGAAAGCCCACCACGCGGCCAGCAGGCGCGGCGTACCGAGCTTCTGCCAGCGCGCCGGCGCGCGGGACGCGAGCCAGACTTGCGTCATGGCCCGCATCGGCCGCATCAGGTTCATGAAGGGCACGGCATACCAGCCCACCGCCCAGCCGGGCGAGTCATCCAGGCCCTTGGCCCCGAGTGCGCGAACGTTGCAGGCCACCCGGTAGATCCAGCAACCGGCCCAGGCGTAGCAGGCCAGCATCAGCACCAGTTGCAGGCGGAACAGGTTCAACTGCAGTCGGCCGGCGCTGGCCAGCTCGTCCTGGAGCCCTGTACTGATGCCTGCGTCGATGCCTTGCTGGAGCAGTTGCAGTCCGTGGAACATGACCCCCACGACCGCCAGCGTGAGCAGCACGAAGGCCGCCAGCACCCCGCGCACGCCGTTGCCCAGCATTGCTGGTGATTGGAAAACGTACGGTTGCGCAACATCGTTTGCGGCCGAAACCGCCGCGGTGAAAGGACTGATACGCGACATGACGGCACCCCCTGCCTTTTGCCGACCGGCCATTTGCCGGCGGCCCCATCATGCGCCGGAGGTATGGACAGGGCAAGCGGGGGTGTGCTAGGTGGTGGCGCCTGAGCTAGAGGAGCTCGATCCCGAAGCGCCGCACCGCGAGCGCGAACAGCCCGAAGCACGCCACCGTGATGACCGCGCAGGCGAGCAGCGTGAACCAGAAGCCCAGCCGCGGCAGCAGCCCCGGGAAGACCAGGAACATCGGCAGGGTCGGCAGCACGTACCAGAACGTGTACCAGGCGTGGTTGGCGATCTTCTGCTGCGACTGGTGCTCGAGATAGAGCCACACCAGCGCCAGGAGGGTGACCATGGGCAGCGCACCGAGCAGGCCACCCAGCCGGTCGCTGCGTTTGGCCGCCTCGGACACCAGCACCACCACGGCGGCGGTCACCAGATACTTGGTGATGAGCCAGCCCATCAGCGGCCGGCCCGCAGGTGGCGACCGTAGGCGTGCACCTCGTCGACCAGCACTTTGACGTGGTCGGGTTCGACCTCCGGCGTGATGCCGTGCCCAAGGTTGAACACGTGGCCGGGGTGGTTGCCGTAGTTGTCCAGCACGACGCGTGCTTCGCGGCGGATGACCTCGGGGTTGGAGCGCAGCACGGCCGGATCAAGGTTGCCCTGCAGGGCAACCTTGCCCGCCACCGCACGACGCGCGTCGGCCAGGTCGATGGTCCAGTCCACGCCCAGCGCCGAACAGCCCGAGTCGGCCATCTCGGCCAGGTGCTGGCCGGCGCCCTTGGAGAACAGGATCACCGGCAGCTCGCGCGCACGCGCGTCCGCCTTCAGCGCGGCGACCACCTCGCGCATGTAGCGCAGTGAAAACTCGCGAAACGGCCCGGGGCCGAGCAGGCCACCCCAGGTATCGAAGACCATCAGCGCCTGCGCACCGGCGGCGGCCTGGGCCGAAAGGTAGGCGGCCACCGCACTTGCCAGGGTGGCGAGCAGCCGGTGCGCCAGCGCAGGTTCGTTCCAGCACATCGCCTTGAGCGTGGCGAAGTCGCGCGAGCCGCGGCCTTCGACCATGTAGCAGGCGAGCGTCCACGGGCTGCCGGAGAAGCCGATCAGCGGCACGCGGCCGTCCAGCTCCTTGCGGATGAGCCGCACCGCGTCCATCACGTAGCGCAGCTCGCCGTCCATGTCCGGCACGCCCAGCCTCGCGACGTCCGCCGCGCTGCGCAGGGGGCGCGCGAACTGCGGGCCCTCGCCGTGGGCGAAGGACAGCCCCAGGCCCATCGCATCGGGGATGGTCAGAATGTCGGAGAACAGGATCGCCGCGTCGAGCTCGAAACGCTCCAACGGCTGCAGCGTCACTTCGCAGGCGTACTCGGGGTTCTGCGCCAGGCCCATGAAGCTGCCGGCGCGTTCGCGCGTGGCGCGGTATTCCGGCAGGTAGCGCCCGGCCTGGCGCATCACCCAGATCGGCGTCGTGTCGGTGGGCTCGCGCCGCAGCGCGCGCAGGAAGCGGTCGTTCTTGAGCACAGCGGTCATGTCAGCGTCCGTGCGGGCCGTCCAGGCCCTGGGCGAACATCACGCGGAAGCCGCGCTTCAGCTGCGCATCGCGTGCCTTCTCGAACGCTGCGATGGCTGCGTCACGCTCGAGGAACTGCTCGCGCTTGAGCGTGGCCTTGCCGCCCTGCGTGCCGCTTTCGCGGTACAGCGTCCAGCCGCCGAGCAGATCCTGCTCGAGCACGATCTGCACGTAACGCGGCGCCTCGGCCGAAGCGGGCATGGTTTGCAGGTAAAGGCGCATGGTGTCCGTGATGGTGCGGCGGAGGCGCCGCAAGGAGCCCATTCTAGAGGGCCGCCGTGGTGCTGGCGAGGCACGGCGACAACGCGCCCGATCATCGGCGCAGCACTGCGCGAACAAGATGGAGGAAATGGGCGGCTAGCTCGTCCGTGCCCGGGCCTCTTTGAGCGTGGCGAGCACGGCGTCTTCGTCGACCCCGGCCACGATCTCGGCCCGGCCGATGCCGCGCCACAGGATCAGGCGCAACGTACCGGCGGTGTTCTTCTTGTCCAGCCGCATCAGCGCGAGCAGCTGCTCGGGCTCCAGGCCATCCGGCATCGCGACGGGCAGGCCCAGGCGCTCGAGCAGGCGCAGCAGGCGGCCGGTGTCGTCGGCGTGGCTCATGTCCAGCCGTTCGGAGAGCCGCGCAGCGAGCAGCATGCCGATTGCCACCGCCTCGCCGTGCAGCAAGGCCGTGTAGCGACCGGCGGTTTCCAGCGCGTGGCCGAAGGTATGGCCCAGGTTGAGCAGCGCGCGTTCGCCCTGCTCGGTCTCGTCGCGGGCAACCACGCCGGCCTTGTAGCGCACCTTGCGCGCGATCGTTTCGACGATGGCGGCGCTGCCGCGGGCGGCCAGGGTATCGGCATGCGCTTCGAGCCAGGCAAAGAAGTCCGCATCGCCGATCGCCGCGCCCTTCACCACTTCGGCCAGGCCCGCGCGGTATTCGCGATCGGGCAGGGTGGCAAGGGTATCGATGTCGGCCACCACCGCGCGCGGCTGATGGAAGGCGCCGACCAGGTTCTTCCCGGACGGCAGGTTCACGCCGGTCTTGCCGCCGACCGACGAGTCGACCATCGCCAGTAGCGTGGTCGGCACCTGGATGAAATCGATGCCGCGCATCCAGCAGGCAGCGGCAAAACCTGCCAGGTCGCCGACCACACCCCCACCCAGGGCGATCACGCAGGCGTCGCGGGTGGCGCCGAGCAGGGCGAGCGCTTCCAGTGCGCGGCCGACATTGGCAAAACTCTTGTGCGCCTCGCCATCCTCCAGCAGGAAGCTCGACCACTGCAGCCCCTCCAGGCCTCGCGCCAGCCGCTCCAGGTAGAGCGGTGCCACGGTGGTATTGCTGACCACCAGCGCGTGGCGGCCACGCAGGCGCGCGCGCCAGCGGGCGCCATCGCCGAGCAGGCCACGGCCGATCCACACCGGGTAGCGGCGTTCGCCGAGCGCGACTTCGATGGTCTGGACGTCCGTCTCGTTCATGCGGTTCATGCAGCCTGCTGCCGTTGCCAGTGCTGGTCGAGCAGCGCGAGACAGCGTTCGCTCGCCGGCGCCACGTCTTCGTGTTCGCCAGGTATGCGCAAGTCGGCGATCTCGCGGTAGAGCGGCGCGCGCAGTTGCGCCATGGCCTCGAGTTTGCCGCGGCGGTCTTCGCCGGCGAGCAGGGGGCGCCTAATGTCGCGGGCCAGGCGTTCGAGCTGCTGTTCCACGGTGGTGTCGAGCCACAGCACGAAGCCTCGTTCGGCCAGATGACGCCGGTTGGCCGGGTCGAGCACGGCGCCGGCGCCGGTGGCGAGCAGCACGCCGACGCGCGCGCTGAGCGCATCGAGCAGTGCCGTTTCGCGCTGGCGGAAGCCTGCCTCGCCTTCGATTTCAAACACGCAGCGCACGTCCACGCCGCAGTGGCGCTCGATCTCCTGGTCGAGATCCAGGAACGGCAGGCCATAATGCGCGGCGAGGCGTCGTCCGATCGACGTCTTGCCGGCACCGGTCGGGCCGATCAGGAACAGGTTGCACGAGGGGTTCATGCACGCATGCTAGCAACCACGGGCGAACGCGTCTTGCTGGCCGGTTGCGGCGACGTGGGGTTGCGCGTGGCGCGGTTGCTGTGCGCACAGGGGCACGCCGTGTTCGCCTTGCGGCGGCGGCCACCGGCGTCCGGCGATGGCGGCATCCGGTGGCTGGCCGGCGATCTCGCCTCGCCGGCGACGATGGGCGGCCTGCCCGCAGGCATCACCCGGCTGGTCTACCTGCCGGCGCCGGATGCCCGCGACCGCGCGGCGTACGAGGCGGTGTTCCTTGGCGGCCTGCGCACCGTGCTTGCCGCGCTCGATCGCACGGCTTTGCAGCGTGTGTTGTTCGTTTCCTCCAGCGCGGTCTATGGCGACCATGCCGGCGGCTGGGTCGATGAAGACACGCCAGCCCGTCCGCCCGGTTTCAATGGCGCCGTCTTGCTGGAGGCAGAGCAGTGGCTCGGAGCCCAACCGGTGTCTTCCACAGTGGTGCGGCTCGCCGGCTTGTACGGACCCGGACGGCTGCAACTGATCGAGCGCCTGCGCGCGGGGCAGGTAGCGGTGCCGCGCGGGCGGGTCCATTGGGCCAACCGCATCCACGTCGACGATGCTGCTGCGGCGATTGCCCATCTGCTCACCTCGCCCGATGCCGGTGCGCTGTACCTGGGCGTCGACGACACGCCGCTGCCGCTCGATGTGCTGTACGACCACCTGGCCTCACTGATAGGCGCACCGAGTCCGCCGGGAGGACCGCCGCCAGCCGGCGTCGGCAGCAAGCGCCTGTGCAATGCGCGGTTGCGTGCGAGCGGATTCGTGCCGCGCTGGCCGGACGCGCGCCAGGGTTATGCCGCCTTGCTCGGGACGTAGCGCTTGTCCTTTCCTCCAGGTGGGGAGAGGGCCCTGTGCGGGCCTGGCATAGGGGTGGCGGCGAGGCCTGACGCCTTTGCATCGCCGCCGCCTTTTCCCCATGGCAGGACCGAGTAGAGGCGTCAGGCATGGGCCAGGCCCGTGACGTGGCGGTTGTCGTCGAACTCGACCACGCTGTCGGCCAGCGCGGGCAGGGTGGCCAGAGCGTGGCGGCTGAGGCGCTCGAAGTGGGCGAGGAAGCGCACCATCGCCCCGGCGTCCATCGCCAGCGGCGCGTGCCGCGCAAGCAGGGCTTGTTCCTGCTCGCCGCGCCAGCGACGCACCACGTCCCAGTTCGGCGCCTGCAGCACGATCAGCGCGTCGAGCTTGCGCCACAGCGGCTGGTAGGCGCGCAATTGCTTGTTGACCCAGTGGCGCCAGCGGCAGTCCGGGTCCTCCTCGCGCTCCAGCGCGTTCACCGGCGTTTCCAGCGCTGCCTGCAGCTGCGGACGCAGACCCAACGCCCAGCCCTCCAGAATCACCAGCTTGGGCGGGCGCGTGACCTTCGGCCAGCGCGAAGGTGGGATGCGGGTGTCGCGGCCTTTGTCGAAGCGCGGCCAGGTCACCGGCAATTTTTCCGACGCCTGCGGCAGCGCCGCTAGCACCGAAAGCAACAGTTCGATCTCGTGCGTCCCGGGCACGCCACGCGTGCGCAACAGCGGATGCACCTCGCGTGCGAGCGCTTCGCGTTCGCTGCGCGGGTAGTAGAAGTCGTCCAGCGTGAGCACGTCGGTGGGCCAGCCACGCGCCTCGGCCTCCGCCTTCATCACCCGCGCTAGCGTGCTCTTGCCGCTGCCCTGCAGGCCGGACAGGCCCAGGATGTAGGGGCGGCGTGAACGCGCGACGCGCCCGGCGTAATGGTCGAGCAGATGGCCGGCGAGGGCGACATTCTGCGTGCTAGCATCGTTGGTCATCCGCGCATGATGGCGCGGCGCCGCCACGATGCAAGAGTCATGCTCAAACGCGAGATCCTGGACACCTTCCTCGGCCTGCTGGACGAGGCCACCTCCGGCGGCGACCCCGAACCCACCGCGATGAACCTGGCCACCGCCGACGCGGCCGGCCGGGTGAGCTCGCGCATTGTCTTGCTGAAAGGAGCCGACGAACGCGGCTTCCGCTTCCACACCAACTACGAAAGCGACAAGGGCGTGCAGCTCGACGCGCATCCCCAGGTGGCGCTCAACTTCCACTGGAAACAGTTGCGCCAGGGCGTGCAGGTGCGCGTGGAGGGCGTGGCGCGCAAGCTGCTCGCCGAAGAGTCGGATGCCTACTTCGCCAGCCGCGCGCGCGGCAGCCAGATCGGTGCCTGGGCCTCGCTGCAGTCGCAGACACTGCCGGACCGCGAGACCTTCGAGCAACGCGTGGCACGCTGCGAGAAGGAGTTCGAAGGCCGTGACGTGCCGCGCCCGCCCCACTGGGGCGGTTTCGTGGTGGAGCCGGACATGGTCGAGTTCTGGTACGGCGCCCAGTTCCGCCTGCACGAACGCGTACGCTGGAGCCGCCACGGCCAGACCTGGACCAGCCGGCTGCTCTACCCGTGAGCCACGCCCAGCCCGCGCCGCACGTCGTGCAGAGCGGCTTTGCCGTGCACACGCGCGGCCGTGGTTTCTGCGATATCACCGGCAAGGTGGCCGAGGCGATCCTCGCCAGCCACGTGCAGACCGGCATCGCCAACGTCTTCACCCTGCATACCAGCTGCTCGCTGCTGATCTGCGAAGACGCCGATCCGACCGTGCGCGCCGACCTGGAGCGCTGGTTCGCCCGCGCCGTGCCCGACGGAGACAACCTGTTCGAACACGATGCCGAGGGCCCGGATGACATGCCCGCGCACGTGCGCTCGATCCTCACCGGCGTCAGCCTCACCGTGCCGGTGCACGGCGGCAAGCCGCAGCTTGGCACCTGGCAGGGCATCTATCTGTGGGAGCACCGCCGCGAGCCGCACCAGCGCAAGGTCACGGTGACCGTGCTGGGCCACTGATGGACGGGTTTCCGCAACGCATCGTCTGCCTGACCGAAGAGCCGACCGAGGTGCTCTATGCGCTGGGCGAGCAAGGTCGCATCGTCGGTATTTCCGGTTTCACCGTGCGGCCGCCGCGGGCACGCAAGGAGAAGCCGAAGGTGTCGGCGTTCACCAGCGCGAAGATCGGCGAGATCCTCAAGCTCGAACCGGACCTGGCGATCGGCTTCTCCGACATCCAGGCCGACATCGCGCGCGAGCTGATCAAGGCGGGCGTGGAAGTGTGGATCAGCAACCACCGCAGCGTGGATGGCATCCTGGCTTATATCCGGCGGCTGGGTGCGATGGTCGGCGCGCACGACAAGGCCGAAGCCTATGCGCAGCGGGCGGAGGCGCACATTGCGCAGATCCGTGCCGCTGCATCGGCGTTGGCCAGGCGGCCGAGGGTCTACTTCGAGGAGTGGGACGAACCGATCATCACCGGCATCCGCTGGGTCGCCGAGCTGATCGGCATCGCCGGCGGCCAGGATGCGTTTCCCGAGCTGGCGCGCGAGCCGCTGGCGAGGCAGCGCATCCTGGCTGATGGCGGCGAGGTGGTGCGCCGGGCGCCGGACATCATCCTGGGTTCCTGGTGCGGCAAGCGCTTCCGGCCGGAGAAGGTGGCGGCGCGCCCCGGCTGGGAAGCGATACCCGCGGTCCGCGATGGCGCGGTATACGAGGTCAAGTCGCCGATCATCCTGCAGCCGGGGCCGGCGGCGCTGTTCGATGGCCTGGCCGAAATACACCGGATCATCGCTGCGTGGGCTGCCCAACGTTGATCCTCTCCGGGCCTTCGGAAACGCCGCAGACAAGCAAGGCGATCACGCGCGCTCCTGCAAGGGACGCGGCTAGAAACCGCGTGCCAGGTGCTCGCCCCAGTCGAACAGCGGTGCCGCGATGAGGATGCGGGCGAGCAGCAGGATGATCATCACCACGGCCGGAGAGAAGTCGAGCATGCCCACCACCAGCTTGCCGCGCAGCGGCCGCAGCAGCGGATCGACGATGGCCTCGACCAGGCCCATCACCGGATGGTACGGACTGACCTGGAACATGCTGAGCAGCGACCAGCCGAACACCAGCACCAGATAGAAGACCAGTACGAAATCGAGCAGGTCGGCCAGCGCCAGCACGAGCAGACCTGCTACGTGCGGCATCGTACCGAGAAGCGCGAACAGCACCAGCCGTTTGACCAGCATCACCAGATAGCAGACCAGCAGCGCGGCCAGGTTGATCCGCCGCCAATTGGGCAGCACGCGGCGCACGGGTGCCAGTACCGGGTTGGTATAGCGATAGACGAACTGGCTTACCGGGTTGCGGAAATCGGCGCGTCCGGCTTCGGCCAGCAGCCGCAGTACGAACAGGGTAGCGAGCAGGTCGAAGGCGATTTCCAGCAGCAGTGAAAACGCGTTGAGGAGGTAGATCACGGGCGTGGCTCCTTGGCGTCCAGTTCGGCCGCCAGTTCGGCGCCGCGGCGGGTGGCGGCGCCGATGGCGTTGGCAGCGATGCGCGCCAGGCCGTCGGCGGCGAAGCTTTCCAGTGCGGCCTGGGTGGTACCGTTGGGCGAGGTGACCCGGCGGCGCAACTCGCCTGGCGCTTCGCCGCTTTCGGCCAGCATGCGTCCGGCGCCAAGGCAGGTCTGCGCGGCCAGTGCGCGAGCCGTTTCGCGCGGCAGGCCTTGCGCGACGGCGGCGTCTTCGAGGGCTTCGACGAGCGCGAAGAAATAGGCCGGGCCGGAGCCCGACAGCGCGGTGACCGTGTCCATCAGCGCTTCGTCGCCGATCCAGCGGGTCAGGCCCACCGCATCGAGAATGTGCTGTGCCTGGGCTTTCTGGGGCGGGCTGACGCGCGCGTTGGCGCACAGGCCCGTGGCACCGGCGCCGATCAGCGCCGGCGTGTTGGGCATGCAGCGCACGATCGGCAGGTGGCTGCCGAACCAGCGCTCGAGCTGGTCCAGGCGCACGCCGGCGGCAATCGAGACCAGCATGGGGCGCTGGCGCTGCAGCAGGTCGCGCAGCTCGGCCTTGAGCGCCGGCATCACTTGCGGCTTGACCGCCAGCAGCAGGATGTCGGCGTCCTCGGCAGCCAGCCGGTTTTCGGCGAAGGTGGCCACGCCGAACTCGCGGCCCAGCGCCTCGCGCGCCTGCGCCTGCGGCTCGGCCACGCGGATGGACGAGGCCGCGGCGCCGGTCTTGAGCAGGCCGCCGATCAGGCTGCGCGCCATGTTGCCACCGCCGATGAAGGCAAGTCGTGTCATGCCGGTCCTAAGTCGGGTTGCGTGGGGCCGATACCTTAACCCGAAGCGTCCGGCTGGCGGGTGGATGTTGCGTTGGCGGTCGCCGCAGGCCTCGGGACCACCCCTGCGCAACCCTCGGGCGCGGGTCGCAGTTTCGCCGCCCGCCGGCCCTTGCCTACTGGCCCCGCAGCCATTGGCGCGAGTAGTATCGGCTCGCTGCCAAGGGGGATGTCGATGGCCGGTTCCAAGGCGATGGGGTGCGCGCGAGGGCGCCACGCCCGGGCGGTTCCCTGCGCAGCGCCGCTTCTACCATCCAGACGAACGTTTTAAGGGGAAACGCCCGATGGACATCGCCGAACTGTTGGCCTTTTCGGTCAAGAACAAGGCCTCGGACCTGCATCTGTCGGCCGGCCTGCCGCCGATGATCCGCGTGGACGGCGACGTGCGTCGCATCAACATCCCCGCGCTGGAGCACAAGCAGGTCCATTCGCTGATCTACGACATCATGTCGGACAAGCAGCGGCGCGATTACGAGGAGTTCTTCGAGACCGATTTTTCGTTCGAGATTCCGGGCCTGGCGCGCTTCCGCGTCAACGCGTTCAACCAGAACCGCGGCGCAGGCGCGGTGTTCCGTACGATTCCCTCCGAAGTGCTGACACTGGAAGACCTGGGCGCGCCGCGCATCTTCCGCGAGCTGATCGAGCAGCCGCAGGGGCTGATCCTGGTCACCGGCCCGACCGGTTCGGGCAAGTCCACCACGCTGGCGGCGATGGTCGACCACATCAACAAGAATGAGTACGGGCACATGCTCACGGTCGAGGATCCGATCGAGTTCGTGCACACCTCGCAGAAGTGCCTGGTCAACCAGCGCGAGGTACATCGCGACACGCACGGCTTCAACGAAGCGCTGCGCTCGGCGCTGCGCGAGGATCCGGACTTCATCCTGGTCGGCGAATTGCGCGACCTGGAGACCATCCGCCTGGCGCTGACCGCCGCGGAAACCGGCCACCTGGTATTCGGCACCCTGCATACCAGCTCGGCCGCCAAGACCATCGACCGCATCATCGACGTGTTCCCCGCCGGCGAGAAGCCGATGGTGCGCTCGATGCTGTCCGAGTCGCTGCGTGCGGTGATCTCGCAGACGCTGCTGAAGAAGGTCGGCGGCGGCCGCATCGCGGCCCACGAGATCATGGTCGGCATCCCGGCCATCCGCAACCTGATCCGCGAGGACAAGGTGGCGCAGATGTATTCCTCGATCCAGACCGGCCAGCAGTACGGCATGCAGACGCTGGACCAGAACCTGCAGGACCTGGTCAAGCGCGGCCTGATCGCGCGGCAGGAGGCGATCGGGTATGCCAAGAACAAGGACATTTTCAAGTAAGAAGCGGCCCGCAGCCGCCCCCGTGCTTCACTTCCAGCGCGTCGCGTCTCCCGGAGGAGACCACCATGAGCGATTTCGATTTCACCTCCTTCCTCAAGCTGATGGTGCACAAGAAGGCATCGGACCTGTTCATCACCGCAGGCGTGGCGCCGTCGATGAAGCTGCAGGGGCGCATCGTGCCGATCACGCAGAGCCCGCTGTCGGTGCAGCAGGCGCGCGACATGGTGCTCAACGTGATGACGCCGGCGCAGCGCGAGGAGTTCGAAAAGACCCACGAGTGCCAGTTCGCGATCTCCGCGCAGGGCGTGGGGCGTTTCCGCGTGTCGTGCTTCTACCAGCGCAACTGCGTGGGCATGGTGCTGCGCCGGATCGAATCGAAGATTCCCACTTTCGAGGAGCTCACGCTGCCGCCGGTGCTCAAGACGCTGTCGATGACCAAGCGCGGCATCATCATCTTCGTCGGCGCGACCGGTTCGGGTAAGTCGACCTCGCTCGCCGCCATGGTCGGCTACCGCAACCAGAATTCGACCGGGCACATCATCACGATCGAAGACCCGATCGAATACGTGCACAAGCACGAGGGCTGCATCATCACCCAGCGCGAGCTCGGCATCGACACCGACAGCTGGGACAACGCTTTGAAGAACACGCTGCGCCAGGCGCCGGACGTGATCCTGATCGGCGAGGTGCGTACGCGCGAGACGATGGAGTACGCGATCAACTTCTCCGAGACCGGCCACCTGTGCCTGTGCACGCTGCACGCGAACAACGCCAACCAGGCGATCGACCGCATCCTGCACTTCTTCCCGGAAGACCGGCGCCAACAGCTGTTCATGGACCTGTCGCTGAACCTCAAAGGCATCGTGGCGCAGCAGCTCATCCCCACGCCCGACGGCAAGGCGCGCCGCGCCGCCGTGGAGATATTGCTGGGCACGCCGCTGGTGCAGGACTACATCCGCCAGGGCGAGATCCACAAGATCAAGGAGGTGATGAAGGAGTCGGTCAACCTCGGCATGCGCACCTTCGACCAGAGCCTGGTCGAGCTCTACCATGCCGGCGAGATCAGCTACGAGGACGCGCTGCGCCACGCCGACAGTTCCAATGAGGTGCGCCTGCGCATCAAGCTGGCCCAGGGCGGCGACGCGCACACCCTGTCGCAGGGCCTGGAAGGCGTAGAGTTGGAGGACACCCGCGACAACAACCAGTTCGGCGGCGGCATGCTGCGCCGCTAGCGGCGCTCTCCAGGGCTTCAAACGAAAGAGGGAGCCGCGAGGCTCCCTTCTTCGTTTGCCTGTCGACCAGGATTACATGCCCGAGGTCGAGCTTGACGCCGGCTCGGTGGTCGTGGTCGTCGTCGTGGTGCTCTTGGTGGTCTTGGGCGTGACTGTGAGGCCGGTCGCATCGACGCTCTTGACGCCCTTGACCTTGCGCGCCATGTGGATCGCGCGACTCTTTTCCTTGCTGCTCGCCACGCTGCCGGTCAGCGTCACCTTGCCGTCGCTCGTATCGACCGAAATGTCGGTGGCATGGATGTGCCTGGCGGTCGCGAACTCCGACTTCACCTTGGTGGTGATCCAGGCATCGTCGACCTTGCCCGGCACCGTCTGGTTGCTGGACTCGGTGCTGGACTGCGCGCCGGTGTCCTGTGCGAAGGCCTGCGCGAACGGCACGGCGGCGAGCGCAGCCGTGAGGCTTGCGGCGATCAGGGCATGACGGAACGCGGATGAAGTACGCATGGGACTCTCCTTCGAGTGACTGTCGCAAGACAGGCGATGCGTGGCGCATCGGCGCGACCATGGCAACAGGGCATCCGTGAATGGCGTGTGCGTCCGCCCGGCTGTGTTCAGTGGCAATTACGGTTGTGAACGGCTGGCTGAAATGGACGTTGCGAGGGTGCGAAAGCACCGTGATCCATCCGTTCAACCCGCCTCGCCCTGCGCGGGGAGCAGCCAAAAAAAGGTTCATCGCGGAATGCCGGGGAAGGCGGCACGGATCTTCAGGAAGAAATAGTCCTGATCCCGGTAGCCGTAGGCCCGGCGCTTGATGACCTTGATCGTGTTGTTGATGCCTTCGACGACACTGGTGTTGAGCGGGTACCGGCATCGGGAAAGGATGCCGTGCAGATAGGCCTTGAGCCGTTGCGCGAACAGCGCCAGCGCGGCGATGCCGCTGCTCATGGCCTGTTCGAGCCAGTGTTCCCATGCTTGCTTGGCCCAGCCCGGCCGACGGTAAAACCACAGCCGTTTCAGCTCGTCCCGCATGAGATAGGCGGTGAGCAGGGGTTGGTTGGCCTGCAGCAACTCT
>NZ_FOXL01000011.1 GCF_900115705.1 Frateuria terrea
AGCGAACGCCCGCGCCCGATGCCGTAATAGGCCAGCCCCGCCTCCTCCACCTGCGCCGGGTCGTACAGGTTGCGTCCGTCGAAGATCGCCGGGTCCTTCAGCGTGTCGCGGATCTGCGCGAAGTCCGGCGCACGGAATGCCTTCCACTCGGTCACGATCGCCAGCACGTCGGCCCCTTCCAGCGCCGCGTAGGCGTCCTCGCACAGCGCGAGGTCGGCCCGCTCGCCGTAGATGCGCGTCGTCTCCGCGCGCGCCTCCGGATCGAACGCCCGCACCTTCGCGCCGGCCGCCCACAACTGCTCCATCAGCCGCCGGCTGGACGCCTCGCGCATGTCGTCCGTGTTGGGCTTGAACGCCAGCCCCCACAGCGCCACCGTCTTGCCCTTCAGCGCCCCGCCGTAGTGCCGCTCGATCAGCTCGAACAGCTTGCCCTTCTGTGCGTGGTTGACCGCCTCGACCGCGCCCAGCAGCTTCGCGTCGTAGTCCACCGTACGTGCGGTGCGCTCCAGCGCCTGCACGTCCTTGGGGAAGCACGAGCCGCCGTAGCCGGCGCCCGGATAGATGAAGTGATAGCCGATGCGCGGGTCCGCGCCGATGCCGCGGCGCACCTGCTCGATGTCCGCGCCGACCCGCTCGGCGATGTTGGCGATCTCGTTCATGAAGCTGATCTTGGTCGCCAGCATCGCGTTGGCCGCGTACTTGGTCAGCTCCGCCGAACGCTCGTCCATCACCACCGTGCGGTCGTGGTTGCGGTTGAACGGCGCATACAGCTTGCGCAGCACGCCGATCGCCCGCTCGCTGGAGCTGCCGATCACGATGCGGTCCGGCCGCAGGCAGTCCTCCACCGCGTCGCCTTCCTTCAGGAACTCGGGGTTGGAGACCACGTCGAACGGGATCACCGCGCCGCGCTCGGCCAGCGCCTGGGCGATCGTCGCGCGCACCTTGTCGGCGGTGCCCACCGGCACCGTCGACTTGTTGACCACCACCGCGTAGCGGCTCAGGTGCGCACCGATGCTGCGCGCCACCTCCAGCACGTAGCGCAGGTCGGCGCTGCCGTCCTCGTCCGGCGGCGTGCCCACGGCGATGAAGATCACCTCGCCGTGGTGCACCGCAGGCTCCGCCTCGGTGGTGAAGTCCAGCCGGCCGCTCTCGTGGTTGCGCCGGACCATCGGCGCCAGGCCCGGCTCGTAGATCGGCACCTCGCCCTGCCTCAGGCGCGCGACCTTGGCTCCATCCACGTCCACGCACAGCACGTGGTTGCCCATCTCCGCCAGGCAGGTACCGGTGACCAGGCCAACGTAGCCGGTGCCGAACAGGGTGACGTTCATTCGCGCATTCCAACCGAAGAGAACCGCCGATTCTAGCAGGGGCACGGAGAGGAGCAGGAGTCGGGCGCGGCTGCCGCAGGACTTGCCCACACGCCTGTTGCCCGATTGCCCGCCGACGGGCAGCCGATCCGGATCTCCCGTGCGACATCTCCATAAAAAAAGGCGCGGATCACTCCGCGCCTTTCTCCGAGACCTGCAGCGTTGCTGCTTACTTGCCCGCCTCGCCCTGGCCACCGGCCGGCGTCGGGCCGGTCTTGACCAAGGTCACGTCGAAGATGATCGTGGCGTTCGGCGGAAAGCCGTTCTGCGGCTGCGCGCCGTAGGCCAGGTTCGACGGAATGTAGAGCATGTAGTGCGCGCCGGTCTTCATCAGCTCCAGGCCCTCGCGGAAGCCCGGGATCACGCCCTGCAGCGGAATATCGGCCGGCTTGTTGCCGTGGTCGGCCGAGGCGTCGAACTTCTCGCCGCTGACGAAGGTGCCCACATAGTTCACCTGCACGGTGTCGTTCGGGCCCGGACGCGCGCCGGTACCTTCGCTGATCACCTTGTATTGCAGGCCCGAAGCGGTGGTCTTCACACCCGGTGCCGACTTGTTCTTGGCCAGGAAGGCTTCGCCCTTGGTCTTGTTCTCGGACGCGACCTTCTCGTACTGGGCCTTGGCCTTGGCCTGCAGCTTGGCGACGAAGGCATCGCGCACGCTCTTGGCCTCGGCCTCGCTCATGGTCGGCTTCTGGCCCGACAGCGCGGACTGCACGGCGCGGGCGACCGTTGCCGGGTCGACTTCCTCACGCACCAGCGGCGGCAGCTGGCCGGCCAGGTCCCAGCCGACCACATAGCTGGCCTTGGTCTTGTCGACCGTGCCGGCGGCGCCAGACTTGGCGGCCTGGGCGTGGGCGCCCGCGGTCATGCCCAGCGCAACGGCCAGCGCAGCCGCCGTCAGCGTGGGACGGAGAAAATGCTTCATTCGAAACTCCCTCGTGTATGAATGTGCCGGCAATGCGACCGGGCCTCCCCGATGGAGGCAGGCGGGGCATTGTGGGGCGCGTCGAGCGGTCTTGGCAACGACACCGCCAGTCGACCGTTAGGGTCGGGAAAGGTTCCCGCGCGTCTTCACAAGCTATTCGTCGGGTGCAGGCCGCTCCAGCGTGTCGCGCAGGGCCGCCTGCAACCTCGCGTGCATCTTCACCAACGCACGCCAGAGGATCGCCGACAGCAGGACCCCGGCGACCAGCAGCACGATCGCCACGCCTCGCGGCGGAAGGATCGTCGAGCCGAGCACGCTGACCAGCAGCCCCAGCGCCAACAGCGTGCCCAGCGGGATCAACCGCGCCAGCACGCTGCGGATGGCGTGGGTATAACCGCCGGCAAAATGCTCGCGGATGCCCAGCTCCGCCAGCAGCATGCCCAGCGCCTCGGCCTTGCGGTAGATGGCGATGAGCATCGGCAGCGAACAGAACAGCGCCCCCGCGAAGATCAGCGAGTGCCGCGTTTCGCGGTTGGCGCCGAAAGCCGAGAACCACGCCCAGTTGTGCGTGTTGACGTAGGCGCCGATCACGAACAGCGTCACCACCAGCACCACGTTGACCCCGATGTGCCAGAGCAGGCGGCGCAACATGGCCGCGATCATCGCGTTCTGCTCGACCGGCTTGAGGCTGCCCAGCCATGCCGAGTAGCTGGTCAGCAGCACCCGCAACGGCCCGGGCGCGGCCCGGCGCATGCCATCGACGATGCCGTTGGCGTGGCCGACCAGGTAGGGCGAGGCGGCCATGCACACCACCGATACTGCAACCGCGATCGGATAGATGAATTCGCTCACCACGCCAAGCGAGGCGCCCAGCGCGGCGATCACGAACGAGAACTCGCCGATCTGCGCCATGCTCAAGCCCGTGCGGATCGACGAGCGCACCTCCTGCCCGACGGCGACCATGCCCATGCCGACCGCCAGCGTCTTGCCGACCATTACCACCGCCGCGATACCGAGCGCCGGCAGCGCGTACTGCCACAGCAGGAGCGGGTCGATCTTCAGGCCGATCGCCACGAAGAACAGCGCCGCGAACATGTCGCGCAACGGCTCGACCAGCCGCATCACGCGATGTGCGTTGCGCGCCTCGGCGATCACCGCACCGGCCAGGAACGCGCCCAGCGCCACGCTGAAACCCAGCGATGCGGCGAACAGGCTCGCGCCAAAGCAAATGCCCAGTGCGCTTACCAGCAGCGTTTCATCGCGGCCGAAGCCCGCCACGTAATCGATCAAACGCGGCAGCAGCAGCAGGCCCAGGATCATGCCGGCCACCACGAACAGGCCGACCTGCCCCACCACCGCCAGCGCCGTACCAGCCTCCATCGCACCGCCGATCGCCACCGCGCTCAATACGGTCAGGATCACGATGGCCAGCACGTCCTCGGCCACCAGGATGCCTACTACCCGCTGCGCGAACGGCAGATGGCGCAGCCCGCCCTCGGCCAGCGTGCGGGTTGCCACCATGGTGGAGGAGAGCGAGATCAGCGCGCCGAGGAACAGCGCATCGATACTGTTCCAGCCCATCAATTCGCCCAGGCCCGTGCCGATCCACAGCATCAGGCCCACCTCGATCACCGCGACCATCAGCACGCCCATGCCGACTTCGCGCAACTTGCGCACGCTGAACTCCAGTCCCAGCGTGAACATCAACAGCACCACGCCGAGATTGGAGATGTCGTCGATGGCGCGGGGATCGCCCACCAGCATGCCCGGCGTGTGCGGACCAATCAGCACGCCGGCCAGGATGTAGCCGAGCAGCACAGGTTGGCGAAGCCGCTGGAACAGCACCGTGGTCGCGCCGGCCACGATCATCACGACGGCGAGGTCACGGATGAAACCGATCTCGTGCATGCGTGCTCCGGCGTGTATGGTCGTCCAGCTTACGTCACCATGCTCGCGTGTCGATGCGGTGCAAGCGCGCGTGACCAGGCGCGCAAAATTTTCGAGAAAATGCTTGACGGATTCGCGAACCCTGCCTATTCTTTCGGGCTTCCAGCGGCGGGGCCATAGCTCAGCTGGGAGAGCGCCTGCATGGCATGCAGGAGGTCGGCGGTTCGATCCCGCCTGGCTCCACCAACCTGATCCGTCCCCATCGTCTAGAGGCCTAGGACATCACCCTTTCACGGTGGCGACCGGGGTTCGAATCCCCGTGGGGACGCCAAGGTTGGTATCGCGCAGAAGTTGATTCGACTGCTCGCGGTCCGATTCAGGCAAGTCAGCTGGAAGAAAATGCGGAGCGGTAGTTCAGTCGGTTAGAATGCTGGCCTGTCACGCCGGAGGTCGCGGGTTCGAGTCCCGTCCGCTCCGCCACTAACGAGAAACCCGCCGAGTGCGGGTTTTTTGTTGCCTGGCTTTTTCGCCTGTCGCCATACACCGTTCGCGGCGAGCAGAGCCTTGGCACTCGCGGACAACCGCTCCACTGGCTTCGGCCCGCGCTCAGGGCGAACGGCTGGTGACGTCGTCGGTCTCGTCCAGCCGCTCGAGTGTTCCCGCCGAGTGCCCCTGCGCGGCCAGATATTCCAGCCAGCGCGAAAGAAAGCCGTTCATGCGCAACCGGTGCTGCAGCACCGTGTGCGCTTCCGGGAACGGCCCGAGCACCTGCCACAGGTGCCTCCCCGGATGGCAATGCAGCGCCTCGGCCACATGCGCATCGGTGTACATGCGCAACTGTGCCGACGGCGTTGGATGCCCGGTGTGCGCATCGACGAATCCGTAGGTCAACTCCAGTTCCAGCGTGTACGGATGGCGCTCCTGCACGTGCATGTGCACATCCAGGCCATCGTCCACGCTCGAGCGGTAGCGTCCCGGCGCAAGCGTCTGCGGCGCGAACAGGTGCGCCAGGCGGTGGTAGTTCTCCGCATACAGCCCCATCAGGAACTCGAAGCGTCCCGGGAGCAAGGCGGATCGGCTGTCCAATACGGCACTCATCAGGCTCGGATATACCTCAAAACATGGTGCGCTCGATACCGAAGCGCTCGAAGATCTTGCTGGCGATCTCCTCGATCGAAACGTGGGTGGTGTTGAGCGAGGAAATGCCCGCCTGGCGCATCAGCCGGTCGGCCTGTTCCAGCTCCCAGCGACATTGCTGCACGGTGGCGTAGCGGCTGCCGGGCCGGCGTTGTTCGCGGATCTGCGCCAGCCGCTGCGGGTCGATGGTGAGGCCGAACAGGCGGTCCTTGTACGGCCTGAGCCGTTTGGGCAGTTCCAGCTTGTCCAGGTCGTCGTCGGTCAGGGGATAGTTGGCGGCTTTGACGCCGTAATGCAAGGCCATGTAGAGGCAGGTCGGGGTCTTGCCCGAGCGCGACACGCCGACCAGGATCAGGTCGGCCTTGGCGTAGTCCACGTCCACGCCGTCGTCGTGGGCCAGCGCATAGTTGGTAGCTTCGATGCGAGCCTCGTACTTGTCGAAGTCGACCAGACCATGCGAGCGGTTGACCATGCCTGAGCGCTTGGCCGCCAGCTCCTCCTCCAGCGGCCCGATGAAGGGGGCGAACACGTCCAGCATCAGCGCGCCGCTGGCCGCCACGATCTCGCACAGCCCGCGGTCGGCCATCGTGTTGACCACGATCGGCCGCTCGCCGGTCTGCGCGTAGCGGGTCTTGATGCGCAACGCAGCGGCCTCGGCCTTATGCGCATCGTCCACGAACGGCAGGCGATGCTTGTCGAACTGGATGCCCTCGAACTGCGCGAGGATCGAATTGCCGATCGTCTCCGCCGTAATACCAGTGGAGTCGGAGATGAAAAAAACCGTGCGTTGCATGCGGATGCCCGTTCGCCCGTAGGAGGTTTGCGTAGAACCTTAGCGCATGCGCCGAAGCCCGTGCGTGCTTGACTCGGCGCTGACTGGTATGCAGTTGGAACGGCATCGCGAACAAATGGTCTTCTTGTGCCGTGCACCATCGACAGCGGACAATACCAGTCCTTTGCGGCCGGATTCGGCGCGGCGCAGCGCATTACCCCAAGCTTTACTAAGGAGAGTCTCTTGAACGACCTGGTGCTTTGGCTGGACAACCTGCGCATGACCGACCTGGGCAAGGTCGGCGGCAAGAACGCCTCGCTCGGCGAGATGATCGGCAACCTGGCCAAGCTCGGCGTCTCGGTGCCGGGCGGCTTCGCGACCACCGCCGATGCTTTCCAGCAATACCTGGACAAGAGCGGCGTGGCCAAACGCATCCGGGCGCGGCTGGACGGCCTGGACGTGGAAGATGTCGAAGCGCTGACCGCCGCCGGCAAGGAGATCCGCAACTGGGTCACCGAGACGCCGCTGCCGCAGGAGCTGGACGAGGCGATCCGCGACGCCTACACCAAACTGTGCAGGGACGCCGGCGCCGACGACATCGCCGTCGCCGTGCGCTCCTCCGCCACCGCTGAGGACCTGCCGGACGCCTCCTTCGCCGGCCAGCAGGAAACCTTCCTCAACGTGGTCGGCATCGACGACGTGCTGCACAAGGTCAAGGAAGTCTTCGCCTCGCTCTACAACGACCGCGCCATCGCCTACCGCGTGCACCAGGGGTTTAAGCACGAGGAGGTGTTCCTCTCCGCCGGCGTGCAGCTGATGGTGCGCTCGGACATCGGCGCCTCGGGCGTGCTGTTCACGCTGGACACCGAGTCGGGCTTCCGCGACGTGGTGTTCGTCACCGGCTCCTACGGCCTGGGCGAAATGGTCGTGCAGGGCGCGGTCAATCCGGACGAGTTCTACGTTTTCAAGCCGACGCTGAAGGCCGGCAAGCCCGCCCTGCTCCGCCGCAGCCTCGGCGCCAAGCAGCAGCGTATGGTCTATTCGGACAAGCCCGGCGAACGCGTGCGCATCGAAGAGACGCCGGCAGACCTGCGCAACAAGTTCTGCATCTCCGACGAGGACGTGCAGGAACTGGCCAAGCAGGCCCTCGTCATCGAGCAGCACTACGGCCGGCCGATGGACATCGAGTGGGCGAAGGACGGCCATACCGGCAAGCTCTACATCGTGCAGGCGCGCCCGGAGACAGTGAAGTCGCGCGCCCATGCCACGCAGCTGGAGCGCTTCCAGCTCAACGAAAAGGGCAAGGTGCTGGCCGAAGGCCGCGCCATCGGCCAGAAGATCGGCTCGGGCAAGGCGCGCGTGGTCAAGTCGATCAGCCAGATGCACGAGTTCCAGAACGGCGACGTGCTGGTCGCCGACATGACCGATCCCGACTGGGAGCCGATCATGAAGCGCGCCGCCGCCATCGTGACCAACCGCGGCGGCCGCACCTGCCACGCCGCGATCATCGCGCGCGAGCTGGGCGTGCCTGCCGTGGTGGGCACCGGCAACGCGCTGCAGCTGATCCCGGATGGGGCGGAAGTCACCGTGTCCTGCGCGGAGGGCGACACGGGCACCATCTATGAGGGCAAGCTCGCCTTCGACCGCATCACCGCCGACCTCGGCGCCATGCCGGAAGCACCGCTCAAGATCATGATGAACGTCGCCAACCCCGAGCGCGCGTTCGACTTCGGCATGCTGCCCAACGCCGGCATCGGCCTGGCGCGACTGGAGATGATCATCGCCAGCCACATCGGCGTGCACCCTAAGGCGCTGCTCGAATACAATCGCCAGGACGCGGAGACCAAGGCGAAGATCGACGAGCGCATGGCCGGCTACGCCGACCCGGTGAGCTTCTATGTCGACCGCCTGGCCGAAGGCATCGCCACCATTGCCGCCTCGGTGTACCCGAAGCCGGTGATCGTGCGCCTGTCCGACTTCAAGTCGAACGAATACGCCGGCCTGATCGGCGGCGCGCGCTACGAGCCCCACGAGGAAAACCCGATGATCGGCTACCGCGGCGCCAGCCGCTACGTCGATGCGGGCTTCGCCGAGTCCTTCGCGCTGGAGTGCAAGGCGGTCAAGAAGGTGCGCGAGACGATGGGGCTGTCCAACGTGTGGGTGATGATCCCGTTCGTGCGCACCCTGGGCGAAGGTCGCAAGGTGATCGAGGTGCTGGAGAAGAACGGCCTGAAGAAGGGCGAAGGCGACCTCAAGGTCATCATGATGTGCGAGGTGCCCTCCAACGCCCTGCTCGCCGAGGAATTCCTGGAAATCTTCGACGGCTTCTCGATCGGCTCCAACGATCTCACCCAGCTCACCCTGGGCCTGGACCGCGACTCCGGCATCGTCGCCAGCCTGTTCGACGAGCGCGACCCGGCGGTCAAGAAGCTGCTCGCCATGGCGATCAAGACGGCGCGCGAGAAGGGCAAGTACGTTGGCATCTGCGGCCAGGGCCCGAGCGACCATCCGGACCTGGCCGAATGGCTGATGGACCAAGGCATCGAATCGGTGTCGCTCAACCCCGACACGGTGGTGGATACCTGGCTGAGGCTGGCCAAGAAGAAGGCCGGCTGAGGTCCCACGACACGCCGGGAGCGCTTGTCAGAACTCCCGGCTCCCCGTAAAATCGGCGGCTCGCGTCGACCCGCGAACCTTTTCGGAGAGGTGGCAGAGTGGTCGAATGTACCTGACTCGAAATCAGGCGTACGTGTAAGCGTACCGTGGGTTCGAATCCCACCCTCTCCGCCAGAAACGCAAAGGCCCCCACGCGGGGCCTTTTGCTTTTTTGACGAGACGATGGTGGGGACGGACCCGCCGGCTTCGAGGGTGAGACCCATAGATGGGCCGAACAATTCCCTCCTCTCCACCAGAAGGACGGCCCCCTCGTGCGGCGTTTTGTTTTTTCCGGCCTTCTTTGCGAAGCACGTAGCCATGCGGCATGCTGCATGCCGCTCGCACCCCCAGGCACCCCATGATCGAGTTCGGACACGGCACCCACGTCGGCCTGCGCCGCACGCGCAACGAGGACACCTACTACGCCGATCCGGCGTTGGGCCTGTTTCTCGTGGCCGACGGCATGGGCGGGCACCAGCATGGGGAAGTGGCTTCGGCGCTGGTGCGCGATGCGATCGTCGAGGAGATCACGCGGGGACGCGGCCTGGTCGAAGCGGTGCGTGGCGCGGCTGAGCGCTTGTTCAAGCATTCCAGCGCCGCGGTCGACCAGCTGCCGATGGGCACCACGGTCGCCGCGCTGCGGCTGGCCGGCGACCGCTACGAGGTCGCCTGGGTCGGCGACAGCCGCATCTATCTGTGGCAGGGCGGCGCGCTGCGCCAGGTCAGCCACGACCATTCGCTGGTGCAGGAACTGGTTGCCGCGGGCCAACTCGATCCGGCGCTGGCCGAGCGCCATCCGCAGCGCAACGTGTTGACGCAGGCGCTGGGCGTCACCGCGACCGAGCAGTTGCATATCGGCATGGCGCGCGGGCGAGCCGAACCGGGCAGCCGGTTCGTGCTGTGCAGCGATGGCCTGACCGAGAGCCTGACCGACGCCACCATCGCGCGCATCGTCGGCCGCGCCGACCTGGCCGCGCAAGAATGCGTGGATCATCTGCTGCTGGCCGCGCTCGACGGCAGCGCGGACGACAACATCACGGTGATCCTGGCACGCGTGAGCTGAGCGCTCAGGCCTCGGCCAACGCCGCTTCGGGCAGCTCCAGCCGGCGCCAGACACTGCCGCCCTGGGCGGCCTTGTCCAGTGCATCCAGCCGCTGCTCGTGCGCGGCAAGTTCACCGGCATTGGCGCGCAGGACACGCGGGCGGCGCAGCAGCGTGACCGGCGCCAGCACCGCCCCGCCGGCGTCTTCGCCGGCACCCTCGAAGGCCAGGTCCAGTACCACCTGGCCCGAGGTCATCGCGAGGTACACGTCGGCCAGCAGTTGGGCGTCGATCAGGCCGCCGTGCAGGTCGCGGGCGGAGTTGTCCACGCCCAGGCGCTTGCACAGCGCATCCAGGCTGTTGCGCTGGCCGGGATAGCGCTCGCGCGCCATCGCCAAGGTGTCGATCACGCGGCAGCGGTCGGCGATGCAGCCCAGGTGCGCGCCCACGCGCGCCAGTTCCGCGTCCAGGAAGCCGACGTCGAAGCTGGCGTTGTGGATGATCAGTTCCGCATCGCCGATGAAGGCCAGGAAGTCGCCCACCACCTCGGCAAAAAACGGCTTGTCGAGCAGGAACTCGTCCTCGATGCCGGTAACCTGCCGCGCGCCCTCGTCGATCGCGCGCTCGGGGTTGAGGTAGGTCTGCCAATGGCGGCCGGTCGGCCGCCGTTCGACCAGCTCGACGCAGGCGATTTCGATCAACCGATGCCCCTGGCGTACTTCCAGGCCGGTGGTCTCGGTATCCAGAACGATCTGTCTCATGCCCTGCCCCTGTAGCGCTCGGCCTGCTCGCGCGCGGCAGTGTCGACGCGCTCGTTTTCGACATGCCCGGTGTGGCCGCGCACCCATGACCAGCGTACCTGATGCGGCGCCTTGGCCGCTGCCAACCGCTCCCACAGATCCTGGTTCTTCACCGGCTTCTTGTCGGACGTGCGCCAACCGTTGGCAACCCATCTGGGCAACCACTGCTCGATGCCCTGCATCACGTAGCGCGAGTCGGTGGTGAGCACCACCTTGCACGGACGCGTCAGCGCTTCCAATGCTCCGATCGCGGCCATCAGTTCCATGCGGTTGTTGGTGGTGTCCGGCTCGCCGCCGGAGAACACCCGCTCGACGCCCTTTGCGCGCAGCAGGGCCGCCCAGCCGCCGGGCCCGGGATTGCCCAGGCACGCGCCGTCGGTAAACGCTTCGACTTCGATCATCGTTCCTCGCGAAGAATCAGGCAGCGGCGCTGCGGCGCGCGCCGGGCGCCAGGCCGGCCACCGGCGCGGCAGCGATCGCACGTGGGCGCAACCGGATCGGCGCGGCCGCCTGGCGGCGCTTGCGCGCGATCAGCAGGTAGCCGCCGCCCAGCGGGCCACCATGATGCGGCACACCTGCCGAGCTCGGCCACATCGGCCCCACCCGCTGCACGCGTTCGACATTGAGTTCCGCACCGCGCAGCCAGCGGCCGATGCGCAGCGGGGATTCCAGGTTCATGCCACCCTGGCCGCGCCACAGCAACCACGGCAGCCAGCCACTGGCCGGATGCATGCCGGTCAGTGCCAGCATGCCACCGGGCGCAAGCACGCGCGCCGCTTCGCACAGCAGGGACTGGGCATCAGGCGCCACTTCCAGGGCGTGGCTCAGCAGCACCAGGCCGAAGGCGTCGTCGAGGAATGGCAGCGGCTCGTCCAGCCGCGTGTGCAGGTCGCCCCTGCAATGGCTGCCGTCCAGGTGCAGGTGCACCCAGCGGTCGAGCATCGGCGAGGCCGGCAGGTCGCGCGCAATGGCGGACACCTGCAGCGCATAGGTGCCTGCGCAGCGTTGCAGCTCCGGAGCGAGCGCCTGCGCTTCTGCGGCAAGCAGGCCGCGCATCGGCTTGCTGTCGTAGAGGTCTAGATCGCGCTGAGCCATGTCGCGCCCGTTCTTGCTGCAAAACGGAAGTGTAGCCGCTGATGGCTGGAAGCGCGTCACAGGTCGCGGAACGTGTTTCCAGCCTGAACACGAATCACACATTTAACAGCCCACTAACGAGCACCCCCAATGGCGCACCTATAGTCGAACGGTTCGCGCACGCCAGGACGCCTGCGCCAGTCGATACGAAAGGCTGCGGAGACCGTTCTTGCACGTCGTACCGTTACCGGCGCTTGCCGACAATTACATCTGGTTGATGCACGATGACGCCGGCCAGGCCATCGTGGTCGATCCGGGCGAAGCCGCTCCCGTCGAAGCCGCCCTGGCCGCTCGTTCGCTGCGCCTGCGGGCGATCCTCCTGACTCACCACCACAGCGACCACATCGCCGGTGCCGCCACCCTGCGCGACCGCCACGGCGCGAACGTCTTCGCGCCGCACGACGAGCGCATCACGGCCGACCACCGCGTGGGCGACGGCGACGTCGTCGCGCTGGAGCAACCTCAGGCGCGCTTCGAGGTGCTCCAGGTATCCGGCCACACCCGCAGCCACATCGCCTACGCCGGCGAAGGCCTGCTGTTCTGCGGTGACACGCTGTTCAGCCTCGGCTGCGGGCGCCTGTTCGAAGGCACCCCGGCGCAGATGCTCGCCTCGCTGGAGCGGCTGGCCGCGCTGCCGGGCGATCTCATGGTCTGCTGCGGCCATGAATACACCGAGGCCAATGGCCGCTTCGCGCGGCAGGTCGACCCGGCCAATGCCGCGCTGGCCCTCCGCTGCAACGAAGCTGCCGAGGCCCGCGCCCACGGCCGTCCCACCGTCCCCGTGCCGTTGGCCAGCGAGCTGGCGTGCAATCCCTTCCTGCGCACCGACAGCTCGTCGCTGGCCGACTGGGCCCGTCGCCAGCATGCCGCCGACGGCCGCGTCGAACGCTTCGCCGCCCTGCGCGCCGCCAAGGATGCCTTCCACGGATGAAACACGTACTGCGCCCCCTGCCGCTCGCCTTGTCGCTGCTGGTCGCCGCCTGCGCCACCGCACCGATTCCCGAGGCACCACCGCCGCGCGCCGAGGCGCCCGTGGCCCAGGTCCCGGATGTCACCGCCGGCGCCCCGGCCAGCCCGCAGGCGCCAGCCGCCACCAACGTGTGGGACCAGCTGCGCGGCAGCTTTGCGATGGCCGATTGCGCCGCCGATCCGGCGATCGACACCTGGGCCCGCCGCTATACCCGCTCGCCCAAACGCTTCGAAGCGCAGATGCGCCGCATCCTGCCGCGGCTGGTCTACGTCCAGGAAAGTGCGCAGCGCCATGGCGTCGCCGGCGAGTTCGCGCTGCTGCCCTGGGTGGAGAGCCACTTCAACCCGGTCGCGCCGCACAAGCGCCGTGCTGCGGGCATGTGGCAGATCATGCCGGGTACCGCCCGGCACATGGGCCTGGATGTCGGGCGTGACTACGACGGCCGCCTCGACGTGCCGGCCGCCACCGACAAGGTGATGACCCTGCTCAAGGACTACCACGACTACTTCCAGGACTGGCGCCTGGCGGACTACGCGTACAACGCCGGCCGCTGGGGCGTCGACCGCCTGGTGAACCGGGAAGGCGCGCCACCGGCCGAGCCGGCGGTACCCACGCTGCCGGTGCGCGCCAGCACCCGCCAGCACCTGGTCAAGCTGATGGCTATCGCCTGCGTGGTGCGCGATCCCGCGCGCTTCCACGTCACGCTGCCGACGCTGGAGCAAAGCCGGCACCTGGTTACCGTTCAACTGGACCGGCGCCTGTCGCTGCACCAGGCCGCGCGACAGGCCGGCTTGCCCCGGGCCGCGCTGGCCGACCTCAACGCGGGCTACCGCAACGGCATCGTCGACACCCGCCACGGTGGCCGCCTGCTGCTGCCGCGCCAGCAGGCCGAGCAGCTGCGCACGGCGCTGCTGGCACAGGCGGTCGGCGGGCCGGGCGACCGGGTCGCCAGCGTCAGCGCGAAGCCGTCGCTTCCCGACCTGGGCGACGACGATCCGCCGGCCACGCGCAAGGCCGAACATATTCCCGCCACGCCGACGGTCGATGCGCCCGCCCAGCCACAGACCCATGTCGTGCGCCGTGGCGACACGCTGTTCGAACTGGCCCGACACTACGGCGTGAAGGTGGCGCAGCTCAAGCGCTGGAACCACCTGGAGGGCAACGCCATCCGCATCGGGCAGAAGCTCACGGTGGGCGCACCCGACTGAGGGGTGGCCGCCCACCGGCGGCCACGCGCTATCCGTCGCCGCGCACCGCGGCGCGGCTCTGCCGCCAGTAGTCCTGCCAGGCCTGGAACATCAGCACGTTCCACAGGTGCGTGTGCCACTTGCGCTCACCCTGGCCGAAACGCTGCCACACCTGCGCGACCGCCGCCGCATCCAGCACACCCTCGGCGGCCAGCCGCTGCGGCGAGAGCAGGTCGCCAGCCCACGACTTCAGGTCGCCGCGCAGCCACGCCGTCACCGGCGCGCCGAAGCCGCGCTTGCCGCGATGGACCATCGAGGCCGGCAGGTAGCGCAGCAGCACCTTCTTGAGCAGAAACTTGCTCACCCCGGCGCGCAGCTTCATGTCCAGCGGCAGCGACCAGGCGAACTCGGCAACGCGCCAGTCCAGCAGCGGCGCGCGCGCCTCCAGGCTCACCGCCATGCTGGTGCGGTCGACCTTGCACAGCAGGTCGTCGGGCAGGTAGGTGACGAAGTCGGCCAGCATCATCGCGTCGGCCGGCGTGCCGGCGCCCTCGAGCGGATCGGCCAGGTGATAGAACGACTCCACCGCCCGCGCACCCGGCACCACCGCGGCCGGGTCGCGCCAGCGCGCCACGCGGTTGCGATAGACGTCGCCGATGCCGCGCGCCCCCATCTCCGCCAGCAGCGCCGCCAGGCCACCGCTGCGCGAGGCCTCGCCCTGCCCATCGGCGAGCCGCGCCAGCGACCGGCGCAGTGTCAAAGGCACGCGCGAGAGCATTCGCCAGTTGCGCAGCGCACGCTGGTAGCGGCTGTAGCCGAAGAACAATTCATCACCGCCATCACCGGACAGCGCGACCGTGACGCCGCGGCGCGCGAGCCTGGCCACCAGCGCGGTCGGCACCTGCGAAGCATCGGCGAACGGCTCGTCGAACATCGCCGGCAACTGCGGCACCACCGCCAGCGCATCGGCGCCGTTGACGTAAAGCTCGGTGTGGTCGGTATGCAGGTATCCCGCGACCTCGCGCGCCAGCGGCGCCTCGTCGTGGTGCGAGCCTTCGAAGCCGATGCTGAAGCTGTGCACCGGGCGCGTGCTCTGTGCCTGCATCATCGAGGTGACGATGGACGAGTCGGCGCCGCCGGAGAGGAACACGCCCACCGGCACGTCCGCCACCATGCGCAGGCCGACGGCGTCGCGCAGCAGCTCGTCGAGCCGCTGTTCCGCCTCGGCGTCGCCACCGGCGAACGGCGCCGCCAAGGCCGCACGCATGCGTTCGCGCGCATCCCAGAACGGTCGCTGCGCCAGCTCGGGCTGGTGGGACGACGCACCCGCGGCGACCGCCGCCGCATCCAGGCGCAGCAGGCGCCCGGGCATGAGCTTGAACGTGCGCTCGTGGATGCAATGCGGCGCCGGGATGTAGTCCAGCCGCAGCAGCAGGGTGAGCGCGTCGCGGTCGATGCCGTTGTCGAACTGCGGATGGCGCCACAGCGCCTTCAGTTCGGAGCCGAACACCAGCGTGTCGCCGGCCCAGCCGTAGTACAGCGGCTTCTTGCCGACGCGGTCGCGCGCCAGCCACAGGCAACGCTCGCTGCGGTCCCACAGTGCCAGCGCGAACATGCCGTTGCAGCGGCGCAGGCTTTCCTCCACGCCCCAGGCGGAGAACGCGGCGAGCAGCACCTCGGTGTCGGAGTGGCCGCGGAAGCGCGCGCCCAGTGCTTCCAGTTGCCCGCGCAACTGGCTGAAGTTGTAGATCTCGCCGTTGTAGGCCAGCACGTAGCGGCCGTCGACCGATGCCATCGGCTGGTGCCCCAGCGGCGACAGGTCGAGGATGCTCAGCCGCTGGTGCGCCAGCGCGACACCGGCCGGCGCATCCACCCAGGTGCCGCTGTCGTCCGGCCCACGGTGCGCGATCGCCGTGCCCATCGCAGCGGCCAGCGCCGCGAGTTGTTCCTCCTGCCGCCCCGGCGAAGGCAGCAGCAGGCCCGCCAATCCACACATGGTTCCGTTCCACCGAATCGATCCGGCCCTTATACCCGAAAAGGTCCCGGGGCCTTCGCGCCGGTGATACAAAGACGGACCAGGCCCAACGGAAAGGAACACGCCCATGCCCCTGCACCGCCCCCGCCGTCTCCTGGCCGCCCTGCTCGGCACCCTGCTCACCGGAAGTGCGCTGGGCGCCGCGCCTGCCAAGCCCGCCGACCATCCGCTGCTGCTGAAGGCCGACCGCGTGTTCGACGCGCGCAGCGAGCAGGCGCACCCGGGCTGGGTGGTGCTGGTGCAGGGCGACAGGATCGCTGCGGTCGGACCGGCCGGCCAGGTACAGCTGCCGCCCGGCACGCAGACCATCGACCTGCCCGGCACCACCCTGCTGCCCGGCCTGATCGACGCGCATTCGCACATCTTCCTGCACCCGTACAACGAGACGCTGTGGAACGACCAGGTGCTCAAGGAAAGCCTGCCCTACCGCACCATCGAAGCCGTGCAGCACGCGCACGACACGCTGATGGCCGGCTTCACCGCGCTGCGCGACCTTGGCACCGAAGGCGCCGGCTACGGCGACGTCGATGTGCAGCACGCCATCGACCAGGGCCTGATCCCCGGTCCGCACCTGTTCGCCGCCACCCGCGCCACCATCGCCAGCCACTGCTACGGCCCCGGCCCGATGGGCTTCCGCAGCGACCTGGACCTGCCGCAGGGCGGCATCCCGGTCAGCGGCGTGCCGCAGATGATCGACGCGGTGCGCGACCAGGCCGGCCACGGCGCCGACTGGATCAAGATCTACGCCGACTACCACTGCGGCAAGAGCCACGGCTCGGTGCCCACCTTCAGCGAGGAGGAGCTGAAGGCCGGCGTCGAGACCGCGCACTCGCTGGGCCTGCCGGTCTCGGTGCACTCGACCACGCCCGAAGGCATGCGCCGCGCCGTGCTGGCCGGCGTCGACACCATCGAGCACGGCTACGGCGGCACCGCCGAAGTGTTCGCGCTGATGAAGAAGCACGGCGTGGCCTTCCTGCCCACGCTGGAAGCCGAAGCGGCCTACGCCCAGTACTTCAGCGGCTGGAAACCCGGCCAGCCGCCCAATGAAGCGATGCAACAGGCAGCCCACGCCTTCAAGCTGGCGATGGACGCCGGCGTCACCATCGGCAACGGCAGCGACGTAGGCGTGTTCAGCCACGGCGACAACTACAAGGAACTGGAGTGGATGGTGCGCGACGGCATGCGCCCCACCCAGGCCCTGCTCGCCGCCACCGCGGTGGACGCAGAGATCCTGCGCCAGCAGGACCGGTTCGGCCAGCTCAAGCCCGGCCTGGAGGCCGACATCATCGCCGTCCAGGGCGACCCCACCACCGACATCGGCGCCCTGCAGCACGTGCCGTTCGTGATGAAGGATGGGGTGATCTACAAGCAAGGCGGGGCGGAAACCTCGCGCTGACCGGTCGTGGATAGCGCATCGTGGCAGGCATCCCGCCAGCGTCCATGCCCCACGCGCAAGGCCCGGAACCTTGCACGCAAGGCAAAAGGGCCCAAACGCGGTGCTCACCACCTCCAACCGCAAGGCTCAGAAGCGTTGCGCGCGGGGCTTTTGGCCGCACGCGCCTGCGAGCCCTGCGGTTTCATCGAAGGACCTCGGGGAAACTCTCAGCCGTCTACCGCCCAAACCCTTTTGCCTCCGGGATAGGCGGTCGGATTAGGCTGCGAGAATGACGCAAACCTTTGATGGGGCTACAGTGACGAGAAATGCGACCGAGTCGCAACCGGCTTACGCTGCGGGATTAGGTTGCAATTTTCAATCTACTTTTAGTTAGCGCCCAGGCACGGTGACATGAAAATTGCTCGGTTCCTGCCATTTTTTGCCTTTCTGTCACTCAGCGTTCTGAACTTCGACGCGCGCGCTATCAAGCTGCCTCCACCTCCAACAATCGCTCAGCTAGCGGGCGTCTGGATCGGCCCGGACGAGTCGGGTGCGGTTTTGCGTCTTGAACTTGATGGTCGCGGTACCGGGAGACTTCAAGTTAGTGAGCGTGGCTCACCCGCTGTGCTTTCCTCCTACAACGTAACGATCAAAAAAGATCGCTATGCCTCCAAGCTTTCCTTCGCGGTATCCCCAGCCGAAAACTCCCCAGGCAATTTCAGCCTCTCTGGATCCGCGGTAGTTGGAGCACATGCCATCTCGCTCGTACGACACTTCAATGATGCGTACGAAGGCGCCCATCTAAATGCGTTGCTCATCCGGGAAAGTGATCTTGCACTTGGCTCACAAAGGCTCAAAGATATGGCAGCGCAGTCCAACGCACATCGTGGGCGCTAACCAGTCATTCGAGGCGGACGGCTTCGCCGCCGCTCAATTCCAGCGTTAGGCCGCCGCATGCACGAAGAGATCACCAGGGGCTCGCTTGCAGTCGTCTGGTTTTTGCTCTACTCCCTCATCTGGTCGTTGGTGCTGTTCAACCTTCCTGCCGCCGCAGCACATGCCCGGCGGCATCCATCTCGCGCACCGAAAACACGTGCTTCGCCAGGTCCACACTCAGGTTATAGTGCCCATGGAGACTTCCTCCTCTGCTGACGGTTGTGTCGCAACACCATCATGGCCCTCAAGGCCGAAAGGGGAGGAAGTCTTTTTTTACTCGTTCAAGGCGGACGGCTTTGCCGCCGCTTTAACTCCAGCGATATGAACCGTACCCTGATCTTCTCTTTTGCCATATCGGCCCTGTGTTTAACGCCGAAAGCCATAGGCTGCATACCCTTCCCGCCTAGTGTTGAGAAATCGGACGCCATCTTTCTGGGCTATGTCACTGGAGAACGCTGGCCCGATTTAGAAGAAAAGTACAATCCCATAGCAAAGACGGGCTTAACCACCGAGGCGCTCGGCTATCCGGTCCTTCTTTTCCGTGTCGTACAGACGGAGCAACTTAAAGGCACTGCCCCGAGAGTGGTGGAAGCCATTTCTCCGTGTGCTTTGCCTATCAGAGCCGGCGAGAGGGTTGTGGTATCGCATGACGGAGAAAAATATTGGGCCTATCCCGCTGATGCGCCCGATGGGGAACAGAAGATTCGCAAGGCGCTCGGCGAGCAGCCGCACTGATTAGCGACTGCTTCTTGCGCAGCCATTGCGAAAACCATTCGTCGAAGTTGTCGCCCACGGCGGGCACGACGGTCAAGGGCGCGATCATGGTGGCGCAAGTCAGGAAGCCGCCTGAAGAGCTTCCCGCCAGACCATAGGAACCGCCGCCCACCCTTATCCCCCGCGACGCAGCTACCGGATGCCCACCACCATCGAATCCGGCCCCACCAGGTGCTCGGCGCGCGTCTGCCGGAAGCCGGCATCCTTCATCCATCCGGCGCAATCGGCGCCGGTGTAGTCGAAGCCGCCGGGCGTTTCGATCAGCATGTTGAGGCTCATCAGCAGGCCGAAGGCGTTTTCCTTGCGCTCGTCGTCGATGATCGACTCGTACACCACCAGCGCGCCGCCGTCGGGCAGCGCGTCGTAGGCCTTGCCGATCAGCATGCGTTTGGTCGGCAGGTCCCAGTCGTGCAGGATGTGGCCCATCAGCACGACGTCCGCCTGGGGCAGCGCCTGGTCGAAGAAGCTGCCGGGCGCGAAGGTGACACGGTCGGCGACGCCGAGGGCGTGCACGTGCTCTTCGAAGATCGGGCGCACCGGCGGCAGGTCGAAGCCCATGCCGTGCAGGTGCGGATGGGCCAGCGCGATCTGCGCGGCGAGGTCGCCCTGCGCGGTGCCAACGTCCACGAAGCTGCGATAGTCCTTCCACGGAAACTGGCGTGCGATCGCCAGGTTGGCGCCGCGGCTGATGCCGGTCATCGCGGCGAGGAATTGCTTCAGCCGCGCCGGGACGGCATAAAGCGTGTCGAACAGGTTCGGACCGCCGTGGGCGACTTCGTTCTGCGGCAGGCCGGTACGCAGCCCCTCGGTCAGGCCGGCCCAGAACGGATACAGCCGCGCGTTGGCCATCTCCAGGATGCCGCCGACGTAGGATGGCTTGCCGCGGTCGAGGAACAGGTCGGTGTCTGGCCTGTTGGCGTACCGGCCATCGTTGCGCGTGAGAAAGCCCAGCGCGACCAGCGCGTCGAGGAAGTCGCGCGCGGCGCGCGAATGCAGGCCCAGGGTGCCGCGCAGGCTCTCCAGCGCCTGCGGTCCGCGGGCAAGCTCGGTGAACACGCCAAGCTCGATCGCGCTGAGCAGGGTCTTGGAGGCCCAGAACGCCAGGCCGGTCTGCAGGATGGCATCGGGTGAGGGCTGGGCTTGCATGCGGGTCGCTCCGGTCGGCACCGCGTCGGCGGTGTGGGGGTGCGTCGGCCCGAGGGCATGCGTAACCGGAACCCGGGGGCCGGCGAAGCATCAAAGTGTCCCTGCCCGCCCTGCGGGCCGGGGAGTATCCATCATGCCACCCGTTGCGTTGACTGGCCTTCACATGCACCTGTGGACCCCGCACCCGAAGCACCTGGACCGCCAGGGCCTGCTCGCCCTGTGGCGCGAGGGGCTGCTGGCGCGCGCCGTGCTGCGCGGACAGACGCGCGGCTACCGGCAGCATCCGCCACTGGAGCGTTTCCGTGGCCACGCGCCCCGGCGCAGGCGATCGACGCCTACTTGGCCAACGTGCAGGAAGAGGCCGCTGCGCGCGGCTACGTCTTCGACCGCAGCAAGCTCGGCGTGATCGAGCGCGTGCCGGGCATCGCCGCGACGGAAGGCCAGCTCGCCTACGAATGGCAGCACCTGCTGCGCAAGCTGGCCGCGCGCAATCCGCCGTTGGCCGAGCGCTGGCGCGACGAGCCGCCAGCCTGCCACCCGCTGTTCGTGGTCGGGCCCGGTCCGATCGCACCCTGGAGCGGCGATGACCGCGGGCCGCTGCTTGGAACCCGCTGGCCCGGCCCCATTCAAGGCCAGCCGAAGGACTGAAGATCGAGACGGATTCCCGCGTCGGCGGAATTATCGCCGGGACGGGGGAAGCCGCTCGCGGACACGCGCCCATCCGCCGACACGCGATGCCATATAGCCACACGAGGTAGCCATGCCGACCTACAGCAAGACGCCCGAGGCGCTCGCCCGCCTCACCCCCGAGCAGTTCCGCGTAACCCAGCACAGCGGCACCGAGCGGCCGTTCGACAACGCTTTCAACGACCACCACGAGCCAGGCCTGTACGTGGACGTGGTGTCCGGCGAGCCGCTGTTCACCTCGCTGGACAAGTTCGACAGCCATTGCGGCTGGCCGAGCTTCAGCCGGCCGGTGGAACCGGCGCACGTGGTGGAGAAGCACGACGCCAGCCACGGCATGGTCCGCACCGAGGTGCGCTCCAGCCACGGCGACAGCCACCTGGGCCACGTCTTCCCCGACGGCCCGCGCGCGAGCGGTGGCCTGCGCTACTGCATCAACTCGGCCTCGCTGCGCTTCGTTCCGCTCGATGCGCTCGAGCGCGAAGGCTACGGCCAGTACCGCCAGCTGTTCGACCATCCCGGCTCCGATCAGCCGAATGAGGCCCACCGATGAGCACCGAACGCGCCATCCTCGCCGGCGGCTGCTTCTGGGGCGTGCAGGAACTGCTGCGCCACCAGAACGGCGTGATCGCCACCCGCGTGGGCTATGCAGGTGGCGATGTGTCCGACGCCACCTACCGCAACCACGGCAGCCACGCCGAGGCGGTGGAGATCCTGTTCGATCCGGAAAAGATCAGCTATCGCCGCCTGCTCGAGTTCTTCTTCCAGATCCACGACCCGACCACGCCCAACCGCCAGGGCAACGACCGTGGCACCAGCTACCGCTCGGCGATCTACTACACCACCGACGAGCAGAAGCGCGTGGCCGAGGACACCCTTGCCGACGTCAACGCCTCCGGCCTGTGGCCCGGCAAGGCGGTGACCGAGGTGGAGCCGGCCGGCGACTTCTGGGAAGCCGAACCGGAACACCAGGATTACCTGCAGCACTACCCGAGCGGCTACACCTGCCATTTCGTGCGGCCGGAGTGGAAGCTGCCCCGGCGCACGGACGGCTAAACGCAGACTATGAGGCGCGAGAGGGGGGCGGGTTCGCCGCCCCGCGGCGGCTCCTGCAGCGTTCACGGCGTCTTGCATCCCACCCCGCTATGACGCGCATGCTCCTGCCCCGCGCAGGGCATGGCAGGCCCGCGAGACGGCTGCTCCCGCCACCCAGGTAGATGCGCCTATGCTGCTGACCCGATCGCTGAAGAAGGCAGGAATGGCCGCCGCCAGGCGCTTCGAGACCGACCTGCGCCAGCAGCATTACAACCGCGAGGCGACCGACGGACTGCGCGCGGTGGAAAGCCAGCGCGGACGCACCGACCGCGCGGCCATCCGGCGTGCCGACGAGTACGCGCGCGACGTGCTGGGCAGTGCCCACTACGCACCCTGGCTGCGGCTCTACACCGCCATCAGCGGCGGCTTTCGCGAGGGCTGGATCCCGGACAACTACTACGGCCTGGTGGTCGCGCCGCTAAAAGGCGGCGAGGTGTCGAAGGTCGCCCTGACCAAGTCGTTCACCAATTGCGTGCTCGATACCGAGGCCCTGCCGGACCTGGCCTACGTGATCGATGGCGTGTACTACGACCGCAACTATCGCCCGGTGTTGCGCGAACAGTTGCCCGCGATCCTGTTCGCGCACGGGCCACGTACGGTGTTCAAGGCCGACCGTTCCTTCCGCGGGCGCGGCGTGATCTTCATGACACGCGAAAGCCTGTCCGAGGCCCAGCACCAGGGCCTGCCCGATGGTGTGTTCCAGGCGCCGGTCCGCCAGCACGCGTCGTTCGACCCGATCTGCCCGCGCGCCGCGGCGACCCTGCGCATCACCACCGCCCGCGAGCCCGATGGCTCGATGTCGGTGAGGTCCGCCTACCTGCGGGTGGGTCGCGCCAGCGATGACGTGGTGTTGTCCGCCAACCAGGTATCCGTGTCCGTCGACATGGCCACCGGCAGGCTGGAAGGGACCGGCTACACGAGCGATTGGCGGCAGACCGACGTCCATCCGGACACCGGGGCCCGCTTCTCCGGCCATGCGATCCCGGGTCTGGCCGACGCGTTGCAGCTGTGCCAGGCGCTGCACCGCAGTTGCCCGCACATGTTGTGCATAGGGTGGGACCTGTGCATCGACGAGCAGGAACGACCGCGGCTGCTGGAATGGAACGCCCGCTACAACGGCATCAAGTTTCCCGAGGCGACCGCCGGCCCGTGCTTTCGCGGGCTGGGCTGGGAGCAGCTGTGGAAGCTGGCTGCGGCCTAGCCAGCACGCCGGTCACCGGCGTGCCGCTCGCCAGGCCATAGCGGCCGATGGCAATCGTCGCTCGATGTCGATGCAAGCCGACGGTTTACGGGGCAGCAGCCGCCGTGGCGCTGTCCGGTTGGCCCACCGCATCGCTGAATGCGCTGCTGACCAGTTTCGATCCGGTCACCGTGAGGTGCTGCTCGTCGCGATAGAGCGCATGCCCATTCAACACGATGCTGCAGTGCTTTCCGCTGCACAGCGCCTTGTGCGGATCGATCAGTTCCACCCCAGTCTGCGCGGCGACCTTCTGCAGGATCGCAAGATCGGGCGCATCGTCGACGAGCTCGGTCGTATTGGCGTAGGCGCAGCCGTTCGCGTCGTGGCGTCCGTTGATCCAGGCGCGCAGCCGGCTGGAACACGCAGCCATGCGCTTGAGCGGGAGAAAGTCCATGTAAGGCACGTCGCGTACGATCACCACCCGTTTGCCTTTCTGCTGGAAGGCGCGCACCGCCGCCAGCAAGCCGCGTTCGAACAGCTCGTAGGGAGAGCCGCTCGGGCCGCGGGTGGCCGTATAGGAGCCATCGAGCGTGCCTGTCCACCAGGCGCCGGCGATGACGACCGTATCGACGCGCGGGTCGTTTTCCACGAGTTTCAGTACGCGCTGGTCGAACAACGCACAGGCGGTGAAGTGGCTGGGCTTGGAGTAGGTCACCCGGCTGACCCCGACCAGGAACGGGCACGCCGACTTGGTCATCTGCATCACGCGCATGCCGGCTTTCGCAGCCAGCACCCGCAGGCCCGGCCCAAGCGCAGCGGCATGGCTATCGCCCACCAGGGCCAGCACGGGACCGTCGGTCTTCGGATAGCACGGCTCGACGAGCTTGGGGTGCGATCCCATGGGCAGGCACGGGTCGTTCGGGTTCTTCGCCGTCTCCACCAGGAAACTGCGTGACCAGCGCTGGGGAAGGCCGCCCGTGGCCAGTGCCGAGGTGGCGCACACCGCAAGCACGGCCATCGCCCCGGCATAGCGCAACAGCGAGACCCGCGGGCTCGTCCGGCTGCGCCGGAACGTCTGCTCGACATACCGGTAGCTCAACCACGAAAGGCAGAACACGCCAACCAGCAGGACCAGCCGCAGCGCCAGCGACGGCTCGTGCACGGACACCATGTTGGTCATGCTGATCACTGGCCAATGCCACAGGTACAGCGAGTAGGAAATCAGCCCCACGAAACGCACCGCGGGCAGGCTCAGCAGGCACCGGTTGATGAAGGAGGTACTGCTGCCCAGCAACAGCACCGTTCCCAGCACCGGCACGGCCATGTAGGGCACCGGGGTATCCGAGCGATAGGTGAGGGTCGGCACCAGGATCAGCAGCAGGCCGGCGGCCGCGCGCGCCTCGGCGCCCCAGCCGCTGCCGCTACCGCTACCGCTTTCGCCGGGGCGCTGGTTTCGATGGATCGCCACCACCCCGAGCAGCACCCCGGCGCCCAGCTCCCACGCACGGGTGGGCAGCATGTAGAACACGCCCGCGGGCGTAAAGAGCATGCCCACGCATGCCAGGACGAACGAAGCGACGAGGAGACCGGCGAGCGACCACAGGCGCCAGCGCAGCGGCCAGCGCCGCAGGAACAGCAGCACCACCGGCACCAGCAGGTAGAACTGTTCCTCGACGCCGAGCGACCAGGTCATCAGCAGCGGGTTGAGCTGGGCGTTCGGGCGGAAGTAGCCCATGCTGCGCCACAGTTCGATGTTCGATACGGAGAACACGCTCGCCACGGCCGTCGCGCTGAAGTTGCGCATCTCCGTGGGCGTGGCCATGACCAGCATGACCAGGTAGCTGACCGCCAGCACGACCAGCAGCGCCGGGAGGATGCGGCGCGCGCGGCGCGTATAGAACTTGAGGTAGGAAAACCGGCCGGCCTGCGCGTCCTCGTAGATCAGGCTGCCGATGAGAAAGCCGGATATGACGAAGAAGACGTCGACCCCGACGTAGCCCCCCGAGGTCCCGAAGCCGAAGTGGTAGGCGATGACCGCCAGCACGGCCAGCGCGCGGATCCCATCGATATCGCAGCGATACCCTTTGAGCGCTTCCATGGTCGCTCCCCATTCCATGAGCCCTGCACCTGCAACGCATCCCGATGGTGCGGGGGCTCGAGACAATCAGGCGGGCGGACCGTTGCACGCGAGTTGTGCAACGGTCGTGAATTTGCAATCAACGTTTGGTGGGCGAGAGCGGGAATTTCGATGAATAACGCACAGCTCCGGACACCGGAGAACGGCGACCGATCCGTGTGTCGATTCCCGTCGTCGCCGCTCGTCGGTGTCAGGAAGACGCCGGCCGGCGCCTTCCTCATCCACGTGCATGCGGTAGCCCCTGGAAGACTGGCATCCTGCCGCACCCGCCATCGCGGGCGGCGCAAGTCAGGCTTCTGTGGTTTGCCTTCGAAGGAGAACGCCATGGCTTACATCGACGGGTTCGTCATCGCCGTGCCCACGGCCAACAAGCAGCAGTTCATCGACCACGCCAAGCATTTCGACCAGATGTTTCTCGAGTTCGGCGCGACCCGCATCTGCGAGTGCTGGGGCGACGACGTGCCCGAGGGCAAGCTCACCGACTTCCGACGCGCCGTGCAGGCCACGGCGGAGGAGACGGTGGCCTTCTCATGGATCGAATGGCCGGACAAGGCCACCCGCGACGCCGGCATGAAGAAGATCATGGACGACCCGCGCGTTGGTCCCGACACCCCGATGCCATTCGACGGCAAGCGGATGATCTTCGGCGGCTTCGTCCCGGTCGTGTCGCTCGGCTAGACGGTCGCGTTCGCCGCGGCGGGCCAGCTGGCCCCGCCGCGGTGTTCATCCAGCGCGCTAGCCGTCCGGCTCGCGGGAGCTCCGCGTCCGCGACCCGGACGCCGGTGCCGCCGGCAAGGCGATGGCCGCCAAGAAGAACACCCGGAAGGCGATGGTGCTGAGCCGGCTGCCGGTGATCGACGCGGGCCGCGGCGCCTATGGCGTGGCGCCGCGGTCGCCGAGCGCGCCCTCGATCCGCCGGTCGGGCACCAGCCACATCACGGCGACCGCCGCGTACAGCGCCTGCGCGATCCAGGCAGCCCAGAGGGTGGACACGATGCCCAGCGCATACACCACGGGCGACAGCTTGCCCTTCCAGTCGCTGCCGATCGCGCGCCGGAGCACGGAGGCCCCGCCCTGCAGGCCGATCAGCGTCCGCTGCAGCAGCCAATACGCCAGCGCCGCCATCAGCAGCACGACGCCGTAGGCGGCGGTGGGCGCCGCGGCGAAATGGTTTTCGCCCATCCAGGCGGTGGCGAACGGAAACAGCGAAAGCCAGAACAGCAGGTGCAGATTCGCCCACAGCGCAGCGCCGGAGACGCGGCGGCACGCCGCGAGCATGTGGTGGTGATTGTTCCAGTAGATCCCCACGTAGACGAAGCTCAGCACGTAACTGAGCAGCACCGGCAGCAGGGGTGCGAGCGCCGCCGGCGTGCTGCCGTGCGGCACCTTCAACTCCAGCACCATGATGGTGATGATGATGGCGATCACGCCGTCGCTGAAGGCTTCCAGCCGTCCCTTGCCCATCATGACTGCAGCCGTGATGTGGTCGATGCGCATGCTTCCATGCCCCAAGCATGCGCTGGCCGGCGTCGGTGCGGAAGGGTGCTGGCGTTCATCCCTGCCCTCGCAAAAGACGATCGGCGCGACTTTACCAAGAAGCCGCCGTAACGCGCCTTCGTATGCGGCATGTCCTGCGGGCGCCCCGCCGATACCCTTGCCTACGGGACACGCCCCCAAAAAGTAACCTAAAGGTTGCTTTTTTGCAGCCATCGGCCCAACCTGACATGCAACCAGGAGGTGGCATATGAACGACCGCATCGAAAAGCGCATCACGTTGAAGGCCCCGGTGTCGCGCGTATGGCGCGCCCTGACCGAGTACGAGCAGTTCGGCGCCTGGTTCCAGGTGAAGCTGCAAGCACCGTTCGAACCCGGCGAGGAAGCCGTCGGCCGCATCACCCACCCCGGCTACGAACACGTCACCTGGCGCGCGGTGGTACGGCAGATGGTGCCCGAGCGCCTGTTCTCGCTGAGCTGGCACCCGTATGCCGTGGAGGCGGACGTGGACTACTCCGACGAGCCGCAGACGCTGATCGAGTTCCGCCTCGAACCGCACGGCGGGGGCACGCTGCTGATCCTGACCGAGTCCGGCTTCGAGCGCATTCCGGCCGACCGCCGGGACGAGGCCTTCCGCATGAATGAGGGTGGCTGGACCCAGCAGATGGAAAACATCCGCCGCTACGTCGAGGAGACCGCGCCTTGATCGCGCGGGCTCGCCCGCGCCCGCCGCCGACGCCGGCGCGCGCCGCCGTAGTGTTCGCCGCGCTGGGCGATCCAACGCGGCTCGCGCTGGTCAACCGCCTCAGCGACGGCTCGCGCCGCTCCATCGCCCAGCTCAGCGCAGGCCATCCGGTGACGCGGCAGGCGATCACCAAGCACCTGCGCGTCCTCGAAGACGCACGCATCGTGCGGCAGGAGCGCGCCGGCCGCGAACGGCTGTACGCACTGGAACCGGCGCCCATCGGGGAACTGCGCCGCTACATCGACTGGGTTTCCGGCCAGTGGGACGCGCGGCTGGCCCGGCTCAAGGCGCTGGTGGAGAAGTAGCGGGCACGCTGCCCGACCGGTACGCCACTGGGGGGCTCCAGTGGAGCTGGCTTGGAAGTGCCGGAACGTACAAGCGGGTCGATCGCGCGGCGGGTGGCAAGCGCCTGCCTGCCTGCCAGGCGCCTGCCTTTTCGCACCCGCGTCCGGATCGGGGCGTGACGGAAACTCTTGCGCTTTTAGACGGGCCTGTCATCGCCAATGAGCGATCCTGTCGTACCGTCGGGCGCTCGCCGGATAGACGTCCAAACGCGCACACCCCGTTGCCCGCCGTGCGGCCAGGTGGCCGGTGTGCCCGCACGAAATTGCCCGGCATCGGGCCCGGCGGATGACCAGGACAACCCACGCAAGGCAGCGGCCGGTCCGACCCCGAGGAGGCGCAGATGAACACACCCCAGGACAGCAGCTATCGTCCGTCCGCCCGCGACAAGGCCACGGGCTCGCCGGGCCCCACGCACGCGCACGGCGGCGCCGACGATCTCGCCGACAAGGCGCGAGCCGAAGGCCAGGAACAGGTACAGCACTACCGCAACGTGGCCGCCGACAAGGTCGATACGCTTGCCGACAGCGTGAAGGCGGCGGCAGCAGAGATGCGCGACGACGACGTCGCGCAGTTGTCGGGGCAGGTGTCCGCCATGGCCCTAAGCCTGCGCCGCCTGTCCGACGGATTGCGCGAAAAGAGCGCCGACCAGATCCTGCACGACGTACGGCGCGTGGCGCGCGAGAACCCGACCTTGTTCATCGCCGGCAGCATTGCGATCGGCTTCGGCATCGCCCGTTTCGCGCGCGCCTCGGCGCCGCAGGAAACAGCCAGCGATGAGCGCTTGCCCACGAGCACGCACGCGGCACACACCCGCTGGACCGGCGACGACTCGGCCGTGCCGGGCACCACCGCGCGGCCCGCCACTGGCAATGAGACCATCGACACCACCGCACCCGATGGGCTGGCCGGTGCCGTTGCCGCCTCGCCGGGGCCGTCCGCTTCCACCGCCGACGCCATTTCCGCTCGCGCCGGGGCCGCCGCGAGCGACGCGACTGCCGGCCGAACCGACGTGCCCTCGTCCACCGAGACTTTCAGCGGGAGCAAGCAACCATGAGCAAGTCGTACGAACAACCGCAAAACTTCGACGGCCGGCCTCTGCGGGCCGTGTCCTCCACGCGCGAGGACGACAACTCCATCGGCGGTCTTCTCCGGCAACTGGCGCACGAGATCCCGATGCTGTTCACCAAAGAGCTCGCGCTGGCCAAGGCCGAGATGCGCGAGAACCTGCGTGCCACCAAGGCCGGCGTCGCAGCCGTGGCCACCGGCGGCGCGGTGATGCTGGCCGGGTTGGTGATCCTCCTGATGGCTGGCGTGTACGGCCTGGCCACCGTGCTGCCTGCGTGGCTGTCCGCGCTGATCGTCGGCGCGGCCGCCTTGATCGTGGGCTGGATCATGGTCAGCGCCGGCAAGAAGCAGTTCGAGCCCGGGTCGCTCAAGCCCGACCACACCCTCCATTCACTGCACAAGGATGCCGACGCCATCCGCGGGAGGACGCCATGAGCACCGCCGATCGTATCGAGGCCGAATCGCACAAGGATCCCGCGCGCCTGGAGCGCGAGATCGACCAGCAGCGTGCGGACATCAACCACATCGTCGATGCGCTGGAGAACAAGCTCTCGCCGGGGCAGCTGTTCGACCGCATGGTGCACTTCGGCAAAGGCAACGGGCGCGAGTTCGCGCTGAACGTGGGCAACGCGGTGAAGGCCAATCCGGTGCCGGCGCTGCTGGCCTCCGTCGGACTGCTCTGGCTCTACGCCAGCCGCAACGAGCCGGCGCCGACGCCCGGCATCGACCGCGGCGGTTGGAGCGGCGCGGACAGCGGCGATGGACAGGGCATGATGGATCGTGCACGCGAGCTGGGCGCGGAGGTCTCCGATACCGCGTCGGGCACGTGGAGCCAGGCCAGTTCCCGTGTCGCCGATGCCGCCTCGCGGATGGCCGACACCGCGCACGGAGCCCGCGATTCGCTGCTGCAGCAGAAGGACCGCGCCGTGCAGGGCTACAACCACCTGCTGCACGACAACCCGCTGGCGCTGGGTGCCATCGGCATCGCCGTCGGCGCCCTGCTCGGCGCCGCGTTGCCGGCGACCGAGCCGGAGAACCGCCTGATGGGCAAGGCCAGCGATCAGCTCGCCGACCAGGCCAGGGAGGCGGTGCACAGCGGCACCGACAAGGCGCGCGACATCGTGCAGGACATGGGCGAGCCAGGGAATCCGGTGCGCCACTGAGGTCCGTTCACTTGAGGCAGGAGATGGGTCGGGGGTCCGGTGTCGCCTTACGCCTCGCTCCGGCCCGAACCCTCCCCCGCCTGTCCGCACCCCTCTCCGGAAGGGAGGGGGCTCGGTCTTGCGGTTTGAGGGACGCTTCGACTTCGGCCTGTGGCCTAACCTCAGCGAACGGTCGATAGCGCACCTGGCCGTTGAGTCCTGGCGCGCCCGCCCGGTCAGTGCAGCCCTTCCCAGATGGCATCCACCAGCTCGCCATCGGGATCGAGGGTCTGCTCCCAGTACATCAGGCCACCGAGCTTGTGCTTTTTCACGTAGGCGGTCTTCGCCTTGATCGAGCGCGGGTCGTCGTAGGTGATGAAGGCACGCGTGTCCGGGTTCCACAGCCAGGGCGCGCGGGCCTTCGCGTCCCAGTGGCGCACGAAGCCGGCGTGGCCGAGGTAGTCGCGCTTGAGCAGCGGCCACGGGTGCTCGCCCTGGTAGAGGCCATAGGGCTGGTAGAGACCGTCGTGAGCCGCCTGCACGTCGTCGAACTCGCGTCCATAGAACGCGACGCCGAGCAGCAACTTGCCCGCCGGCACGCCGGCGGCGCGGAACTGGCGGACCGCGCCATCCCCGCTGCGTGCATCGCCCGGTGCCAGGCGCGAGCGGTACAGCCCGGTATGGTGGCCGGTGGCGGGCGTCATGCGGTTGACGAAGTCGTAGGTCATCAGGTTGAACCAATCCACCAGCGGCGCCACCGCGGCGATGTCGATGCCATCCACGAAGGGGCCGTCGGCCACGGCGATGCTGATCGCGTAGTGCCGGCCGACCTTCTTCGACTCGGCGTCGAGCGCCTTGCGCAGTGCCTTCAGCAGCAGGGTGAAGTTGGCGCGGTCGGCCGGGCTGGACGCGATGCCCGATTCGCTGTGGCCGGGATATTCCCAGTCCACGTCCAGTCCGTCGGCTCCGCGCGAGGCGACCAGGCCTGCCGCGCTCTGCGCGAAGGCTTCGCGGCCGTCGGCGCTCGCGGCCGCCTCGGAGAAGCCGCCCGCGGTCCAGCCGCCGACCGCGATCATCACCTTGAGCGACGGCTTGGTCCGCTTGAGCGCCAGGACGCGCTCGAGTCGCGGCTCCGCCTTGGCGGCCACGACGACCCGTCCCTGCTCCAGGTGCGCAAAGGCGAAGATAAGTGTGTCGATCCGATCGAGCGTGCGCGCGTCGGTGGCGTTCCAGTCGCTGGCGTAACCCACCACGCGGTAGTGCCCTGCCCTGGCGGCGGCAGCCGTGGCGGCGAGCAGGCAGGCGAGCAGGCAGGCGAGCAGGACGAGGGCATGCTTGGGTAACGCCATGGCAAGGGTTCCTCGATGGCCGCGGGCCAGCATGCCATGCCTTGCTTGGCCGATGGACGAAGGATGCGCAAGGCCGCCGATGGGCGGCCTCCGCGTTTCACCTCAACCTTCGCGTTTTTCACAGTGGTCGTCTGGACAACCGAAATCCACTTCCGCGCCGCGACCCACCTTGAGGCCGATGTTCGACCGGGTATCGACCGCCTTGCCGTCCTTCTCCAGCGTGACCGTATAAGTCCCCAGCGGCAGGCGGTCGACGGAGTAGTGGCCGTTGTCCTTGACCGTGGTACGCCGGTGCGTGCCCGAGGTCACTCCCTTGACGGTGACGGTCTGGCCGGCCGGTGCCCAGCCGAAGATGGCGCCGCCGGTTTCCTGGGCCCGCGCGGTCGTCGGTCCGAGCGCGGCAAACAGGCCTGCGGCAGCCATCACAGCCAGCACCCGGCCACGGGCGACGACACCGAAATACTTCTCCTCGTTCATTGCAGTTCTCTCCTTGGCTTGCGTTGAGTGCGACGGTCACGGTGGAAATGCCGGTCCATGCCGTCGATCTGCAGGATAAGAGCAAAAAGCACGCGCCGCCCCAGCCCCAGCGCTTGCGCGCGACGGGCACGCTGGTACCTTCCATGGCCCAGCCTGATCGCTCGGCGTACCGCAAGCTGGGCAGCCGCACCGGTTGCTGCCGCCAGAGGACCCGCACCATGGACGCAAGCTACTGGCTCGAATGCTGGCGCGAAGGCCGCACCGGCTTCCATCGTGCGGAGGTCATGCCGCTGCTGGAGAAGCACTGGCCGGCACTGCGCCTGCCCCGCGGCACCCGTGTACTGGTGCCATTGGCCGGCAAGACGCTGGACATGGCCTGGCTCGCCGCACAGGGGCTGCGCGTGCTCGGCGTGGAGCTGTCGCCACTGGCGGTGCAGGCGTTCTTCGACGAGCACGGGCTCGAACCCAGGCGCCACGTGTCGGCCTGTGGCGAGCACTACGTGGCAGGCGACATCGAAATGATCCAGGGCAACGTGTTCGACCTCGACGACGCCACCCTCGCCGGTTGCATGGGCATCTACGACCGCGCCGCGCTGATCGCGCTGCCGCCAGCGATGCGCAGGCAATACGTCCGATCCGTCTACGCGCGCCTGCCGGCGGCGTGCCGCGGCCTGCTGATCACGCTCGACTATCCTGCCGGCGACATGGAGGGCCCGCCGTTCACGGTGCCGCGGGCCGAGGTCGAGCGGTTGTTCGCATCCGGCTGGCGCATCGCGACACTGGAGCATCGGGACATCCTGGCCGAGCAGCCGGGGCTGGCCGCGCGCGGCCTGAGCGCGCTGGCGACCGACGTGTACCGGCTCGATCGCCGCGCGTGAGGCGCGCCACGGCGCCTCACGCGCGGACGCTCAGCTGGTGTGATCCAGGATGATCTTCCAGCCCGCGGCGGTCTTTTCCCACAGCAGTGAATAGACGCCGTCATCCTGCGCGGCCTCGCCGTGCGCGCTTCGGTCGAGGTGGAAGCGCCCGGTGACCACCGCATAGCGCACCTTGCCGTCCGTGCCGGGCAACAACCGCACCTCGACGTCCGAGAAGGTCAGCCGCCCCATCTGCGCGCGGGTGGCGTAGTGCCGGCGATAGCTTTCCAGGATCGCCCGGTAGCCCTTGCGCACCGTGCTGCCGACGAAGGTGGTGTCCGGCGCATCCTTGTAGGTCTGCATGAACGTGCCTACCTCGCCGCGATTCCAGGCCGCCTGTTGCGCGGCCATGGCCTGGCGGATCGCGGCGGCGTCATCGGTCGCCGCCATCGCGTGCGGTGGCCCTGCGAGCAGCACCAGCAGCAATGCGAACGCCGTTGCCCAACGTGGACTCTTCATCGAAACCTCCGCGACTTCATGGGACCACTGCGTCGAATACCACCGCCCGGTCGGGCGCCAGCGGTCCATCCGCGCGCAGCCAGGTTTCGCCGGCAACGATACGGCTGCACGGGCCAAAGGTGCACAGCCGGATCGGCCGCCGAATTGCCTGCGCGTGCAATGCGTCCAGCACCCCACGCAACAGGTTCCCTCCGAACGGGGTGTAGAGGAAGAACAGCGTGCCCTCGGACAGGTCGGCATCGCGCGCGTCTGCGGCGACGAAATGCACGCCGTCCAGGCCGAGCGCGCGCGCTGCGCGCCGTGCGCAAGCGACATAGGCCGGCTGCCATTCCACGCCGACCGCACGTGCGCCGGTACAGAGCGCCGCCAGCATCGGCACGTGGCCCAGCCCGGAGCCCAGGTCGACCAGCACGTCCCGGGGACCGAGCGCGGAGCGTGCGAGCATGTCCAGCACGTGCCGCGCCGGGGTCGGCTGGTAGAACACCATCTCGGGCGCGAGCGGCAGCAGCTCGGTGCCGGGGTCGTCCAGTTGCAAAACGCCGGCGACCAGTTCGTCCAGCGCGTCGTAGCCCTCGCCCTCGATGGCGCGCGCGGTCGCGGCCCGTTCCTGCCGCCAGCGCTCGAAGAGCACCTGGCCTTGCCCAGCGCGGACCACCGCGCGAAGGCGCCGGTGCAGCCTGCCATCGGCACATTCCAGCCGCGAGCGTAGCGCCGGCGCAACGGCGCCTGCCGCCAGTTGCGGCCAGGCGCTCTCGATCCATTCGAGCGCTTCGGCGCGCGCGCGCCATTGTTCCGGCGCATCGAGTGCGCTGTCGCGGTCCAAGCGGGCGAGCCTGGCACGGATGTCGTTCGCGAGGGTCATCGACGCAGCATGGCATCGGTCGCCACGGTGCGCGAGGGCCACTTCCTCAGTCGGGAATCTCCGCTTCGACCAGCTTGGCCAGCAGTACCAGCGATTCCTGCCAGCCCAGGTAGCAGGCCTCGGTCGGGATCATGGCGGGGATGCCCTCCTGCACCACCGTCAACTCCGTGCCGCAGGAGACCTTCGCCAGCGTGACGGTGGTGACCATCTCGCCGGGCAGGTTGGGGTCGTCGAAGGTATCGGTGTAGCGGAGCCGCTCGCCCGGTTGCAGTTCGAGGTAGCTGCCGCCGAAGGCATGGCTCCTGCCCGACGAGAAGTTGGTGAACGACATCCGGAAACCGCCGCCCACCCTCGCATCCAAGTGGTGGACCTTGGCGGTGAATCCGTTCGGCGGCAGCCACTTGGCCAGGGCTTCCGGATCGACGAACGCACGGTAGAGGCGCTCGGGGGTCGTGCGCAGGACACGGTGCAGGTTGACGGTACCCATGTTCATTTCCTCGATCGGGCGAAGGTTCCGGCTCCTCCCGGTGTGAAGAGGAACCATGGTCCCGACGTTGGCGGGCACCCGCTTTCGACAGACCGGCGAGCGCACTCTATACAGATTGTCTGCCGACTTCGTTACCGCCGCCGGCCATGCTGCGCGCAAATTGCGAGGCAACCTGCGCCGGCCGGCTGCCTGTCAGCGAGTCGATCGAGGCGCCGGCCATTTTCCAGGCCCGCAGGAAACGCTTTCCCCTAACCTGCGTTTGATCCTGCGATAACCGGCCGGAGCGCAGGCTCCCGCCGGGAAGACGGGGTGACTGCGCCAGTCGCTGCGGGAGGCCATCATGCCCACTTCGATCACCCCGCTTGTCTTTGCCACCACGCTGCTCGCCGCCGGTACGGCGCTCGCAGCCCACCCCAACAAGGCGAGCGACGCCAAGCTCATCGCCAGCGCCATGCGCGCCGCCCCCGCCGCCGTCGGCCGGCATGCGACCATCATGGCCATGCAGCCGGACGGCAGCATGCGTACCCTGCGCCAGGGCACCAACGGCTTCACCTGCATTCCGGACGCCCCCTCCACGCCCGGCCAGGACCCGATGTGTGCCGACAAGTCGGCCATGGCGTGGATACACGCCTGGGCTACCCATGCCACACCGCCTTCCGGCCAGGTCGGATTGATGTACATGCTCGAAGGCGGCACCGATGCGAGCAATACCGATCCCTACGCCAGAACACCGCAGGGCAAGCACTGGATCAAGACCGGTCCGCATCTGATGGTGGTCGGCGCCGATACGGCGTTCTACGACCAGTACCCCAAGCTCGCCGACCCGCAGACCGACGCGCCCTACGTGATGTGGGCAGGCACGCCCTACCAGCATCTGATGGCGCCGATCCGGTAGCACCCGGCTGATTGAAAAAAGGCCGGCATCGCCGGCCTTTTTTTCTTCGCGAACGATCGATTCCGCGGCCAGGCTCAGTCCCCGGGCCGGCGTGCGTAGCTGACGGTCAGCATTTCCCAGACATGCCCATCCGGCTCGCTCCAGTACACGCCCCTGCCGCCCATCTGCGACTTGATCTGCATGTCGACCGATCCGAGCGGCGTGCTGCGGTAGGCGATGCCCTTGGCCTGCAGACGGGCAAGGATGGCATCGAACCTGGCCTCGTCGACCTCGAAGCAGTAATGCTGCGCGGCGAACGGTTCGCCGAACTGGCCCATGTCCAGCGTGAGTTCGTCGTTCACGTAGACCGGGCAGAACGGGCCTGCGCCCGCCTGCTCGGACCAGGGCACGTCGAGGATCTCCGCGAGCAACCTGGCCGCGGCCTTCCTGTCGCGCGACGGGACGATGATGTGATCGAGGCGGATGGTCATGCTGCCTTCCCCTGGTTGGGCGGGTGTTGCCGCGCGAGGCCGGGCCCCGTCGGCGTACTGAGAGTATGCATCAGCGACAGCGGCGCTGAATGCCTCCCACTGCGGCCGCTCGGATAGGCCGCAACCCATGCCCGCCGCTGACGGGGCCGGATATCCTTCGACGGGGGCACGCCTGCGGATCGCCGAGCGGCCGTCGTGGCGTCGAAGACGCCCGGGCGATTCGACCGCACATGCTTGCGCGAGGTACCGCTACGTGCGCAATAAACCCTGTTGGACGCCCCCAGATCGTGCCGGTCCGCTCCTCCCCGCCCTTAGCAGCAGAGTGTGCTCTCATCGCCTCCCCGATCGCGCTGCTCCAGCGGCGACGCCCTGTCGATCTGCGCCCCTGCCATCCGTCGAAGGATGAAAGCAGCCCCGCCACCCCAGCCAGGAGAACCCGCATGACCAGCAAGAACACAGTCTGCCTTTGGTACGACGGCACCGCCCTGGACGCCGCGACATTCTACGCCAGGACCTTCCCGGACAGTTCCGTGGGCGCCGTCCACCGTGCGCCCGGCGACTACCCCGCGGGCAAGCAGGGCGACATCCTGATGGTCGAGTTCACGGTCATGGGCATCCCCTGCCTGGGCCTGAACGGCGGCCCCGGTGTCCAGCATGCCGAGGCGTTCTCGTTCCAGGTGGCGACGGACGACCAGGCCGAAACCGACCGGCTCTGGAACGCGATCATCGACGGCGGCGGCCAGGCCAGCGCCTGCGGCTGGTGCAAGGACCGGTGGGGACTGTCATGGCAGATCACCCCACGCGTCCTGATGGACGCCGTCACCGGCGCCGATCGCGCCGCGGCCAAGCGCGTGTTCGACGCGATGATGGACATGACCAGGATCGACGTCGCCGCGATCGAGGCCGCCCAGCGCGGATGATTCCGTGCCCGCCGGCCATGCGGCGGCACCGCGAGCCCGCCGCGCGACCTGGCGCCCGTTTTCCCTCCCATGCAGGACTTGTCCATGATCCCCACCATCACCGCCTTTGAACACTCGCCCGATCGCGGCCAGGGACTCGCGCGCGACATGCGCGTCCGCTGGGCGCTGGAGGAAGTGGGCCAGCCCTACGAGGTTCGCCTAGTTTCGTTCAAGGCCATGAAGGAGCCCGCACACCGGGCGCTCCATCCGTTCGGGCAGATTCCGACCTATGAGGAAGGCGACCTGGTGCTGTTCGAGTCGGGCGCCATCGTGCTCCACCTGGCCCAGCATCATGCCGGCCTGTTGCCGGACGACGAGAACGGCCGGGCGCGGGCGATCGCATGGATGTTTGCCGCGCTCAACACGGTCGAGGCTCCGATCCTCGAACTGCAGACCGCCAAGTTCCAGGAGGGCGACAAGCCCTGGGCCGAGCAGCGCCTGCCGCTCATCAGGGAGCGCATCCGCCAACGGCTGGGCGACCTTTCGATCCGGCTCGGCGACGCCGAATGGCTCGATGGCGCGTTCAGCGCCGGCGACCTGATGATGATCGGCGTATTGCTCCGGCTGAAAGCATCCGGCATCGTGAACGAGTATCCGAACATCGCCGCCTATCTGGCCCGCGGCGAAGCGCGGCCCGCCTACAAGCGCGCATTCGCTGCGCAACTGGCGGTGTTCACGAGCCAGGCCACCAGCGGTTGATCAAGATCGCTCCGGCCATCGATCGAGGCGATCGATGGCCGGAACGGGCGGACCGTGTGGCGGCCGTTTTTTCCCGGAAAGGACCGGGCCACGGGCCTCCGATAAACCCCTGCAAACGGTCGTCATCGATGAAGGGCCAGCCAGCTAGGGTTGCGTGGCCGTCTTCGCCTTCTCCCTGGCCAGGGTGGCATCCAGCTTGATGGTGGCTGCCGTGGCATAGGCCCGGCAGCCATCGGCATCGACCAGCGGCATGCCGCCCGCGTCCGCTTTGCGCTGCGCGACTTTTTCCCAGAAACCGCTTGCGTCGGGATGCGGGGTCAGCAGGATGTCGCAAGGCAGCGCAGCCACGGTCGCGATCGACTGGCGGAAAGCCTCCACGCGCTCCGGATGATCGCTGTAGCGGAAGCTGGCCGATCCCAGGGCCGTAAGGCTGTCCGCATAGACCATGTGCAGGCAGCGCCCTGCACTGCACGAGATCCAGGTCCACGACGTGCTGCCGGGCGTATGGCCGGGCGTGTAGTGCGCGGTGATCGCCACGTCGCCCAGCCGAAGGGTTTCGCCGTCACCTACTGGCCTGACGTGCGCGACCGGCGGATAGGCAGGGGCCAGGCCGTACTGCGGATCGGCCGGGTCGGCTCCGCCAAGCGCCAGCGCACGCGCGCCCTCGGCGCTCGCGATCACCTGCGCCCCGCTGTCGCGCTGCAAGGCGGCGATACCGCCGGCATGGTCTGCGTGTGCGTGCGAATTGAGGATCCACTTGACGTCCCGCACGTGGAACCCGAGCGCGCGTATGTTCGCCTCGATGAGCGGCGCGGATGCCGGCAGGCCGCCGTCGAAGAGCGCCAGCCCCTTGCCTGTGTCGACGACCAGCGAAGACAGCCCATACGGACCCACGTACCAGGTATTGCCGTAGATGCGGAAAGGCTTCCGCGGCACATTCCATTCCTGACGGGAGATGCCATGGGATTTTCCGGGCGGCTGCGCCGCGCGGGTCGCCGTCGGTCCCAGGATCAAGCCGAAGATCGCCGCAAGGCCAAGCGGAAGGCGTAAGAACATGGGAGGGCTCCGTGAGGGAGTGGGCAGTATGGTCTGCATGCCTGGCACGCGGCCGTCCGAATGCTGTCGTTTCACTGGCGCAGGCATGCCGGCTGCGCCTGCGATGCCCGGCTGTGCGGTACCGGTGCCTGCCCTCGCCATCCCGCTTGTGGCGCCAGTGATGTGCGACGGGCACCCGCGTGCCTGGTTGACCCCGCCTTCGGGTTTTCGTCACCCCTGCCCCACCACGCTGGATGGTGCATAAACCCCTGCGGCACACGCGCTTGCGCCGCCCTCTCACCGGGAACAGGCTGGCCTGGCCGAGCCAGGGGCGGCCAACTTGCCACAGGAGAACAAACCATGAAGCGATCAGCCTGGTATGGCGCACTCGCTCTTCTGGCGGGCATCTCAGCGCAGGCCCTGGCCGCGGACGGCTACGTCACCGGCGACGTCACGCTGCGCGCCGGGCCGGACATCGACTATCCGGCGGTCGACATCATTCCGGCGGGCGCACCCATCGGCATCGAGGGTTGCACGGATGGCTGGGAATGGTGCGACGTGGTGTTCAACGACGAGCGCGGCTGGGTGGCCGGCAATTTCATCCAGGACGAGTACGACGACCAGCCGGTGCTCGTCCCTGCCTATGGCGAGCGCCTGGGCATCCCGATCGTGTCGTTCTCGATCGTCACCTACTGGGATCGCCACTACGTCAGCCGGCCGTTCTACCGCGAACGCGAGCGCTGGTATCACCGCCCGCCACTGCATCACGCGCCACCGCCGCCATCCCACCGCCCCTGGGCGCATCCCCAGCGCCACGAGGACGAGCGCGGCGGCCACGACCGCGACGACCGGCATGCCGCGCCTGAGCCTTACCGGCAAGCCAGACCGGCGCCGGGCCACGCGCCGTCCCATGCGCCAGGCGACCGGCGCCTTCGGACCGAACAGCCGATGCCGCGCACACTGGAACCCCACCCGCAGCGACCGCCCGCGACGGCGCCGACCATGACGCCGCGCGGCGCCCCCGCCGGCCACCCGCCCGCCGGCCATGCGCCAACCGACCATAGGGCCGACGCGCATCACGGCGACGGCCATCCGCCGTCAGGGCACGACAGGGACGATCACCAGGGTCATTAGTCCGGAAAGCTTTGGCAGGGAAAGGCGCGCAACTTCCGATTGCGTGCCTTGGTACCCCGACTCGCTACCGCCCGCCTTACCAGATCCGGACGCGATCGCCCGGCGCACGCCACATCGGCTGGCCCTGCTTCACGCCGAACGCCTGATAGAACTCGGGGATGTTCGACATCGGACCGAGTACGCGCCACTTCGCCGGGGCATGCACGTCCGACAGCAGGCGCTGGCGCAACTGCTGCTGGCGCTGCTGGGTCATCCAGCCCAGTGCGTAGCCGAGGAAGTAGCGTTGCGTCGGCGTCAACCCGCCGATCTTGACGCCCTTCCTGTATTGCGCGGTCTTCTCGAACGCCTCCAGCCCCAGCAGTACGCCACCGTAGTCGGCGATGTTCTCGCCCAGGCTCGCCTTGCCGTTGATGTGCAGGCCCGGCAGCGGCTCGTAGCCGTCGAACTGCTCGACCATCTTCTGCGCGGCGGTGTTGAAGCAGGCGGCATCCTGCGGCGTCCACCAGCTGGACAGGTTGCCCTGCGCGTCGTACTGGCGACCCTGGTCGTCGAAGCCGTGCGTGATCTCGTGGCCGATCGTGCTGGCGGCGACGTAGCCGTAGGCGACCGCGTCGTCCACCTGGTCGTCGGGCACGCCGGGCACCATGAAGATCGCCGCCGGCAGCACGATCTCGTTGTTCGAGGGGTTGTAGTAGGCGTTGTAGGTCTGCGGGGTCATGTCCCATTCGGTGCGGTCGACCGGCTTGCCGAACTTGGACAGGTTGTCCTGGAACAACCAGCGGTTGGCCGCCATGCCGTTGGCCGCGTACGAGTCTCGCCCGATCACCAGCGCCGAATAGTCCTTCCATTTGTCCGGATAGCCCACCTTGGGCGTGACCGCCGCGAGCTTGGCCAGCGCCTTGGCCCGGGTCGCGGGGCTCATCCAGTCGACCCGGCCGATGCGGTCGTGGAAGGTGCTGCGGATCGCCTCGACCATGGCCGCATAGCGCTGCTTGGAAGCGGCCGGGAAATAGTCCTTGACGAAGATGCGGCCGAGCACCATGCCGAGCGCGTCGTTTTCCTCGTCGATCACGCGCTTCCAGCGCGGCCGCTGTTCCTGCTGGCCGGACATCACGCGCCCGTGGAAGTCGAAGTGTTCCCGGTCGAACGCGGTGGACAGGAAGGGTGCGTAGGTGTCGACCAGGTGGTAGCGCAGGTAGTCCCTGAGCACCGGCAACGGCGTCTGGCGCAGCAGCCGGTCCTCGGCCGCGAAGAACTCCGGCTGGCCGACGATCACGTAGGAGGGATGCAGGCCCCAGGCCGCCAGCCGCGCGTTCCAGTCGATCGACGGCGTGTACTTCGCGGTGAAGACCGCGGGCGCCATCCTGTTGTAGTTCTTCTCCGGATCGCGCAGGTCCTCGAGCTTGCGCGAAGCCTTCGCCAGTGCCGTCTCGAAGGCCATCACCCGGGTGGCCGCCGCCTTGGCCGCGGCCGGGTCGCGCCCGAGCAGCACGAAGGTGCGCGCCATGTGTTCGACGTAGGCGGCGCGGATCTTCGCCACGCCCGCTTCCGGGTTGAAGTAGAAGTCGCGCTCGGGCAGGCCCAGTCCGCCCTGGTGGATCTGCACCGCCATCGTCGCGCTGTCCTTGTCGTCCTGCGCGACGCCGATGCGGAACAGCGCACCGACGCGGATCGGCTTGAGCGCGAAGACGGTGTCGAGCACGCCCGCCGGCGAGGCGATCGCGTCGATGCGTGCCAGCCCGGAGTGCAGCGGCTGCAGCCCCAGACGATCGGCCTTCGCCACGTCCATGGCGGTGACCCAGAAATCGCCGATCTTCTGCTGGTCGCTGCCGGGGGCGGCCTTGCGCTTCGCCGCCGCCTCGCTGATCCCGCGCAGCCGCGCATACAGTTCGTCGTCCACCTCGTTGCCGATGCCCCACGCTGCCTCGGAGGCCGGGATCGGGTGCGCCTTCAGCCAGGCACCGTTGGCGTACTGGAAGAAATCCACGCCGGGGTCGACCGAGGTGTCGATGTGCGAGGCGAGGAAGTCCTTCGGTGGCGTCACATCGGCCGCCATGGCGCCAGTGGAGGCCAGGGCCAGTGCCGCCGACAGCAGCGTGGCGCGGAGGAAAGCTAGACGGGTCATAAAAGGCGCCATGGAAAGGTGGCGTGACTTTGCACGCAGCCAAGCCGTTTGTGTAGCCCGCCGATGGTCATGGACAGGCCGGGCTCCGGCCGTCACCCCGGGAATCCCGCCTTATCGTTCGCAGTTGCGCTCTCGTGAAAAGTCCCGGAATCCCGTCGCAGGTAGAAGCCGCTGTAGCCTTCGACGTCGTGGTCGTGGGCGAACGGGATGCGGCATTCGCGTTCCTCGCTGCACCATGCATCGACCGCGCGGTACCCCAGGTCAGCCATGGATTGCAGGAAAACCGGCCGGGCATGGATGTGATAAGGCACGCAGGCGAAACCCATGTTCTGCAGCGTATGGAAATCGAGCGACGGGTGCATCGGGGCAAGGCTGACGATCAGATGGGGCGGCGGCGCCCGCAGGGTGGCCAGCCATGCGGCGAACCCGAAATCGAAATACTGCAGCGCGCCAAGCACCAGCAACAGGTCCTGGCCATCGGCTTCGCCCTTGTCGTCCACGAACGCGAGGCGCCCGAATGCATCGTGCGTGGCGGCCCAGGCCCGTCCGGCAGCCATCGTCGTGGGCAGGTCGCTCACGCTCCAGCGCAGGTCGCCAGGGAATGGCCCAAAGCGCTGGAAGGCGTAGTACGCCACGCCGATGTGGCCACCAAGGTCGAAGATCCGGCGCTGTCCCCCATCCAGGAGCCGGAGCACCCAGTACAGCACCGGATAGTCGCTCGTCGTGAGCCGCCAGGTACGCTCGCGGTATTGCGCCGCCGCGTCTTCGTTGTCATAGCTGTGACGCAGGCAGGCCGGAACGGCACGCAGCGCTTCGGCATGGCTGGCGTACACGCCGCGGTAGTGGTTGCCCCTTTGCTGGCGTTCGAAGAAGCGATCGTAGAGATGCCGGGCCAGGGGAGCAAAGGTCGGCAGCTTGAGCGTCTCCAGCGCGATGCCACGCAGACTCATGGTGTCTCCTCGCTTGGACGGGCGCGGTTGCTTTCCCAAGCGCCGGATTGCCGCGCTTGGCCCGTGCACGGCCCGTCAAAGGCGCCGTATGGCGGAGCCCGTTTTGGTGGCGCGAGGACGGATGCCGAAAGAAGGAGAGGACGACCGGGACCCACGATGCACGCATGGTGCCGAAGCGCGGCTGCTCTCGCGGCGCCGCGCTCGCGCTTGCCGCGTCGGGCAGCGTTCCGGATGCCGCACCACGAATCCTCGGCGGGTTCACCGGGAGAGCCCTGGTCCATGTCCGTCCCGCGTATTCCGTCGCATGCGGTCCGCGACGAGAGGCGCCATGCGAGCGGCATCGATTCAGGCCGTGCACGCGACGGCCGCAGCGAAGCGCCCGTCGCGGCCATGTGCCGATGCGGGCGTGGCAGGACATCGCGACGAACAGAAAACGACGGCGTCACGCTGACGCTCGCCGTTCCCGTCCGAGCTACCTGGAACCGGCCTCGATCACCGCCCGGTTGATCGCGCGCACGCGCTGCTCGTCCGCCTTCTCGATCTTGCGATCGTAGGTGAACAGGCCGTTGTGCTCGCCCTCGACGTCGGTGATCTGCGTATAGACGCTGCCGGACAGCCCGCGTGGCACACCCTTGTCGCGCAACACCGCGGTGTTGGCGACATAGCCTTCGGTGAGCGCGACACGATCCTTCACCGCGCCGTAGGGATTGATCGGCGTGCCCGGCCACACATGCCCGGGAATGCCAAGGGTCAGGCCGCCGTGCTCGCCGTCGATCGCGGCGCGGGTGGCGTCTGGCTCCGGCGTGCCCGGACCCTGATAGTCGTGCACGTCGATGACGTCGCCGCCACCCGGATCGCCCTTGGTGTCGCAGCAGTTGTAGCCGCTGCGTTCGTCGACCAGGCGCGAGGGATCGAGTCGCTTGACCTGCGCGGCGACGTCGCGCGCGGCCTGCAGGCTCCACTGGCCCCAGCCTTCGTTGAAGGGGATCCAGCCGATGATCGAGGGCACGCCGCGCAGTTGTTCGACCATCGCCGCCACCTCGGCGCGGAAATTGGCGCGGGCCGCTTCGCTCAGCTTGTCGTTGTGGCCGTTGGGCAGTGCCGGCGCATCCTGCCAGACCATCAGGCCGAGGCGATCGGTCCAGTAGTACCAGCGCGCCGGCTCGACCTTGATGTGCTTGCGGATGGTGTTGAAGCCCAGGTCCTTCGTCTTCTGGATGTCGAACTTCAGCGCCGCATCGGTGGGCGCGGTGTAGATGCCATCGGGCCAGTAGCCCTGGTCCAGCGTCGCCAACAGGAAGGTGGGCTTGCCGTTGAGCACGATGCGGTTGCGGCCCCCGACCTTCTTCACCGCGATGGTGCGCAGCCCCGCGTAGCTCTCCACGCGGTCGACGGTGTCGCCCCGGCGCAGTTCCGCGCGCACGGTGTACAGGAACGGATCGTCCGGGCTCCACGTGCGCGGGTGTGCAATGGCGAGATTCAGCGGTTTGTCCGCCGGCCCGCTCGCATGGCCGACCGCCTTGCCGTCGGCGTAGGCGGTGACGGTCAGCGTCGCACCCCGTGCATCGCCGTCGGTGCGCGGCTCGACCGTGAAGCCGTCCAGCGTCGCCTTCGGCACCAGGGTCAGCGCGGCCAGGCTCGTGGCCGGCACCGGCTCCAGCCATACCGTCTGCCAGATGCCGGATGCGGCGGTGTAGAAGATGCTCTCGGGCTTCAGGCGCTGCTTGCCGACCGGCACGTCGGCGCCGTCCACCGGCGCGTGCACGGCCACGACGATCTCCTGCGGCCCATTCTTGCGCAGCGCCCGGGTGATGTCCGCGCCGAATGCCGTGTAGCCACCGGTGTGGTGCGCAACCCTGGTGCCGTTGACGTAGACCGTCGCTTCGTAGTCCACCGCGCCGAAGTTCAATCGCACGTGGCCGCCGTGAGCGGTGTAGCCGGCCGGGATCTCGACCTGCCTGCGGTAGAGCATGTCGTCGGCGTGCTTCTGCACCCCGGACAGCACCGATTCGGTGGGGAACGGCACCAGGATGCGCCCGGCCAGAGCCTTGCCGAAGACCGGCTTCGCCTCGCCGCCGGTCGCCTGGTACTGCCACAGGCCGTTGAGGTTCATCCAGCGCGGATGCGCCAACGAGGGACGCGCAAGCTGCGGACGCGGGTATTCCGGCAGCGCGTTGTCCGGTGACACCTGCGCCGTCCAGGATGTCGCCAGCGGCGCACGCAGGCCGCTCCAGGTGGTTGCCCCGTCCGGTGATGCCGCCACGGCCGGCATCGCAGCGGCCGCCATGATGGCCGCCAGCGCGACCCATGCCATGGCGCGCGTGCGCGCCCGTGCACTATCCGTCATCGATGACTCCCTCTGCCTGGCCATGCGCCGTTGCCCGGCGCACTCCCGAGGGTGTCCGATTGTCATACAAAAATCCAGCACTGCCGCCACGGTCGTGAACGCCCGCGGAAGGTCGCCTGGCTTGGCTACCGCCTCGATGCGGTCAGGCCGGAGGCGTCGCCAGGCGGCCTGCTGTGCGATGCAAGGGATCGCAGCAAGGGCGCGAATGCCGTGGCGGCGCGCGACGAACCGAGCGGGCTCAAATGCTGTCGATCGCGGTAGTAGGTATGGCCATCCATCGCGATAAGGCAGCCGGACCGGTCGCAGAAGGAAGCGCGTGGATCCACCAGCGACGCACCGGTCTGCCGCGCCACCCTTGCGAGCAAGGCAAGGACGGGGGCGTCCGAAACCGTGTCGGCCGAACCGATGCGACCGCAGTCGCCGGCGCCGGCCGTTCCCGGCCAAAGGTTGCGCCATCGGCTCGCGCAGGAGGCCATGCGTGAACGCGGCTCGATCCGCAGGAAGGGGACGTCGCGCGCGATCATGACCTGTTTGCCCGCGCCTTCGAGCGTGCGCACCGCCCTGGCCAGGCCTTGCGCAAACAGTTCGTCGGGCGTGCCTGATGAGCCGTCCATCGCGACGTAATGGATCGGTTGCATGGACCCCGCGCGCCAGGCACCGGCGATGATCACGCCGCGCACGCGCGGATCGTTCAACAGCAGAACCATCACGCGCCGGTTGAACGTGGCACAGTCGTGCAACAGCTCCGGATGCATGGTCTCCCGGGGCGCGACGCCGACCAGGAACTGGCACGAGGCCTTGGCCAGCACGACCAGCCCCATCCCTTCCCGTGCCGCCACCGCGCGCATCCCCGCGGCGAACGCCGCGGCGTGGCTGTCGCCGACCAATGCGATCAGCCTTGGGCCGACGGGGTAGCAGCGCGCGGAGGTATCCGGCTCGGCGCCATGGTGCAGAACCAGGCAGGGATTGCGGTGGTAGTTGAATTGCCGTGCCTCGGCCACGAACTGCCGTGGCCAGCGCTGTGGGAAACCCTGCGCCACCACGGCCGATCCGACCAGCAACATCGACACTGCCAGCGCCGCCGCATAACGCGGCAGCGATACGCGCGCCGGGGTGCGCGCGTGCCGGAAGGGCGTTTCCACGAAGCGGTAGCTGGCGGCTGCCAACACGCCCGACAGCGCCAGCAACGCCAGGCGCACCGGCAGCGATGGCTGCTCCTGGCCGACCATCAGACGCGCGATGCTGATCAGCGGCCAGTGCCAAAGATAGAGCGAATAGGACACCAGGCCGACCGCCCGCATCGGCGGCAGCGCCAGCAGGCGCCGGTTCAACGCCGAAGCCGGCGTACTCAACAGCAATGCACACCCAAGCACCGGCGGTAGCGCCGTCCATCCGGGAAACGGTGTCTGCCTGTCATAGGCCATGACGGGCACGAGGATCAGCACCAGGCCAGCCAGCGCCAATGCCTCGCCTGCCCAGCCGCGAATGCACCGGCCTATTCCATGGATTTCCAGCACCCCGACCAGCACGCCGGCAGCCAGTTCCCACGCCCGCGTCGGCAGCAGATAGAACGCCGCGCCCGGGTCGAGCCGGACGGCCCAAACCGCCAGTGCCAGCGAAACGGCGATCAGGCTGCACAGCACGATCAGACGCCCGCGCAGCGCCAGGCGCGGCAGCAGCAACATCACTACCGGCGCAACCAGATAGAACTGCTCTTCGACGCCGAGCGACCAGGTCATCAACAGCGGATTGAGTTCTGCCGTCGGGTGGAAGTAATTGAACGCGCGCCACAGCTGGACGTTGGAGAGCGACAGCAGCGTAGCCAGCGCCGTCTTTCCGTAGTCGCGCAGGTCCGAGGGCGTGGCGACCAGCAGCATCGCCGCATAGGTCAGCGCCAGCACTGCCAGCAGCGCCGGCAGGATGCGCCGCGCGCGCCGGGTATAGAACGCCAGATAGGTAAACGTACCCCCGGTTGCCTGCCTGTAGAGCAGGCTGCCGATCAGGTACCCGGAAATGACGAAGAAGACGTCCACGCCGACGAAACCGCCGGGGGCCGAGAGACCGTAGTGGTATGCCAGCACGCTCAGAACGGCGACTGCGCGCATGCCGTCGATATCGCGCCGGTAGGCATTCATCGAGGCCATCCCGACATCCTGTCTCCGCCAGCGCGCGGACCCTTGCAGGCACGGCGTTGAAGACGCGTGAAATGACCGGTCGCCCTGCCAACCTTGCGGCAGTCAAGCGTGCGGGCGGCGGGAGGCCGATCGTCGGGGAGATGCGGCCGGAAGGCTGCGCAGCGTGCGAGAGCTACCCCAGCGTACTGGCCGATCCATAGGATGCGCGCGCCGGAGGGAACGAGAAGCGCCGCGCCGACCAGCGCAACGGGGATGTTGATGGCGGTGATTCCCGCGGACCGCCTCACCCGGGAACCGGCCGAATTCGGCGATCGCCGATCGCCGATCGCCGCGAGCATGAGTGCTACAAGGCAGATGGAATACGCGGCGGACGGCAGGTCCGGGCCGGCAGGAGGCAGGTGCTTCCTGAAGCGGCAGCAGTGGAATACCCGAATCCGGCCGACGTCATGCGAACTCATCAGCGGCCAGCGCCTGACCGCGCTCCCAGTCGCGCTAAACTTGCGGTTTTGCTCCGGAAAGATGGCGCAGGCAGCACTCCCCCCGGCCGTTCGCGGCCCCACGTTCATCCGTCTGCTGGCGCGCCTGGCAGAGGCCGACGTGGCCGCCCCCGGGCAGCCGCTGCCTGACCGGCTGGGCCAGTGGCTGGACTGGAAGCAGGCGCTGTCGCTTGCCGACGCGCTGGACGGCAAGGCCACGGCGGCAGAGTCCGCAGCGCCCGCAGCGGATGAGCTGGGCGCCGAATGCGCGCGGGTTCGCGAGGCGCTGGCGACCGCGATCAAGGACGATCCCCTGCTCGATCCCGGTGCGCCGGCCGATAGCGAGCCGGACTACGCCGCCTTCCGCCAGGCCTGCCTCGCCCGCCAGCGGGCCATGCAGGCCCACCTCGGTCGGTTGCGCGGCAAGCTGCGCGACGCGCTCGCCCAGGCTTCGCCCGCCATGGCGCGACTGGCCGGGGTCGACGCGGTGCTCGAAGCGGCCCTGACCCCGCGCGAGCACCTGTTGCTCGCCAAGGTGCCCGAGCTGCTGGGCCGGCGCTTCGAACGCCTGCGCGTGGCCGGGCACGCCTCCTCCGCCTGGCTCGATGGCTTCCGCCGCGACATGCAAAGCGTGTTGCTGGCGGAGCTGGATCTTCGTTTCCAACCGGTCGATGCGCTGCTCGCGGCGCTTCACACCTCCTGATGCGGCTGTCCATGTTCAAACGTCTGCTTCTTCTTTCCGTGTTCGCCCTGGGCCTGGTCGCCATCGGCTGGATCGTCGTCGGCTACGCCGGCTCCAATCCGCTCGGCATGGCCGTCGCCCTGCTTATCGGCGCGTGCTACCTCGCCGGTGCGTTCGAGCTGTTCGGCTACCGGCAGGCCACCGCCACGCTGCGCCAGGCGGTGGACGGGCTCAGCGAACCGCCGGACGGGCTCGGCCGCTGGCTCGAACGCCTGCATCCGGGCCTGCGCCACGCCGTGCGCCTGCGCGTCGAGGGCGAGCGCGCCGCGCTGCCGGCACCGGCGATGACGCCCTACCTGGTCGGCCTGCTGGTGCTGCTGGGCATGCTCGGCACCCTGCTCGGCATGATGGCCACGCTGCGCGGCACTGGCACCGCACTGGGCAGCGCCAGCGACCTGCAGGCGATCCGCGGCTCGCTGGCCGCGCCGGTCAACGGCCTGGCCTTCGCCTTCGGCACCTCCATCGCCGGCGTCGCCAGCTCGGCAATGCTCGGGCTGCTTTCCGCGCTGGTCCGCCGCGAAAGGCTGCAGGCAGTGCACGCGCTGGACGCGGCCATCGCCACCACCCTGCGCGTCCACTCGCAGGCGCACCAGCGCGAGGAGTCCTTTCGCCTGCTGCAACAGCAGGCCGCGGCGATGCCCGCCCTGGTCGACCGGCTGCAGGCGATGGGCGCGGCGCTGGAGCAGCAAAGCGCCGCCGCCCACGAACGCCAGTTGGCCGACCGGGAGGCCTTCCACCGCCACACCGAAGAGGCGTACATGCGCCTCGCCCACTCGATCGAGCAGTCGCTTCAGGCCAGCGTGGCCGACAGCGCGCGCACTGCCGCCAGCGTGCTGCAGCCAGTGGTCGAAACCACCCTGGCCAGCCTCGCCCGTGAAAGCAGCGCCATCCAGGCCAGCGTGGGCGAAGCCGTGCAGCGGCAGCTCGACGGCCTTTCTGCCGGTTTCGACACCACCGCACGCACCGTCACCGGTATCTGGAGCGACGCGCTCGCCCAGCACCGGCAGGCCAACGAAGCCCACGCGCAGGCGCTGGGCGGCGTCCTGGCCCGCTTCGCCGACACCTTCGAGCAGCGCTCGTCCGCGCTGCTCGACGGCGTCGCGACGCGCCTGGACGCGAGCGCCGCTCGTGCCGCCGATGCCTGGCAAAGCGCACTGTCGAAACAGGACGCCACCCACGCCGAACTCGCCGACCGCAACCGCCAGGCGCTGGCCGCTGCCAGCGCGACCTTCGAATCGCACGCGGCCGCGCTGGTCAAGGCGGTCGACCGCTCGCACGCGGAACTGCAGTCGGCGCTCGAGGCACGCGACGAGGAACGCCTGGCCGCCTGGGCGCAGAAGCTCGACGCCATGACCACCGAACTGGGTACGCAGTGGAAAGCAGCAGGCGAAGCTACCGCGAATCGCCAGCAGGCCATCTGCGTCACGCTGGAGCAGACCGCTGGCGCCATCGCGACGCGAACCGAAGCCGCCGCCGGCCAGACCCTCGCCGAGATCGCCCGGTTGGTAGAGGCCGCGTCCGAAGCGCCGCGCGTGGCCGCCGAGGTCGTCGGCGAACTGCGCCAGAAGCTGTCCGACAGCATGGTGCGCGACACCGCCATGCTGGAGGAGCGCAGCCGCCTGCTGGGCACGCTGGAGACCCTGCTCGACGCCGTCAACCATGCCTCGACCGAGCAACGCAGCGCGGTCGACGCCCTGGTCAGTACCTCGGCCGAACTGCTTGACCGCGTCGGCAGCCGCTTTGCCGCGCAGATCGAAACCGAGACCGGCAGGCTCGACACCGCCGCAGCGCAGGTCACTGCCAGTGCCATCGAAGTCGCCAGCCTGGGCGAAGCCTTCGGCGCCGGCGTCGCGCAGTTCGGCCAGGCCAACGATGCGCTGATGGAACGCCTGCAGCAGATCGCCGGCGCGCTCGATGCCTCGCTCTCGCGCAGCGACGAGCAGCTTGCCTACTACGTGGCGCAGGCGAAGGAAGTGGTCGAGCTCAGCGTGCTCTCGCAGCAGCAGATCATCGCCGACATGCAGCAACTCGCCGGCCGCGGCAAGCCGTCGAAGGCAACCAAGGCATGAGCGGCGAGGTCGAGTTCGAGGGCGAGTCGACCGCGCCGATCTGGGCCTTCGGCGACCTGATGTCGGTGCTGCTCGGCGTATTCGTGCTGATCCTGGTCGGCGTCATCGGTGTGCAGCTGCAGCTTTCGCACAAGCTGGAAGTGGCCCAGCAGCAGCGCCTGGCCGAGCAGCAACGCCGCGCCACGCTGGAACAGGCGCTCGCCACGCCGCTGGCGCAGGGCCGCGTGACCCTGGTCAATGGCCGCATCGGCATCCGCGGCAACCTGCTGTTCGCGCTCAATTCGGACCAGTTGCAGCCCGAGGGCCGCCAGCTCATCCGCAGCCTCGCCGCGCCGCTGGCGCAGTACCTGCAGTCGCGCGACGAGCTGCTGATGGTCAGCGGCTTCACCGACGACCAGCCCGTGCACGGCGACCATCGCCAGTTCGCCGACAACTGGGAACTGTCCGCCCAGCGCGCCCTTACCGTCACCCGCGCGCTGATCGCCGACGGCGTACCCGCCGACGCCGTCTTCGCCGCCGCCTTCGGCGCGCAGCAGCCGGTCAGCGCCAACGCCGACGAAGCCGGGCGCGCGAAGAACCGCCGTGTGGAGATCGCGCCGATCCCGCGTTCCTCCGCCGCCGACGCCACGCCGCAAGACACCGCCTCCGGCCATGCGCGCTAACGCCAGCTCGGCCATCCGCGCGCAACTGATCGCAGCCCTGGAACAGCGCGCCGCCAACCTCGAAGGCGAAGCGCGACGCACGCTGGATACCCGACTGGCCGAACTGCGGGCACGCAATGCCGATGCGCAGGACGAAGCCGATGCCACCCGGCCCGAGCCGAACCCGCTGCGCGGCCTGCTCGCCCAACTCGCCCGTGAAATGCCTCCCGGGCGCAGCGCCTACCCGGACGTTGCCGCGCTCGCCGGTTTCCGCCAGCTGTGGTCCACCCTCCGCGCCGACAGCCAGTTGCAGCAATCCATCGCCCACACGACAACCGACGTCGGCCCGCTCAATTCCATCGCCCTGGCCAGCCGCGCGATTGCGCTGATGCAGGACTCGTCGCCGCCATACCTGCGCTCTTTCCTGGCGTATGTCGATGACCTTGCGTGGCTGGAGCAGCTGGGTAGCGCGGGCTCCGTGGCCGCATCCGGCACGACTCCCGGCAGGAAGAAGGCCCGCCGCAAACCGCAGGTGTGAACAACCGCGCCTCGACCGCGTGGCCTGCCCCCAGCAAGCGCAGGATGGGGCGCCGCTCCAGGCCGAGCTGGCCGATCTGCGGCGAGAGTCCCAGCGTTCACCGTAGTGGACTAACCTGGGTCCCGCCGGGCAGCACCCGTCATGAAAGCCGGAGGTCAACCATGCCGCACGGAAAAGTCTGTTACCTGGAAATCCCCGCGAACCGCGTTGAAGACTCAGCCACCTTCTACTCCAGCATCTTCGGCTGGGAAGTCCGGCAGCGCGGGGACGGAAACCTGGCCTTCGACGACGCAGGCAGCGTGAGCGGAACGTGGGTCAAGGAATCCGACCGTGCGCCAGGCGGGCGCACCCGCATATACATCATGGTGGACGACATCGCGCAGTCGCTCCGGCACATCGAGGCGGCAGGCGGCAGGGTGCTGACGCCGCGCACGGAGATCGCGTCCGGCGCGGGTGCCTTTGCGGTGTTCGCCGATCCGGCGGGCAACGAGTTCGGCCTCTACCAGGAGCCGGGCTGAATCAACGGCGCAACGCGGCAGGCTCAAGCATTGGCCACTGCCAGACAGGCTTCTGCAAGCCGGGCACCCGCCCGCTTGAGGCTCGTCTCGGATAAGCCGGCGTAGCTGAGCACCAGGGTGACGTGATCGGGTGGCACCCGGTGGAAGCGCTCGGCCGAACGGATCCGCACGCCGCGCGCCAGCGCCTCGGCCAGCAATGTCCCGGTGGCGCTGAGCGGCAACCGCGGCAGGCGCACGAAGAGAGATCCGCCCGCCACCGAGCCAGTCACCTCCATGGCGTCGCCCAGACGCGCCTGCAGCGTGTCGTGCAGGGCCCGGTGGCGGGGCGCCAGGCGGTGTGCAATACGCCGCAGGTCGCGCAGGTACTGGCCGCTGCTGATGCATGCGGCAAGCACGTGCTGCTGCATCGATATGCTGCCGCGATCGGCCAGCCACTTGACCGCCAGGAACCGCTCGCGCAGCGCGCGCGGCACCAGCATGTAGCCAAGCTGCAGCGCGGGGAACATCGAGCGCGCAAAGCTGCTCACGTGGATCACCCGTCCGTGGCGGTCCAGCGACCACAACGAGGGCAACGCACGTACGCCGAAGCGATGCTCGCAATCGAAATCGTCCTCCACCAGGCATGCGTCGTGGGCATAGGCCCATTGCAGGAGGGCCCGGCGCCGCTCCTCCGGCATGACCACGCCGGTCGGGAACTGGAACGATGGGGCCACGCTGACCAGCCGCACACCGTCCAGTGCCGCTGCATGGCGGTCGATGTCCATGCCGTGCGGACCCACCTGGCAAGGCACGAGGCGCGCCCCCATCGCCTCGTAGGTATGGCGCACGCTCCAGTGGCAGGGTTCTTCCACGCCGGCGCCGTCGCCTTCGTCGAGCAGGACGCGGGCGATGAGGTCGCGGGCCTGCTGGGCGCCGCTGACGATCAGGATGTCGTCCGGATCGACCGCGATCGCACGCTCGACCCCGAGATAGCCTGCCACGGCCTTGCGCAGGTCAAGGGCACCCTGCAGCTCGGGGAAGTCGGGTGCATCGCGACGGCGCAACAGCGCGGTCAGGTTCTGCATCCAAGCCTTGAGGCTGCGCCGGTCGGACTTCACGCGAGGCTGCGCAAGATCGATCACTTCCCCTTCAGCCGCAGGGGGCTCCGCCTCCGGCACCGCTGGCAGCACCGCTCGCCGGGCCAGGCGCGACAGCCGAGGGGCCTCCGGCGCCTCGACCGGTTCCTCCACGAGCGTCGCGCACGCGGACGCACGGGCGGGGCGTGCACTCACGTAGGTGCCGCTGCCCGATTGCGAATCCAGGTACCCCTCGCTTTCCAGCTGGTCATACGCCATCAGTACGACCGTACGGGAGACCCCCAGCGCGACGGCCATCGAGCGGCTTCCGGGCAGGCGCGCGCGCACCTTGAAGCGACCGCCGTCGATATCCCGCCGGATCGACTCGGCGATGCGGGCATACATCGGTTCGTCGTTTTGCCGCCTGTTCGCCATCCCCTGCCCCCCGCGGCGGATCGAAGTGGTTACATCGAAAAAGCCGGCGACCGGTCATTTACCGTCCGGATCGTCCTGAAGAATCATCATGCCACGGCGGATGGGATGCCCATCCCCCGCACCCTGCCACCACGAATGCCCGCTCCGGCAGCCCGGCAACGGGAATCGCCATCGATCATTCCACCCATACCGGCCGACGCTCCGGGCGGCGCCGGTGCGCCGGCTTTCGGGCGGCCCCTGGCGGGACGCGGTGGCATGCACTACTGACCCAAGGAGACACCAGGATGAAGCTCTTTACGTTTTCTGCGCGCAAGCTGGTGGTATTGATCGGTTGCGTGGCGTGCTCGGGGCTGGCCTGCGCCCATGGTGTCGACGACCACAGCGGCGATCCGGCCTACGCGAAGTACTACCAGCAGCCGGTGAACTGGGGCGGCTGTCCGCCATCGCTGTTCACCGACGGCAGCACGATCCAGTGCGCCCTGGTCACGGTGCCGGTCGACTGGGCCGACCCGAGCCAGGGTGACATCACCATCGGCATCTCCAGGCCGCTGCATCCGGCGCCCTACACGCGCCTGTTGCTGGTGAACGCCGGCGGCCCGGACAACTCGAGCGCATCCATGGCCGAAATGCTCGAGCAGTGGCAGCCGCAGGTCCAGATCGATCACCTGGTGGTCGGCGTGGATCTGCGCGGCATCACCGACGGCCTGGGCACTCAGGTGAGCTGCGATTACGCGCAGCGCAGCGGCACGGAAAATTTCATGGACGGCGACAGTCGCAACCCGACGGCCGCAAGCGTGCAGGCGCAGCAGGACTGGTGGAACCGCTCGATCGCCACCTGTCTGCACCAGCATGCGGCATTCCTCAAAGGCATCAACACGCCGAACCATGCGCGCGACCTCAACCTGGTGCGCGCGATCCTGGGCTTCCGCAACGCCGACCTGTTGGGCGTATCGAGCGGCTCCAGCCTGATGGCCTACGCGACCCGCATGTTTCCCGAGCGCTTCGGGCGCGTGGTGCTCGACAGCAACATGAACTGGGTGCACCTGGACTGGCAGCGGCAGGCGTTGCACCGGGCGGCGATGGACCAGCTGAACCTGCAGCAGGCGTTCATCCCGTTCATCGCACGACACAACGACCAGTTCCACATGGGCACGACGCCTGGAGATGTCATGACGACCTTCCAGCGGATCTACCAGGCTACCTCGGAGCACCGCATGGGCAGCGTCACGCCCGACCAGGCGCTGGCCTCGCTCGATGGCACCGGCATGTGGATCTTCTGGGACCTGCTCGTGTCGCCCTCGCTGAGCGCGATGTCCGCGGCACTGGATGGCGATCCGTCGCACATCGCCGCCGCCGAACAGATGGCCGCGGTGACCTTCGACGACCTGCGCACGCGGGCCAGCTTCAACCCCATGGCCGATGCCCTGCAGTGCAACGACTCCGGTTCCACCGACCCGCGCAGCATGGCGCAGAAGATCGCTGACGTGCGCACCTACTGGGCCGTCGGCGCCTCGACCCTGGTGGACAAGTGCCAGCACTGGCCCTGGCGGCCGGCGCTCGACCGCAGGCTGGAGTCGCGCACCCGGGTGCACGCCCTGATGGTGCAGAACGAGTTCGATCCGTCGACGCCCTATTTGCTGGCGCTCAGGGATCGGCGCGAGAACGGCCATGCCGCTCGCATGGTGCTGGTCAACAACGGCGCAACCCACGGCATCATGTTCGACAACGACCCCTGCCCGATCGACGCCGAGTTTGCGTATCTGAACTCCGGCGTCATGCCGGCCCGGGACGTGGTATGCCAGGCCAGGCCGATGCACTCCTTCGCCATGCAGGACACCATCACCTATGAATATGGCCACCCGGCTGCCGGCTGGTGGCTGCCCCCGCCGCCCAACGTCCACCAGGTGACCTGGTTGCTGGTGCCCTGAGCCTCACACCCGGATTCGTCCCACCAGGGAGGCGGTAATCGTTTGCACTTGATCGCCGCCTCCCTCGTAGTTCGGCAGGTTCGATCGCTTCGGGAAGACGCTTTCTGTCTTCAATATGCAGGACCCCGTTCGCAGTCGCGCCGACAACATAGCACCGTGACCTCGACCCACTGGTCCGCCGGCACGCCACACCGGGCCTGCCTGGTGCCGAGACGCTCCATGTCGCCCGGCGTTGTAGACCGACGGGCGAGAACGGGCAGAAACCGACCCGAAACGGCACTTGAAATGTCGCCCGGTCAGCGACGTGCAAGCCCTTCTTTGAAGCGGCCAGCGGCCCGTGCTCGGCGGGCACCCATGCCCACCCGGTGCGGACCTCATGGCATAGGCCTTGCTTCGCATGTTCCCCGTTGTGCCGGTCGTTTACAGGGGAGTTCCATGAAGGGCATCGTCTTCAACCTGCTTGCGCAGGTAGTGCAGCGCGAATACGGCGAGGATGCCTGGGATGCCATGCTGGAATCAGCCTCCGCCAGCGGCGTGTACACCTCGCTGGGCACGTATCCGGACGACGAGGTCGGGCGGCTGGTCCAGGCCGCGGCAAGCATGCTCGGACAGCCGCCGCAAGCGATCCTGCGCTGGTTCGGCCGCAAGGCGATGCCGATCCTCGCCGATCGGTTCCCCGCCTTCTTCGACCCGCACACGCACACCCGCGACTTCGTGCTGACCCTCAACGACATCGTCCACCCCGAAGTGCGCAAGCTGTACCCTGGCGCGCTCTGCCCGGTTTTCGATTTCGATGGGGACGACGACGATGAGGTGGTGCAGATGCGCTACCACTCGCACCGCAAGCTGTGCGCGCTCGCGCACGGATTCGTCGAGGGTGCCGCCGATCATTACGGTGAAACCGCGATCGTGACCGAACCGACCTGCATGCACCGCGGCGACGAGGCCTGCCTGATCGTCATGCAGTTCGCAAAGGCCTCCTGATGTCCGAGGCGGAGGCTCCCGACCCCGAACTGGCGCGGCTGCTCCGCCGCCTGGAGCGCGAGCGCCAGATCCGCATCGAGGCCGAGAACATCGCCGAACAGGGCCTGCGCGACCTCTATGAGCGCCAGCGCGAACTGACCCTGATCGAGGCGCTCATCACCGCCGCGAACGAGGCGGTCGACGTCGACGCGATCATGGAATTCGCGCTGCGCCGCATCTGCAAGTATTCGAACTGCCCGGTGGGCCATGTCTACCTGCGTGCCGAAGGCCCCGGCCGCGACCTCGTATCGACGCGCATCTGGCAGGTGCCGCGCGGGGAAGCGTTCGAGGCGTTCTGCCGCATCGCCGAAGCCACCCGCGTCGCTTCCGGCGTGGGCCTGGCCGGACGCATCCTGGCCACCGGCGAGGCGACCTGGATCGAGGACCTGACGGACGACAACTTCGCACGCGCCGCACTGGCGCGGCAGGCCGGGCTCAAGGCCGCGTTCGGCTTTCCGGTGCTGATCGGCGCGGAAGTGGCGGCGGTGCTGGAATTCTTTTCCAAGCGGCCCGGGGCGCCCGACGCCTCGATGCTGCGCATCATGGCGCAGGTCGGCACGCAACTCGGACGGGTGATCGAACGCAAGCGCGCCCGCGACCACCTCACCCACCATGCCTACCACGATTCGCTGACCGGCCTGCCCAATCGCGCGATGTTCATGGAGCGCCTGAACCAGGCGATCGCGGCCGCGCGCGCGTCGGCCGAGGGTGGGCGCCGCCTCGCCGTCCTGTTCCTGGACCTGGACCGGTTCAAGACGGTCAACGACAGCCTCGGCCATTTGGTGGGCGACGAACTGCTGGTGCTTGTCGCACGACGCCTCGCGGCCTGCCTCCGCGCAGGGGACCAGGCCAGCCGCGAATACCGGTATGGCACCGAGCGCCAGCTCATCGGCCGTTTAGGCGGTGACGAATTCACGATCCTGCTCGACGACGTGCGGCAGACACAGGACGCCATCGAGGTCGCCGAACGCATCATGCACGAGCTCGGGTTGCCGTTCGGGCTGTCCAAACACGAGGTGTACACCGGCGCCAGCGTGGGCATCGCCTTCGGCGACGGCAGCAGCCGGAACGGGCACGACATCGTCCGCCAGGCCGATATCGCGCTGTACCGCGCCAAGTCGCGCGGTCGCGGCCGCTGGGAACTGTTCGACGACGCGATGGGTGCGCAGGTCGCCGAGCAATTGCAGCTGGAGCGCGACCTGCACGGCGCGCTGGAGCGCGGGGAACTGCGCGTCCACTACCAGCCGATCGTCTCGCTGCAGGACAGCCGGATCCAGGGCTTCGAGGCCCTGGTGCGCTGGGAGCATCCGGAAAAAGGCTGGATCATGCCGGGCGACTTCATCCTGCTCGCCGAGGAAACCGGGCAGATCCACGCCATCGGCCAATGGATGCTGCATCAGGCCTGCAGCCAGATCCGGCGCTGGCGGGAGTCGTTCGACCCGCAGGGCGCGCTGTATGTCAGCGTGAACGTCTCCGCCGTCGAATTCGCGCGGCGCGATTTCGTCCAGCGCGTCCTGGAGGCCCTGCACGCGACCGGGCTGCCGCCGCAACGGCTCAAGCTGGAAATCACCGAGAGCGCGGCCATGGCCGATCCGGAACGCACGCAAGGGCAACTGAAGGAACTGCAGGGCCACGGCATCCAGTTCAGCCTGGACGATTTCGGTACCGGATTCTCCTCGCTCAGCCATCTGCTGCAGCTGCCGATCCACACGCTCAAGATCGATCGCTCCTTCGTCAATGAAATCGACGCCGACGGCCGCAAGCGGCATGTGCTGGACACCATCGTCGCGCTGGCGCGCAACCTCGACATCGAGGTGGTGGCCGAGGGTACCGAGACGTCCGGCGAAGTGGACTGCCTGAGCGCCCTCAACTGCCACTATGCCCAGGGCTTCTATTTCTCGCACGCGCTCGACCAGAAAGCGGCCGAAGTCATGCTGTCGAAGCAGTTCGATGCGGGAGCCGAGCGGCCGGAATGAGCCAGCCTGGCGCCGTGCCCAGGTGTGGGCCATTGCCGCGACGGCCGTAAGCCAGTCCGCGCGAGCCTTCCAAACACTCGGATCAAAATCCACTTCACCTGCACTCTGATCCTTGCCTTAGCCCTGTCGCTCGGCACCACTGCCCCAATGGACTTCGACCCCATTCCTAACCTGCAGGCAGTACGCCGGCGGCACGCAGCCGGGCACGCAACGGATCTAGCTTGCTGCCGTATCGCGCACTGCGCGCGGTATCCAGGCGCAACGGTTGCCGCACCTGGGCAGCACTTATCGTAAGTACCGTTCTGGACGACTGATGGAAGTCGAGGCAGACGGGATCGAATGGGACCTCACAAAAGTCCAATAACCGACGAATCTGTGCCTCCGCGTCTGCTTGAAGCAGCTCGTACTCGAAATCGAAGCACTGCTGTGGAAACCGCTGTTTCCAAAGCCCGCTCAGGCGCACATAGCCCGCGTAGTAGTCCACCAGGTCATCAAGGTCATAGCTGTAGTCGACTGAGCTGTTGCCAAAAAGTTGGCGATAACAGGCGAAGCACGTTTCCAGGGGGTCGCGTCGTGAGTTCACCACGCGGGCTCCGGGCAGCATCGCCAGCGCGGCTCCGACGTATGCCCAGTTGCTCGGATTCTTGTCGGTAAACCTCAGGCCCTGTCGGTGCCAGCGTCGGGTGCGTGCCAGATAATCTTTGCCCAGGCGTTGCCAATCCTCTGCGGTGGCTGATGGGACCCACGCGGGAAAGGGCTGCCCACGCCGACGGGATTCTTCCTGGAGGATCTCCGGGAGGGTCTCGATTTCGTCGGCCGCTTCGATCTGCGGATGCGCACCGAGGATCTGTTCGGTAAGCGTGGAACCCGAGCGAGGCAGGCACGCCACGAAGATCACTTCCCTGCCCAACGTGGCATCAAGCGGCGCGGGCATGGCACCGGAGAAGGTGTTTGCGATGGCATCCACGCGGGTGCGCTCTTCTTCGCGGTCCCAGTGCACGTAGCGCCGCTTCAATGCGTTGGCCTCGCGCAGGACATCGAATGCCAGCGCATAGTCAGCCTGGTCCTCCATCGCTTTGGCGAGGGTGAAGCCGAGCAGGATGCGGGAACCATCCGGCAGGTCGGAACCGAGCTGTCTCTGGAGTTCCGCGATGTCCTCCCTGCTGAACCGCTCGGTTTTCAGGTTGGCCAAGCCAAACCAGGTCTCCGAGCTATCGGATTGCTGTTGTTTCAAAGTGTCGCGATACATCGCCACGGCAGCCGGTGTGTCACCCAGGCTGGACAATACGGATGCGAGGGTATTGCGGGCCTTGGCGTAGCCCGGATCGATAGCGACTGCGTGTTTCAGGATGTCGTGAGCCTGCTCGATTCGGGCGGAAAACTGAAGCGCCTTGCCGTAGTTGTACCAGGTCGAGGCCGACCTGGGCGCCAGTTCGCAAGCGCGTTGCAGATGTGCGAGGCCCGCGTCGACGTCGCCTAGCTCGAACAGCGCGCTGCCGAGATTCATGTTGAGCGTGGAATCGTCCGGTCTTACCGCGAGGGCGCGCTGCAGGTGGCTTATCGACTTTTGCCGATCTCCGCTGATGAGAAAGGCGATACCCATCAATCGATGGGCGTCGGCGCATTCCGGAGCCAGCGCCAGGACTCTGGTCAACGACTGTATGGCGAAATCAATCTGGTTGCGGCCGAGTGCCTGGCTTGCCTCTCGGAGCCACTGGGTGGCTGCCGGGGGCAGGTCGGCCGTGTGCGTGGAAGTCGAACTTTCTGTCATTGACTGTCGTTCCCGATGCGGTCTGCTACCGCCGTCCCTGCCTGTTGGGTTTTAAGTTCACTGGCGGGTCGAGATTCTGCTCCGTCAAGCACTCGATGGCGATGCCTGAGTCGGCATTCGCGTCGAGCCACTTGCCCGTCGCCTTGTTACTCGGCACCGCCGCATCGAACTGAAAACCGGCTTGCCACACCTTGTTCGTAGAAAGACGTGAGTCCACAGCGGTGTGGAACGATGGCTTTGCAAGCGGGCCTGGTCATCCGGCATAGATACCCCATCCTTCGTCAACCTCACCGAACGCCCGTGATCACGACCAGTTCGGAGGATTGCGGCGTCGGCAACGTCACTGCCAGGCCGGAGGTCGCCAATGTCTTCCCGTCCTGCACGCGATCGTGCGAGGAATGATCGCGGAACTGCACCCGGTATTGCCGTCCCGCGCGCAGTCCGCGCAGCTTGAACCGGAACGTATGCCGTGCACGGTCCTCGCCACGGAACGCGAAGACCACGCCCTGGTCGTGCACGCCATCGAAATATTCGGTGCCGTCCCAGCCCTTGCCGTCCGGCCGCGGGCCCACGTGATAGAGATCGGCAGTACGTATCAGCGGCCGCAGTGTCGACTGGTAGAACGCGATCTCCCGGGCCGCCGCGGCATGCTGCGCGGGCGTCCAGCCATTGGTGTCGATCATCACGGTGAACCACCCCATCATGCCGCTGCGGAGCATGTAGCGGAAGTTCTCGATCCGCGGCGTGGGCCATGCCTTGACGTAGGTTTCGAGCATGGCCGGCGGCAGCACGTGGCTGGCGTCGTAGAAGGCCTGGCGGTTGGACAGCGGGTCGTAGGAGTCGACGATGGAAAAGTAGTCGCCGTAGGCCGCGCTGCCGAAATCGACCATGCGCCCGCCGTCGTTGCAGACCTCGAGCAGCAGGCCGGGATGCCGACGCTTGAGCGCATGCTGGATGGCGTAGTACGCACGCGTGGCGTGCAGGCTGACGTCGGTCGCGTTGGGGCCGTCGACCCAAGGAAAATCGTCCTCACGGTAGCGCCGGAGGCGGGCGGGATCGGCCGGTGCGTGCGGATGATCGTCGCGGTCGCAGCCCTGGGCCACGACGTAGCCATCGTGTTCGAGCATGTCCAGGTGGTAGTCACGCACGAGGCGATCGGTCTCGCCGGTCGCCCAGGCCTGCGCCGCCGGCACACCCAGGTCGATCGTGATGCCCTTGAACTGCGCCGGCTTCCAGCCGGGCAGCGGATCGGTGATCAGCCAGTCGTGCACCTTCGGATCGGCGACGTTCAGCGCATCCTTCGCAGTGCTGGTGCCCGCCTGGGCCCAGTCCGCCCAGAGCCCGAACTTCAGGCCCCGGCGGTGCGCGTAATCGGATAGCGCGGCGATGCCGTGCGGGAATTTTTCCGCATCCGCATGCCAGTCCCCGACGGCGCGGAACCAGCCGGCATCCAGGTGGAACATCTCGAAACCCAGCCGTGCCGCGTCGTCGATCATGTGGCGCGCCTGCGCCTCGTCGATCGCCATCGCACTGCCCCAGCTGTTGTTGGTCACCAGCGGATAGGCAGGATCGGCCAGAGTCGAAGGATCATTCAGTACCTCGCGCACCCAGCGCCGCAGCGTGTTGCCGGTGTGGTCGAGGTCGCCGTCGCTGGCGCCGACGAAGACGGTCGGGGTGGCGAAGGTTTCGCCGGGAGCGAGGCGGGTGCGAAACGCGCCGGGCTCGGGGTTGAGCCCGACCGTGCCCGCCAGCGTCGCACCCGTGCGCTTCAGGCTCATCGCCACGCGGCCGCTGAACTCCACGCCCACGTACCAGCCGCCGAGGCCGGCGGCGTCGCTGCGAACCAGGAACCAGGGAATGATCTCGCGCGACTCGCCCGCGCGCGGATGCGCGAACGTGCTGGAAGTGCCGCGCCAAAGGTAGTGGCGGGTGATGGCCGCCCGATGCGTTCCCACCGGAGGGGCCACACCTGCGCCCTTGTCGATCCAGGCCTGCTCCAGCGGCCGGTCGGCCGCAACGTTCCAGGCGAACTGCAGGCTCGGCTGCAACGGTATCCAGACCTCACGCCCACTGCGGTTCTCGATGCGGACCGCGTGCTCGATCGGCCCGTGCGAAGAACGCGCGCGCCATTGCCAATACAGGCGCAGTCCAGCGGCGCGATCCTCGTAGACCAGGCTTGCCGCGTCCTTCTGATCGAGGCTGGCTTCGGGATCGAACCGCCAGTGCAGTCCCACCTCCCTGCCCCCGATGCGGGCATGCCCGATCAGGCGCGCGACCGCCGCGCCTTGCCAGGCCAGACCAGCTGTGCGCCCCAGTTGCAAGAGCTCAGGCGCCGTGGCTCCGGCCCGTACCACCACGACGTTGTCGGCGTTGCCGACACGGATCGGCGCCGATCGCGTCCGTGCCGCCAGCGGCCAAACGGCCAGGAGGCCGAGCACGAGGCAGGTCCGTGCAGAACGGGTCATCATGGGCTCGATCCGGTTGATGCCGTCGCGGCCTGCCGGATGATCACACCAGCCGGCAAGCGACGTCACGCCGACCGGCTACCCGGAAGAACCGCGCCCGCCTGCCGCTCCCTCTCGCTCAGTTCACGTGGTCGAACTCGGGCATCGGCGCGAACAGCTGCCCGCTGCGCCACGCGTCCGCGCCCTTGCGCTGGTACACCACCTTGCCGCCCACCACGGTATACAACACCCGCGTACGCAGGATCTGCTCGGTCGGCATGGTGAGCAGGTTGCCGGAGAACACCACCATGTCGGCCAGCTTGCCGGGGCTCAACGAGCCCAGCTGGTGGTCCTCGAACAGCGCGTAGGCGTTGTTCCAGGTGTAGGAGCGCAACGCTTGCTCGCGGGTCTTGGACTGCGCCGGGAAGAAGCGCTGGCCGTGGCCGTTGTCGCGTGTCACTGCGCAGTAGAAGCCGGCGATGGGATTGGTGTCCTCCACCGGGGTGTCGCTGCCGTCCAGCACGATGGCGCCGATCCTGATCAACGACTGCCACACGTAGGCGCCCTCTTCCGCGCGCTGCCGGCCCAGGTGCTGCACCACGTAGGGCGCGTCGGAGCATGCGTGGATGGATTGCATGGAGGCGATCACGCCAAGCCCGGCGAAGCGCGGGATGTCCGAAGGCGCCAGGTGCTGGGCGTGCTCGATGCGCCAACGCAGCTCGTGCGCCGCGGGATACTCGGCGAAGATCCTCTGGTACATGTCCAGCACTTCGCGGTTGGCGCGATCGCCGATGGCGTGGATGGAGACCTGGAAGCCGTCGCGGGCGGCGATGCGCGCGATCTTTTCCAGCGCGTCCATCGAGGTGACGTTCTTGCCGGTCATGCCGGGCGCGTCGTCATACGGCTTGAGGAACCAGGCGCTGTGGGTACCCAGCGCGCCATCGGACACGTCCTCGCCCACGCTGCGCACGGTGAAGTGGTCGCCGGCATAGCCGATGATGCGGTACCTGGCGAGGCTCCTGTCGACGCTGGCGGGATCGACCACGCCGATGTTGACGTACAGGCGCAGCGGGAAGCCCTTGTCCGCCTGCTGCTTCATCCAGTCGACCGTTTTGAAGTCCTCGCCCATGTCGACGAAGCCGGTGATGCCCTTGCTCACCTCGTTCTGCATGGCGAGCTTCAGCGACTGCTCCCTGCGCGCGGCGAGCTGCTGAGGCGGCAGGCTGTCCAGGTGGCGGCTGTAGGCAGCGAACACGGGATCGCCGGCGGTGTCGCGCAGCATGCCGATGGCGTCGCCCTTGGCGTCGCGCACGATCGTGCCGCCGGCCGGATCGGGCGTGTCACGGGTGATGCCGGCGAGCTTCAACGCCAGCGCGTTGGCGTAGATGGCGTGGCCGCTGGTGTGCGAAAGCAGCACGGGGTTGTTTGGCGACACCGCGTCCAGGCTGTCCGGCAGCGGCAGGCCGTCGACGTTGGGCTCGGGCACCTTGTTCCATTTGCTCTGCTGCCAGCCCTGGCCGACGATCCACTGCCCTGGCTTCGCCTTGGCCACCGCGTCCTTGACCATCGCCACGACGGCGTCCCAGTTGGGCGCCTTGCCCACGTTGAGCTGCATCAGCGCGTCGCCGGTGTCCATCAGGTGGCCATGGCCTTCGATGAAACCGGGCGTGGCGAAGGCGCCGTGCAGGTCCAGCACTTTCGTGTGCGGGCCGATGTAGTGGGCGATGTCCTGGTCGCTGCCCAGGGCCGCGATTCGGCCGTCCTTCACCGCCAATGCCTGCACGTGCGGCTGCAGCGGGTCGAGCGTGGCGATGCTGGCGTGCTGCAGCACCAGGTCGGCGGCAGGCAGTGCGGGCGGGAAGCCCTTGACCGGCGCCTCGGCGGCGGCCGCCGTCATCGAAACCAGCAGGAGGGCGGCGAGGCAGGAGCGACGCAAAGGCATGGTGTTCCCCGGTGGGCGCGAACGCTCGCGCCGGGGCAGCGTAGGAAGGTGGCCGGGCGGGGTCAACCGGGCAAAGGCATTCCCCGCTGGCAACCATGAGATGCGGGGGAAGCCGGCAGCCCAGGCGGCAGCGAATGGCCGGCGGCGCGAGGAATTCACTGCCGAACTTGCCAGGAGCACGGTTGTACGCTGAAGGGACGGGCGTCACCGTTCACGGTTGCCGCGAGGTCCGTCGCCGCACAAGGGGGAAACATGAAACACTGCTGCGCACTGGTCGCATCCGGCATCGTGACCTCGCTACTGGCCGCCTGCGGCGGCATCACGCGCGGCCAGCCGATCGATCACGATCGCCTGGCCAGCTTCCGGCCCGGCGTAACCACCGCCGCCGAGGTCGAACGGAGCCTTGGACCACCGCTGGAAGTGACGCGCGAACCGGGCGGCGACACTTATCTGAAGTATCTCTACGCCACCGAGCGTCTCAGCAAGTACGCGCAAATTCCGGTGGTGAGCGAGTTCTCGCGCCGCGGGCATGCCGTCTACAACGGCGACACCGTCTACCTGCACTTCGATGCGCAAGGCCGGCTGCTGGACACGAAGGAATACACCCAGCACTTCGATTCGCGCGATCCGCTGCCGAACGGCCCGATCGCGGCCGAATCCCACTGAGCTGCCGCTGGCGCATTGAGACTCGCTCGAAACGGAGGCACTCCGTTGTCTCCACCATTTTCCGGGCCCGGAACCGGCGGTAGGCCGGGTCTTTGCCGCTTACTTCATCGATGCAACGTGCTCGACCAATTGGTCCAGGGCGATGTCGGTGCCCTCTTTCCAACCCGACTCCTTGTTCGCCGCCACGTCGGCCTCGTTCCGGTGCAACGCCGTGAATACGTAGCGCGTCCCCGTGCCCTCGGGCTTCAACGTCATGATGGCGGTGATCGGAACATCGTCGAAGACGGCCGGGCGATAGCCCGGAAACAGCATGGAAGTCCACACCAGCCGCTCCATCGACACCACATCCAGAAAACAGCCGAGGTTGGGAACCTCCTGGCCGTCTCCCACCACGATATCGATCCCGAAGGCGCCGCCCGGGCGCAGGTCCATCTGGCAGCGTGCCACGCGTCCCCAGGCCTTGGGCATGTACCACTGGCTGACATGTTCGGGCTGGGTCAGGGCTTCCCAGACCAGCCGCGGCGGCGCGTCGAGGAACCGTTCGAAGACGATGTCGAGCTTGGGATCGATCGTGGGTTGCGTGCTCATGCCTGCGATTCCTTTTCCTTGAGTTGTTTGACGTACGCGTCGAACCTGTCGAGCCGGGATTCCCACAGCTGGCGCCGCTCGATAAGCCAGTCTTCCGCTACCTTGAACCGCTCGGGTGCGATCTCGTAGGTGCGTACCCTGCCCTGCTTCCAGGACTTCACCAGGCGGCTCTTCTCCAGCACCGACAGGTGCTGCACGAACGACGGGAGCTTCATGTCGAACCGGGCCGCCAGCTCGCTGACGGTGGCAGGGCCGCTGAACAGCTGCTCCAGGACCTTTCGCCGGGTCGCGTTCGACAAGGCGTAAAAAACGTCGTCAACAACGGCGGCTCGGTTCATCTGCGTGGCAGTCACTTGCTTGGCGAACATCGGTCCGACGGGGCGCAGTCTGGCAGTGCGAATTACTTAGGTCAATACCTAAGTTTTGTGAAGACGCCCAGGCCTCGCCGGGTCCCGGCCCCGCGAGCGGCCTCATGCCTGCGCCTCTCCACGCTACCGCGAGGGGTGGTTGGAACGGCGCGTAAACGGGTCATACATCGCTAGGCGCGTCCGGGCGCCGCCCCCTCACTGCGCCAGACGTTTCAGCTCCATGTGATAGGGCACGATCGCCATGCGATCTGCCGTCACGCGCCAGGCAACCGCCTCGCCCAAGAGCCGGTCGCCATCGCGGCGCACGTCGAGCGACAGCTTCTGCAGATGTTCGCGCTCGGCGTCCGGGGCCTCGATGACGCCGGTGGTATCGCCGACCAGCCGCTTGTCGACCCGCCCCAGGCCGTCGACCCCGGCCGCGGGGGCCTGGCCGACGGCAAACGTCGCCTTGCCGTCCGGCCAGATGCGCAGGGCCACCGGAATCGCCTTGCCCTGCGCGGTCAGGACGCCTTTCCACGCCCCGGCATACTCGCCCGCGGAATGCAGCGGAACCGGCTTCGGCGTCCCGAAGGAAAGGCCAGGCCATCCCGGCACCAGGCTGGCGACCAGCCGGTCCCTGACCTTGTCGATGAACTCCCGGTCCGCGCGGCTATTGCTGAGGACCACGCAGCCCACGTCGGCACTGGGCACCAGCACGAATTCGGAGCGGACGCCGCTTTGCCCGCCGGGGTTGCCGACCACGCGCGTGCCATCGGGACGCTTCCAGACATCCCAGCCCAGGGCGTAGTACTGCTCGGCCCAGATCGAACTCTGCGGCTCATGCAATTGGTCCAGTTCGTCATCGGAAAGAATCGGCGCCTGATCGACGCGGTGGTCCTTCAGATTGAACATCGCCCAGCGCGCAAGATCGTATGCGCTGGCATACACCCCACCCGAACCGGGGGTCGCGGTCACGTAGAACGCCATGGCATGGCCGTCGTCATCGTAGCGAACGGCGCGCGAGGGACGAGGCTTCGCGTCGGTCTCGAAGAAACTGTCCTTCATGCCCAGCGGCTGGAAGATATGCTTCTGCAGGTAGGCGCCGAAATCGTCGTGCGCGGTGCGCTGGACGATGTCATCCAGCACCTGGTAACCCAGGTTCGAATACTCGTAGTGCGTGCCTGGCCGCGCGACCAGATGGCCGTAGTCGCGCAGCAACGCGTCCGTCGTAGGGCGCTGGACTTTCGCTCCCCGGGTGTACATCAGGAAAAACGAGGGCAGGCCCGACTTGTGCGAGGCGAGCATGCGCACGGTGGCTGCCGAGGTCGGCCCCTGGTCGTCGACGATCTTGTATTTGCCGAGGTAATCGTTCGCGGGCGCATCGAGCCGGATCTTGCCTGCCTTTACCAGCGTCATGATGGCGGCGGTAGTGAAGGTCTTGCTGGTGGAGGCAATCGAAAACGGGGTGTGCGCGGTGGCCTTCCGCCCAGCCTCACGGTCGGCCCAGCCGAACCCCTGTTCCCACACCACGTGCCCATGCTGGACGAGCGCGACGGAGACGCCGGTCAGACGTCCTGCGGCGATCTCGGCCTGGATGTCCTTGGCGATCCGCGCATACGTGGGGCCCGGGGCATCGCCGCCGGCGGCATGCGACGGCAAGGCCAGGGACGTGCCCAGCAGGACGAGGCTGGCAGCGATCGTTCGCGCAAAGGACATAGGCAAGGCTCTCCAGTGTGGCCAGGTCATCGCGATGCGCGGTTCCGCGCTTCCGCGATGGGATGCACCGGCCGGCCCAAGCGTTTGAACTCGACGCACGAGCCAGGTGTTCCTCCAGGCTACGCCCGAACCATCGCGGCCCTCCCGGCATGCCGCACGTGACGGTCGCCACGCGCTCGGTCGACAGGCAAGACCGGCCTGAACAGGGCTCCGTGCCCCGCGTCGGGGAGCGTGGTGACCGGCCAGGTCCAGCCACGTTCCCGGTGGCAAGGCCGAGGCTGTCTTCATCGCCGTTCGGCGCGCAGGTCACATCGCCCCGACCACAGGCATCGCAGTCTTGGGAACACGCAACGAGCGAGGAGCGGGCTTGATGGACACGCGAACGAACGGCCACAGCAATCGCCCCGCGCCGGCCACACGGGCGCTGCTGACCGGCACCGTCGCGGGCCTCGCCTCGGCGGCTGCCTTGGCGCTGCTGGCCAAGGCCGAGGGCAAGGGCGCCTTGCAACCCATCAACGCGACAAGCCACTGGCTGCATGGCGACAAAGCAGCCGAGTGTGACCAGTTCGATGCCAGGCATACGTTGGTCGGCCTGGCGACCCACCTTGCATCGGCCGTGTTCTGGGCGCTGCCCTTGGAGTACTGGCGGGCCAGCTACCGGCCCTCCTCCGCCGGCACGCTCTTGCGTGACGCCTGCATGACATCCGCGGTCGCTGCAGCGATCGACTACGGCCCCACGCCAAAACGCTTCACGCCCGGGTGGGAACTCGTGCTCAGCAAGCGCGCCCTGTTGGCGACCTATGGAGTACTGGCGCTTGGCTTAGCCTCGGGGGCAAGGCTCGCGCGGGCCAAGTGAGACAAGTCAACCTGCGCCCGTTTCGCCAACCCCGTTTTCGTAAGCCTCGCGGGCGCGAGGCCAGCTCACGGGACTCGGCAGACAGCCCACCAAACGGGCCAGAGACGCTTTGAAAACGCACTCTGATCCGTGTTCTCGCACGTCGCCTGTCCCTACTGGCGATGCTTCCCTGCGACCTTCGGTTCCAGGCCGATCGGCAGTTCCACGGTGCCCGTGGACCGAATCGTATAAGTGCTGACGAAAGCGCAGGATTTCCGGATCACTCCCGGTGCGAAGCTTGTGTCAGCGAGCTGGCGCAGGGCTATCTTGTCGAAGAGCTTTCTCGGATTGGCATATATCACCAGCGGTTCCACCGCCTTCCCCGAGCCGTCCAGATCATAAGAGACGATCACAGAGGCACCCTGGCCGCCGAATTCCTGGAATGCAGCAGCCAGGTCGTCCGCTATCGCTACTTGCGACTCGTGAACGATGTCTTCGCGGCAAGTCTGCCTTGCAAGAATGTCTGCCGGTATGGGGCCTGGATCTGACGCAGGCGCGGTTGCACAGCCTGCGGCAAGGGCAACGATCACCAAAACGGGAAGTGCTGGAAATTTCATGGATTCCCCTTCCAACGTGGAGCCCGGATCAAGCGACCTTCGGGCAACCGACTCGAGAGGCGCACCTAAGAAGCGCATCCCAACCCTGTTTTTCGCACAGCGCCGCCCAGGCTAACCCGGCTCCACGGCCGCACTGGCCGGGCGCCGCCCGGGGCGTCCCATCAGCACGCCCAGCACCAACGCGACGGCCAGCACGCCGAACGCCATGCCCGTCGCCGGCTTGGCGACCATCAGGTAGGCGATGCCTAGTGCCAGCAACGTATTCATCCAGCCCGCGCAGTGCGTGACCGGATCGTTCGCCAAGCGTGCCAGGTCCGGGCCGAAGGCACCTCCGGAAGCCTGCAGTGCCTGCTGCAATCGCCGCATGCGCGCACCGATCACGGCCGGGCCATTGACCGCCAGCAGCACGATGCCCGCCAGGCTCGCCTCGAGCCAGCCGGTGCGCCAGGCGAGTCCCTCGATGTGCACCATGTAGCCCCCGCTCGCCAGCAGTACCAGGATCGCCAGCGGAAACGTCACCGATACCTGGCGCACGAACCCGAGCCACTGGCTCGCGTCGGCCACGGTTCCCGCGTTGGCCAGGCGTTTCTGGCCGTGGTGTACCAGCGCCGAAGCGGCGAACGCCGCGAACAGCGCGCACAGGTGCACGAACAACACTGTCGTAAAGAGCATCGTCCTTTCCCCCCGATGACAGGCCACCCCCGCGGCCGGTGAGGCCAGTGTTCCGCGATCGGCCGGCCGTCGCAACCGATGCAGTCCGGGCGTGGCGCACTGGCCCTCCTGATTTTTCGAGGGGCGGAAGGACAGGCATCGCTGATCCTTATTGGCGCGATACACCTTCAGTTGATGATCTCTCCCATGCCCTCTTGGACGCGACGCCGCAGTTCGCCGATGAACTGCGCATCGTAGGGCTCCCAACATTCGAGCTCGCCCACGATCCGCAGCGGCGACGCGCTCCGATACGACCGCGTCGGGTTGCCGCGGAACTTTTTGTTCGTGACGTTTGGATCATCTTCGAAGCCTCCGGTCGGCGCGACGACGTAGACCCGCGGCCTTCCCGCGCCTCGCGCCATCTCCGCGGCGAGACCCGCTCCTTTGGGCACCGCCGTGAAATACACATGGTTCATGACGATGCGATCGTCGTAATTGGAGGTGAACCCGGCCCTCAGCAGATCGCCGACCGAAAGATCGGCCCTCGTCCCATGGAAGAACGGCCCTTCCACCTGATGGCAGTTCTCAGCGGACACCGCAAACCACTCGTCGTCGTGCATTGTCCGACCCGCCTCATGCCTGCTGCCCGATCGGCAGGCCGGCGATCCTAGGCTACGCAGCGAGCCTTGCCGCAAGTCCGGGTGGCTGATATAAATTGATGGTGGGAGGCGCAGTGCGCCTCCTTTTTTTGCGCGGTGCTCCCCCGCCAAGATCTGCCGCTCGCCAGCATGGGCCGACGCATTTCCGGCTCGAGCGACGAATCACCAACTGTGACGCCCTCACCCCTGTGTCGAATCGTGCCTCGCACGTTCGTCGTGAGGCGAATGCGGCCACTGGGGCCGCACGGTCACAGGACATGGCATGAGCAAGTACCTCATCTACTTCAACCAGGCGTGGGTCGGCGAGCACAGCGAGGCGTGGTTCGCCTCGCGCGGTCCGCTGGCACACGCGGTCGTGGACGATATGAAGGCGGCGGGCGTCTACGTGTTCGCCGGGGGCCTGGAGGAAGACCCGCAGGACGCCTTCAGCGCGGATGCCACCGGCGGCACGCTGGCGTTCACCGGCGGTCCGTACGTGCGCAATCCCCAGTTCCTGGGCGGATTGACCGTGATCGACGTGGCCGACGAGCAGGCGGCCAGGCACTGGGCCGGCAAAGTGGCCGAGGCCTGCGGCTGGCCGCAGGAGGTCCGCCGGTTCAAGCCGTAGGCGGATCAGGAGGCAGGCGCAGGTGGACGCCGCCTACCTGGAGCGACATGTGCCCTACATGCCAGCGGCGAGCCTTCCAGGCCATGCGGCGGAAGTGGTACCCCGTGCGGTCAGCGCGAAGGCACTGTGCGGCGCCTGATCGAGCCAACGCTGGCTGAGCCGGCCGGCCTCCTGCGAAGCGTCGAAGGCGACGAAATCGCTATGGATGATTTCGCTGAATGGCTGTTTGACGAAATGGCGTTCTAGGTCCGCCTTGAAGCGGGCTTCCAGCGCAGCAAGGCGGTGATGGTCGAGCGCATCACGCACCATGTCCAGGGTGACGGCCGGATCGTGGGTGTAATGGCTTGCGAAAAAGCACTCTGGCACTGCACTCAGGCTTCCGAGTCTCTAAGGCCGATCGGCCAGCGCACTGCTTCAGGCCGTGCGACGGCCTGTGTGGGGCGTATGGATGAGTGGGTCGAGCCGGTAGCCGAGCGACCGCGCGTACTGCAGAAAGGCCTCGCGCGTGCCGGCATCCAGTTCGGGCTCGCGGTGGAGCAGCCACAGGTACTCGAAGTCCGGGCTGCCCACCAGGGCAGTGTGGTAGTCCTCGTCCACGCGCAGGATCCAGTAGTCGCCCTTGGTGAACGGGATCCACCGCAGCCCCTCGGGAAGAAAGGTCACTTCCAGCCGGCCGGGCTGGGCCGGGTCGACCACCCTCGCCTCCCCGACCGATTCCTTCAGCTCGCCCTTGCCATCGCGGGCGCGGTTGTCCACCCGGATGGCGCCATCGGTTTGACGGGTATAGCTGGCGGTGATGTCGGTGTAGTCGGCCGGTTCGTGGCGCATCGGCAGGCGCGCTATCTCGTACCAGGTACCGAGATAGCGGGTGAGGTCGAGCGAGGAAACGGTCGGCGGCGGCTGGCGATCCATGGAATCGTCCTTTGGGGAAGAGGCCAACCTAGGCGCACCCGCATGAAGGGGCGGGCAATGCCGTGGGCGACATGGGCGATCGCAGCCCGGCAGGTCACCGCGGACCATCCGCAATCAGTCGAGAGCCGAGGGACGCGCGCTGGCCCCTTGTCTGCACGCCCCGCGGAAGGACGGCACTTCTGAATGCGACCCGCAGACAGCGCGATGAGCGGGACCAGCTTGTCTACGGTCTTGCATCTTGCACAGGCGTCAGCCACCGCCCTCGCCACCCGCCCGATTGCTCGCGCACGCCGCATGCCCACACTCGCAGAACGGCCCCTCGACCCGGTCGGTGCCGGCGGCCTCGCGGCAGGAGTCGCTGCAGTACTGCTCGCCGCTGGAGACGGTGCATTGGCAGGCGGCGTGGCCGCAGCGGGTTTCGTTGTCGGGCATGGGCGTGTCTCCGTCAGAGCGGCCTTGCTGGCCGCGGAATGGGCCAGGCGCATCGCGCTTGCGTACCAGGTATCGGCGCTGGCAGAGGAACGCGGCAAGCCGGTTTCACAGGATGCGGCATTCGGGGTGAAAGCCGCGACCAGGAACCGCACAGCCGACATCACGGCAACCGACCGCCCTACAGCCAGGCAGAAGGACGTTCGCGAGGGCTGGTTTGGTCGGACCGGGTACTGCACGCTTCCCGTGCCGCGTCCATGCTCGGTTTCCGTCGAGCCCTACTCTCGACTCAGCAACTCCTCTGCCACACGCTCTCCACGGCAAACAGCTCTTCCTTCATCGCGCTGCTGGCTGCCACGTGCCGGACGCTTGCCTGATGGCCGTACCGGGCCAGCTGCTTTAGATCTCGATGGCTGCCGTCTAAGATGCTTCCGGCAGTCCGAACCAAGGAGACGTGCAGATGATGAAGCTGGCAACCGGGGTTTTTCTTGCAGCGCTGCTGACCGGCGCCGCCCATGCGCAAACCAACGCGGGAGAACAGAAAACCGATCCCGGCCTCCCCTTCACCATGACGAAGGTGGCGAGCTTCGATCTGCCCTGGCGCATCGCGTTCCTTCCCGATGGCCGCATGCTGGTGACCGAAAAGGTCGGCCGCGTCGACCTGGTGACCCCGCTAGGCGCCAAGACCGAAATTGCGGGCGTCCCGCCGAGCTACGTGGAAGGCCAGAACGGCATGTTGGGCGTCTTCCTCTCGCCCCATTACGCCACGGACCACAGCGTCTACCTGACCTATGTCGCCCCGGGCGACTACGGCGGCGGACTGACGCTGGGCCGCGGCCGGCTGGTGCTGGATGATGGCAAGCAGCCCCGGCTGGACGGCTTCAAGGTGCTGTGGCGCCAGATGCCTAGCGGCAAGGGCGGCCAGGCCGGCGCCCAGATCGCCTTCTCGCCGGACGGCAAGTACCTCTTCCTCACGGTGGGCGACCGCCAGCGCTTCACACCCGCGCAGGATCCCAACCAGCCGGAAGGCAAGATCCTGCGGCTGACGCTGGACGGCAAGCCCGCGCCCGGCAACCCGTGGGCAGGCAAGGTCGGTGCCCGCACCATCCCGCTGATCGACCCGGCAGAGGACACCGAGAAAGCCAAGACGGCGCCGGTGGTCAGCACCTATACGTTCCCCGGCCCCAACCTGACGCCGGCCGAAACCTGGGCCACCGGCTTCCGCACACCGTATGGCCTCGCCTTCGCTCCCGACGGCCGGCTGTGGGAACTGGAGCACGGCCCGCGCGGCGGCGACGAACTGAACCTGATTCAACGTGGCAAGAACTACGGCTGGCCGCTGGTCTCCTATGGGGTGAACTACAACGGTGTGTCCATCCCCAGCCCCGACACGCGCCCCGACCTCGCCAAGCCGGTGATCTACTGGGTGCCGGTGATCGCGCCGGGCAACCTGATGTTCTACAAGGGCAGCGCTTTTCCGCAATGGAACGGAAGCGCCCTGATCGGCGGCCTTGCCAGCGAAGCGATCGTTCGCGTCACGTTCGACGGCAAGGGCGGCGCAAAAGCGGTCCAGCGCTGGGACATCGGCAAACGCGTCCGCGATATCGAAGAAGCGCCGGACGGCTCGCTCTGGATGCTGGAAGACGCCGCACCGGGCGGCCTGTACCACCTCATGCCGAAATAAGCCTGTAACTCAGGTAGCCTCTCGAACTTGCCTGACCCCTTTCCAGAGCGGAACCGACCACCATGGCCGAGCGCGAGTTCGACAACTACCTTGCCCGCTCCGGCGCCACCCTGGAAGGCTCGCGCTACGCCGCCTGGCTCGCCGTCACGCCGCGAGGCCACGGCTTTCCCGCGTACTACGCCATTTGCGAGAACCGCAGCTTCCGCGACAAGGACGTCGCCGAAGCCGCCGCGGCCAAGGCGCTGGCCGACATGACGGGACTGGAGCCGGACGGCACGCCGATCTTCCCCGAGGACTACACCGGCTTCGACGACTAGGTGCGCTGCGGAGGTTGCCGCGGCACCAGGTAAGCGCCGAGCTTGCGCGTACGAGCACGGCAGCGGGCTCGCCGGCAGCCGCGTTGATCACCGCGCGGCGTTTCGGTTGAGCTCGGCAAACCGATGCTAGTGCCGGTCTTCCGCGAGCTCGCGACCAAGGCCGCCAAGTACGGCGCCTTCTCCACCGAGGTTGGCCGGGTCGCCATCGAGTGGCGTGTAGAGGGCGGCAATCTGCTCCTTCGTTGGGCGAGGCAGGGCGAAGAAGCGCTCATGAGCCATCAGACCGCCGCTCGGGGCGGGCCATGCGCAAGGCGATGTCCACGAACGAGGCGGATTCGGTCAGGACGCGGGCATGCTCGCCATCGAAGTGCCCGACCGCGCATGCGGTCCATCGTGGGCGCATTGGCAGGAGACCACCAGGACACGGGGCCACGTGCTGTCCGTCGCAGGCACTGACCCCGAGCACGTCGTGGCGCCCGCCGCTCCCGGCGCTCAACGCGCGCGGCATGGAACCTGGCCGGCGGCGACAGGTTCAGCTCCTGCCGCATGGGAGTGCAGCTGATCCGCTTCCTCGCCCCGCGATTCCTCACAGCCAGTCGACGCCCCGACAACCGTCGCTCCTCCAGGCTCCGGCCTTTCGCCCTACGGATGGCCTGACGGCCTTGACCGATGAATGCATACGACGACAGGCTGACCGCTCCCGTTTCCGATGACGACCATGTCCAGGGCAAGCCGGACGCTGCGGTCACCGTGATCGAGTACGGCGATTACCAATGCGGTTACTGTGCGATGGCCCATCCCATGGTCAGGCAGCTGCAGCAACAGTACGGCGGGGACCTGCGCCTGGTCTTCAGGCACTTTCCGCTCACCGCGATGCATGAACTGGCGATGCCGGCGGCCCAGGTCGCCGAGGCGGCGGGCCTGCACGGCGACTTCTGGACCATGCACGACTGGCTCTACGACAACCACGACCGCTGGGTGGCCGAAGGCGTCCCGGGTCTGCAGCAAGGTCTGCAGGAGCTGGGCATGGACGAAGCCACCGTCGCCCGAACCATCGAAAGCGGCGAGCCCGCCGAGCGCGTGGGCCAGGACATGGCGAGCGGGCAGCGAAGTGGCGTGAACAGCACGCCCTCCTTCTTGATCAACGGACGGCTGTTCGAAGGCGACTTCCGCTCCTTGGGTCAACAGATCCAGGCGGCACTGGCGGAGCGGTGATTCCCGGCCCCGCGAAGCCCTGGCGGAAGAGCCGTGCCAGAGTCGACTTTGCAAGTGCAGCCTGAGCCAAGCTCGCGGTGCCGATGCGCGAATGGGCCTGTCGACCTGGGGCCCGCTCGAACGTCGGGTGCACTCTGAGCCCGGCTTTCCCCAAGGCACGCCTCCATCGTTGGGCGGCCCAGTAAGCCATCCGAAGTGAGGGCGGCAAAGCGGGCTTGTTACTCATCCCTTGTTGCCAGCAGCCTTGGCTATCGCTCACCCGAGGCCTTCGAGAGACTGGCTAAAGCTGCTTAATTCGACCGTCCGAGAAAGCCGGGCCACCTCACTCCGCCCCCTTTTGTTGACCAGCGGCGTGCTCTACACGGCCGGCTACAGCATCAGCTCCAGCCGCACGCAGCTTGAGCCTGCTGACCCATGACATGCACGTGCTCGATCACTGAGCGCCACGGCGGCACGGAGTGCCGATCCTGGCCTCCGTCCCGATAACGGGCCTGAGCGGCATCCAGCGTCGACACCATTCCTGCGCCCGTGAGCGTGGCGTGCAGGGGAAGAGGCATTGACCCGCCCAAGCGCGCGCGGTACTCAACCTCGCCTTGACGGCTACGCGCGAACAATCGCGGCGCTTCTGACCTGTCCCACGCACCCATCGCTACGTGCTCAGCCATGTGTCCGTCCCTCGCCCACACCACCCGGCGCGGTCACCGCAGGCGCGCTCTCGCTCTCCCCTTGCTGGCCGCCGCTTCGCTGGGCTGCGGCCGGCTGCATGCCGCGGACTGGCATGTGACGGTGGCGGCCGAACAAGGCTGGGTCGGTGGCTGGATCCGGGTGCGCGAGAACGACGTGCCCGCCACGCGCCTGCGGTTGAACGGCGATCTGGGGGTCAACCACATGCAGTCATTGCGGCTGCTTGCCTGGACACCGCTCGGCGACGCAGGCGAGCTGCATCTGGGTCTGACCGCCCATCGCCTGGACGGCAGCGCCCTGCTCGCCGCTCCGGTTTATTTCAACGGCACCAAGGTCGCCCCAGGCCGACTCGATACCGTCACCCACTTCCAGGACTTCATCGAGCTGGACGCGAGCTACTGGCGCCACCTGGCGGATGTCGGCAGGGGCAGCGTGTGGGGAAGCCTCGGCGCCCGCTACGTCATGCTCAACTTCAGGCTGGACGGCACCATCGCGGCGGACAGCGTCGGCCATGAACTGAAGGAAGACTTCTACGTGCAGGAGCTGCCGGTGCCGATGCTGGGCCTGCACCTGCGCTACCCGCTGGGCGATGCCCTGCAGCTTACCGCCGACGTCAACTGGGGCCGCCTGCCCTGGGTCAACAGCCTGCGCACCGAGGGCGGCGAAGTGCGCCTGGCGCAGACCAATAGCGACGAACGGGTCGCCCTCACCTACCGGTGGAATCCACGCTGGCAGTTCACCGCCTACGCGTTCCACACCGAGTTCGCGCAGGACGAGCGCAGCCGCGAAGATGGCAACGTGGTCTATCTGCACGATACCGGCGTGGGCCTCTCGGCGGAGTACGCGTTCTAGCGTAGGCCTGCCGGAACAGCAGAAAAGAAAACAAAAAGTGCCGGAGACAATCAACTCGCGGCGGGGTAACCGGGGGGGGATCTGGCGGCGCCTGTTGTCCCTGACACCTTTTCCGCCGACCCCCTCTTGCGCCGCAAGCGGCGGCCGCCGTAGCTGCCGTTGGATTACAAGCGCTTTCCTGCCGCCAGATAGGCCAGCCCCTTCTCACGCTTGCCCACCGCCACCACGGTCACCACCAGCACCTTGTCCTGCACCTGGTACACGAGGCGGTAGCCGGAGGCGCGCAGCTTGATCTTGTAGCAGTCCGGCATGCCGTGCAGCCGGTCGGCAGGAACATGCGGGTGCTCCAGCCGCTCGGCCAGCTTCTTCTTCGACTGTTCGCGGAGACCGGGTGACAGCTTGCGCCATTCCTTGAGCGCTGATTCGAGAAACTCCAGGCTATAGGTCATCGAGCTCGACCTTGACCCGGCGTTCACCCTTGCGCTGGCGCACCACCTCAGCCAACTCCAGGTCCTCCAGACGGTCGAGCAGGCGCTTGTAGGTTTCCGCAGGCACCAGATACGCGCTTGGCTTGTTGTGCACGAGCACGGCAACCGACTCGCCGTCGGCCGCCTCGATCACAGCGCTGGGATTGCGCTTGAGCTCGGTGATGCTGATGCTGGCGCTGGCCAGGATGGCTTCCATATTGATCTCCAAATTCGGATCCAAATATGGCACGCTTAAAGGCACGCATCAAGGAGCTGGTGCGCTTGATTCTGTCGCCGTCGAGGATGATCTCGCGCAGCTTGTTCGCGCCGGGAAAGAGCGCATTGCAAGGTCAGCGTTTGGTCGGTGAACTCTGCGATGTCGTCGGCGGCTACCTTCCCGCCGCGGGCCAGATGGTGTCGATCGGCCGATTGATCTCACCGCCTGCTCAGGGTGATGCCGATAGCGGCTGCCCGCCTTATCCATCATCGGCCACCAGTTACGCGGGCCCGTTACGGCACGGCCTCCGCGCGGCGCTCCTCGCCCGCTTCCGAGCGCGGCAAGGTCACGGTGAAGGTGGTTCCGTCCGATGCGGACGAGCTGGCGGTAATGGATCCGTCATGGACCCGGGCCACCTCGCGCGCGATGAAAAGCCCCAGGCCCAGGCTCGTACCCGAACGCGCGACGCCGTCCTCGTCCGACAGCTGCACCAGCGGCCGGAAGATCGATTCCAGCTTGTCCGGAGGAATGGGCTCACCCTGGTTGGTGATGTCGACCACGTAGGCATCGGCTTCGGCGCAGGCCTGCACGATCACCGGCGCCTGGTCGCGGCTGTGGCGGCCCGCGTTTACCAGCAGGTTGAGAAACATCTGGTACAGGCGGGTCGGGTCGTACCGGCCCACCAGCCCTTGCGCCGCCCGCAGCTCGAAACGGTTGCCCGGATAGGTGGCGGTAGCGTCGGCAATGGCGGACTCAAGTACCTGGCGCAGGTCGCAATCCTCGGGAGCCGTCGGCAGTCCCTCGGCCAGCTGCGAGCGGGTGTAGCCGATGAGGTCGTCCACGATGTGCCGCATCACATGGGCGCTGCGGGCCAGATTGGCACCGAGCTGCGCCACCTTCTCTGGCCGCACATCCCCTTGCGCGAGCATGTCGCCCGCCAGCAGTATGCCTGCCAGCGGCGAGCGCAGGTCGTGGCCGAGCACGGCCAGGAACAGGTCGCGCGTCTGCTGGGTGCGTTTCGAATAGCTGACGATGGATTCGGCAAGCGCCTGGTCGATGCCCTCGTTGAAACGCATCAGGTCGCGCACCGTGTCGAGGTCGCCTTGTGGCACGGTCGGCAGCCACAACCGCAGCACCGTGGCGCGCAGGGCACGGAACTCCGCGCTCAATTGCAGTAGCGTGAAGTCCTTCGTCTGGCGCTGGATGCCATGCTCGGCAGCCGCCGAAACCGTCGATCCCGCGTTTTGGCCGCCTCCTTCGGACTTCAGGCGCTGCTCCTCCGGCGTCTGGCTCTCCCGCATGCCGCGAGCGATGTGGACAAGCATGGTCTGCGCATGGTCGCGCAGGGCACGGGCCGACAGCTGATTCCCGGGGGGCGCGATCTTGCGAGCGAACGCATCCCAATGCTGGAGGATCTCGTCCATGTGGGCGCAGATGAAATCGGACAGCTTCAAGGATGGGCTCCCTTGCGCAGGTATCCGCCAAGGATGCATACCAGATGTCCACGGGGCGCCACGGCGAGGTGGCGAGGGCGCTGCCGGAAACAATGGAGCCGGTTCATGCGCCGACTCCAGAAAATGCATCCGCCCCCTTGGGAGCCGCGTTTCCAGCGAAGCGCGCCCGGGCGCCGCGGAGCGCCCGGGTCGCGATCACCGGGGGTGTTCACGCCGCCTTGGGGAAATCCAGCGTGGTGTCGTTGATGCGGTTGACCATGTTGGTGAACAGGATCGCGCTGACCACCAGCGGGATCTCCACCAGCTGGCGATCGTCGAAGCCGGCGGCCTTCAGCGCATCGACCGCGGCGGCGTCCAGCGTGCCACGCTGCTGCACCAGGTGCAGTGCGAACTTCACCAGCGCATCGATGCGCGCATCCTCGGCGAACGCGCCGGCGCGCAGTGCGCGCGTCTGCTCCACCGTGTAGCCGGCGAGCTTGCCGGTCATGGTGTGCGCGGCCACACAGTAGTCACAGCCGGTGGCTTCGCTAACGGCCAGGTTGATCGCTTCCTGCTCGCGCCTGGACAGCGAACTTTTCGCCAGCGTGGCGCCGGTGCCGAGCACGTGGGCGAGCACGGCCGGTGCATTGCTGCCGATCGTGGCGTAGAGGTTCGGCAGCTTGCCGATGCTGCGCTTGATGGTGTCGAACAGCTCGGCGGTTTCCGGGCCGGCCTGGTCGTGGGCAAGGGTGTGCAGACGGGTCATGGTGGTTTGCTCCTGTGAAAGAAAGAGCCGGCGTTGCCGTGGGCATCGGCCGGTGCAGACAATGCTGCGCGTCGCACCGCTGCCGCCGTGTTCCGCGCGTCTCGACTTTGGTTTCGTTCGTCTCGAGGTGACCGATGGACAGTCTGAGTACGCTGGTGACCTCGATGGGTCTGCGTGGAAGGTTGGACCTGCTGTGCCGTTTCGCGGGCGCGTGGTCGGTGCCGCAGCCGGAAGCACCGCCGGGCCAGGTGCCATACCACGTGGTGCTGGCTGGCGCGGGCGTGCTGGAAGTGGGCCGCGAGCGGCGCCCGTTCGTGGCCGGCGACCTGGTGCTGTTTCCGCGCGGCGCCGCGCACACCATGCGCCACGCGGACGGCGCCACCCTGACGTTTGCCGAGGTGCGACGCCCGCTGGGTCGCCTGGTCGAGGTGGCCAGCGAGGCGCCGCGCAGCGATTTCGACGTGCTATGCGGCACCTTCGAGCTGGGCCAGCACCACGCGCTGCTGCTGCGGGCGCTGCCCGACGTGGTGCACCTGCACACGCAGGGCCGCGACGACTACGCCGGCCTGCAGGCGCTGATGCGCAGCATGCGCCACGAGAGCCTGCAGGCCTCGCCCGGCGGCGACGCGGTGATCGCGCACCTGTCCGCCGCGCTGTTCATCCTGGTGGTGCGCACCTTGATGGACCAGGGCGACCTGCAACAGGGCCTGCTCGCCCTGCTGATGGATGCGCGCGTGGCACCCGCGCTGGCCGCGGTGATTGCAACACCGGCCGAGCCATGGACGCTGGAGCGGTTGGCCGGGGTCAGCCGCATGTCGCGCGCCAGCTTCGCGCGGCACTTTGCCGAGCTGTCGCCGGCCACGCCGATGGACGTGGTCACCGCCCTGCGCATGGACCTGGCCGCGCGCCTACTGCGCGAGACGCCGCGTTCGATCGAGTCGATCGGCGAGGCCTGCGGCTACACCGCCCGCGCGGCATTCGGGCAGGCGTTCAAGCGCGTGCACGGCACCAGCCCCGCCGCGTTCCGCCGCCAGGCCGGCGAAGCGGCGACCGCGACCAACCTGCCCCCTTTTTCGTGACCCGGTTAGACCACTTTCGGTCCCGTCCGGCCCTCAGTCATGCCGAACCGGTCATACTTGTCGATTCCCTGACCGCTAGCCTCGACGCATGAAGACCCCCACCGGCCTGCAGGAGCTGATCGACGACGGCGTGATCGACGCGGTCCTGCGCCCGCTCAAGAGCGGCAAGGAGGCCTCCGTCTACGTGGTTCGCTCGGGCGAGCATGTGCGCTGCGCGAAGGTCTACAAGGACATGGCGCAGCGCAGCTTCCAGCAGCGCGTGCAATACCAGGAGGGTCGCAAGGTCCGCGGCAGCCGCCAGGCACGCGCGATCGGCAAGGCCACCAAGTTCGGGCGCAAGGAAGCCGAGGCAGCCTGGAAGAACGCCGAGGTGGACGCGCTCTACCTGCTCGCCGACGCCGGCGTGCGCGTGCCGCGACCTCATGGTTACTTCAACGGCGTGCTGGTGATGGACCTGGTGACCGACGCCGACGGCGAATCGGCCCCGCGCCTGGGCGAAGTGGACCTCTCACCGGAAACCGCGCGCGCGTACCACCACACCCTCATCCGCCAGATCGTGCGCATGCTTTGCGTCGGCCTGATTCATGGCGACCTCTCGCCCTACAACGTGCTGGTGGCGCCGGACGGACCGGTGATCATCGACCTGCCGCAGGTGGTCAGCGCCTCGGGCAACAACGCCGCACGCACCATGCTGCGCCGGGACGTGGGCAACCTGACCATCTGCCTCTCGCGCTTCGCGCCGGAGCTGCTGGACACCTGCTATGCCGAGGAAATGTGGGCGCTGTTCGAACAGGGCGAGCTGCACCCGGACAGCGAACTCACCGGTCACTTCGAGTTCGACGACAGCGACGTGGACGTCGACAGCGTGATGCAGTCCATCATCGACGCCCGCGAGGAAGCGATCATCCGCCAGCAAGGGCGCGAGGCCGCGGAAAGCGAGGGCTGACCCGGCGGCGACACGGCTGCACAGCAGCCTTGGCTATCGCTCACGCGAGGCCTTCGAGAGACGGGCCGGAGATGGCTGATTACCGTCCGAGGAAGCGGGACCGGCTCATCCCGTCCCCTTGGCTCTTGGAAAGGGGCCCTGACTCATCCCTTTTTGACCCAATCCGCTTGTAGTTGGCCGCCAACTTGATTGGCCACGTCCAATCATCAAGCCCTCGATGTTTGCTTCCTGGCGCCTCACGCACTACTGTAGCGGCGCTGAGTTTCAGGGGTCACCGAACTGTGGCCCGATGCTGTAGAGCAGCTTTACTACACCGTTGTACCCGTTTCCTCCTTGCGACCAGCTACTCGCCGCGCCTTGCGGCATTCACCCGTTCCAAGGAGATACAACGATGTCCCAGACCGAAACCGGTACCGTCAAGTGGTTCAACGATGCCAAGGGCTTCGGCTTCATCAGCCGTGCCAATGGCGGTGAGGACCTGTTCGTGCACTTCCGCTCGATCGTGTCCTCGGGCTTCAAGAGCCTGCAGGAAGGCCAGGCCGTGTCCTTCGTCGTGACCCAGGGCCCGAAGGGCATGCAGGCCGATCAGGTTCAGCTGGTCTAAGGGCTCCCGCCCCGCTTGAAGAAAAAGCCCGGCCAAGTGCCGGGCTTTTCTTTGCCTCAGCGCCGGAAATCCACGGCGGCAACGGTCAGCCCTGGGAAGGCTCGGACCGCTCAGGCGCCGGCTTGGCGCCTTCACGCGCAGGCCGCTTCAGCGCCTGCTTGGCATCCTGCTGCTTCTTCTTCGCAAGTTCGCGCTGACGCTTCTCGAACGCATAGTTGATCTTGGCCAATCGGGAATCCTCCAGAGGGAATGGGGAGTGGCCGCCGCGCAGCGACGACCTGGATGTGCGCACGGCGTGCGGTGGAAGGGCCGCAACGGTCGCCGGGATCCGCAGTGCCGCGGAATCATCGGCTTGCGGCAGCGAGACCTGGACGGCCGACCCGGACATCACCCGCCGGGTCGTGCAGAAAGCATGGGGAGAACGGGAAGCGGACGCCACACCGGCGGAAAACGCGCACGGCATGCGGCGCGCGCGGGCGCCATCCTACACCCTCGCGGCCGCAATGAGGTCAGGTTCGCTTGCGCACGCCGATCAGTCCCTTCAGGTTGTCGTCCATTTGCTGGGGTACCGCGGTAGGCGCATAAGGTCAGACCTGCGCCTGGCCTCCGTCGACGAACAGCTCCACCCCAGTGATGTAGCTAGCCTCGTCCGAAGCGAGGAACGACACGGCACTGGCCACCTCCTCCGGCTTTCCACTCCGGCCCAGCGGAGTGACGGAAGCGGTATGTAGTTCGAACTGCGCGATTTGCTCGTCACTCATACCCAGCTCGCTCTTGTAGCCCGGCGTGACCACGACGCCGGGCGCCACGATGCTCACGCGGATGCCGCTGCCCTTGAGGTCCGAGGCCCAGGTGCGTGTGAACGAGCGCAAGGCCGCCTTGGTGGCCGCGTAGACGCCAAACGCCGGTACGCCCTGCTTCGACACCATCGAGCCGGTGATGACGATCGCCGCGCCCGGCTTCATCAGTGGCAGCGCCTTCTGCACGGTGAACAGCGTGCCCTTGACGTTGATGTCGAAGTACTTGTCGAACTGCGCCTCGGTGATCGAGCCCAGCGGGGCGAACTCGCCGCCGCCGGCGTTGGCGAAAAGGATGTCCAGCCGGCCGTGGCGCTCGCCGATCGTCGCGAAGATGCGATCCAGGTCCGCGGCCACGGCGATGTCACCACGGATCGGGATGGCCTTCTCGCCGATGGTCGCTGCCGCGGCATCGAGCTCGGCCTGACGGCGGCCCGTGATGTACACGGCAGCGGCGCCTTCCTGCGCCAGCCGCTGCGCCGTGGCCAGGCCCAGGCCCGAGCTGCCGCCGGTGACCAGGGCGATCTTGCCGGCGTGGCGCGTGCTGTGAATGGAGGTCGGGGTATTCATGGGCTGTCTCCGAGGGCGACCAGGCGTCGCGTAAGGGAGCAGCCTATTCCTGCGTGATCGACAGCTAAATCCAGCTTTCGTGGTTTCTTTATCTCCACCAGTGGACAATCAGGCCTTCTTCTCCGAGCCGCGTCGATGGACCACCTGCAAGCCATCCGGGTCTTCGCTCGCGTCGTGGAAACCGGCAGCTTCGTGCGCGCGGCGCAGACCTTGCAGATGCCGACCGCCACGGTCAGCAAGGCGATCCAGTCGCTGGAGCGGCATCTCGAGGTCAAGTTGCTGGAGCGCACGACCCGGCGGGTCAGCGTGACCGAGGATGGCGCCGCCTACTACGAGCGCATGCGGTTGGTACTGGAAGAACTGACCGACGTCGAGGCGACGCTGGGGCGCGCCCGCAGCAATCCGCGCGGCCGCCTGCGCGTGGACACCGGCGGTTCGGTCGCCAGCGGCATCCTGATCCCGGCCCTGCCGCGCTTCCGCGCTGCCTACCCCGACATCGAACTCCAACTGGGCGTCACCGATCGCACGGTCGACCTCATTGGCGAGAACATCGATTGCGCTATCCGCAACAGCGCCACCGACCCCGCGCTGATCGCCCGCCGCATCGGCGCCCTGGCCTGGACCACCTGTGCCAGCCCCGCCTACCTGGCCCGCCATGGGAGCCCCGAGCGCCCCGACCAGTTGCTGGACGGCAGCCACGTCGTTGCCGGCTACTTCTCCGCACGCACCGGCCGCAACCAGCCCCTGCGTTTCCTGGACGCGGGCGTGCCGTTACAGATCGAGCCGCCGACCCCGATCAGCGTCAACGAGAGCAACGCCCACGTCGCCGTCGCCTTGGCGGGACTGGGCCTGATCCATACGCTGGACTTCATGGTCCGCCCGTCGATCGAGCGGGGCGTGCTCGTCCCGATTCTCGAACAGTGGCGGCCGGCACCGCAGGAGGTCTACATCGTCTACCCGCCCAGCCGTCAGCTCAGCACGAAGGTGCGCGTGTTCGTCGAGTGGGCGATGGAACTGTTCGCCACGCTCGATCGGAGCGGGACGGCCGCCTCCCGGTGAGGCATGCCATGCGTATCAAAGGGCGGCGACAAGTATTGCCAGTCAATTGCGTCCGCGCCCTTGCTCAGGCCCCGGCACCTTCGTACGTCGCTTTGTTTGCGCGAACGTCACGTCCCTAAGCTGCCTCTAACCGGCAGCATCTAAGGTCGAGCGATTCAAACCAGCGGAGTCAACGTGGAGCGCAAAGTCGTCGCCAGCAAGGTGCCCGAGGTCACCGTACTGTTCTGGATCATCAAGGTGTTCGCCACGACGCTGGGAGAGACCGGAGGCGATGCCGCATCGATGTCGCTGCATCTTGGCTACCTTTTGAGCACCGGCATCTTCGCGCTGGTGTTCGTGCTGGCGGTGACGGCACAGATCCGGGCGTCGCGCTTTCATCCACTGCTGTACTGGATCACGGTGATCGCCACTACCACGGTCGGCACCACGTTGGCTGATTTCGCCGATCGCTCGCTGGGCATCGGTTACCCCGGGGGCGCCTCGATCCTGCTGTGCCTCGTGCTGGCCTCGCTGCTCGCCTGGTACCTCACCCTGGGCACCGTCGCGGTCGATTCGGTGCGCTCGCCCCGGACCGAGGTGTTCTACTGGGTCACCATCATGTTTTCCCAGACCCTGGGCACCGCACTGGGCGACTGGACCGCCGACAGCCTGGGCCTGGGCTATCTCGGTGGCGCGGCACTGTTCGGCTCGATGCTGGCCTTGCTGGCGCTGGCCTACTTCTGGACACGCATCTCACGCACGCTTCTGTTCTGGGCGGCGTTCATTCTCACGCGCCCCCTCGGCGCGGTGGTCGGCGACCTGCTCGACAAGCCGCTGGGACAGGGCGGGCTGGCGCTCAGTCGCTACACCGCCTCCGCGGTGCTTTTCGGCCTGATCCTGCTGCTGATCTTCACCCTTCCCCACCGGCCGGCCATGGCCACGGTGCCGGCGGAGGAGTAATGGCTCCGGACAAGAACGCCCAAGCCGAGACTCCCCTTTAATTTGGTTCTTCGCAGGTTTCCGTGGAGCGTTTTCCCTAGCATCGATAACTTAGACCTTTCGAGAGAGGTCTAAGGGACGTTCCATGCTGGATCGGAAGACGATCGAGGCGCTGGGTGGCTGGAAGGGATACCGGGTGGAGCGGGTCGTGTGGCCGGAGGGCGAGAGCCGCACGGTGATGATCCACCTGAAGCCGTCCGCCAAAACGATGCATTGCGCGCATTGCGGCAACCGATGCCGGCAGGTCCATGAGACGACCGTTCGCCGGGTGCGTGACCTTCCGCTGTTTGCGCTTCGGGTCGTG
>NZ_FOXL01000013.1 GCF_900115705.1 Frateuria terrea
GTCACCCTGTTCGGCACCGGCTACGTTGGCCTGGTCACCGGTACCTGCCTGGCGGAGATGGGCAACCACGTGCTGTGCGTGGACGTGGATGGAGCCAAGGTCGCGCGCCTGAGGCAGGGCGAGGTGCCGATCTACGAGCCGGGCCTGGCGCCGATGGTCCGGCGCAACCACGAGAGCGGCCGGCTGGACTTCACCACCGAGGCGGAGCCTGCGGTGCACCACGGCGAGGTGATCTTCATCGCCGTGGGCACGCCGCCGGACGAGGACGGCAGCGCCGACCTGCGCTACGTGCTGGAGGTGGCGCGCAGCATCGGTGCGCACCTGAGCCGCTACGCGGTGGTGGTCAACAAGTCGACGGTGCCGGTGGGCACCGCCGACAAGGTGCGCGCGACGATCGCCCAGGCGCTGGCCGAGCGCGGCGCGGTGATCCCGTTCGACGTGGTCTCCAACCCCGAGTTCCTGAAGGAAGGCGACGCGGTGGAGGACTGCCTGCGGCCGGACCGCATCGTGATCGGCAGCTCCAGCGAGCGGGCGATCGGCGTGCTGCGCAAGCTGTATGCGCCGTTCAACCGCAACCACGACCGCACGGTGGTGATGGACGAGCGTTCGGCGGAGCTGACCAAGTACGCGGCCAACGCGATGCTGGCGACCAAGATCAGCTTCATGAACGAGATCGCCAACATCGCCGAGCGGGTCGGCGCGGACATCGAGCAGGTGCGCCGCGGCATCGGCGCGGACCCGCGCATCGGCTATCACTTCATCTATCCGGGCGCCGGCTACGGCGGCTCGTGCTTCCCCAAGGACGTGCAGGCGCTGGAGCGCACCGCACGTACGGTGGACTACGACGCGAAGCTGCTGGGCGCGGTCGAGGCGGTCAACCACGCACAGAAGGGCAAGCTGTTCGAGCTGATCGAGCGGCACTACGGCGGGGCGCTGAAGGGCAAGACGGTGGCGCTGTGGGGGCTGGCGTTCAAGCCCAACACGGACGACATGCGCGAGGCGTCCAGCCGGCGGCTGATGGAGCAGTTGTGGGCGGCCGGCGCGAAGGTGCGGGCGTTCGATCCGGAGGCGCGCGCGGAGACGACGCGCATCTACGGCGAGCGGGCCGACCTCGCGCTGTGCGAGGACGCCTACGCGGCGCTGGAAGGGGCCGACGTGCTGGCGATCGTGACCGAGTGGAAGGCATTCCGTGCGCCGGACTTCGCGCAGATCCGCGACACGCTGAAGGACCCGGCGATCTTCGACGGACGCAACCTGTACGACCCGGCGCAGGTGGAGGAGGCGGGGCTGGCCTATTACGGCATCGGGCGCGGGCGTTCGCTGAGACCGGCGCATGTCTGACCTGCCCACCCCTGACGTGAACCGGCGGCTGGAGGACCTCGAGGTGCGCCTCACCTTCCTCGACGACACGGTGAACGCGCTGGCGGCGGCCGACGCCGAACAGGCGATGCGACTGGTCGCGCTCGAGCGCGTGCTGCACGACCTGCGTGCCGAACTCGCGTCGCTGCGCACGTCGCAGGGCAGCGATCCGCACAGCGAGCCGCCGCCGCCGCATTATTGATGTATGTCGCCGGAACGCCCGCGGGCGTCCCGGCCGGTCAACGCAACAGTGGAACCTGAGGTCATGGCCGATTCCCTCCGTGATCAGCTGCTCAAGAGCGGCCTCGTCAAGCAGGTGCGCGACGAACAACGCGCGAAACCGGCGTCCCCGCTGCCGCGGGGCAATCGCCCGCCACAGGGCAAGGGCAAACCGCAGGTCCCGCAGCAACGGCGTGACCGAGGCGAGATGGATCTGGCCAAGGCCTACGCCATTCGTGCCCAGACCGAGGCCACCGAGCGCAAGCGCGCCGAGCAGGAGGCTGCCGAACAGGCGCGACTCAAGCGCGAGCGCAAGGCGAAGGTGCAGAAACTGCTGGAAGGCCAGGCGGTGAACAAGCCCGATGCCGACCATGTGCGGCATTTCGAATACAGCGGAAAGATTCGCCGCGTGCACGTGGATGCCGACCAACTGGCCGCACTGAACGAAGGGCGGCTGGGCATCGTGCAGCAGGGCGGTCGCTACCTCGTGGTCAGCCAGGCGATTGCCGAAGAGGTGCGGTCGATCGATCCCCACCTACTTGCGCTGCTGGTCGATCCGCAGGCTGCAACCGACGACGATGGGGTGCCTGACGACCTGATGTGGTGATCCCGGCCCGGGCGGTGATCACGCGGCAGCCAGGCAGCCGCGTGATTTCGCTCGATGTCAGGGCTGCACTGGGGAGGGGTTTCCGGTGGTTGCCGTGGCCAGAGCCGGGGTATCCCAGCCTCGCTTGGGCAGGAACCGCTCGCCATGGCGCTGCGCCAGTTGCTCCAGCCGCCCTCGCACGGTCGAGACCCCCTCGCTGCGTACGTACTGGATCGGACCGCCCCTGAACGGCGCGAAGCCGGTGCCGAAAATCACGCCGGCGTCGAGCAGGTCCGCATCGTCCACCACGCCATCGGCCAGGCAGGCGACCGCCTCGTTGATCATCGGCAGGATCATGCGGTCCTGCACGTCCGGCGGCGGCGCGTAATCCGGATCGACCTCCGGCTTGACCGGCTTGCCGTCCTGCCACACGTATAGGCCCTGGCCGTCCTTCTTGCCGCGCTTGCCGGTCTCGAGCTTGTCCTCGATCCCGGGCGGCAGTTCCAGCCCGAGGAACGGCGCCAGTTCCTTGCCGACCGAGGCGCACACGTCAAGCCCCACCGTATCGGCCAGTTCGATCGGCCCCATCGGCATGCCGAACCTCCTGGCCTCGCGGTCCAGCACCGGACCGGGCACGCCTTCGCTGTACAGGCGCAACGCTTCGAGCAGGTAAGGCATCAGGATACGGTTGACCAGGAAGCCGGGGGTTCCCTTGACCGCCACCGGCACCTTGCCCAGCGCCTTGCAGAAGGCCAGCGCACGCTTTTCCATGGCCGGATCGAGCTGGTCGTGGCGCACCACTTCGACCAGCGGCATCTGCGCCACCGGGTTGAAGAAGTGCAAACCGAGGAAACGCTGCGGCGCGATCAGGCCCTGGCGCAGTTCGTCGAGCGGAATGCTGGAGGTATTGGTGGCGAGGATCTCCTGCGCCTTGAACTGCGGTTCGATCCTGGCGTACAGCTCGCGCTTCGCCTGGGCGTTCTCGTAGATGGCCTCGATCGCCAGATCCGCGCCGGCCACGCCCGCGCCTTCGACGTCCGCGCGCAGCCGGCCCATGGCCGCCTCGACCCTGTCCGGGCTCTTGAGCTTCTTCTCGAAGAAGCCGCGGGCGCGGTCCAGCGCGGGCTGGACGAACTTCATCTCGCGGTCCTGCAGGGTTACCTCGTAGCCCTTGTAGGCGGCCCAGGCGGCAATGTCGCCCCCCATCACTCCAGCTCCGACCACGTGCACGCGGCGGATGCCCGGGTCGACCCCGCCGCCGGCGCCCTTGAGGCGTTCCTGCAGCAGGAAAACACGGATCAGGTTGTGCGCGGTGGGCGTCTGCGCCAGCTTCGCCACCGAGCGGGCCTCCAGCTTCAGCCGCTGCTGGATGCTGGCGCCGCCGCGCTGCCACACGTCGATCAGCGCGAACGGGGCCGGATAGTGTTCCTTGCGCACCTTGGCCGCAGTCTGCTTGACGACCATCGGCGCCAGGATCTGCCGCGCCGGCCAGCAGTTGGTCGCCCAGGCCTTGGCGCGCTGGGCAAACGGTCGCGCATGCGGGCGGCGCAGCAAGGCGCGCGCCTCGGCCAGCAGTTCGGCCGGCGGCGCCACGCGGTCGACCACGCCCAGGGCCAGCGCGCGTTTGGCCGACAGCGGCCGGCCCGTCAGCATGATCGGCAGCGCCTCGGTGGCGCCGATCAGTCGCGGCAGGCGGGCGGTGCCGCCCCAACCGGGATGGATGCCCAGCATCACCTCAGGCAGGCCGATCCTGGTCCTCTCGTCATCCGCGGCGATGCGCTGGCGGCAGGCCAGGATCAGCTCCGTGCCGCCACCAAGGCAGGCGCCATGCACCGCGGCCACGGTCGGGCAGGGCAGCCGGGCGAGCGATTCGAATACCTGCTGCCCGTGGCGGATGTTCTCCAGCACGGTGTCCTGTTCGGCATAGCGGACGAATTCCTTGATGTCGGCGCCCACCGCGAAACCGGACGCCTTGCCCGAATGGACGATGACGCCAGCCGGCTTCTCGATCGCCAGCCGTTCGACGATCTGCGCCAGCTCGTCCAGTACCTCGCGGGAAATGGGGTTGACGCTGCTGTCGGCGCGGTCGAGCATCAGGGTGACGATGCCGCTGTCGTCTACGCTCGTCTTCCAGTGATTGAAACGCAGTCCTTCGAACATGGCGTTTGGGAGCGGGTGGCCGGGAAGCCCAGAACCATACTGCTGCGTGCGGATGAATGCGAGTTGAGGCCCGGCCGCCCGGGCCCGGGCGATTTTGCGGAACGGTGACCTGGCGCTATTGCGCTTCGCCCGCGAGTGCGTAACGTACGCCCGATGAACCCCTTGCTGGCTTCAGCCCCGCCACCGCCGGGCATCGAGATCTTCGAGCGCATCCTGGCCGCGCCGGCCGGGCTGATCCTGCTCGAGGGTTGCGACAGCCCGTCGTTGGTCGAGCAGTTCCGCGCCATCGTGCGGCGCAGCGGGCAGGCGGTCTATCTGTGGCAGCCGGACTTGGGGCTGGGCAATCTGATCGACGCCCATGCGCGCGTGCCGGGCAGCCAGCGGCTGGGCGCGGCGCTGCGCTACATGCAGCAGAGCATGCATTTCGGCGTCTACCTGCTGATGGGCCTGGAGCCGCCGCTTTCGGCCATGGACAGCACCCTGTTGCGCCAGCTGGCCAAGCCGCCGGCCGGGCACGTGCGCCGGGTGGTGCTGCTGGATGCCTCGCCCGCGTTGGTCGACCACTTGGGCGACATGGCTTTCCATCTCCGGGGCCAGCCGGACGCGCCGTTGCGTCCGCGCCTGCGCGACGGCCGTTGGCTGGTTGCCTGAACCGGAGGCACGGATGAGCGCCGGCATCCTGGTGGTCGCTGCCCAGCGAGATTTGCGCCGGAACATGTTCGACGCGCTGGATGGCGCCGGCCACCCGACGGTCCATACCGCCCGCGGCGTGCCGCACGCGGAGCTGCTGCTCGACGGTCGGCCGCCGCTGGCGCTGGTTGTGGTGGCCTTCGACGGCGATGCCGTCGACGCGCAGACCTGCTGCGAGCAACTGCGTCGGATCCCCGCCTGTGCCGAGGCACTGATGATCGCCGTGCTGGCCGATGGCGCCACCGTCAAGCCTAGCCAGCTGCCCGACGGCATCGCCGACTGGCTGTATGGCTCGCAGGTGGCGCTGGAGCTGGTCACACGCTGGCGCCGCGCTCGTCCGCCGGCCACGCCGGTGCAGGCCGGTCCTGACCAGTACCGCTTCGCGTTCGAAGAGGATGCGAGCGAGTGGCTGGTCGTCGACCCGCAAACCGAACGGGTGCTCGAAACCAGTTCCGCCGTCGGCCGCCACAGCCAGCTCGAACCAGAGCAGCTGGTCGGCCGCGGCGTGCGCGAACTTCTGGCGTTCGAGGGCATCGCCATCGAACACGTGCTGCAGCAGGCCGACCGGCGCTGGTATGCCTGCCAGCGGCGTTCCAGCCGCGGCGCGGACACCGGCCAGGCCAGCGCGCGGCGTATCCGGCATGGCGGGTGCGAGGCGATCGCGCTGATGTTCCGCAGCGACCGCGCCGATATCCGCGCCGAAGCGGCACTCAGCCTGCTCTCGCGCATGTTCGCCCCGGCCAACGGCGTGGACACGCAGAAGGTCGCCGCACGCCTGCTGGTCGACGAACTGGGCCTGGACTATCTGGCGCTGTGGTCGGCCCAACCGGGGGAGGGCGCTTCCGGCCCCAACCTGCTGATTCAGCTATGGCGCGGCGACGACCAGCCGTGGCCGGCACCGGCACAGCAAGGTGCGTTGCGCCAGGTGCTGGACGGCAAGGCCGTGCTGCACCCGGCCGACGCGCGCAGGCTCACCAGCGGCGACCCTCTGGTGGAACTGCTGGGCGTATCCGGATTTGCTGGGCTGCCGCTGTTCGACGAACGGCGAGCCGTGCTCGGTGCGTTGCTGGTCGGCAGCCGCACGCCATTCGGCGACATGGGGCTGGTAGAGCCGGTACTGCGTTGCGCCGCGGCGCGCTTCGCACATGCGCTGGAACTGCGCCAGACCCGCGAGCAGGGACGCGCCGAGGGCCTGATCGACGCGCTCACCGGCCTGCCCAACCGCCTGCTTTTCACCGACCGCCTGGACACCATCATCCGCGAGGCGCATCGCACCCGCGAAACCTTCGCCGTGCTGTTCGTCGACCTGGACCGCTTCAAGGACATCAACGATACGCTCGGCCATGCCGCCGGCGACCAGGTGCTCAAGACGGTCACCCACCGCCTGTGCTCCAGTGTACGTGCCTCCGACACGGTCGCCCGTTACGCCGGCGACGAGTTTGTCGTGGTGCTGCGCCACATCATCAAGAACGACGACGTGTTGCGCGTGGCCGAGAAGATCGTGCAGGTGATGGAGGCGCCACTGAAGATCGCCGGCGAGGAGGCGCCGCTGAAGGTCACCGCCTCGATCGGCGTGAGCTTCTACCCGGACGACTCGCTCGATGCCGAAACCCTGCTCAAGCACGCCGACGAGGCGATGTATTCGGCAAAGCGGGAAGGCCGCAACAATTTCCAGTTCTACGAGATCAGTCCCGAGCAGGCGCAGCAGCACGACGTGCTGCTCAAGACCCGCCTGCGCCACGCCGAGGGCAACGGCGAATTGCGCGTGTTCTACCAGCCGCAGGTGGATGCGGCGAGCGAGGACATCGTCGGCATGGAAGCCCTGGTGCGCTGGGAGCATCCGGAGCTCGGCCCGATCAGCCCCGGCGTGTTCATCCCGCTGGCCGAGGAGACCGGCCTGATCGTTTCGCTCGGCGCCTGGGTGCTGCGCACCGCCTGCCGCCAGGCACGCGAGTGGGAGGACAAGTACGGCCTGGGCCTGCGCCTGGGCGTCAACCTCTCGGCCGTGCAGCTGATGGAGCCGGACCTCCTCGATACCGTTTCGGCCGCGCTGGCCGAAAGCGGCCTGGACCCGCGCCTGCTGGAGCTGGAGGTTACCGAGAGCATCAGCATCAAGGCGGTGCCCAACCTGGTGGAGAACCTGCACGGCCTGCACCGGCTGGGTTGCCGCATCGCCATCGACGACTTCGGCACCGGTGCCGCCTCGCTGGACTACCTGCGCAAGCTGCCGGCCGACCGCATCAAGATCGACCAGAGCTTCGTGCGCAACATCGGCATCGATCCTGACGACGAGGCGATCGTACGCGCCACCATCGACATGGCCCATCGCCTCAAGCGAGGTGTGGTCGCCGAGGGCGTGGAAATCGAGCAGCACCTGAAGTTCCTGCGCGCCAACCACTGCGACGAGCTGCAGGGCTATCTTTTCTGCCGGCCGCTGCCGCATCCGAGCTTCGATCGCCTGCTGGCCGAGCGCCAACGCCTGCTGGCCGAGCCGCAGGCCAACGTGGCCTGAGCCTGCTCACGCGGCTGAGCCCCATCCGGAGGCGGTGTCGCGGCGTGGGAGGCAACCCTTGATCCGGACGATCCGCGCCGCATCTTCCAACCTGTGCCGTCGTTCGTCGACGGCTTTTTTTGGAACGTCCTGTCGTCGTGACGCGCGTGTGAACTTGCGCCCCGGCGGCTTGTCTGAAGGCGGCGCGTTACCATCCGGCTGGCGCCTCATAGCGGTTATCGAAGGAGAGGGCCCGGATGGGCGAAAACGAACTGGATAGCGCCCTGGTCGAGCGTGTCCAAAACGGCGACCGGCGCGCCTTCGACCTGCTGGTGCGCAAGTACCAGCACAAGGTGATCGGCCTGATCTCCCGCTACGTCAACAACTACGCCGAGTGCGAGGACGTGGCGCAGGAGGCGTTCGTGCGTGCCTGGCGGGCGATCGGTTCGTTCCGCGGCGACAGCCAGTTCTATACCTGGATGTACAAGATCGCCGTCAACACGGCCAAGAACCACCTCGTCGCGATGGGTCGGCGTCCGCCGACCGACGACATCGCCGCGGAAGATGCCGTGTTCCTGACCGGTGCCGAGCGGATGCAGGAGGGTGCCACGCCCGAACGCGAACTGCTTCGGCAGGAGATTGAACAAACCGTCTTCAAGACTGTCCAAGCGCTGCCAGAGGAGCTCCGCACCGCCATCACGCTGCGCGAGGTGGACGGTCTGAGCTACGAGGAAATCGCCGAGGCGATGGGATGTCCCATCGGCACCGTGCGCTCGCGGATCTTCCGTGCGCGTGAGGCGATCGATCAGCAACTGCGGCCGCTGTTGTCGGACCGCGAGGACCATTCGACATGAGCGAAGCCCAACGTGAACACCTTTCCGCCGGCATCGACGGCGAGCTAGCCCGCGAGGAGCTGCGTTTCCTGCTGCGCCGGTTCGAGCACGACGCCGAATTGCGGCAGGCGTGGACGCGCTATCACCTGGCCGGCGACGGCCTGCGTAGGCAGCTGCCGGCGCTGGCCTCGAGCGGTTTCGCAGCGCGCGTCGAACAGGCGATCGCACGGGAATCCCAGGCCAGGGCCGGGCGCCGCGCGCCGCACTGGCTGCGCTGGTCTGCCGGCGGTGCGATCGCGGCCAGTGTCGCCGTGGCCGCGTTGATCATCGCCCGACCCGTAGCCGACGACGACCATGCCACGGCCGGGCTGGCCCAGGCCGGCCCAACGGCCCAAGTCGTGACCGCCCAGGCAGGACCCGCCACACCGGCGGCGGTCCCACCGTGGCTCAGCGTGGATACCGCTTCGCAGTACAGCCAGCAGGCCGCCGCGACTCTGGGCGAGAGCTATGGCGGGATGCTTCCGTACGCGCGCGGCCTGTCCCCGTATCGCCTGCAGGCGACGCGTTCGCCCGGTAACGGAGCTGCCGGTTACCTGTTGCTGGTCGATCCGCAACAGGCGCCCACCGCTCGTTCCCCGCGCCAGGCGGCAGCCGGCGCACGATGACTTGCGTCCGCGTGTCTTTTCCGCGGTCGTCATCCCGTTAGCCACCGGCCGGCCCGCCTAGCGGGACGCGCACGGTCGCGCCCGATTTTTGTCCTGAAGGAGGAGTGCCCATGAATCGAATTCCCTTGCGCACCTTGGCCTGCTGCGTGTTGATGGGTCTGGTGACCGCCGGTTGCGCCCAGGCGGAACCGCCGGCCAGCCAGGCCAGCGCGCAGGCGACGACTGCGGCGGCGGCGGCGACAACGGCCTCGGCCAGCCTGCCGGACTTCACCCGCATCGTGCAGAAGAACGCCGCCGCCGTGGTGCACGTGGAAGCCAAGTACAACGGACAACGCCGCGAGCCGCGCATGCAGGCCGGCATGCCGGACGATCCGCAGCTGGAGCTGTTCCGGCGCTTCTTCGGGATGCCGATGATGCCCTCGCCCGAGGAGCAGGCGCATACCTCGCTGGGCTCGGGCTTCATCCTCTCCAGAGACGGCTACATCCTGACCAACAACCACGTGGTCGATGGCGCCGACGCGGTCACCGTTCGGCTGCAGGACCGGCGCACGCTCAAGGCCAAGGTGATCGGCACCGACCCGAACTACGACATCGCGCTGCTCAAGGTCGACCAGAGCGGCCTGCCGGCGGTCTCCATCGGCGATTCGCGCACACTCAGGCCCGGGCAGTGGGTGCTGGCGATCGGGTCGCCGTTCGGCCTGGACTACACCGTGACGCAGGGCATCGTCAGCGCCGTGGGCCGCAATCTCGGCAGCGGCGACCAGCCTTACACCTCTTTCATCCAGACCGACGTGCCGATCAATCGCGGCAACTCCGGCGGCCCGCTGTTCAATCTGCAGGGCCAGGTGGTCGGCATCAACTCGCAGATCTATTCCAACACGGGTGGTTATCTGGGTGTGTCGTTCTCGATCCCCATCGACGTGGCGATGAACGCGGTGCAGCAGATCAAGGATCATGGCTATGTCACCCGCGGCCAGCTCGGCGTGCAGGTGCGCGGGGTCGACAGCGACATCGCCAAGGCGCTCAAGCTCGACAACGCCGAGGGCGCCATCGTGGCCGACGTGAGTGACGGCAGCGGCGCGGCCAAGGCGGGCATCCAGGCCGGCGACGTGATCCTCGGCTACAACGGCCAGCCCGTGCACGACGCCGGCGACCTGCCACCGCTGGTGGGCATGACCAAGCCCGGCACCAAGGTGCCGGTGGAGATCCTGCGCAACGGCAAAAAGCAGACGCTGCAAGTGACCATCGGCGAGGCGCCGCATGGCAAGAATGCAGCTGGCGGCACCGACCAGCCCTCGGCGCAGTCCGGTTCGGCCGCGCTCGGCCTGAGCGTGCGCGACATCGATGCGGACACCCGCCAGCAACTGGACCTTCCCGCAGGCGAAGGCGTGGTGATCGGCGACATCACCGGTCCGGTGGCCGCGCGCCAGGGCCTGCAGCCGGGCGACGTGATCCTGCGCGTGAACCAGCAAAAGGTCGGCAGTGCGGCGGCGTTCCGCGCGGCGACCAAGGGCGTCAAACCCGGCGACACCGTGCTGCTGCTGGTTCGTCGCGGTGACCAGACCAACTTCGTGGCTCTGACGGTGCCCTCGGAGAAGTAGGAGGGAAGCAACCGCGGGAACGCCAGTGCCCATGGCGCGCCCGCAGCGTCTCCCGCATGAGCGCCCTGGGCGCGACCGGACCCCCACGGTCGCGCCCCAAGGGCGCCCCTGCATGGGTGGTCCACCCGCTGGGCGCATCGCCGCTGCGGAGCAACCGGGCGGACGGTGGGACGCCATTCCATGCGACAATACCGGGTTCGTATCGCCAATCCCGGCGAGCCGCCGTCCGCCCGGATGGCGAAAGCCCGACCAGCGTGTTCCATGGAACTGATCCGCAACTTCTCCATCATCGCGCACATCGACCACGGCAAATCGACGTTGGCCGACCGCATCATCCAGATCTGCGGCGGCCTGACCGAACGCGAGATGGAAGCGCAGGTGCTCGACAACAATCCGATCGAGCGTGAGCGCGGAATCACCATCAAGGCCCAGTCCGTGTCGCTGCCGTACAAGGCGCGCGACGGCAAGACCTACCAGCTCAACTTCATCGACACCCCGGGCCACGTCGACTTCTCCTATGAAGTCTCGCGCTCGCTGGCCGCGTGCGAGGGCGCACTGCTGGTGGTCGACGCCGCGCAGGGCGTGGAAGCGCAGTCGGTGGCCAACTGCTACACCGCGGTGGAGCAGGGGCTGGAAGTGGTGCCGGTGCTCAACAAGATCGACCTGCCCACCGCCGACCCGGAAAAGGTCAAGGGCGAGATCGAGGCGGTGATCGGCATCCATGCGGACGATGCGGTGGCGATCAGCGCCAAGACCGGCCTCAACGTGGTCGAGGTGCTCGAAGCGATCGTCGCGCGCATCCCGCCGCCGAAGCCGCGCGACACCGACCGCCTGCAGGCGTTGATCATCGACTCCTGGTTCGACAACTACCTGGGCGTGATCTCGCTGGTGCGCGTGATGCAGGGCGAGATCAAGCCGGGCGACAAGCTGCTGGTGATGTCCACCGGCCGCGTGCACGAGGTCGACGACGTCGGCGTGTTCACGCCCAAGCGCAAGAAGCTGGACAAGCTTGGCGCGGGCGAGGTGGGCTGGATCAACGCCTCGATCAAGGACGTGCACGGCGCTCCCGTCGGCGACACGCTGACCCTGGCCGCCAAGCCGGCGGACAAGCCGCTGCCGGGTTTCCAGACCATGCAGCCGCGCGTGTTCGCCGGGCTGTTCCCGGTCTCGGCCGACGATTACCCAGCCATGCGCGAGGCGCTGGACAAGCTGCGCCTGAACGATGCCGCGTTGTTCTTCGAACCCGAATCGTCGGAGGCGATGGGCTTCGGTTTCCGCTGCGGCTTCCTCGGCATGCTGCACATGGAGATCGTGCAGGAGCGGCTGGAGCGGGAATACGACCTCGACCTCATCACCACCGCTCCGACGGTGGTCTACGAGGTGCTCAAGACCGACGGAACCGTGGTGGCGCTGGACAATCCGGCCAAACTGCCGCCGGTGCCGCAGATCGACGAGATCCGCGAGCCCATCATCGTCGCCAACATCCTCACGCCGCCGGACTACATCGGCAACATCATCACCCTGTGCGAGGAAAAGCGCGGCGTGCAGCGTTCCATCCAGTACATGGCCACGCAGGTGCAGATCAGCTACGAGATGCCGCTGGCCGAAGTGGTGCTGGACTTCTTCGATCGCCTGAAATCGGTCTCGCGCGGCTACGCCTCGATGGACTACCACCACGAGCGCTTCGAGGCGGGCCCATTCGTGCGGGTGGACGTGCTGATCAATGGCGACCGTGTGGATGCATTGAGCCTGATCGTGCACCGCAGCCATGCCGACCGTCGTGGCCGCGACCTGGTAGAGCGCATGAAGGACCTGATCCCGCGCCAGCAGTTCGACGTGGCCATCCAGGCGGCGATCGGCGCCCAGGTCATCGCGCGCTCGACCGTTAAGGCTTTGCGCAAGAACGTGCTGGCCAAGTGCTACGGCGGCGACGTGAGCCGCAAGAAGAAGCTTCTGGAGAAGCAGAAGGAAGGCAAGAAGCGCATGAAACAGGTCGGCCGGGTGGAAATCCCGCAAGAGGCCTTCCTTGCCGTTCTGAAAGTGGATAAATAGTGGCGCGGGGAAGAGGGGACAGGAAACGGGAAACGACCGGGCCGCGGCCCGACACGTGTCACTCGTTCGCTGTTTCCCGCTCCCTGCTCCCATAGGAGCCCTGCATGGAATTCGATTTTTCCGCCATCCTGCTGGCCCTCACCGTGCTGTTCGGCGTGGTGTGGGGGCTGGACCGGCTGTTTTTCTACGAGAAGCGCAAGGCCCGCCTGGATGCCGCCGGCGAGGCATACCGTGAACCGGTGCCGGTGGACTGGGCTCGGTCGCTGTTCCCCGTGGTGCTGGTGGTGCTTCTGCTTCGCTCGTTCGTGGCCGAGCCGTTCCGCATACCCTCCGGCTCGATGATGCCTACGCTGGACGTGGGCGACTTCATCCTGGTCAACAAGTTCGCCTACGGCCTGCGCATGCCGGCGTTCAACAACAAGTTCCTCAGCCTGGGCGAACCCAGGCGCGGCGACGTGGTGGTGTTCCGCTTTCCCGGCTACCTGTGCCAGGACGAGGACGGCAGGTGGTTGCGCAGCGGCGACATCAGCTGCTCCGATCCGCACGCACCGGTGCCCAACCAGAACTGGATCAAGCGCGTGATCGGCCTGCCGGGGGACACCATCGAATCGCACGGCGACCAATTGCTGATCAATGGCAAGCCGGTGCCGGCCGACCTGACCGGGCCGTTCCAGGGCCGGCCCAACGGCGACGAGTCGCGGCTGATGCGCGACTACGGCGCCACCGTGTGGACCGAGCATCTGCCGCGCTCCGACGGCAAGGGCAACATCGATCACATGATCGCCCGCATGCCCGCCTATTCGGTGCCCTTCTCGATCCCCAACGACAAGGTGCCCGCCAAGGTGCCGGCCGGCTGCTACATCGTGATGGGCGACAACCGCTACAACAGCACCGACAGCCGCTGGTGGGGCTGCCTGCCGGAAAAGAACCTGGCCGGCAAGGCGTTCCTGATCTGGCTCAGCTGGAAGGGCACGCACGATGGCTGGATCGACTTCTCCCGCATCGGCAAGATCATCCACTGACGCAGGACGTGACGGGCGCCACTTCTGCGCCCGTGGCCGAAGCCAGGGCGGCGCGCGAGAATCACAGACGAGGTAGCCGCCGCAGCGGCATAGCGAGGGGACTATGAAAAGCAAGCAAGCGGGCATCACCCTGATCGGGTTCCTGATCGTCCTGGCCGTGGTGGGCTTCTTCGGCTACATGGCGATGAAGCTGGTGCCGGCCTACACCGAGTTCATGGGCGTGTCCAAGGCCATGACCCAGGTATCGACCGAGGGCGTGGACGGCAAGTCCCTGGACGAAATCCGCCGCGACCTGATGTTCAAGATGGGCTTCCAGTACGTCGACGACGCCACCATCCAGCCGCAGGACATCACCATCGACCGTACCAACGGCCCCCAGCTGCACGTGGCCTACGACAAGCAGGTGCCGTTCATCTACAACATCGATTTCCTGCTGCACTTCCAAAAGAGCGTGCCGCTGCAGGGCAACGTTTCGCTGAACTGAAGTGAAGCTGGATTACCGTTTCCGCGACCCCGCGCTGGCCGAGCTGGCGCTGACCCACCGCAGCGTGGGGCGGCCCAACAACGAGCGGCTGGAGTTCCTGGGTGACGCGCTGCTCGGGGCGATCGTCGCGGAAATGCTCTACGAGGCGCATCCGCGCGCCAGCGAAGGCGAACTCTCGCGATTGCGCGCGCAATTGGTCAACGGCCAGGCGCTGGCAGTGATCGCACGCGAGCTTGAACTGGGTGAAGGACTCAAGCTTGGTCCGGGCGAGTTGAAGAGCGGCGGCTTCCGGCGCGACTCGATCCTGGCCGACGCCTTCGAGGCGCTGGTCGCGTCGGTTTACCTCGATGGCGGTTTCGAGGCATGTCGGGGCACCGTGCGCGAGTTGTTCGCCCGGCGCGTGGCCGACCTGCCCAGATCCTCCAAGGACGCCAAGACCCGGCTGCAGGAATGGCTGCAGGCGCGGGGCCTGCCGCTGCCGGTGTACGAGCTTGCCGGCAGCCGTGGCGAGGACCACGCCAAGGTCTTCGAAGTCACCTGCAGCATTGTTGAACCCGTGCCGTTGCGGGCCGATGCCAGCGGTCCCAGCCGGCGTGCTGCCGAGCAGGACGCGGCCGAGATCGTGCTCGGTCAGCTGGCCGAACCGCTGCCGTCCGCCTGAACCCTTCATTTCCCACCGCTGGCGCCGCCCGCGCGGCGGCGCCATGCTCTGCCCTCTGCCCGGACCTTCCCCAAGCCATGAACGACCCAACGCAAGCCGCCGCCGACCTGCCGCACGAGGATTTCCGCTGCGGCGCCGTCGCGCTGGTCGGTCGTCCCAACGTCGGCAAGTCGACCCTGCTCAACGCGCTGATCGGCTTTCGCCTGTCGATCGTCAGCCCACGCCCGCAGACCACCCGCCACCGCATCCTGGGCATCGCCACCAGCGAGGCGGGGCAGGTGATGTACGTGGACACGCCCGGCCTGCACCGCGGCGCCAAGCGCGCCATGAACCGCAGCCTCAACCGCGCCGCGCGCACCGCGATGGCCGAGGTCGACCTGGCCGTGCAGCTGATCGAGGCCGGCCGCTGGACCGACGAAGACGAGGCGCTGTACGCCGCGCTGGTCGAACAGAACGTGCCGCGCCTGCTGGCCATCAACAAGGTCGACCTGGCCAAGGACAAGGGCGCCCTGCTGCCGTTCGTGGCGGACCTGGCTGCGCGCCACCTCTTCGAGGACATCCATTACGTCAGCGCCCTCAAGCAGAAGGGATTGAAGGAACTGGAGCGGGCGATCCTGCAACGTTTGCCGGTGCGTCCGCCGGTGTTCGGCGAAGACGAGATCACCGACCGCAGCGAGCGCTTCCTCGCCGCCGAGATGGTGCGCGAGCAGCTCATGCTTAGGCTCGACCAGGAGCTGCCGTATGCCACCACGGTGGAGATCGAGCAGTTCAAGGACCGCGACGATGGCGTGACCGAAATCCACGCGGTGATCTGGGTCGAACGCGATGGCCAGAAGGCGATCGTGATCGGGCAGGGCGGCGCCCAGCTCAAGGCCATCGGCAGCGCTGCGCGTCGCCACATGGAGCGGCTGTTCGAGCGCAAGGTCTTCCTCAAGCTCTGGGTGAAGGTGCGCGAGGGCTGGGTGGATGACGAGGCGATGCTGAAGAAGCTCGGCTACACCGACTAGGAGGGAGGGCGCGGGCGAAGCCGGCCTGTAAGCTGTGACGGGCGCCCGGCTCCACTTCCGACCTTCGATCGATGCTCCTCGACCAGCAGCCCGCCTACGTCCTGCATGCGCGGCCCTACCGCGAGACCTCGCTGCTGCTCGAATGCCTCACCCGCGACCACGGCCGGTTGGGCGTGGTTGCACGGGGCGTGCGTCGTGAGCGGGCGCGATTGCAGCGTGCGCAACTGGAGCCGTTCCAGCCGCTGGCGCTTGACCTGCTGCTACGCGGCGAGTTGGCGACCCTGCGCGGTGTCGAGCCGGTCGGCATGCCACTGCGACTGGCCGGGGATGCCGGCCTGGCGGGGCTCTATCTCAACGAACTGGTGGTGCGCCTGACCGGCCGCCAGGACCCGCAACCGGACCTGTTCGAAGCCTACGACCGCACCCTGCCGCGGCTGGCCGAGGAGGGCACGCTTGCCTGGCAGCTGCGGCGCTTCGAGCGGGACCTGCTCGCATCGGTCGGCTATGCGCTGCAGCTGGAAACGGAGGCCGACAGCGGCGAGCCGATCATGCCGGAGGGCTGGTACCGCTACCAGGTGGAACACGGGCCGGTGGCCTGCACCGCCGGCGCCGCGCGCGTGATCCGCGGCGCGGACCTGCTGGCCCTGGCCGCGGACCAGCGTCCCGATGCCGCTGGCGTAGCCGCGTTGCGCCGCCTGATGCGAGAGGTGATCCGCTTCCACCTGGGCGGCGCCGAACTGCACGCCTGGCGCGTGCTGGCTGCGGCGATGTCACGCCGCTAGCACCGCTTCCTCCCTCTGGAGGCGCTTCAGGATGCCTGGCGGCCGAGCACTGCCAGCGTGGCAACCAGGGTCTGTCGGAACCGTTCCTGCGCGCCCTCGGCCACCGACCCGTCCGCCTCCACCTGCCGCTGCAGGTGCGTCGCCTGCATCGCCAGCGCCGGCGCGCCGCAGAAACCGCAGGCCGAACGCACCCGATGCAGTCGTTCGACCAGATGAAGGGGGTTCGCGCAGAACTGATCCAGCTCCCGCAGCATGGCCGCCAGCTCCTCACGCAGGAGTCCTCGCAGGGCGTGCATCGTGCGGGCGTCGCCGCTGCTGGCCAGTCCGGTGGCGTCATCCAGCAACGGAGCATGGCGGCCACTGCTGCGGGCGAGGGTGAGCAGTGGACGCAGCGCCTCCAGCGGGCAGGGCTTGAGCAGCACGTCGCTGAATCCGGCAGCCAGCAGCCGTTGGCGGTCCTGTGCCGATACGTCGGCGCTGGTCGCCACCGCCAGGGCGTCGGCGGAACGGGCCTCGGCATCGGCGCGCAGGGCGGCCAGCACGTCGCGCGCGCCGGCGCCGGGCATGCGGCAGTCCAGCAGCAACAGGTCGAAAGTCTCGATCGCCGCGCGGGCCAGCGCCACTTGCCCGTCATCGCACTCGTGCACGCGCGCCCCCAGCGCCCGCAGGCCGTCGCCGAAAAAGCGGCGGCTGGCCGGATCGTCGTCGGCGACCAGTACGTAAGGTCTGGGAAAGTGCACGGCTGGCGGCGCCAGGCGCTGGGAGGCGGCTGTGGGCATGACGAAATCCGTGTCGTTCAGCTGGGTTTGGCAGAATGATGGCACATGCTTTCCCTCACCCGCCGCCTGCTGCTTTGCCTGGGCCTGCTCGTCGTCGCCGCTTGGACGGCGCCGGCGCGTGCGGACGTCGACCTGACCGCCAAGGTGGTCGCGGTGCCGGGCGTGCGGCTGCAGCAGGTGAGCCTGCACATCGGCGATGACGGCAAGGGCGGGTTAGCGCTCACGCTCCATGCGGCGCATGCGGACGTCGCGGCGATGGGCTGGCGCCGGGTCGGGCTGGACCTGGAGGGCGTCCTTTCGCGCGACCTGCAGATGCGCTGGCTGCTCGACGGCACCATCGCCCTGCGCGGCGCCCCCGGCGGCGCGCTCGGCAATTCGGACGTGCAGCTGGTGGTCGACCAGCGTGCCAATACCTTGCAGGCCGACATCACGCAGGCCACGGCGACGGCAAGCGCCTGGATTCCACTGGACCAGACCACCCATGCCCAGATCACCCTGAAGAACCTGCCGGCCAACTGGCTGGCGGGCCTGCTCGGTACGGTATGGTCGGGCCGGCCCACCGGCGGCCGGCTCGATGCCGAACTGGCGCTGGACGTGCACGACAACGGCATCCAGTCCTCCGGCGAGTTCAGTCTGGACGGCGTGGGCTTCGATACGCCGACCGGCACGTTGGCCGGGCAGGGCGTCGACGGCAGCGGTCGGCTGGGCATCGACACGCAGGGCGGGCCGGCGCGCCTGACGCTGGATGCCAACCTGCGCGGCGGCGAGCTGCTGCTTGGTCCGGTCTACGCAAAGCTGCCAAACCACCCGGTCCAGCTGAACCTGGCGGCGACGGGCACGGACGGGGCGTTTTCCATCCAGCGGCTGCGCGTGAACGACGCCGACGCCCTGCAGCTGGACGGCTCGCTCGCCTTCGACGCCAAGGGCAACCTGGACAAGCTGCGCTTCGAGCGTTTCCAGGCACGCTTCCCCGCCGCCTACGATCGTTACGGCGCCGCCTGGCTCGACACCATGGGCCTGCACGATGTGCAGATGAGCGGCGCCGTCAGCGGCAACCTCGACCTGCGTGCAGATGGCCCACATGGCTTCGCGTTTACTACCGACCACCTGGACCTGGCGACCGCCGATGGCCGGCTGGCGGTCGACGACCTGAACGGCGGGCTGGACTGGTCGGCCCAGGCCGATCGCCCGGCCACCACGCTGGGATGGCGAGCGCTGCGCCTGTATCGATTGCCGTTCGGTCCGTCCAAGGCGCAGTGGCACAGCCAGGGCGGCACGCTCGGGCTGACCGAGCCGCTGGCGATGTCGCTGCTTGGCGGCACGGTGCGCGTGGCGCAGCTCGACTGGCGCCCGGCGGCGGCGAAGGGCAAGCGGCTGGAGACGTCGCTGGCAGTCACCAACGTGGACATGGCCGCCTTCAGCAAGGCGATGGGCTGGCCGCAGTTCCCCGGCACGCTCGGCGGCGCGATTCCCTCGCTGCGCTGGGTCGACGACACGGTGGAGCTTTCCGGCGGGCTGTCGGTCAACGTGTTCAACGGTTTCCTCGACATCACCCAACTCGCGCTGGCGCAACCCTTCGGGCCCAGCCCGGTGCTGGCGGCGGACGTGAGCCTGCGCCAGCTCGACCTGGGCGCGATCACCAGCGTGTTCGATTTCGGCAACATTACCGGACCGTTGCACGGCAGCATCGACAACCTGCGGCTGGTCGACTGGCAGCCGGTGGCGTTCGACGCCCATCTGCTGGCCGACGAAGGCGGCCGCATCAGCCAGCGCGCAGTGAACAACCTCACCGCGGTGGGTGGCGGCGGCATCGCCGCCGGCCTGCAGGGTGCGGTGCTCAAGCTGTTCAAGACCTTCGGCTACAAGCGCATCGGCCTGGACTGCAAGCTCGCCGGCACGGTCTGCCACATGGGCGGACTGGAAAATTCCGGCGACGGTTACACTATCGTCGAGGGCAGCGGCCTGCCGCACCTCCAGGTCATCGGCCACCAGCACGAGGTCGACTGGCCCACCCTGGTGAGCCGTCTGAAGGCCGCCACCGAAGGCGGTGGTCCGCAGGTCCGCTGATCGCACCGCCCACACCCAGGAGCTCTCCCATGCGCAAGTTCGTCTACGCCCTGCTGACCACCGCGATGGTTGCCCTGGTCGGCTGCGTCACGATCAACGTGTATTTTCCCGAGGCCGCGGCGCAGAAGGCCGCCGACCGCTTCATCGGTACGGTGATCGACCAGGGCACCGCGCCGGCGCAAAACGCCAAGCCGGCGCCCCCGCCGCAGAACCAAGAGCCGGTCCAGCCCTCGGCCATGCTGCTCGACCTGATGGTGCCGGCCGCCTATGCCGCCGACACGCCCGACATCCGCGTGCAGACGCCGGCGACCGAGGCGATCCGCGGGCGCATGCAGGCGCGTTTCAAGAGCACGCTGAAGGCGCTGCTCGATACCGGCGCGATCGGTTTCACCCGCGATGGCCTGGTCGCCGTGCACGACGCCGGCAAGATCCCGCTCAGCCAGCGTGCGCAGGCCACCGCCGCGGTCGCCGACGAGAACAGCGACCGCAATGCGCTGTACCGGGAGATCGCCCGCGCAAACGGCCACCCGGAGTGGGAGTCGCAGATCCGCGCCACCTTCGCCAAGGGCTGGATCGAGCGTGCGCACGGCGGCTGGTATTATCAGGACGCCTCGGGTGCCTGGAAGCGCAAGTAAGCCGCGCCCGTCTCCTCAAGCCCAACCTGCGCCCGGGTCGCCGATCCGGGCGCAGGCGTTTTGCGAGTGCCCATGAAAGAGTTCGAAGCCACCATCACCGATCTGGCCCACGACGGCCGCGGCGTCGCCCGCATCGACGGCAAGACCGTGTTCGTCAGCGGCGCGCTGCTGGGCGAGCAGGTGCGCCTGGGCATCCGCAAGCGCCACCGCAACTTCGACGAGGCTGAGACGCTCGAGGTGCTGGTCCGCTCGCCGCACCGGGTCGATCCGCGTTGCGCCCATTTCGGCCAGTGCGGCGGCTGCTCCCTGCAGCACCTGGACGCACCGGCGCAGATCGAAGCCAAGCAGCGCGTGCTGGCCGACAACTTCGCGCGCATCGGCAAGGTCGTGCCGCAGCGCTGGCTGGAGCCGCTCACCGACGCGCCCTGGGGTTACCGCCGCAAGGGCCGCCTGTCGGTGCGCGCAGTGGCCAAGAAGGGTCGCGTGCTGGTCGGCTTCCGCGAGGAGTCCAATCCGCGTTTCGTGGCCGACATCGCGCATTGCGAGGTGGTGCATCCCTCGCTGGGTGGCAAGATCGGCCGTCTTGCCGAGCTGATTGGTAGCATGGATGCGGCCAACGACATCCCGCAGATCGAGTTCGCCGCCGGCGACGATGTGGTCGCCCTGGTCTTCCGCCACCTCAAGCCGCTGAGCGAAGGGGACACGCTGGCCTTGATCGCCTTCGGCCAGGCGCACGGCTTCGCGATCTACCTGCAGCCCGGCGGTGTCAGCAGCGTGCGTCCGCTGTGGCCCGAGCAGCCGCGGCTTGCCTTCCGGCTGCCGGCGGGCGAGGGCGTGGCCGATGTCGAGCTGGAATTCCAGCCGCTGGACTTCGTGCAGGTCAACGCGGGCATGAACCGGCGCATGCTGGCGCGTACCCTGGAACTGCTCGACCCGCGGCCGGCCGACCGCGTGCTGGACCTGTTCTGCGGCCTGGGCAACTTCACCCTGCCGATCGCGCGCCGCGTGGCCGAGGTCGCCGGCGTGGAGGGCGAGCACGGCCTGGTCGAGCGCGCCGCCGCCAATGCCGTGCGCAACGGCATCGCCAATGCTTCGTTCCATGTCGCGAACCTGTTCGAGGACCAGCGCGGCAGCGCCTGGGCACGCGCCGCGTGGGACAAGATCCTGCTCGACCCGCCGCGGGCAGGTGCCGAGCAGGTGCTGGAGTACCTGCCGCGCAAGGGCACCGACCGCATCGTTTACGTGTCCTGCCACCCGGCCTCGCTGGCGCGCGACGCCGGCCTGCTGGTGCAGCGCCATGGATTCAAGCTTGCGGCTGCGGGAGTGATGGACATGTTCCCGCACACCGCGCACGTGGAATCCATCGCGCTGTTCGAGCGCTGATGCCGGCGCTCCCGCGGGAGCGTAGGTCTTCAGGCGCGGCTATCACGATCGACCACGCTATGCTTCCCTTTCCCGTCCGTGATTCCGCCATGGCCACCGAGATCGAACGCAAATTCCTGTTGGCCGACGAGCGCTGGCGCGAAGCCGTGGTACGCAGTGAGCGGATCGCGCAGGGTTACCTGGTCGGCGCGCGGGCGTTGCGCGAGGGCCATGCACGCGCCTCGGTGCGCGTGCGCCGGGCAGGTGAGCGCGCCTGGCTCAACATCAAGAGCGCGACGCTCGGCATCGAGCGAGCCGAGTTCGAGTATCCGCTGCCGCTGGACGACGCCGAAACCATGCTCGCCTCGCTTTGCGATGGCGTTCTGGAAAAGGTCCGCCACCATGTCGAGGTCGACGGTACGCTGTTCGAGGTCGACGAATTCCTGGGCGACAACGCCGGCCTGGTGGTCGCGGAAGTCGAGCTCCCGTCCGTGGATGCCGCCTACCCGCGGCCGGCGTGGCTGGGCCGCGAGGTCAGCGCGCTGGGCCGCTACTACAACGTCAACCTGATCACGCACCCGTTCGCGCGCTGGTCGCACCTCGAGCGCACTGCTGCCGATGCGGCGGATAGCGCAGGAGAACAGGCATGCTGCTGATCGGCCTGGCCGGGCTGGAGCTCGAACCGCGCGAGCGGGAATGGCTGGTCGCGCCCGGGGTTGCCGGCGTGATCCTGTTCGCGCGCAATTACGCCGATCGCGGGCAGCTGATGGCGCTTGCCGAATCCATCCGCCAGGTGGGGGGCGAGCACCTGCTGGTGGCAGTCGACCAGGAAGGCGGCCCGGTGCAACGTTTCCGCGACGGATTCACCCGTTTGCCGGCGCTGTCGAAGATCGGCGCGGCCTACGCGCGCGATCCGGACGATGCTGTGCGACTGGCCGAGGAGCACGCCTGGGTGATGGCAAGCGAGTTGCGTGCCTGCGGCGTGGACTTCAGCTTCGCGCCGGTAGTGGATCTCGCCCGCGGCAACGCCGCGATCGGCCCGCGTGCCTTCCATGCGGACCCGGCCGTTGCGGGCGAACTGGCCCAGGCCTACGTGCGCGGCATGCACCTGGGCGGCATGGCGGCAGTGCTCAAGCACTTCCCCGGCCACGGTTCGGTGGCCACCGACACGCACAAGGCGCAAGCGGTCGATCTGCGCCCGCTCGAAGCGATCGCGGACGCCGACGTGCGCCCGTTCGCCGAGGCGATCGAGGCGCACGCCGAGGCGGTGATGATGGCGCACGTGATCTACCCGGCGGTCGACGACAAGCCGGCCGGCTTCTCGCACGTGTGGATCGAGGACGTCCTTCGCGGTGAGCTGGGCTTCGCCGGCGTCGTCATCAGTGACGACATAAGCATGGCCGCGGCGGGTGCCGCCGGTGGCGTGGGCGCGCGCGTGAAAGCCCATCTGGCCGCCGGCTGCGATCTGGTGCTGGCCTGCTCCCCCGAAGTGGTGGACGAGGCGATCGCTGCGTTGTCACCGCTGTCCGACGGCGCGATGGAACGGCTGGCGCCGCTGCGCGGGGCCATCGGCGCCACCTGGGAAGGCCTGCTCGACAACCCCCAACGCGACCGCTTCATCGCGCGGATCACCGCGCTGGACGCACCCGAAGGAAACGCATGACCATTCCTCAACCCCCGCTGGCGCAGGCGCTGGCCCATGCCGACGTGCTGTTCGAGCGCGCGGAACTGGAAACCGTGATCGCCGACCTGGGCCGGCGCATCGACGCTGCCCTCGAAGGCGAGCGTGCCGTGTTCCTCACCGTGATGAACGGCGCGCTCATGTTCGCCGGCCAGCTGGCGCTCTCCATCCGTACCGACCTGGAGTTCGACTATGTGCACGCCACCCGCTACCGCGGTGCCACCGCCGGCAGCGACCTGTGCTGGCTGCGCGAACCGCAGGCGGCGCTGGCCGGACGCACCGTGCTGCTGGTCGACGACATCCTGGACGAGGGCCACACGCTCAAGGCCGTACGCGACGATTGCATGAAGCGCGGCGCCAAGCGCGTGCTGATCGCGAGCCTCTGCCGCAAGCTGCACGACCGCTGCGTGGAAGGCATCGCCTCGGACTTCAATGGCGTGGAACTGCCCGATCGCTACGTTTTCGGCTATGGCATGGACTATTACGAGCAAGGCCGCAACCTGCCGGCCATCTACGCCCTGAAGTCCGACTGAGCCCGAGGAACGACCATGACCGTACCGACCATCGACCTGGCCGTCATCGGCGGCAGCGGGCTGTACCAGTTTCCGGGCCTGGAAAACGCCAGCCGGCGCGCGATGGACACCCCTTATGGCCCGGCCTCCGGCGACATCGTCCTGGGCGACTTCGCCGGCAAGCGGCTGGCCTTCCTGGCCCGCCACGGCGAAAGCCATGCGCTGGCCCCGCACCGGGTCAACTACCGCGCCAACCTCTGGGCGCTGCATGCGCTGGGCGCGCGGCGGGTGATTGGCGTCAACGCGGTCGGCGGCATCCGCGCGGACATGGGGCCGCGCGTGCTGGTGGTACCGGACCAGTTGATCGACTACACCCACGGCCGCGTCACCAGCTTCTGTGACGTCGAGGGCGCCGAGGTCCGGCACATCGATTTCAGCGAGCCCTATACCGCTGCATTGCGTCAGGCGCTGCTGGACGCGGCGGGCAGGGCGGGCATCGCCGTGATCGACGGCGGCTGCTACGGTGCGACCCAGGGGCCCCGGCTCGAGACCCGCGCCGAAATCGCCCGCATGAAGCGCGACGGTTGCGACCTGGTCGGCATGACCGGCATGCCTGAGGCGGCGCTGGCACGGGAGCTGGAGCTGGATTACGCCTGCCTGGCCCTGGTCGCCAATTTCGCCGCCGGCTGCGGGGACGAGGCTGAAATCAGCATCGAGGAGATCTTTGCCCATCTCGCGGCCGCCACCGCGCAAGTCCCGGTGCTGATCACGGCAATGCTGTCCTAATCAGCTAATGGCTTTTACGCAAAAAGTTAATCGCGCATATTGCGCTTTGCCCATAAACATGCTGATACTTTCGCCCGTGCCAGGGGCGGCTGACCAAGGGGAAACGGCGGTCCAGCTCAACAAGCCTTGGTGCATCCAGTCCTAGTCAGAGGTTCACGCAATGCGTTTCGGTACGGTCAAGTGGTTCAACGACGCCAAGGGCTTTGGCTTCATCGCGCCTGAAGACGGCGGGGAGGACGTGTTCGTCCATTTCTCGGCCATCAACTCCAAGGGCTTCCGCAGCCTGCAGGAAGGCCAGCGCGTGAAGTTCGAAGTCACCCAGGGCCCGAAGGGCGCCCAGGCTTCGGGCGTGGAAGTGGCGGCCTGATCCGCGCTCCTCGCGTCTTGATGTAAATGAAAAGCCCCATGCTTTTGCATGGGGCTTTTTATTGGTTCATCGCGGAATGCCGGGGAAGGCGGCACGGATCTTCAGGAAGAAATAGTCCTGATCCCGGTAGCCGTAGGCCCGGCGCTTGATGACCTTGATCGTGTTGTTGATGCCTTCGACGACACTGGTGTTGAGCGGGTACCGGCATCGGGAAAGGATGCCGTGCAGATAGGCCTTGAGCCGTTGCGCGAACAGCGCCAGCGCGGCGATGCCGCTGCTCATGGCCTGTTCGAGCCAGTGTTCCCATGCTTGCTTGGCCCAGCCCGGCCGACGGTAAAACCACAGCCGTTTCAGCTCGTCCCGCATGAGATAGGCGGTGAGCAGGGGTTGGTT
>NZ_FOXL01000009.1 GCF_900115705.1 Frateuria terrea
CTTCCGATCCAGCATGGAACGTCCCTTAGACCTCTCTCGAAAGGTCTAAGTTATCGATGCTAGGGAAAACGCTCCACGGAAACCTGCGAAGAACCCTTTTTTTTGCGCTGCCCGGTTTCGCAGCAGCGGGATGCGGGTGCAGCGGCGCCGGGGCGTGACTACGGCGCGTGCGGCCTAGCCAGCGAGTTGCGCCAGCAGCGTCTCGACATCCTCGAGGGTGTGGGCTCGAATCAGGCGGGAAGCGTGGCGCCGCAACGCGGCGTGGTCGAGGGTGGCGAGGCGGTCGCGCACGTGCAGGATCTGGCTCGGGTGCATGCTGTATTCGCACAGGCCCAGCGCCAGCAGCAGGGCGGTGAAGCCGACATCGCCGCCGATCTCGCCGCACAGGCTCACCGGCTTTCCGGCGCGGCGACCGGCGGCGATGACGTAGGCGATCAGGCGCAGCAGCGCCGGTTGCAGCGGGTTGTAAATGTTCTCCAGGCCGTCGTTGCCGCGGTCGGCAGCGAGCACGTACTGGGCAAGATCGTTGGTACCGATGGCGAGGAAGTCGGCATGTTCCAGCAGTGCGCGCACGTTGAGCGCGGCGGCAGGGACTTCGACCATCGCGCCCAGCGGCAGCTTCTCCGGCAAATCGACGTTTTCGTGCTTCAAGTCCTCGCGCGCCAGCTTGAACAGCGTGCGTACGGCGATCAGTTCGTCCGGCTGGGTGACCATCGGCACCAGCACGCGCACCGGGCCATAGCAGGCGGCGCGCAGGATGGCGCGGATCTGCGTGGTGAACACCGCCGGGTAGCGCAGCGACAGGCGCACGCCGCGCACGCCCAACGCCGGGTTGTCCTCGCCGCGCACGGCCAGCCCGGCGGCGTCGGCCTTATCGGCGCCCAGGTCGAGCGTGCGGATGGTTACCGGCAGGCCGCCCATGCCCAGCACCAGGTCGCGGTAGGCGTTGAACTGTTCGTCTTCCGACGGCAGGCCCTTGTGCTTGAGGAACAGGAATTCGGTGCGGTAGAGGCCCACGCCATCGGCGCCGCGTGCGCGCGCCATGGCGATGTCGCTGGCGGTCTCGGCGTTGGCGAACAGCCTGACCGGCACCCCGTCGCGGGTGCGCGTGGGGGCATTGGCAAGCTTGGCCAGACGCCGGCCTTCGGCCGCGGCCTCGCGCTGCCAGGCGCGGTATCGGGCGAGATCCTGCGCAGTTGGATGAACGATGGTCTCGCCGCGCTCGGCGTCGAGCAGGACCAGGTCTTCGTCGTGGATGGTGGCCAGCGCGTCGCGGGTACCGACCAGCATCGGCAAATCCAGGCTGCGGGCGAGGATCGCACTGTGCGAGTAGGCGCTGCCCGAGCTGGCCACCACGCCCAGCAAGCCGTTGCCCACCAGGTGCGCCATGTCGGCCGGGGCGATGGTGTCGGCGACCAGGATCTCGCCCACGCGCGCGGCGAGCTTGCGCTCCTCGCGGCTGGTCTGGCGCTGCAGCGCGGAGATCACCCGGTTGATCACCTGGTCGACGTCCTCGCGGCGGCTGCGCAGGTACGGGTCGTCCATGGCCTCGAACACCTTGGCGAGGCGGTCGCGCTGTTTCTTCAGCGCCACGCCGGCGCGGTAATGACCGATGCGGACCAGGTCGTCCAGGCCCCGCAGCAATTCCTTGTCGTCAAGCAGCAGGCTGTGCGCGTCGATGAATTCGTTGACCTCGCGCGCCAGCGCGCCGTGCAGGCGGCCGCGCAGGTCGTGCAGTTCCTGCCGCGCGGTATCAAGCGCGCGGTGCAGGTTGTCCAGCTCGCCCTCGACCTCGTCCTCGGCCAGCGGGCGCGTGTCGACCAGGTAGCGGCTCGGCTGCACCAACCGCGCGCGGCCCAGGGCCATGCCCTTGGAAGCGGCAGTGCCCGGCAGCAGCTGTCTCATGGGGCGGTTCCGCTGGAGTCGCCGGGAACGGAGACCAGGGCGCGGGGAAGGGGCCATCCGGGCCGCACGCCCATGCGCCGGCACGTGCCGGACGGAGCGGTGGCCAGCCCGCTTGCGTGAGCCTGCGCGTTGCCCGTCTCGTGTTCACCGTTCCGCGCCTTCACGTCATGCTCCCTCGTCGAACTTGCGCTCGAACAGCGCGACGACGGCAGCGAGCGCCTGCGCTTCGTCCAGCCCCTCGGCGCGCACGGTGATCGGCGTGCCGATGCCCGCAGAAAGCATCATCACGCCCATGATGCTTTGCGCGTTGACCTCGCGGCCCTTGCTGACCAGCCACACGGTGGATTTGAAACCCTGCACCAGCTGCACCAGCTTGGCCGAGGCGCGCGCATGCAGGCCGAGCTTGTTGGAAACGACGAGATCCTGTTCAAGCATGGTCGATGAAGATTCCCCCGCGGCCGCCGTGGGCGGCCACCTGCGCCAGTTCGTCCAAGGGCTTCTCGGCGTAGTTGAGCACGCGCAGCAGCATGGGAAGGTTGAGCCCGGACACACAACGCAACCGTACCCCGAGCGCGGCGAGCGAGAGTCCGATGTTGCAGGGCGTGGCGCCGTACAGGTCGGCCAGCACCAGCACGCCATCGCCCTGGTCGAGCTCGCGCGCGTGGTGGGCGGTGAGCGTGCGCATCACGTCCGGATCGGCGTGCGCCGGCACCTCGACCGCGTCGACCTTCAGCGGCAGCTTGGGCATGACGTGGTGGGCGGCGGAAATCAGCGCCTTGCCGACCGCTTCGTGGGTCATCAGGAGAACGCCGACGCTCATGGCCGCGCTCCGCTGTGGGTATGGAGGATGGCCATCATTCGAGCTCGCGATGGAAGGCCAGCACGCCTTCGCGCCTGGCACGATAGTGCGCGGCCAGGCGCTCGACGAGGTAGACCGAACGGTGCCGGCCGCCGGTGCAGCCCACCGAGATGGTGACGTAGCTGCGGTCGTCCTGCTCGAAGCGCGGCAACCAGGCGTCCAGCCAGCGTGCCGTGTCGTCGAAATATTCGCCGACCAGCGGATCGGCCTCGAGGAAGCCGCGCACCGGCGCGTCCTTGCCCGAGAGCGGACGCAACTCGGGCTGCCAGTGCGGGTTGGGCAGGCAGCGCGCGTCGAAGACGAAATCCGAGTCCAGCGGCAAGCCACGACGGAAGGCGAACGACTGGAACATCAGCGTCAGGCCCTCGGTGGCCGCCGCGTAGCCGGTGGCGATCAGCCGGCGCAGCTGGTGCACGTTGAGCTCGCTTGAATCGATCACCTTCTCGGCGATGCCCACCAGCGGGCGCAGCAGGCGACGTTCCTCGGCGATCGCGTCGGCCAGCGAAACGCCGCGCAGCGCCAGCGGGTGGCGGCGGCGGGTTTCCGAATAGCGCTTGATCAGCACTTCGTCGCGGCAATCCAGGAACACCAGATGCACCTGCACGCCGGCGGCGGCCAACTGGGAGAGCACCAGTGGCATGTGCACGAAATCCTCGCCGCGGTTGCGCACGTCCACGCCCACGGCGATGCGCCGGCGGCGGCCGCCGCCGTTGTGCATCACCGACTGCACCAGTTGCGGCAGCAGTCCGCTGGGCAGGTTGTCGACGCAGTAGAACTCCAGGTCTTCCAGCGCGCGCAGTGCCACGGTCTTGCCGCCGCCGGACATGCCGGTCAGCACCACCAGGTGCACGGCATTGGGATCGCTGTTGCTCGCGGGGAGCGGTTCGTCGTGGTTGTTCACGGAACTCACCATGGCGGAAGCCGGCGCATCTGGTGCGCCTGGCGGTCGATGAAGGTCTGCGCGGCATCGATGCCCTTGCTCTTGAGCATATGGTGGCGCACCGCCGCTTCCACCAGTACCGCCAGGTTGCGGCCGGGCGCCACCGGGATGGTGATCATCGGCACGGACACCTCCAGGATCTCGCGATGGCTGGTATCGCCGGTCAGTCGCGTCATCGCGTCGATGTCCTCGCCGTCGCGCAGGCTTTTCAGGTGCACGACCAGGCGCAGGTACTTGGAATGCTTCACGGCGGTGTGGCCGAACATCTCGCGCACGTTGAGCACGCCCAGGCCGCGCACCTCCAGCAGGTCCTGCAGCAGTTCGGGACAGGTGCCGTCGATCACGTCCGGCGCAATCAGTGTGAACTCGGTCGCGTCATCGGCGACCAGCCGGTGGCCGCGGCTGATCAGCTCCAGCGCCAGCTCGCTCTTGCCCGAGCCGGACTCGCCGGTGATCAGCACGCCGATGGAGAACACCTCCAGGAACACGCCATGCAGGGTGATCCGCGGCGCCAGCAGGCGCGCCAGGTGGTATTGCATCCAGGTCAGCAGCTCGTGGCCGCGCTTGGCGCTGATCCACAGCGGCGTGTGGGTTTCCTCGGCGACCTCGCGCAGGTCGGAGGGGATCGTCTGGTCCTTGGTCACGATCAGCGCCACCGGCTGGTAGGCGGCGATCTTGTGCATGGCCTCCCAGCGCTGGCGGGAATCCAGGCTGTCGAGCCAGTTGAGCTCCTCGGTACCGATGATCTGCACCTTGTTCGGGTAGATCACGTTGAGGTACCCGATCAGCGATGGGCGGCGGGTGGCGGTGGCGCCCGGTTCGATCACGCGTCCCTCGCCACGCATGCCCGATATCCAGCGCAGGCCCATGCGCTCGTGGACGCCGTCGAAGAGTTGTCGTGCGGTGAGACGTTCCAAGGCCTGTGTTTCCTGCCGGCGGGCAACGGGAGCCATTGTGCCAGCTATGCGGGGGCGGGCGGTGCGGAAGGCGGGCGGGTGCTATTCGCGGGCAAAAAAGAACCCGCCACGCGGGCGGGTCCTTTTCTCTTCCGGCATTCTTTCCGGGTGCGGCCGTTCAGCCAAACTGCCGCGCGTCGCGCGCCTCCTGCGGATGCTTGTCGGTCACCTTGTCGCGGTGGCGGCGCAGTTGCGCGGCGAGCTTGTCGAACACCAGGTCGATGGACGCATACATGTCGGCCCCACAGCCTGCCGCGTGCAGTGCCTTGCCGTTGGTGGTGAGCGTGGCATCCGCACAGTGCTGCAGTTTGTCCAGCGACAGCACCATGCTCAGGCCGGTGCATTTCTCGTCGAGGCGGGTCAGGCGATCGAGCCGTGACGTGGCATGCGCACGCAGGGCGGGGGTGACTTCGATCTGCTGGCCGGTGAGTTGGAACTGCATAGGTTCGCCTCCTTCTGGTACAGGCCGCCGTGGGGCGGCGGGGTCGGCATGCCGGTGGTCTCTCGGCACGCCGGTCTTTCATTCCTATGGGCGCGTTCCGGCCGGTTCCAAGTCCCTCGTTCAGCCGGCGCGCTGGCGCTCGCTGGAACTGGGGATGCGCAGGGCCTCGCGGTACTTGGCCACGGTGCGGCGGGCCACCTGGATGCCCTTGCGATTGAGCTCCTCGGCCAGCGCCTGGTCGGACAACGGCTTGCGTGGATCCTCCGCGTCGATGAGTTTCTTGATCATGGCCTGGATGGCGGTGGCCGAGGCGCCGCCGCCGTCCTCGGTGGAGACGCCGCTGGAAAAGAAATATTTCAGCTCGAACGTACCGCGCGGCGTGTGAATGTACTTGCGCGTGGTCACGCGCGAGATGGTCGACTCGTGCATGCCTACTTCTTCGGCCACCTCGCGCAGCACCAGCGGGTGCATGGCCTCGGGACCGTAGTCGAGGAAGGCGCTCTGCCGGCGCACGATGGCGTCGGCCACCTTCAGCAGCGTCTCGGCGCGCGATTCGAGGCTCTTGATCAACCAGCGTGCCTCCTGCAGCTGGCCGCGCATCCAGCTGGCATCCTCGCCGCGCGCCTGTGCGATCAGGCTGCAGTAATGCTGGTTGAGCCCCAGCCGCGGCTGGCAGTCCGGGTTGAGGCTGACCTTCCAGCGGGTGCCTTCCTTGTAGGCGTAGACGTCAGGCGCGACGTACTCGACCGGCGTGGCGTCCAGCGCGGCGCCGGGCCGCGGATCGAGGCTGCGAATCAGCAATGCGGCAGCGGCAACGTCTTCCTCGCTGGTGCGCAGCTTGCGCGCGAGCCGGGCGACGTCGTTGCGGGCGAGCAGTTCCAGTTCGCCGGCGACGATCTGCATGGCCAGCTCGCGCTGCGGCGTGGCGGGGTCGAACTGTTCCAGCTGCACGCGCAGGCAGTCACGCAGGTCCAGGCTGGCAATGCCGGTGGGGTCGAAGCGCTGCAACTGGCGACGGACCGCTTCAACTTCGTCGACGCTGGCGTCCAGGTCGGCCGGCAACGCGGCAAGCACGCCATCGATGCCTTCGGCGAGGTACCCGTCGGCATTCAGGGCGTCGATGATGATGGTGGCGATGAGCCGCTGGCGCGTGCCCAGCGGGGTCAGGTTCAATTGCCACAGCAGGTGTTCCTGCAATGTTTCGGGGGCCGCGTTCTGCGGCTCGAAATCCTCGTCGCCACGGCTGCCTGAACCTGCGCCGGTGCCGCTGAGCGAAAAATCGATCGGCGCCTCGGCCGGCGCGTCGGGTTCGCCCCAGTCGGCGCCGTCGTCGACGTCGTGGTCTACCGTGGGCGCTTCGGCCGGGGCGGCAGCGAAGGTTTCTTCCTCGGTCTCGCCCGGCGCTGCCTCTTCCTCGAATTCCAGCAGCGGGTTGCCCTCGGCGATCTGCCTCAGTTCGGCCTCGAGCTCCAGCTGCGAAAGCTGCAACAGCCGGATCGCCTGCTGCAACTGCGGCGTCAGGGTCAGCTGTTGGTTGAGGCGGAACTGCAGTCCGGGTTTCATGCCAGCCGTTGGGGGAGAAACGTGCTGGTCATCCTACCCCGCTGGCTGTGACGCGACCATAGTCGTGGCATGCGCCGGCGGGCGCCGCGTCACAGCTTGAATTCGCGACCGAGATAGACCTCGCGCACTTTTTCGTCGGCCAGGATGTGCGCGGGGGTGCCGCGCGAGAGCACTTCGCCGTCGTTCAGGATGTAGGCGCGGTCGCAGATGCCCAGCGTTTCGCGGACGTTGTGGTCGGTGATCAGCACGCCGATGCCGCGTTCCTTCAGGTGCCGCACGATGCGCTGGATCTCGCCCACGGAGATCGGGTCGACGCCGGCGAATGGCTCGTCCAGCAGCATGTAGCGTGGCTGCGCGGCAAGCGCGCGGGCAATCTCCACGCGGCGGCGCTCGCCACCGGAGAGACTGATGCCCTTCTGGTCGGCGATGTGCGCGATCTTCAGTTCGTCCAGCAGGCCTTCGAGCTGCTCGTTGCGCTGGCGGGCGCTGAGACCTTCGCGCAGTTCGAGCACGGCCATGATGTTGTCGGCCACGCTCAGGCGGCGGAATACCGAGGGCTCCTGCGGCAGGTAGCCGATGCCCAGCCGCGCGCGGGCGTGCATGGGCAGGCCGGTGATGTCCTGGCGGTCGAGCCGGATCGTGCCGCCGTCGGCCTCGATCAGGCCCACCACCATGTAGAAACAGGTGGTCTTGCCGGCGCCGTTGGGGCCGAGCAGGCCGACGACCTCGCCCTGACGGATGGAAAAACCGAAATCGCGCACGACCTGGCGCGAGCGGTAGCGTTTCTGCAGGCCTTCGGCAGCGAGCATCGGTCAGGGCTGTCCGCTGCTGGTAGCGGGTGCGGGCGACGGCGTGCTGGTGGCCGGTGCCGGAGCGTTGCCGGCCGGTGCCGTGGTGGTGCCGGACGGTGCTGGCACGTTGCCGGCCGGTGCCGCTGGCGCGCCCGACTTCGGCTTGGGCTTGAAGACCATGTGCACGCGGTTGTCGCCGCCGCTGTCGCCGGTCATCTGGCTGGTCTGCGTGTTGTAGGTCAGGCGGTCGCCATGGGCTTCGCCGCGGCCCTGCTGGGTGATCGAGGCGTGACCCTGCAGCACGGCGAAGTCCTTGGTCACCTGGTAGTCGATGGTGGCCGCGTCGCCCTGCATCAGATTGCCGTTGTCATCCAGCTGCTGGATGTGGGCGGGACTGCCGGTGAGCACCACGCGGCTGATCTGGCTGTTGGCATCGAAGTACACCTTGCCGCGGTCGGCGGTCGCCCTGAGCGAACCCTGCGTGATGACCACGTTGCCGGTCAGCGTGCTCACGCTGTTGGGTTTCTGGAAGCCGTCGAAATGCGAGGCGTCCACATTCATCGGCTGGTCGCGGTCGGTGGTCTTGGCATGCGCCGGCGACAGCACGAGCAGGCCTAGCGCGGCCAGCGCGCAGCTAGCGCGCATGCTGGCGAGGCGGGAACGTGGCGTGGACGTCATCGAGCAGCTCCAGGTGTTTGTCGTTGAGGTCGGCACGCATGCCGACGCCGTGGATTCTAGTGCCGCCTTGCACCAGCTGCGCCGGGGCGGCGGTTTCGAGGCGGTTCTGCTTGGGCCAGGCCGTGACTTCTGCGGTATCGATGGTCGTCTGGGGCGTGTCGTCGAAGGCCGCCCGTTCCATGTGTACCGGACCCTGCAGTTTGAGCAGCGTACCGTCGTGGTTGACCCAGCCGTACAACGAGTGCCCGAGCCAGTCCGGCACCGCCGTCTGGTTGGAGGGCAGGCGGAAATCGGGCTTGTTGATGTACAGCGATTCGTCACCTTCGCGCCGCTCCAGCCGGGGCGCATCGATCAGGAAGCTGGGCAGGCCGTCGGCGCCGTACTGCGTCAGCTTGAAGTCGGTCAGCGTGTAGCCCGAGCGCGGCGGACCGACGAACTCGTTCGGCTTGGGCGCCGGGCCGATCCACCACAGCAGCAGCTGGGCTGCGCCGGCCAGCAACGCGACCACGACGATGACCGCCGCCAGGCGGCGGTCGCGCAGCCACTCCCTCACCGCCAGCGCTCCTTCTCGTTGCCGGCCTTGCCCTGCGCATGCAGGATCAGGTCGCAGACCTCGCGCGCACCACCCTGGCCGCCGGCGCGGCCGGTGGTCCAGTGCGCCTGCTCGATGACCCAGGGATGGGCGTTGGCGACCGCCACGGCCAGGCCCGCCACGCGCATGGCCGGCAGGTCGGGAAGATCATCGCCGACGAACGCGACTTGCTCGGGGGCGAGCTTCAATGCGTCGAGCAGTTCGAGCAGGCAGGCGCGCTTGTCGCCCTGGCCCTGGTAGACGTGGGTGATGCCCAGTTCCTCCGTGCGCAGCGCGACCGGGTGGCTGATCCGCGCGCTGATGATCGCCACCTGCACGCCATGCACCTGCAGGCGCTTCAGGCCCAGGCCGTCCTGCACGTAGAACACCTTGGTCTCGCGCCCGTCCTCGCCGTAGTACAGGCGCCCGTCGGTGAGCGTGCCGTCCACGTCGAACACCGCCAGGCGGATCCCGGCGGCGCGGGCGATCAGGTCGGCGGGGAGGTTGGTGAGGTAGGGCATGGTTGTCAGGGCGAGGATCGGTGGACAGGGAAGATGCGGAACGAGGCGAGGTACGGACTGCGGCGGTGCCGACGCTTGCCGCTTCCCCCGCACCCGCTCCCGATCACACTACGCGGGCGCGCAGCAGGTCGTGGATGTTCAGTGCGCCGACCACGCGCTGCTGCTCGTCGACCACCAGCAAGGCGTTGATCTGGTGCTTTTCCATCAACTGGGCAGCTTCGATGGCCAGTTTGTCCGAGGTGATCGTCTTGGGGCCGCGGGTCATCAGCGCTTCGACTGTGGCGCCGCGAAGGTTGACCTCTTCATCGTCAAGCGCGCGGCGCAGGTCGCCGTCGGTGAACACCCCCAACAGCTGGCGCTCGGCATCGATCACCGCTGTCATGCCCAGGTGCTTGCGGGTCATCTCCATCAGCGCCTGGGTGAGACTGGCACCTGGCGCCACCGCCGGGATACCTTCGCCGGTGTGCATGATGTCGCTGATGTGCAGGAGCAGGCGACGGCCAAGGCTGCCGGCCGGGTGCGAACGGGCGAAATCCTCGGCGGTGAAGCCACGCGCCTCCAGCAGCGCGATCGCCAGCGCATCGCCCATCACCAGCGCCGCGGTCGTGCTGGCGGTGGGCGCAAGGCCGAGCGGGCAGGCCTCGCTGGAGATGCTGGCGTCAAGGTGCACATCCGCCTGGTGCGCTAGCGAGGACTTCGGGTTGCCGGTGATGGCGATCAACGGGATCCCCTGGCGCTTGATCACCGGCAGGATGAACAGCAGCTCGTCGGTCTCGCCGGAGTTGGACAGCGCCAGCACCACGTCGTCGGGCTGGATCATCCCCAGGTCACCGTGGCTGGCCTCGCCCGGATGCACGAAGAACGATGGCGTGCCGGTCGAAGCCAGGGTAGCGGCGATCTTGCGTCCGACGTGGCCGGACTTGCCCATGCCGGTCACCACCAGGCGCCCGCGGCAGGCCAGCATCAGCCGGCAGGCCTCGATGAAGCTGGCGTCCACCCGCGGTTCCAGCGCGCGGATCGCGGCCGCCTCGGTGGCGATCACTGTGCGCCCGCTCCGGGCAATGGCGTCCGGGTCGAGGTTGGCGACGGGCGGGGCGATGCGTGCGTTCATGGGATCTCGTAGTGCAGCGGAAGCCGTTGGCATTTCTGCGCCACGGGATTTCCATTACCATGGCATATTCGCATTTTAACGTCATATGGCCGCGCACCGGATTCATCAAGCGTTGGGAATCCCAGCCGCCGCGCGCCTCCGATGGACCCTCCGATGGACCCTGCCCGCATCCAGGCACTGATCGAGACCGGCCTGCCCGGCGCGACCGCGCAGGTCAGCGGCGACGATGGCGTGCATTTCGAAGCCACCGTGGTCGCCGGCCAGTTCGCCGGCAAGCTGCCGCTGGCGCGCCACCGCATGGTGTACGCCACGCTGGGCGAGCTGATGGGCGGGGCGATCCACGCACTGGCGCTGAAGACGTTGACTCCCGAGGAAGCCGCGGCGCGCCGTTGAGGCTGCGCCGGCTTTGCTCATCCAAGAAGGACCCTCATGGCCAAGATCCTCATCAGCGGCGGCGAGCCGCTCCACGGCGAAGTCGCCATTTCCGGCGCCAAGAACGCCGTGCTGCCGATCCTGGCCGCCTGCCTGCTGGCCGACGGCCCGGTGACGATCTCCAACGTGCCGCATCTGCACGACGTGACCACCTTCATCGAGCTGCTCGGCCGCATGGGCGTCAACCTGGTGCTGGACGACCGCATGAAGATGCATGTCGATCCGCGCACGATCGAAAGCCACGTCGCGCCGTACGACCTGGTACGCACGATGCGGGCCTCGATCCTGGTGCTCGGGCCGCTGGTGGCGCGCTTCGGCGAGGCGGAGGTGTCGCTGCCCGGCGGCTGCGCGATCGGCTCGCGCCCGGTCGACCAGCACATCCGCGGCCTGCAGGCGCTGGGCGCCGAGGTCACGGTGGAGAACGGCTACATCCGGGCCAGGGCCAAGCGCCTGAAGGGCGCGCGCATCGCCATGGACATGGTCACCGTCACCGGCACCGAGAACATCCTGATGGCCGCCACGCTGGCCGAGGGCACCACGGTGATCGAGAACGCCGCGCAGGAGCCGGAGGTGGTCGACCTGGCTCATTGCCTGGTCGCGATGGGTGCCCGCATCGAAGGCATCGGCACGGCCACGCTGGTGGTTCATGGCGTCGAGCGCCTCGACGGTGCCGAGTACGAGGTGCTGCCGGATCGCATCGAGACCGGCACCTTCCTGGTCGGCGCGGCGATGACCGGCGGCAAGGTGCGTGCCCGCGGCGCTCGCGCCGACACGCTGGACGCGGTGCTGGCGAAGCTGGAAGAGGCCGGCGCGCACCTGAGCACCGGGCCGGACTGGATCGAGCTGGACATGGGCGGTCGGCGTCCGAAGGCGGTGAACATCGTCACCGCGCCGTACCCGGCCTTCCCGACCGACATGCAGGCGCAGTTCACTGCGCTCAACTGCGTGGCCGAGGGCGTGGGCGTGATCACCGAGACAGTGTTCGAGAACCGCTTCATGCACGCGCAGGAGTTGCATCGGCTGGGCGCGGACATCCGCCTGGAAGGCAACACCGCGATCATCCGCGGCGTCGAGCGCATGAGCGGTGCGCCGATCATGGCCACCGACCTGCGCGCCTCCGCGTGCCTGGTGCTGGCCGGCCTGGTCGCCCAGGGTGACACGGTAGTCGACCGCGTGTACCACATCGATCGCGGCTACGAGAACATCGAGGAGAAGCTCGGCGTGCTGGGGGCGAAGATCCGCCGCCTGCCGAGCTGACGCCCTTGCCGCCTCTCCGCTGAGGGGGAGAGGCTGGGGAGGGGCCGCTCTTGCGACAGACGCGCTACGAAGGGAGTCTTGCTTTTCGCTCCGCCTTTGCCTTCCCGTGAGCCCCCGACCTCTCACCCAACCCCCTCCCCGGAGGGGAGAGGGCTCAAATGCGCGGTTAGCGGAAGCTCACCAGCTCCATCGTCAGGTCGCCGCCATCCTTCTGCGACAGCTTCACGGGCAGCGGATAACGCTCCGGGGCATACCAGGCGCTGAAGCCGCGATCGGCATCGGTGCGGTCCACGCGGACAGTGTCGAAGCTGCCTGCCGGCACGATGATTTTCTCCCTGCCGGTGGCCTGGAAACGCTGCGTCTCCACGTCCTGCTTCACCGCAACTGGCAGCGCGAGCTTCTTCTGTCCGTCGCGCAGCGCCAGGCCGATCGCCAGCGCGGTGGTGTTGCGCTCGACCATGCCGGGCTGCGACGGATAGGTGGTCGCGCCCTTGCCTTCGTCCACGGTGACCCGGTGCTTGCCCCAGTCGACGGTGACGTGGCGCTGTTTCGTCTTGATCGCCGCATCCAGCCGGTAGTCGTAGCTGATCGCTTCGGGTACATCACCCTTCCAGCGGAAGTGCGACACCTCGTCGAGGTTGGCACCCAGCATGGCGGCCAGCCCGGAAGTGCCGCGCACGTGCTTGCTGTATTCCCACTGGCCGTTGTCCAGCGGTTTCAGGCTCACCGTCGCCTCGCCCATCGGCGAGCCGTCGCGCAGCACGCGGTAGGTGGCGGTGAAGGCCTTCGGCGTGGCGGCGAAAACAAGGCCGCTGGCGGCACAAAGCAGCAGCGCGAGGGCAAATCGAAGCAGGAGGCGGATAGTCATGCGATCGAGTGTGCCCGCGATTGTCTGAACCCCGGGTTCAGCTGCGCTGCAGGCCGTGCCGGGCCAATCGCAGTGGCGCGGACAGCGGCGCGCCGTCGAGCCAGGGACCGCCATCGCGCCAGACCAGGCGGCCTGCGGCGACCAGCGCCACGACCGCCGGCAGCAGCCGGTGTTCCAGCGGAAGCAGGCGCTGGGCCAGGCGGTGCTCGTCCTCGTCCGGTTCGATCGGCAGCGTGGCCTGCGCCACCACGGGGCCGCCGTCGAGCTCGGCGGTGACGAAATGCACGCTGGCGCCATGCTCCAGGTCACCGGCCTCCAGCGCGCGGCGATGCGTATGCAGGCCGCGGTACTTGGGCAACAGCGATGGGTGGATGTTGAGCATGCGCCCGGCCCAGGGTGCAATCGCCTCGCCGTCGAGGATGCGCATGAAGCCGGCCAGCACGATCAATTCGGCGTCGCTGGCGGCGAGCTTGCCGAACAGGTCCAGGTCGAAGGCACGGCGATCCGGATAGACCTTCGGATCGAGCACCAGCGTGGGAATGCCCGCTTCGCCGGCCAACTGCAGGGCGCCGGCGCTGGCCTTGTCGCTGGCCACCAGCACGAACTCGGCCGCCAGCTCACCACGCTCGCGCGCGGCCAGCAGCGCGGCGAGGTTGCTTCCGCGACCGGAGGCGAGGACGGCAATGCGAAGGGGGTGGGGCATGGGTCGGTTTGCCAACGGCGGCCCGCCCTGACGCGGATGAGCGGATTCGAAGACGCCTTCGACTTCGCTGCGCAACGCTCAGGGAGAACGGCTTGTGAATTCAGCCGATGCGAACGCGCTCGTCGTCCTGCGCCTTCACCACTTCGCCGATCACGCGGCTGGCGAGCCCATGTTGCGCGAGCAACGCGGCCGCGGCGTCGACGGCCGCGCGCGGCAGGATCACGGTGAAGCCCACGCCGCAGTTGAACGTGCGCCACATCTCCTCGCGTGCCACCTTGCCTTCGCGCATCAGCCAGTCGAACACCGGAGGCAGCACGATGGCCTCAGCGTCGAGCGCCAGGCCCAGGCCGTCGGGCACCACGCGGATGATGTTCTCCCTCAGGCCGCCACCGGTGATGTGCGCCATGCCGTGCACCGGCTGGTGCTTCAGCAATTCCAGCATTGGCCTGACGTAGATGGTGGTCGGCGCCATCAGCGCGTCAGCCAGCTTCACGCCCCCGAGATCCAGCTCCAGCGGGTGGCCGGCGCGCTCGACGATCTTGCGGATCAGCGAATAACCGTTCGAATGCGGCCCGGACGAGGCCACGCCGAGCACCACGTCACCGGCCACGATCGACTCGCCGGACAGCAGCTGCGACTTCTCCACCGCGCCCACCGTGAAACCGGCCAGGTCGTATTCGCCCGGCGGATACATGTCCGGCATCTCGGCGGTCTCGCCGCCGATCAGCGCGCATCCGGCCAGCTCGCAGCCCTTGGCGATGCCGCCGACCACCGCCACGGTGGTGTCCACGTCGAGTTTGCCGGTGGCGAAGTAATCCAGGAAGAACAGTGGCTCGGCGCCCTGCACGAGCACGTCGTTGACGCACATGCCGACCAGGTCGATGCCGATCGTGTCGTGCCGGCCGAGTTGCTGGGCCAGCTTCAACTTGGTGCCGACGCCGTCGGTGCCGGAGACCAGCACCGGCTCCCGGTAGCGGCCGGCGAGGTCGAACAGCCCGCCAAAGCCGCCCAGCCCCCCCATCACTTCGGGACGGAAGGTGCGCTTGACCAGCGGCTTGATGCGTTCGACCACGGCATTGCCCGCGTCGATATCGACGCCAGCGGCGCGGTAGGTGAGGGCGTCGGACATGGCGGGAAGTGGCCTGGGGAAAGCGCACAATTCTACCAGCACGCCGCGACCGACGCCGGCTCGCCAGCCGCCAGTCGCCGGCCCGCGCGATCGAGCGCTGCCATGCTCGGCCCCGCTGGCGCCGGCCGCTTCGCGGCGCGCCGATGGACGCTGCCGGCCGGATTGGGCAGACTCCCCGTGATATCCGAGCCCCCACGGACGAGCCCTAGCCCATGCGCCTGCCCCGCCTGCTGTTCGCCTTCCTTATGCTGGGTCTTCTCGCGCCCGCGGCGCACGCGCAGGTGCCGGCGCCCGTGCCGGCGTCGCCCTATGCGGTGGTGGTGCCGGTCACCGACACCAGCGAGGCGCAACGCGACGCGGCCTTCGCCACGGCGCTCGGCCAGGTGCTCGAGCGTGTGGCCGGCGGCCAGGACCTGCGCGACAAGCCCGGCTACGACGACGCCCTCAAGGGTGCGCCGGGCCTGGTGCAGCAGTTCCAGTACCAGCGTGCCGGCAGCGGCATCGTGCTGCAGGTGAACTTCGACCCGGGCGCCGTGCGCCGGCTGATCACGCAGATCGGCGTGCCGGCGGCCGGCGTGAAGCCGCCGGTGCTGGCGCTGGTGCACGGCAGCGATGGCAGCCTGCTGGGCCAGGATGCGCTCGGCGCACTGGCCCGGTCCGCCGCGGCGCGCGGCTATACGCTGGCCTGGCCGGACCCCTCCCACCTGCCGGATGCCTCGGCCGTGGCGGGGGCCGATCCGGCCGCGCTGGCGATGGTTACCCAGCGCTACCACACCGGGCTGATCCTGGTCGGCAACCTGAAGGGCGGCAGCGCGGATTGGACGCTGGTATCCGGCGGCAAGGTGCTTTCGTGGAGCGACCAGGGAGTCAGCGCCGATGCGCTGCTGGCCGATGCCGGTGGCGCGATGGCCGACCGCCTGGGCAAGCAGCTCAACGTGATCGGCGCCGGCATCAGCAGCGGCAAGCTGTGGGTGAGCAAGGTCGATTCGGCGCAGGCCTACGCCAACCTGCTGGCGATGCTGCGCGCCGACCCCGCAGTGCGCGAGGTGAACACGCTGGCCGCCGCAAATGACGGCTTCCTGCTCGGCATCAAGGCCAGCATGCCGCCGGCCGCGCTCGCCGCGAGCCTGGCAGCGGGCGGCCGGCTGATCCAGGGCACGCCGCACGCGGGGGCCGATGCCAGCCTGCAATGGCTGCACTGAACCCGCAACCGTCGGCGCAGGTGCGCCCGGTGCGCGACCTGCCCGGCATCCCGGTCGCGCATGAACGGCATCCCGTAGGAACCACCATGCATCGCCCCAGTGAGGCCCGTCCGTGACCCACGACCTTTCCCGCCGCTGGCAATTGTTGGCGATCGTGCTGGTGATCGGTTTCCTCATCTGGCTGCTGGCGCCGGTGCTGATGCCGTTCGCCGTCGCCGGCATGCTGGCCTACCTGGGCGATCCGCTGGCCGACCGGCTGGAGCGGCTGGGCATGAACCGCACCTGGGCGGTGAGCGTGGTGTTCTTCGTGCTGGTGCTGTTGCTGATCGGCGCGCTGCTGTTGCTGGTGCCGCTGATCTCCGACCAGGTCGGCAACCTGATCCACAACCTGCCGCACTACGTCGACTGGTTCCAGAACACTGCGCTGCCCTGGGTGCAGCGCAAGCTCAGCCTCGATCCGGATGCGTTCGACACCAGCCGGCTGATGGCGGCGATCCGCGCCCACATCGGCTCGATCGGCGCGGTGGCCACCACCGTGCTCGGCACCGTCTCGCGCTCGAGCCTCGGCGCGGTGATGTGGCTGACCAACGTGGTGCTGGTGCCGGTGGTGGCGTTCTACCTGCTGCGTGACTGGGACCGGCTGATCGCCTACATCGACAGCGTGCTGCCGCGTTCGGTGCAACCGACCGTCGCGCACCTGGCGCGCGAATCGGATGCGGTGCTGGGCGCCTTCGTGCGCGGCCAGCTGCTGGTAATGCTGGGACTGGGCATCTTCTACGGTGTCTCGCTGACCCTGGTGGGCCTGTCGGTGGGTCCGTTGATCGGCATGGTCGCCGGCCTGCTCAGCTTCGTGCCGTACCTGGGCTTCATGGTCGGCTTCGGCGCGGCGATCATCGCCGCGCTGGTGCAGTACGGCGACTGGGCGCATCCGCTGATGGTCTGCGGCGTGTTCGTCGTCGGCCAACTGCTGGAGGGCTACGTGCTGGTGCCCAAGCTGGTCGGCGACAAGATCGGCCTGCACCCGGTGGCGGTGATCTTCGCGGTGCTCGCCGGCGGCTACCTGTTCGGCTTCCTCGGCGTGCTGCTGGCGTTGCCGGCCGCCTCGGTGATCGTGGTGCTGCTGCGCTACCTGCTGGAGCGTTACCGCTTGAGCGAGCTCTACACGCAGCCGGGCGCGGACGACCCGGCGATCGCCGAGGTCGACGTGACCGTGGACACGCCCGAAGGCAGCGCGCAGGGAAGTGCGGCGGTTCCCGTGGAGCACCCCGCGGGGGGCGACGGGCCGCCATGATCCCGCAGTTGCCGCTCGCCCTGCGCTGGCCGCGCCGGCAGCGCTTCGAGCACTTCCACGCCGGCGCCAACGCGGCGGCGCTGGCGGCCGTGCGCGCGCTGGCGGAGGCGCCCGGCGCACCGTGGGTCTACCTGCACGGTCCGGCCGGCAGCGGCCGCAGCCACCTGCTCCTGGCCGCCTGCCAGGCCGCCAGCGCCGCCGGCCGGCGCGTGCAGTACCTGCCGCTGTCGGCCATGCATGAACACATCGGCGCCCTGCGCGGCGTGGGCAGCAGTGAACTGCTGGCGATCGACGATCTGGGAGTGCTGGCCGGCGAGCGGGCCGCGGAGCACGCGCTGTTCGACCTCTACAACCAGGTGCGCGCCGAAGGCGGTGCGATGTTGTTCGCCGCCGACAGGGCGCCTGCCCAGCTCGGCATCGGCCTGCCGGACCTGCGTTCGCGCCTGGGCGCCTGCACGCAGTTCGCGCTCAAGGCGCTGGACGACGCGGAACGCCGCGCCGTGCTGAAGGAACAGGCTGCCGCGCGTGGCATCGGCCTGGACGAGGCGGTGCTGGACTGGCTGTTCACCCGCTACGCGCGCGACCTGGCCGCGCTGCTGGATCTGCTCGATCGCCTCGACCAGGCTTCGCTGGCGGCCAAGCGACGCATCACCGTGCCGTTCCTGCGCGAGTTCCTGCGCGAGGGAAGCGGAAACGCGTAGGGGGCGGCCACCCTCGCGGGGAAAGCCCATCTGCGAAAGCGCGGCGCGCCCGTCGCGCAGGCGGGCGCGCCGCGTTGCGGGCTAGTGCTTGCCCTCGGACTGCTTGCCTTCCTCGATCAGCTCGCGCACGCGCTGGCCGCCCTTGTGGCCGAGTTCCGAATAGCCTTCGGGGCCGAGCTGTTCCTTGCGGATCTCGCCGCCCTTTTGGCCGCCCTTCTGGCCAGCCTCGCGCACGGTCATGTCACCCTTGTCGTGCTGGTTGTCGCTGTGCTTTGCCATGTCGCTGTTCCTCGGGGGGGTGCGGCTCGCGGCCGCGGCGGATGGATCACTTGCGGCTGTCGCCGTGGCCTTCGGCCTGCTTGCCTTCCTCGATCAGCTCGCGCACGCGCTGGCCGCCCTTGTGGCCGCCGATCTGGCCGCCCTTGTGGCCGGCTTCGCGGACGGTCATGTCGCCCTTGTCGTGCTGGCTGCCGCTGGCCTGCTTGCCGTGGCTGTCCTGGTTCTTGTGCTGGGTCATCGTGGGTTCTCCTTCGGTGTTGCGCCATTTAGTTCGGGCGTTGTTCGGCCTGGCGCGCCTCGACCTGGCGGCCGCGGTTGATCAGCTCACGTACGCGCAGGCCGCCCTTGCGGCCTGCCTCGCGCACGCTGAGCTTGCCGCGGGCGCCGTCGATCGTGCCGTTGGCTGCGTGGTGGGTCTTGTTGCTGTTGGATTGACTGCCTGGGGACTGTTGCCGGCTCATGGGTTATCTCCGTGGGTACATCCGATCGGTTGTTCGCAAGGCTCGGCTGGCCGCCTTCCCGGCACCCAGCGGAAAAACAGCGGGTCCGGCGGGGGACAAAAGGACCCGCTTCCGCCCATCGGCCGGCTCAGGCTCGATGGCGGCGGGCGCTCCTTCGCCCGCAAGGGCGCGCGATGCGTCGCGGGCCCTTCGGACGAGCAGGGGCGTTGCAATGCGGATGCCAGCGCGAGGTGCGTCGCGGACAGGACGCTTGCGTCGCGCGGCTGGAAAAATCCGCCCGGGTTGGAAAGATCTACAGCAGCGCTCGCCTGCTGCCCAGGCAGGCGGCTGGATCGACCGGCGGGGCTGCCGGGGAACCCGGAAGCAGGCACAAAAAAAGGGCGCCTCGCGGCGCCCTCGATCGTCATGCCGATGGCCGTTCAGGCCTTGAGCAACGCCGGTGTCGCCTGCGCCCCGATCGCGTCGGTCATCGCCTTGGCCACGTTGAGGTTGCCGGCGATCAGGTTGCCGCTGGCAGGCATGCCGTCGCGTCCGGCGAAATCGCAGTAGCGGCCGCCTGCCTCGTGCACCAGCAGCACGCCGGCGGCCATGTCCCACGGCTTGAGTCCGATCTCGAAGTAGCCGTCGTAGCGCGCGGCAGCGGTGTAGGCCAGGTCCAGCGCGGCCGAGCCCGAGCGGCGGATGTCTTCGGCCTGGCCGAGCAGGGCGCGGGTCATGGCCAGCTGCGCATCCAGGTGCTCGCGCTGGCGGAAGGGAAAGCCGGTGGCGATCATCGCGCCGCCCAGGTTCTCCCGCCTGGAGACCCGGATGCGCCGGTCGTTGAGGTAGGCGCCGTCGCCCTTGCTGGCGGTGAACAGCTCGTCGCGCAGCGGATCGAACACGACCCCGTAGACCGGCACGCCCTTGTCGACCAACGCGATGGAGACGGAGAAATGCGGGATGCCGCGCAGGTAGTTGTGCGTGCCGTCGAGCGGGTCGATAACCCAGGTGAGCGGGCTCTTGCCGGAGGCGCCACCTTCCTCGGCGAGGATGGCGTGGTCCGGGTAGGCGCGGCGCAATTCCTTGACGATCTCGGCCTCGGCCAGCCGGTCGACTTCGGAGGCGAAGTCCATGCGCTGCTTCTCGACCACGTGCAGGCCGTCGATGCGGTTCATGTAGCGCAGGATCACGTTGCCTGCGGCGCGCGCGGCACGTGCCGCGATGGTGACGGCGGGTCTTGGCATGGCTTCGGCTTTGGGAAAAGAGCGGAATGCGGCCGGCGATTCTAGCAGAGGCCCGGCAGGAGCGCCCTCGCACGGCGCTCCGCAGGCGGAACGGCGGTTATCCTTGTCGATCCCTGACCTGCCGACCTGCCGTTCATGACCGACCACGCCGACCTCACCCAGTCGTTCCGCTACGTGCTCGTACGCACTTCGCATCCGGGCAACATCGGCAGCGCGGCGCGGGCGATCCGCACGATGGGTTTCACCCGGCTGGAGCTGGTGGCACCGGCTGAATTCCCCAGCCGCGAGGCCGACGCGCTGGCGGCCAACGCGGTGCACGTGCTGGCCGAAGCGGGCGTGCACGGTGCGCTGGTCGATGGCCTGGCGGGCGTCACCTTTGCACTGGGCCTGTCGGCGCGCCGGCGCGGCGTGAACCTGCCCGAGCTGACCCCGCGCGAGGGTGCCGCGCAGGCGCTGGCCGCCGCCGCACGCGGCGAGCAGGTGGCACTGGTGTTCGGCAACGAGCGCACCGGCCTGGAAAACGAGGAGCTGGCCCGCTGCCATGCGATGGTGCGCATCCCCAGCGTCGAGGACTACAGCTCGCTCAACCTGGCCCAGGCGGTGCAGGTGATGGCTTATGAGCAGCGCCTGGCGTTGCTGGGCGATGCGCCGCTGCCCGTGCCGCCGGAGCATGACGAGCCGCCAGCCGACGCGGCGCAGATGGAGCGCTTCTTCGAGCACCTGGCGCAGACGCTGGACGATATCGATTTCCACAAGGGACGCGAGCCCACCACGATCATGTTGCGGCTGCGCCGGCTGTTCCAGCGCGCGCAGCCGGACGAGCGCGAATTGCGCATCGTGCACGGCGTGCTCGCCGAGGCACAACGCATGGCCATGCTGGCCCGGCGCGACAGATAGCGCAGACCGGCCCCCGGCGCCAGCCTATGGCGTGACCGGGTCCAGTGCCTCCACGTAGACCAGTTCGCAGGCGCCGTCGCCGGTGTCATCGCGCGTAAGCGAGCTGCGCCAGTGCCAGCCGTCCGGGCGGCTGGCATCGACCAGGAAACCCTCGATGTGCACCAGCTCGCCCCGGCGCACGCGCTCCATCGCACGGCGTACGCCCGTGTTGGCGGGAATCAGGTGCATGTTGGCGCTGGACCGTTCGATCTCGCGGCGCGGGATCGGAAAGGTGTCCACGTGCCAATGGTAGAAGCGTGCGGATTGGTCGATCTCCATGCGTGCCAGCACCGCGTTGCCGGACATGCGGCCCCATCCCAGGGCCAGGTCCATCGGCGCCAGCGAGGCGCCGGCATCCCAGCGGTAGTCTTCGCGCGAAAGCACGCGGGCGGTCAGCGCGATATGGGCAAGCGTGCGCAGCGACACATCGTCGCGCTGCAGCACGGCACCTTCGTCCAGGTCGACCTGCTCCGGCGCGTCGGCGGCGAGCACGCCCGATGGCGGGTGCAGCGGGCGCTGCTGCCACCAGTTAAGCGCGCCCCAGCCGAGCAGCGCGAGCAACGCAAGCCAAAGCACCCGTGGCATCGTGGATTCCCCGGTGGAAAAAGCTCAGGCGCGCTTTCGCCGCGCGGGCTCGGCCAGTTCGGGCTTGAGCAGGTCGGCCGGCAGGCTGCGCACCACCTCCGCGAAGCGCTTGAGAAAGGGCCCCAGCGATGAGCTCTTGCGCCACACCAGCGCGATGCGCCGGCTTGGTGCGTGGCCGGCAAACTCCAGCAGCTGCACGTTGTCGGTGCGTGCTACCGGCGGCTTGATCGCCAGCGTCGGCAGCAGGGTGATGCCCACGTTGGCGGCGACCATCTGGCGCAGCGTCTCCAGGCTGGTGGCGCGAAAACCCACCTTTTCGCCGGCGCCGGCCAGCTGGCACAGCTCCAGCGCCTGGTCGCGCAGGCAATGGCCGTCCTCCAGCAGCAGCAGGCTCTCGTCCGAAAGGTCCGCCAGCTTCAGGCGTGCCTTGCGGTGGGCCAGGGGATGGTCATCCGGCACCGCCAGCACGAACGGTTCCTCGAACAGGAACTCGGTATGCAGGCTTTCCTCGTGGATCGGCAGGGCGAGGAAGCCCACGTCGAGCGAACCTTCCCGCAGCATGCGCACGATCTGTTCGGTCTTCTCCTCGATCAGCAGCAGTTCCAGCCGCGGGAAGCGCTGGCGCACGCGCGGCACCAGGTGCGGCAGCAGATAGGGCCCCAGCGTGGGAAACACACCCAGGCGCAGCTTGCCGGCCTCGGGATCGCGCGTGCGCTGGGCGATCGCCCTGATCTCCTCGATCTCGGCCAGCACGCCGCGGGCGCGGCGGGCGATCTCGCGGCCGGTCTCGGTCAGCAGCACCTTGCGCGGCGTGCGCTCGACCAACGCCACGCCGAGCTCGTCCTCCAACTTCTTGATCTGCGTGGAGAGCGTCGGCTGGCTGACGAAACTGGCCTCGGCCGCGCGGCCGAAATGGCGGTGCTCGGCCAGCGAGACCAGATAGGCGAGGTCGCGCAGGTTCATGGGGCGCTCCGATAGATCGTGCCTATGAGTGTGATGGCAACAATCAATTTGAACAATGCCCGGGCGGTCCGTAACCTTGCCTCCATGACGCGCCTTCCACGGCGCCCATGATGCCCTCACCGATTGCCCAACCACCGCACCGTCAAGGAGAAAACCATGCTCACCATCGGCGACAAGTTCCCCCAGTTCAGCGTCCCCGCCACCGTCTCGATCGAGAACCTGGACAAGGCGTTCAGCACGATCGACAACACCACCTACAAGGGCAAGTGGCTGTGCGTGTTCTTCTACCCGAAGGACTTCACGTTCGTCTGCCCGACCGAGATCAAGGGCTTTTCGGACGTGAACGAGCAGTTCGCCGACCGTGACTGCCAGGTCCTGGCCGCCAGCACCGACTCGGAGTTCGTGCACCTGGCCTGGCGCAAGGACCACAAGGACCTGCGCGACCTCAAGTTCCCGATGCTGGCCGACATCAAGAAGGATCTCAGCAACGCGCTGGGCATCCTCACCTCCGACGGCGTGGCGCAGCGCGCGACCTTCCTGGTCGATCCGGACGGCATCATCCGCTTCGTCTACGTGACCGACGGCTCGGTCGGCCGCAACCCGCAGGAAGTGCTGCGTGTGCTCGACGCGCTGCAGACCGACGAGCTGTGCCCGTGCAACTGGCACCAGGGCGAGGACACCCTCAAGGTCGCCTGATCCCGCTTCAGTCCGCAGTATCCCGCGCGCCTCTCCCCCGCAGGGCGCGCGGGTTCCGCGCCGGCGGCATTCCCCTTCGCCGCCGGCCTTTTTCCCGCATCCCACAGGTGTTCCCATGAGCCTTGCCGACCTCAAGAGTCAGCTGCCCGACTATGCCAAGGACCTGCGCCTGAACCTCGACTCGGTGCTGAGCGAGGGTGGCGCGCCGGGCCTCACCCAGAAACAGATCATGGTGGTCGCGCTCGCCGCGGCGATCGCCTCGCGCTACAAGCCGCTGACCCAGGCGGTGGCCGAGGAGGCAGCCCAGCATGCCAGCGCCGAGGAATTGAACGGGGCCCGCGTGGCCGCGTCCATCATGGGCATGAACAATATCTACTACCGGTTCGTGCACATGGTGAGCGAGCCCGAGTACGGCACGCTGCGTGCCGCGCTGCGCATGAACGCCATGAGCAATCCCGGCGGCGCCAAGGTGGACTTCGAACTGGCCTCGCTGGCCGTGTCGGCTGTCAACGGCTGCGGCATGTGCGTGGACTCCCACGAGAAGACCCTGCGCAAGCACGGTCTCTCCGCACAGCCGATCCAGAGCGCGATCCGCATCGCGGCCGTGGTGCATGCCGTGGCGGTGGCGCTGGAGCAGGCCGACGTGGCCGGCTGATTTCTCGCACCGAGCCGAACCCCCAGGCCCGGCCAGCTATGGCCGGGCTTTTTCGTGTCCGGGCGCTGGATTTCGCAGGTCCGTTCCTGGCTGTGGGAGACAGGCCTTTCGCCGATTCCCTGCCAGGCAAGCGAGGAGGCAAGGCGCGGCCTTCACACGGCGCCGGCCATGCCTTTTGGCACTGTGCCACAAGTCATGTGCCGCCTAGTTTCCGAGAGTTGCCTTCACCGTCCCTGGGGAAAAAAACCATGCGTCGTCTCGTCCAACCGCTCGTGCTCACCGCGCTGGCCGCCTGCTGCGCCGCCGCCTTCGCCGCCACCGCCCCCGACCAGGTGCCGCATGGCAAACTGCCGCGCTGGGCGGTGCCCGAATCCTATGCGCTGTCGTTCAAGGTCGACCCGCGCCAGCAGGACTTCTCCGGCACCACGGTCATCAAGGTTGACCTCAAGCAGACCTCCAACCACATCTGGTTGCACGGGCACGACCTGAAGGTGGCCAAGGTCAGCGTGACCGATGCCGCGGGCAAGACGCACAGCGCGAAGTACGTAGAGGCCGCGCCGAAGGAAGGCGTGGTGCGGGTCGATTTCGCTGACACGCTCAAGCCGCAGGAGCTGACCCTCTCGTTCGACTACACCGCGCCGCTGAACATGCAGCTGCAGGGCCTGTACAAGGTCAGCCACGAAGGCCAGCCCTACGCGATGACGCAGATGGAGCCGATCAGCGCGCGCTATGCGTTCCCCGGCTTCGACGAGCCCGATTTCAAGACGCCGTTCGACATCAGCCTGACGATCCCCAACGACGAGAAGGCGGTCGCCAACACCAAGCAGATCAAGCAGGTCTCCGCTGGCAGCGGCTGGAAGACCTTGACCTTTTCCACCACCAAACCGCTGCCGACCTACCTGGTCGCCTTCGGCGTCGGTCCATGGGACATCGTCGCCGGCCCCGACATCTCGCCCGACGCCTACCGCGCCACGCCACTGCAGCTGCGCGGCGTCGCCGCGAAGGGCGAAGGCCATCGCATGCAGCACGTGCTTTCCGAGACGCCGAGCATCATCCATGCGCTGGAGGACTACTACGCGTTTGGCTACCCGTGGGACAAGCTCGACCTGCTCGCCGCGCCGGACTTCGCCGCCGGGGCGATGGAAAACGCCGGCCTGGTGACCTTCCGCGACTGGTTGCTACTGCTCGACCCGGATTCCCCGGCGCAATACGTGCGCGGGTCCTTCAACGTCAACGCGCATGAGCTCGCCCACCAGTGGACCGGCGACACGGTGACCACCGCCTGGTGGAACGACATCTGGCTCAACGAGGCGTTCGCCACCTGGATGCAGCAGAAGGTAACGATGAAGGTGCATCCGGAATACCGCGCCGACCTCGACCGCGTACGCGGCGCGCAGCACGCCATGGACAACGACAGCCTGGTCACCGCGCGCAAGATCCGCCAGCCGATCACCGGCAACGGCGACATCGAGACGGCGTTCGACGCGATCACCTACCAGAAGGGTGCCAGCGTGCTCGGCATGTTCGAGGGCTACGTCGGCGAGAAGACCTTCCAGCAGGGCATGCGCCAGTACATCCAGGGCCACAAGTTCGGCAACGCGACCGCCGACGACCTGGTCGACTCGATCGCCAAGGCCGCGGACAAGGGCAAGGACTTCAAGCAGGCCTTCAAGAGCTTCCTCAACCAGCCCGGCGTGCCCTACGTGCGGACCCAGCTGGTGCAGAAGAACGGCCAGACCGTACTCAAGCTGAGCCAGAGCCGCTACCTGCCGGTGGGCAGCAAGGGCGATGCGAAGCACGTCTGGGGCGTGCCGGTGTGCGTGCGCTACGCCACCGCCGACGGCAGCAAGGTCAACTGCGAGCTGCTGGAGAAAGCCACCGGCACCATCGCGCTGCCCGGCGCCAGTGCCAACACCTGGGTCATGCCCAACGCTAACGCCAGCGGCTACTACCGCTTCGGCATGGGCAAGGATGACCTGGCCCACCTCGGCGAGCAGATCAGCCACCTCACCGATGCCGAGCAACTGGCTTACGCCGACGCTGCCGACGCCAGCTTCCACCACGGCGACATCAACGCCGGCGACCTGCTCGCCGCGCTGAAGCCCCTCACTGCCTCGCGTGTGCGTGAAGTGGCCACCGCGCCGATCGCCAGCTTCGAATGGCTCGACCGCTACCTTGCACGAACCGACGCGCAACACGCCGCGCTCGACGCCTGGGCCAAGAGCGCCTACCTGCCGCGCATGGAGTTGCTCGGCTACCACCGCAAGGCCGGCGAGCCGGACGGCGACTCCCTGATGCGCAGCACGCTGGCCGGCTTCCTCGCGCTGGACGTGAAGCTGCCTGAGGTGCGCGCGGAGTTGCTCAAGCAGGGCGACGCCGCGCTCAAGCGCAAGCCCGATGGCCACCTGAGCCTCGACGCGGCCGATCCCGACCTGCTCGACACGGCGCTGGGCGTAGCCGTGCAGGAGCGTGGCAAGAGCGCGGTCGACGCACTGATCGCCGAGTTGCCCAAGACTTCCGATCCGGCCCAGCGCAACGCCATGCTGGCCGGCCTGAGCGCGGTGGAGGACCCGACGCTGGCCGCGCAGGTGCGCAACTTCGCGCTGGACAAGCAGGTCAAGGTCGGCGAGATGGCCGCCCTGCTGCGCGGCAGCCGCGAGACTCGCGCCCAGCGCGATGCGATGTGGCAGTGGGCGGTCGGCCACTACGACCAGATCGTCGCGCGTACCGGCAGCTTCGCCGGCGGCCGCCTGCCTGGCCTGATGGGCGGTGGCGGTTGCTCGCAGGACGAGGCGAACCGTCTGCAGGCGTTCTTCAAGACCCGCGCCAAGGACGTCACCGGCGCCGAGCGTGGGCTGGCGCAAACCACCGAGGACACCCTGCTGTGCGCTGCGCTGAAGACCAAGCAGGATCCGCAGGCGATCCTGCACTGAGGCCACAACCTTCTGGCTGAAAGAAACGCCGGGCGCTACGCCCGGCGTTTTGCTTCTGCCCTCTCCCCTTCGGGAACAGGGTTGGGTAAGGGGCGGGGCTCGCGGGAAGCCTGCTTCGGTCCTGCAAGAAAAGCCTCGCCTGGATCGCACCGACGCCACCGTGACCCTCACCGCAGCCTTCTCCCCCTTTCGGGGAGAGGGCACGTCCCTTGCTGCCTTGCCTTCCACGTTCCCCCTAAACTGTCCCGCGCCCACGGGCGACAGGGGAGACCGGCATGCGTGCTCGATCAGGGTGGTTGTTGCTCATGGGCCTGCTGTTGGCCGCACCGTCGGGCGCACAGCAGGTACCGCCGCCGCTGCGCGACTGGCAGGACTGGGTATTGCATGACGTGCCGCAGCACGCCTGCCCGTTCCTGGCCAACCGGATGCCCGGCGAAGGCAGCTACCGCTGCGCCTGGCCCGGCCGCATGGCGCTCGACGCGGGCAAGGACGGCGCCCGCTTCAGCCTGCACGCGCACGTGGATGCGCCCGACTGGATCGCATTGCCCGGCGACGACAGGAGTTGGCCGCAGGAGGTGAGCGCCAACGGCCAGCCGGCCGTGGTACTGGCGCACGAAGGCCATCCCGCATTGCGCCTGGCGCCGGGTGACTACCAGTTGCGCGGCACGCTGCCGTGGACCGCGCGCCCGGCACGGCTGCGCTTGCCGGCGGCGATCGGTCTGGTCGCATTGAGCGTGGACGGCAAGCCGGTCGGGCGCATCGAACGCAATGGTGACCAGCTGACCCTGGGTGAAGCCGCGGCCGCACAACGCGCGGCCGATGCATTGTCGCTGCGCATGTATCGCCGCCTCACCGACGGCGCACCAGCCACGCTGGAGACCTGGATGCAGTTCGACGTGGCCGGCAGCGCGCGCGAGCAGGTTTTCGGCCCGGCACTGCCGGCCGGTTTCGTCGCCACCGCCATCGGCGGCGAGCTGCCGGCGCGGCTGGAAAGCGACGGCCGCCTGCGCGTGCAGCTCAGGCCTGGCCACTGGACCGTCACGCTCGATGCGCGCGCCACCCTCCCGCTGGCGCACGTGGCGCTCAAGCTGCCGTCCGCACCCTGGCCGGCGCAGGAAATCTGGAGCTACCAGGACGATCCCGACCTGCGCGGCACGCGCGTGGAAGGCGCACCCACCGACGCTGCCCAGGCCGGCGTACCGGACGACTGGCGCGAACTGCCCGCCTACGTGCTGGACGCCGCCCACGGCGTGGACATCGTGCAAGGCAGCCGCGGTGACGAAGGCGGGCAGGGCGACCGCGTGCACGTGCGCCGCGGGCTGTGGCTGGATTTCGACGGCGCCGGCCTGAGCGTGGTCGACCATCTCAGCGGCGAACTGCGCCATCGCCAGCGGCTGGACGTGGCCGCACCCTGGCAATTGCAGCGCGCTTCGCAGAGGTCCGAGCCGCTGCTGATCAGCCAGGACGGCCACGGCCGCAGCGGCGTGGAGATCCGTAACCACCAGCTCGCGCTCGATGCGGGCCTGCGCCTGGACGCGCACGGTGCGGTGCCCAGCGCCGGCTGGCAATTGCCGCTGGAAGGGATCGACGCGGTACTGCATCTGCCGTACGGCTACCGCCTGCTTGGCGCGCCCGGCGCGGACGCCTCTCCCGATTCATGGGTGGCGCAATGGAGCCTGCTGGACCTGTTTGTGGTCGCCCTGATCGCCTTGCTGGCTGGCCGCCTGCTCGGCTGGCCGTGGGCGCTGCTCGCTGCCGCGTTGTATGCGCTGGCACAACACGAGGTCGGTGCGCCGCACTGGACGCTGCTTCTGGCGCTGGCGCTCACCTTGCTGCTGCGCGCGTTGCCAACGGGCCGGCTGCGCCTCGCCGCGCGCGTCGGTGCCGTGGCTGCGTTCGCGCTGGCGCTGCTGTGGACCCTGCCGTTCGCCGCCGACGAATTGCAGTACGCGCTGCATCCGCAACTGGAAGGCACGCAGGCCGGAGCGGTGTTGCGCGCGCGCTTCATCGAGCCGGGCGCCAGCGCGCCGCAGTCGCCGCCGACGGCACAAGCCGCGCCGGTGATGGAAGAAGCCACAGCTCCCCTTGCAGCGCCGATGGACATCGTAGCGAGCAACCAGCCGTCCCCTGCACCTTCGGCGCAGCCCATGTCGCAAGGCACGTTGACGGTGGCGGCGCGTTTCTCGCCCGCAACGCAGCTTGCGCAGCAAACCGACAACCTGAGCGTGATCCAGGCCGGCCCCGGTACACCGCAGTGGGACGAAGGCAACAACTACCGGCTCGCCTGGTCAGGACCGGTCCAACCGGACCAGACCACGCGCCTGCTGATCGCGCCGGCCTGGCTGGTGCGCCTGTTGCGGGTAGTGATGGTCGGCCTGCTGGCGGCGTTGCTGGCGCGACTGGTGCCGTTGCTGCTGCCGGCCGCAGCGGGTCGCTGGCGCGACTGGCGCGGCGGCGGTGCCGCGAGCGCCGCGTTGCTGGCGCTGGCGCTGCTGCCGCATCCGGCGCACGCGCAGGCGACACCGGATGGCGCCCTGCTGACCCATTTGCAGCAGCGGCTCACCGAGGCCCCCCGCTGCGCACCGGACTGCGCCAATGTGGCGCAGGCGCAACTCCAGGCGAGCGGCGACACGCTGTCGGTAGCGCTGGAAGTGCATGCGGGTGCCCCGGTGGCGCTCCCGTTGCCGCAGCCCGACGCCGCGTTGCAACTGCAGGCCGTGGGCGTGGACGGCCACGCCGACGCACCGCTCACGCGCACTGGCGGCCAGTTGCTGCTACGGATGGAGCGAGGCGTGCATCGCGTCGACCTGCGCTACGCCATCGGCACGGCCGACACCGCCAACCTGCATTTCGTCCTGGCTCCACGGCGCGTGCTTTTCGCCGGGCAAGGCTGGTCGGTGGAAGGACTCGACGACGAACGCATGCTGGGCGACAGCCTCACCCTGCAACGCGTACGAACCGGCGGCAACGGCCAGCCATTGCCGCCGGCGCAAAGCTTCCCGCCCTACGTGCGTGTCACACGCACCCTGCTGCTGGGCGTGGACTGGACAGTGCAGACGGTGGCCGAGCGCATCGCCCCGCAGCAGGGCGGCTTCAGCACCACGCTGCCGCTGCTGCCCGGCGAGCATCCGCAGGACGACGACGCGCGGGTCCACGACGGGCGCCTGGGCATCACCTTCAGCGCCAGCGACAGCGCCGTCCAGTGGACCAGCCGGCTCGACCACGCCACACAACTGACGCTCACCGCGCCGCCGCTGGGCGAGCGCACGGAGGTGTGGAAGATCCACGCCGCGCCGATGTGGCACGTCGACGCGCAAGGGATGCCGGCCAGCGCCAGCGACGAGGGCCTGCGCTACCAGCCGCTGCCCGGCGAACACCTGCAACTGCACATCACTCGCCCGGCGGCGGTCGCCGGCGCCAGTCTCGCCTTCGACGCCGTGCAGGTCACCAGCCAGGCCGGGGAGCGCGCCATCGAGACCACGCTGACCCTGCACGCACGCAGCACCCGCGGCGGCGAGCACGCGATCGGCTTGCCCGCCGATGCCGAGCTGCTGCAGGCGCAGCGCGACGGCGACACGCTGGACCTGGCCGTGCGCGCCGGCAAGCTCAGCCTGCCGCTGCTGCCGGACGCGCACGTCTACACCGTGCGCCTGCGCCAGCCGCAGGGGGCTGCCGCGCGCACCCGCACGCCGGTGTTTGCGCTGCACGCGCCGGCGGCGAACATCGCGCTCGACCTGCAACTGCCGCAGGACCGCTGGGTGCTGTGGACGTGGGGGCCGGCCGACGGCCCGGCGGTGCTGTACTGGTCGCAACTGGTCGTGCTGCTGATCGCCGCGTGGCTGCTGGCACGCTACGCGCCTACGCCGCTGCGCTTCGGCCACTGGCTGCTGCTGGGCCTGGGCTTCTCCGCCTTCGCCTGGAGCGCCTATGCCCTGGTGGTGCTGTGGCTGATCCTGCTCGGCCTGCGCGCGCGCCATACGCCGCCGGGGCGCTGGGGGCCGACGCGCTTCAACCTGATGCAGGCGGGACTGGCCGCGCTCACGGTGCTGGCGCTGGTGGTGCTGATCAGCGCGGTACCGCAGGGCCTGCTCGGCCTGCCGGACATGCACGTGGCTGGCAACGACTCCGTCGCCGGGCACCTGCGATGGTTCGCCGACCGCACCGCCGACGCGCTGCCGCGGGGCGGCGCGTTCAGCCTGCCGCTGTGGGTCTACAAGGCGGCCATGCTGGCCTGGGCGCTGTGGCTGGCCAATGCACTGATCGGCTGGTTGCGCTGGGGCTTCGCCGCGTGGACCCGCGAGGGCTACTGGCGCAAGCGTGCACCGAAGCCGGCCGCGGTGCCGCCGCAACTGCCCACGGGGGAGCCGTCTGCGCATGACTGACGTGCACACCGCGCTCGCCGCCGCCACCCGGCGCGTGGGTGAGCGCATCGATGCCGAGCTGCTGCTGCTGCACCTTCTCGGCAAGCCGCGCAGCTGGCTGTTCGCGCATGCCGACGAGGCGCTGCCGGCGGCTGTCGAGGCGGCGTTCGACGCGCTGCTGGCGCGGCGCGAAGCCGGCGAGCCGGTCGCCTACATCATCGGTCGTCGCGGCTTCTGGTCGCTGGAGCTGGAAGTGACGCCCGCCACGCTGATCCCGCGCCCGGAAACCGAGCGGCTGGTCGAACTTGCGCTGGAACGCCTGCCCCGCGACGCGCCCTGCCGCGTCGCCGACCTCGGCACGGGCAGCGGCGCCATCGCGCTATCGCTGGCGCGCGAACTGCCGCGCGCCCAGATCGTCGCCACCGATGCCAGCGCCGCTGCGCTCGCGGTCGCCGAACGCAACGCGCGGCGCATGGGCATCGCCAACGCAAGCTTCGTCGAGGGCGATTGGCTCGCCCCGCTGGCGGGCCAGCGCTTTGACCTGATCGCCTCCAACCCGCCCTACATCGAGTCGGGCGATCCGCACCTGGCGCAAGGCGACCTGCGCTTCGAGCCGGCCACGGCACTGGCTTCCGGCGGCGACGGCCTGGATGACATCCGCCGCATCGTGACGGATGCGATCCCCTGCCTGCGGCCCGGCGGCTGGCTCCTGTTCGAGCACGGCTGGAAGCAGGGCGATGCTGCGCGCGCGCTGTTGCGCGTTGCCGGCTACGCGGACGTGTTCACCGCCCAGGATCTGGAGGGCCGCGACCGCGTCAGCGGCGGTCGAATGGCGGAGCGGCTGCACCTGGGTTGAACAAGCGCTGCCGGTCGCCGGCAGCGCTTGTCTCAGCCCGCACTGGCGGCGTTCGACATCGCCAGCTGCGGGAAGCGCGCGCGGATCGCGTTGCGGATGCCGGGCAGGTCCAGCCCCGCCATGGAAAGCACTTCCTCGCGACTGCCGTGTTCCAGATAGACGTCCGGAAGGCCCAGGTGCAGGACCGCCTTGACGATGCCGTGTGCCGCCAGGCACTCGGCCACGCCCGAACCGGCGCCCCCGGCGACGGCGTTGTCCTCCAGCGTGACGAAGGCATCGTGTGTCCTCGCCAGTTCCAGGATCATCGCCTCGTCCAGCGGCTTGACGAAGCGCATGTTGACCAGCGTGGCATCGAGCTCCGCGGCCACCACGCCGGCCGGCGCCAGCATCGCGCCGAAGGAGAGGATCGCCAGGTTGCGGCCGCGCCGGCGCAGTTCGGCCTTGCCGATGGGCAGCGTGTCCAGCTCCTTGCGCACGGCGGCGCCGGGACCGGTGCCGCGCGGATAGCGGATCGCCGCCGGGCCGGCGTATTCGAAACCGGTGCTCAGCATCATGCGGCACTCGTTCTCGTCCGCCGGCGCCATGATCAGCATGTTCGGCAGGCAACGCAGGAACGACAGGTCGAAGCTGCCGGCATGGGTCGCACCGTCGGGGCCCACCACGCCGGCGCGGTCGATCGCGAAGGTGACGTCCAGGTTCTGCAGCGCCACGTCGTGGATGGCCTGGTCATAGGCGCGCTGCAGGAAGGTGGAGTAGATCGCCACCACCGGCTTGGCGCCTTCGCAGGCCATGCCGGCGGCCAGCGTCACCGCGTGCTGCTCGGCGATGGCGACGTCGAAATAGCGCTGCGGGTATTCCCTGGAAAAGCGCACCAGGCCGGAGCCCTCGCGCATCGCCGGGGTGATGCCGAGCAGGCGCTCGTCCGCGGCGGCCATGTCGCACAGCCAGTCGCCGAACACGTCGGTGTAGGTCGGCTTGGCCGGCGCGCCCTTTTTCACCACGCCGGCGACCGGGTCGAACGGGCCGACCGCGTGGTATTCGATCTGCTGCTGCTCGGCCGGGGCGTAGCCCTTGCCCTTGGTCGTGATCACGTGCAGCAGCTGCGGCCCGGGCAGGCTCTTGACCGTGCGCAGCGCGCGCAACAGGGCCGGTATGTCGTGGCCGTCGATCGGACCGGTGTAGTGAAAGCCCAGCTCTTCGAACAGCGTCGAGGGCAGGAACATGCCCTTGGCGTGCTCTTCCCAGTTCTTGAAGAAGCGGCCGAAGAACGACTGCCGCGGGATCGCCTTCTTGGCCCGCTCGCGCACCGCGTTGAGCCGGCGGCTGGCCATGGCGCGGGCCATCATCTTCGTCATCGCGCCGACGTTCTCGCTGATCGACATGCCGTTGTCGTTGAGCACCACCAGCATGTTTGGCTCGACGTCGCCGCCGTGGTTGAGGGCCTCGAAGGCCATGCCCGCAGTCATCGCGCCGTCGCCGATCACCGCCACCACCTTGCGGTCGTCGCCCATGCGCTGCGCGGCGATCGCCATGCCCAGCGCGGCCGAAATCGAGGTGGAGGAGTGGCCCACGCCGAAGGTGTCGTACTCGCTCTCTTCGCGTCGCGGGAAAGGCGCCAGACCGTCCTTCTTCTTGATCGTGGTGATACGGTCGCGCCGTCCGGTGAGGATCTTGTGCGGGTAGCACTGGTGGCCCACGTCCCACACCAGGCGGTCGCGCGGCGTCTCGAAGACGTGGTGCAACGCCACGGTCAGTTCCACCACGCCCAGGCCGGCGCCGAAATGCCCGCCGGAGCTGGCGACCGACTCGATCAAATACTGGCGCAGCTCGTCGGCGACGGCCGTCAGCTCGGCGTCGGGCACGCGGCGCAGGTCGGCCGGCGTCTCGATGCGGGCCAGGTGGGGATAGCGGGACGGATCGATCATCCGCGTATTGTTGGCCCAGCCGCAGGGCGGGGCAAGGGCGGAGACGTGAACGGCGGCAGGCGCCGTGCACACCGGGCACACAAATCCGCTCGCAAGCTGGATGCCACCTGAGGCCAGAGATGCCGCCATGTCCAAGCTAGCCACGGCCTTCCGGAGCTTTGCAGAAGCTACTGCACGTTACTCGGGAAAGCCGGCCGCCTTTCTCAGTGCCGCCCTGATCGTCGTCGTATGGGCGGCCACCGGGCCGCTGTTCGGTTTCGGCGATACCTGGCAGCTGGTGATCAATACCGGCACCACCATCATCACCTTCCTGATGGTGTTCCTGATCCAGAACAGCCAGAACCGCGACAGCGCCGCCTTGCAGATCAAGCTCGACGAACTGATCCGCAGCACGCGCGCCCGCAATAGCCTGCTGGACGTGGACAACCTCGACGAAGACGCGCTCGAGCGCATTCGGGAGAACTACCGCAAGCTTGCCCACAAGAAGGAAGAGGAAGCGCATCACGCACATCACGCCGGCCATCGCGTGCGCGCCGCCGAAGAGTCGGACGAGGCCTGCGAGGAGATCAGGGAGATCGAGCGCGAACTGGCCAAGGCCAGTCCGGATCACGCGGATGCGGACGAGGTCCGGGACGGCGAGCAGAAGTCCGGCTAGCCCATCGCCCGCCGCCGGTCGCGCGGCAGGTGGTTGACCAGGAACTCCATCTGGTCGACCAGGATGTTGCGGTTGGACAGGATCAGGTGCTCGACCCAACTGGGCCGGTAGGGCACCGCCAGCAGCGGCATGTGCGCCTGCTGCGGGGTGCGGTTGGCTTTCTTGAGGTTGCAGGCGAGGCAGGCGCTGACCACGTTCTCCCACTCGTCCTTGCCGCCGTGCGAAACCGGTTCGACATGGTCGCGGGTCAGCTCGCCGCGGGAGAACTGGTTGCCGCAGTAGAGGCACAGGTGGCGGTCGCGGGCGAACAGCGCGGTGTTGGTCAGCGCCGGTGCCGGGTCGATCGCGTGGTCGCGGCAATGGCCGGTGCTGGCGATGATCGGGTGCAGGTCCAGCTTGCTGCGCTCGCCCCGGGCGCGGTTGTGGCCGCCATGAATGGTCAGGCAGGGATCGCCGAGGGTCCAGGCCACCGCCTCGCGCACGTAGAGGCAAACGGCGTCCTGCCAGCTGATCCAGTCGAGGATCCGGCCGGCGGCGTCCAGCGACAGCACGCGGGTCGCGTTCAGGTCGCGGCGCGGCAACTCCATCAGCATGCGGTTTCCTTCAGCCAGTTCAGGTTCGGGCAGAGGTCGGGGTGCAGCGATGTGCTCGTCGCCTGAGCATAGCCCAACTTTGCTGCGCCGCGCGTGGTAAGCATTTGACGCGCTTGGCAGATCGGCCCTGGCCGCGGCCATTCGCCGGGGCGCTTGGCCGCTGATATAGTCACAGGTTCGCGACCCGACGCCGGGTTTGGGAGGGGGAGCCATCGGTGGCGACCCCGGCACGGCGGGGCAGAGGTAACAAGACGTGGCCGAAGTACTTTTCTACGAGCGCCCGGTGCCGCTCAACCGCAACCAGCACAAGGACCTGCGCCTGAAGGGCATCCCCAGCCTGAAGTTCGCCGCAGCCGCGCACTCGGTGCCGCTCACCGGCGCCGAATTCCCGGTCGCCGCGCGCGACGTGCCGATCCTGTTCGCCGGCCAGAGCATGGACGATGCCGGTCCGATGGCCCTGCTGGGCCTGCGGCAGAACGAGAACCTGCTGGTCGACGAGAACGGCCAGTGGGCCGCCGGAACCTACGTGCCCGCGTTCGTGCGCCGTTACCCGTTCATTCTCGCCGAGAAGCCGGCCGACGCCGAAGGCGACGACTTCACCGTGTTCCTGGACGAAGCCTACGAAGGCTTCGGCAGCGAGGAGGGCGAGCGCCTGTTCAAGGAAGACGGCAGCGACAGCGAGATGCTGGCCAACGCCGTCGGCTTCCTCGGTGAGTTCCAGCAGCACGTGGCGCGCACCCATTGGTTCATGGACCAGTTGCGCAAGCACCAGCTGCTCGAGCCGCGCAACATCCGCCTGGAGAAGGACGGCAATGCGATCAACCTCAACGGCCTGTTCGTGGTCAACGAGGAAAAGCTGCGCCAGCTCGACGAGAAGACCGCGCACGAGTTCCTCAAGGAAGGCGTGATGGGCTGGATCTATGCGCACCTGCTGTCGCTGCCCAACATCGACCGCCTGGTGCAGCGCCTGGACCAGCGCGAGCGCGCCAAGGCCTGAGCGCCGCAAGGCAAGCGCTCGATGGCGGCCCGCGCGGGTGGCCTTAGAGAGCGCTAAGCACGTTCTGCAAGGATGGCGTCATGCGCCATCCTTTTTTTTGCCTGGCCGCCTGCGCAACGGTGTTGCTCGGCGGCTGCGCTACCTACCAGCCAGCGCCGGTCGATCCGGCGGTGACGCATGCACAGTGGCAGGCCCGCCGGCTGGATGACCCGGCCCTTGCCGCACGCCTGCGTCCCTGGCTGCCCGCGGAGGACCATGGCCAATGGCCGTCGGCGCGCTACGGCCGCGCCGACCTGCTGCTTGCCGCACTCGCGTTGAATCCCGACCTTGCCGAAGCGCGCGCGCACCTGGCCGGCGCCAGCGCCGCGGTGGACACGGCCAGGGTGCGGGCCAATCCGACCCTGAGCCTGGCCCTGGAGCGCTATACCCAGGCGCAGGCGGGCAGCGCACCCTGGCTGTGGGGCTTAAGTACCGATTTCCTGCTCGATGGCGGCCTGCGCCGGCGCCTGCGGGTGCAACTGGCCGACCAGGCCGTGCGCGGCGCGCGACTGGACTATGCCGAAAAGGTCTGGAGCGTGCGCAGCGCCGTACGCGATGCGCTGGCGCAGCGGCTGCTTGCCCAACGCCAGGAAAACCTCGCTGCCCGCACGGTGGCGGCCGCCACCGCGCTGGAGCAGGCGGCGCGCCAGCGCGTGGCACTGGGCGAGGACGAACCGCAGGTCGCCTTGCAGGCCGTGCAGACGTTGGCGCAGGCGCGCAGCGACCAGGCCGCCGCGGCGCAGCGCGCGGCCAGCTCGCAGGCGCAACTTGCGCGTGCGATCGGCGTGCCGGTCGCGGCACTGGAAGGGCTCGATCTGCACTGGGACCACTTCGACCGGCCGACCGCACCACCGTCCGCGCGCATCGACACGCTCGCCGACCATGCCCTGCTCGCCCGCGCCGATCTCGAGCGCGCGCTGGTCGAATACTCCCAACGCGAGACCGAACTGCACCAGCAGATTCATGACCAGTACCCGCAGCTTTCGCTCGGGCCGGGCTACACCTACGACCACGGCATCCGCAAGCTCACCTTCAACGCCAGCCTCGGCCTGCCGGTGTTCAACCAGAACCAGGGCCCGATCGCCCAGGCGCGCGCGCGGCGCGAGGCGGCCGCTGCCCATGTGCGCGTCGTGCAGGCGGACATCGACAGCGCCATCGACGCGGCGCGCTCACGCCTGGCCGCCGCGCTGCCGGCCCTGGATGCGGCGCGCGCGGGGACGCAGGCGGCCCAGCGCACGCGCGGGCAGGCCGAGCGCGCGTTCCAGCTCGGCGCCATCGACCGCACGGCCATGCTCGGCGCGCGCCTGGCTGCGCTCGCCGCCAGCCAGTCCGAGCTCGCCGCGCTCGACGCCGCCTGGCAAGCCGAGGCGGCGCTCGAGGATGCGTTGCGCACGCCACTGGATCCAGCCGAAGCGGCACTCTGGCCAGCCGCAGGAGATCGCCCATGAAACGCTTTGCCTCACTGGCGGCCCTGCTGCTTGCCTCGCTGGCCGGTGTCGCCGCAGCCACCGAACTGGATGCCGCGGCGCAGTCGCGCCTGGGCTTGCGCCTGGCCACGCTGGCTGCCGGCGAAATGCCGCCGACCACGCGGGCGGTCGCCGACGTGCTCGACCCGGTGCCGCTGGCCAAGGCGATCGACGATGTCAACGCGGCGCAGGCGGCGGCGGATGCGTCGCAAGCCGAAGTCGCCCGCACGCAGGCCCTGCTTGCGGCCAACGGCAATGCATCACGCAAGGCGCTGGAGGCGGCGCGCGCGCAGGCAGCGGGTGATCGCGCGCGGCTGCGCGAGGCGCGCGTCGCGCTGCGCACCGGCTGGGGCGACCAGCTGGCCGGCATGGCGGCCAGTCGGCGCGAGAAGCTGCTCGATGCACTGGTCGATGGCACGCAGGTGCTGCTCAAGGCCGAACCGCTCGGCCGTCCGGACCTGAGCCTGCAGGTGCACGCAGCGACCCTGCAGATGCCGCACGGCGCCGACCTGCCGGCGCAGGTGCTCGGCCAGCTTCCACGCAGCACTTCGGGCCTGGCGGCCGGCTGGTTGCTGCAGGCCAGCGCCGGTCCGCTGGTACCCGGCATGGTGCTCACCGCGCAGCTGCACGGACAAGGCGCGCCGGTGCGTGGCGTGCTGCTTCCGCGTACGGCGGTCGTGCGCTGGAACGGCCTGGACTGGGCCTATGTCGCCACCGGTCCGACCCGGTTCGAGCGCCGTGCGGTGCAGCCCCGGGCCATGACACCGGCCGGCTGGCTGGTCGGCGCGCCGTTCAAGCCGGGCGAGCGGGTCGTGGTACAGGGCGCCGAAGCGTTGATCGCGGTGGACGCCGCGCCAACGCCAGGCAGCGCCGAACCCGCGGACGACTGAACGTGCTCACGGCAATCATTCGCAGCGCACTGCGCGCTCCCGGCTGGGTCGTGCTGCTGGCCGTGTTGCTGCTGGCGCTGGGTGTGCAGCGGTTGATCGACGCCAAGTACGACGTGTTCCCCGACTTCGTGCCGGCGCAGGCCACCGTGCAGGTGGAAGCACCCGGATTCACCGCTCTGCAGGTCGAGCAGCGCGTGACCCAGCCGATCGAGAACGCGGTCAACGGCACCACCGACGTCGACGTGGTGCGCTCGCAGTCGATCCAGGGCCTGGCCGTGGTCGACGTGGTGTTCAAGGAGGGCAGCGATCCGTTCCGCGACCGCCAGCTGCTGGCCGAGCGCGTCACCGAGGCGGCGGCCAACCTGCCGGCCGGCGTGGACGCGCCTTCCTTGAGCCCGATGACTTCCTCGACCATGGACCTGCTCAAGTTCGGCCTGGTCAGCGACACGCTCGATCCGCTCACGCTGCGCGGGCTGGCCGACTGGACGGTCAAGCCGCGGCTGCTCGCCGTGCCCGGCGTGGCCGACGCCATCGTGTTCGGCGGCGGCGTGCGCGAATGGGAGGTGCGCGTGCACCCGGACCGCCTGGCCGCCTACGGCCTCACGCTGGAGGACGTGCGCACGGCCGCTTCGGCCGCCACTGGCGTGCGCGGCGCCGGCTACATCGACACGCCCAGCCAGCGCGTGGTGCTGGAGGCCGACGGCGGCCTCGCCGACCCGGCGCAACTGGGCCGCACCGTGCTGACCCGGCACGCCGGGCGCAACATCACCCTGGCGGACGTCGCCAGCATCAGCGTCGGCGCCGCGCCGGCGTTCGGCGATGCGCGCATCGACGCGCGCCCCGGCATCCTGGTCGCGATGACCAGCCAGTACGGCAGCAACACGCTGGAAGTCACCCACGCGGTGGAGAAGGCGCTGGACGACCTCAAGCCCATGCTCAAGGCGCAGGGCGTGACGCTGGTGCCGGCGCTGCACCGTCCGGCCACCTTCGTCGAAGTGGCGTTGACCCACATGCGCGATGCATTGGCCTTCGGCGGCGCGCTGGTGCTGATCGTGCTGGTGCTGTTCCTGAAGGACTGGCGCACCGCGCTGATCTCTTTCGCCAGCATCCCGCTGTCGCTGGCGCTGGCGGTGCTTTCGCTGCGCTGGTTCGGCTGGACCATCAACACGATGACCCTGGGTGGCTTCGCGGTCGCCCTCGGCGTGGTGGTGGACGACGCGATCATCGACGTGGAGAACATCGACCGGCGCCTGCGCGTGGCCGGCCGCGGCGCGCCACGCATCGACACCATCCTCGCCGCTTCCCTGGAAGTGCGTCGGCCGGTGGTGCTGGCGACGGTGGTGGTCGGCCTGGTGTTCGTGCCGATCCTGCTGTTGCCGGGCCTGCAAGGGAGCTTCTTCGCGCCGCTGGCCGGCGCCTTCCTGCTGGCGACCTTCGCCTCGCTGCTGGTGGCGCTGACGGTGACGCCGGCGCTGTGCCTGTGGCTGCTGCGCCCCGGTCGGCGGCACCGCGAGCCACGCTGGCTCAAGCGCATGAAGCTGGCGCAGCACCGCCTGCTCGAGCGTGCCCTGCCGCATGGCCGCGCGCTGCTGGTCGCCGCGCTGCTGGTCGGCGTGCTGGCGGTGGCGGCGCTGCCGTTCTTCGGCGCCTCGCTGCTGCCGGAGTTCCGCGAAGGCCATTTCGTGCTGCAGGTGACCGGGCCCTCCGGCGCCTCGCTGCAGGAGATGGACCGCATCGGCGAACGGATCAGCCGTGGCGTGCTGGCCATTCCGGGCGTGGCCAGCGTGTCGCTGCAGATGGGACGCGCCGAAGCGGTGCAGGACACCTGGCCGCCCAACCGCGGCGAGCTGCACGTGGAGTTGAAGCCCGGCCTGGCGGCTGACGCGCAGATCCGCATCGAGGCGGCGTTGCGCAAGCTGCTCGACGGCTACCCGGGCCTGAGTTCCGAAGTGGTGACGTTCCTTGGCGACCGCATCAGCGAATCGCTCTCCGGCGAAACCGCGCCGGTCACGCTGAGCCTGTATGGGCCGGACCTCGACCGGCTCGACGCGCTGGCCACGCAGGCGCAGGCGATCGTGCGTGCCGTGCCCGGCGCCGGCAGCGTGCGGCTGGCCAGCTCGCCCAGCGTGCCGACCATGCGCATCGTGCCCGATCCGGACCGGCTGTCCGCGCGTGGGCTGCGCATGACCGAGGTGCTCGACGCCATCGCCGCCGCACACCAGGGCGTGATCGTGGGCGAGGTGTACCGTGGGGTGCAGCCGGTGGCGATCCGGCTCACGCTGGACAACGCCGCGGCCCGCGATCCGGAGGCGGTCGGCGCGCTGTTGCTGCCCGCGGCCGACGGGCAGAGCGTGCCGTTGTCGGAAGTGGCCGCGGTCGACCTGGTCAAGGGCCGTGCCAGCGTGCAGCACGAAGGTGGACGCCGTCGGCTGGTATTGGCGGTGACGCCGGACAACCCCGACGTGGTGGGTTTCGTGGCCAGCGCGCGTGCGGCGCTGGATCGGCAGCTCAAGCTGCCGGCCGGCTATTACGTGGAATTCGGCGGCGCCGCCCAGGGCACCATCCAGGCCCGCCACGCGCTGCTGCTGCACAGCGCGCTCGCGGCGGCAGCGATCATTGCGCTGCTGCTGTTGAGCTTCCCGGACCGTCGCAGCGTAGCGCTGATCCTGGCCAACGTGCCGTTCGCGCTGGTCGGCGGCGTGATCGCGGCGGCGCTGGCCGGCGGCGTGCTGTCGATCGGCGCACTGGTCGGTTTCGTCACGCTGTTCGGCATCGCCGCGCGCAACACCATCCTGCTGATCGCCCACTACGAGCATCTGGTCACCGCCGAGGGTGCGCACTGGAACCGCTATGCGGTCCTGCGGGGCGCACGCGAGCGGCTTACGCCGATCCTGATGACCGCGCTGGTCACCGCGCTCGGCCTGCTGCCGCTGGCGATCGGCAGCGGCGAGCCGGGCCGCGAGGTGGAGGGGCCGATGGCGATCGTGATCCTCGGCGGCTTGCTTACCTCCACTGTGCTCAACCTGCTGGTGATGCCGGCGCTCGCCGGCCGCTACCTGCGTCCCGATCGCCAGGCACCTGGGTAGGGCGGGCTTGGATAGGTCCAGTCGGCGGAACGGGGCGCCGACTGGCGGCTGTGTTCCAATGGGACTCCTGCCACGACCCGGGAACATCCATGCGCTACCACGGCAGCTGCCACTGCGGACGCATCGCGTACGACGTCGAAGGCGACCTGCAAAAGGTCATCGACTGCAATTGTTCCCACTGCAGCCGCAAGGGTTACCTGCTGTGGTTCGTGCCGCGCGAGCATTTGAAGCTGGCCACGCCCGAGCAGGACATGGCCACCTACACCTTCAACAAGCACGCCATCGAGCACCGCTTCTGTCCGACCTGCGGCTGCGCCCCGTTCGGCCTTGGCAATGCGCCCGATGGCAAGGCCATGGCGGCGATCAACGTGCGCTGCCTGGACGGCATCGAGCTGGCAGGCCTCGAGCGCGTGCCAGTGGACGGCCGCAGCTTCTAGGACGCGGTTTTGCCGCTCCTTCGCATGCGGGGGAGCAAGCCGCGATCCGTGCCTTGCAGATGGTCCGGAGGTTGCGGCCGGGCCGTCAGCGCACCGGCTTGACCATGCGCAGCAGGTCCACGCCGTATCCGGCAGCCTCATAGACCGCACGGGCGCGCTCGTTGCCGGGGAATACCGCCAGCGTGATCAGCGCGCAGCGGTGCTCGCGCGCCCAGTGCTCGGCATGCTCCATCAGCGCCTTGCCTACGCCGCGGCCTTCGCAGGCCGGCGCCACTGCGACGTTGTTGATGTGGCAGTTGGTGCGGCCGGTGAAGAAATCCTGCGTCTTCTGCAGTTCGATGAAGCCCACCACGGTGCCGTCGCCGTCTTCGGCCACGAACAGGAAATCGTTTGCCGTGCCGTCTTCCAGATGACGCAGCAGGTCCTTGCGGATGCCCTCGATGCATTCGTGCCGCTTGCGCCAGGGCGGCAGGGGAAAGTCCACGAAGCGCGGGACCAGCCCCAGGATGAAATCGTCGTCGTCTTCGGCCAGGCGGATCAGAAGCTTCATCTCACTGGATGTATCGCTCATGCGGCGGTCGTTCGTTTGGCAACGATGGAGCGGTTCTACACCGAGCGGGCGCGGTGGGGAAGACCCCATTCGGGGAAAGAACCGCTTCCAGGAGGCTTCAACGGCAGGACGACATGGCCTGGCGCATGCTGGTCGCTGGCCGGAATGCCGGCCCGGATGCGCATCCCATCGGCACTGCGCCGGCTTGCATCCGCAGCCCTGCGCGGCCGCAGCCGCGCCCTGCAGGAGACGGCATGCCCGACCAGCACTACGACCTCATCGTGATCGGCACCGGGCCCGGCGGCGCCTCGCTGGCGCAGCGCCTGGCGCCGACCGGCAAGCGCATCCTGATGCTCGAGCGCGGCGGCTACCTCAAGCGCGGGATCGAGAACTGGGACCCCGAAACCGTCTTCGTCGATGGCGCCTACGTCGCCAAGGAAAGCTGGTACGACAAGGACGGCACGCTGTTCCACCCCGGCCTGCACTACTACGTCGGCGGCAATTCGAAGATGTACGGGGCGGCCCTGTTCCGTCTGCGCGAGCGGGACTTCGGAGAGATCCGGCACAGCGAAGGCATCTCGCCGGCCTGGCCGTTGTCGTACACGGACTACGAGCCGTACTACACGCAGGCTGAGCAGCTTTTCCACGTGCACGGCCAGCGCGGGGAGGATCCCACCGAGCCACCCGCCAGCGCGCCTTTCCCGTACCCGCCGGTCTCGCACGAACCGCGCATCCAGGAACTGCACGACAACTTCGTCGGGCAGGGTGTCACGCCCTTCCACATGCCGCTGGGCATCCTGCTGGACGAGCGTGACGGCGTCGTCGCGCCCACCAGCACCTGCATCCGCTGCGCCGCGTTCGACGGCTATCCGTGCCTGCTCAACGGCAAGGCCGACGCGCAGGTGATCTGCGTCGACCCGACCCTGGCCGCGCATCCGAACGTGACGCTGCTGACCGGCGCGTACGTGCACACGCTGGACACCGATCCGTCCGGACGCACCGTCACCGCGGTCAACGTCCAGCGCAACCAGCAACAGGAGGTCTACACCGCGGACATCGTGGTGGTCGCCTGCGGCGCGCTGAGCTCGGCGCTGCTGCTCCTGCGTTCGGCCAACGATCGCCACCCGAACGGGCTGGCCAACGGCTCGGACCAGGTCGGCCGCAACTACATGCGGCACAACCAGTCGGTGATGCTGGCGCTTTCGCGCGAGCGCAACGACACGGTGTTCGAAAAGACCCTGGCGGTGGCCGACTACTACTTTGGCGCCGACGACTGGGACTACCCGTTGGGCCTGATCCAGATGACCGGCAAGTCGCATCCGCAGACCATCCGCGGCGAGGCCTTGCCGGGCTGGCTGGAATGGCTGCCGGACCTGCCGTTCGAGCAGATGGCGCACCACGCGCTGGATTTCTGGCTCTCCAGCGAAGACCTGCCGCGAGCGGAGAACCGCGTCTGCCTGCGACCGGACGGCCACGTCACGCTGCAGCAGTACGACAACAACCTGGAGGCGCACGAGCGGCTGAAGGAAAAGCTCAAGGCGCTGGTGCGTGGCGCTGGCAAGCATCCGCAACTGCTGGAGCGCAAGTTCGAACTGGGCAAGGAGATCCCGATCGGCGGCACCGCGCACCAGGCCGGGACGTTGCGCTTCGGCACCGACCCTGCGAATTCCGTGCTGGACCTCAACTGCAAGGCGCACGAGCTGGACAACCTGTATGTCACCGACGCGAGCTTCTTTCCGTCGATCGGTTCGGTAAACCCCACGCTCACCATCATTGCCAACGCGCTGCGCGTGGCCGACCACCTGAAGGAGCGGCTGGGCGCCCGCGATGCGGCTACGGCCGGGCAGGCCCCGCGATGAACGGGATCGACCTGATCGGCGTGCCGCTGGTGATCCGCATCTTCCTGGTCGTGCTGTTCCCCTTCAGCGCGCTGGACAAGATCCTCAACTGGGAAGGCGCGCTGAAGCAGGCCAATTCGAGCTTCCTGCCCGGAGGGCCGGTGCTGCTGGTGCTGGGCATGACGCTGGAGCTTCTCGGGCCGGCCTGCATCCTGTCCGGGTGGCATGACCGGCTGGCCGCGTTCCTGCTCGGCCTTTACTGCATCGTCACCGCGTTGCTCTACCACGACTTCTGGGCCTATCGGGACTTCTGGAAGCAGGGCGACAGCGTGGCCCGCACCCACTTCTGGGATTTCCTGAAGAACTTCTGCGTGGCCGGCGGCATGCTGCTGCTCACCTTCGGCACGCAGCTGGCACCGCTGGGCGCGGTGGTCACGCATCCGCTTTCCTCCACGCCCGTGTACACGCCCGCCGGTACCGCGCCGGGCCTGGCGCCGGGAGACACGCATGAATGACCAGGCCGCGCCGCGCGCCACCTACTGGCAGATCTGGACAGACGAGCAGGGTGTGAGCCATCAGTCGCGTTGCGTGGTGGACGACTTCCAGCAGCAAAGCATGGGCGGCGCCGCCCCGCAGTGGAACGCCAGCCAGGGCAAGGGCGAGTCGACCGTGGTGTTCGCCGTGCTGCCGGCGGGCTGGGTCGGCGAGTGGCACGAGAATCCGAAGCCGCAGTGGATCGTGCCGCTGTCGGGGCGCTGGTTCGTCGAGAGCATGGATGGCAGGCGCGTGGAAATGGGGGCCGGTGAGGTGTCCTTCGGCGGCGACCAGCACTGTGTGGCCGATGCGCAGGGCCACCGGGGCCACCGTTCCGGCACGGTCGGCAGCGAACCGGCGGTGCTGATGCTGGTGCAACTGCAGCAGGCCGGCGCGCGCGGCAAGCCGGCCAACGCGCTGGACGACGGCGATGGCTGATTTCGACATCGTCGACCCGCGCTTCAGGGCGCTGGTGCTGCCCAACGCGCCACTGGAGAAGCTTGCCGACGGCTTCCGCTGGCTGGAGGGGCCGGTGTGGTTCGCTGACCGCGACGAGTTGCTGTTCAGCGACATCCCGAACAACCGCGTGCTGCGCTGGAGCGAAAGCGGCGGGGTGTCGGTGTTCCGCGAGCCGTCCGGTTTCGAGAACGGCCACACGCGCGATCGCCAGGGTCGGTTGCTGTCGTGCTCGCACCGTGACCGCTGCATCCACCGCACGGAGCTGGACGGCGCCACCACCGTGCTTGCCGACCGCTACCAGGACCGCCGGCTCAACTCGCCCAATGACGTCGTGGTGAAGTCCGACGGCACCGTGTGGTTCACCGATCCGCCGTACGGCATCCAGACCGACTACGAAGGCGGCAAGCAGTGCGCCGAGTTGCCCGCGACGGTGTACTGCCTTGATCCGCGCAGCGGCCGGCTGAGGGCGGTCGTGGAGGATCTCGACGGACCCAACGGGCTGTGCTTCTCGCCGGACGAATCGCGCCTGTACGTCGCCGAGACCGGCTTGCAGTTCGCGGCCGAGCCGAAGCAGGCGATCCATGTGTTCGACGTGGTGGCGGGCACCGGTGACGGGCTGCCCGGCCTCGCGCACGGCCGGGTATTCCTCGACACCCATGCCGACGGCATGCGCTGCGATGAGCAGGCCCATCTGTGGATCGCCACCGGCGACGGCGTGCATTGCTTCGACGCCGACGGCAGCTTGCTGGGCCGGATCAACGTGCCCAGCCGTGTATCCAACCTGTGCTTCGGTGGGCGCCACCGTTGCCGGCTGTTCCTGTGCGCCTCGCAGGCGCTGTACGCGATCTACACCAATACACGCGGCGCACAGCGGCCATGAGCGGCCGGGTGCTCCGGCTTGACCGGGTGAGCCGCAACGTGGCTGACCTCGAACGCGCGGTGGCCTTCTACTGCGAGGCGCTTGGCTTCCAGTTGCTCGTGCAGAGTCGCATCGGCGCTCCGGCCTGGGGCGAGCTGATGGGAGTGCCCGGCGCACGCGCCCGCACCGCACGCCTGCGCCTGGGGGCGCAGGAGCTGGAACTCGCCGCCTTCGACCCGCCCGGCCGGGCATACCCGGCGCAGGCCAACGCGGCGGACCTGTGCTTCCAGCACCTGGCGATCGTGGTGTCGGACATGGCCGCCGCCTACGCGCAGCTGGGCCGGTACGCGGTCGGGCCGATCAGCCAGGGCGGCCCGCAGACGTTGCCGCCGGACACCGGAAACGTCAGCGCATTCAAGTTCCGCGATCCGGAGGGTCATCCTCTGGAGCTGATCCACTTTCCCACCGGGGTGGGCGCGCCATGCTGGCAGCACGCGCCGGGACTGTTCCTGGGCATCGACCACTCGGCGATTGCGGTGGCCGATGCAGGGGCTTCGCTGGCGTTCTACGCGTCGATGGGCTGGCAGGTCGCCGGACGGTCGCGCAACCGTGGTCCCGCGCAGGACCGACTCGACGGCCTGCGCGGCGTGGACGTCGACGTGATCGGCCTTGAACCCGCGCAGGGCGGGCCGCCCCACCTGGAACTGCTCGGCTACCGCGTGCCGCAGGGACGCAGCCTGCAACCGCCGGCAGCCAGCAACGACCTCGCCGCCGATCGGCTGGTACTGGCGGTGGAGGACCTGCCGGCGCTACTGGCCGGGCTTCCCGGCGACGGATACCTGCACCAGCTCGATGGCAGGGACGCGGCGTTTCTGCGCGATCCCAGCGGCCATCGCCTGCTGCTGCAAGCCGGTCTCCCGTTGCCTGGCTAGAATGCCCCGCCCCCCAGGATCTGGCGCCATGGCGAACCTCGCCCTGTTCGACTTCGATGGAACGATCACCACCGGCGAGACCATGCCCGGCTTCATGTATCTCGCCGTGCCGCGGCACCGGCAGGCCTGGGGCCGGTTGCTGCTGGCACCGTGGCTGGCCGGCTACAAATGCGGCGTGGTCTCCGGCGTGGCGGTGCGCGCGGCGGTCGTACGCATCGGCTTCAGCGGCGTGCCGATGGCCGCCGTGCAGGCCCACGGCGCGGCCTTCGCCGCCGACACGCTGCCTTCGTTGCTGCGGCCGGAAGCGATGGCGCGCGTCCGCTGGCACCAGGCGCAGGGCGATACCGTGGCCGTGGTGTCAGGCGGGCTCGATGCGTACCTGGCGCCCTGGTGTCATGCGCACGATCTGGCGTGGGTCTGCTCGGTGCTGGAACATCGCGCCGGCCGGTTGACTGGACGTTACCTTGGCGCGCAATGCGTCGGCGAGGAAAAGGCGCGACGCGTGCGCGAGCGCTTCGACATGGATGGCTACGCGCGCGTCTACGCCTATGGCGACACGCACGAGGACCTGGCTTTGCTGGGCCTGGCCCACCACCGCTTCTATCGCGGGCAGGAAGTTCCGGCCTGAGCCGGCGTATCGCAGGAGCCCGCAGGCGGGCCACTGCGATGGCGTGGCGGCCTATTTGGCGACCACGGGCAGGGCGATGAAGCTTGCCTTGCCTGGTGCGTGGTACACGCGCTGCGTTGCCTTCACGTAGTCGGCCGGCTGCGCCTTGAAGATGTTGGGCACGAAGGTCTGCGGATTGCGGTCGTACAGCGGGAACCAGCTCGACTGCACCTGCACCATCAGCCGGTGGCCGGGCAGGAACACGTGGTTGGCGTTGGGCAGGCTGAAGCGGTAGGCGAGGGGCTGGTTCGCGGCCAGCGGCGCGGGCTTGTCGAAGCCGGTGCGGTAGCGGCCGCGGAAAATGTCCATCGCCACGGCCAACTGGTAGCCACCCATGTCAGGCTGCTCGGCGACCTGGTCCGGGTAGACGTCGATCAGCTTGACCACCCAGTCGCTGTCGGTGCCGCTGGTGGAGGCGACCAGGTTCACCTCCGGCGCGCCGGCGATGGCCAGCGGCGCGCTCAGCGGTTCGGAGACGTAGGTCAGCACGTCGGTGCGGCCGGAGGCCTCGCGCTGGTCGTCGACCAGCCACTGCGACCAGGTCAGGCCGTTGTCGTAGCCCATCGGCTGGCTCGGGCGGGCGCGGTAAGGCACCGGATGCGCCGGGTCGGAGACGTATTCGTCGTAAGCGGCGCCCTGGGCGGGCGCCTGGAAGCCAAGCTTATTGCCCGGCTCCAGGTACAACGGGTGGCTCGTGGTGGCGCAGCCCCGTTCACAGGCGAGCGGCCAGCGGTCCAGCCGCTCCCAGCGGTTGGTGCCGGTCTGGAAGGCGGTGACCGGGGCGAGGTTCGCCCTGGGCGCGCCGTCCTTGAGGTACTGCGCCAGGAACGGGCGCAGGATGTGCTCGCGGAAATACTTCGCAGTGTCGCTGCCGAACTGGATCGCACCGAGCGAACTGCCTTCGTCGATCTCCTGGCCGTGGTGCCATGGACCCATCACAAGCTTGACCATCTGGCCGCCGGTGTCCTTCGGCTTGATCGCGCGGTACACCGCCTGCGCGCCGTAGATGTCTTCCTGGTCCCACAGGCTGTGTACCAGCATCACCGGCACCTTGAGCGGCTGCTTCGCGAGCAGCTTGTCGACCGCCTGTGCCGACCAGAACGTATCGTAGGCCGGGTGCGCCACCACCTTGTTCCAGAAGCCGAGTTGGTTCATGCCATAGGCCTCGCCCAGCGCGCCGGCCGAGCCGTAGTGCATGAACAGGTCGTAGGTGTCGTGGTAGTTCGACCACCAGTGGATCGAGTTGTCGCGGCTGGCTTCCTGTTCGTAGATGTAGCTCATGTTCTGCTGGCGGAAGGCGCCGTTGTGGAACCAGTCGTCGCCCATCCAGCCGTCGACCATCGGATTCATCGGCACCGAGACCTTGAGCGCCGGATGGGGGTTGACCAGCGCCATCAGCGGCTCGAAGCCATCATAGGAAATGCCCAGCGTGCCGACCCTGCCGTTGGACTCGGGGATGTTCTTCACCAGCCAGTCGATGGTGTCGTAGGTGTCGGTGGCGTCGTCGACCGGGGTCGGGTTGAGCGGGCCGTGCACCGGCCGGTTCATCACATAGTCGCCCTCGGAGCCGTACTTGCCGCGCACGTCCTGCACCACGCGGATGTAGCCATCCTCGACGATCACGTCGGTGGCGTTGTCGTAGCCCTCGAGCATGGGTGCGAGGTGGCCGCTCATGGTGTGGCTGGTCAGCGCGTTGGCGTCGTAGGGCGTGCGGGTGAGCAGGATGCCGGCGTGCTTCGCGCCCTTGGGGACCAGGATGACGGTGTGCAGCTTGACGCCGTCGCGCATCGGGATCATCACCTCGCGCCGCACGTAGTCGAAGCTGGCAGTGGCGGGCTTGAACTGCGCCGGTGTTTCGCTGGGGTAGTTCGGATACTTCGCCTGCGGCGCGTCGGCAGCGGGCAGGGCGGCGCTGGCGGTGAGCAGCAGGGCCAGCAGGATGGGGCGGACGGCGACGCGTGGCTTCATGGTGGGCTCCCCTGGGTATCGGGCAAGCGTAGCCCGATCGTGGGCGGCGCGCGCGTGAGGGAGACGGCTTTTGGGCGCCCCAGGGACGAACCGCCAACGCCGATCAACTGGTCAACGCATGCAGGAACGCATTGCGCCAGGCCGTCAGGTCATGCCGCTGCAGCACGTCCATCATCGACCTCCAGCGCGCGATGCGCTCGCGCTGGGGCATCGCCAGAGCGCGCTCCAGCGCGTCGGCCACTTCGACCGTATCGGCCGGGTTGACCAGCAACGCCTCGGTCAGCTCCTGCGCGGCGCCGGCGAAGCGCGACAGCACCAGCACGCCGGGATTCTTGGGATCCTGGCTGGCGACGTATTCCTTCGCCACCAGGTTCATGCCGTCCCGCAGCGGCGTGACCAGGCCCACCCGCGCCACGCGGTAGTAACCGGCCAGCAGGGTATGCGGGAAGGACTGGTTGACGTAGCGGATGGGCACCCACTCCGGCGTGGCGAACTTGCCGTTGATGTGGCCGGCCATGCGTTCCAGCTCGCGGCGGATCAGCCGGTACTCCGGCACTGCGCCCCGCGAGGGCGGCGCGATCTGCAGGAAGGTGACGCGGCTGTGCAGCGTGGGCGAACGCTCGAGCACGTGGGCGAAGGCCTCGAAGCGCTGCGCCAGTCCCTTGGAGTAGTCCAGCCGGTCCACGCCGATGATCAGGTCGCGGCCATCCAGGCTCTGCCTGAAATCGCGCACGCTTTCCTCGGTCATCGACTTGCGCGCGATATCGGCCACCTCGGCGGTGTCGATGCTGATCGGGAACACGCCGGCGCGGAACAGCCGCCCGTTGGCTGCGCGCAGCCGCCCGCCCGGCCGCATCGCGCCGCCGACCTCGTGCAGGAAGTAGTCCTCCAGCGCACGCAGGTCGCGCGCCGTATGCAGACCGACCAGGTCGTAGCTGGCCAGCGTCTCCAGCAGCTCGCGATGCTTCGGTAGCGCGATCAGCAGGGCGGCGGCGGGCAGCGGCGTATGCAGGAAAAAGCCGATGCGGTTGCGCACGCCACGTTCGCGCAGCATCGCCGCCAGCGGGATCAGGTGGTAGTCGTGCACCCAGATGATGTCGTCCGGCTCGAGCAGCTTGACCAGCTCGTCGGCGAAAAGCGCGTTGACCCGCAGATAGCCTTCCAGATGGCTGCGCTGGTAGTCGACCAGGTCGGGGCGGTAGTGGAACAGCGGCCACAGCGTGCGGTTGGCGAAACCGGCGTAGAAGTCGTCGTGATCGGCGCGGGAAAGGTCGATGGTGACGTAGTCGATCTGCCCGTCGTTGAGCCGATGCTGCTCCTCGGCGCTGCTCGGGGCGATCTTGCCGCTCCAGCCGAACCAAAGCCCACCGCGTTCCTGCAGCGCGGCGCGCATGGCCGAGGCGAGTCCGCCGGTGGCGGTCTGCTTGGGCATGGCGACGCGGTTGGACACCACCACCAGCCGAGCGGGCTTCTTGCCGGTACGGCTCATCGAACGCCACCGATGGGTGCGCGCGTGCGGCCCGCCGTCGAGGCGCGGCCATCGCCGGTGAAGGCCAGCTCACGGCTGGCGCGTTGGTGGTTGTCCTCCGCCGCTGTCGGCATCGATGAAAACTCCCTTTGGATGGTCTGGTCCGTGGCCGAGCGCGTCCCGCACCTGCTCCAGCCAAGCGTGGACGGCCACCGGGCTAGACAGCGTGAACCGGGCATGCGTCGGCTCGCGGTCGCCCACGCGCACGCTCAGGCCGCCGGTGCGGTTGGCTGCCATGAACGCGTGCTCGTCGGTCAGGTCGTCGCCCAGGTACACCGGCGTGCGGCCGGCGAACGGCGGCTGCTGCATCAGCTCGTCCACCGCCCGGCCCTTGTCCATGCCGGCGGGTTTGAACTCCACGACCAGGTTGCCCGGCTGCAGCTCGTAGCCTGGCAGCGTGGCGGCGACGGCCTGGGCCGCCTCGCGCAGGGCCGGCAGGCGATCCGGGTCGCGCCGGCAATGCAGGGCGATCGCGTGATGCTTGTCTTCCAGTTGCACGCCGTCCAGCTGCGCCGCCAGGGCCTGCACCGCCGCGCGCATGCGGGCCTGGTCGGCGGGGTCGACGGCGACCTCGCGGCGGCGGCCATCGGGCCGGCGCTGTTCGTAGCCATGCAGGCCGGCCAGGGCCCACGGCGGGGCGCGGAAGAGCCGGTCGAGGTCGTCCACGCCGCGTCCGCTGACCAGTGCCAGGGCTCCGCCCAGATGGTCGTGGAGCGCGTGCAGCAGGGTGTGCAGCGAAGGCGACACCACCACTGCGGCCGGATCGTCGACGAATTCGAGCAGGCAACCGTCGACGTCGAGAAACAGGGCCCAGCTTTGGTCCGGCCGGGGCAACGGTGGTGCCGGCAACGCGGCACTCACGCTGGCGGGCTTGAAGGCAGACATCGGGTCGAGCCTAGCAAAGGAGGCGTGAAAAGCCGAACCGCGCCTGTTCACCTCTTTCGCGAGCCGGCCTGTCCCGGGGGGAAGGCCCCGGACCATTCCGCAGGTTCGGGGCTGGACCGGGCGATTCACCTTCACCCGCTGGCGACGAAATCTTCTACTGCTCGTCGTCCGCCGGCTCGATCCGCGGCGCCGGTGTCACCAGCAGCTTGTCGATGCGCGCGCCATCGAGGTCGACCACTTCGAAGCGGATGCCGCGCCAGGCGAACACCTCGCCCACCTGCGGGATGTGCCCGAGCGCCGTCATCACCATGCCGGCGGCGGTGCGGAACTCGTGTTCCTCCTCGCCGGGCAGGCGTTCGATGTGCAGCAGCTCGCGCAGATCCTCGGTCGAGAGCGAACCGTCGACCAGCCAGCTGCCGTCTTCGCGTGCAACGATCGGAGGATGCTCTTCGCTGCCGCCGTGGCCGAGCTGGCTGGCACCCACCACCGCGGCAAGCAGGTCGTTGAGCGTCACCAGTCCTTCGATGTCGCCGTACTCGTCGACCACCAGCGCCATCGGCGTTTCGGCGTCGCGGAACTCCTCCAGCAGATCCATCGCGCGCGCCGTGGCCGGCACGTACAGCGGCTTGGCGAGCTGGCGGAACAGCTCCGGCGTGTCGCCGGCGATGCCGCCGATCAGGCTCTTGACCTCCAGCACGCCGACCACGTCGCTCTCGTCGCCCTGGTAGACCGGGTAGCGCGAGTAGGGCGTCTGGCGCATCACTGCGATGTTCTCCGCGCGCGGCGCGGAGTGGTCGAGCCAGGCGATGCGCATGCGCGGCGTCATCACGCTGTCGACCGTGCGATCCCCCAGCCGCAGCACGCGGTTGACCATGTTGTGCTCGTCCGCGTCGAGCACGCCCTGCTCGGCGCTCTCGGCGACCAGCAGGCGGATTTCCTCTTCGGTCACACGGCCCTGGCCCTGTCGGCGCACGCCGAGCAGGCGTAACAGCAGCCCGCTGGATACGTTGACCAGCCACACGAACGGCAGGGTGAGCCGTGCCAGCAGCAGCATCGGCACGCCGACCACGGAGGAGATCCGCTCAGGCGCCGATAATGCCAGGCGCTTGGGCAGCAGTTCGCCGACCACCACCTGGATGTAGGAAATCAGCACGAAGCCGAGCACCACGCCCAGGCCATGCGCATACGGTGCCAGCCAGCCGAGACGGGTGCCCTCCAGCGCGGCCGCGACGTGGTCGCCCAGGCGATCGCCGGCCAGCGAACCGGTGATGAGCATCACCAGCGTGATGCCGACCTGCACGGTGGAGAGGAAGTGTTCCGGCGCTTCGGCGTGACGCAGTGCCACGCGGGCGCGGCGGCTGCCCTGGGCCATCTGCTTGAGGCGGCTCTTGCGCGAGGCGATCAGCGCCATTTCCGACAACGCAAAGAAGCCGTTGAACACCGACAGCAGGATCACGAGCGCGATATCGGTCAGCATCGCGGCAGGGGTTCTGGGGGAGGCATGGGCGCAAGTGTAAGGCTTGTGGCAGGCCCGCCCACAATAGGCGGCCGTGCGTGAAGCCACGGCGCTCCTGTACCATTCCGCCGTTTCCCCCCTTCACTCCCAGGCGCCAGCGCATGTTTTCACTGCAGACCATCTTCGGTAAGGGCGACAAGTTCTACGGCCTGCTGGAACAGAGCGCGGCGGCTGCCCACGAGAGCGCCAAGGCGCTGCGCCAGACGCTCGAGCACACCGAGCGCGCACCGGTCATGGCCGACTTTTCCGGCGCCCGCGCCCGCGAAAAGGCGCTGGCCGCGCAGATCAGCGAGGAACTGGTGAACACCTTCGTCACCGCGCTGGACCGCGAGGACATCGAGGCGCTCAACTCCGCGCTGTACAAGATCCCCAAGACGGTGGAGAAGTTTGCCGAGCGCTACTCGATCGTGGCCGAGCGGGTGCGGGACGTGAATTTCGCCCAGCGCGCCTGCGTGCTGGAGGAATCGGTCAGCGTGGTGGTGGACATGATCGGCGAACTGCGCCAGGGCTTGCGCATCGATCCGGTCAAGAAGCTGCAGGACCGCCTGCAGGCGCTGGAATCCGAAGGCGACCGCATGCTGCTGGCGCCCTACCGCACGCTGTACGTGGAGGGCGACGACGCGATGAAGGCGATGCTCGCCAAGGACCTGTTCGAGCTGATCGAGAAGGCGATCGACAAGTGCCGCGACGTCGGCAACATCGTCTACTCGATCGTGCTGAAGAACTCCTAAGGCCGCCCGCATGAGCTTCGGCCTGGTTTTCGCGGTGGTGGCGATTGCGCTCGCCTTCACCTACATCAACGGTTTCCACGACACCGCCAATTCCATCGCCACGGTGGTGGCGACCAAGGTGCTCAGCCCTGGCCAGGCGGTGCTGCTGGCGGCGGTGACCAACCTGATCGGCGCACTGTGGGGTACCGCGGTCGCCAAGACGATCGCCGCGGGACTGATCAACACCCACGTGGTCGACGCCGGTCCGCAGCTGCTCATCTGCGCCTTGCTGGCGGCGACGGTGTGGAACCTGATCACCTGGTGGTGGGGCCTGCCCTCCAGCTCCAGCCATGCGCTGGTGGGAGCGCTGGTGGGCGCCGCCATCGCCGCGGCCAGCGGCAACTTCGGCTCGGTGATCTGGGCCGAAGGCAGCTGGTGGTCGGGCAAGGGCGTGATTCCCAAGGTGGTGGTGCCGATGGTGGTGTCGCCGCTGATGGGCTTCGTCATCGGCTTCATGCTGATGGGCGCGCTCTATGCGCTGTTCGCCTGGCTGGCCAACCGCAAGGGCTGGCTGCAGCGGCTGGGGCGCACGCCGTTCGTCAATGCGTTCTTCGGCAAGGCGCAGATCGTCTCGGCCAGTGCGATGGGCCTGGCGCACGGCATGAACGACGCACAGAAGAGCATGGGCATCATTGCGCTGGCGCTGGCCACTGGCACCGCGGCGGGGCAGTTCGAGCACCTGCCGCGCTGGCTGGGTTTCCTGCGCATCGCCGGCAGTGCCGAGGGCGGCTTCGACGTGCCCGCCTGGGTAGCGGTGGTATGCGCGCTGACGATGGCCGCGGGCACCGCCGGCGGCGGCTGGCGCATCATCAAGACGCTCGGCCACAAGATGGTCAAGCTGCACCCGATCAACGGCTTCGCCGCCGAGGGCAGCTCGGCGGCGGTGATCCTCACCGCCTCGGCGTTCGGCATTCCGGTGTCGACCACGCACAACGTCTCGGCGTCGATCATGGGCGTGGGCGCGGCCAAGCGGTTCAATGCGATCCGCTGGTCGGTAGTCGAGCGCATGGTGTGGGCCTGGATCCTGACCCTGCCGGTCACCGCGCTGCTGGCCTACGGCTTCGTGCGGCTGGCGCAGGCATTCTGACCTCTGCCCGCCCGCGAGCGGGCTTCGGGGGAACGCGGGGTTACAGGCTGTCGCCCTCGCTGGCGATGATCTGCTCCAGCTGGTCGCCGAGCTGTCCCAGCTCACCGATCAAACGCTCCAGCTCGCTGCCGTCGAGGAATTCGTACGGACGGTTCTCGCACAGGTGCAGGTAGGGCGAACCGTCCAGATCGGCCACTGCCAGGAAGCCGGTGCGCTGCTCCCAGTTGAAGCGCAGGCAGCGGCGCGGGTCGGTGCCGGCGAGCGGCCCGATCGGCGTGGACAGGCGCAGGTAGCGGCGGCCGCCTTCGTCCTCCAGCTCGGCCAGGTAGATGCCCTGGTGGCGGCCGAGCGGCAGGGCGAGATCGAAGCTGATCAGGTACGGGTCGTTCTGCCGCAGCGTGTACTGGCTGCCGACGTGGGAACGCACGGCTTCGAAATGGCGCATGGGCGGGCTCCTTGATGCGGGCCCGATGGTAACCTGCCACCCCATCGCGCCAAAGTGACGGCCCATGCAGGAAAGCCACGCCCGCGTCTACGAGGCGATCGCCGCGATCCCGCGCGGCCGCGTGGCCAGCTACGGCGCCATCGCGGCCCGCGCCGGCCTGCCCGGGCGGGCGCGGTTGGTCGGCAAGCTGCTGGGCGAGACGCCGGAGGGGATGGAGCTGCCGTGGTATCGCGTGCTGCGCGCCAGCGGGCACGTCGCGTTGCCGCCCGGCAGTCGCGGCTTCCGCGAACAATGCCGGTTGCTGCGCGCCGAAGGAATCGAAGTGACCAACGGTCGCGTGCCGCTGTCGCGCTTCGGACTGGACGCGGACCTGGACCGTGCGCTTTGGGGCCTGCCCCCTTAGGCGTCAGCCCGCCCGCCGCACCGGGCAAGTGCCCTACACCCTTCGTCCGGCTCTGCCGACCGTCCGTGGCACCCGTCGCCGACGGCCGTGGGACAGCGCTTTGGTAGCATGCACGCGATGTCCTCCCCCGCCCTCGATCTTCTCCACAGCGTCTTCGGTTACGCCAGCTTCCGCGGCCAGCAACAGGCCATCGTGCACGCGGTGGCCGAGGGTGGCGATGCGCTGGTGCTCATGCCTACCGGCGGCGGCAAGTCGCTGTGCTACCAGATTCCCGCGTTGCTGCGGCCCGGCACGGCGATCGTCGTTTCCCCGCTGATCGCACTGATGCAGGACCAGGTCGACGCCTTGCGCGAGGCCGGCGTCGCCGCCGCCTACCTCAACTCCAGCCTGCCGCCGGAGGACCAGCGCGAGGTCGAGCGCCGGTTGCTCGCCGGCGGTCTGAAACTGCTCTACGTGGCGCCCGAGCGGCTGCTGACGCCGCGCTTCCTGGGCCTGCTCGAACGGATCGACGTGGCCCTGTTCGCCATCGACGAGGCGCATTGCGTCTCGCAGTGGGGACATGATTTCCGCCCCGAGTACCGCGAGCTCACGGTGCTGCAGGAGCGTTTCGCGCAGATCCCGCGGATCGCGCTCACCGCGACCGCCGATCCGCGCACGCGCGCGGAAATCGTCGATCGTCTGGGCCTGGGCGAGGCGCGCCAGTTCGTCTCCAGTTTCGACCGACCGAACATCCGCTACCGGGTGACGCTCAAGCACAACCCGCGCACGCAGTTGATGCAGTTCCTCGATGGGCACCGCGGCGAAGCGGGCATCGTCTATGCACTGAGCCGCAAGAAGGTCGACGAGACCGCCGCCTGGCTGGCCGAGGCGGGCATCGAGGCCCTGCCTTACCACGCCGGGCTCGATGCGCGCGTGCGCGCGGCCAACCAGCAGCGCTTCCTGCGCGAGGATGGCGTAGTGATGGTCGCCACGGTCGCCTTCGGCATGGGCATCGACAAGCCTGACGTGCGCTTCGTCGCGCACCTGGACCTGCCGCGCTCGATGGAGGGTTACTACCAGGAAACCGGCCGCGCCGGCCGCGACGGCCTGCCGGCCGAGGCGCTGATGCTCTACGGACTTTCCGACGTGGTGACGATGAGCCAGATGATCGCCCAGTCCGATTCGGCGGACGAGCGCAAGCGCATCGAGCGGCAGAAGCTCGAAGGCCTGCTCGCCTTTGCCGAGGCCACCCGCTGCCGGCGCGAGCTGCTGCTGGGCGCGTTCGGGGAGGACTACCGGGGACCCTGCGGCCACTGCGACAACTGCATCGAGCCGCCGAAGACCTGGGACGCCACCGTGCCCGCGCAGAAGGCGCTTTCGGCGGTCTACCGCAGCGGCCAGCGCTTCGGCGCCGGGCACGTGATCGACATCCTGCGCGGCATCGAGGGCGAGCGGATGCGGCAGCTGGGCCACGAACGGCTGACCACCTTCGGCATCGGCGCCGACATGGACGAGAAGGGCTGGCGTTCGGTGTTCCGCCAGCTGCTGGCGGCCGGCCTGCTGGAGGCCGACGCCGAAGGCTACGGCACGCTGCGCCTGACCACGGCCAGCCGCGCGGTGCTCACCGGCGGCCAGCAAGTGCTGCTGCGCGAGGACGCGCGTCCCGTGCGCAGTGCGCGCCGGCGCCACGACAGCCAGCTCGTCACCGGTGCCAGCCTCGGCATCGAGGCCTATGAACAACCGCTGTGGGACGCCTTGCGCGCCCTGCGCACGCGTCTGGCCAAACAACAGGGCGTGCCGCCCTACGTGGTGTTCCACGATGCCACATTGCTGGCGATGCTGCGGGCGATGCCGGCCAACGAGGACGAACTGGCCGACGTCAGCGGCGTGGGCGAGGCCAAGCTCAAGCGCTACGGACGCGATTTCCTGGCGGTCATCAACGCGACCGAACCGGTGCCCGACGACGCTTCGTGACTTCGCTCCCTCGGGGAGGCCCGGCGTCACGCGGATTTCATGGCCCGCCCTGCGCCTGGCATGCCACGCCAGGCGCCGAGGCGATGTTTTCTCCAGGCTGCAATGGCGCCAGCCACGCGTCATGCATGCCCTTGGTCCACCACTGCCAGCCGTCGCCCACGTAGCGCGCCCCGCTGGCCGAAAGGGCGATCGTGAGCCGATGGGTGGCGCCATCCACGGCCAGCACGGCACGATCCGTGCCCTCGTAGCCCGCCTGCACCACCCGTCCGTCGGCACAGTGGTAGGCACGCCGGGGCGGCGACGCGCGGGTCGGCTGGCATGCCGCCAACAGGGTGGCGGCCACCAGGATGGGGACGGAAACCAGGCAAGGGCGCATCGGTTCTCCTCGGGCCTGTGAAGGCGGTCGCGCCTTCACGCGTCCGCCAGGCAGGACGGGCATCCCCATGCCTTGATGACAAACGCTTGGTTATAGTGCGCCAGATACCTTTTCGAGGCTTTTCGATGGACAGCCCTGGCGAGACCACCGTACTGCCCCGCAGCAAGCGATCGGCCGGCCCACAGGGGACCCGGTTGTTCTCCGCCGAAGAACTGCGCCAGTTCGCCCGCGAGGCGGCGCCGGTGCTGCTGGGCCGGGCCAGCGCCGCGGCTCCGGTGCTGGAGGGCGCCAACGGCGTCGTGCTGGGCCGGCGCCTTTCGTTGCGAGCCGGCCGGCAGACGATCGGGCGGCGGAGCGACAACGATATCGTGCTGGACGACCTGAGCGTTTCCGCCTCGCATGCCTGGATCATGAACCAGCAGGGCCAGTACGTACTCATGAACACGCTGTCGACCAACGGCACCTTCGTCAACGGCAAGCGCATCCACGAGGCGACGTTGCGGCACGGCGACCGGGTGCGCTTCGGGCAGGTGGAATTCACCTTCCTGACCCGCGAGCGCGGTGCTGGCGGCGTCGCCTGGCGCAACTGGCTGGCGTTGGGTGCCGTGGCACTGGTCGCGATGGGGGTGGCGGCATGGTGGCTGGCCTGATCCCAGCCGCCGACGAGCGCGCGGTCCCGCCGACGGTGGGGCGCTATCGCATCGAGGGCGTGCTTGGCGCCGGCGCCATGGCGGTGGTCTACGCCGGCTTCGATCCGGAGATCGAGCGCCGGGTGGCGATCAAGTGCCTGCGCAGCGCGGTGGCCGCCGATCCGGCCTACCGGGCGCGCTTCGTCACCGAGGCACGCGCAGTAGGCCACCTCACGCACCCGCACATCGTCACCCTGTTCGACGTCGGCGAGATGGAGGACGGCCGTCCCTACATCGCGATGGAGCGGCTCTCCGGCGACACCCTGGCCAGTCGCGTGGCACGCGAGGGCTTGCCCTCGCTGCCGGTGGTGATCGGCCTGGTCGAGCAGATCGCCAGCGCGCTGGACTACGCGCATGCACAGGGCGTGGTCCACCAGGACATCAAGCCGGAGAACATCATGCTCTCCGATGGCTGGCAGCACGCCAAAGTCAGTGACTTCGGCATCGCCGAACGGCGTGATCTGCGCCATGCGGGCGCACCGCGCCGGGAGATCGGCGGCACGCCGGCCTACATGGCCCCGGAGCACCTGCGCGGCGAACGCACCGACGCGCGCAGCGACCTGTTCTCGCTCGGCGTGGTGCTGTACTGGCTGCTCAGCGGCAAGCTGCCCTGGGAGGAGACCGGCGACGTCAAGCGCCTTCTGGCCGAGCGCCAGCGCCTGCCCCAGCCAGCGCTGCAGGCACGCGACCCGTTCACCCCCTCGATCCTGCTCGACATCGTGCAGACGCTGCTTGCGCCGGCGCCGCAGGATCGCTACCAGCGCGGCGCCGAACTGATCGACGATCTGCGCCTGGCCTTGCGCGAGTACGAACGGCTGCACCAAAAGCCGATCGCCACGCGGTTGATCTCGCTGCGCCTGCGCTGGGCCGGCATCCTGGCCGCGGTGCTCAGCCTGACCCTGCTGATCGGCCTGGCCGCGATCTACGCGCGGCAGAATGCGGCGGTCACCGGCCTGGCGCAGGACTTCGGCCGCTCGCTGGGCCGCATGGTCGCCAGCGAGGCGGCGGAGAACCTGCTGCTGGACGACCGCGCGGCGACCCGTGCGCTGGTGCAGGACATCTCGCGCAACCGGCAGATCTACTACCTGGCCATCGCCAACCGCTACGGCGAGGTGATCGCCAGCACCCGTGCCGACGAGGCCGGCCGCCCGCTGCCCGCCCGTACTAACGAGGAGTTCCTGCCGGGCACGGGCGACATCACCAGCTACCGCGTACGCATTCCCGACGGCAACGATCCGGGCGAGATGCTGGTGTTCGACGTGCCGGTGCGCTACCAGACGGCGAAAGTCGGCCAGTTGCGCCTGGGAATCAGCGACGCCCCGTTGCGCGCAGCACAGAAGACCACGCTCAAGGCCATCGTGGCCGTGCTGCTGGTAACCCTGGCTGCCGTGACCGGCGCGGCGTACTGGTTGTTCCGCCGCCTGCTCGGCCTGCTGGACGTGCTGGGCGAGGCGATGCTGCGGGTCGGGCGTGGCGATTTCAGCCACCGCATCCGGCTGGTGCGCCATGACGAACTTGGCCGGCTGTTCGCGGCCTTCAACCTGATGTCCAACGCATTGCAGGCGCGCGAACGGCGGCCCCGCCGCTCGGCTGCCCGGTCATCCACGCCGCTGGAACTGCCCACTCGCATCCTGCCCGCGCCCGAGCAGGTCGGGGACAAGGTGGCGCGCGATTAGCCGATGCCTGCTCTTCACCTTGGAAGGAAGGCCATCCGGGTAATGCAAACACCGGCCTCCACCGCCCTTGCCTTGCAGGCGAGGGCTTGAAGGACGGCATCAGAACTGCTTGAGCCTTTGCTTGAGCTCGAGCGCGCGCGCGCGGTAGACGGTGGCCGGTTCGAAATCCGGCTCGATCACCAGCACCCGGTTCCACAGCGCGATCGCCTGGTCCAGTTGCTGGTCGCGATACAGCACGATCGCGCGCTGGTGGTAGACCGACACCAGCTGCTCGCGCAAGGACGCCGCGTCCGCGCCACCGGCCGGCAGATGCGGATCGGCGTCCAGCGCTTGGTCCATGCGTTCCAGCGCCTGTGTGCGCTCGCCCTTGCGCAGCAAGGCCAGGCTTTCGTCCTGCAGCCGGCGCGCCTTCGCCGCGTCGGAGGCATCGATGGGGGTGGCCGATGCCGTCGGCGCGGGGCCTTCCGGCGGCGCAGCCGATGCCAGGCGCGAAGCGGGCAGGCGCAAGGTCTGGCCCACCCGCAGCATGGACGGGTTGGCCGAGCCGTTGTAGCGGGCCAGGATCAGGAAACGTCCACCGTCGCCCAGGTAGCGCGCTGCCAGCGTGCTGTAGGAATCGCCCGTTCGCACCACGTACGGGCGCGAGGCATGACCCAGCGCCTGCTCCGGGTCGACGGTGAGCTGGCGCAGCATCGCCTGTGCCGCGCCATCGTCCGGATAGACCTGCAGGTAGCGGCGCAGCTGCCGTTCGCCTTCCCGGTAGTGGCCGAGCTGCAGCTGGTCGTTGACGATGGAGGCCAGCGAAGGCGGCGGCGATTCATCCTCGGCGGCAGGCAGCGTGGCTGGGGCAGGGGCCGGCGTCACCACGACCTTCGCCGGAGCGCCGTGGCCGAGCATCCGCGTCCTCAGCTGCTGGAGCTGCGTGCAGCCCCCCAGGCCGGCGCCGACCAGGCCGATACCGGCCAGCACCACCCATCGATGCCAGCCTTGCGCCAAGCCATGCTTATGTTCCAAGTACCGCACAGATGCCCTCATGCCTGTCGAATCCCCACGTCCCCGGCCCGGACCGCTTCGCGACGGGAGAGCCGCGCCCACCATCGCGCGCCACGGGCACGCCACCACTGCACCCAGCCTATCCGGGCGAAGATCAAGGAGACATTGTCGCCTTCCGCGCCGCCGCGCTCCACTGCCTGGCCGAGTGCCTCGTGCAGCGCCGCGCGCAGGTTTCGCCGGCGCGCAAGTCGACCCAGCTCGCCGGTCGACAGCCGCTCCCACGCGCCGTCGCTGCACAGCACGAAGGAGTGGCCGGGACGCAGTGCCGCCAGGCCGTGCTCGACCTGCGGCGGCTGCGGGCCGCCCAGGCCGCGCAGCAGCTTGTGCTGGTCGGCATCCTCGCCCATCGCCTCCGCGGCGAGTTCGCCGCGCGCCACCTTCAGCTGCGCCACGCTGTGGTCCTCGGTACGGCCCAGGCAACGCGTGCCGCGGAACCGGTACAGCCGGCTGTCGCCCACGTGGGCCCAGCAGGCACGCCGGCCGCGGAGCAGCAACGCGACCACCGTCGAATGCGGCGTGGCGCCAGCCAAGCCTTCGCCGCGCCGGCGCAGTTCCGCGTGGGCAGCCTGGCACACGGTCTCGAGGAACAGCGGGCCGGGTTGTTCGCGCCACAGGCCCTGCTGCCACAACCGGAGCGCGGCCTCGATGACTCCCGTGGACGCCAGTTCGCCGGCGCCATCGCCGCCCATGCCGTCGGCCAGCACCAGCAGCCGCGCGTCGCTGGCTGGGTCGTGCAGGCAGACGAAGGCGTCCTCCTGCGTGGCGCGCCCGCCGCGTGCACGGCCGGCCGCGACCGATGCTGCCGCCTGGACTTCGATCCCCTGGTCCATCGTCCGGCCCCCTGCCCGAAGATGGACAGAGCATACCGCCGGGAAAGCGGGCCTTACATGTCGAACTTGGCGAGCTGGAAGCCGCGCTGCTGGTATTCGCGCCAGCGGTCGCGCGAACCGGTGCGCGCGTCCGGTTCGGCGGCCACCACTTCCAGCACGCGCTCGAACCGCCCGGCGGGGCAGGCCTCTCGCAGGTTGATCAGCAGCGGACGGTCGGGCGTCTCGATGCCGGGCGGCACGATCAGCACGGCGGTATTGGCATCGTCGTCATCGCCGGCCAGTTGGTGCGGGATGTAGGCATCCGGGTCGAAGTCCCACAGAAGCTCGTCGAGCGCCTCGGCCTGCTCGAAGTCGTGGACGAGGATCAGCGTGGGCTGCTGCGCGGCATAGGCACGCCGCGCCAGCTCGCACACCAGCAACAGGGGTTGCTCGCGGAAGCGTGGCTTGTCGATCAGGTAGAAGTCGGCGCGGGGCATGGTCGACTCGTCAAGGAGGCGGAGGGTGCGGCGCCGCGTCCTGCGCGGCGCCGATAACCGGCGCTCAACCGGCGCGGTCGATCAGCCACTGCGCCAGCAGCGACACCGGACGGCCGGTGGCCAGGCCCTTGCGGCCCTCGTCCCAGGCGGTGCCGGCGATGTCCAGGTGCGCCCAGCGCTGGCCCTCGGTGAAGCGCGACAGGAAGCAGCCGGCGGTGATCGCGCCGGCGCTCTTGCCGCCGATGTTGGCGACGTCGGCGAAGCCCGATTCCAGCTGCACCTGGTAGTCGTCCCACAGCGGCAGGCGCCAGGCGCGGTCGAGCGTGGCCTCGCCGGCGTCCAGCAGCTCGGCGGCGAGGTCGTCGTGCTTGCTCATCAGACCGCTGGCGTGCTTGCCCAGCGCGACGACGCAGGCGCCGGTGAGCGTCGCCGCGTCGACGATCGCCCTGGGCTGGTAGGTCTGCGCGGTCCAGGTCAACGCGTCGCACAGGATCAGGCGGCCTTCGGCATCGGTGTTGAGTACCTCGATGGTCAGGCCCGACAGGCTGGTGAGCACGTCGCTGGGGCGGTAGCTGTCGCCGTCGGGCATGTTCTCGGCCGAGGGCACCACGCAGACCAGGTTGAGTTTCAGGCCCATCTTCACCGCGGCGACGAACGCGCCGAGCACGCCGGCCGCGCCGCCCATGTCGTATTTCATCTCCTCCATGCCGGCGCCGGGCTTGAGGCTGATGCCGCCCGAATCGAAGGTGATGCCCTTGCCGACGAAGGCGTAGGGCTTGTCGCCCTCGTTGCCGCCTCTGTATTCCAGGGCGACCAGGCGCGGCTTGTTGGCCGAGCCGCGGCCGACCGCCAGCAGCGAGCCGAAACCGAGCCTTTCCATCTCTTCGTGGTCGAGCACGCGGCAGCTCACGCCCTCGTTGCGGTCCGCGAAGCCCTGTGCCTGCGCGGCGATGTAGGACGGGTTGCAGATGTTCGGCGGCAGGTTGGCCAGCTCGCGGGCGAAGCGCACGCCTTCGGCGATCGCCACGGCCTGGGACAGGCCGCCCTGCGCCTCCCCGCCGGCGGCGAAGGCGACCGACTTCAACTCCGGCTGCGAGCCCTTCTCGCGCGGCTTGAAGGTGGCGGTGTAACGGTAGGCCGCGTGGTCGGCGGCCAGCGCCGCGGTACGCACGCGCCAGGGGGTGTCGCGGCCGGGCACGTCCACCTCGGTGAGGAACGACACCGCGGCATCGACCGGCAGCTTGCCCAGCGCGCGGGCTGCTTCCAGGTTGACCTTCTGGTAGCGCGCCGCATCGAAGCTCTTCTGCGCGCCCAGGCCCACCACCAGCACGCGGCGCGCGGCGACGCCCGCCGGCGCGAACAGCACGCTGACGCTGCCCGCCTTGCCGGTGATGTCGCCGCTCTCCATCTGGCGCTTGATCGCGCCATCGCTGGCACCGTCCACGCGGGCGGCTGCGCTGGTCAGCAGGCCGTTCTCGTAGATGCCCACCACCAGGCAGGGCGCATCGACGGTTTCGGGCGAGGTGCTGGCGGCGACCAGACTGAACTGAAGCGTCATCGAGAGAGGTCCTGCAAGCTAAGAAGAAGGTCTACCGGCTAAACTTGGCGCGTTAGCGCCGGCCTGCGGTGCGAGACCTTCAATCCTATCGCATGCTGAGCATCCTCGACCGATACTTCCTGCGCGAGCTGGCCCAGACCGTGGCGGCCACCACCATCGTGCTGCTGGCGATCATCACCGGCACCACGTTCGCGAAGGTGCTGCAGCAGGTGGCGGGCGGCAGTTTCCCGGCCAGCGTCATGTTCCCGGTGCTGGGCCTGCGCACGCTCGACGGGCTGACCAACCTGCTGCCGCTGGCCGGCTTCCTCGGCGTGATGATGGCGCTGGGCCGCATGTACCGCGAGAGCGAGATGCACGTGCTGGCCTCCTCCGGCATGGGACCGGGCGGGCTGCTCAAGCCGGTGGCGATCCTGGCCGGCCTGATCGTGTTCATCACCGGGCTGGTGTCGCTGTGGCTGGGGCCGTGGGCGGTGCGCACCGCCGATGCGCTGGTGGCCGAGGCCAACCGCTCGGTGATCGCTGCGGGCCTGGACGCCGGCCGCTTCACCGAATTGCCGGGCAAGGGCGGCATCATCTTCGTCGAATCGCTCAGCCGCGACGGCAGCGTGCTGGGCAAGACCTTCGTCGCTTCCGAGAGCGTGGACAAGGACGGCCTACGCGAGCTCAAGCTGGTCACCGCCGCGGGCGGGCAGCTCTACCAGGACAGCGAAGGCCAGGGCCGCTTCATGGCGTTGCGCAACGGCTGGCAGTACAAGATCCCGCTCGGCCGCGACGACTGGTGGCGCATGCAGTACGCGCGCAACGACGTGGCGCTGTCCAACGTGCAGGCGGACGAGGACGAGGATCCGGCCCACTCGCAAGGCACCTGGGCGCTGGCCACCTCGCCCTCGCCCGATGCGCGCGCCGAGTTTGCCTGGCGCATCCACGCGCCGCCGATGGCCTTCGTATTGCTGATGCTCGCCTTGCCGCTGTCTCGCCAGAGTCCGCGCGAGCCGCGCTACGGGCGCATCCTGCTGGCGTTGCTGGGCTTCTATTTCTATTACCTGGTGCTGGCGCTGGGCCGCGCGCAGATCGGCAAGGGCCACTGGGCCAACTCCGCGCCGCTGCTGCTCGTGCACCTGCTGGCCCTGGCGCTGGCGGCGTGGATGTTCTGGAAGCAGTACGCGCCGCGCAAACCACGTGGCCCACGCAAGGCGGTGGCGTGATGCAGCTTTCGATCAAGCGCGTCGACCGGCTGGTCGGCATGACCGTGCTCGGCTCGCTGCTGACCACCTGGCTGGTGCTGACCGGCTTCGACGTGGTCACGCAGCTGCTGCGCCAGCTGGGTTTTGTCGGGCGCAACGGGTTCACTACCTTCGACGCGGTGAGCTTCGTGCTGGTGACCGTGCCGCGGCGGTTGTACGAGTACTTCATCTTCGCCGCGGTGATCGGCGGCCTGATGGGACTGGGCAGCCTCGCCGGCAACGGCGAGCTGACCGCGCTGCGCGCGGCCGGCATGTCGCGGCTGCGCATCGCCGCCTCCGCCGCCGGCGTGGTGGCGGTGCTGATCGTGGGCGTGACCATCCTGGGCGAGACCGCCGCGCCGTGGGGTGACCAGAAGGCCCAGGCGATCCAGCTGCGCATGAAGGCCAACAACCTCGGCCTGTCCGGCAGCACCGGCCTGTGGGCCAGGGACGGCAACCGTGTCATCAATGCCAAGGCCACGCTGATCAAGCAGGTGCAGGGCCACAATGTGGTGCAACTGGCCGACGTGCGGGTATTCACGCTGACCCCGGACGGCCAGATCAGCCGCTTCGACTGGGCCAGAACGGCGGAGAACGACGGGCGCCAGTGGGTGCTCGAGGGCGTACGTAGCACCACCCTCGACGCGAAGGGCACGCACACCACCACCCACGACCGCGAACTGTGGGATTCGCGGCTCAATCCGCGCGTGCTTGAGCAATCGGTGATCCAGCCGCAGTACCTGCCGATGCGCGACCTGCACCGCAACATGACCTACCTGGAGCGCAACGGGCAGAACCCGGGCGTCTATGCGGTGACCTTCTGGGGCCGCGTGCTTTATCCGTTCAACACGCTGGTGCTGGTGCTGTGCGCGATGCCGTTCGCCTTCGGCGCGCTGCGCTCAGGCGGCCTGGGCAAGCGCATCTTCGTGGGCATCCTGCTGGCGATCGGCTGGTACTTCCTGCAGAAGGCGCTGGTCAACTTCGCCACCATCTACGGCATGCCGGCGTTGCCGGCCAACCTGTTGCCGGCGGTGGTGCTGGGCCTGGGAGCGTGGCTGTACTTCCGCAAGCGCAGCTGATCCGAAGCAATGCAGATGAGGGAACGCGCATGAGCAAGCACACCGCCGAACTGCTCTGGACCCGCCAGGACCAGTTGTTCCTCGACCATCGCTACAGCCGCCGCCACATGGTGCAGTTCGACGGCGGCGAGCGCGTGCCGATGTCCTCCTCGCCCAGCGTGGTGCTGGCGCCGATGTCCGACCCCTCGGCGGTGGACCCAGAGGAAGCCTTCGTTGCCTCGCTAGCCAGCTGCCACATGCTGTGGTTCCTGGACATGGCGGCGCGGCAAGGCTTCCGCGTGGACAGCTACCGCGACGCGGCCGCCGGCACGATGGGGCGCGACGAGCGCAACCGCGTCGTCATGCGCGAGGTGCTGCTGCGGCCGCAGGTGGACTTCTCCGGCGACCGGCTGCCCAGCCGCGAGCAGGTCGAGCAGTTGCACCACGACGCCCACGCCCATTGCTTCCTCGCCAACTCGGTGCGTTGCGACGTGCGCTGCGAGCCGATGTTCGGGTGAGCGTATCGCCGCCGGGGCTGGTGATCTTCGACTGCGACGGTGTGCTGGTCGACAGCGAGCCGATCGCCAACCGCGTGTTCGCGCGGATGCTGGCCCGGCAGGGGCTGGTGCTTGGCGATGCGCAGATGGACGAGCTGTTCCTTGGCCGCACCATGACGCACTGCCTCGCGCTCGCCGCCGAGCGGCTCGGGCGGGCGTTGCCGAAGGATTTCGAGGCCGAACACGACCGCCGCCTGTTCGACGCGCTGGCCGCGGAACTCGTGCCGGTTCCGGGCGTGATGCAGGTACTCGATCAACTGGCGTCGCCGTTCTGCGTGGCCACCAACGGCAGCCCGGACAAGCTGCGCTTCAGTCTGGCCAAGGTCGGCCTGCTCCCGCGCTTTGCCGGCTGCCTGTTCAGCGCGGCCGAGGTGGCGCAGGCCAAGCCGGCGCCGGACCTGTTCCTGCATGCCGCCCGCTCAATGGGCGCATCGCCCGCGGCCTGCGTGGTAGTCGAGGACTCGCCGACTGGCATCGCCGCCGGCCTGGCGGCGGGCATGCGGGTGCTCGGCTTCGCCGGTCGCACGCCGGCCGAACGGCTGCGTGCGGCCGGGGCGCATCGGGTATTCACCGGCATGGACGAACTACCCGCCCTGCTGGGGACCGGCGTTGCCGCCTAGCGGTCGTTGCCGCCCTGCGGCTGGCGCCGCCGACGCGTGAAGTGGCTGATCAGCAACGGCACCAGCGCGAGCAAGGCGATGGCGCCCAACGGCAGCAGCACCTCGCGATGCATGAAAAGGCCAAGGCCGATCCGGTCGCTTTCCTTGAGCGCACGCCCGAGGCCGGCGCCGATCGAGGTTTCGAAGATGAGCGCGACGGTGCCGCCCAGCCAGGTGGCGCCGACGAACAGCCACAGCGGACAGCGCAGCCAGGCCAGGCAGACGGTGATCAGGCCGAACGGAGCCACCGGTACGAAGCGCAGGAACAGCGTGTAACTGACCGGATGCCGCTCGAAGCCGTGGTGCAGTTTCGCCACCAGCGCCGGCGGGTGGCGGCTGCCGGCGCCGAAGGCGTAGCGGCTGGCGAGGAACAGGATCAGCGAGCCCAGGGTCAGCCCGATCGAGGACCAGAGGGTGCCCTCGACCACGCCGAAGGCAAAGCCGCCGGCGAAGATGATGATCACCGTGCCGGGTATGCCGGTGGCCATCGCCAGCGTCAGCAGGCCGATGTAGGCCAGCCGGCTGAGCCACGGATTGGCCGCGATCTGCGCATGCATCTCGGCCTGGTGCGCGACCAGCTGTTCCGGATTGAGCCGGTCCAGTGCGCCGGAGGCGAACAGCACCACGCCGGCGATCACCAGCAACAGCAGCGGCAGGGCGGCGCGCAGCCGGCTCAATAGTGCGCTCCGCCCTGGCCGTAGTCGGCGAGCACCGCGCGCGCCTGCTCGCGCAGGATGTCGCGGCGCACGGCGATACCCCGGCGTTCGAGCTGGGCGATCCAGTCGTCTGGCAGCGGACCCTCGTCGAACGTGGTGAGCGACTCGACGTCCTCGCCGCGCGCACCGATCAGCAGCTCGTCGATGCCGGCCCAGACGGTCGCGCCGTAGCACTGGCAGCACGGCTGCGCGCTGGTGGCCAGGATGAAGCGGCCGTTGTCTCCCGCGTTGAGGCGAAAGCTCGACAGTCGCTGCTGCGCAAGCATGTAGGCCATCATCTCCGCATGCGCTACCGAACAGGTCTGCGGCACGACGCGGTTGATGCCGGCGGCAACGAGCCGGCCGTCCTCGTGGAACACCGCCGCGCCGAACGGGCCGCCGTGGCTGCGCGCGACGTTCTGGCGCGCCAGCTCGATCGCCAGGCCGACGCGTTCCTCGTCGCCGAGGTAGCGCCTGCGGGTATCGGCCACCTCGCCGACCCAGGGCGGCAGGGTGAGATGCAGTTGCAGGGGCAGCAGCACGTCAGACCTGCTTGGCCCAGGTATCGCGCAGCGTCACCGTGCGGTTGAACACCGGCGCGTCCGGCCGATGGTCCACGCGGTCGGCGACGAAGTAGCCCAATCGCTCGAACTGGAAACGCTGCTCCGGTTCGGCGTTCGCCGCCGCCGGCTCCAGCCAGCCGCGCCCCACGCGCTTGGCGTCCGGATTGATGTGCTCGATCCAGCTCTTGCCGTCGCTCTCGTCATCCGGCGCCGGCACGTTGAACAGGCGGTCGTACATGCGCACCTCAGCGGCTACCGCGTGGCGTGCGCTCACCCAGTGGATGGTGCCCTTGACCTTGCGATCGGCGCCCGGCATGCCGCTGCGGCTCTCCGTATCCAGCGAGCAGCGCAGTTCGAGCACGTCGCCGGCGGCGTCCTTGACCACTTCCTCGCACTTGACGATGCCCACGCCACGCAGGCGCACTTCGCCGCCCGGCACCAGGCGCTTGAACCCCTTCGGCGGCACTTCGGCGAAATCCTCGCGCTCGATCCACACGGTGCCGGCGAAGGGAACCTCGCGCGTGCCGAAGCTCTCGTCCTTCGGATGATTGGCGAAGGTGAGGGTTTCCTCGTGATTGCCCGGCAGGTTGGTGATGGTCAGCTTCAGCGGATCGAGCACCGCCATGCGTCGCGGCGCGGTGGCGTCCAGGTCTTCGCGCACGCAGTTCTCCAGCAGCGCGTAGTCGATCACGCTGTTCTGCTTGCTTATGCCCAAGCGCTCGATCAGCAGGCGCAGGCCGGCCGGCGTGAAGCCGCGCCGGCGCAGGCCGCGCAGGGTGTTCATGCGCGGATCGTCCCAACCGTCGACCAGGCCTTCGTTGACCAGCTGCGCGAGCTTGCGCTTGCTGGTGATGCAATAGGAGAGGTTGAGGCGCGAGAACTCGATCTGGCGCGGTTTGGCGGGCCTGGCTTCCAGTCCGGCGTCCACCACCGACTGCCACATCGCCGGATGCGCGGTGAGGTCGACGTTGTCCACGCACCAGTCGTAAAGCGGACGGTGGTCCTCGAACTCCAGCGTGCACAACGAATGGGTAATGCCTTCCATCGCGTCGGACAGCGCGTGCGCGAAGTCGTACATCGGATAGATCGGCCAGGCGTCGCCGGTGTTCTGGTGCGCGACCTTGCGAATGCGGTAGAGCGCCGGGTCGCGCAGGTTGATGTTGCCCGAGGCCATGTCGATCTTCGCGCGCAGCGTCTTGCTGCCGTCGGCGAACTCGCCCGCGCGCATGCGACGGAACAGGTCGAGGTTTTCCTCGATGGAGCGATCCCGATACGGCGAATTGCGGCCCGGCTCGGTGAGCGTGCCGCGATACTCGCGCACCTCGTCGGCGGACAGGTCGTCGACGTAGGCCTTGCCGTCCTCGATCAGCTTGAGCGCGGCGCGGTAGAACACGTCGAAGTAGTCCGACGCGTGGCGCAGGTCGTGCCACTCGTAGCCGAGCCAGCGCACGTCGTCCTTGATGCCCTCGACGAACTCGGGGTCTTCCTTGCCCGGGTTGGTGTCGTCCAGGCGCAGGTTGCACCAGCCGCCGAACTCGCGCGCAATGCCGAAGTTCAGGCAGATCGCCTTGGCGTGGCCGATGTGCAGGTAGCCGTTGGGCTCGGGCGGAAAGCGGGTGCGGATCGCATGGTGCTTGCCGCTGGCCAGGTCCTCGCGAATGATCTGGCGCACGAAATCCCGCTGCACGTCGGCCCGCACGCCGCTTTCGTCGGTGCCTGGGGTGGTTGTGGCGGCGGGGTTTTCGCTGGACATCGGTGCGGCTCGGTCGGGCTTGGGTGGAAACCGGGGAGTTTACCCTGAGTTGCGTTTGTCCCAGCGGTTCTGCGGCACGGCGTCATGGCCGGGGCCGCCGCTCACCGACACGACCGATGCCTGCAGCCGGCCTTTCCATTCTCGATGCCCGCGTCCTCGAAGCGGCGGCGGACTACTGCGCGGAGTTCACCTCAGCCGCGCCTTTCCCGCACGTGGTGATCGAAAATTTCCTCGATCCGGCATTCGCCGACGAACTGCTGGCATCGTTCCCGGCCTTCGAGCGCGGCAACAGCGTGGGCGACGACGGTGCGCCGGGCGGCAAGTCGACGCTCGACCGCATCCGTGGCCTGGGACCGGCCTACCAGCGCCTGGACGACGCCATCAAGAGCCCCGAGTTCCTGCACGCGGTCGGCCAGCTCACCGGCATCGACGGGCTGATCTACGACCCGTGGTACCTCGGCCGCGGTACCCACGAGAACCGCAACGGGATGGCGCTGGACCCGCCCGTGGACTTCAACTTCCATCCCAGCGAGCGCTGGCACCGGCGGCTGAACCTGATCGTCTACCTCAATCCCGAATGGGAGCCTTGCTGGGGCGGCTGCCTCGAGCCTTTCCGCGATCCTCACGCCGATGCCCGTCCGGTGTGCTCGGTGGCGCCGCTGTTCAATCGCTGCGTGATCTTCGAGACCTCCGGGCGTTCCTGGCACGCGTTCGATCCGATCCGGCTGCCGCCGGAGCGCGACGGCCTCACGCGCAGCTCGACCGCGCTGTACTTCTACACCCGGGACCGGCCGGCGGAAGAGACCGCGCCGCGGCATACCACCTTCTACGTCAATCGCCAGCTGCCCGTACGTATCGACGAAGGCCGCACGCTGTCACGCGACGACGTGGCCGAGATCAGGCAGCTGCTGGAGCCGCGCGACGCGCACATCCGCATGCTGTACGCGGAGAACACCGCGCTGCGCAGGGCGCAGGACCGTGGCCTGACCGGGCATCTGCTGTACCTGGCCAGGCGCGCGTACGTGCGCTTCCGGCGTTAGGGCTTGCCGCTCCCCGGGACGCGCAGTAGCGTGGCCGCATGCGCATCGCCTACCGAGCCGAAAGCCTGATCGACGCCCATCTGGTGAAGGATGCGCTGGAGCGCGAGGAGATCCCTGCGTTCATCGCCGGCGAGTACCTCACCGGCGCGGTGGGCCAGTTGCCGGCGATCGACTACGTGGCGGTGATGGTGCCGGAGTCCTCGGCCGAGGCCGCCGAGACGATCGTGCGGCAGGTCGAGGCGCAGCTGGCAGAGGCGCGCGCTGCGGTCGACAGCTGGGACGGCGACGCGCAACTGGCGACCGATACCCCGTGAGTCCGCCTGTCTCCGTGACCGCGGCGCCGCAGGCACCGCCGGCGGCGATCGGCCGCATGGCGCTGGGCGCGATGCTGCTGTCCACCACCAGCATCTTCGTCGTGCTGGCGCAGGTGGCGCCGACCGTTTCAGCGTTCTACCGCATGCTGTTCGGCAGCGCGATGCTGCTGGGCTGGGTGGCACTCAGGCGTCGCTGGGTGCGCGTGGGTTGGCGCGACGTGGCGCTGGCGTTGCTGCCGGCGCTCGGCTTCTCGCTGGACCTGCTCTTCTGGCACCGCTCGATCCTTTGGGTTGGCCCGGGTGTGGCCACGCTGCTGACCAACTTCCAGGTGTTCCTGATGGCGCTGGTCGGCTGGTGGATCTATCGCGAGCGGCTGGGGCGGTGGTTCCTGCCGGGCATCGCGATGGCGCTCGCGGGCTTGTGGCTGCTGGTTGGCGCGCACTGGTCGCTGTTCGACGCGCGACACCGGCTCGGCGTGTGGCTGGGCCTGGCCAGCGGACTGGCATACACGGCCTACCTGCTGAGCTTCCGGCGCGCGTTGTCGGGTCACACCGGACTGTCGGCGGCGCAGTTCCTCGGCTTGATGAGTTTGCTCAGCGCCTCCCTGCTCCTGCTGTGGGGGTGGGTCGAGGGCGACGTCTTCGCGCTGGTCACGGTGCGCAGCTGGAGCGCGTTGCTGGCGCTCGGCTTCTTCGGCCAGGTGCTGGCCTGGCTGCTGATGGTGCGCGCCATGCCGCTGCTGCCGGCGTCGCTGGTGGGCCTGCTGTTGCTACTGCAGCCGGCACTGGCCTTCGTGCTGGACGTGCTGCTGTTCAAGCGCCCTACCGGTAGCGGCGACTGGCTGGGGCTGGCGCTGGCGCTGGCCGGCATCCTGCTCGGTACGCTCCGTCGCAAACGGCAGGTAATTGCGCCCGCGCTGCAGGAATCGAGAGGATGACGTCGATGCAGCACCTCGAAGCGCTGGTTCGCGCCGTGCCCGGCTTTCCCCGGCCGGGCGTGGTGTTCCGCGACGTCACGCCGCTGCTTGCCGACGCCGGCGCGTTCGCGCGCTGCATCGACGCGTTGGCCGAGCCCTGGCTGGGCGAGGGCGTGCGGGCGGTGTGCGGGATCGAATCGCGCGGCTTCATCTTCGGCGCCGCGCTGGCGCAGAAACTCAACGCCGGCTTCGTGCCACTGCGCAAGCCAGGCAAGCTGCCGCCGCCGGTGGTGGGCGTCGACTACGCGCTGGAGTACGGCCACGACCGGCTGGAAGTGCGCGCCGACGCGTTGCAGCCGGGCGAGCGGGCGCTGCTGGTCGACGACGTGCTGGCCACCGGCGGCACGCTGGCCGCCGCGCAGGCGTTGCTCGACCGGCTCGGCGTGGCGCTGGTGGGTGCCGGCGTGGTGATCGAGCTGGCGGACCTGCAGGGCAGGGCGCGTTGGCACGGCGCCGCGCCGCTGCACGCGCTGCTGCGCTATTGAGTGGCACCTTCTCCGGCAACGCGACCACCGCTGCTGGTGCCTGCCGGGCCGGGGCGCCGCCGGCTTCGCTCGCCAACGGGCACACGCCGCCCTTGCGGCTCGTACAGGCGATCCGGGAGTCTCGTCACGCGGCATCCCTGTGGGCTGAACCGAAAATGATGCGGCTCGCCCATGCGCGCAGGCCAGTAGCGTCGTCGTCTTGAAGGGCGCTGAGACGCCCCTATCTCGTGCGCATCGCGGCGGGGGCCGCCCTGTGAATTCCAAGGATCCACACCATGCGCATGGACAAACTCACCTCGCGTTTCCAACAGGCGCTGGCCGACGCGCAGTCGCTGGCCTTGGGTCGCGACAACAACATTCTTGAGCCGGCGCACGTGATGGCCGCGTTGCTCGACCAGCAGGGCGGTTCGACCGCGCCGCTGCTGACCCAGGCGCACGTCAACGTGCCGGTGCTGCGCGAGCGCGTCGGCGAGATCCTCGGCCGCTTGCCGCAGGTGCGCGGGCAGGAAGGGAACATCAGCGTCGGCAACGACCTGACCCGCCTGCTCAACCTCACCGACAAGCTGGCGCAGCAGCGTGGCGACCAGTTCATCGCCAGCGAGCTGTTCGTGCTGGCGGCGCTGGAGGACAAGGGCGAGGTCGGTGCGGCATTGAAGGCTGCCGGCGCCACCAAGGCCAACCTGGAAGCGGCGATCGACAAGGTCCGCGGCGGCGAGAAGGTACAGAGCGAGAACGCCGAGGACCAGCGCCAGGCGCTGGAGAAGTACTGCATCGACCTGACCTCCCGCGCCGAGAGCGGCAAGCTCGATCCGGTGATCGGTCGCGACGAAGAGATCCGCCGCACCATCCAGGTGCTGCAGCGGCGCACCAAGAACAACCCCGTGCTGATCGGTGAGCCCGGCGTCGGCAAGACCGCGATCGTCGAGGGCCTGGCCCAGCGCATCGTCAAGGGCGAGGTGCCGGAAGGCTTGCGCGACCGGCGCGTGCTCGCGCTGGACATGGGCGCGCTGATCGCCGGCGCCAAGTTCCGCGGCGAGTTCGAGGAACGCCTGAAGGCCGTGCTCAACGACCTGGCCAAGCAGGAGGGCCGGGTGATCCTTTTCATCGATGAGTTGCACACCATGGTCGGCGCCGGCAAGGCCGAGGGCGCGATGGACGCGGGCAACATGCTCAAGCCCGCCTTGGCCCGTGGCGAGCTGCACTGCATCGGCGCGACCACGCTGGACGAGTACCGCAAGTACATCGAGAAGGACGCCGCGCTGGAGCGCCGCTTCCAGAAGGTTTTCGTGGGCGAGCCGAGCGTGGAGGACACCATTGCGATCCTGCGCGGCCTGAAGGAGCGCTACGCCGTGCATCACGGCGTGGAGATCACCGACCCGGCGATCGTCGCCGCCGCCACCTTGTCCAACCGCTACATCACCGACCGCCAACTGCCGGACAAGGCGATCGACCTGATGGACGAAGCGGCCAGTCGCATCCGCATGGAGATCGACTCCAAGCCGGAGGAGCTCGACCGCCTGGAGCGGCGGCTGATCCAGCTCAAGATCCAGCGCGAGATGCTCAGGAAGGAGACCGACGAGGCTTCCAAGAAGCGCCTCGCGGACCTGGAAAGCGACATCGACAAGCTCGAGCGTGAGTTCTCCGACTTGAACGAGGTGTGGAAGTCGGAGAAGGCCGCGCTGCAGGGCGCGACCAAGATCAAGGAACAGATCGAGGCCGCGCGGCTGGAGCTCGAAGCGGCCCAGCGCCGGCAGGACTACGCGAAGATGAGCGAGATCCAGTACGGCCGCCTGCCGGAACTCGAAAAGCAGCTCGCCGCCGCGCAGGCCGCCGAGAAGCAGGAATTCAAGCTTGTGCAGGACCGCGTCACCGACGAGGAAATTGCCGAGGTGGTCTCGCGCTGGACCGGCATTCCCGTGTCCAAGATGCTCGAGGGCGAGCGCGAGAAGCTGCTGCACATGGAAACGGCGCTGCACAAGCGCGTGGTCGGCCAGGACGAGGCGGTGCGCGCGGTGTCCGACGCGATCCGCCGCGCCCGCGCGGGCCTGTCCGACCCCAACCGTCCGTATGGATCGTTCCTTTTCCTGGGTCCCACCGGCGTCGGCAAGACCGAGCTCTGCAAGGCACTGGCCGAGTTCATGTTCGACACGCGGGAGGCGATGGTGCGCATCGACATGAGCGAGTTCATGGAGAAGCATTCCGTGGCTCGCCTGATTGGCGCGCCGCCGGGCTACGTGGGCTACGAGGAGGGCGGCTACCTGACCGAGGCGGTACGCCGTCGCCCGTACAGCGTGATCCTGCTCGACGAGGTGGAGAAGGCGCATCCGGACGTGTTCAACATCCTGCTGCAGGTGCTGGACGACGGCCGCCTGACCGATGGCCAGGGCCGCACGGTGGACTTCCGCAACACCGTCATCGTGATGACCTCGAACCTGGGCTCGCAGATGATCCAGGACGCGGCTGAATCCGGTGGCGACGCGCAGGAGCAATACACCAAGATGAAGGCCGCGGTGATGGGCGTGGTGCAGGCGCACTTCCGGCCCGAATTCATCAACCGCCTGGACGAGCTGGTGGTGTTCCGGCCGCTGGAGAAGGACCAGATCCGGGCCATCGCCAGGATCCAGCTGGCTTACCTCGAGAAGCGGCTGGCCGAGCGCGACCTGAAGCTGGAGGTCCGGGACAACGCGCTGGCCTTGCTCGGCAACGTCGGCTTCGATCCGGTCTACGGCGCGCGACCTTTGAAGCGTGCAATCCAGCAGCAGCTGGAGAACCCGCTGGCGAGGGAAATCCTGGAGGGCCGCTTCACGCCCGGCACCACCATCCACGTGGATGCCGAGGGCGGGCATCTGACCTTCAAGGCGGCCTGACGCCTCACCGGTGCGACGCTCCTGCTCCCTCTCCCCGGGGGAGGGAGCAGGCATGAGGCTCGGTCCGATTACCAGCTGTAACGGATCTTCCCGTACACGTAGGCCCCGTTGAATCCGAACGGCGAGAAGACGCTGTACGGCATGGCGCCATTGTTGTCGCTCGCCTGGATCACGCGGTCGGGATAGGTGTCGAACACGTTGTCCGCGCCCACCGTGAACATCCAGCGGTCCATCGAATAGTTCAGCGCCAGGTCGAACAGCCACTTCGAGTCGAACACCTGGTCCAGCGCCGGGTTCGTCGAGTTGTACGAGGTGAAGCTGCCGTAGCGGGTCACCGTGCTGTCCAGGCTCCAGCGGCCGCTGGTGTAGAGCCAGTTGAAGATCAGCTTGCTGCGCGGGGTGGTATCGGCCAGCAGGCCGAACTGGTCGCGCCGGTCGATGCGCTTGAAGCTTACGCCCAGCGCATCGAGCACCGCCGGGTTGGGCCGCACGTCGGTCACTTCGTTCTTGTTGTAGTTGTAGCTGATGGTGGTGTGCAGCGAGGCGCCGTCGCCGACGTCGAACAGGTAGCTGGCAACCAGGTCGATGCCCCGCGTGCGCGTGTTCACGGCGTTGGTGAAGTAGGAGATGCCGCTGAAGTTGGTGTTGCCGATGCCGTTGGCGGCCAGGTAGTCGCGCACCGCCGGCGAGGTGGTGGAGATCGTGCTGGACAGAGTGATGCGGTCGCGGATCTTGATCTGGTAGATGTCCGCGCTGAGGTCCAGGCCATCGGCCGGGCTCCACACGGCGCCGAAGGTCAGGTTGCGCGACTTCTCCGGCTTCAGCGGTTCGCCGCCGAGCAGCGTGGCGATGTTGCTGGTCGAAGACACCAGGCCGGTGTTGTAGATGCCCGCGGGCAGGCCGAGCGAGTTGCCGGCACCGAAGTACAGCGAGGAGGTGTACGAGTAGAACTGCTGCGCCAGAGAAGGTGCGCGGAAGCCGGTCGAGGCACTGCCGCGCAGGGCGAAGCGGTCGGTGAAGTCGAAACGGCCGGCCAGCGCGCCCGAAGTGGTGGTGCCGAAGTCCGAATAGTCCTCGTGGCGCACCGCCAGCGAGGTGCCCAGCCGGTCGGTGAGGTTGGTTTCCAGGCTCAGGTACTCGGCCACGTCGTGCCGGTGGTGCGAGCCGGCGTTGGCCGGCTGGTAGCCGCCGAAGCCCTGTGCGCCGCCGGAGAAGCCGGAGGTGCCGGTGTAGTACGAAGGCAGGTCGCCGGCGCGGATCTGGTAGCTCTGGCGCAGGTATTCGGCGCCGAAGGCGAGCGTCACGTCATTGGGCAGCCAGCCGATCGACAGGTCCTTGGCGATGTCCACGTCCAGCGATTGCTGCGCGGCGTCGAGGATGCCGTCGTGGAAGCGCGTGGGCGTGCTGCCGAAATCCTCCAGGTACGCACGGTTGAGCGTGTTGGCGGTGGCGTAGGAAACGCGGTTGCCGCCGTAGTTGCCGCTGACGTCCCAGCGCCAGCCGCCGGCGGTCTTGCCGCGGACGCCAGCCACCAGCGAGCGGTCGGTGGCGTCGGCGTTCTCCAGTGGCAGGTAGCCGTTGGGATAGATCGACGGCACCGCATTGGCGTTGTCCAGGTTGCGGAAGAACGCCGGCGAGACCGAATTGCGCTTGCCATAGTGGCCGAAGGCGTAGAACTGCGCGCCGCCGAAGTCGTACTGCCCGTTGAGCATCAGGTTGCGGTCGGTGACTTCCGGATCGCCGTAGCGCTGGGTGACGCCCTCCTGCGGACGCGTGCGGTTGGGGCCGGCGCGGTTGGTGTAGTCCTGGTGGCCTGCCTGCGCGGTGAAACGGATCCAGCCGGCATCGGCCAGCGGGATGCCCGCGTTGGCCGAACCCTGCCACTTGCGGCCGTCGCCGGCCGAGTACTGGCCTCCGCTCAACGCCACGTCGCCGCCTTGGGCGCCTTTCTTAAGCACGATGTTGATCACGCCGGCGATGGCGTCCGAGCCGTATTGCGCGGAGGCGCCGTCGCGCAGCACCTCGATGTGGTCGATCGCGTCGATCGGGATGGTGTTGAGGTCCACCGCCTGCGATCCGCGGCCCAGCACACCGTTGGTCAGGATGATCGCCCCCGGGTGCCAGCGCTTGCCGTCGACCAGCACCAGCACCTGGTCCGGCGACAGGCCGCGCAGCTGCGCAGGGCGCTGCGAGTCGGCGGTATCGGCGGCGGAAGGGCGCGGGAAGGTCAGCGAGGGAATCACCCGCGCGAGCGCGGTGGAAAGTTCGGTAGTGCCGGTCTGCTTGAGCAGCTGCGCCGAGACGACGTCGACCGGCGTGAGCGAGCTGCTCTCGGTGCGGTTGTCGGCGCGCGTGCCGGTGACGATCACGGTGCCGAGGTTCTTGGCCTTCTGCGCGGTGGCGCTGGTGTCCTGGGCTTGGGCGGCCGAGCAGGCGAGCAGCAGCGCCGCCGGGAGCAGTGCGAGGCGGGGAAAGGGGCGGGGATGGTTCACGGCAACTCCTGTAGCAGTGCGGGCGATGCGCGGTGGATGCCGACATCGGATCGACGGACGTAAGCGAGGTCCAGCGGGGACGCGCGAGGCGTGGATGTCGCGGGGGCTCCATGGCGCGCCAGCGGGCAGGCTACTCCCGGCGATGGAGCGCGCCAAGGCGCGCGCCATTGAAATCGCGACGGACGACTCGATAATGCGCACCAGCGTTTTGACGGGGCTGCCGCCCGGAGTTTGCCAACATGCCCATCTACGAATTCGAGTGCGTCCACTGCGGGCATCGGTTCGATCGCCTGCAGAAGCTGTCCGACCCGGACCCGTCCGCCTGCCCGTCCTGCGAGGCGCCGCGCGTGCAGCGCAAGGTCAGCGCGCCGTCGTTCCGGCTGGCCGGCAGTGGTTGGTACGAGACCGATTTCAAGAAGGACGGAGACAAGAAGCGCAACCTGGCCGGTGACGGCGAGGCCAAGGCAGCCGCTCCTGCGCCCGCTCCGGCTCCGGCCGCCGAGAGCAAGCCTGCCGCCAGCGGCGACTGAGCGCGCGGCGCGGTTGCGCCTGCTGGCGCAAGCTGCGCGAAGCGCGAGCGGTGCCCCGGGGTGCCGTCTTTATCGAAAGACCGCTCCGGGGATCCGTTCGCTGATCCTTTTCGCGAAACCGCCGGGAGTCGCCCGAAAGGCCTCCCACGAACCCGTTGTCCCGAGCGCAGGCCGTAAGGTCGAAGTCGAGGGATTGTGCCGGGCCGGGGCGCGTCGTTGCTACGGCCGATGCTAAAATCGCCCGTTCGCCCGCCCCATCGGCACCAAGCCCCGGAGTTTCCCTTCCTATGCGCACGCATTACTGCGGCCTCATCGACGAGTCGCTGGTCGGCCAGACCGTCACCCTGTGTGGCTGGGTCAACACGATCCGCCTGCAGAGCCACGTCGCCTTCATCGACCTGCGCGACCACGAGGGCATCGCGCAGGTGGTCATCGAGCGCGAGAACGCGGGCGCCTTCGCGGTGGCTGGCGAGGTCGGCAACGAGTACTGCCTGAAGGTCACCGGCACCATCCGCAAGCGCCTGTCCACCAATGACAAGCTCAGGACCGGCACGGTGGAACTGCTGGCCGACACGGTCGAGGTACTCAACGCGGCGAAGGATCTGCCCTTCGCCATGCACGAGAATCCCAACGAGGACCTGCGGATGACCTACCGCTACCTCGACCTGCGCCGCCCGGAGATGCAGGCGATGATGCGCCGGCGCATCAGGCTGGTGCAGGCGCTGCGCCGTTACCTGGACGCGCGCGGCTTCCAGGACATCGAGACGCCGATCCTGACCAAGGCCACGCCCGAGGGCGCGCGCGACTACCTGGTACCCAGCCGCGTGCATCCTGGCCAGTTCTATGCGCTGCCGCAGTCGCCGCAGCTGTTCAAGCAGATCCTGATGATGGCCGGCTTCGACCGCTACTACCAGATCGCGCGCTGCTTCCGCGACGAGGACTTGCGCGCCGACCGCCAGCCGGAATTCACCCAGCTCGACCTGGAGTTCGCCTTCGTCGAAGAGCAGGACGTGCAGGACTTCGTCGAGGGCCTGATCCGCCACGTCTTCAAGGAAGTGGTGGACGTCGAGCTGGATGCGACCTTCCCCCGCATGACCTACGCCGAGGCGATGCGCCGCTTCGGTTCGGACAAGCCGGACCTGCGCATCGCGCTGGAGCTGGTCGACGTGGCCGAGGTCGTCAAAGGCATCGAGTTCAAGGTTTTCGCGGAACCGGCCGACGATCCGGCCGGGCGCGTCGCAGCGCTGCGAGTGCCGGGTGGCGCCGCGCTGAGCCGGAAGCAGATTGACGACTACGCTGCGTTCGCTGGGCGCTACGGAGCCACTGGACTGGCTTGGATCAAGTTTTCCGGTGGTAGTGGTGAGGGCGCGATCACGTCGCCGGTTTTCAAGTTCCTCGGCCTGGAACGCGCGGAGATAATCGAGCGCGAGACCGGGTGCGAGCCTGGAGATCTTGTGTTTATCGGCGCCGGCAAGTGGAAGACGGTCACCGACTTCATGGGCGCGCTGCGCCTGAAGGTCGGAAAGGACCGCGGGCTGGTCGAGAACGCCTGGAAGCCGCTGTGGGTCACCGACTTCCCGATGTTCGAGTACGACGACCAGGAGCAGCGCTACGTTGCCCTGCACCATCCGTTCACCGCGCCCAAGGTCGACGACATCGCCGACCTCAAGGCCAACGCCGCTACCGCGGTAAGCCGCGGCTACGATATGGTGCTCAACGGCAACGAGATCGGCGGGGGCTCGATCCGTATCCATCGTCCAGACATGCAGAGCGCGGTGTTCGACCTGCTCGGCATCGGCGCGGAGGAGGCCGAGGCCAAGTTCGGCTTCCTGCTCAAGGCGCTGAAGTTCGGCGCGCCGCCGCACGGTGGCCTGGCCTTCGGCATCGACCGCATCGCCGCGTTGATGGCCGGCACCGAGTCGATCCGCGACGTGATCGCCTTCCCCAAGACCACCAGCGCGCAAGACCTGATGACCGACGCGCCCTCGCCGGTGGCCGAGGCGCAGTTGAAGGAACTGCACGTGGCCGTCAAGGGCGCGGACCCGGGAACGGGGCACGGGAAACGGTAGCTTCCGTGGCCAGGCAGCGCGTTATCGGGAAACAACCGCTGGACGGTCTTCGGATCGCCGGGTGAACACCATGTTCCCCATTTCCGTTTCCCTGTTCCCCGCCTAGTCCCATGGCCGATCAGATCATCCTGCTGCACGGGCTGTGGATGCGCGGCTTCGCGCTCGCCCTGTTGCACAAGCGCATGGCCGACGAGGGCTTCGCGGTCGACCGCTTCGACTACATGAGCGTGGTCTCATCGCAGGAGCGCATCGTCGAGCGACTGCGCCTGCGCATGCAGCGCTTCGCGCCCGGCCCGGTGCACCTGGTCGGCCACAGCCTGGGCGGCCTGCTGGCGCTGCAGGCCTGCCGTGAGGCGGCCGAGCTGCCGCCGGGGCGGATCGTCTGCCTCGGTTCGCCGCTCAAGGGCAGCGCCGCCGCACGGGGCTTTGCCGGCTTCGGCCAGGGCGGCGAGGCGCTGCTGGGACACAACCGCGAGTTGCTCGAGCACGGCATGGAGCGCTGGGACGGTGCGCGCGAGGTCGGCATGATCGCCGGCCGCGTGCCGATCGGCCTGGGCGCGATGCTGGCGCACATGGAAGGCGAGCATGACGGCACCGTCGCCGTGGCCGAGACGCAGTTGCCCGGGCTTGCGGACCATTGCGTGGTCGAGACCAGCCACACCGGCCTGGTACTGTCGGCCGACGCGGCGCGCCAGGCGGTGCATTTCCTTCGGCACGGCCGTTTCGCTGCCGCCGCGGGCAGGCTTGTGCAGGGGTGAGTGGTTTGCGCGCCGGTTGGAGTAAAATCGGCCTCTTGTCCATTGTTCAGGTTTTCCCGCCATGGGTAGAGGCCCGTCCATCGAAGGCCGCAAGAACGCCGAAGACGCCAAGCGCGCAAAGGTGTTCACCAAGCTGATCCGCGAAATCACCGTCGCCACCCGCGCCGGCGTCGCCGACCCGGCCGCCAACCCGCGCCTGCGCGCGGCGGTGGACAAGGCGCTGTCGGCCAACATGACCAAGGACACCATCGAGCGCGCGATCAAGCGCGGCTCGGGCGCCGAGGGCGCTGGCGAGGAACTGCGTTACGAGGGCTACGGCCCCGGCGGTGTGGCGATGATCATCGAGTGCTTCACCGACAACCCGACCCGCACCGTGGCGGACGTGCGCCACGCGCTGACCAAGCATGGCGGCAACCTGGGCACCTCCGGCTCGGTGGCGTTCCAGTTCACCCGCTGCGGCGAACTCACCTTCGCCACCGGCGGCGACGAGGCGGCCGAGGAGAAGGTGCTGGAAGCGGCGCTGGAAGCCGGCGCCGACGACGTGGTCAACGAACACGGCGAGAGTACGGTGATCTGCGCACCGGAAAATTTCGAGGCAGTGCAGCAGGCACTGGCCGAGGCCGGCCTCGAATCGCTGCACGCGGGCGTGGGCATGCGCGCCAACAATCGCGTGGCGGTGCCCGAGGACGTGCTCGAACCGCTCAATGACCTGCTCGAACGTCTCGACGCGCTGGACGACGTGAGCGAGGTCTATCACAACGCCCTGCTGCCGGCTGATGGCTAGCAGGGTCGCCGGGGACCAGGGAACGGGGAGCGGGGAACGGCAGGATCACGCGCCGCTTCCCGTTCCCCGTTCCGCATCCACGCGGATCCTCGGCATCGACCCGGGCAGCCAGCGCACCGGCGTGGGCATCATCGACGTGGACGCGGTAGGCAAGCTTACGCACGTCTTCCATGGCGCGTTGGCGGTGGCCGGGGAAGACACCTTCCCGCTGCGCCTGAAACGCATCTTTGACGAGCTGGCGACCATCATCGAGTTGCATCGGCCGGTGGAGTGCGGCATTGAGCGCGTGTTCATGGCACGCAATCCGGACTCGGCGCTGAAGCTCGGCCAGGCGCGCGGCGCCGCGATCTGCGCGGCGGCTGCGCGGGGCCTGGACGTGCACGAATACGCACCTACCGAAATCAAGCAGGCCGTGGTCGGCAGCGGCCGCGGCGACAAGACCCAGGTGCAGCACATGGTGGGCGTCCTGCTCGGCCTGAAGGGCCCGTTGCAACCGGACGCGGCCGACGCGCTGGCGATCGCGGTGACCCATGCGCACACGCGCGCCAGCCTGGCGCGCGTGGGCATCCCCCGTACGGCCTGGAGACGGCGATGATCGGACGATTGCGCGGCACCCTGGTCTCCAAGCAGCCGCCCTGGCTGCTGGTGGATGTCGGCGGCGTCGGCTACGAACTGGAAGCGCCGATGTCGACCATCTACGACCTGCCCCAGACCGGCAAGGAAGTCACGCTGCTCACCCACCACGCGGTGAAGGAGGACAGCGTCGCCCTCTACGGCTTCCTGCGCGAGGACGAGCGTGCCCTGTTCCGCAACCTGCAGAAGGTCTCCGGCATCGGTGCGAAGATCGCGCTGGCGGTGCTGTCGGGCGTGTCGACGGCCGACTTCGCGCGGCTGGTACAGGCCGGCGACGTGGTCGCGCTGACCAAGGTTCCGGGCATCGGCAAGAAGACCGCCGAGCGCATGGTGGTCGAGCTGCGCGACCGGGTCGAGGGCCTGGGCGTCACGCTGCCCGGCCTGTCCGGCAAGGGTGCCGGCGCGCCGCTGGATCCGGCTGGCGAAGCCACCGTGGCGCTGCAGCAGCTGGGCTACAAGCCGGCCGAAGTCACCAGGCTGGTGCAGAAGGTCGCCGTGGAAGGCGACGCCGCCGAAACCATCATCCGCAAGGCGCTGCGCGCCGCGCTGGGCCAATGAGGCCTGGCTGCATGAGCGAGAGACATGAACGACGCGATCCGTAACGCGGAGCCGCCCGAGGCGGCCGAGCAACTGCACGGCGCCAAGAGCGCGCTGATCCTCGGCGCCATCGGCGTGGTGTTCGGCGACATCGGCACCAGCCCGCTGTACACGCTGGCCGAAGTGTTCCGGCCCGAGTATGGCCTGCATCCTTCCGAGAGCACGGTGTTGGGCGTGCTTTCGCTGGTCACTTGGGCGCTGATCACGGTGGTCGCGATCAAGTACGTCACCCTGGTGATGCGCGCGGACAACCGCGGCGAGGGTGGCATCATGGCGCTGATGACCCTGGCACAGCGCGCGGTCGGCGGCTCGCCGATGGCGCGGCGAGTGGTGATGCTGATGGCGCTGCTGGGCGCGGCGCTGTTCTTCGGCGACGGTGTGATCACGCCGTCGATCTCGGTGCTGTCGGCCGTCGAGGGCCTGGAAGTCATGGCGCCGGGGCTCGAGCATTGGGTTGTGCCGCTCGCGGTGGCGGTCCTGCTGTTCCTGTTCTGGCTGCAGAAGCACGGTACGGCCAAGGTCGGTGCGCTGTTCGGGCCGGTGATGGCGGTCTGGTTCCTGGCACTGGCGGCGATAGGCGTATGGAACCTCATCCAGGCCCCCGAAGTGCTCAAGGCGCTCTCGCCCTGGTACGCGGTGCGCTTCTTCGCGTCGCATGGGGCCATCTCGTTCGTCGCATTGGGCGCCGTGGTGCTATGCGTGACCGGCGCCGAGGCGCTGTATACCGACATGGGCCATTTCGGCCGTTTCCCGATCCGCGCGGCCTGGTTCTTCTTCGTGATGCCCTCGCTGCTGCTCAACTACTACGGCCAGGGCGCATTGCTGTTGCACGAGCCGCAGGCGGCGGTCAACCCGTTCTTCCATGCGGTGCCGGATTGGGCCGGCTACCCGATGGTCGTACTAGCCACCGCCGCGGCGGTGATCGCCTCGCAGGCGGTGATCTCCGGTGCCTTCTCGGTGACTCGCCAGGCGATCCAGCTCGGCTTCGTGCCGCGCATGCAGGTGGTGCACACCTCGCGCGAGGCGATCGGCCACATCTTCCTGCCGTGGGTGAACCGCGCGCTGATGGTGATGGTGATCCTGACCGTGGTCGGCTTCGGCTCGTCCAAGGCGCTGGGTGGCGCCTACGGCATCGCGGTGACCGGCACCATGGCGATCGACACGCTGCTGGTGATGCTGGTGGCGTGGCGCCGCTGGAACTGGAACCTGGCCGCGGTGATCCCGCTGACCATCGGCCTGCTGTGCGTGGACCTGTCCTTCTTCGGCGCCAACACGCTGAAGATTCCCGACGGTGGCTGGTTCCCGCTGGTGCTGGGCCTGTTCCTGTTCGCCGTGATGACCACCTGGCGACGCGGCCGCGAGCTGGTGGTGCGCGAGATCAAGCAGGGCGGACTGGCGCTGGCGCCTTTCATCGAGAACATGGCCGAGCACCCGCCGCTGCGAGTGCCGGGCACCGCAGTGTTCCTCACCGCCAACCAGTACGCCGTGCCACACGCGCTGCTGCACAACCTCAAGCACAACAAGGTGCTGCACGAACGCAACGTGATGCTTACCGTGCAGATCCTGGAAACCCCGGTGGCCGAGGCGGAGGAGCGCATCGAGATCACGCCGATGGAAGGCGGCTTCTACGGACTGGAGCTGCGCTTCGGTTTCGCCGAGGACCCGAACATCCCGCAGGCGCTCTCGCTGTGCGGCCGCGAAGGGCTGACCTTCGACCTGATGGACACGACGTTCTTCCTGTCGAGGGAGACCATCGTCGCGGACGCGCGCCGGCCCGGCATGGCGTTGTGGCGCGACAAGCTGTTCGCCTTCCTGGCGCGCAATGCGCTGCCGGCGACGGCGTTCTTCCAGATCCCGGGCAACCGGCTGATCGAGCTCGGTGCGCAGGTCGAGATCTAGGAGAGCTCAGGGCCATCTGCTTCAATGGCTTCGTTTGCGGGAAGTGCGGAGGAGGCCCGGCAAACAATGGCCGCGCGATTGTTCTTCGGACGAGGGAAAGGAGCGCCAATGAAGGTAGATCTGGCTCGTGTGGAAAGCGCACTGGCAAATGGCCCTATTGCCGTTCGTGCAGGGGTGATCGTCTTTGCTTCGTCGGTTGTCTTCGCCATGGCCGCGCTGGCGGGTACGAGCATTGGGCGAGCGATCTATTACCTGGCCCATTGAAGGGAGCCCCAAACGCGTGCGGAGGCCAAATGGGTAGAAGCTGAGGAAGGTTGGATACGGGCCTTCCGGCGGGCTGCCATAATGGCCGCATGACCGAAGCCCGCATCATCACCTCCGCCGCCCAGCTCGACGACGAGGCGCTGGAAGCCTCGATCCGCCCCCAGCGCCTTGCCGAATACCTGGGCCAGCAGGCGGTGCGCGAGCAGCTGTCGATCTACATCGAGGCGGCGCGCAAGCGCGGCGGTGCTCTCGACCACGTACTTATCTTCGGCCCGCCCGGCCTGGGCAAGACCACCCTCTCGCACGTGATCGCCCATGAGCTGGGCGTCAACATCCGCTCCACCTCGGGCCCGGTGCTGGAACGTGCAGGCGATTTGGCCGCGCTGCTGACCAACCTCGAGAAGAACGACGTGCTCTTCGTCGACGAGATCCATCGCCTCTCGCCGGTGGTCGAGGAAGTGCTCTATCCGGCGATGGAGGACTTCCAGATCGACATCATGATCGGCGAGGGCCCGGCTGCCCGCTCGATCAAGCTGGACCTGCCGCCGTTCACGCTGATCGGCGCGACCACGCGCGCCGGCCTGCTCACGGCTCCGCTGCGCGACCGCTTCGGCATCGTGCAGCGGCTGGAGTTCTACTCGCCCGACGAGCTCACGGCGATCGTGCGCCGATCGGCGCGCATCCTGAGCATCGACTGCGAAGTGGAGGGCGCGCAGGAGATCGCCCGCCGCTCGCGCGGCACCCCGCGCATCGCCAACCGCCTGCTGCGCCGCGTGCGCGACTACGCCGAGGTCCGTGCCGGCGGAAAGATCACGCTGGCCGCCGCGCAGGCGGCGATGGCCATGCTGAAAGTCGACGCCGAAGGCTTTGACGAGTTGGACCGGCGCATGCTCGCCACCATCATCGAGAGCTTCGACGGCGGCCCGGTCGGCGTCGAATCGCTGGCCGCGGCCCTGTCAGAGGACCGCGGCACGCTGGAGGACGTGGTCGAGCCCTACCTGATCCAGCAGGGTTTCCTGATCCGCACGGCGCGAGGCCGCATGGCTAGCGCAAAGGCCTGGCGCCACCTGGGCCGCAACCCGCCGCCACGGCAGGCGGTGATGGGCGACATGTTCGAGGGCGGCGACGCTTAGCGGGACCGGGTTTGAACCCGGTGGCTGCAGCACGCATGCTCTTGGGCTAGACCCAAGCCACGAGTCCCCGCCCATGTCCCCGACCGCCCCCTTCACCTGGCCCGTCCGCGTCTACTGGGAAGACACCGACGCCGGCGGCGTGGTCTACCACGCCAGCTACCTCCGCTTCCTGGAGCGTGCCCGCAGCGAGTGGCTGCGCGCGCAGGGCGTGGACCAGTCGGCCTTCCGCGAGGCCACCGGCCTGGCTTTCATGGTGCGGGCGATGGAACTGGATTTCCTGCGTCCGGCCCTGCTGGATGATGAATTGTCGGTGACGGTGGCAGTCAAAGCGTGGCGTTCAGCCAGTATCCTGTTCGATCAAGCGATCGGCCGGGCGGACGGCACGGAGCTGGTCCGCGCGCAGGTGCGGGTCGCCTGCGTGGACTTGAACCGCATGCGCCCGACGCCGATCCCGGCCGACCTCATCCCCGGCCTTGCCCCCTGAACACTCGCCCCCTTTGAAAAGCACGCCCGGAGAACCCCCAAGCCATGAACGGTGGATTGAACATCATCAAACTGGTCACCGAGGCCAGCCTGCCCGTGCAGCTGGTCATGCTGCTGCTGCTGGTGTTCTCGTTCCTGTCGTGGGTGATCATCTTCCGCAAGTACTCGCAGATGAAGGCGGCGATGGAAAACGCCGAGGCGTTCGAGGAGCGCTTCTGGTCCGGCGGCGACCTGGCCGGCCTGTTCCGCGAGGTGAGCGGCCGCGGCGCCGACAACGGCGGCATGGAGACGATCTTCGAGTCCGGTTTCCGCGAATTCGCCCGCCAGCGCCAGCGCAAGACCCATGACATGCGCATCGTGATGGAAGGCACCGAGCGCGCCATGCGCGTGGCCGGGACGCGCGAGATCGGCGGGTTGGAACGGAACCTCGAATTCCTCGCCAACGTCGGCTCGATCAGCCCCTACATCGGCCTGTTCGGCACCGTGTGGGGCATCATGGGCGCCTTCCAGGGCCTGGGCGAGGTCAAGGACGTCACCATCGCCGCGGTCGCGCCGCATATCTCCGAAGCGCTGATCGCCACCGCGATGGGCCTGTTCGCCGCCATTCCTGCGGTGTGGGCGTACAACCGCTACGCCAACAAGGTCGAGCGCGTCGCCTCGCGCTACGAGGTATTCCAGGAGGAGTTCTCCTCGGTGCTCCAGCGGCAGATCCAGACCGACGAAGCGGTCTGACGGGGCTTAGCGATGGCCATGCGAAACGCCGCGCGCCACAAGCGCATGAAGCTCAAGTCCGAGATCAACGTCGTGCCCTACATCGACGTGATGCTGGTGCTGCTGATCATCTTCATGGTCACCACGCCAATGCTCAACTCGAACGTCGACGTCAACCTGCCGCAGGCCAACGCCAAGTCGCTGCAGGACAAGAAGAACCCGGTGGTCGTCTCGGTCGGCGCCGACGGCAGCCTGTACCTGACGCTGGAAGGCGCCAAGAAGGAGCCGGTCGACGCGGCGACGATGCAGGCCAAGGTCGCCGCCTTCGTCCAGGCCAACCCGGACATCAGCGTGCTGGTCGCCGGCGACCGCGAAGGCAAGTACGACGGCGTCTACCAGGTGCTCGCCGAGCTCCAGCAGGCCGGCGTCAGCAAGGTCGGCCTGATGAGCCAGCCGCCGGGCGCGGGCGCGGACAATGCGCGAAAATAAGGGCACCTCCACGGCGGTGCTGTTGTCCGCCGTCCTGCACCTGGGCATCGTCGGCTTCCTTGCGCTGGCGATCGTGCCGTGCTCGTTCTTCGAGAGCCTGTTCGCCACGCTGCATCTGCCGGCCGGCTGGAACCCGATCACCTGCGCCAAGCCGCTGGAGCTGCAAGGGCCGGTGATCGAGGCGACGCTGATAGGTCCCACCGGCGCGCCGCCGCCGAAAGCGGTGAAGAACGCCAAGCCGGTGCCGACCATCCCGCCGCCGCCGACGGTGACGCCGCCGGACGTCAAGACACCGCCGCCACAGATCAAGACGCTGCCGCCACCGCCGGAGCACCCGGACGTCGTCGACCAGGAAAAGGTCGTGGCCGACGCCATGCAGAAGGCCGAGGACGCGAAGAAGGAGCAGGAAGAGAAGCAGCGCCAGCGCCAGGCCGAACTGGACGCCCAGGCGGCCAAGAAGAAACAGGAGCAGAAGAAGCAGCTGGATGAGCTTTTCGCCAAGATGGACGCGGCGGCCAACGCGCGCCAGAAGGCCGAAAACCGCGCCAAGCAGGCCAAGCAGCAGATGGAGGACCTGAAGGACGCGCAGGACAACGGTCAGGCGGACCTGCCACGCGCGGCGCAACGCCAGACCGGCAACAACGCCCAGAACAGCACCCTGGCCGACCAGTATGCAGCGGCCATTCAGAATGCGGTCACGCCCAACTGGTTACGTCCGGATAACATGCCGGATGTTCCTTGTGTCGTGCACATCGTGCAGCTGCCTGGCGGCGACGTGATGAGCGCCAAGGTCGATTCCAGCTGTCCCTACGACGACGCCGGCAAGCGGTCGATCGAGAATGCCGTGCTGCGAACCAAGACCTTGCCCTACAAGGGATTCGAGAGCGTTTTCCAGCGCGAACTTACTCTTACCTTCAAGCCGCAGTGAGTCTTACATGCGCCATTTGAAATCGCTCTTCGCCCTCGCCTTGCTTTGCCTGGCCGCGCTCGTGGCCGCCCCGGCGGGTGCGCAGTCGCTCAACGTGGACATCGTCGGCGGCCTGAAGACCGCCACGCCGATCGCGGTGGTGCCGTTCGCGCAGAACGGCGGCGCGCCGCTGGCGACCGACGTGGCCGACGTGATCCGCAACGATTTCAACCGCTCGGGCAAGTTCCGCGCGCTGGCCAAGAGCGAGATCGTCGAATCGCCCTCGCGCGGCGCGGACATCAAGTTCGCCACCTGGCGGTTGCTCAAGCAGGACTACATCACGGTCGGGCGCATCAGCGACGCCGGCGGCGGCCTGCTGCGGGTCGAGTACGAACTGTGGGACGTCAACAAGCAGCAGAGCCTCCTGTCGCAGGCGTTCACCGCCCCGGCCGGCGACCTGCGCGGCGTGGCGCACCAGATCGCCGACCAGATCTACGAGAAGATCACCGGCGTGCGCGGCGCGTTCTGGACCCGCATCGCGTACGTCACCGCGGTGGGCCTGGGCAACAACACTACCTATTCGCTGATCGTGGCCGATTCGGACGGCTACAACCCACAGGTGGTCGCCCGCTCTCGCGAGTCGCTGCTGTCGCCGGCCTGGTCGCCGGACGGCAAGAAGATCGCCTACGTCTCCTTCGAGAGCGGCAACTCGCAGGTCTACGTGCAGGACATCACCACCGGTTCGCGCCAGTTGGTCGCCGCGCACAAGAAGGGCATCAACGGCGCGCCTGCCTGGTCGCCGGACGGCAGCAAGCTGGCCGTGTCGCTGTCCTACGTGGGCAATCCGGAGATCTTCGTGATCGACATGGCCTCGCGCCACGAGACGCGCCTGACCAACAGCCTGTCGATCGACACCGAGCCAACCTGGTCGGCCGACGGGCAAAGCATCTATTTCACCTCCGACCGTTCCGGCCGGCCGCAGGTCTACCAGATGTCCGCCAGCGGTGGCTCGCCCACGCGCATCAGCTTCGAAGGCCAGAACAACGCCAACGCCGACGTCAGCTACGACGGCAAGCTGATCGCGATGGTGCAGGGCAATGGGAACGTGTATCGTATTGCCATCATGGATCGCAGTCTGGGTGGGCAGGTGCGTTTCATCTCCCCCGGCCCGATTGACGACTCCCCGAGTTTCGCACCGAACGCCAGCATGCTGTTGTACGCGGCCACGGAAGGACGCCGCGGCGTGCTGTATGCCGTTTCGGCCGATGGCCAGGTCCGCCAGCGCCTCGTGCTGTCCGACGGGGACGTCCGTGAACCGGCCTGGGGCCCGTACCGGCAGCGTTGAGTTTTTTATTTCCGTCGGGATGCTCGAGCGTCCCGGCGGAATGCCCATGGAAAGGGCCGAAACGACGCCCCGGCGTCATTTCGCTTCTGGCGGGCGCTTGCCAAGGCGTCCGGCCAATCGGTTGCCAGGTGCTTTTTGAGTCACTGGCCCGCGGCAGTACCTAAGCGTCATACAACAAGCCGGACCACCGGCGATAACTGTCCCAACACCGCAATCGTCATTGACTGTCGGAAATCAAACCCCGTTTTGAAGGAACGTCACCCATGAATAAGACCGCACGCGTCGCCCTGGTCGCCCTGCTGTGCATCGGCGCAGCTGCCTGCTCGAAGAAGCAGGAAGTCAAGCCGCAGCCCCAGCCGGAGCAGCAGCCCGCCACCCAGCCGGCGCCGGAAAGCAACAAGTACACCCCGGCCGACCTCGACACCGATGCCTGCCTGCGCCAGCGCGTCGTGTACTTCGATTTCGACAAGACCGAAATCAAGCCGGAGTTCCAGCAGATCATGGCTTGCCATGCCAAGTACCTGCAGGATCGCCCGGAGTCGCACATCCGTCTGGAAGGCAACACCGACGAGCGCGGCACCCGCGAGTACAACCTGGGCCTGGGCGAGCGCCGCGGCAATGCCGTGTCCGACGCCCTGCAGGCCAACGGCGGCTCGGCCAGCCAGGTCGAAGTGATCTCCTACGGCAAGGAAAAGCCGGTGTGCCGTGAGCACAACGAGGATTGCTGGAGCAAGAACCGTCGCGTCGAGATCGTCTACACGGCGAAGTAATGAAGACCGTACTGGCTAAGCAGTTCAAGGCCAGGCTCGGCATGGCGGGCGCGATCGCGTCCGCCATGCTGTTTGCCGTTCCGGCCTTCGCACAGGATTCCCGACTGAGTCTCGCCGACCGCGTGACGCGGCTGGAGCAACAGGCGCAGGCGCAGAACCAGGGCGGCACCGGCATGGTCAACCAGGTGCAGCAACTGCAGGCGCAGGTGCAGCAGCTGCAGGGCCAGGTCGAGGAATTGCAGCATCAGCTGCAGGAAATGCAGGACAAGAGCAAGGCGCAGTACATCGACCTCGACTCGCGGCTGGGCCGCCTCGAAGGCAATGGCGCCGGCACCCATACTCCGGCCGCGGGCGCCAATGCCGCCCCGGCATCAGCCGGTTCGGCCGCCGCTGCGGCGACCCCGACCGGCCCGGCCGCTCCGGCGCAGGCGCCCACCGCCGCACCGGCCAATGGCAGCAGCTCGCCCGTGGCGGCGCCCGACGCCAAGGCGCAGGCCGCCTATGACGCCGCTTTCCAGGCGCTGCGTGGGGGCGACTACGCGCAGGCCTCGCGGGGCTTTCGCAGCTTTATCCAGCAATACCCGGCCAACGCGCTCACCCCGAACGCCTGGTACTGGCTGGGCGAGTCCTACTACGTGACCATGAACTACCCGGTCGCGCTGGAGGCCTTCCAGCGGCTGCTCTCACAGTTCCCGCAGAGCGAGAAGGCGCCCGACGCGCTGCTGAAGGTCGGCTACAGCCAGCTCGAGCTCAAGCAGGCTGACGCCGGCAAGGCCACGCTGCAGCAGGTCACCAGCAAATACCCCAATTCCCGCGCCGCCAGCCTGGCGCAGGAACGCCTGCGCCGACTGCAACTGCAATCGGCGGTTCGCTGAGGTCGCAGTGATGGGTAGTGACGCGGGCGCGGCGTCCGTTGCGCCGATGCCGGCAGAACGCCTGCGCATCACCGAGATCTTCCACTCGATCCAGGGCGAGGCCGACGCGATCGGCTGGCCCACCGTGTTCGTCCGCCTCACCGGCTGTCCGCTGCGCTGCGTGTGGTGCGATACCGAATACTCGTTCCACGGCGGCCAGTGGCACGCCATCGACGAGATCCTGGCCGAAGTGGCCAGGCACGGGGCCCGCCACGTTTGCGTCACCGGCGGCGAGCCACTGGCACAGAAGCGTTGCCCGATCCTGCTGCGCAAGCTGTGCGACGCCGGCTACGAGGTCTCGCTGGAGACCTCCGGCGCGCTGGACGTAGCGGCCGTCGATCCGCGCGTACGCAAGGTCATGGACCTCAAGGCCCCCGATTCGGGCGAGAGCGCCCGCAACCTGTGGAGCAACCTCGACCACCTGCTGCCGCACGACCAGCTCAAGATCGTCATTGCCAGCCGCGCCGACTACGAATGGGCGCGCGGCGTGGTGGCCGAGCACGCGCTCGAGCGCCGTTGCATGGTCCTGTTCTCGCCGGTGCACGGTGCCGTGCAGCCGCGCGAACTGGCCGAATGGATCCTTGCCGATCGCCTGCCGGTGCGTTTCCAGATGCAATTGCACAAGCTGCTCTGGAACGACGCGCCCGGGCATTGAAGTTGACCGGCCTTCCCTGTCTTGCGCAAGGGGAGGCCTGGAGAGGTAACGCCTTCACCCGGTGAGCGTGACCTCCCCGCAACCCTCGCCTGCGAGCAGGGAGGGAGCACGACGCGCCGTGGCCTGTGTCGCCGCGTGCGCTTTCCGGCCGGTGACCGGCCGCATGCCAGGACCCATCCCATGTCTCAAACCCCTTCCCGCAAGGCCGTCGTGCTCGTCTCCGGCGGCATGGATTCGGCGGTAACCCTCGCCATCGCACGCGAACAGGGTTTCGCGATCCATGCGCTCAGCGTGGCCTACGGCCAGCGCCACGGCTCCGAGCTGGAGGCTGCCGCACGCGTCGCCCGCACGCTCGGCGCGCTCGAGCACAAGACCGTGCAGGTCGATCTGCGCAGCATCGGCGGCTCGGCGCTCACCGCCGACATCGACGTGCCCGAACAGGGCGGCGCGGGCATCCCGGTGACCTACGTGCCGGCACGCAACACCATCATGCTGTCGATCGCGCTCGGCTGGGCCGAAGTGCTGGGTGCCAGCGACATCTTCTGCGGTGTCAACGCGGTGGACTACTCCGGCTACCCCGATTGCCGCCCGGCCTTCATCGATGCGTTCGAGCAGTTGGCCAACGTCGCGACCAAGGCCGGCGTGGAGGGGGCAGGGCTGCGCATCCACGCCCCGCTGATGCGCATGAGCAAGGCCGACATCGCCCGCGAGGGCCAGCGCCTGGGCGTGGACTTCGCGCAGACCGTCAGCTGCTACCAGGCCGACGCCCAGGGCCGCGCCTGCGGCCACTGCGACGCCTGCCACCTGCGCGCCGAAGGTTTCCGCGCCGCCGGCCTGCCCGATCCCACCCACTACGCCTGAACCGTTCGCCGTAGGGTGGGCTTCAACCCGCCTCGGCCTCGCGGAACGACTGCAGAAGAGCTGGTGGGCCGAAGCCCACTCTACGGCGTGTGCGCCTTGCGGCGAGGCTTTGCTTGTGCGGCTCGCACGCGAACCTTTAAAATCGTCCGTTCGCTTGATGGGTCGTTAGCTCAGTTGGTAGAGCAGTAGACTTTTAATCTATTGGTCCCGAGTTCGAGTCTCGGACGACCCACCATCCTTGCCCGCGTCCCACGCGGGTTTTTTGTGTCCGCCCGCCACGCTTGCCTCCCGCGCGAGCGCGCGCCAAGCTGTCCTTTTGGCGCGACGAGGTGGGACGTGGACTGGGTGGATCTTCGCAGCGATACGGTGACCCGACCCACGCCAGCCATGCGCGCGGCGATGCTCGATGCGCCGGTCGGCGACGACGTCTACGGCGAGGACCCGACGGTCAACGCCCTGCAGCAGCGCCTGGCCGACGAGCTGGGCTTCGAGGCCGCGTTGTTCGTGCCCAGCGGCACGCAGTCCAACCTGCTGGCCTTGATGTCGCATTGCGAGCGCGGCGACGAATACCTGGTCGGCATGGACGCGCACACCTACAAGTTCGAGGGCGGCGGCGCGGCGGTGCTGGGCTCGATCCAGCCACAGCCCATCGTGCAGGATGCCGACGGCTCGCTGCCGCTGGACCGCGTGGCGGCGGCGATCAAGCCGGTCGATCCACACTTCGCGCGCACGCGCCTGCTGGCGCTGGAGAACACCTGGCACGGCCGCGTGCTGCCGATGGACTACCTGCGTGCCGCCCACCAATTCGCGCGCGAGCGCGGGCTGGCACTGCACCTGGACGGCGCGCGCCTGTACAACGCGGCGGTGGCTTCCGGTGTGCCCGCGCGCGAGATCGCGCGCTATTTCGACAGCGTCTCGGTGTGCCTGTCCAAGGGACTCGGCGCCCCGGTCGGTTCGGTGCTGGTCGGCTCGGCGGCGCTGGTCGACAAGGCGCGGCGCTGGCGCAAGGTGACCGGCGGCGGCTGGCGCCAGGCCGGCATGCTGGCTGCGGCCGGCATGCATGCGCTGGACCACCACGTCGCGCGGCTGGCCGACGACCACGCGCGCGCCGCCCGGCTCGCGGCGGAACTGGCGGCGCTCCCCGGCCTGCGCCTGCTCGGCCAGCACACCAACATGGTGTTCGTCGAAGTCCCGGCCGAACGGCTGCGCGAACTGGACGCGCACCTGCGCGACGCCGGCATCCGCATCAGCATCGGCTACCTGCCCACGCTGCGGCTGGTCACCCACCTTGACGTGGATGACGATGGCATCGCCCGCACCGTCGACGCGTTCCGGGCATTCTTCGCACAGGAGCGCCGGCATGACCCGTAACCTGCCTCTGGCACGCATCCTGCGCATGCTGTCGCGCGCCGCCGCGCTCGCCATCGTGATGGCCCCTCCCGCCCTGGCGGGCGGCACCTGGCACGGCGACCCTGCGCGCGCCGGCAACCCGGTCATCCCGGGTTGGTACGCCGATCCAGAGGCGGCGATCTTCGGCAAGCAGTACTGGATCTACCCGACCTGGTCGGACGCGTACGATCGCCAGGTCTTCATCGACGCCTTCTCGTCACCGGACCTGGTCAGCTGGACTCGGCATCCGCACGTGCTCGACGTACGCGCGGTCAGCTGGGCCAAACGCGCGATGTGGGCGCCGGCCGTGGTGGCCAAGGACGGGCACTACTACCTGTTCTTCGCCGCCAATGACATCCAGAACGACCACCAGACCGGCGGCATCGGCGTGGCCTTGGCCGACCACCCGCAGGGGCCGTTCCACGATCTCCTCGGCAAGCCCCTGGTCGGCGCCTTCCACAACGGCGCGCAGCCGATCGACCAGTCGGTGTTCCGCGACGACGACGGGAAGTACTACCTGATCTATGGCGGCTGGAAACACGCCAACATCGCGCGGCTCAAGGACGACTTCACCGGTTTCGTGCCTTTCGACGACGGTACGGTGTTCAAGGAGATCACGCCGGAGCACTACGTCGAAGGACCGATGATGTTCAAGCGCGACGGCCGCTACTACCTGATGTGGTCCGAGGGAGGCTGGACCGGGCCGGACTACTCGGTCGCCTATGCGATCGGCGACTCGCCGACCGGTCCGTTCAAACGCATCGGCAAGATCCTGAAGCAGGATCCGGCGATCGCCACCGGTGCAGGCCACCATTCACTGCTGCACACCCCGGATGGGCGCTGGTACATCGTCTATCACCGACGCCCCAAGGGCGAGACGGCGGCCAATCATCGCGTGGTATGCATCGATCGGCTGCAATTCGATGCGCGCGGCTTCATCCTGCCGGTGAAGATGACGCGCGAGGGCGTCGCCCGCCATCCGTTGCGCTGAACCGGATGAAATCGCGCACCTGCGGATAGACCGTCTCGCGCCAGCGCCTGCCGCTGAAGATGCCGTAGTGGCCGGCGCCCTCGATGACCCGGTGCGCATGCCGCTTCGCCGGAATGCCGGTGCACAGCGCATGCGCCGCCTCGGTCTGGCCGAGCCCGGAGATGTCGTCCAACTCGCCCTCGATGGTGAGCAGGGCGCTGCGGGTGATCGCAGCAGGGTTTACCCGCTCGCCCGCGACATCCCATAGCCCGCGCGGCAGCAGGCACTGCTGGAACACCGTGCTGATGGTGTCCAGGTAGTATCTGGCCGGCATGTCCAGCACGGCGTTGTACTCGTCGTAGAAGCGCCGGTGGGCCTCGGCGTCGTCCAGGTCACCGCGCAGCAGGTCGAGGTAGAAATCCCAGTGCGAGGACAGGTGCCGCCCCGGGTTCATGGCGACGAATCCCGCGTGTTGCAGGAAACCCGGATACACCTTGCGTCCGCGGCCTGGATAGTTGGCCGGCACCGTGTAGATCAGGTTGGCGTCGAACCAGGACAAGGGCTGCGTGGTGGCCAGGTCGTTGACGCTGGTGGGGCTGCGGCGCGGGTCGATCGGGCCGCCCATCATCACCAGGCTGCGCGGGGTTTCCTCGCCGCGCGCGGCCATCAGCGAGACCGCGGCCAGTACCGGCACGGTCGGCTGGCAGACCGAGATCACGTGCAACTCGCGCGCACCGATGTGGCGGATGAACCGTTCGACGCAGGCGACGTAGTCGTCCAGCCGGAACATGCCCGCCTCGGCCGGCACCATGCGCGCGTCGAGCCAGTCGGTGACGTAGACCTTGTGGTCGCGCAGCAGCGTGCGCACGGTGTCGCGCAGCAGCGTGGCGTGGTGGCCCGACAGCGGTGCGACCACCAGCACCACCGGCTGCCGGCGCATGGCCTCGATCACCGCCGGGTCGTCGCTGTAGCGCTTGAAGCGCTTCAGCTGGCAGAACGGCAGGTCCAGCGCCGTCTGCTCCACGACCGCCACCGTGTGTCCGGCAGCCTGGATCTCATGGATGCCGAAGGCCGGCTTCTCGTAGTCCTTGCCCAGCCGGTACATGAGCTCGCAGCCGGCCGCCCAGCGCGCCGCGCCTGGCCACTGCGCGAGCAGGCTGCCCGGCTCGCTGAACATCTTCGCGCTGGCTTGCGCGAAGTAGCTCATCGGGCCCAGGAAGGCGCGTTGCCACTCGTGGAGTTGGTAGAGCATGGCGGACCATTGCGGGGCAAAGCGCCATTCTAGTGGCTCGGGAGGGAAGTTGCTGCAATGCGGCATCATCCCCTCTCGCGACGGCGGGGCGCGTCAGGCAATACGCCGGCAGACCAGCAGCACCTCATCCACACCGGCTACCTCGGGCAAGCCATCGCGCCACTGCAGCGGCTTCTGGAACCTGAGCCCCAGCGGCATGAACACATGGTTGTACCACCACATGGCGCGCTCGCGCCGGTGGGTGAGGAACCATTGCCCGAGATCCAGCAGGCGCGACGACTTCGGCTGCATGCCGTAGATCGCGCTGCGCTCCAGCGCGAAGCCGTGCGCCGCCAGCTTGGTCTCGATCGCCCCCGGTTCGTAGCGGCGACAATGGCCGACGAACTCGTCGAACGCCGTCCAGGCGTCGGCGTGCAACGGCACCGACAGCAGCAACGTCGCGCCGGGTGCGGCCACGCGCGCCAGTTCGTTCAAGGCACCTTCGTCGTCGGCCACGTGTTCGAGAATGTCGAAGGCGCACACCAGATCGAACTGCGCATCGCCGCACGGCAGGGCGCCGATCATGCCATGCGTGGCCTTGGCGCCCCTGGCACGCAACTGGCGCAGCGCCGCATGGCTCAGGTCGACGAAGCAGGTGCCATCCAGCGGAAGGCGGGGGCGCAGGCCCGGCGCGACCTCCAGCCGGCGCGGCGAGGCGGCGGCCAGCTCGCGCAGCAGTGGCCAGGTGTTGAAGCGTTCGGGGTCCACCAGCCGCGCCTGGGCCCACAGCGCCTCGTAGAAGCCGCGGTTGACGCGGAGCAGTTCGGCATCGCTGCGGACGGGAGTTTCCATGCGCCCTTGTACAGCAAGCGCGGCCGCGAGGGATGTGAATCGGATCAGCCGATCCGGCGCAGTTCGGTGCCCGCGGCGATATCGTGCAAGGCGCGCCGGCGCGCATCGACCAGCGCCGGCGCGAACCACAGCGCCCAGCCGATCAGCACCGCCCACACGGCGCCGCGCAGACCCAGCCACGGCGCCAGGCCGAGCAGCAGCAACGGCAGTGCGGCGACGACCACCCGTCGCAGGGCCTGCCCGGGCGCGACCTTGCCGCCGTCGGCACCGACCACGCGGATGTGCCACGGCCGCATGCCCAGGGTCTGCCCGCCACGCAGCCACGAAACCACGAAGTAGGCACCCACTACCAAGCCCTGCAAGGGTTGGTACCACCAGGCGATGGTCGTGCGCGCGCCGGTGGCCACCACCTGGCCGCCAGTGGCGAGCTGGCACAGCAGGCCCACCACCATCACGATCGCCATCACCGCGAGCAGGTCGTAGACCAGCGCGGTCAGGCGTCGCCAAAGCGGGCAGGGAAGGGGGGCGGCATGGTGCGGTTGGGTCATCTCTGGCGTTTCGCTTGCGCCCGCCACGAAGCGCGGCGAGCATCTGTGCATGCAGGAAAAGAGCGCAAGTATTACCGAAGCGGACCAGCGCAGCATCGCCGCGTTCCTCGAACGGGTCTGGTCGGAAGACGGCCTGGCCGATCGCACCCTTGAGGCCTACCGTCAGGATCTGGAAGGGCTCGCACGCTGGCTCGCCACGCGCGGACGCGGCCTGCAGACGGCGCGGCGCGAGGACCTGTCGGCCTTCCACGGCACCCAGCGCGCCGCGGTGCGCTCGATGGCACGGCGCCAGTCGGCCTTCCGCCGCTACTACGGCCAGCTAGCGCGCGACACGCCGGGCTTCGAAGACCCGACCCTGCTGATCGAACGCCCACGCATGCCGCGCAGCCTGCCCAAGGCACTGGCCGAGCGCGAGATCGAGGCACTGCTGGCGGCGCCCGACACCGGATCCACGCTGGGCCTGCGCGACCGCGCCATGCTCGAACTGATGTACGCCTCCGGCCTGCGCGTGTCCGAGCTGGTGGAGCTGCCGCTTTCCGCGCTCAACACGCGCCAGGGCGTGCTGCGGATCACCGGCAAGGGCGGCAAGGACCGGCTGGTGCCCGTCGGCGAAGTGGCGCTGGAGCACATCGAGACCTACCTCGCCCAGGCGCGGCCCCAACTCGCCAAGGGCCGGCAACCGGCAGCGCTGTTCCTGAGCCAGCGCGGCGAAGGCATGACGCGCCAGATGTTCTGGACGCTGGTCAAGCGCCATGCGGTCGCCGTCGGCATCGAGGGCAAGCGCATTTCGCCGCACGTGCTGCGGCACTCCTTCGCCACCCACCTGCTCAACCACGGCGCCGACCTGCGCGCGTTGCAGCTGCTGCTGGGCCACGCCTCGCTCAGCACCACGCAGATCTACACGCTGGTGGCGAAGGAGGGATTGAAGCGCCTGCACGCGCAACACCATCCCCGCGGTTGACGCTCCCGGTTCCTTCTCCCTCCCTGGAACAGGGCCCCAGGCGTGGCGCAGCGTCAGCCAGCACTTACATCCCCTGTGCCAGAATCGGCCACCGCCGCTTTCCCCACGCGGCTGCGAGGTTTCCGATGCTCAAGAAGCTGTCTTTCGCGCTGTTCGCCGGCGCCTTCGCGCTCGCCGCCTGCGCCGCCGATCGCAAGGACGCGGGCGTTGCCGCGAACCCGGCCGCCGAGCAGGTCGTGCGCGCCGCCCTGCAGAAGCTCGCCCCCGGCGTGCAGTTCGACGAGATTTCGACCTCGCCGCTGCCCGGCTTCTACCAGGTGATCGCCTCAGGCCAGCTGGTCTACGTCAGCACCGACGGCAAGTACATGCTCAACGGCGACCTGGTCGATCTGGATGCCAGGCAGAACCTGAGCGACCGCGCCTGGGCGGGCTTCCGCAAGGCGGAGCTCGCCAAGGTGCCGGCCGCGAAACGGATCGTGTTCTCACCGCCGCACCCGAAATACACGATCACCGTGTTCTCGGACGTCAACTGCGGCTACTGCCGCATGTTCCATTCGCACATCGACCAGATCAACGCCGAGGGCATCGCGGTCGAGTACCTGGCCTGGCCGCGCGAGGGGTTGACCACCACCGCCGGCAATCCCACCGATACCTACAAGGAAATGGTCTCGGTCTGGTGCGCCGCCGACCGCAAGGCTGCCTTCACCGCCGCCAAGCACGGGCAGGCGCCCAAGCCGGCCACCTGTCCCAACCCGGTCAAGGACGAATACGACCTCGGCGTGAAGCTGGGAGTGACCGGCACGCCGATGATCCTTGGCCCCGACGGCATGGTGCTGGGCGGCTACGTGCCGCCGGACAAGCTGCTGAAGATGCTCGAAAAAGGCGGCTGAGCGGCGCTCGGCCCCCGGCCTCTACCGCGCGGGCACGGGGCCGGCGGGAGGCCCGTAACGGGTCCGGGCGGCGAACGCATGCTCCACATCCCGTGAATGGGCCCTCCGGCCGCATCGGGTAGAATAGGGCGCTTCCCTTCACGCGCCGAATTCCCCCGCATGATCGCTTTCGACGGGCAGAGCGCCCTTTCGCCGTTTCGCCTGGATCGCCTGAACGCCCGTGTCGATGCGGTGCATCGGGGCGCGCGTGTGCAGGCTTCCTGGTTCGTCTACGTGCTCGATGCCGACCACGCGCCCGAGGGCGCCGAGCGCAAGCGCCTGCTCGAGGTGCTGGAGGCCAAGGACGCCACGCCCGAGCCCGCCACGCTGTGGACGGTGCCGCGGCTGGGCACCATCTCGCCGTGGTCGAGCAAGGCCACCGACATCCTGCATGGCGCCGGCTTCGACGTGCGCCGCGTCGAGCGCGGCATCGCCTGGCAGGTCGCCGGCCTGCCGGACGCCGGCACGCCGGCCCATACCGCGGTGCTGGCGGTGCTGCACGATCCGATGACCGAGTCGGTACTGACCGATCTTGCGCAGGCGCAGGGCCTGTTCCTGGCCGGCACGCCTGGCGACCTGGTGCGCGTCGAACTGGGCGGTGATGCCCGCGGGGCGCTCGCCGCCGCCAACACCCGCCTGGGGCTGGCGCTGGCCGAGGACGAGATCGAGTACCTGGTTGCGCGCTACGCCGAACTCGGTCGCGATCCGACCGATGCCGAGCTTTTCATGTTCGCGCAGGCCAACTCCGAGCACTGCCGCCACAAGGTATTCAACGCCAGCTGGACGATCGACGGCGAAGCACAGGACAAGAGCCTGTTCGCCATGATCAAGCACACCCACCAACGCTCGCCTGCGCACACGCTGTCGGCCTACAAGGACAACGCGGCGGTGATCGAGGGCCACCACGGCCAGCGCTTCTTCACCGACGGCGAAGGCAACTGGCGCAAGCACGACGAACAGGTCGACTACGCGATCAAGGTCGAGACGCACAACCATCCGACCGCGATCGCGCCGTGGCCCGGTGCGGCCACCGGTGCCGGCGGCGAGATCCGCGACGAAGGCGCCACCGGCCGCGGCGCCAAGCCCAAGGCCGGCCTCACCGGCTTCTCGGTGTCCGACCTGCGCATCCCCGGCGCGCCGGAACCGTGGGAAGTCGATCGCCCGCTGCCGCCGCGCATGGCCAGTGCCTTCGAGATCATGCGCGACGGCCCGCTGGGTGCGGCCGCGTTCAACAACGAATTCGGCCGTCCGTGCCTGGGCGGCTATTTCCGCACTTATGAACACGAGACCGGCGAGCCCGGCGTGCGCCGCGGCTACGACAAGCCGATCATGATCGCCGGCGGCCTGGCCAACATCCGGCGCGAGCACGTGCAGAAGCGCGAACTGGCACCGGGCCACGCGGTGGTCGTGCTGGGCGGCCCGGCGATGCTGATCGGCCTGGGCGGCGGCGCAGCCTCCTCGGTGGCGTCCGGCGCCTCCAGCGCCGAACTCGATTTCGCGTCGGTGCAGCGCGACAACGCGGAGATGGAGCGGCGCTGCCAGCAGGTGATCGACAGCTGCTGGATGCGCGGCGAGCACAACCCGATCGTGAGCATCCACGATGTCGGCGCGGGCGGGCTGTCCAACGCGATTCCCGAGATCCTCAACGACGCCGGCGTGGGTGGCGAGATCGATCTTTCCAAGGTGCCCTGCGACGATCCTTCACTCTCGCCCATGCAGGTGTGGAGCAACGAATCGCAGGAGCGCTACGTGCTGGGCATCGCACCGGGCGACCTTCCGGAGTTCGAGGGGTACTGCAAGCGCGAGCGCTGCCCTTACGCCATCGTCGGCACCGCCACCGCCGAGCGCACCCTGCGCGTGACCGACCCGCGCCGTAACCTCACCGTCATCGACCTGCCAATGGACGTGCTGTTCGGCAAGGCGCCGCGCATGCACCGCGATGCGCAACGCATCAAGCCGCGGGTGGACCTGCTGCCGGATCTTTCCGGCATCGGCATGGACGAGGCGGTACAGCGCGTGCTGCGCCTGCCGACCGTAGGCAGCAAGAGCTTCCTGATCACCATCGGCGACCGCACGGTCGGCGGCCTCAACCATCGCGATCCGATGGTCGGCCCGTGGCAGGTGCCGGTGGCCGACTGCGCGATCACGCTCACCGACTTCGACGGCTACCAGGGCGAAGCAATGGCGATGGCCGAGCGCGCGCCGGTGGCACTGCTCAACAGCGCCGACGCGGCGCGGCTGGCGGTCGGCGAGGCGATCACCAACCTGGCCGCTGCGCCGATCGAATCGCTGGGCGAGATCCGCCTGTCCGCCAACTGGATGGCGGCGGTCAACCACCCGGGCGAGGACGCCGCGTTGTTCGATGCGGTCAAGGCGGTCGGCATGGAACTGTGTCCGGCGCTGGACATCGCCATCCCGGTCGGCAAGGACTCGCTCTCCATGCAGACGGTATGGCGGGACGGCAGCGCGTCCGATGAAGGCACGCCGCAGCGCACGGTCGCGCCGGTGTCGCTGGTGATCACCGGCTTTGCCCGTGTCACCGACGTTCGCCGCACGCTCACGCCGCAGCTCAAGCTCGACCGCGGCGACTCGGACCTGTGGCTGCTCGACCTGGGCGCCGGCCGCGACCGCCTGGGCGGTTCCGCGCTGACCCAGGTATTCAACCGCGCCGGCGGTGTGCCGCCGGACCTGGACGATCCCAAGCGCCTGCGCGCGTTGTTCGAGCTGGTGCAGGAAGCCAATCGCTCCGGCCTGGTGCTGGCCTATCACGACCGCTCCGACGGCGGCGTGCTGGCGACGCTGCTGGAGATGGCCTTTGCCGGCCACTGCGGCCTGGAGATCCACCTGGACGGCTGGGCCGAGGCGACGCTGCGCGCGCTGTTCAACGAGGAACTCGGCGCCGTGCTGCAGGTGGCCAGCGCCAACCGCGAAGCGTTCGAGGCGCTGCTGGTCAAGCACGGCCTGGCCGGCATGAGCCATCGCATCGGGCGCCCCAAGGAAAAGCTCGGCATCAAGCTGTACCTGGGCAACGAAAGCCTGTTCAAGTGGAACTGGACGCAGTTGTTCGGCGCCTGGAACCGCACCAGCCACGCCATGCAGCGCCTGCGCGACAACCCCGCCAGCGCCGATGCCGAGTGCGAATGGCGGCTGGACGATGCCGACCCGGGCGTGAGCCCCAAGCTCAGCTTCAACCCGGCCGAGGATGTTGCCGCGCCCTATATCGCCCGAGGTGCGCGCCCGCGCGTGGCGATCCTGCGCGAGCAAGGCGTCAACGGCCAGGTCGAGATGGCGGCGGCGTTCACCCGCGCCGGCTTCGACGCGGTGGACGTGCACATGTCCGACCTCGCCGCCGGCCGCCACTCGCTCGCCGACTTCCGCGGCTTCGCCGCCTGCGGTGGCTTCTCCTACGGCGACGTGCTCGGCGCCGGCCGCGGCTGGGCCACCTCGGTGCTCTACAACCAGGCGATGCGCGCGCAGTTCGAGGCGTTCTTCAACGACCCATCGAAGTTCGCGCTCGGTGCCTGCAACGGCTGCCAGATGCTTTCGCAGCTGAAGGACATCATCCCCGGTGCCAAGCACTGGCCGAAGTTCGTGCGCAACGCCTCCGAGCAGTACGAGGCGCGCCTGGCCACGCTCGAGGTGCTCGACTCGCCCAGCCTGTTCTTCAAGGGCATGGCCGGCTCGCGCATCCCGGTGGCGGTAGCCCACGGCGAGGGGCGGGTGAGCTTTCCCTACGCCTGCAGCCCGTCCAAGGCACAGGCGGCGGTGCGCTTCGTCGACAACCGCGGCAAGCCCACCGAGAACTATCCGCTCAACCCGAACGGTTCCCCCGGTGGCCTGGCCGGCTTTACCGCCGCCGACGGCCGCGTGACCATCCTGATGCCGCATCCGGAGCGAGTGTTCCGCAGCGTGCAGCTGAGCTGGCATCCGGAGAACTGGGGCGAGGATTCGCCGTGGATGCGCATGTTCCGCAACGCGCGGGTGTGGTGCGGCTGACCGGGTATGGCCAGTGAAAGCGGGCGCGACCGCCCGCTGGCTCTACGCGCCGGCCTGGTTGCTGGCACTGGCGTTGCTGCCATGGTGGCTGGGATTGCCGCTGCTGCTGGCGATCGCCGCAACGCTGCTGTTTGCCGCCGAGCGGCTCGAGGGCCACGGGCCGTTGTTGCGCCTGGCGTTGCGCTGGGGCCTGCCCGGTGTGTTGTTCGCCGTGCAAGGCGCGCTCGGAGGCGATGCGTTGGCGTGGGCGATGGCCCTGCTCGGGGCGCTGGCCGGCTTCACCTTGCTGGCGGGCCTGGAGGCGTGGCTCGATCGTGGGCGGCGCGAGCAGGTCGCGCAGCCGGATCTGCGCGACTGGCCAAGCCTGGCGCTGGCGCCGATCGGGCCGGGGGCGGTGGTGGTCGAGTTGACGTCACCCGAATGGATCGAAGTGGCATCTTCCGACCCGCGCGGCGGCGTGGCGCGGTGGGAATCCGGGGGCTATGTGCTGGGCGACGGCACGACGGTGGAGCGCGTGCAGCCGCTCGCGTCGTTCAGCCCGGAGGGCCGCTGGTTCGTCGCGTGCACTTCACACGGTGTCGTGCTGGTCGATCGCGACCGTGGACGCAGCTATCGCCTGCGTGGCTGGGAGCTGTGCGGTTGGCACGACGGGCCGTGGTTCGCGCGTGGGGCCGGGCCGGCGATGGCCTGGCGCGAAGTTCTCGGCCTGGGGTGAAGGGCCGGGTTCGTCTCGAGCTTGCGTTGCAAGAGCTTTCGGCCGCCTTAGGCGCCCGAGTTAATTCTCTTTGCTTGCCCTAAGAGAAGTAACCAAGAGAAAGGGTACCCCGATGGCGCGCCCTGCGGGCATCCTGCCCTTCGCGGTCGGGCGGCGGGGTTTTTCGACGGGCTCCTGCCCCGACGAAAAACTGGCCGGCGTCCTGCCGGCCACCCTCCGGGCTGATCCGCCACCCGCCCGCCGCGCCATAGGGCCCCGGGAAGAGCCGCGCGCTTCCTTCGCGCACTTCTCAGAAGAGCATAAGGGCAGGAGCAAGAGCAATGGCGAGATGCGTGGCCGCGCGATGAACGGCTCCCTCTCCCCGCCAGGGAGAGGGCTGGGGTGAGGGGCCGGGGCTCGCGGGAAACCCCCACCCGGTTCTCCCGACCCCGCGCCTCCCTCATACTTGCGCGGTGTCCACTCCCCTTCCCCTTGCACGGATGCTGCCGGTCAGCGTGATCGTGGTGTGCGCCGACAGCGGCGCCTCGTTGCGCGATTGCGCGCAGCGGGTGCTCGACAGTGTGCTGCCGCTGGAGCTGATCCTGATCGACAACGCCTCGACCGATGGCGTGCCGCAGTCGATCGAGCGTGCGCATGCGGGCGAGCCGCGGCTGAAGGTGATCTACAACCACGCCAACCTCGGCTTCGGTCCGGCGGTGAACCGCGCTGCGGCGGTGGCGCGGGGCGAACACCTGCTGGTGCTCAATCCCGATTGCCTGCTGGAACCGGACACGCTCACGCGCATGCTCGACATCCTCGACCAGCATCCCGAGGCTGGCATCGTCGGCGCGGTGGTATGTGCGGCGGACGGCACGCCGGACCCTGCCTCGTACCGCCGTGATCCGCTCTTGCGCCACGCGCTTGCGACGCTGGTCGGCGCGCGCGGCGGCATGAACATCGACGGCGAAATACCGCTGAAGGTGGTCGATGCCGAAGCCGTCTCCGGTGCGCTCATGCTGCTGCCGCGCAAGGTGTTCGAGCAGCTCGGCGGTTTCGACGAGGCGTATTTCCTGCACTGCGAAGACCTCGACCTGTGCCGGCGCGCGCGCGATGCCGGCTACGCCGTGCTGCTGGCCGGCGACGTGCGCGTGCTGCATGGCAAGGGCGGCTCGAGCCGGCACCGGCCGGTGTTCGTCAGCCGGCACAAGCATCGCGGCATGTGGCGATGGTTCCGCAAGTTCGATCCGGCTGCGCGCAACCCGCTGCTGGCCGGCATCGTCTGGCTGGGCATTTGGGGGCATTTCGCGGTGCAGGTGCCGGGCCAGCTGTGGCGCCTGGCCAGGGCAGCGCGCCGTGCCGCGTAACCTCATTTTTCCATGACCGACCCCGCCCGCCCGCGCACCCTGGCCGCCACCGTCGGCCTGCTCGCCCTGACCGCCGTATGGGGCTCGACCTTCGTACTGATCAAGGACGTCGTCGGGCGCATGCGCGTGGTCGATTTCCTCGCCGTGCGCTTTGCCATCGCGGCGCTGGCGATGCTGGTGCTGTTCGCGCGTCCCGTATGGCGGCTGGAACGCCGGCAGCTTGGCCGTGCGCTGCTGTTGGGCGTCGTCTACGGTGTCGGCCAGCTGCTGCAGACCTGGGGCCTGAAGCTGATCGCGCCCAGCGTCAGCGGCTTCGCCACCGGCATGTACGTAGTGTTCACGCCTATCCTCGCCTGGCTGCTGCTGCGCGAGCGCATCGCCGGCGTGGTCTGGCTGGCGGTGGCGCTGGCGACCGGCGGGCTGGCCCTGCTGTCGCTGCATGGCGTGTCGATCGACCTGGGCGTGTGGCTGACGCTGGCCTCGGCGGCGCTCTATGCGCTGCACATCCTGGGGCTGGGGCGCTGGTCGCGCGAGGCGGATGCGGTCGGCATGTCGGCGGTGCAGGTAGCGGCGATCGCCGTGATCTGCCTGCTCGCGACCCTGCCGCAGGGGCCGTCGTTGCCGCCGGACGGCCCGGCGTGGATCGCGGTGCTGTACATGGCGCTGGTCGCCGGTGCCGGTGCCATGCTGGTGCAGACCTGGGTGCAGGCGCACCTGCCACCCGCGCGCGTGGCGATCGTGATGACCACCGAGCCGGTTTTCGCGGCCGGCTTCGCCGTGGCACTGGGCGTGGATGCGCTGAGCTGGCGCATGCTGGCCGGCGGCGCGCTGGTACTGGGCGCGATGTACCTGGTGGAGTTGGCGCCGAAGCGCGGCACGGCGCTGGAAGCCGAAGGCATCCACCATGAGGTGCCCTAGCGCGGCTTCGGCCCGCACGTTGCGGCAAGGTGGACCGGGTCCGATACGGACCGCTTCAGCAGCAGCGTCCGCCGGTTCCCTTGTAGCGCGCTTCCTGCCGCTCGCGGAAGAACGCCGCGTAGCTCGGCACGGGACGGTCGGGATGATGGTCGCGCAGGTGGCGCACGTAGGTGTCGTAGTCGGGCACGCCGCAGCACAGCCGCGCCGTCTGCACGGCGCGCGACCAGGCGGACCGCAGCCAGCGCTTCATGGTGCGCTCCCACTGGTGGCATCCAGCGGCATGTACGGCTCCTCGTGCGTGGTCGGATGGTTGATCCGCCAGGCGCGCGCGATGGTACGCACTCCGAAGCCGGCCATGGCCAGCACCAGCAGCACGAACAGACCGGTCAGCGCCGCGTCCACGTAGTTGTTGGTGACGATGCGCTGCATCTCGGCCGCGTTCTTCGCCGGCGCCAGCAGCCGCCCCTCGGCCATCGCGGCGGCATACTTCTGCCCCGCGGCGGTGAAGCTGATCGGACCGGCCAGTTTCTCGTACCCGGCCGACAGCGTGCAGACCACCAGCCACAGCGCGGGGATGCCCGGCACCCACACGTACCGCTCGCGCTTGAGCTTGACCACCACGACGGTGGCGAGCATGAGGGCGATGGCCGCCAGCATCTGGTTGGCGATCCCGAACAGCGGCCACAGCGTGTTGATGCCGCCCAGCGGGTCGACCGCGCCCTGGTACAGGAAATAACCCCAAAGCCCCACGCAGATCGCCGTCGCCAGCAGATTGCCGGTCCACGATTCGGTGTGCTGCAGCGGCTGGTGGATGAGCCCCGCGATCTCCTGGATCATGAAGCGGCCCACGCGCGTGCCCGCGTCCACGGTGGTGAGGATGAACAGCGCCTCGAACAGGATCGCGTAGTGGTACCAGAACGCCATCATGCCGCCACCGGGAACAATCTCGTGCAGCAGCCGCGCCATGCCGACCGCCAGCGTGGGCGCACCGCCAGCCCGCGAGAGCACGCTCGACTCGCCGATGTCGCGCGCGGTCTGCGTGAGCTGGTCGGGGGTGACCACGAAGCCCCACTGGCTGATCGTCTGCGCCGCGTGTTCGGCGGTGGTGCCGATCAGCGCCGCAGGCGAGTTCATCGCGAAGTACACGCCCGGGTGCAGCGACGCGGCCGCCACCAGCGCCATGATCGCCACGAACGCCTCCATCAGCATGCCGCCGTACCCGACCATGCGTGCCTCGCCTTCGTTGGCGAGCAGCTTGGGCGTGGTGCCCGAGGCGATGATCGAATGCCAGCCCGACACCGCGCCGCAGGCGATGGTGATGAACAGGAACGGGAACAGGTTGCCCTGGAAGACCGGCCCGGTGCCATCGATGAATCGCGTCACCGCGGCCATCTGCAGCGTCGGCGCGGCCAGGAAGATCGCCAAGGCCAACAGCGCGATGGTGCCGATCTTGAGGAACGTCGACAGGTAATCGCGCGGCGCCAGCAGCAGCCACACCGGCAGCACCGAGGCGCAGAAGCCGTAGGCGATCAGCAGCCACGCCAGCGCCCTGGCGTCGAAGTCGAACAGCGGCGCCAGCGCGGCCGACCCGGCCACGTGGCGGCCGAACCAGATCGCGGCCAGCAGCAGTGCCAGCCCGATGATCGACACCTCGAGGATCCGTCCCGGCCGCAGCCAACGCAGGAACACGCCCATCAGCAACGCGATCGGGATGGTCGCCGCGACGGTGAAGGTGCCCCACGGACTGTGCGTGAGCGCCTTGACCACCACCAGCGCGAGCACCGCCAGCACGATCATCATCAGCACCAGCACGCCGAACATGGCGATGAGGCCCGGCACGTGCCCCAGCTCCTCGCGCAGCATGTGCCCCAGCGACCGGCCGTCGCGGCGCAGCGACAGCGCCAGGATCATGAAGTCCTGCACCGCTCCGGCGAACACCACGCCGAAGAGGATCCACAAGGTACCCGGCAGGTAGCCCATCTGCGCAGCAAGCACCGGACCTACCAGCGGGCCAGCGCCGGCGATCGCGGCGAAATGGTGGCCGAACACCACCCACTTGTCGGTCGGCACGTAGTCCAGTCCGTCGGGATGGCGCATGGCCGGCGTCGCGCGAGTCGGATCGAGCCGGAGCACCGAGCGCTCGATGAAGCGGCCATAGAAGCGGTAGCCGATCACGAACACCGCCATGGACGCGGCGACCAGCCAGATGGCGTTGATCGGCTCGCCCCGGCGCAGCGCCACCACGCCGAGGCAAAACGCGCCGACGAGGGCGATGGAAACCCACAGGATCCTTGCCGCGGGGCTGGCCGGAACGGAGGCTCGGGTGTGCATGGGCTTCTCCTGGACAGGTGCCGGCAAGGGTCGTCCCCGTGGCGGTGGGCGGTCAATGCCTGCCAGGCGAGCCAGCGAGATGGCGTGCCGCCGCGTGTCAGCATTGGCGTTCACGGGAGCGGGCCGGGAGCTTTCGCGCGAGCGCGAACCCGGTCCGCGAACACGCGTGCGTCCCGCGTCGCGCGCGTAAACTCGGCCGGTCCCAGCGGAGATCCACCATGCACCTGCGCACCCCCTGCCTCGGCCTGCTGCTGGCCGCCACCGCATTGCCGGTCGCCGCCAGCGGCCAGCTCGACGACCTGCTCAAGCAGCTGAAGCAGGGCACCCACGCCAGCGATGCCTCGCGCGCGTCGAGCCTGCCCAGCAGCGACATCGCCGCCGGCCTCAAGGAAGCGCTCGCCAAGGGCACCACGCGTGCGATCAATTCGCTCGGCCGCACCGACGGTTTCTGGGGCAACGCCAAGGTGCGCATCCCGCTGCCGGGCAAGCTGCAGCAGGTCGGCGACCTGGCACGCCAACTCGGCCAGGGGGCCAAGGTCGATGCCTTCCAGCTCAGCATGAACCGCGCCGCGGAAAAGGCCGTGCCGCAGGTGGCCGACATCTTCGGCGACGCCATCCGCAAAATGACGCTCCAGGACGCGCGAGGCATCCTCACCGGCGGCGACCACGCCGCCACCGATTTCTTTCGCCGCGTCGCCGGCGACGCACTGGCCGCGCGCATCCACCCGATCGTGGCGCAGGCAACCGAGAGCGTCGGCGTCACGCGCAAGTACAAGGCGTTCACCGCCGGCCAGGGCAACGGGCTGGGCGGCGTGCTCGGTGCACTAAGCGGCGGCAACGACCAGCGCCACCCGCTGGACCTGGACGACTACGTCACCGCGCAGACGCTCGATGGGCTGTTTACCGTCATCGGCGAGCAGGAACAGGCCATCCGCCACAACCCTGCCGCACGCACGACCGAGCTGTTGAAAAAGGTTTTCGGCAGCCGCTGACGGCCGCTCCCGGCCGGCAGCGCGCGCCTTGCTCCCTCTTCCCTCGGGGGAGAGGGATGAGGGGTTGGGGCTGGCGAAAATTCGTTAGAAGCGTGGGAACGAAAGGCCAAGCGCTTGCGGAACTCTTCGCAAGAATGCCCCTCACCCCGTCCTCTTCCCAGGGGGGAAGGACGCCCCGAGTCAGCGTGGCATCATGGAAAGCGGCCCTCGAAGCCGCTCTTGCAATCGGCCAGCCACGCCCGCAGTCCTCTCACAGCACGCTTACCGCGAGGGCCACACATGATCCGCGACATCCTCAAGATGGGCGATCCCCGCCTGCTGCGCATCGCCCCCGCCGTGCCCGCCAGCATGCTCGGCAGCGCCGAGCTGGACGCGTTGATCCAGGACATGTTCGACACCATGGAAGCCGCCGGCGGCGTGGGCCTGGCCGCACCGCAGATCGGCATCGACCTGCAGCTGGTCATTTTCGGCTTCGACCACGCCGACCGTTACCCGGACGCGCCGCCCGTGCCGCGCACCATCCTGCTCAACCCGTTGGTGACGCCGGTTTCGCAGGACATGGAAGAAGGGTGGGAAGGCTGCCTTTCGGTGCCCGGCCTGCGCGGCGCGGTGAGCCGCTTCACGCTGGTCCGGTACCAGGGCATCGATCCGAAGGGCGAGCCGATCGACCGCACCGCCGAAGGTTTTCACGCCCGCGTGGTGCAGCACGAATGCGACCACCTGATCGGGAGGCTGTATCCCTCGCGCATCACCGACTTCTCCAAGTTCGGCTTCACCGACGTGCTGTTCCCCGGCGCGGATCTGGCCGACTAGCAGCACCGCTCTGCTCCCTTTCCCTTCCGGGCAGGGGAGCCAAGAGCCTCGCCCTCCCGGTGCGGTTATCCTCTGCCTCCTAGCCAAGGGGGCCCCATGCAAGCATCCGGATCCACCGCGCCGATGCGCGGCTTTCGCTACTACGACCTGCTCGTCGGCGGCATGGTCGCCGTGCTGCTGTGCTCCAACCTGATCGGGCCCGCCAAGGTCTGCACGATCACGTTGCCGGTGCTCGGTGCGTTGTCCTTCGGCGCCGGCAACCTGTTCTTCCCGGCCAGCTACATCTTCGGCGACGTGCTCACCGAGGTGTACGGCTACGCCCGCGCGCGGCGGGCCATCTGGGCCGGCTTCGGCGCCATGCTGTTCGCCACCGCCATGTCGCAGGCGATCATCCACATGCCGCCGAGTCCCGGCGAGCCGTTCAATGCGCAGCTGCAGCCGGCGCTGGAGATCGTCTTTGGCGGTACCTGGCGCATCGCGCTGGCCTCCATCGTCGCCTACTGGCTGGGCGACTTCGCCAACTCCTTCGTGCTGGCACGCATGAAGCTATGGACGCGCGGGCGCTGGCTGTGGACGCGCACCATCGGCTCCACCTTGGTCGGGCAGGGCGTGGACAGCCTGACCTTCTACCCGATTGCCTTCACCGGCATCTGGGAGAGCCAGACCATCTTCAAGGTGATCGCCTTCAACTGGGCGATGAAGGTCATGGTGGAGGTGGTGTTCACGCCGCTCACCTACGCGGTCGTGGGCTTCCTCAAGTCGCGCGAGGGCGTGGATACCTTCGACGAGCACACCCATTTCACGCCGTTCAGCCTGAAGGACGAGGGTGAGCTGCATACGCCTGGCGCCTGAGCGGGCGCCACAGCCAGACCGGAGGAGAGCGGGCATCGACGTAAGCGAACAAGCGCTGGAGCTGGACAGCGCCGTGTACAGCGCGCTGCTCGAGCCGGGCCGGGCCATTCCCTGGAAGATCGACTGGGCCAGCGCGCGCTTCGCCTGCGTCGGTCTGCAGGTCGAGGACCTGTACGGCGTGTCGCAGGACAGCCGGGCCACCGCGCACGATGCCTGAGCCGTTGGCGACACCGATGGCGCCGGCAGCCGGGCTGCAGCGCAACGCGGGCATCGACCTGCTGCGCGGGCTGGCGATCGTGTTCGTGCTGCTCAACCACCTGGGCTTGCCGATGCGCATTCCACTGAAGGCCTCCGCGCTGGCGGAGGTGCTGCCGGTGCGGCTGCTGCAGGCGCTCAACTACAACGGCTACGAAGCGGTGTTCGTGTTCTTCGTGGTCTCGGGATTCCTGATCGCGGGCAATGCGCTGGAGCGCTGGGGCAGCCTGGCGCAGATCGCGCCGAAGGCGTTCTACGCCCGACGTTTCGCGCGCATCGTGCCCTGCCTGGGCGCGTTGCTGGCGGTGCTCGCCGTGCTACATGGCCTGGGCCTTCCCGATTACACGATCCATCGTCCGGGACAGTCGCTCGGGCGCGCCTTGCTTGCCGCAGCCGGTCTCCACCTCAACTGGTACGAGGGCCAGACCGGCTACCTGCCGGGCGGCTGGGACGTGCTGTGGTCGCTGTCGATCGAGGAGGTCTTCTACCTCGGTTTTCCGCTGGCCTGCCTGCTGGTGCGGCGCACGCGAGTGCTGGTGCCGTTGCTGCTCGCGCTGGCGTTGTCGCTGCCATGGGCGCGGGCGGCGCTGGACGGCAACGAGATCTGGCAGGAAAAGGCATACCTGCCGGGCATGGCCGCGATCGCTACCGGCGTCCTAGGCGCGCTGTGGTTCGCCCGTGGCGGGCGCGTGCCGCCGCTCACTTGCCGCATCCTGTGCTGGGGCGGTGCGATCGGCCTGGCAGCCTCCACGCTGGGCGGCCACTGGCTGTGGCCGCTGCTGCACGACGGGGTGATGCTGGTCCTCACCGGTTCGACCCTGTCGCTGCTGCTCGGCTTCCGCGGCCGGCCGCCGCGCGTGCCGGGCGCCCTGCGCTGGCTGTGCAGCTGGGGGCGGCTCAGTTACGAGATCTACCTCAGCCATATGTTCGTAGTGTTCGCAGTCATGCGTCTCTACCGGTGGAGCGGAGCCGACGCGCGCCTGGGTTTGCTGTGGTATTTGCCGGCGTTCGCGCTGTGCTGGGGACTCGGCGCGATGGTGATGCGCTGTTGGTCGGCGCCGTGCGAGCGCTGGTTGCGCGGGCGGTGGCTGCACGCTACGCCCGTGCCCGTCGAGTCGGCCTCCCTGGCGGGCTGACCCGGTTTCCACGCGAGCGGGTCCAAGCTTGCGTGCAAGCGGCCAGCGGCGCCATCCGCCAGAGAGCCGCAGCACGCCCGAGCACGAGCCCATGCCCAGCGCCCTCATCGATCGAGCTATCCGCGAAACCCGCCCGCTACGCTTCGTCTACCACGGCAGCCTGCGCGTCGTGGAGCCCCAATGCCACGGCAGGGGCCATCGCGGCACCGAGCTGCTGCGCGGCCGCCAGGTCAACGGCGGGGAGCCGTCCGAGCGGCTGTTCGACGTCGGGCAGATGTCCGACCTGGCCCTGCTGGACGGCCGTTTCGAGGGGCCCGGACGCAACTACAGGCGCAACGACTCGGCCATGGCCGAGGTCTTCTGCCAGTTGTGAAAGCGCCGCGCCCGCTGTGCTGACCGCGGCTCGACAACCTTTACCGCAGACTGCAAGGCCAGCTGCGCCAAGGAGCCATCATGCTTTCCGCCTTCGGACTCAACTGCACGCTCAAGCGCGGCGACCAGCCGTCCTCCACGCAGAAGCTGCTCGACCAGGTGCTGCGCGCCCTCGATGGTTACGGCGTCAGCACCGCCTACGAGCGCGCGGTCGACCATGACATCAAGCCCGGGGTAAAGACCGATGAGGGCGCAGGCGATGCCTGGCCGGCGATCCGCAAGCGCATCGACCAGGCGAACATTTTCGTGCTGGCCACGCCGATCTGGATGGGCCAGCCCTGCAGCGTCGCCAAGCGCGTGCTCGAGCGACTGGACGCGGTCTTCGGCGAGATCGACGAGCACGGCATCTATCCCACCTTTGGCAAGGTCGCCATCGTCAGCGTGGTCGGCAACGAAGACGGCGCCCACCACGTCACCGCCGAGCTTTACCAGGCGCTGGCGGACGTCGGCTTCACCATTCCCGGCGGCAGCTCCAGCTACTGGGTAGGCGAAGCGATGCACAAGAAGAACTACATCGACCTGGACCAGACCCCCGAAGCGCTGGCCGGCGCGATCCAGACGCAAGCGTGCAACGCGGCGCACCTGGCAGCGCTGCTGCAGGAAAAGCCGTATCCGGCGACTCGCTAGCGCGGCGAGGGACGATCAGCCGAGCGGAAAATCGCCGCCGGACGGGCCCAGGTGCCGCAGCGCGATGGCCACCAGGACCAGGGCGAGCCCCAGCAGTGCCAGTGCCATTCCCAGGCGCCGCCACGCGACCGACCTTGCCGGCAGCGCGGGCGAGCGAATCGCCGTTCCTGCAGCAAGCAACGCGAACCCGGCGGCGGCGAGCAGGAACGCCGGATCCTGGCGACCTCCCTGCAACCAGCCCGCCAGCCTGAACAGCCCCAGCGCCAGCATCAGGAAAGGCCAGGCCTTGCGGGTGAAGAAGCTGTGTTGCGTTTGCGGCGAAGGTTCCATCGGTCGCTCCGGAGGTGGCGAATGGCGTCAGCGCGAGCCGGCCCTGACCTGGATGACATTGCCTTCCGGGTCGTGTCCGTCGCAGACGAAGCTGCCTTGGAACTCCCATTCGCGCTCCGGGCCCAGCAGCCCCCCGCCGAGCCTGGCCGCAGCCGAGCGGGCCGCGGCCAGGCTCGCCACCGGGAAGCACAGCTTGATCGCCGTATCCTCTCTGCGGGCCGGCGGGGACGCGATGGCGATACGCGCCGCGATGGCGGGCGGCACCGCAACGACCACCAACTGGAAGGCCGGAGATTGCAGCACCACATGCCCCGGCTCGTCCTCGACAACCGGCCATGCAGCCAGCTCCGCGTAGAAATGGCTGACGCGCTTGAGGTCCTTTGCGTAGACCACTGCGCCTGCGACTATCGAATCCTGCATCGGCTTCCCTCGCTGATCCGGCATGCATCTGCTCGATGGCGGGGCTGTCCCGCGCCGGTTATTCCATGAAGTGATCGTTCACGCCCGAACTCGATGCGTGGACGACGTCGCGCTTTGGCAAAGCTCCCTAAGAGCCTTCCGGTGGCTGCCAAAGTTCGATCTTGTTGCCCTCCGGATCGATCACCCATCCGAACTTCCCCTGTGCGGAGGTCTCCGTCTTGTCCAGGACGTTGCAGCCCTCGGAGCGCAAGGCGGCAAGCAATTCGTCCAGGTCGGCGACGCGGAAGTTGATCATGAAAGACGCCGAGCCTGGCGCCATGTAACTGGTGTCCTCGGCGAAGGGGCTCCAGATCGTCATGCCCGCCGGGCTGCCCTCGCCGCCCCATGGGAAGATGGCGCCGCCCCAGTCGGTCACATCCAGGCCAAGATGGTCGCGATACCACGCGCCCAATCCCTTCGGATCGCGGGATTTGAAAAAGATGCCACCTATCCCGGTGACACGCTTCATGGCAACCTCCCGATTCGGTTTGCGGCGAACGAGCTGGCGGGCAAGCACGGAGCGAACGGCAAGCACTGACGCTTCATCAGGGCAGGGCACGAAAACGCGCGCTCGCCCATAGCGGGGTCAGCGCCTTGCCACAGTGTCGCGCGAACGCCGCTGCGCCATCCTGAAAAGCTTGCCGCATACGAAAACCAGTGCGCAACCGAGCACCATAAGCGACATGCTCGCCACCCAGTAGGACGTTTCCGGCCGGCAGTGCGCGACCCCCTTTCCATGAGGACTGCTCCTGAGCTGGATGCAGCCAGTGGTCAGGGCATGGGCTGCGAAAAGGAGGAAGCCGGCCGCAATGGTCAGGAAAACGCCGGCACCGGCCGTTGCCGTAAAGGGGTCGGTGTTGCGCTTTGGATGGGGATGGCGGCTATTCAAGGCGCGAGCGTTCAGGTGATTGTCGTGAGCGTTTCCATGCTTCATCTTGCTGCATTGGCCGGAACTCCAGTACTCGACGGGACGAAGACCGCTTTCCTTTGAGCACCGTCCGGCCTCGTCGGATTTTTTCACGTGCCCGGCGGCCGGGGGGGCATCGGCCGCACGCGGTTCACAGCAACCGCAGCAGTTCCTTCATCAGCGGCAGCCGCCGCACGCGAACGGCGCTGGCGCGGAAGACGGCGTTGGCCAGGGCGGGGGCGGCGCTGGGCATGGCCAGGAAGCTGGCGCCGGTGGGGGCGCGGTCGTTGGGAGCGAGGATGACTTCGACGTCGTTGGGCAGCTGCGCCATGCTGGCCAGCGGGTAATCCTTGAAGCCCTGTTGCTGGACCTGGCCGTCCTTGAAAGTGATCGCCGGGTTGAGCGCATTGGATAGCGCGTCGAGAGTGGCACCGGCGACCTGGCCTCCGAGACCCATCGGATTGATCACGCGGCCGACGTCGACGGCGCAGACGACGCGCACGATCTCCAGCTTGTCGCCGTGCATGGCCGCCTCGACGGCGTGGGCGACGTAGGCGCCGTCGATGTGCCAGCAGGCCAGGCCCATGCCATTGACGTTGTGCAGCCAGTTCTTCCACTCGATGCGGTCGGTGACCAGCTTGAGTACGTTGAGCAGGCGGCCGATGTCGAGCATGCCGCCACCGGCGAGCGGAATCTGCCGGGCCTCGCCGAGCAGGCGCAGGCGGGTGGTCAACGGGTCCTCGCGCAGGGTATGGGCGATCTCGTCGATGAAGCTTTCCACCGCGAAGGCGTTGCTGACATGCGGCTCGCCGCGGAAGGGACCGCGCGGCATGGCCGAGGCGAGGCCGTACCAGTCGCTGCGGTAGTTCGCGACCAGGCCGGCGGGCAACTGGTTGGCGCCGACCTCGGAACTCCACAGCCGATCGGCAGCGACACCGCGGCCGGTGAGCGCCGAGGCGCTGGCCATGCGCTGGTCCCAGGCGATGACCTGGCGCTTGCGGCCGACGATCGCCTTGATCTTGTGCACGGTGCCGGAGCGGTAGAAGTCGTGCGCGAGGCCCTGTTCGTGGGTCCACATCAAGCGCACGGGCTTGTCCACGGCCTTGGCCAGCATTACAGCCTCGGCAACGTAGTCGTGGTCGAGCCGGCGCCCGTAGCCGCCACCTACGCGGGGAACCTCGATGGCGATCTTCTCCGGCGCCAGGCCGGTCAGCCGCTGCACCACGGCCCAGGCCTGTTGCGGCGCCTGGGTCGGCACCACCAGCGTGGCCTGGTCCTTGTCCAGGCGCACCAGGCAGTTCATTGGCTCGGGCGTGGCGTGAGCAAGCCAGGGCTGCACGTAGGTGGCTTCGATGCGCCGTACGGCCTTGCGGCCGGCGGCGGCGAGATCGCCGTCGTCGCGGACGCGGGTGGTCGGCGCGCTGTCGGTGTCGAGCAGCGCGATGGCCTGTGCCTCGATCTTGCCGCTGTCTTCGGCGGCACTGTTGGCAGCCGGCTTCCATTCGAGCTTCAGCTCGGCCAGGCCGCGCAGTGCCGCCCAGGTGTTTTCCGCGAGCACGGCCACCGCAGGCGCGATCGCGGTTTGGCCCGGCGGCACGTCGGCCTCGGGACGGATGGGCACCACCTTGACCACGCCCTTGATCGCCAGCGCTGGCGCAGTCTCGATGCTGGCCAGGCTGCCATCGGCCCACGGGCACTGCGTGAGCACCGCGACCAGCGCGTCGGCGTAGTGCGCGTCGATGGCGTAGCGGGTCTGGCCGGTGACGATGCGCCGCGCATCGACGTCGCCGGCGGGCCGGCCAACCAGCGTGTAGCGCTGCGGTGCTTTAAGCGGCAGCGGCGCGTTGGGCGGATCGATCTTGCTGGCGGCTTCGACCAGGCTGCCGTAGGGGAAGCGGCGGCCGTCGGGCGTGATCACCACGCCGGCTTCGCAGCGCAGGCGGTCGGCGGCTACACCCAGGCGCCGCGCGGCAGCCTGGGTGATCAGCCAGCGTGCCAGCGCACCGGCCTGGCGCAGGTCGGCCCAGGCGGCGGGGATCGAATCGCCGGTGCCGCTGCGCTGGTGGCCATAGGTCCACACCGGCTTGCCGTCCCTGGCCTGCACGCCCAGGCCCAGCGGGATCACGCTGACGCGGGTCCAGTCGGCGTCCAGTTCCTCGGCGATGATGCGAGGCAGCGCGGTGGCGGTGCCGGTGCCCGTGTCGGGATCGCGCGCGCCGATCAGCACGTTGCCGTCGCGGTCGATGCGCACGTAAGGGCCGAGCTCGCCGAAGTCGTCGCCGAGCATGGCCGGCGGAATCGGCACGTCGGCGTAGGACTCGCCGATGCCCACCACCAGCGCACCGGCGGTGCCGGCCAGGACCTGCAGGAAACGCCGGCGCGAGAGTCCGATCACGCCGCTCATGCGCTTGCCCCGGCGGCGCGCTTGATGGCGCGGCGCACGCGCGTCTGGCAGCCGCAGCGGCAGCGATTGGGCAGTTTGTCGATGTCATCGTCGGAAGGCTTGGGCTTGCGCGTGAGCAGGTCGATGCCGGCGATCAGCCAGCCGGCCGTGCAATAGCCACAGCCGATCGCGTCCTCGTCGATGAAGGCCTGCTGCAGCGGATGCAGGCTGCCGTCGGCGCTGGCCAGGCCTTCGACGGTGACGACGCGCGCCCCCGCGAGTTCGGCCATCGGGCGCTTGATCGCGGAGACCGCCTTGCCGCCGACCAGCACCAGGTCGTAGCCGCCTTCGCCATGCGCGCCGCCGACCTTGGTGCCGGTCAGCCGCAGCACGTCGCGCAGGTACCACAACAGCGGCATCAGCGGATCGCCGGTGTGCCGGAAGCGCTCGCCATTGATCGTCAGGTCGATGCCCTCGCGCACCGGCTCCGGCGTGATGTCGCCGGTGGTGGCGGGCGGCAGGCCCTGGGCTTGCGCTAGCGGCATCGGAGCGTCTCCTTGCGTGGATCGCCTATTGTGGCATCGCGCAGGTGATGAGGCAGCCGGGGGCGGGTGGAGCGTTCAGTTGGCGGGCCTGCCGAAGCAGCTGCCGTTCGGCCGCTGTGGCCGACTTCCCGGGGGCTGGCGCCATTGCGTGCGGCAGTCGGGCGTGATCCGCAGGGTGCGGCCCGTGTCCGGCCGGCAAACGCTACCGCCCGCCGCGTGACCCCAGCCGGCGCCAGGCGAAGTACACCGGCACCCCGGCCAGCATGATCAGCACGCCGACGCCGGCATGGCGCGGGTTGTCGCGCATGGTGGCGACCACCACCGCACCGATCGCGCCGACGAAAAGCAGCGGCAGCAGCGGGTAGCCGGGCACGCGGAAGGCGGCGCCGCCCCGGTCGTGGCGGCGATACCAGAACAGCGTCGCCACACCGACCGCGCAGGCAAGCCAGTCGCCGAAGGTGGCGTAGTCCAGCAGCGCGCCGTAGCTGCCCGAGAGCGCCAGCACGATGGCCCAGCCGGCGAGGGCGGCCAGCGCCACGTTGGGCGTGCGGTGGCGCGGATGCAGGCGCGCCACGGCGCCGAAGAACAGCCCATCGGCGCCCATCACCTGCAGCACGCGCGCGCCGGCCAGCAGCGTGATGTTGCAGAAGCCGAGCGTTGAGATGGCAATGCCCACCGCCATCAGCCGCGCACCCGCCGGCCCGAACATGCGGTCCATCACCTGCGCGGCCGGCGCGGTGCTGGCCGCCAGCCCCGCATGCCCGAGCACGGCCAGGTAGGCAAGGTTGACCAGCGCGTACGCGCCGATCACCAGCAGCATGCCGACCAGCAGCGCGCGCGGCAGGTTGTGTTGCGGCGCGTGCACCTCGCCGGCGAGGTTGTTGAGGTAGGTGAAGCCGGAGTAGGCGAACAGCACCGGCAGCGCCGCGCCCATGAAGCCCGCGCCGGCGTGCGCCGGATCGGCCGCCAGCGCGGCCGGTGCATGCGCGCCGGCCAGGTACAGCCCGCATGCCACCAGTACCGCGACCGCCAGCAGCTTGAGCAGCGCGAACAGGTTCTGCACCTGTGCACCGAGCTTCAGCCCGAACAGGTTGACCAGCGCCACGAACACCAGTGCGCCGGCGGTCAGCGGCAGCGCCGCGCTCGCCGGCAAGGCGAAGGCCGCCACCGTGTAGCTGGCAAAGATCGTCGCCACCGCCGCGGTCGAGCCGGAATAGATCACCAGCAGCATGGTCCAGCCGAACAGGAAGCCGGCCAGCGGCCCGAACGCCTCGCGCAGGTAGACGTAGGTGCCACCCGCCTGCGGCCGGCGCGCACCCAGCTCTGCGTAGCACAGTGCGCCGACGAGCGTGAGCACGCCTGCGCCGATCCATGCCAGCAGCAGGGCAAGGCCTGACTCCGTGCGCTGCGCGGCGATGCCCGGGTTGAGGAAGATGCCGCCGCCGATGATGCCGCCGACCACGACCAGTGCGGCGTCCCATGGACCGAGGCTGCGCCGGTAGCCGTTCGGTTGGTCTGCTGCGCTCATGCGGTTCCCCCGGGAAGAGCGGGGAGCATGCCGGTGCGCGGGGATGGGAGCAAGGTTGCACCGTCCGGTTGCCCGCGCCGGGGCGCGACACGGTGCAGCCGCGTCGCGCTCCGCACGGGGCCTGGACCCGCCGAGGCGCGTCCGCGAAACGTCGCCGGTAAGCCGAAGCTCAGCCGCGCACGTCCGCGGATCGCGCCGCCTGCATCAGAACGCGCGCAGGAACGCGTCGAGGTTGGCCACGTCCAGCGTGCCGATGCCGGCGCCCGGCGTGTAGTGCGGCTTGCCGTAGTAGAACCAGTTGTCGCCGTCGCGCACCGTGTCGAAGGCCGAGTACCTGCCGTAGCCGAACACGTTCTGCAGGAAGTACACCTGCGGGTTCCAGAAGCCCACGCGGTGGCCCAGGCTCTGCGTCAGCAGGGCGCTGATGCCGTTGAGCTGCGGCGCCACGAAGCTGGTGCCGCCATAGCCGTTGATCACGCCGCCGTCGACGGTGGAGACCACGATGTAGCCGGTTTCCGGATCGGCGTTGAGCGAGAGGTCCGGCACGTTGCGGCCGCGGAAATGGCCGGGCAGCTTGAGCAGGGTGGTGGGACCGGCTTGCGGGTCGTTGAAGGTCAGCTCCTGGTGCTTCTCGCTGGTGCGGATGCCGTGGGTGAACCACTGGTAGACCGGCGTGTGCCAGTACACGCTCACGCCGCCGCCGCCGCCGGTCGAGAACAGGTCGATCAGGCCCGGGCCGAAATTGGTGTCGAAGTAGTTCTGGATGTAGTCCCAGCCCCAAACGCTCTCGCGCTTGATCGATTCAACCGGGCCGCCGCTGAACGAAAAGCTGTAGGGCACGGTCGTGCCGCCGGCGGCGGTCATGTAGGGATCGGACGCCGGCGAATCGACCGTCAGCGGCGCGCTGAACTGGTCGTGGCCGAGGCCGCGCACGGTGTCGTAGGCACCCGAATCGCCCGAGGCGGCGAACACCGACTGTCCCTGCACCGCGGCCTCGAGGAACACCTGGTGGAAGGCGCGCAGGTTGCCCACGTCGGTAGTGTCGGTCACCGAGGCACCATCGACGTTCAGCGCGGCGAAATTGAAGATTTCCGGCAGGCCCCAACTGGTGGAAATGCTGTCGGCGCGATTGTCCGAGACCGCCTGCGCGAACGCCGCGACGAAGTCGCCGCTGGTGTTGGGCGCATCGTAGACGATGATGTCGGCCTTCGGCGCCATGCCGCCGGACTGCTCCACGTCCAGCGAGGTCTCGCCGCTGCCCCCGTTGATCGCGCCACCGCCGTTGACGTGCACCTGCGTGATGCGATTGGGCTTGGTCACCAGGCCGATGCCGTCCCAGTACGCCTGCGCGTCGGCCGGGAAGAAGTTGGACAGGGTGACGATGCCGATCGTCGAACCCTTGCCGGTGATGCCTCGGTGGTACAGCGGGTTGACGTTGTAGAAGTTGGCCACGTCACCCACGGTGTAGTTGCCGGGGATGCCGGTGGCGGTGGGGTTGCCGCTGGGCTTGAGGTTGGGTTGCACCGACTGCGGCGCGAACGTGGTGGTGGCCGTGGGAGACAGCGGCCTGGGAATGGCCAGGCGATGGGAGATGTACTGGTGCTCGTTGCTCAAGCCAGAAACCGCGCTCACGGTCCCTGCCAGCGCCGCCGGCAGGACCATCGGCCGGGCCGGACGGTGGAACGTGCGGCCGCTTCCGGCATCCTTGAAGGTGTGGATGGAGGTGCCGAACGCCTGGCCGAGCTGCGCCAGCGTGCCCTGCACGTGGATCACCATCTTGTTGTCCAGCACGTCGCCGCGCAGCCCCTGCTGCTTCAGGTAGGCCTGCACGCGGGCGATCTGGGCGTCGGTGGCGCCGAAGCGCTCGGCGAACTGCCGGGTGGTGAGGAAGCGGTGGAAGTTCGGGTTGCCGGGCGTGACGGTCTGGCGAATCAGGTTTTCCAGCTGGTCCTCGTGGCGCAGCTTGAGAATCAAGGTGGCGTTGGCCGTCTGGCTGGTGGCGGCCAGGCCCATGTCGACGGCGGGCTTGGCCGCCTGCGCGGCGCTGGCGGCGCCGGCGAACAACAGGGCAAGGGAAGCGGCAAGCGCTTTCTGGTGCAATTTCGCGAGCATGGGGTGTCTCCCTGAAATGCGCGCGCGACTTGAGGACACAGGGGCTGGTAAGCACTGCGCCGACAGCCGCGGGCGTGCGATGGTTGGCTATGGTTCCCTATCGACGCCGCACCCCCTGCGGACGACGCCGTTGCCGAGCTTGCACCCAAGCGGGCGGGAAGGGAAGAGTCGCCCGCGCGACGCGTCCGGTCGTCAATCCAGCGTGAACTTTCCGCGCACGCCGACGGCGCAGCGACCGCCGATCGAGACCGCGCCGGAGGCCTCGTCCACGCTGACTTCGACCCGCCCGTCGCGACTGACTTCACGGCCCTGGCTGGCCACGTAGCGGCTGCCGTAACGCGCCAGTGCGCCGGTCTCGCGCAGCAGCGCGCCGATCGCCGCATTGGCGCTGCCGGTGACCGGGTCTTCGGGGATGCCGTCGGCGGGGCAGAACGCACGCACGGCCATCGCGGCATCGCCCTCGCGCTGGCTGCCGAACACGCTCACGCCGACCGCGCCGCGTGCCTGGCACAAACTGGCGATCGCCGATAGGTCGGGCACCAGCGCGCGTACCGCCGTCGCCTGGTCCAGGTTGCAGACGATCCATAGCGGGCCGTTGTCGATGCAGTGCACGGCGCCGGTATCCAGTTCGGTCTGCAGCGCGCTGGCGAGAGTCGCGGACAGCGCATCGTCGGCGTGCGCGATCCGAGCAGGTGGCGCCTGCACGTGGATGGAGCGTGCGGCGCCATCGCCCTGCACGCGCACCGGCAGCAGGCCGGCGGCGCACTCCTGCACCAGCTGCGTTTGCGCCGGCACGCAGCCTGCCTCGATCGCCGCGTAGGCGCTGCCGACGCTGGGATGCCCGGCGAAGGGCAGCTCCTGGCGCGGGGTGAAGATGCGCACGCGGTAGTCCGCGCCCGGTTGCGTGGGGCGCAGCAGGAAGGCGGTTTCGGAGAGGTTGGTCCAGCGCGCGATGCGCTGCATCGTCGGTCCATCCAGCGCATCGGCGCCGAGCACCACCGCGAGCGGGTTGCCCTCGAACAGGCGCGAGGCGAATACATCCAGTTGCAGGAAGTCGAAGGTAGGCATCGAGCATCGTCCGCGCGAGTTGGGAGACGGCGAGTGTAGGTGATCGCCGACAGCGGAATGCCGCGCAGGGCTCGTAGAATGCGCCCCCCGGCATCCCCCGCCGGGCTATCGCACAAGACAAAAAAACAGGGAGTTTCAACGCATGAAAACGATTCTGACCGTCGCCCTCGGCGCGGCGCTCGTGGGCGCCTCCGCGTCCGCTGCGGCTGCCGATGCCAACGGCGCCTTCTTCGTCAACGCCGGCGTGGGCCAGGCGCAGTACCACGTCGGTCGCACCAACGACCTTGGCTTCAGGCTGGACGACAAGGACACCGCCGGCGCGCTGCGCTTCGGGTATGCCTGGCGCGTGGCGCCGGCGTTCGACCTTGGCGTCGAAGGCGGCTATGCCGACCTGGGCAAGCTGGTCGCCAAGTACAGCGACGGCACCATCTCTTCCAAGTCCGACCTCGGTGCCACGGGCTGGCTGCTCGGGGCCAACGGCAAATACCATTTCGAGAAGCATGCGTATGTATCGGCGCGTGCCGGCTGGTTCCGGTCCAAAGAGAAACTCGAGGCGTCCGGCTTCGATGTCGCCCATGGCCAGTCCCTGGGCCATGCCGGCACGGATGGCGAGGGCGATGGCTGGTACGGCGGTGTGGGCGTGGGTTACGACTTTGCACGCAACTTCAGCATGGGCCTGAACTACGACAACTACCACGTCAAGGCCAGGCCCGAAGGCGTCACCAGCGCGGTCAACGTAGGCGTGTTCTCGCTCAGCGCCGAGTACCGTTTCTAACCCGCTCGGGCGGCGGACCGACGCGCTCCCGCCGCCCATCTGCCTTTCCATCAGGGACGAATCCGTGAAGAAGTATCTGCTCGCAACCGCCGCCCTCGCGTTGGCAGGCGCGTGTACTGCCTCGCTCGCGCAGGATGGGGGCGGCTTTTTCATCAATGCGGGCGTGGGCCAGTCGAAATACCACGTCGGCCAGGCGATGCCCGGCGTGGATGCCGTGGACGATGCGGACACGGCCGAGGCGCTGCGCCTGGGCTACCTGTGGCATGGCACGGCCGACTTCGGGCTCGAAGGCGGCTACGCCGATCTCGGCAAGCGGCGGATGTCCAGCGTGGGGAACGCGGTCCTGCAGGACGTGACCGTCCACGCGAAGGGCTGGATGCTGGGGGTCATCGGCGAATTCCACTTCGCCGACCGCTGGTTCCTCTGCGCGCGGGGCGGCTGGCTGCGGACGTCGACGGACGTGACCGATCGCTATGCCGATCCGGTGACCTCGTCCAGCGCCGATGGCAGCGCCGACGGCGACGGCTGGTATGGCGGCGTGGCCGTGGGCTACGACGTCGCGCGCCACGCCAGCCTTGGCCTGGGCTACGACAACTACCACGTCAAGGGAAGGTCCGGGCAGGTTTCCGCGGACGCCAACGTGGGGAGCTACATGCTGACCTACGAATACCGCTTCTGATCCGCGCTTCGCCGGTCCGGGCAACGGCCGCCGCGCGCGGCCGTTCTTTTGTCCAGCCTGCCCGGCTGCGGCACAATAGGCGGCTTGTGCGCTGCGCAAGGCGGCGCGTTCGAAGCCAAAGCCGCCCATGACCACCATCAAGCAAGACGACCTGATCCAGTCCGTCGCCGACGCGCTGCAGTACATCAGCTACTACCACCCGGTCGACTACATCACGAGCCTCGCCGCCGCCTACGAGCGCGAGGAATCGCCCGCCGCGCGCGACGCGATGGCGCAGATCCTGATCAACTCGCGCATGGCCGCCGAGGGACACCGCCCGCTGTGCCAGGACACCGGCATCGTCACGGTGTTCCTCAAAGTGGGCATGAACGTGCGCTGGGACGCGACGATGGGCCTGGAGGACATGGTCAACGAGGGCGTGCGCCGCGCCTACAACCATCCGGACAACAAGCTGCGCGCCAGCGTGCTGGCCGATCCGGCCGGGCGACGCCTGAACACCCGCGACAACACGCCCGCGGTGATCAACGTGTCGATCGTGCCGGGCGACACCGTCGAGGTGATCGTGGCGGCCAAGGGCGGCGGCTCGGAAGCCAAGAGCAAATTCGTCATGCTCAACCCGTCCGATTCGATCGTCGACTGGGTGCTCAAGACCGTGCCGACCATGGGCGCCGGCTGGTGCCCGCCGGGCATGCTCGGCATCGGCATCGGTGGCACCGCGGAGAAGGCGATGCTGCTGGCGAAGGAGTCGCTGATGGAGCACATCGACATCCAGGAGCTGATCGCGCGCGGGCCATCGAACCGCATCGAGGAACTGCGCATCGAGCTGTACGGGAAGGTCAATGCGCTCGGTATCGGCGCACAGGGCCTGGGCGGCCTGACCACCGTGCTCGACGTCAAGATCAAGGACTACCCGACCCATGCGGCCAACCTGCCGGTGGCGATGATCCCCAACTGCGCCGCCACCCGCCATGCGCATTTCACCCTGGACGGTTCCGGACCGGTGATGCTGGAGCCGCCGTCGCTGGAGCACTGGCCCAAGCTCACCTATGACGCCTCCAAGGGTCGCCGCGTGAACCTCGATGCGGTCACCCGCGAAGACGTGGCCAGCTGGAAGCCGGGCGAGGTGCTGCTGCTCAACGGCAAGCTGCTGACCGGCCGCGACGCCGCGCACAAGCGCATGGTCGAGATGCTCGACAAGGGCGAGCCGCTGCCGGTCGACTTCAATGGTCGCTTCATCTACTACGTCGGCCCGGTCGATCCGGTGCGCGACGAGGTGGTCGGCCCGGCCGGCCCCACCACCGCCACGCGCATGGACAAGTTCACCGACCAGGTACTCGAGCAGACCGGCCTGCTGGGCATGGTCGGCAAGGCCGAGCGCGGGCCGGCGGCGATCGAGGCGATCAGGAAGCATCGCTCGGTCTACCTGATGGCGGTGGGCGGTGCCGCCTACCTGGTGTCCAAGGCGATCAAGGCCTCGCGGGTGGCCGGCTTCCCGGATCTGGGAATGGAGGCGATCTATGAGTTCGAGGTCCGGGACATGCCGGTGACCGTGGCGGTCGACTCGGCCGGTACTTCGGTGCACCAGACCGGGCCGAAGGAGTGGCAGGCGCGGATCGGCAGGATCCCCGTAGTTATCGAGTAAAGCCGTGCGCGCGGCGCACACGGTCGCCACCTCTCCCCTCAGGGGAGAGGATTGAGGTGAGGGCCAAGGCGTGCGGGAAGCTGCTTTGCGTTCCTGCCTTCCAGGGGAGGAATCCGAAGGAGCCGGCCGGGCGCCGCGAATGACCTCAGGCCGACCGTCCGTAGGCAGGGCCGAGCCCAGCTCGTCCCTCACCCCAACCCGCTCCCCGGAGGGGAGAGGGAGCCGATCTGGCGGTTTGCCGCATTTGGATGGCTAAACGTCCATATCTTGCCCGCAAAAATCCATTGCATTCGACGTGTCGCAGCGCAACACTGGCGCGATTGTCTTCCGACACCACTGCAATGGAGCCCTCGTGACCCCGCAAAACCCCGCGCCGCTCTCCGCGGACGCGCCCGCTCCAGACAGACCCTGGATCGTGATGAAGTTCGGCGGCACGTCCGTCGCGACACTGCCGCGCTGGCAGAACATCCGTGAGCTGATTGCCAGCCGCCGCGCCGAAGGCGCCCGCGTGCTGGTGGTCGTGTCCGCGCTCACCGGCATCACCGACGCACTCAAACAGCTGTGCGGCGAGGGCAATGGGGACAAACGCAGGGCGGCGGCCGGCGCGATCGCGCAACGCCACCATGAACTGCTGGGCCACATGCAGCTGTCGCTGCCGGACACGCTCGCCACGCGCCTGGCCGAGTTGGCGGCGCTCGCTACCGACGGTCCGGCCGCACTGGGTGAACTGGCCTGGGCGGCGCAGGTGCAGGCGCATGGCGAGCTGATGTCCAGCGCATTGGGCGCGGCGTACCTCACTGCCAGCGGCCTGCCGACCCGCTGGCTGGATGCGCGCGAATGCCTGCATGCCATCGCGCTGCCCAACCAGAACGAGCGCACGCGCCTGCTCTCGGCCACGGTCGAATCGCATCCCGACGCAGCGCTGGCTGGGCGGCTGGCAGGACAGGGCGAGGTGTTCATCACGCAGGGCTTCATCGCGCGCGGGGAGCAGGGCCGGACCGTGCTGCTCGGGCGTGGCGGCTCGGATACGTCTGCTGCTTACTTCGGCGCGCTGCTGAAAGCGCAGCGCGTGGAAATCTGGACCGACGTCGCCGGCATGTTCACCGCCAATCCGCGCCAGGTTCCCGGCGCGCGGCTGCTCCAGCGGCTGGACTACGAGGAAGCCCAGGAAATCGCCACCACCGGCGCCAAGGTGTTGCATCCGCGCTGCCTCTCGCCGTTGCGCGAGCCGCGCGTGCCGCTGCTGATCAAGGACACCAACCGGCCCGAGCTCGAAGGCACGGTGATCGGTCCGGAGGTGCGCGAGCACGCGCCTTCGGTCAAGGCGATCAGTGCGCGCAAGGGGCTTACGCTGGTGTCGATGGAATCGGTCGGCATGTGGCAGCAGGTCGGCTTCCTCGCCGACGTGTTCGCGCAGTTCAAGCAGCACGGGCTTTCGGTCGACCTGATCGGCTCGGCCGAAACCAACGTCACGGTGTCGCTCGATCCGACCGAGAACCTGCTCGACTCCGATGCGGTGGCCGCGCTGGCCGCGGACCTGGCCAAGGTGTGCCGGGTCAAGGTGATCGCGCCGTGCGCGGCGATCACCCTGGTCGGCCGCGGCATGCGTTCGATGTTGCACACGCTCTCGACCGTGCTGGCGGAATTCGGCCAGCTGCGCGTGCACCTGATCTCGCAGTCATCGAACAACCTCAACCTGACCTTCGTCGTCGACGAAGCGGTGGTGGACGAACTGCTGCCGCATCTGCACGACCTGCTGATCGGTGCCGGCGCCCTGCGCACCGACGACAGCGCGCTGTTCGGGCCGAGCTGGCAGGCGCTGTACGGCAGCGGCGAGATGGCGGAGCAGGCGGCCGCCTGGTGGCGGGACCCAACCGAACGCGCGCGCCTGCTCGCGCTGGCGCAGGAGGCCACGCCCCGCTACGTCTACCACCTGCCCACGGTGCGCGCGCAGGCACGGGCGATGCTGTCGCTGGGTGCGGTCGACCACGTGCACTACGCAGTGAAGGCGAACACGCATCCGGCGATCCTGCGCGCGCTGGCCGCTGAGGGTCTGGCTTTCGAGTGTGTTTCGCCCGGCGAACTGAGGGCCGTCCTGGCGACCGTGCCGGACACGGCCCCGCTGCTGTTCACGCCCAACTTCGCCCGCCACGCGGACTACGCCGAGGCGCTGGCCACGCGCGCAACCATAACCCTCGATGCGTTGCACCCGCTGGAACACTGGGGCGAGTCGTTCCGTGGCCGCGAGGTCGTGCTGCGGGTGGACCTGGGCCGCGGCCTGGGCCATCACGAAAAAGTGCGAACCGGCGGCAACGGCAGCAAGTTCGGCCTGCCCATCGAGCAACTCGACGCCTTCCTGCGCCTGGCCGATGCACACCAGGTCACCGTGCGCGGCCTGCATGCGCACCTGGGCTCGGGCGTGCTCGATCCGAAGCACTGGGGCGAGGTGTATGCGCAGCTGGCGAGCCTGGCCGAGCGCATCGGCAGCGTGGCCTTCCTCAACATCGGCGGTGGACTGGGCGTGCCGTCGCATCCCGGGGAGGCGCCGCTGGACATGGCCGAGCTGGATCGTGTGCTGCGCGGGGTCAAGGCCGCCTATCCGCATTACCAGCTGTGGATGGAGCCGGGCCGCTATCTGGTTGCGGACGCCGGTGTGCTGCTGGCGCGCGTCACCCAGACCAAGGGCAAGGGCAGCCTGCGCTACCTCGGCGTGGACACCGGCATGGACAGCCTGATCCGCCCGACGCTGTATGACGCCTGGCACGAGATCGTGAATCTCTCGCGCCTGGATGCGCCGGCGCAGGCGCTGTACCAGGTGGTGGGACCGATCTGCGAATCGGGCGACGTGCTGGGTACCGACCGGCGGTTGCCCGAGGCGCAGGAGGGAGACGTGATCTTGATCGCGCAGGCCGGGGCGTACGGCAAGGTGATGTCGTCGCGCTATAACCTGCGGGAAGAAGCGGACGAGGTGATTCTGGATTAACTGAGGCGAGCCCCGGCCCTTCACCCTGGCCCTCTCCCCGGAGGGAAGAGGGAGCCACCTTTCGCGGCACATGCATCAAGCGAGGCCTTCGCTCTTGCTCCCTCTTCCCTCCGGGGAGAGGGTTGGGGTGAAGGGCCGCTCTAGCGACAGACCTCCATGGAGCGAGGTTCAGGGATGAAACGCATGAGCGTGGATGGGGCGCGTGGACTGCGCACAGGCATGACCGACGCCGAGCGGGCGCTGTGGTACCGCTTGCGGAATCGGCAACGGGACGGCTGCAAATCCCGTCGGCAGCATGAGATCGACCGATCTGCTCGATGGTGGTCGGCACCTGGAGCAGCACGATGACGACGACGCACGCGCCACCTCCAAACCAATGGCTACCGCGTGCTGCGTTTCTGGAACAATGACGTATTGACGAACATCGAGAGCGTGCTTGCGGCAGTGATGGGAGCTTTGGCAAGTCCCGGCCCTCATCCCAGCCCTCTCCCCGCGGGGGAGAGGGGAGCCAGGGCGCAGCGCGCTCCAACGGAGCGAACGAGTGACGACGATCAACCCCCGCATGACCCACAGCTTCCGCTTCGTGCGCGCCACCTACGCCGATGGCGTGGCTGAGCTGGCATACGCCTTCGACCAAGGCGAGGAAATGGTCGAGCGCATCCGCTTCCCCGAAGCACCGGCCGTTCCGGCCCACCGCCAGCAGGCCTTCGACGCCGCGCTCAAGCTACTGCACCTGATCGCCGGCGTGAGCTACTACAAGGCGGGTGTGCCGCCGACGATCGAGGCCGAACCGCTCGACGACGAAACGGCCGACCTGCTCGACGCGCTCTACCTGCACGGTCTGGCCGAGTTCGCCTACCGCAACGGGCTGGACCTGCGCGGACGCATCGCCTTCCCCCGATCCGCTCCCTCTCCGCTCCGGGGAGAGGGGCGGGGTGAGGGGACACGCTTGCCGCAAGCTCCCGCCCTGAATCTCCCCCAGCGCACCCTGGTCCCCATCGGCGGCGGCAAGGATTCGCTGGTCGCGGCCGAGGCGATCAAGTCCATCGGCGGCGAGGCCACCGCGGTCTGGGTCGGCAACTCCCCGCTGATCGCCGCCTGCGCCGAGCGCACGGGCCTGCCCAGGCTCAACATCCAGCGCGAGCTTTCGCCCGTATTGTTCGAACTCAACCGCCTGGGCGCGTGGAACGGCCACATCCCGGTGACCGCAGTGAACTCGGCGATCCTGGCGCTGGCGGCCATCCTCTATGGCTATGACTCGATCGCCTTCGCCAACGAGCGCTCGGCCTCGGCCGCCACGCTGGAATACGAAGGCCAGCAGGTGAACCACCAGTGGAGCAAGAGCCTCGCGTTCGAGGCCTTGCTGTCGGACTGGCTGCACACCCACGTCGCGGCGGATCTGGATTACTGCTCGCTGCTGCGGCCGTACTCGGAGCTGGCGATCACCCGCGCCTTCGCGCGCCTGACGCCGTACTTCGACGCCTTCTCCAGCTGCAACCGCAACTTCCGCATCCTCGGTCCCAGGCCAGCCGACCGCTGGTGCGGCCAGTGCCCGAAGTGCCATTTCGTGTTTCTGGCGCTCGCACCGTTCCTGCCCAAACCGCGGTTGCTGTCGATCTTCGGCCGCAACCTGCTGGACGACGAAAGCCAGGCGGCCGGTTTCGACGCCCTGCTGGAATACCAGGACCACAAGCCGTTCGAGTGCGTCGGCGAGGGCGCCGAGGCGCGCGCGGCGATGCATGCGCTGAGCCAGCGGCCTGAGTGGCAGGAGGACGCGCTGGTGGCGCGCTTCATCCGCGAGATCCTGCCGCAGCTCGATCCGGCGCAACTGGCGCTGGAGCCCTGGCTCATGCCGTCGGGCGAGCATCGTGTGCCGGCCCGGCTGCAGCGCGCGCTGGAGGCGATCGGCTGATGCGCATCGCCGAGCTGGCCGGCCAGCGCGTCGCCATCTGGGGCTTCGGTCGCGAGGGTAGGGCGGCGATCGCTGCGCTGCGTGCACGCCTGCCGCAGCTGTCGCTGACCCTGTTCTGCAGCGCTGCGGAAGTGGCGGCGGCGCAGGCGCTCGATCCAGCGCTGCTCGTACGCGGCGAGGAACCCGACGCGGTCGCCCTCGGCGGCTTCGACGTGGTGGTCAAATCGCCCGGCATCTCGGCCTACAAGCCGGCGCTGCTCGCCGCGCAGGACGGCGGTACGCGCTTCACCTCAGGCACGGCATTGTGGTTTGCCGAGCAGCCGCAGGCGCCGGTGGTGGCGGTGACCGGCACCAAGGGCAAGAGCACCACCACGGCCCTGATCGCGCACCTGGCCCGCGCACTCGGGGTGCGCACGGCACTGGCCGGCAACATCGGGCTGCCGCTGTTGGAACTGCTCGATGTGCGGGCGCAGCTGTGGGCGGTGGAGCTGTCCAGCTTCCAGACCGGCGAAGCCGGCCCGTTGCCGCTGGGCGTGATCACCAGCCTGTACGAGGAGCACCTCGACTGGCATGGCTCGCGCGAACGCTACGTGGCCGACAAGCTCAAGCTCGCTGCCGCCGCGCGCACGCTGCTGGTCAACGGCACGCAGCAGGCATTGCTCGAGCGCACGGCGGCGCATCCGCAGCGCGTGCTGTTCGGCGTGCGCGACGGCTGGCACGTGCGCGACGGTTGCATCCAGCGGGGCGAGGAGCGCGTTTTCGCCGTGGCCGACCTGCCGGTGCCGGGCGCGCACAACGCACTCAACGCCTGCGCCGCGCTGGCCGCGCTGGAAGCGATGGGCCACGACGCGCGCTCCGCGGCACCGGCGCTGGCGCGCTTCCACGCGTTGCCGCATCGGTTGCAGCCGCTGGGTGGCCACGGCGGGCGCGAATGGATCAACGATTCGATCAGCACTACGCCGCAGGCGACCCTGGCGGCGCTAACCAGCCTGGCGGGGCGCCAGGTGACGGTGATCGTGGGCGGCCACGACCGCGGGCTGGACTGGTCGGAATTCGTCGAGGCGGTGAGCGATCGGGCGGAACTTGCGATCGTGGCGCAGGGCGCCAATGGACCGCGCATCGCGGCGGCGCTGCGCGAGGCACAGGCGGCGGGCGAGGTCACGCTGGTGGCGACGCTGGCCGAAGCGGTGGAGCGGGCGCAGGCGCTGACGCCCGACGGTGGTGTAGTGCTGCTCTCGCCCGGGGCGCCCAGCTTCGACCAGTTCCACGATTACGCCGAGCGCGGCCGACGCTTCGCCGAGCTGGCCGGGTTCGATGGGTTGGCGATCAGCGGGATCGAGGGGCTGGGCATCGGCTGAGTCGAACGTCTGCCCCAAACTCCCAACCCCCCGTGTTCCGGAGGGAAGGGGCTCAATATCCCCGCGCACGCAAAAACGCATCGTCCGCCAGCACGCTCGGGTGGTAGCAACCGGAGCCTGCTGGCGGACGATGCGTCGCGGCGTGGGCGAGTGCGGACACCCGCCCCATCGCCACTGTGGCCCGGCCGGGCGACGCGGCGGCCGCCCGCCGGCCGTGTGGCTTGCTAGCCTTCGGACCCTTCGGACTCCTTGCCCTTGTTCACCAGGTCGCGGACGCGCTGGCCGCCCTTGGTGCCGAGCTCCGAATAGCCCTCGGGGCCGAGTTCTTCCTTGCGTGCTTCACCGCCCTTCTTGCCGAGCGCCGAGTAGCCTTCCGGTCCCAGTTGTTCCTTGCGGGTTTCGCCGCCCTTCTTGCCCATTTCGGAGTAGCCCTCGGGGCCGAGCTGTTCCTTGCGGATCTCGCCGCCCTTCTGGCCGGCCTCGCGAACGCTCATGTCGCCGGAGTTCTTGTTGCTTGCCATGTTGCACCTCGTCTTAGCAGTGGTTTGGTTGGGTTGGGGGCCGCGCGGGCTCAGTGTTTCTTGTGCTCGGACTGCTTGCCTTCCTGGACCAGTTCGCTCACGCGCTGGCCGCCCTTCTCGCCGAGCTTCTGGTAACCCTCGTGGCCCAGTTCGTCCTTGCGTGCCTCGCCGCCCTCGTGGCCGGCTTCGCGGACGGTCATGTCGCCCTTGTCGTGGGTCTGTTTGTTCATGGGTGTCTCCTGCGGTTGCCGGGCTACTCGATCTCGCCGTAGCCCTTCATCACGTCCTGCGGACCGCCGTAGTGGTCCTCGGGCAGCTTGCGGATGGTCTGCATCACCTCATCGGGGGCATCGTTGCGCCGCGCCGCTTCGATGAGGTCCTGCTTGTCGGCCGGGTAGCCCACGCCGGACAGGTACTTCTGCACGTTGGCCGGCGAATTGCCTCCTAAACCTCGTGTCATGACGTACCTCCGCGATTACTCGCCGCCCTCGGACTCTTTGCCCTTGTTGATCAGGTCGCGTACGCGCTCGCCGCCCTTCTGGCCGAGCTCGGAATAACCTTCCGGCCCCAGCTGCTGCTTGCGGGTCTCGCCGCCTTCGCGGCCGATCTCGCTCATCGCGTTCGGGCCACGCTGCTCGCGCAGTGCTTCGACGCCCTGGTGGCCGAGGTCCGAGTAACCCTCGGGACCCAGCTGCTCCTTGCGGACTTCGCCGCCTTTCTGGCCGGCTTCGCGCACGCTCATGTCGCCGCTGCCGTGGGAGGGTGTCTGGTTGTTGCGGTCGTTGTTTGCCATGGTGTTTCTCCAGGTGGGTGGATGGGGAGCCCGTCAGACGGGCGGGGCATGCTTTGCAACCCGTGTGCCAGTGCGTTGGGTACCGCGGCGCGCCATTTGCGGGGGCCGAAGGGCAGTGGCAGCCGTGTAATTTGCGCCTGCCCGTGGAAAGAACTGCTGGCCTCGCGGGCGCGTGTGGGTCGCCTGTCTGCGCTCGTCAGTCGCCCTCGCTCTGCTTGCCCTTGTTGATCAGGTCGCGCACGCGGTGGCCGCCCTTGGTGCCCAGCTCCGAGTAGCCCTCGGGGCCGAGTTCTTCCTTGCGCGCTTCGCCGCCCTTCTTGCCGATGGCCGAATAGCCCTCGGGGCCGAGCTGTTCCTTGCGGATCTCGCCGCCTTTCTGGCCGGCTTCGCGAACGGTCATGTCGCCCTTGTCGCTGTTCTGGTTCTTCATGGATGTCTCCTTCGGTGGTGGGGAAAGAAAACTTGCCGCGGTCGCTGCAAACGCGGATCAGTGGCGGCGGCCGCCACGGTCTTCGGCCTCGTGGCCCTTCTCGACCAGCTCGCGTTCGCGCTGACCACCCTTGTGGCCGCCCATCTGGCCGGCTTCACGGACGGTCATGTCGCCCTTGTCGCTGCCATGGGCCTGCTTGGAGTGCTGCTGATTGCGATCGTTTGGCTGCTTCTGGCTCATCTGTCGACTCCAGTGGTGGATCGTGGTGACCGAACCCGTGCTCGGTGCCGTCCTTGCCGCTCGGCCTGGTGGCCTTCGCTGGCCAGCTCCTGCATGCGCTGCCCGGGCACCCAGGGGATTGCAACAGCGATGCCAGAGGGAAAATCGCATCACCATGCCGGTTGCGCTGCTCAGCGCAGAGCGCACGCTGAAAAAATGCGTGGCGAGGGGAAAGAACTACAGGCGCGGCCACGCGGCTGGCTGTGCGTTCGGCGGGCGCGGCGCACCGCGCTCGCTCGCGACTGGCGTGCGGCGGCGAGGGCGGGGCGATGGGAGCGCACGCGGCAGCGCGTGCCGACGCCGCGCGCGCTCCTGCGGGGATGTGCGGCGAGGTTCGGTTCGGCGGCTGCCCTGCATCCGCCTGCGCTACCTAGCGCTCCAGCCGGTAGTTGAGGCTCGCGCGGCTGAACTCGGTGGCGTTCTGTACCTCGAGGTTCCAGCGCTGACTCAGGCGGTAGCGCAGGGTGATCACCTGGCCGGGCTCGAACAGTCCCACGCCGTAGCTCAGGTACAGCCGCGGCGAGAGGTACTTGCCGACGGTGAAAGCCGACTCGCCGCCCAGCGCCTCGTTGCTCGATACGCCGATCTCGTCGATGCCCAGCCGGCTGCCGATGCTCTTGGCGAGCAGGTCGCCGGCCGCCGAGCCCAGTGCCTGCGCAGCCGCACCGACCATGTTGCCTTCGCCGCCGCTGACCTGCGAAAGCGGCTTGCCGGTGATCAGGTAGGAGAGCGCGTCGGACTGTTCCATCGGCGGATTGGAGAACACCGTGAGGATCGGCCGTTGCGCCGTGCCGGTGATCAGCAGGCCGACCTCCTGGCCCTCGTCGATGGTCGCGTTGGGGTTGAGGCTGCGTGCCGCACGGATGTTGAGGCCGGGGTTGTCGATCGGCGTGCCGGCGAACAGCAGCTTGCCGGCCTCGATGTTCAGGTCCTGGCCGTAGGCCTTGTAGGTGCCACTCACGCCGATCTGGCCCTCGCCGCGCGTGGCGCTGCCGGGCTGCTCGATCACCGTGAGCGTCCCGGTGAGGCGGCCGTCCAGGCCCTTGCCGGCCAGGTGCGTGCGGCTGCCCAGGTCGACCTTCACCCGCGCGCTGATCGGCAATCGCGCGCCGGCCTGCTCCTGTTCGCGCTCGTCGACCACCACCACGTCGGGCGAGGCCTTGGTCGCGCCGCCGCCGGGCAGGCGATCGAGATTGACGTCGGCGCTGTCCAGCGCCACCGCGCCGGTGACAAGCACGCCCTGGGCGTCGCGCTGCACGCGCAGGTCCGGCGTCAGCGCCACCTTGGCGGCCGGAATGTCGGCGACGGTCACGTTCTTGCCGGTGAGCGTGATCGCGCTGGGCGCCTGTGCGGTGAGGCCGTAGCTGCCGCCGATCGCGAGCGTGCCCTTGCCGGAGCGCACGTGGCCGTCGAGCTCCAGGTGTTGCGCGTCCGGCGCGCGCAGCACCAGCGCGCCGTCGGTGAGCTTCAGGCCGAGGGCGGGAGCCTCGGCGGCGAAGCCATCGACGGTGGCCTGGCCCGTCACCGCCGGTTGCGCCAGGGTGCCGGCAAAGCCGAAGCGGCCGTCGAGCCGCCCCTTGACGTTCGCGACCTCGCTGGTGAGCAGCTCGAGCGGGGCGAGGCTGTCGAGCTTGAGGGTAAGTTCGCCGCCGAGGGCGTGCGCGTCGCCGTCCATCGTGATCCGGCCGTCCAGGCGCCCGTTTGCATTGAGCGCGGCATGCGCCTCCACCTGCTGACGGCCTGGCGCCAGGTCGGCGTCGACGGCGAGATCCCGCCAGGCCAGCAGCGGCCGCTGCGCCTGCTGCGTATAAGTGATCGAGCCCTGGTCCGAGGCCAGCGACGCGCGGCCGCTGAGGGCGCCGCCGGCGTTGCGCTTGAGCGTGCCCTCGCCATGCAGGCTGCCGTCGGCGCGCAGTGGCAGGTCGGCGTAGCCGGCGGCGTTGAGCAGCAGCGCCAGCGGCAGCGCCCGCAGCCGGTAGCTGGCAGCAAGATTCCCGGCCTTGTCCTGCTTGCCCTGCACGCACAGCAGCGGGTCGCCGGCGGTGAGGCACAGTTCCGACAAAGCCAGTGTGCCCTGGTCGTAGTCCAGCGTGGCCGGTGCCTGCAGGCGCCAGCGCGGCAGGCCCCGCGGTTCGAGCTCGAGCTTGTCGAGCGTGCCATGCCAGTGGGCCTGCTTCAGGCCCCCGTGCAATGCCAGCGAGGCGGAGAGCTGGCGGCCGTTCGCATCGAGCTTCAGCTGGTGCGCCGCCTCCGTGCCGCCGGCATGCAGCGTGAGCGTGTCGAAGGCCAGGCCACCGAGCCAGGCGTCGCGCGCGTCAAGCTCGACGTTTCCGCTCGGCCGGCCGATGTCCGGCACGTGCGCCTTGAGGTCCAGCCGGCCGACACGCTGGGTGCCGTAGGCGAGCGTGCGGCCGTGCACGTCGCCGTCGACACCGAGTGCGGGCGGCCGGCCGGTGACGTGGATGTGCGCTTCGAGCTGGCCGCCGGCATCGGGCAGCCAGTCGGCCAGCGTGGCGATGGCCAGTTGCACCTGCACGTCGTTGCGCGCGCCGGGCCTGGCCTGGACCGACACGTGGCTGCCGCCGGAGGCGAGCGAGAGCGTGCCATCCAGCACCTGGTTGGGCGCCAGGTGCAGCTTGCCGTGGCCCTTGATCGCTCGCCCGCGCAGGCGGCCGTCGAGCCGGGCGAGGTCGAGCGTGGCGTCGGGATGGCCTGAGGGCAGGCTGCCGCGGGTCTGCAGCTGTGCATCCAGCGCGCCGGTCCAGCCGGCGAGGAGCTGGCCCGGGTCGAAGTCGTCGGCTTCGGCCGCCAGCTCCCAGCCGAAGGCCGGCTGCAGGGTGAGCGTGCCTTGCGCATGCAGGTGGCCCTGCGGCTGCCTGATGTCGAGCGTCTGCAGGGCCAACCGTCGTGGCGTGCCGTCCAGATTCACCGCCAGTTGTGCGAGCTTGCCGGGTGGGCCGATGGCGATGCTGCCCTCGGCGTGGAACCTTGCCGTGCTGCCGTGCACGTCGAGGTCGCCATGGCTGGCCAGGGCCTGGCCGCCCAGTTCCGCGGGCAGCGCGAGGTCTTGCCAGGCGAGGTGCAGGTTGCCGGCGATCGGCCTGGTATCCAGTCGCACCTTCCCTTGCGCCTCGAGCCGGCCTTTGATCTGCGGCGAGGTGAGGGTGAGCGTCTGCAACGTCAGCAGCGAGCGGTCGTCGCTGAGTTGCGCGCGCAGCGGTGCCAGTTGCAGCCGCCAGTCATTGAGGTCGACGTTGCCGGTGAGCGTGCCGCCGTGGCGGTTGCCGCTGCCCTTCAGATCCAGCGCCAGGCTTCGCAGCGTGCCCTCGCCGAGCAGCGGCGCGGGATCGAAGCGTGGCGCGGCAAGCGTGGCGCTCCACGGCCAGGCGTCGCCCTGCTGCAGCGCGAGGTGCAGCTTCGCGGTCATCGGCTGGCCGAACGCGAGGTCGAGCCGCGCGTGCGAGCCGTCGCTGCGTGCCTGCAGCTGGCCCGCGTAGGTGGTGTCACCCAGCTTCCAGGCAAAGCTGGCATGGCCGTCGCCGCGGTAGGCATTGCCGATGGCGACGGTGCCGTCCGCGTCGACGCGCCCTTGCGGCGAGCGCAGGCGCAGCGCGCGTATGGCCATGCCCTGGGCATCCCAGCGGCCGGCGAGGTCCAGGCTGTTGGCGGTGAACAGCGGTTGGCCGTTCTGGTGGATGACGAGGTCGCCGACGTGCGCCTGGTCGAGCTGGATGGCCAGTGGCGGCTTCAGCGAGAGTGGGCCGTTGCGCTGCTCGCTCGGCGCCGGCGGGGGCAGGGCGACGTCGACGCCCTGCACGTCCAGCGTGTCGACGTGCAGGCGCTTGCCGAGCAGCGGCCACAGGCGCAGATCAAGCTTTGCGCGGGCGACGCGCACGTCCAGGCCCTTGCCATCGGCGTAGCGCAGGTTCTCGAGCTCGAGCGGACCGGCGAGGCTGCCGCTGGCCCGCTGCACGCTGAGCGCGCCGTTGGTGAAACCGCTGGCGCGGGCCAGTGCGAAGCGCAGGCCCGCGTTGCTGTCGAGCAGCCACCACAAGCCCAGCGCCAGCAGCACGAGCACGGCCAGCAGCGCCACGCCGATGCGCCTGAGCCACTTCATGCGCGCTCCCCCCGTCCGCTGCCCGGATACGACCCGTCGCGCGCGGGGGATGGAGCGCCGCAACGCATCGCATGCCAGCGTGGGCCCATCGTGCGCATCACAGGTCCGGCCCTATCACCACGTGCAGCTGAATCCCGTGGGCATGGTCGTCGTGGATGGGCGTGCCCACGTCGACGCGGATCATCCCTACCGGCGAAAGCCACCGCACGCCCAGGCCGGCGCCGATGCGCGGCCGGTAGTCGGTGCCGTTGAACGCGTTGCCCGCGTCGACGAAGGCGGCCATGCCCCAGTTGCGGGTGAAGTAGTGCTCCACCTCGGTGCTGGCCACCAGCAGGTTGCGGCCGCCGATCACCCGGTCGAAGCTGTTGCGCGGGCCGATCGCCTGGTAGCCGTAGCCGCGCACGGAGCGGTCGCCGCCAGCGAAGAAGCGCAGCTGCGGCGGCAGGGCGCTGAAGTCGCCGGTCGAGGTGATGCCGGCGCTGGCGCGCAGGATCAGCCGGTCGCGCCGGCTGAACGCATCGATCCACTTGGCATCCGCGGCGAGCTGGCTGAAGCGCGTGCTCGACAGCAGGGTGCCGGCGGTGCTGCGCGCGTACACGCTGAGCGACCAGCCATGCCGGACGAAAGTGGGGTTGTCGCCGTGCTTCCTCGACAGCGAGGCCTCGGCGAACACCAGCTTGCTGCGGCCGTGCTCGATGCCCGGCGCGTTGTCCGGCTCGTTGCCGCGCTTGCCCACGGTGAAGGTGCCGATCACCGCGTGCGCACCGACGGTACGCGTCCAGCCGTGCCACAGCTCGGTCTCGTTGCCGACCAGCTCCAGCGTGCGCGATTGCGAGGTGACCGTATTGGCATCGCGGAAATTGGCGCCGAAGTTGAGGCTGCGCTGCGCGCTTCCCGGCAGCGGGATCGTGTAGAGCGTCGACAGCGTCTTCAGCCGCTGCGCCAGCACCAGCTCGTTCTTCCACTTGTGCCCGCGACTGTTGATCCAGCGCCGCTCCACGCCCACCCGGACGCCGACCCCGGTGTCGGTGCCGAAGAACGGTCCGCCGGTGTAGACGCTGCGCTTGGCCGGCTGCAGCTGAACGTCCACGTCGACCGTGCGGTCGCCGTCGTCGACGTTGGGCAATACGTTCACCACCGAGAAATAGTCGGCACCGTTGAGCGCCTCCTGCAGGACCAGCAGATCGGCCTGATCGAAGTACTCGCCGCGGTGGAACGGCACGTAGCGGTCGAGGAAACCCGGATCGAACTGCGAGCCCTTGAACTCGACCTTGCCGAAGCGGTAGCGCGGGCCGGCCAGCCAGGCGAGTTCCACCACCGCGCTGCGGTCGGCGCGGGTCACCGCCACCTTGTGGGTGACCAGCCTGGCGCCGAGGAAGCCGTTGGCGGTCAGCGCGGCGCTGACGTCGTCGCGGGCCTTCTCATAGGCGCCGTGGTTGAGCACGGCACCCTTGAGCCGTTCGACGGCGCGCTCGGCGCGGCGGATCGGCGCGATCTTCAGCGCCGCCTCGTCCAGCTTCACGCGCACCTGCGTGATGCGCACCGGCTCGCCCGGCTTCACCGTCAGCGTGACCCGCCAGTCGTCCGCGCCGGCCTGGGTGAGCGTGCCCTGCACGCTGGCTTCGTAATAGCCGTAGGGCTCAAGCGCAGCGCGTACTTCGGCGGGAGCCTCGTCGTAGAGACGGCGGACCTGCGCCTCGCTGACCGGGCGGTTGGCGTACTGCGAGATTGCCACGCCGGACTGCACGGCGGTCTTCAGCGGATCGTCCACGCCCTTGACCGTCAGCCGAACGCCGGCCTGCGCTGCCAGGGGCAGCAGCAGGAGCAGTGCGATCAGGCATGGGAAGTGGCGCATGCGTCGGGGAACGTCCCTGTGCGGTTGCCGGCGGGTGTGCCAGCTTAGCGGCGGGGATGTTTTCACCGCATAAACGGGTCAACCTGGAGCGCTCACTCCTTCAAGCAGGAACCGCATGTGATTTTGTTGACGGGCGAGCCCCGTCAACCGGCCTTGTCGCCCGCCTTGTGCGCGATCCAGGCGCCGGCCACGGCGGAGAAGTACGGGATCGACTGCGCGGCCAGGATGAACATCCACAGCGTGCCCTCGATGTAGCGGGTGCCGAAGGCGTGCGCCATGCCGACGATGCACAGCACCAGCGCGCAGGCCATCAGCAGTTCCTCGCGCACGGGCGCGAAGGCGGCGAAGCCCGATTCGCCCAGGCGGCGACTCTTGGCGGTCACCACGAAGGCGGTCTTCTCGCGGGTCAGGCCGTGCAGGATGCCGCGCGCGATCGCATGCGACAGGCCCATGCTGGCCACCGAGGCCATCAGCGTGTCGTACCAGCCGCAAGGCACCCGCGCGCGATAGAGCACCACGCCGAAGATCGCCTTGGCGAAGAAGAAGCCGATCACCGGGATCAGGAACAGCTGCATCGGCAGGCTGAAGTACTGCGGGTAGGCCACCATGCCGGCGGTCCAGAACAGCGCCATCAAGGTAAAGATCAGGTGCAGCGCGTCGGCGAACCAGCTGAACCAGCCGGTGAGGAAGTGGAAGCGCTGGCCCAGCGAGAGCGGCCCCTTGCTGGTCATCCACTCCCAGCGGCCCTTGAGGATCTGCATGGCGCCGAACGCCCAGCGGTAGCGTTGGCTCTTGTAGGCCTTGAAGTCGGCGGGGGTCAGGCCCTTGCCCATCAGTTCGTCGACGTAGACCAGCTCGTAGCCGGCGTGCATCAGGCGCAGGCCGAGTTCGGCGTCCTCGCAGATGGTCCATTCCGACCAGCCGCCGGTGCCTTCCAGCGCGCTGCGGCGGACCATCGTCATGGTGCCGTGCTGGATGATCGCGTTGCGCTCGTTGCGATGGTGCATGCCGATGCGGAAGAAGCCGTCGAACTCCCAGGCAGTCATGCGGCGGAAGCGGTTGTGCTCGAAGTCGCGGTGTGCCTGCGGGCACTGCACCACGGCCACTTTCGGGTCGTGGAAGTAGCCGGTGAGCGTGGACAGCCAGTCCGGCCGCACCACGTAGTCGGCATCGATCACCGCGACGACCTCGGCCTGCGGGTCGGTTTCCTTCAGGCCGAAGTTGAGTGCGCCGGCCTTGAACCCCGGCCAGGGCTCCAGGTGGAAGAAGCGGAAGCGCTTGCCCAGTTGCTCGCAGTACGCCTCGACCGGCTTCCACACGTCCGGGTTCTTGGTGTTGTTGTCGATCACCAGGACTTCGAAGTTCTCGTAGTCCAGCGCGGCCAGCGAGTCGAGCGTGAGCATCACCATCTCCGGCGGCTCGTTGTAGCAGGCCAGGTGGATGGAGACGAACGGCTGCCGGTCGGGCCGGTCGGGCTTGAGCATGCCGGCATGGCGCTGCCAGCGCCGGCGCCACAGCACCTCGGTGAACTCGAATCCGTTGATCAGCAGGATCGCCAGGATCGCGATCTGTGCGGGGAACAACAGGACCAGCATGGTCCAGTCGACCCAGCTCAGGTAGAAGTTGAACGGCAGCGTGGCCGACCACACGACCAGGCCGCAGGCGAGCTGGATCAGCAGGCAGAAGAACAGCCGCCCCATCAGCCTGAAGCGCTTGAACTTGCGCGCAAACCAGATCATCGGGATCAGCGCGAGCAGGCTCGCCGCCAGCGCCTTCCACGGCCAGGCGGTGTCCTCGGTGACCGGGCCGGTAAACGGAAACTTCAGCTGCCGGTCGGCGTTGAAGGTGCCCCAGTAGGCGCCGGTGCGGCCCTCGCCCAGGTTCTCCTTCCAGGGCTGGTCGAAGGCTTCCAGCAGGTAGTAGTCGATGTTGCGCGCCTTGGCGGCGTTCAACCAGTCACGGACGAAAATCGCTTCGTTGGAGATCGACGGGTCGGCGTACTCGTGCCGGTCGCCGTTGGACGGCCAGCCGATCTCGCCGATCACCACCGGTTTGTCGGGGTAATGCTGGACGATGTTGTAGTAGGCGCCCAATGCTGCGTCGACCGCGTCCTTGCGCGCGATGCCGTTCCAGAACGGGAACAGGTGGATGGTGACGAAGTCGACGTGCTCGGCCAGTTCCGGGTATTTCAACCAGATGTAGTCCGGCTCGGCGATCGACACCGGCTGGCGGATCGCCGCGCGGGCGCGGTCGAGGTAGGCCTCCATCTGTTCCACGGTCAGGTCGCCGCGGAACAGCACCTCGTTGCCCACGATGACCCGGTGGATGGTTTCCGGATAGCGGCGCGCCAGCGCGATCAGCGCATCGAGTTCCTTCTCGTTGTTGATCAGGCGCGTGTCGATATTGGCCCCGGCCATCACCTTCAGGCCTTCCTTCTCGGCCAGGCGGTAGACCTGCGGGTTCTCCAGCGTGGAGTAGGTGCGGATGCGCGGGGTGTAGCGGCGCAGGAGCTTGAGATCGGCGTCGATCTCCTCGTCTGACGGGAAATCCTGCTTGAGCGGGTTCTGGTAGCGCTGGAACACCGATACCGAGAAGCCGCTGATCGGCCCGCGGAAGTCCTCCGGGCCATGCGGACGGTTGCCCCACCACCACAGTCCGATGTTGAGCGCGGCGACGATCAGCGCGAGCAGGATGGCCGCAAGCAGCGGGAAGCGGCTGTCGTGTCTGGCTGCTGTGGCGCTCAAAAACGTTCCCCGTCGGACGCCTCCATCTGAGGCCAATCAAGCCCGCGGAGCTTAACGACCCGGGTGAGATGGCTCAATAAAGGCCGCGAGGGGTGGTCAGCGCGAGGTCAGCCGTAGCGACGGCGGCGGGCCTTCGCGGGAGCCGAGGGCGCAGGGAAGGCACCCTGCGCCCTTTGGCCATGGGGTCACTTGAGCAGCGAACGCAGCATCCAGGCCGTCTTCTCATGCTCCTTCAGCCGCCCGGTGAGCATGTCGGCGGTGCCTTCGTCGCCACCGTCCTGGGCCACCTTGATGGTGCCGCGCGCGGTGTGGGCGGCGATTTCATGGCCCTCGACCAGTTGGCCGACCATCTCCTTCCATTCCGGCACGCCCGGCTCTTCCTTGATCGAGGTGAGCTTGGCGAACTGGCTGTAAGAGCCAGGCGCGGGCACGTCCAGGGTGCGGATGCGCTCGGCGATCTCGTCGGCGGCCAGCCACAGTTCGTTGTACTGGGTCTCGAACATGGCGTGCAGGCTGTTGAACTGCGGGCCGGTGACGTTCCAATGGAAGCTGTGGGTCTTCAGGTACAGCGAGTAGGTGTCGGCGAGCAGCTTGGACAGCTGACTGGCGATGGTCTGTCGCGCTTGCGGAGCAATACCGATGTTCGTCATGGAAGTTCCTCCTTGTGGGTGCCGATCCAAGGTACCGGCCGGAGCGCCCGGCGTGAAATGAATCGTTCCGATGGAGCCCATAGCCTGCGGCTATCATGTGCGGCCCCATGAACGACACCTCCTCCACGACGCCCCCGCAAGAGCCCCTGCGTACCCTGCGCGATGCGCTTGCGGGCGTGAGCAGCCGCGACTTCGGCCGCCTGCTGGGCCGCTGGCGCGGGCTTTCGCGCCAACCGGACGCGCGCAAGCTCGATGCGCTGGCGGCCGACGTCGCCGCCTCGGCGGCGAGGCGGCAGGCACGCGCCGCGGCCAAGCCGGCTATCCGGCTGGACGAGTCGCTGCCGATCACGGCGCGTGCCGACGAAATCGTCGAGCTGATCCGCAAGCACCAGGTGGTGGTGATCGCCGGCGAAACCGGTTCGGGCAAGACCACCCAGCTGCCCAAGCTGTGCCTGGCCGCCGGTCGCGGCGAGGCGGGCATGATCGGTTGCACGCAGCCGCGCCGGCTGGCCGCGCGCTCGGTGGCGCGGCGCGTGGCCGAGGAGCTGGGCACGCCGCTGGGCGAGCAGGTCGGTTTCCAGGTGCGCTTCACCGACCAGGTGTCCGAGCGCACGCTGGTCAAGTTCATGACCGACGGCATCCTGCTGGCCGAGACGCAGGGCGATCCGTGGCTGTCCAGCTACGACACGGTGATCATCGACGAGGCGCACGAGCGCAGCCTCAACATCGACTTCCTGCTCGGCTACCTCAAGCGGCTGGCCGCGAAGCGGCCGGAGCTGAAGATCATCGTGACCTCGGCCACGATCGACACGGCGCGCTTCGCCGAGCACTTCGACGACGCGCCGGTGGTGTCGGTGGAAGGCCGTGCCTATCCGGTCGAGGTGCGCTGGCGTCCCGCGGAAACGGCCGCGGTGCAGCCGGCGCGCGACCGCGGACCGCAAGTGCGCGGTGCATCCGAACGGGTGCAGCAGGGCAGCGCGGAACACCTCGGCCTGGTGGTCGACGAGATCATGTCCGACCGCAGCCTCGGCGGCGGCCCCGGCGACGTACTGGTGTTCCTGCCCGGCGAGCGCGAGATCCGCGACGCGCACCTGCTGCTCTCGCGTCGCCAGTACCGCGAGACCGAGGTGCTGCCGCTGTACGCACGCCTGTCGGCGGCCGATCAGGACCGCGTGTTCAAGCCCGGCCCGAAGCGGCGCATCGTGCTGGCCACCAACGTGGCCGAGACCTCGCTCACCGTGCCGCGCATCCGTTACGTGGTCGACACCGGCAGTGCGCGGGTGATGCGCTATAGCCAGCGCAGCCAGCTCGAGCGCCTGCATGTCGAATCCATCTCGCGGGCCGCGGCCGACCAGCGCAAGGGCCGTTGCGGCCGCATCGGGCCGGGCATCTGCTACCGCCTCTACGATGAGGCGGATTTCGACAGCCGCCCGCGCTACACCGATCCGGAGCTGCTGCGCTCGTCGCTCGCCAACGTGATCCTGCGGATGCTCTCGCTGAAGCTCGGCGAGGTGGAGGATTTCCCGTTCCTCGAAGCGCCCGACCCGCGCATGGTGGCCGATGGCTACCGTCGCCTGGCGGAGATCTCCGCGATCGACGAGCGTCGTCACCTCACCCCGATTGGCCGCCAGCTGGCGCGGCTGCCGATCGACGTGCAGCTGGCGCGCATGCTGGTGGAGGCGCACGAGCGCCAGGCCTTGCGCGAGCTGCTGGTGATCGTGGCGTTCCTGTCCATCCAGGACCCGCGCGAGCGGCCCGCCGATGCACGGCAGCAGGCCGATGCCGCGCATGCGGCGTTCGCCGATCCGAAGTCGGATTTCGTCGGCGTGCTCAATCTCTGGCGCGAATACACCAAGGCGCACGAGGAGCTGACCCAGTCGAAGCTGCGCGACTGGTGCGGGCGGCATTTCCTGTCCTTCCTGCGCATGCGCGAGTGGCGCGAGCTGCACCGGCAGTTGCTGTTGGTGGTGGCGGAGTTGGGGTGGAAGCTGGACGCCAGCGCAAAGCCTGCTCCCTCTCCCCCCGGGGGAGAAGACCGGAGCGAGGGGGCACGCTCGCGGCAGAGTCCCCACGGGGCGGGTGGGCGCGCTTCGCGCAGCGAAGCGTCACCCCCTCGCCGCTCCAGGAAAGCTTCCGGCGGGCCCCGACCCTTCATCCCGGAGGGGAGGGGGAGCGAGGCGGAGGCAAGCCCGGAACAATACGAAGCGATCCACCGCGCGCTACTCGCCGGCCTGCCGACCCAGGTCGGCCACAAGGACGACAAGGGCGTCTACCGCTCCACCCGCGAGCGCCGCTTCCAGGTCTTCCCGGGCTCGGCACTGGCGAAGACGCCGCCGGCCTGGATCTTCGCCGCGCAGATTCTGGACGTCGGCGGCCGCGTGTGGGGCATGAGCTGCGCCCGCGTCGAGCCGGCCTGGATCGAACAGCAGGCCGCGCACCTGGTGAAGGCGAGCTGCCGCGACGCGCACTGGTCGAGCAAGCGCGGCACGGTGGTCGCCTACGAGCAGGTCAGCCTGTTTGGCCTCACGCTGGTCGAGCGCCGTCCGGTCACCTTCCAGAGGCAGGACCCGGCGCTGGCCCACGCGATCTTCCTGCGCGAGGCGCTGGCGCGTGGCGCGCTCGATGCCCGCGCCGATTTCGTGCGCGCCAACCAGCGCGTGCTGGCGCAGGCGCACGAGGTCGAAGCCAAGCAGCGCCGCGAAGGCCTGGTCCGCAGCGAGGAGGACCTGGCGGCATTCTTCGAGGGCAAGCTACCCGGGGACATCGCCAGTACGCGTGCCCTGGATGCCTGGTACAGCCGCGCGCGTCCGGTCGAGCAGGCGGCCCTGCGCTGGTCGCTGGACGAGGTGATGGCCGGTGGCGCCGGCCTGGATCCGAAGGCGTTCCCCGCCATGCTCGAGATATCCGGACCTGCCGGCGGTCCGCCCCAGCGCTACAAGCTCGAATACCGTTTTGTCCCCGGTGACGAAGCCGATGGAGTCACCTTGCAGCTGCCGCTGGCGATGCTCAACGCGCTGCCGGCCGGCCGCTGCGAGTGGCTGGTGCCCGGCCTGCTCGCCGACAAGGTGGCCGAGCTGATCCGCGGGCTGCCCAAGGCGCTGCGACGCAATTTCGTGCCCGCGCCCGATTTCGCACGCGCCTTCGTCGAGGCCGAGGCGCCGCGCGACCAGCCGCTGGCCGAGGCCCTGGCCGGGTTCCTCAGGCGCACCACCGGCGCCGAGGCACCGCCGGCCGAATTCGCTGCGGCCGCACTGCCCGCGCACCTCAGCATGCGCTTCCGCCTGCACGACGAGCGCGGCAGGACGCTGGCCACCGGCCGCGATCTCGCCGTCCTGCGAGGCCAGTGGGAAGGCCAGGCGCGCGAGGCCTTCTCGCGCAAGACCGACGTGGAGCTGACCCGGGAGGACGTCACCCGCTGGGATTTCGAGGAAATCCCGGCGCAGGTTCGCTCCGAGGGCGGCCTGACAGCCTTTCCGGCGCTGGTGGACCTGGGCCAGACCGTGGCGCTGCGGGTGTTCGAGCGCAGCGACGAGGCGCGCGCGGCGCACCTGAAGGGGGTCGAGCGGCTGCTGCGCAACGCCCTGGCCAGCGAAATGAAGCAGGCCCGCCGGCGGCTGCCGATCGCCAACGCGCTGTCGCTCAAGTACGCGCCGCTGGGCAGCGTCGATTCGCTGCGCGAGGACCTGGTCGAAGGCGGCTTCGCCGATCTGCTGGCCGCGCACGCACTCGATGCGCGCACTGCGGCGGAATTCGAGGCGTTGCGCGTGACGCTCGCGCGCGAGCTGTTCGGCGCCGCGGTCGAGCGCCTGAAGCTGGTCGAGCCGGTCATCGAGGCGCAGGCGGAGCTCAAGCCCTGGCTGGAACCGCCGCTGGTCGGTTTTGCCCGCGCCAGCTACGACGATCTGCGTGAGCAGCTCGACGCGCTGCTTGCGCCCGGCTTCGCGCGCGAACTGCCAACCGCCCGCCTGGCCCACTACCCGCGCTACCTCAAGGCCATGCGCCTGCGCGCCGAACGCCTGCGCCAGGATCCGGCGAAGGACCAGCAGCGCATGCTGCAGGTGCTTCCCTACTGGCGCGAGTACCTGCGCCACCGGGCCACCGACGTCGGGGTGCTGGACGAACTGCGCTGGTTGATCGAGGAATGGCGCGTATCACTGTTCGCGCAGGAACTGAAAACCGCCGAGCCGGTCTCTGCCAAGCGCCTGGCGCGGGCGCTCGACGCGCTGTCGTGAGCCCGTAGGCGGGCGTGGGCGGGCTTCGGCGCACGGCCGGCTGCCGGGTGCGGCGATGGCGGGCTGAAGCCTCCCTGCATGCGTTCTTCTAGAATGTCGTCTCCCATGTCCCAACCCGCCCATCCCGCATCGACGCGCCTCGCCGCATGGCGGGCGCGCGCGGCTGCCTCGCCGCCGCTGGCCGCCGCGCTGGCCGCCGGCGCGCCGGCGAACGAAAGCGAGTGTGCGGACACGCTGGAGCTGCTCGCGATGCTCGGCTGCGACGCGAAGACCCAGGCCGCGGCCGTGTGGTTCGAGCTGGCCCAGCGCGATCCGCAGGCATGGACCGGGCACGCCAGCGCGCTGCCGCCGGAGACGCAGCGACTAGTCGAAGGCCAGCTCGCCGCGCAGAAGGTCTGGGCGCTGCACGCGCAGCGCGAGACCGGCACCTCCGAGGGCCTGCGCCGACTGCTGCTGGCGATCATCCGCGACCTGCGCGTGGTGTTCGTGCTGCTGGCGCGGCAGCTGGCGAAGATGCGCGGCGCGGCGGCGCTGCCGGAGGCCGAACGCACCGCGCTGGCCCGGCTCACCCGCGACATCCACGCGCCGTTGGCCAACCGGCTGGGTATCTGGCAGCTGAAGTGGGAGCTGGAGGACCTGTCCTTCCGTTACCTCGAGCCGGATACGTACAAGCGCATCGCGCGCCTGCTCGACGAACGCCGCGCCGACCGCGAAGCCTTCATCGCCCAGGTGCTTGCCGAGCTCGGCACGGCACTAGAAGCAGCCGGCATCAAGGCCGACCTGGCCGGCCGCCCCAAGCACATCTATTCCATCTGGAAGAAGATGCAGCGCAAGGGCCTGGAATTCACCGACCTGTACGACATCCGAGCGGTCCGCATCCTGGTCGACAGCGTGGCCGACTGCTACGCCGCGCTGGGGGTGGTGCACGCACAGTGGCAACACCTGCCGCGCGAGTTCGACGACTACCTGGCGCGCCCGAAGGGCAATGGCTACCGGTCGCTGCACACCGCGGTGATCGGGCCGCAAGGCAAGACGCTGGAGGTGCAGATCCGTACCCACGCCATGCACCGCGACAACGAACTGGGCGTGGCCGCGCACTGGCGCTACAAGGAAGGCGGCGGAGCCGACGCCGAGTTCGAGGCCAAGATCGCCTGGATGCGCAAGCTGCTCGAACCACGCGCGGACGAGGACGTGGCGGCGGAACTGCGCACAGAGCTGCTGGAAGACCGCGTCTACCTGCTCACGCCCAAGGGCGAAGTGTTCGACCTGCCGCACGGCGCGACGGTGCTGGATTTTGCCTATTACGTGCACACCGAGGTAGGCCACCGCTGCCGCGGCGCCAAGGTCAACGGCCGCATCGTGCCGCTGACGCACCAGCCGCGCAGCGGCGACCGCGTGGAGATCATCACCGCCAAGAACGCCGAGCCCAGCCGTGACTGGCTGTCGCCGCACCATGGCTACCTAAACACCAGCCGTGCGCGCGAGAAGGCGCGCGGCTGGTTCCGGCGCATCGCCCACGACGCCAACCTGGCTGCGGGCCGCGCGCTGCTCGAGCGCGAACTCAGGCGCCTGGCGCTGCCCGCGGCCGACCTGACGAAGCTGCCTGCGCATTTCCACGTGAAGACGCACGACGAACTGCTGGTCGCGCTCGCGCTGGGCGAAGTCAGTGGCGGCCAGATCGCGCGCGTGCTGCAGGAGGCTGCGCAGCCGGTCGAGCCGGCGCCGCCGCCGGCGCCGCCGGTGGCGCGCCACGTCGCGCCCGATCATGGCGCCCTGCGCATCGAGGGCGTCGGCAATTTGCTTACGGTGCTGGCCCGCTGCTGCCAGCCGCTGCCGGGCGATCCGGTACGCGGCTTCATCACCAAGGGCCGCGGCGTATCGGTGCACCGCGCCGACTGCGCCAGCCTGGCGCGGCTGGCGCGGCGCGATCCGGACCGGGTCATCGAAGTGGAGTGGGGCAGGGCCGCGGTGCAGTCCTACCAGGTCGACATCGAACTGCGCGGTTACGACCGCAAGGGCCTGCAGAAGGACGTCACCAACCTGATCAGCAACGTGGGCACACCGATCGTCGCCTCCGCCAGCCGCGTGGATGGCCGCACCGGCGAGGTGGAAATGCGCTTCACCCTGCGCGTGCGCGACTTCGAGCAGCTTTCCGGCCTGTTGGGCAAGCTGCTCGCATTGCCCAATGTCGTCGAGGCCCGGCGCGTCAGCGCAACCTGAATGCGCGGACTTCACCGGCCGGCGGATGAAGTGGGCGATGCTAAGCTGGATGCGTTGCCAGGACAGCCTTGGACCATGAGCGGACGCAGAGACCAAAACGCACGGGACGGGCGCGCCGAACCCACGCTGGGCGATCTGGGCAACCTGGATGCACCGCGACCGCCTCGCGTGGACGACCCGGACGACCGCCTGCCGCGCATCGACTTCGAGACGCCGCGGCGTGCGCCGCCGGGGCGCCATCGCCGTCTGCGCGTGCGCAGCTGGCACCTGCTGGTGCTGATGCTGGTGCTGGTCCTCGCCGGTGGTGCATGGATGCTCCACCAGTACCAGAACAGCCTGCGCGACATGGTCCCGCGCACCGAACTCAATGACGTGCTGAGCCGAGCCGACAAGGCGCTGCAGGACGGCCGCCTGGACGGTACCGACGGCACCAGTGCGCGCGAGCTGTACCAGGCCGCGCGCGCGCTCGAGCCGGACAACGACCGCGCCCGCGACGGCCTGCATCAGGTCGGCATGGCAGAGCTATCGCGCGCCGACGCGGCCTACCGCGGCGGACGCCTGGACGAGGCGCAGCGCGAGCTCGCCGTTGCCCGCGAACTGCTCGGCGGCGGCACCGACGTCGACCGGCTCGGCCGCATGATCGAGCAGACGCGCGGCGCCGCCGAACCCGCCGACGGGCTGGTGGAACAGGCGCGGCAGGCGCTCGCCGCCGGCCAGCTCACCGGCAAGGACGGCGCCGGGGCGTTGTACCAGCGCATGCTCGCCGCCGATCCGGACAACGCCGTCGCCAAGCACGGGCTGGACCAGGTCGGTGGCGCCCTCGCCAACCAGGCGCGCGCCGCGCTTGCCCACGACGACGCGACCGCGGCCTCCACCACCATCGACCAGTTGGCCGCGCTGCTGCCGAGCTACGGCGACCTGCCGGCGCTGCGCGCCGCGCTCGCGCAGGCGCAGCACAAAGACGACGGGGCACTGCTGGAGGCCATCTCGCAGGGCCAGCAGGCGCTGCGAGATGGTCGCATCAGCGGCGCCGGCGGCGACACCGCGCTGGCGCACTTCCAGGCCGCGCTGAAGCTCGATCCGGAAAATCCACAGGCGCGTGCCGGCCTGGGCCAGGTCGCGCAGGCGCTGGTGGTGCAGGCCAATGCGGCGCTCGACGCCGACGACACGGAACAGGCCTCCGGCCTGCTCGACCAGGCCGAAGCGTTGGCGCCCAAGTCGGCCGACCTCGCCGCCGCGCGTGCACGGCTACGCACCAAGATGGCGCAGATCCAGCCTTCCCACGCGCAGCCTGCGCCGACCGTGGCGGCACCGACCCAGGCCCCTCCGGCGCAAGCGCCGGCGCAGGCCGAGCCGCCCCCGCCGCCTCCGCCGCAACTGACCGCCGACCAGATCGAGCAGGTTGCCGAGCTGGTGCGCCGGGCCCGCAGCGCCGCCTCGCAAGGGCAGATCATGTTGCCGCCAGGCGAGAGCGCCTACGACCTTTATCGCAACGCACTGGCCATCGACGGCAACAACCAGGCCGCGCTGCAGGGCCTGGAAGACCTGCCCAGCCTGGTGGTGCAGCAGTTCAACCAGGCGCTGTCCGGCAGCCAGCTGGACAAGGCCGGTGAGTTGCTCGGGGCGCTGGGTGACCTCTCGCCCGGCGACTCCAATGCCAGTGTGCTGCGCGGGCGGCTGGTCGACGCCTGGCTCGACCAGGCCGAGCAGCAGCTCAACCGCGGTGACCGCGCCAATGCCGCGCAATCGATCGCGCAGGCGCGCAAGCTCGCGCCCTACCAGCCGCGCGTGACCGAGCTTTCGCTGCGCCTGCAGTCGGGTCACTGAGCGGTTCCGCATGACTGTCGTGGTGTTCGGGGCCAGCGGCCAGATCGGCCATTTCCTGCTGCCGCGGCTGCGGGCGCGCGGCGAGCCGGTGATCGCGGTGAGCCGGCGGCCGCATGCCGGAGGCGATCGCGATGGCGTGCAATGGTTCGAAGGCAGCCTGCCCGACCTGGTGCCGGGGTTGCCGCCCGCCGCCGCCATCATCAGTTTCGGGCCACTGCTGCCGTTCGCGCGGTGGCTTGCCGCCGCGGCGCCGCCGAATGCGCCGCGGATCGTTGCGACCAGTTCGATGAGCGCGCAGAGCAAGGCCGCGTCGCAGGTACCCGCCGAGCGCGAGATCGCGCGGCAGCTGAAGCAGGGCGAGACGGAACTGGCCGCAGCCTGCGCGACGCTGGGTTGCGGCTGGACCGTGCTGCGTCCCACGCTGATCTATGGCGCCGCACGCGACAAGAGCCTTACCCCGCTGGCCCACCGTGCCATGCGCGCGCGCCTTTTCCCGCTTCCCGCCGGTCGTGGCCTGCGCCAACCGGTGCATGCCGACGACATCGCGCTGGCCGCGGTGGCGGCGATCGACCATCCCGCCGATCGCGTGCTGATGCTCGGCGGCGGCGAGCGGCTGCGCTCGGCCGAGATGTTCGCCCGCGTCCGCCGCAGTTTGCCGGTCGCCACGCTGCCGGTGCCGCTGCCCGCGTGGCTGCTGCGCATGGTGCGCCACGCAGTGCCGCGCCTGCGCGGACCGCTGACACGGCTGGAGGCCGACCTGGTAGCCGACAACGGCGAAGTCGAGCGCCTGCTCGGCGTGCATCCGCGTCCGTTCCGGCCGGATGCGGGTTGCTGGCGTTCCTGATCCTTCTTGCCGAGGGAAAACCGCGCGGCCGGGACAGAGGGCGGTTGCCCCGGTATCGCCATGCACCGGCCAGCCCCGCGCCTCGAAGGCAGGCCCGCGTTCAGATGCGCGCCGGGTGGCACGCCCTATCATCGGAGTCCACCTTGGATCCAGGTTCCCGACCTTGGCAATGATCTCCCGCATGGGCGCGTTGGCGCGCCACGCCTGGCGCTGGCTGCGCATCCCGTTCTGGGTGGTGCTGGGCCTGGGCCTGGGTTTCCTGTTGCCATACACGCTGATCCTCAACAAGCGCGTGCAGGACCGCTTCAACGACCTGGTCTTCGCCGTGCCTACGCGCGTGTACGCGCGGCCGCTGGAACTGGCGCAGGGCGTGCCGATGTCGCCGTCCGCGCTGGAGCTGGAACTGACCTTCGCCGGCTACACCCACGACGCCAGCGGCAAGGTACCGGGCAGCTGGACGCGCAACGGCAGCCGCTACGTGATCTCCTCGCGCGGCTACGCCGGCCCGGATGGTGGCGAGCTGCCCAAGCGCATCCGCGTGGCGCTCGGGCATGGCCAGGTGGAATCGCTGGACGACGCAGCCAGCGGCGCGCCGATCAAGCTCGCCCACCTCGACCCCGCGCGCATCGCCACCGTGTACGGCGCGCAGCAGGAAGAGCGCCGCATCGTGCGCCTGGCCGACGTGCCGCCGCTGCTGGTCAAAGGCCTGCAGGCGGTCGAAGACCGCGACTTCAAGCACCACATCGGGCTGGATTTCTCGGCCATCCTGCGTGCCGCCTTCGCCAACCTGCGCGCGGGCCACACCGTGCAGGGCGGCTCGACGCTGACCCAGCAGCTGGTGCGCAACCTGTTCCTGGACCGCAGCCAGAACCTGGTGCGCAAGTTCAACGAGGCGCTGCTCTCGCTGCTGATCGAGGCGCACTACTCGAAAGACCGCATCCTGGAGGCCTACATCAACGAGGTCTTCCTCGGCCAGCAAGGCAGCCAGGCGGTGCACGGTTTCGCCGCGGGCGCCGAGTTCTATTTCGGTCGCCGGATGGAAGACCTGCGGCCGCAGGAGATCGCGTTGCTGGTCGGCATGGTCAAGGGGCCGAGCTACTACGACCCGCGCCGGTACCCTGCGCGCGCGCTGGAACGCCGCAACCTGGTGCTGAAGGAGTTCTACGACACCGGCCTGCTGGACGCCAACCAGGTCAACGCCGCGCAGGCCGCGCCGCTGGACATCGCCTCCAGCGCGCAATTGCCGCACAACCGCTTCCCTGCCTTCATGCAGCTGGTGCGCGCGCAGATCACCAACGACTTCGACGACGAGACGTTGCGCAATGGCAAGCTGTCGATCTTCACCACGCTCGATCCGGCGGCGCAGCTCTATGCCGAGCAGGCGGTCGCCCATTCGCTCAAGGGCATGGGCAAGCGTGGCGACAAGGTGCAGGCGGCCGGCGTGGTGACCGACACCCACACCGGCAGCGTGCTGGCGGTGGTCGGCAGCAAGGCGCCGGGCGACACCGGCTTCAACCGCGCACTGGATGCGCGCCGGCCGATGGGTTCGCTGGTCAAGCCGTTCGTCTACCTGGTGGCGCTGACCGATCCGGCGCACTGGAACCTGGCCACGCCGCTGGACGATTCGCCGATCATGCTGCGCCAGCCCAATGGCAAGACCTGGATGCCGCAGAACGACGACAACCAGTCGCACGGCTTCGTGCCGATGGTCGACGCGCTGGCGCACTCGTGGAACCTGGCCACGATCCATCTCGGGCTGGCCATCGGCGTACAGCGCGTCAAGGCATTCCTCGAATCTTTCGGCTTCACCGACATCAATCCGAGTCCCTCGATGCTGATCGGCGCGGTCGACATGTCGCCGTTCCAGGTGGCGCAGCTGTACGAATACCTCGCCGCGGACGGCCACGCGCTGCCGCTGCTGGCGGTGCGCGGCGTGGTCGATGGCAGCGGCCACACCGTCAAGCGCTACGAGGTCGAGGGGGGCAAGGGCGAGTACCAGCAAGCGGTGCGGCTGATCACCTGGGCGATGCAGCAGGTGGCCGAATACGGCACCGCGCACAGCCTGGGCGATTCCTCGCTGGCGTGGCTCAACGCCGCCGGCAAGACCGGCACCAGCAACGACATGCGCGACAGCTGGTTCGCCGGTTTCACCGCTGACCGCCTGGCGGTGTTCTGGATGGGCCGCGACGACAACAAGCCGACCGGGCTGTTCGGCGCCACCGGCGGCCTGCGCGCCTGGCAGGACCTGTTCCGCCACCTGCCCACGCGGTCGCTCTCCGCGGCACCCGGCGAAGGCCTGGAAATGGCCTGGATCAACCCGGCCGACGGCAAGCCCACCCAGCCGCACTGCGAGGGCGCGCGGCAGTTCCCGGTGGTCGCCGGTTCGCTCCCGGCGGATACCGAGGGCTGCTTCTGGCAGCGCATCGGTGACATGTTCGGCGGCAGTGCGCCCGCACCTGCCACCACCACCACGCAACCCTGAAGTTTTTCCGCCTGAGACCTTTCGATGCTTGCCGTTCGACGCTTCCGCCTTGCCACTCCCGCTCTCGCCACGCTGCTGCTCGCCGGCTGCTTCACCGCACCACCGCAGGAGCAAAGGCCGGTTCGCCCTGCCCATGACATGGTCGCTGCGATCCGCGCCGCCGGCGCACGCGAGCAGTCGGTGATCGACGTGGCGCCGCTGCGTGACCCGGGCATCAGCGCGTGGCAGGAGGCCGCCCAGGCCGACGAGCGCGCCGGGCGTTATACCGATGCGGCCGCCAAGCTCGACCAGGCACTCAAGCTCAGCCCCGAGTCGCCGGAACTGCTGCAGGACCGCGCCGAAGTCGCCGTGCGCCAGCACGACTACGCCACCGCCGAACGCCTCGCGCGCCAGTCCTGGTCACTCGGCCCGCAACTGGGGCCGCTGTGCGCGCGCAATTGGCAGACGGTGGTTGAAATGCGCCTGCAGGCCGGTGACGAAGCTGGCGCCGCCGCCGCCCGCAAGGGTGTGCAGGCTTGCCACAAGGAAGGCGTGCCGCGGTACTGAGCGGCGGCTCGCGCGCCTTACTCCACTTCGTTCCCACAGCCACGATCCGTATCTTCGCGACCACTGCAGCCGAACGAAAATCAGTTCACTGCGCCCTCGGCCTGCCTCACTTCAGAACAGCGCCACCAGCAACAACACCAGCCCGGCGATGCTCACCGCCCACACCAGCGTGCGCAGGTACGGAATCCCCGCGGCATAGATCGGCACGTAGACCAGCCGCCCCCAGAAATACAGCTGCGCACCCAACGCGCTGGTCGCGTCCTGCCGTGCCGCTGCCACCAGCGCGAGCACCAACGCTGCGAAGAAGGCGAAGGTCTCCAGGAAATTGGCACGCGCGCGGTCCAGCCGCCCGGCCACGCCGGTCAGCGCCGGCGGCGGTTCGTCGCGCGAACTGGCCGCCCAGGCCGAGCCGCGCTGTCCCATTCCCGCCGCGGCGGCGGCGAGGATCTGCACCAGCCCCAGAATCACGCTCCACACCAGCATGCGGATTTCGACGCTCATGGTCTGCTCCTGTGGTTGGACGGGAATGATGGTGATACACCCGGTGGATGGAGGCCAATCCCGCGTGCACGCGTCGCAACGGCGGCCGCCCTGGGCAACCTGGCGATGCGGGCGCGGTGGAACGGGTCAGCCAGCCACATCCGGCCGCAGGTGAAGAATCAACCCCGCGCATACCAGGCCCAAGCCGACCCGCGGGGCGGTCATTGCCACCAGTCCGGCCGTCGCGAAGATCGCCAGCACCGCAAGTGATCGCCGCCGGGCCAGGCGGCGCGTGCGTTCGCCCACGTGTTCTCCCCCGGCAAGCACCTGCCACTCGAAAAGGTTGTAGGCGATGTCGATACAAACGAAGAGCCCTGCATAGAAAACGACCGGTGCCGATGCGAGCCCGGTCCGGGCGACCCATGAAGTGGCGAAGGGCAGTAGCGACACAAGGAACAGGTGCAGGAAATTCGTCCACATGAAGCCGAGCGTCGGCGGCCCGGCCAGGCGCATCAGGTGATGGTGGTTGATCCAGATCACGGCAATGAAGAGGTAGCTCAGCACGTAGCTGGCGGCGGTCGGCCATAGCGGCAGCAGCGCCGAGAACGCCGCCACGTCCGGCGCCTTCAGCTCCAGCACCATGATCGTCACGATCACCGCGAACACCGCGTCGGAGTAGCCGGCCAGCCGGTGCGCGGTCGCTTTTTCCTCACCCATGGCGTTCCCCGGATCGCAGATGCGGAATGCAACCATGGTGCGCCGGCATGGGCCTGCTCGCCAGTGCGCGTGCGCGCCGCCTCGGCGATACTTGCGCGATGACCGATCCCCACGACATCGGCGCACTGCTGGGCGCCGACGGCCCGTTTGCCCGCGAGCTGCCCAACTTCGCCCCGCGCCTGGCTCAGCAGGCGATGGCGCGCTCGGTCGCGGACGCGATCACGAACCGTGACACGCTCGTCGCCGAGGCCGGCACCGGCACGGGCAAGACCTACGCCTACCTCGTCCCCGCCTTGCTCTCGGGCGAGCGGGTGATCGTCTCCACCGGCACCAAGGCGCTGCAGGACCAGCTCTACTTCCGCGACCTGCCGAAGGTACGTGCCGTGCTCGGCACGCGGGGCAAGGCCGCGCTGCTCAAGGGTCGCGCCAACTACCTGTGCCTGTACCGGTTGGACCAGACCGTGCGCGAGGGCAGCACCTTCGAGCGCACGGAAGCTTCGCAGCTGGCCGCCATCCGCGCCTGGTCGGCGCGCACCCGCGCCGGCGACCGCATGGAACTGGCCGAGGTGCCGGAGGAGTCGCCGCTGTGGCCGCGCGTCACCTCCACGCCGGAGAACTGCGTGGGCGTCGAGTGCCCGTTCTTCGACGACTGCCACGTGGTCAAAGCCCGCCGCGAAGCGCAGGAGGCCGACCTGGTGGTAGTCAACCACCACCTGCTGTTCGCCGACCTGGCGCTCAAGCAGGAAGGCTTCGGCGAGATCCTGCCCGGCGCCAGCGCGTTCATCCTCGACGAGGCGCACCAGGTGCCGGAACTCGCCGGCCAGTTCTTTTCGCAGAGCGTGAGCGCGCGCCAACTCGCCGACCTTGCCGCCGACGCGCTGCGCGAGTGCAACGGCGTCACCGGCGCCATCGGCCTGCTGCTGGAACCGGCCGAAGCGTTGCAGGGGGCGCTGCGGCGCCTGCGCCTGGCGATGGACACCCTGCCGACGCGTGGCCCGTTCCAGCAACTGGACGCGCTGGCCGCCGTGCATGACGGCCTGCAGGACCTGGGCGAGCTGCTCGCTGCCTTCACCGACCTGCTGGCCTCGCAGGCCGAACGCTCGCGCGGCCTGGCCAACGCGCACGAGCGCGCGGCGGTATGGACCGAACGGCTCGACCGCATCGTCGAAGGCGGCGGCGAACAGGACGTGCGCTGGTACGAATTGTTTCCCCGCGGCTTCGCGCTGCACGCCACGCCGCTGGACCTCGCGGCGCCACTTCGCGCCATGCGCGAGCGCACCCAGGCGGCATGGATCCACACCTCGGCGACGCTCTCGGTCGCCGGCAGCTTCGACCACTTCGCCCGCCAGCTCGGCCTCGAAGACCCGCAGACGCTCAACCTGGACAGCCCGTTCGACTACGCCACCCAGGCGCTGTGCTACCTGCCTCCCGGGCTGCCCGATCCCAACGCGCGCGACCATACCGAGCGCGTTATAGATGCCGCGTTACCGGTGCTGGAAGCCTCGCACGGCCGCGCCTTCCTGCTGTTCACCTCGCACCGCGCGCTGCGCCGCGCCGCCGAGCTGCTGGCCGACCGCGTGCCCTGGCCGCTGTTCGTGCAGGGCAGCGCGCCACGCCACCAGTTGCTGGAAGACTTCCGCGCCAGCGGCCACGGCGTGTTGCTCGGCGCGGCCAGTTTCTGGGAAGGCGTCGACGTGGCCGGCGAGGCGTTGAGCGTGGTGGTGATCGACAAGCTGCCTTTCGCCGCACCCGACGACCCGGTGCTGCAGGCGCGCCTGGATGCGCTGGAGCAATCGGGCATCAACCCCTTCATGGGTTGGCAGGTGCCCGCCGCCGCCATCGCGCTCAAGCAGGGTGCCGGCCGCCTGATCCGCGACGTGCACGACCGCGGCGTGCTGGTGCTGTGCGACCCGCGCCTGACCACCAAGGGCTACGGCCGCCTGTTCCTCGCCAGCCTGCCGCCGATGCCGCGCACGCGCGAACTGGCGGACGTGCAGGCGTTCTTCGGCAATGCGGCGGTGCCCATGGCCGGCTGAGTTGGCCGTCGCGAGCGGACGAGGCCGCCGCCATCCCGGGCGCGGCATCCGTCTGCGGCCACACGATCATGCGGGAACGGGAACGCCGGCAGCCGGTCACGCGGCGGCGGTGCCGGGAAGACGCGGGGCCTTGCCTTCCGGCAGCAGCATCGTCGGGGCGATACCGAACATGCGCCGGCAGGTGCGGCTGAGGTGGGCCGAGTCGGCGAAGCCGGCCTGCTGTGCGGCTTCGGTCCAGGAGCCGCCGGCCAGGCCACGCACCACCGCATAGCCCACGCGCGCCCACAGCAGGTAGGCACGGAAGGAAATCCCGGTCTGCGCGACGAACAGGTGGCGGAAGCGGCTGGGTGAGAGGTGCGCGATGGCGGCCGCCTGCGCCAGGTCGAGCTCCGCGTCGGGATGCTCGCGGATGCGTTCCAGCACGGCGCCGATGCGTGGGTCGACCACGTCGCGCCCCACCGGTGCGCCTGCCAGGTGCTCGATCAAGCCGCGGGCGGCATCGACCAGCGCCCCATCGGTCCCGCGAGCTTCGAACACGGCATGCAGCGCGGCCGCGCGGCTGGCCAGGCCTTCGTCGTCGAGCAGGCTCACGTCGCGCTGGCCGTGGCGCGCGAGCAGGGCGTGGCCGGCCAGCGTCTCCGGTTCGACGAACACCATCGCCACCGTGTGGCCGCAGCCGTCGAACAGGTGCGGCCGGTCGGGCATGACGATGGCGGCCGAGGTCTCGTGCCAGGCGTCCTCGGCGGCGCCGCGGATACGGATCCGCCGCGCGGGCGCGAGCGTGATCTGGATGGCATGGTGGCTGTGCGGCTGCACCTGGCCGGTGTCGCGCCCCATCCACACGCTGCCGCCTTTCCACAGCACGACCCGGCCGACGCCGGCGACGCTGCGGCGGGGATCGCTGCCGGTGGCGGGCATGGCTCTGGTCATGGCGGGTCTCCGCGGCAGGGCAGGCGAAGGTTAGCCGTTTGGTTCAAGCGCTCGCCAGGGGTGGTCCCGACAATGGCAGCACGGATCGAGGTCCGTATCCCTGCCAACCCCATCGAGGACGTACCCATGAACCACTCCGCCAACACCTTCGCCTGCCATTGCCCCAACTGCGCGGGCACCGCCTGCACCTGCGGCTGCCAGGCTGCCCCGGCCAACCTGTCGGCCTGCGGCTGCGGTTGCGCCGCCGGACTGCCGTGCCTTTGCGGCGAGGTCCGCGGCTGATCGCAAAGGCCCCGGTCACTCAGCGGCGTGCCGTGCACGCCGCCGAGGGAATGCATGCGTGGACTACGACCGGCCCATTCCCGAGCTGGACGGTACGCCGTTGCGCCCGCCGGGCAAGCCGGCCACGCCGGGACAGGCGCCGGGGTAGCCTGCGCTGTCGGCGGAGCCTTGCCCACGCCCGAAGGCTCCAGCGCCCGGCGCGATCGCCGTGCCCGTTCGCCGACGGGCCACCCGCCCAACTTTTCGCCGGGCCAGTGCACCCTCCGGGAGTCCCGCGCGCTACGGCGGATGTTTGCGCCGGGCGGGTATGCGTATCGAACCGGGTCGTCAGCTCGGGGCCGCGCCCGCCTGAGGCATCCCGGCAGAGCCTGCTGACCGAAGCCGCGCAGGACCCGCCGACCGGCGTGCTCAACCGCCGTGGCGTGTTGGCCGCGCTGGAGACCGACCTGGCCACCCACGCGCGCGAACAGGCGCCGCTCAGCCTTTTCATGGTCGACCTGGACCGCTTCAAGGCGATCAACGACCAGTTCGGCCACAGCGCCGGCGACCGGGCACTGGTCTGGGTGGTGGCGCGGCTGCGCGAGATGCTGCGCGACGGCGACCGGCTTGGCCGCTACGGCGGAGACGAGTTCCTCGCCGTGCTTCCCCATACGGCGTTGGAACAGGCGCAGGACATCGCACGGCGCATCGAGGCCAACCTCAACGAGGCGGCTGCGCTCGAGTCGGCCCGGCCCGGTGCCAGTATCGGCATCGGTGCCGCGCCCCAACATGGCTGGGACGCCGCCTCGCCGATCGACGCGGCCGACCGCATGCTCTATGCCCGCAAGGGCCGGCGCCGGACAGACCCGGATGCGGGGCGGCGCCCCACATCCACCCACCGGCTGACGAGCCATTGCAGAGGCTGGCGATCGCCGTGCGCTCCGCTGCCGCCGCGCGCTCATCTGGTCGGTGTCCGTCGCTTCACGGCAACCGGCGAGTTTCGCTTTTCCGGCTCCGCATACAACCGTAGCAAGTCCTCGGTGGCCATCCTGGCCCGTTCATCGAGCTCCGACCGGCTGGGCGCGGCGCGGATGCGCAGCAACAGGCCCATCAGCAGGTCGCCCCAGAGCAGCGCGAGATAGCGGTTGCTCATCTGTTCCAGGTCGCCGGTACCGACCATTCCCGCTGACTGGGCCTGCGCCAGGATCCCGCGCACGGTCGTGCGGATCGCCTGGCGTGCGGCCTGCAGCGTGGCCGCGACCTCCGGCGCGCGTTGTGCCTCGGTGATCGCGAGCCGGAAGACGGCGATCACGGCCGGATCGCTGACCTCGCACAGGACCGTCGCGCCGAGCCCGGACAGTCCCGCCGCGAATTCTTCGCGGTCGCGTGCGCGCGGCAGCTCCTCCGGCACCCGCATGCGTCCGGCGCGATCGGCGATGCATGCCACCAGCATGGCCTGCTTGTTGCCGAACAACGCGTACAGCTCCCGCTTCGAGACCTGCGCATGGGTGGCGATCTTCAAGGTGCTCGCCTCGGTGTAGCCGTGCTCCATGAAGGCCTCCATCGCGGCGCGCAGAATGCGCTCGCGGGCCGGCAGCGGGCCGGGTTCGACGATCGGTTGATGCTTCATGGCAAAACTCTTGCGTTGGTACCGGTGGGTACCGTAGCATGTCGCGGTGGTACTCGGCGGTACCAACGCGGACCGCACGGTTCGCGCAGCCGACAGCAGAGGAGTCCTCCATGTCACCGGCACACACCTTTACCCTCCAGCTCGTGCTGGGCTACGTCGCCTGGTTGCTCTGCTATCGCGCGTACATCGGTCCCCGGCTGAAAGCCATGGACAGGATCTCGGCACACCGCGCCATCGCCACCTTGCACAGCTTCCGGTTTTTCGGGCTGGTCTTCGCGATGCCGGGCGTCGTCGGCCCACACCTGCCGGACAGCTTCGCGGCATGGGCCGCGCACGCCGACTTGGCTACGGGTGTGCTGGCCATGCTCGCGCTGCTCGCGTGGAGGCTGCGCGCGCTGTTCTGGCTGCTCGTGGCCGCTTTCAACCTGGTGGGGATGGCCGATTTGCTGGTGGACTATTACCACGCCATCCATGCCCACCTGCCGGACATGGCGGGGGAACTCGGCGCCGCCTACGTGATCCCGGTGATCTACGTGCCGCTGCTGATGATCACGCACGTGGCTGCGTTCCACATGCTGGTAACCCCGCCGGTGCGGCGGCCCGCGGCGCTGGCCGCGACGGGTGCTTCCCGCTGAGGAAGGTCCGGCCTCGCCGGACTCCGGTTCTACTGTGGTGTCCGGCGAGCGGTAGCGCGACCTGCGAACGCGTCCAACCTTTGCGTCGGCATGGCGCACCCACCGGTGCGGTTCGGTGCGGCCCGGCGCGTATGCGTTCGATGGCCAGGCCCGTCCGGACCCGCGCGACGCGCTTGCATGCCGTTTTCACGCCGATGGGTCTAATGGCCTCCAGCGGCGCTTGCAGGCGCCCGTGTCGGGCCCGCCAGCGGGGGCTGGGCCCGCCCTGCAGGTTCACGCCAGCTATCGGGGATGCCAGCCATGCGTGCCTTACCGGTTTCGTTTGCGGCCGTGCTATCCATCGCAGTGGGGCTTGGCGGCGTGCTCTGGTCCGCGGCCCAGGCGCAGTCGCCGCCGCAGGCGACGCCTGCGCCGGCGGCGAGCCAGCCCTCCAGCGGATTGAGCCAGGCCGACATCGCACGCATGCTGCCGGCCACCGATATGGGGGCGAGTGCCTTCCGCAAGGACGATCCGCACCTGCAACAGGTGGACGACAGCCCGGCCACTCCCTTCGACGCCGCGCCGATCCCGCATAACCCGCTGGCGCCCGACGCCGACCCGGTGGGCGCGAAGACCTGCATCGCCTGCCATTCGCTGGAGGACATGCACGCTGTCCACTCTCTGCACGTGCAGTCGTTCAACGCCGGCGCCGCCCACAGCGGACCGCAGGCAGCCTGTGAAAGCTGCCACGGCCCCGGCTCGGAGCACGCGAAGAACCCGGCGCAGGCCGGCTCGATCATTGCCTTCACCCACGGCGCCAGGACCGACGTGCACACCCAGACCGCGGTCTGCCTGGGCTGCCACGCCGGCGGCGCACGGCAGCACTGGCTCGGATCGGTGCACGAGGCGCGCGGGCTGTCCTGCAGCGACTGCCACAACCCAATGGCGCGGTTGTCGCCCGAGGGCGTGCTGGCCAAGCCCTCGATCAACGAGGTCTGCGCCAGCTGCCACAAGGACATCATGGCCAAGTTCAACCGGCGCTCGCACATGCCGCTGCCGGAAGGACAGATGGCCTGCACCGACTGCCACAACCCGCACGGCACGCTGACCCGCCCGCTGCTGAAAACCGACACGGTCAACGAAACCTGCTACGCCTGCCATGCCGAGAAGCGCGGGCCGTTCCTGTTCGAGCACGCGCCGGTGCGCGAGAGCTGCCTCAATTGCCACGACCCGCACGGCTCCAACCAGCAGACCCTGCTGGTCGCGCCGCTGCCGATGCTGTGCCAGCAGTGCCACACCATGACCCGCCACCCGAACGACCTGCAGGTGCCGACCAACCTCGGCCGCGGGCCGAATCCGGACGAGCGCCTGATGGGCCGCGCCTGCCTGACCTGCCACACCAACATCCACGGCTCGAACAACCCGTCGGGCTCGCGCTTCCACAAATAGGAACGGACGGGGGAGGAGTACGCCATGCGCACCATCCATCCAATGTCCCGCGCCATCCTCTTCGCGCTGCTGGCCGGCGCGCCGCTGGTGCATGCCAGCGACAGCAGCGACACCATGCGCGTGGGCGACATGCAGTACGGCAACGGGCTGGATCCGCGAGGCTGGTCGCCGCTCATGATGCCGAACCCCGATGGCATGTCGTGGCTGCACCCGGGCATGCTGCGCACCCCCAGCGGCGCGCTCTATCCCTACCCGTACGACCTCACCGGCAAGCCGCTGGGGCAGCGGGGCGACTGGACCTACTGGGGCCTGCTGCAGCTCGGCTACATCCACCTCGGCGGCGACCGCGACGCGGAATTCTTCCGCCAGTACACCGATTGGAAGAACGGCGCGGCGCTGGGCCTGCTCGCTTTTGGCTTCGCCAACCGCAGCACCGGCAGCTATGTCGAGTTCCGCGGCAGCCGCATCAGCGGCGATGACCAGTACTACCGCCTGCGCGCCGGCCGCTACGGGCACTACAGGGTCGAGGCGTTCTACCGCGACATGCCGCACACGGTGTCGACCAACGCCTTCCCGATCTGGAACGGCACCGGCAGCAGCAACCTCACTTTGCCCACCGGACTCACGCCCGGCGGCAGCACGATCGCCGCCGTGCAGCAGGCTTCCGCCGCTGCCCCCCGCCGCACCATCGGGCTGACCCGCACGCGCACCGGCGTGAGCCTGGAAGGAGAGCTCTATCGCGACTGGACCGGCTTCGCCTCGGTCACCAGCGAGAAGCGCGACGGCACGCGGCTGTGGGGCGGGACGATGTTCTTCAACTACCCGTTCTTCACCAATACCGGCTCTCCGTTCGGCGGCGACGGCGGCATCATGGAGACGGTCCGGCCGATCGACTTCACCACCACCGACGTCAACCTGGGGCTGCGCCGGGTCGGCAGGCTGTGGCACTTCAACGCGCTCTACACCGGCTCGTTCTTCCGCGACCACAAGAGCTACCTGGACTACCAGAACCCGTTCCTGATCCACAACGTGGTCGGCGTGCCCAACGTGGCGCCAGTGGTCAACGGCGAGTATTCGTTGGAGCCGGACAACGACTACCACAACCTGCGCCTGGAGCTGTCGCGCGAGCTCAGGTGGCGCGGCGAACTCTCGCTGGCTGCCGCCTACGGCACCATGCGCCAGGACGACGACCTGCTGCCGCCGGTCAACTGCACCGGCACGCTGGGCTTTTCCGCCGGGCCGTTGCAGCAGTTGATCCCGTGCGGCCTGTGGAACAGCTCGGCCGCACTGTCGCGTTCGACGGCCAACGCGCGCATCGACACCCAGCTCCTCGACGCGAAACTGACCTTCCATCCCGGCCGCAACTTCGGCTGGCATGCGGACCTGCGCTACTACGACGAGGACAACAGGACCCGCTACCTCGCCTATAACCCGCTCACCGGGCAGTACGGCTACATCTCCGAAAACGGCGCGCAGGGCAGCGTGGTACCGGGCGAGACCGGCATCTTCGACAACGGCTACTACGCAAGCTCCAACGTGCAGATCGCCAGCGCGCCGTTCGGCTACCGCGACACGCTGCTGGAACTGGGCGCGGACTGGAACGTCGGCCAGTCCGATTCGCTGAGCCTGGTCTACACCTTCGACCACGACCAGCCGCGCCACCGCGAACGTACGCGGCTGGACGAGCAACGCATCAAGCTCTCCTGGGTCAGCCGATCGCTCGGCGACGCGACGCTGCGCGCCAGCTTCGAATACGGCGACCGCAGCGGCGGCACGTACAACTACGACCCGTACGAGGCGTACTACTCCAAGTCGCTGCCGGGCTTCATCAACGCCGGCGGCATCCCGCCGCCCGCGTTCACCGTCGATGCCATGCGCAAGTACGACATGAGCGACCGCAAGGAAACCAAGGCGCGGGTGATCCTGCTCTATCCGCTGGGCGAGGCCAGCACGGTGTCGGCCACCTTCTACGGCAGCCGCGACCACTACGACGCGCTGGTCGGCCGGCAGGACACGCGCACGACCGGCTTCACCGGCGAGTGGGACTGGCAGCCCGAACCGAACACCAACGCCAGCGTCTACATCGGCGCCGAGACCACGCGGCTCAAGCTCGCCAACGTGGCCGACAACGAGTCTGTCGTGGGCACGGTGGGACGTGACGACCCCCGCTTCGGCGGGCCGCTCTATCCGCTGGAAAACTACTGGCACAACCTGGACCGCGAACGCGACTACAACGCCGGCATCACCTTCGCGCACGACTTCGGCCGGGTGAAGCTCGACCTGGCGTGGAACTACACCCAGTCGCTCTCGCAGCTCGGCTTCGACTTCGCCTCGCCCGGCGCGCTGACCTTTCCGGACGCCGCGCCGCTGCTCAATGGCCGCTTCCCCGACAACCACTACCGCTCGAGCACCTTCGACGCGGGCCTGAGCTTCCCGCTCACCGCCAGCATCGGCGTGCGGCTGTTCGGCCGCTACCAGAGCGGCAGCTTCCTCGACTGGCACTACCTGGGCTTCGGCGACACGCTGGTCTACGACCACCGTATCTACACCGACCGTGGTCCGCAGGTGCACTACCGCGCCACGCTGGTCGGCGCCATGCTCAGCATCAAGCTGTGAGGGCTACCGCATGAACCGCCCACTGCTCCCGCTGCTGTCCGCCGCAGTACTCGGTTGGGCCGCATCCGCCGGGCACGCCCAGGCACAGGCCAACGCAACACCGGCGGCCTCCGCGGCAGCGCCCGCCACCGCCTCGTCGGCGACTTTCCTGGACCTGCGCGGACAGCCACCGATCCAGGGCGATGCAGTCGCCGGGGCCGGCAAGGCCGCCGTATGCACGGCCTGCCACGGCCCGCAGGGCATCGCCGTCGCGCCCAACTTTCCCAACCTGGCCGGGCAATCGGCGACCTATCTGTACGTGCAGCTCGAGCAGTTCCACCATGGCCAGCGCAAGGATCCGGTCATGACCGGCCAGGCCGCGCCGCTCAGTGACACGGACATGCGCGACCTGGCCAGCCACTTTGCCTCGCTCCCGCCCAAGCCCTCCGGCCAGGCCGACGCCGGCTCGCGCGGCGCGCAGGTCTTTCTCGCCGGCGACCCGGCCCGCGGCATCCCGCCCTGCCAGGGTTGCCACGGCAGCGATGCGCTCGGCTCGCGCGCGCAGCCGACCAACGCGCCGCACCCGCCGTGGTCGACCATTCCGCGCCTGCGCGGGCAATCGGCGATCTACCTCACCAAGCGGCTGAACGACTTCCGCAGCCAGCGCATACGCCCCGGCAGCAGCAACACGCGGGTGATGGAAGGGGTGGCCGGCACGCTGGACGATGCCGACGTGCAGGCGCTGGCGGCCTATCTCTCCAGCCTTTGAGCATCCGGTGCCACGCCAGTGGCGTATAACCGGTTCGTTTTCCCCAACGCCAAGGAACAAGCCATGAAACCCTCGATCAAGTTCGCCGCGCTCGTCCTCGCCGGGTTCGCCGCATTGGCCTCGCCGGCCTTCGCCGCACTCAAGGAAGGCACGCAGGCGCCCGATTTCACCGCGCCGGCCTACCTCGCCGGCAAACCTTTCACCTTCAAGCTCGCCGACGCGCTCAAGCACGGGCCGGTGGTGGTCTACTTCTTCCCCGCCGCCCACACTTCCGGCTGCAACCTCGAAGCGCACCTGTTCTCCGTGGCCATCGACAAGTTCAAGGCGCTGCACGCCACCGTGATCGGCGTGACCGCCGGCAACACCGACCAGCTGGCGGACTTCTCCAAGGAAACCGAGCACTGCGGCGGCAAGTTCCCGGTCGCGGCGGACGCCGATGCCTCCATCGCCAAGCAATACGACGCGCTGCTGCCGATGCGGCCGGGCTGGTCGGACCGCACCTCCTACGTGATCGCGCCCTCCGGCAAGATCGTCCACGTCTACTCGAACCTCAAGCCGAACAAGCACGTGCAGGAGACGCTGGCGGCGGTGGAGGCGCTCGAGCAGTAGGGCCGCCACTGGCCGCCCAGGGGGCGCAGGGACGCGCCTTGTGCTGCAATGGCCGCATGTCGGCCACCGATCCGCAGTTCCACGTCCGCACGCTGCTCGCCACGCCGCTGATCGAAGTGCGCGACGTGGTCTGCGCGGGCAGTTGCCGGCACAAGGGCGCGGTCGAACGCGCCAGCCGCACGCAGCTGGTGTTTCCCTACCGCGGCACCTACGTCCGGCATGTCGGCAGCAACGACGCGGTGGCCGACGCCAGCCAGGTGCTGTTCTTCAACGCCGGCGAGGACTACCGCGTCAGCCATCCGAATGCAGGCGGTGACGCGAGCCTGTCGCTAGCCGTCGACGAGGCGCTGCTGCGTGAAGTGGCGCCGGCTGCGCTGCTGCTTTCCGGCGAGCCGCTGCGCTTCGGCCAGGCGCGCCTGCGCATCGATCCGCGCGCGCAGGTGCTGGTGGCATTGCTGCGCCATTCCCTGCACGAAGGCATTGCCGAACCGCTGGAAGGCGAGAGCCTGGCGCTTACCCTGGTGCATCGCGCACTGGCCCCCCGCACCACGCACGCGGCCGCGTCCAGCCAGGCCCGCCAGCGACTGGTGGACCGCGCCAAGCTGGTGCTGGCGCGCGACCTGGCCCGGCGCTGGACGCTCGCGGAGGTGGCGGCCGAGGTCGGCATATCGGCGGTCTATCTCACGCAGAGTTTCCGCCAGGTCGAAGGCGTACCGCTGTACCGCTACCAGTTGCGTTTGCGGCTGGCGCGCGCGCTGGACCTGCTCAGGGACTACCACGACCTGGCCGCGCTCGGCGTGGACCTGGGCTTTTCCAGCCACAGCCACTTCACCGCGGCGTTCCAGAAGATGTATGGCCGCACGCCCAGCGAATTCCGGCAGATGGCGCTGCAACGCTGATCGCTAAAGTTTTCGACAGCGGCCGGGCCTGGCGCGGGGTCTACTCTCTCCACCCGATGCCCGGGTCGACTGGAGAAACGACATGAACGAGCGAACCTGTGCTGCCTGCGACTGCGAACTGGACGAGAACGCCATCCAGGTGCGCATCGGCGGGCAGGCCGTGGAAGTGTGCTGCGACGACTGCGCCGTGAAGCTGAAAGAGGCGCACGCGTCCGCGATGAACGCGAAGCGCGGCTGAGCCGCTGGGCCAGGTTCGCCTGCCTGCGCGAGCCTGGCCATCGCCGACTGTTCCTCTGGACAGGGGAATGGACCCCGCTGGCGATCGGCCAGCCAGCGAAACATCCCGCCCGGAGGCATACGCATCCCCTGGCTCCCACCCCCCCGCACCACCTGGAGACCGCAGTGAGCACGCAAAACGACAAGGCCCGTCTATTCCATTGCCTGCATGTGCCCGGCCAGCCGCTGGTGCTGTTCAACGCCTGGGACGCCGGCAGCGCCCGCGCCGTCGCCGAGGCCGGTGCCCAGGCGATCGCCACTGGCAGCTGGTCGGTGGCGGCCGCCAATGGTTTCGCCGATGGCGAGCATCTGCCGTTCGCCTTTGCACTGGACAACCTGCGCCGCATCGTCGCCGCGGTGGCCCAGCCGGTGACGATCGATCTGGAAAGCGGTTACGGCGATGCCCCCGCCCTGGTGTCGGCCACCGTCGCGGCCGCGCTGAAGGGCGGCGCGGTCGGCTGCAACCTGGAAGACAGCTTTCCCACCGACGGCCGCCTGCGCGACATGCGCGACCAGACCGCGCGACTCGCTGCAGCACGCCAGGCGGCGGAGGACGCGGGCGTGGGGATGTTCATCAATGCGCGCACGGACGTGTTCTTCCAGAAGCCGGCCGACGTCCACGACATGGCGATGGTGGATGCGGCGCTGGAGCGCGCGCATGCCTATGCCGATGCCGGCGCGAGCGGCCTGTTCGTGCCTGGCGTGGTCAACGAGCCGCTGATCGCGCGCCTGGCCGAAGCCTCCCCGCTGCCGCTGAACATCATGGTCATGCCCGGCGTCCCCGGCCGTGCGCGCCTGGCTGAACTGGGCGTGGCGCGGATCAGCCATGGCCCCGGTCCATATCGCGGTGCCATGCAATGGCTGGCCGAGGCGGCCAGGGCCGCGATGGCCTGATCGCCGAGCGGGCCGGCTCGGTCGACCAGACCGTAATCCACGGTGCGCAGGGACGCACTCCGCGGTCACGCGGAAGGCGCAAGCCCAGCCGCCGGCTCGCGCAGCTTCCCGGCCGAAGCCCCGCCGGCATGCGAGACCCCCACGCTATCGGCCGCGGCCAGGCGTCGCGCCAGTTGCTGCGCGGCCACGCGGATCTCGGCCATGGCACTGCACTCCCACAGGTTGCCGCGCAGCAGTGCGCCGATCGCGTACAGCCCGACCTGCAACTCGCCGCGGGCGTTGATCAGCTGGCCATCCGGATGCGCGGCCACGCCCAGCTGCAGCGGATCGGGCATGGCCAGCCCGTCGCGCAGCAGGCGCGAGAGCAGCGGGTGCTCGGTGAACGCGACGGCGGTATCGAGCCCGGTGGCCTGGATCACCAGGTCCGCGGACAAGGTGTCCAGCTGCTGGGTGGCGCGATGGCGCAAGCTCACCCGCAGCGGACCGTGCCCATCGACGCCGAGTACGCGCGCCGCATGCAGCCGCAGCCGGCCTTGCTCCCGCATCGCGGTGAGCGCTTCGGCGGAGGCGGGCGCGACGCGGTGGCGCGCCGACTCCCACAGCCAGCGCAGGTGGCGCAGGAACTGCCGCCGCTGGCGCGCGTCCAGCCGGCGCCACAGCCGCGCGTTGATCGGCCGCATGCCGTCGACCAGGCTGCGCCGGTCGGCCTGCGGCGCAGCGGCGATCGCACGACGCACGTGCCGGAGCATCGCCAGCAGGTTGTCGCTGGCAAGCAGCGTTGTATTGAGCGCCGATTGCCCGGCATACGGGGGCAGCGGCAGCAGGCCATGCTCGAAGGGGAGTTGCCCGTGGCGCGAGACCGCCACCAGCTCGGCCTGCGGCCAGCGCGCGCCGGCGGACAGCAGGGTGTCGACCGCGGTCAGCCCGGTACCGATCACCAGCACCCGGCGTGGCGCGGTTTCGCGGCGGTTGACGTGCCAGGGATCGAGCACATAGGCGCCGCCCTGCAACGCCTCACGGGACACCGTCTTCAGCGGCCGCGGCGACAATGCGCCCAGCGCCAGTACCACTGCGTCGGCCTTGATCAGCAGCCCGCCGGCGAGGCGCACGGCGTAGCCGCCATCGCACAGCGGCTCGACCTGCACCGCGTCGTCGCCATGGATCTGGAAGTGGCGTCCCTGCAGCAGGGCCTGGTCGGCGCAGGCACGCACCTGCGCTTCGACGAAATCGCCGAACAGGTCGCGCGGCAGGAAATCGTCGGCGCCTGCGCCGTCCACGCGTTGTGCGGCGAATTGCAGGAATTCGCCCTCGCTGCCGGCGAACAGGCTCATGGCCTGTGCGCGCACGTTGAGCAGGTGCCGCCCGCTGCCGCTGGCGTAGGCCACGCCACGGCCGGCGACGGCGCGGTCGCCAGTGATCCAGTGCACGCGCGCGCTGCCGCGGCGCAGCAGTTCGCCGAAGAGCGAGGCGCCTGCGGCACCGCCGCCAATGATTGCGATATCAGCCATGGGCTCTCCTGTCGCGGACGACCCTGCATCGGCCCGCCGTGGGGCAGGCCGATGCAGGAGTGGGAAGGGTGATGAGTGCGCGCGACCTGGCGGTCACGCGCGGCGCGTTGGGCGCTCCACGGATGCCGTACGTGGCCGGCGGCCAAGGAACTGCGCGCGGGCCGCGGCGGCGCCTGCCGGTGCGTGGACTACGGTGCGAGTCGTCGTCTGCATGAGGCACACCTGAACCGGTTCGTTGGACACACTCGAACACAGCGTTCGTTAAGGAACGGCTAGGCGCCCGCAAGGATCGGGTTGGCCACGTCCACCACGAATCGTAGACAAGCGACGCGCCAGGCGCCGCGCCCACCGTCCCCGCTGTGCCGTTGCGGCCGGGGAAGGTTCCAGGGTGTCACCCGGCCGATGCCCGCAGCCGCTCCGCCGTTTCCCCATCCGCCGGCACGAACGCCTCCAGCGCCAACTCCGCCAGCGTGATGTCCACCGGCGTACCGAACACGGTGGTGGTGCTGAGCATGGAGAGCACCCGGCCATCGACTTCCAGCTGCAGCGGAACGGCGATGGACGAGGTGACGTGGGTATCGGGCGCACCCGCGGGCGCGGGCAGGGCCTGCAGTTCACGCAGCAGGCCGATCAGCTGCGGGTCCTGGCTCGCGTCGATCTGCTGGCGCAGGCGGTGCAACAGGTGCGCGCGCCATTGGACGAGATTGCGGATGCGCGGGGCGAGCCCGGCCGGATGCAGGCTCAGGCGCAACACGTTGACCGGCGACGCGAGCAGCTCCGGTGCGACGCCGCCGAGCAGGCGCAGCGTCGCCTGGTTGCTGGCGACCAGGTGCCAGTAGCGGTCGACTGCGAGCGCGGGATAGGGCTCCAGGCCCTTGAGCAGGAGGTCGACGGCCTGTCGTGCGGTGGCGAGGGCCGGGTCGTCCAGTGCGCGTTCGCGGAAGACTGGCGCGAAGCCGGCGGCGACCAGCAAGGCGTTGCGTTCGCGCAGCGGCACATCCAGGTATTGGGCCAGGTGCAGGATCATGTCGCGGCTCGGCTGCGAGCGGCCCGATTCGACAAAGCTCAGGTGGCGCGTGGAGATGTCCGCGCCGCAGGCCAGCTCGAGCTGGCTCAGGCGGCGGTGGCGGCGCCATTCGCGCAGCAGGTCGCCGACGGGGCGGTGGGTTTCGTTCGGTTGGGCGTTCATGGCAGGGAATGATGCCAAACGGTTGCCGGCCTGAAAGAGGCCGATACCTCTCCGTTCGTCCCGGGCGCTGGCCGCAGGCCAAAGCCGAAGGACTCGCTGCGGGATGCCGTTATGCGGTGCCTTCGACTCGGCTTTGCTCCGCCCTGGGCGAACGGGCTGAAACATCGGCCGTGGCTGGTTTGCGCAGGAACGCGTGGATGTCCTCCACCAGCCGGTCGAAATGCGTGTGGTAGAGGCCATGTGGCGCCCCGGCATACTCGATATAGCGGCTGTGCGGCACCAGCGTGGCGATCGCGCGGCCCTGCTGTACCGGCTCGCTGGCGTCGCGGTTGCCGTGGATCACCAGCAGCGGCACCTCGATCGCGCGCAGCTCCGCACGCTGGTCGGCGCGCTTGGCGCGGAAGCAGTCGACCAGCGCCTGCAGCGAGGCATCGCGGATGATGTCGATGGTGTGCTGCACGTATTCCGGTGTGGTGCCGGTCTCGGCCGGCAGGAAGAAGCCGTCGGCGTTGTCGGCCAGCCAGCGGGGCAGGTCGCGGCGGATGGCCGCGAGCACCGCCTCGGTGGTGGGCTCGTCCATGCTCCAGGATGCGCGGCTGCCCTCGGCATAGCTGGGCGCGACCGGCGCCAGGAAGACCAGGCGGCCCACTCGTGCGCTGCCGTGGCGGGCGAGGCAGCGGGTGCATTCGCCGCTGGCCATGGAATGGGCGACCAGCGTCGCCCCGCGCAGGTCGAGATGGTCGAGCAGCTCGGCGACGTCGTCTGCAAGCCGGTCGAGGTCGTAGCCGCGGCCGGGATCGTCCGAGCGGCCGTGGCCGCGGCGGTCCAGCGCGATGCAGCGGTAGCCGCGCGCGTTGAAGTGCAGCATGTGCCTGTCCCAGGCGCGCGAATCCAGCGCCCAGGAAGCGAGGAAGACGATCGGCTGGCCGCGGCCCCAGTCGCGATAGAAGAGGTTCGTGCCGTCGGTGGTGGTGAAGTGGCTCATGGGTGGCTCCGGGGATCGGATTGATCTGTCAGGCAGGTCGTCGATGGCTCAGGCGGCCATCGGCACCTTGTCCAGAAAGCCATGCACGCGGCGGATGCGGCCCTCGTCCAGTTCCGCCACGTCGAAACCGATCACCCGTGGTTCGGCCGTGCCGGGTGCCGAAAGATGCCACTGGAAACGCGCCAGCCCGTGGTGCGCATCCACCTCGCCAGCCAGGCTGAAACGGTGGCCGGGGAACATGTCCTGCACCGCGGCGATGGTGGCGTCGATGCCCTCCCAGCCGTGCGCCTGGACCATCGGATCGGTGTAGGTGGCGTGTTCGGCATAGACGTCCTCGATCAGCGCGCGGCGGCGCAGCGGGTCGGCTTCGTTCCAGCTGCGGATGTAGTTGGCGATCAGCTCGTGGGTGGCATGCATGGCGGTGCTCCGTGGTGGGTGTGGGCACAGCTTGGCCCCGCCGCCGCGGCGCGGCGATTACCTGGCAGGTAATGGGATGCGCGATGCGGGCCGGTTCGCCTGCGGCGTGCGAGAATTCCGGACCATGAACCTGCTCGCCATCGAAACCTCCACCGAAGCCTGTTCCATCGCTCTCGTGCATGGCCAGCAAGTGTTCGCACGCAGCGAGCTGGCGCCGCGGCGGCACGCCGAGCTGGCGCTGCCGATGGCCGACGCGCTGCTGGCCGAAGCGGGGCTGGGCCGGCATGCGCTGGACGCGATCGCCGTCGGCCGCGGCCCTGGCGCGTTCACGGGCGTGCGGCTGGGCGTGGCGCTGGCGCAGGGCATGGCGCTGGCGCTGGATCGTCCGGTGGTGCCGGTGTCCTCGCTCGCCGCGCTGGCGCTGGAGGCGCTGGAGGACGAGGCGGCGATCCTCGCCGTGATCGATGCACGCATGGGCGAGATCTATGCCGCCTGCTATCGGCGCGACGGCAACGGCGGGCTGGTGGTGCTGGATGACGAACGCGTCTGCAGGCCCGATGCGCTGGTATTGCCCGAGGCCGACGTCTGGAACGTGGTCGGCAGCGGTTGGGCCAGCTACGCCGACGTGCTGCGCGGCCATCTCACCGGCGGATTGAGGCAGGCCGATGGCGACCGCTATCCGCAGGCCCGCCATGTGGCCGAACTGGCGGTGCGCGAGTACCAGGCCGGCCGCGCCGTTGCGCCGGAGCAGGCCCTGCCGGTGTACCTGCGCGACAAGGTGGCGTTGACGCTGGCGGAACAGGGGCGCGCAACGCCTTAGCTGGGTGGGCCCTTCGGCTTCGGCCCTGCGGGCTTGCGCTCCGGACGGACGGTTACGCGGAACCGTCGTTACCCGCAAAACTGCGCTCGCCCCGGAACGCAGGGCAGCGAAGTCGAAGGGCTTCGGCAGGCCGCCTCAAAGCTGCCCGATCGCCAGCTGCACCAGCAGGCTGCTCACTGCCACCGCGACCCACACGCCGAACCCCAGCAGGATCGGCCGCGGACCGCTGGAGATCATCCTGCGCAGGTTGGCCGACAGTCCGATCGCGGTGAGCGCGACGATGATCAGGAATTTCGCCAATGCGTGGATCAGCGGCTGCACGGCCAGCGGCACCAGTCCCGCCGTGCGCACTCCCGAGGCAACCAGGAACCACAGGATGAACCACGGGAAGATGCGCCCGAGGCTGAAGTCGGCCGCACCCTTCTTCTTTTCGCGCACCGCCACCATCACCGCCAGCGTGATGCACACCGGGATGATCAGCGTGGCGCGGGTGAGCTTGACGATGGTCGCGTAGTCGCCCGCCGCATGGCTGTAGCTGTAGCCGGCGGCGACCACCGAGGAGGTGTCGTTGATCGCCGTGCCGGCCCATAGGCCGAAGCCCAGGTCGGACAGGTGCATCAGGTGCCCGAGCAGTGGAAACAACAGCACCGCCACCACGTTGAACAGGAAGATGGTGGAGATCGCGAAGGCGGTGTCGTGCTCGTCCGGCCTGATGATCGGCGTTACCGCTGCGATCGCCGAGCCGCCGCAGATCGCGGTGCCCACGCCGATCAGCACCTTGAGCTGGTCGTGCACGCCGAGCAGGCGTCCCAGCCCCCAGGCCGCAAGGAACGCCGAGCTCATGGTGACCAGCGTGACCGACAGCGATTCGAGGCCCGTCTTCGCCACCTGGTCGAGGCTGAGTCCGAAACCCAGCGCGACGATCGACCACTGCAGAACCTGCTTGCCGGCGAACTGGATGCCGGGAGTGAAGCGCGCGCCCGGCGAGGCGGTGTTGCGCACAAGGATGCCGAGCACGATGCCGATCACCGGTCCGCCGATCAGTGGCGCCAGCTTGCCGAGCCACAGCGCGAGCGTTGCGATGGCCAGCGCCAGGCCAAGGCCGGGCAGGCGTGCGGTGAGGGTGGGGGCAGGGCTGGCGGGAACGGCGTTCATCGGTGATCCGGGCGATGGCATGTGGCCATTGTCGGTGTCACGATGAATCAAGAAAACTTTGCATAGTTGATCGATAGGATAAGCTGAGCTGAATGCTCAACATCACGCCCCGCCAGCTGGACGTGTTCGTACAGACCGCGCTGCACGGCAGCCTGCGCGCTGCCGCCGTACGCGTGCACCTGACCCAGCCGGCCGCCAGCATGGCGCTGGCCGAACTGGAGCGTCAGCTCGGCGCGCTGCTGTTCGACCGCGAGCGTGGTCGCCTGCATCTGAACGCACGGGGGCGCGAGCTGTTGCCGCGCGCGCAGGAACTGCTCGAGCGCCACGCCGAACTGGCCAGGTTCGGCCAGGGCGACGTGCAGGCGCTCGCGGGCGAGCTTCGCATTGGAGCGAGCAACACGGTGGGCAACTACCTGGTGGGCGAGCTGCTGGGCAGCTTCGTGCGCGCGCAGCCGCAGGTGGCGATCCGCCTGCGCGTGGCGAACACCGACACGATCGCTTCGATGCTGCTCGATCACGCGCTGGACGTCGGCTGCGTGGAGGGTCCGGTCGCGCATCCGCAACTGGAGCTCAAGCCGTGGCGCGATGACCGGCTTCGCGTATGCGCAGCGCCGGGCCATCCGCTGGCGCGCAAGCGCTCGCTCAAGCCGGCCGATTTCGCCGGCGCACGCTGGGTGCTGCGCGAACCGGGCTCGGCCACGCGCGCCACCACCGAGCGCGTGCTGGCACAGTTGCCGCCGGGCGAGACCGTGCTGGAGCTGGATCAGGTCGAGTCGATCAAGCAGGCCGTTGCCGCCGGCCTCGGCATCGCCTGCCTGCCCGAAGTGGCGCTGGTCGATGCGCTGGCAACCGGGCGACTGGTGGCGCTGAGGACGCCATTCCTCGACCTCAAGCGCATGCTGTCGCTGCTGCTGCACCGGCAGAAATACCGTGGCGCCCTGCTCGAGGCCTTCCTGGGCACGGTCTAGCGGGATGCCAGGCGCGAGCTTTCGCGCGCAGGAGGGTGACTCGCCTGCCGAGTCACGCCGACGCGGTTCCCTCCCCCCTCCGGCAGAGGGTGCCCGAAGGGCGGGTGAGGGTTCGCGCGGAGCGCGCCGTACGGCCATACCGAACCCCCGCCCGGGATGGTCTCACCAGACTTCACGAGAACCGTTCGTGCTGAGCGTAGGCACAGCCGAAGTCGAAGCACCTGCCGCAGCACCGGGCGCCAGGGGTAGTCGACACCCCCGCATTCCTGGCAAAAAAAACGGTTCTTCGCAGGTTTCCGTGGAGCGTTTTCCCTAGCATCGATAACTTAGACCTTTCGAGAGAGGTCTAAGGGACGTTCCATGCTGGATCGGAAGACGATCGAGGCGCTGGGTGGCTGGAAGGGATACCGGGTGGAGCGGGTCGTGTGGCCGGAGGGCGAGAGCCGCACGGTGATGATCCACCTGAAGCCGTCCGCCAAAACGATGCATTGCGCGCATTGCGGCAACCGATGCCGGCAGGTCCATGAGACGACCGTTCGCCGGGTGCGTGACCTTCCGCTGTTTGCGCTTCGGGTCGTGCTCGTGGTGCCGCGCCGACGGGTATGGT
>NZ_FOXL01000002.1 GCF_900115705.1 Frateuria terrea
AGGTCATCAAGCGCCGGGCCTACGGCTACCGGGATCAGGACTATTTCTTCCTGAAGATCCGTGCCGCCTTCCCCGGCATTCCGCGATGAACCTTTAATTTTGCCTGCCACAGGCGACGCGGCCGCCTATCAGCCCGAACACCTAGATCCACACGTCGTTTACCGCCGTCCTTTCGCCGCCCTCATGGCCTGTATTGAGGACCCCTCGCGGCTCGATGAGGAGCATGCTGACCTCGGTCTCCGCATAAGGCTTGTGCTCGACCCCCCTGGGAACGACGTACATCTCGCCCTTGCCGATGTGCACGTGGCCATCGCGGAAATCGATGCGCAAACGGCCCTCGAGAACGACGAACGTTTCGTCGGTGTCCTTGTGGTCGTGCCAGATGAAATCGCCTTCGACCTTGACGACCTTGAACTGGTAGTCGTTCATCTCGGCCACGACCCTGGGCGCCCAGTGCTCATCGAGCAGACCGAGCTTCTGGGCCAGATTGATCGCCTCATACCGCATGCGGATTCCTCTGATTGGGGTGAGTGAGCCCAGGCCTCGCCAGGCGCCTTCAGCATATCGATGCTTGCGGGGCGAGCGGAGTCCTGGCACTTGCTTCGAATGACGGGCCACCCGCCGGGCGGCCCGTCCACATGCGCCGGAGTCGACGTCGGGCCCGGGGTCGATGTCAGGCGGCGATCGACTTCCGGGCTTCCTTGATGGCTGCAATGGCCGCGGCGTCGGCAAAAACGCCGAAGCCGACGGCGATGCGGTTCCACCCATTGATGATGTTGATCGTCACCGTAAGCTTGACCTGTTCCTCCTCCGAAAAATGCGCCTTCAGCGCCTGGTAGGCGCTCGCATGTCCGCGCCCTTCGGAGAGCCGCGTCAGCGCTTCGGTCCATTCGAGCGCCGCGCGCTCGCGGTCGGTATAACAGGGAGCCTCGCGCCAGGCCGGCAGCAGGTCGATCTGCTGTGGACTGATGCCACACTCGCGCGCTTCGGCGACGTGGAGATTCAGGCAGTTGGCGCATCCGTTGATCTGCGATGCGCGAAGTTTCACCAACTCGAGCAGGGATGGATCGAAGTTGGCGGCGGCCGCAAGTTCCATGGACGTGCGTTGCACGTCCTTCATCAGGTTGGGGGCTGCGGCGAAGAGATCGAGTTTGGCTGTCACGGGAGGGCTCCTTTTGTTGGTCCCGGTACCAGGACGCCCAGCCCCGGGCAAACGTGACATGCCGGCACGGCTGCCCGGGAACGCACGCAAGATAAGTGACCCTGCCCCGCTTGGGCCTGGAGGCCGCGCTACTTCGATTCCTTCTTGACGGTGACCGAGATCGAAAACCACCCTATCCCGACCGTCACGGTGATCGTCTTGGTCTTGGACTTCGCCGCCGCCTTTGCCTTTGCCGTCGGCATGGCCGGCCCGGACTCGGTTTCGTCTACCGTGCTGATCCGCACGTCGCTGCTGATGTCGAGGGCTGCGAAGACCCCCTCGACCTCGGCGCTGCTGCCGCTGTGCACGGCATCGATCAACCGCTTTGCAAACTCTTCGTCGTCGGAAAGCGCGCTTGCTATCCGCTGCACCTGACCGGCGTACTTCCGGATTTCCCGGATGTCCCTCATGTCGCTTCTGGCCATGATGAGATCCCCACCCCGCCGTTACCCCCCGCGTCACCGCTTTACACGCAGCCTGGCTAAAAACAGTTGAAAAAAAGGGAACCATTCCGGTTCCCCGCAGCGGCTATATGTTCATGCCCGCGGTGTGGGCTTAGACGATCTGGCTCACATCCGCGACCGGCTCCTGCCTGGATGATCCGCACCCGCCGAGCGGGTGCCTCGGCCTAATCCGCGATCCCTCCACACGTGCGCCGACGTTGATCGGTGTCAACCCTCCGCACGTCCGACGGCGTAGTAGTCGACGCCCCCGGCCGGATCACCTTGGAGGGTGAAGACCATGAACGCTCCCGTTCTCCTGACCCATCACCGGACACTCCTGGCGCTGTGCCTGTCCCTCGCGCTGGCCGGGATCGGCCATGCGCCGCCTGCCGCCGCCGCTACGCAGGTGGTCACCCCCGATCCGCGCGTGCCCCCTGCGAGCGGTACGCCCTGCGTCGTGCAGCTCATGAGCGACCAGCCATTCTCCGGCGAAGGCGAATACACCACCGACAACCATTTCACCTACATGCCGCCGCCGGCCTGCCGGCCACCGTGGGCCAAGGTCGTGCTGCAGGTGGACCTGAGCAGTTCACGCCACACCGTCGTCAACGACATCGGCATCTCGCTGGGCGGCATCCGCCTGTTCCACCAGGCGGGTCCTCGCTACGACGCGCCCGCCAGCTGGCACGCCGAGCGCGACCTCACCGACTACAGCCGGCTGTTGACGGTGCCGCACACGGGGTCCTACTGGACGCTCAAGGATCCGGAAAACATCGACCCGGGTGGCCAGACCTCCGCCTTCACCGGTAGCGCGCGGCTGCTGTTCTACCCGCCGACGACACAGACCCCCGCCCCCAGGGTTCCTGACACAGTCGTCCGGCTGGATGGGAGCACCCCGGTACGCCTGCCCCACAACATCGTTCGCGCCTACCTGGACGTGGAGAATGCGCAGCCCTGGTGGTACCTGTGCATGCCGGACGAGATCCTGGGCGAGCACCCGAACCTGATCGACGTTTTCGCGCCCGGCGATCAGCTCAAGAATTCGATCTTTCCTCACGAAACGGCCTGTGGCGGCGGCGGCTTCCGCGAGATCCGCGTGGACGTGGACGGCACGCCGGCCGGCGTGGCGCCGGTGTTCCCGCTACTGCCGGCAGACCCGAGCGTGAACTACCTGCGCAACGCCCTGAACGTGCCGACGCCCACGCTGCAGATGCTGAACATCCTTCCCTACCGGGTCGACCTGAGCCCCTTCTCGGGCGAGTTCAATGCCGCCGGCGTCCACCTGGTTTCCGTGCCCGGCGTGCTGCTGCTGTACCTGGATCGCAACCGCACCTTCGTCAGCGGCGGCATCACCATGAACACGCTGAATGGTGTGCCAGGGGAGCCGATCTACACCAGCACCCTCATCCGCAATGCGCAGACGAAGCAGCTGCAGGGAACCATCCGCACACGGCAATCGCGTCAATTCGAGATTCGCGGGTTCGTGAACACGTCAGGCGGACGGATCAATTCGTCGGTGCGACAGTCCAGTACCTTCGACAACGCCCAGACGATGGACCTGCGTGGCCCCCACCAGTCCCTCGGCGTGCCGGTGAACAAGCTCTACGAGGAGGTCGTCTCCCTGCAAAGCACGACGGACCGGACCAGCCGCCGCACGGTCGGCACCACCCTGCTCGGCACGGACGTCGAGCACGTGAGCTATCCCCTCGCGTACACCTACCACATGGCCACGACCTCGCAGGACATCGGAGATGGTTGGACCATCGCGCTGCGCAACGGCACCGTGACCACGACGCAGCGATGGCTGGTGGACACCGACCATTACCGGCCCAGCCAGGGCCACTACGTCACCCACCTGGGTGAGTCCTTCATCGGAAGCCGCACCCACGCCTACGCGTTCTGGGACGCGGGGCTACGCAACCCCTCCACCGACACCCACTGGCAAAGCGTCGCGGAGCACCGCTTCACCGACAACTTCGGCAGCTGTTTCCAGGCCTCGGTGACCGCCCAGAACGGCGCGGTCGCCTCGACCGCACGCGGCACCGGCTGCCCGGGCGGCCACAATCAGGTGCGCTGGTTCGCGCACCCTGACGGGTCGCCCGATAGCCTGGGCTGGTGGCACTGACCTAACTTCGGAGAAAGCGCGTCAGGGATGACGGCCAGGGAGGCAAACAAGCGGACGGGGCGCCTGCTCCGCCCGCTTGTTCCTTGTCCGGACATCCGCATCGTCAGCGGATCGCAGGCGTCGCGATGCGCGCCACGGGGGCGCTCCCGCGGCCACGCCTCTCGAGCCCCGAACCGTGCCGGTCCCGCTTCCCGCCACCTGCCCCCGTTTGGTCTCAGTCGCGCTGGAACATGACGCGCTCGGGCTGATGCAGCGAATAGCCCTGAGCCATGTCGACGCCCAGCTCGCGCAACGAGGCCATGATCGCCTCGTCCGTCACCCACTCTGCGATCACCACCAGGCCCAGCCGGTGCGCGATGTCGGTGACCGCGCGCACCATCGCATGGCTGATCGGGTCGCTCAGCATGTCGCGGATGAAGCTGCCATCGATCTTGATGATGTCGGCCGGCAGGTGCTTCAGATAGGAGAACGAGGACATGCCCACGCCGAAGTCGTCGAGCGCGATGCGGCAGCCGACCTCCCGCAGCCGCGTCACGAACCGGATGACCGTGGTGAGCTGGCGCACGGCCACGGTTTCGGTGATCTCGAAACACACGCGCCCGGGCGCGACGCGGTGCAGTCGCAGCAGCTCGATGATGCGGTCGGCGAGCGTCTCATCGTCGATGCTGGCGCCGGACAGGTTGATCGCCACCGTGCGCAGCGCCGCCCCGGCCGGATGCAGCCGGTCGAGGTTCGACAGCGCGGTCTCGATGACCCAGCGATCGATCAACGGCATCAGCCCATACCGCTCGGCCGCGGGAATGAAGGCACCGGGCGATACCAGCGTGCCGTCCTCGCCGCGAAAACGCAGCAGCAGCTCGACATCGATGCCCGCCGGTTCGCTACCGAGCCCGCGCACCTCCTGATAGGCGAGCACGAAGCGCTGTTCCTGCACGGCCCAGCGCAGCCGGTTGGCCCACTCCATCTCGCCGCGCCGCTGCGCGCTCTGTTCGTCCCGTTCGGAGTAGAAGTGGACGCGGTTGCGCCCCTGCTCCTTGGCCATGTAGCAGGCGGTATCGGCAGCGGCGAGCAGCTCGGCCAGCGGCGTGCCCGGCCGGTCGATGAGCACCCCACCGACGCTGATGCTCGCCATGTAACTCTTGGACTCCCAGACGAAGACGAATCCGTCCAGGCCCAGGCGCAGGTGCTCCGCGATGCGTGCGGCGTGCGCGGGGGTATCGAGTCCGGTCAGGATCACGCCGAACTCATCGCCGCCCAGCCGCGCGAGCACATGCTCCTCGCCCAGCCGCACGCGCATCACCGTGGCCAACTGCGACAAGAGCTGGTCACCGGCCACATGCCCGGAGGTGTCGTTGACGAGCTTGAACTGGTCCAGGTCAATGAAAAGCACCGCGGCATACGGCGGCGACTCGCGAAGCTGCTGGCTCACCTGCTGCAGCCGGCGCTCGAATTCGCGCCGGTTGATCAGGCCGGTGAGCTCGTCGTGCGTGGCCTGGTACTCGAGCAGTTCGGTGAGCGCGCGCTGCTCGGTCACGTCGCTGGCGACCATCGCCCACTGTGGACGTCCGTCCAGCGTCAACCAGGACATCGCCACGCTGGCCCAGAAACGCCCGCCGGAGGTGTCCCGAAGGACTAGCTCGATCGCGCCGCCTTCGGGATGGGCCAGCCGCCGTTCCACCTCGGCCTCGTCGACCTCCAGCAGCGAGACCAACCGGTTGCCCTCCAGGCCGTCCCCCAGGCGCCCTCGCGCCGCCTGGTTGGCGTAGACGATGCGCCCGTCCGCCGCGTCGGCGAGCACCACCAGCGCGGGCAGCAATTCGTTGAGCGTGCGGAAACGCTCCTCGCTTTCGCGGTAGCGCTCGCCCAGGCGCCGGCCCAGCTGCACGGCCCGGCGCCGCGTGTCGGTCAGCGACCAGACCAGCAGGCCCAGCAGCACACTGGCGAGCAGCCCGGCGGGCGCCACCGATTGCACCAGGGGTGGGCCGCCGGCCGCGGCCATCGGGGAAACGACCAGGTCCCAGAGGCGCCCCCCGAATGCCAGCCGATACACGATCGAAGCCTTCACGTCAGGAACGCCACCGCGGGAGTCGAACAGCGCGACGTGCGATGCGCTGGTGACGTCCGTCACCGAGGCGCGCGCCACTTGCAGTAGTTGCGGTGACAATCCGGTCCGGATGAGGTCGGCGACCCTGAAGGACACCGCCACCGAGCCGCGCAACCGCTGCTGGCGTGCAGCCACGGAGTCGAGCGCGGCGCCCGGCCCGAAATCGGGCAAGCGCAACGTGATGCCCTGCCCGCGCCCGCTGGCTTCCCGGTCCTGCACAAGCGGAAACGGTGCCGACACCGCCAGCCGGTCCGTATCGCGGGATGCGAACAGGGCCTTCATGTTGGCCGGCTGGCCGACCACATCCAAACCCAGGAGGTTGCGGTTGCCATCCAGGGGCGCGACCAGCGTGGTGGGGAAATGGTCCCCATCGGGCCGGTGCTCGCGAACCGCGTAGGCCACGGCAAGCAGGCTCGGAAATTCCCGCCGCGGGTCCAGGTTGGCGTACATGCGCGCGAACTGGGGCGCGTCCATCGTCCCGGAGACCAGGAACATGGTCTGCAGCGACCGCAACAACTGTTCGGCCGAACGCAGTTTCGCCCGCAACTGGACCAGCCCCTTTTCCGCCTCGGCCACCACCGCATCCCGCTGGGCCGCCTGCCACTGCCGCGCCTGGATCCGGTACAGCCAGAACGTCAGCAACAGTCCGCAGCCGACCGCAAGCAATCCCCAGAGCACGCCCGGCACCCGGCTGGTCAGTGACAGGGCACCCGCATCGTCCACCTGTGGCGTACGTTCACGTCGCTCGATCGGTTGCGGCGGCACGGAATCCCCTCGGCAAGCCCCGGTCGCCCAGCTGCATGGGCGCAACGATCATAGCCCGCAGGAGTGAGGGTTCCGGGAACGCGGGTCACGGGAAATCGACGCAGGAGAAGCGGCACCCGGTCTGGTGCGGCGACCCCGATGGAGGGAGCTGGTCTGCCAGTGGCATTTCATTAGCCGCGTCCCTCAACTCGGCCGGCTCAGAGCCCGCACGATACGGAAACAGCCAAGCGCCGAGCCTGGAGTACCGCGTGCCGCTGGAAAAGAGCCAAGCGCCGAGGAGGGAATAAGGGGCTCTGACTCGGTTGGTTCCGTGTTTTGCTTTCGTGCAAAGCCAACAAACGGTCAGGCTCTTGGTCAAGCATCCATAATGGACCCCAATTTCCCCCAGCGCCCGATCCGGCCTTGTCATGACCTCCACGCTCCCCACGCCTGCCCAGCTGCTCGACCTGATGCCAGACGCGGTGTGCGTGGTCAGCACCGAGGGCCAGGTTCTCTTCGTCAGCGCGGGCTTCGAACGCATGCTCGGCTACAGCCTCGAAGAGGTCGTCGGGCAGCCGATATTCCGGTTGGTGCATCCCGACGACCGGGAGGCAACAGTGCGCCAGGCACAGGCCGTGACGAACGGCGCGATTCAGCGGCACTTCCGCAATCGCTATCTGCACAAGGACGGGCACAGCGTGGACATCCAGTGGTCGGCGCGCTGGCTGCCCGATTACGGTGTGCGTATCGGTGTGGCTCACGAAGTAACCGAGCTGCGCCGGGCCGAGCGCGAGCTCGAACACCGCGCCGCCCACGATCCGCTGACCGGCCTGCCGAACCGGCATCGCCTACAACATGAACTGCAGTACGCCCTCACCCATGCGACGCGGACGGGCAACGGCCTGGCCGTGCTCTATCTGGACCTGGATGGGTTCAAGCACATCAACGACCAGTATGGACACGAGGTCGGGGATCGCCTGCTGCGCGAGGTCGCGCAGCGCCTCCACAAGGGTCTGCGCCAGGGCGACCTGATGGCCCGGGTCGGGGGCGACGAATTCGTCGCGCTACTACCCGGCTGCGCCGATATGCACGCCGCCCTTACCGTGGCCGACGGCCTGCGTGCCAGCCTCAATCTGTCCTGCAACCTGCCCGAAGGGAAATTTCATCTGGACGCCAGCATCGGCGTCGCCTGCTTCCCGGACAACGGCAGCGACCCTGACACGCTCCTGGCCTGCGCCGATCGCGCGATGTACGAGGTCAAGCGCGATCGACGCCGCAAGGCTGATGCCGTCCTGGCAAGCGATCAAGCGTAGCTGCGGCACCCCGGCCCGGGGGCTTCGGGAAACCAAAGAAGTCCAAAAAAGCGCGAAAAAGGAGACGGAGGTAATTAAGCCAACTTGATCGCCTCCGCCCCCTTTATTGATGATTTTTTATCTCTTGTCAGCCTTCTTGGCAGCCTTCTCCGCCTTCTTCTCCTTCGGCGTCTTCAGCGGCTTCTTTTTTTCGCTCTTCTTCTGCTCCATACCTTTCATGAGTGCGTTCTCGCTTGGTGTTTTTGAGTGGGTTGGATGTTTACGAAACTTTTTTTGCCAAATTTTGGAATAAGGGGCTCCGACCTCGTTAGTTTGGCACAAGACAGCAGCGCGCTTCGTCTCGGGCTAATGGCAGGTCGGAAACTGTGGCACGGCAAACAACGCGCCACCCGAAGGTAAGCGCGCGGGTAGTGCGTGGTAGGTGGCTTGCGCTTCGCGCACGCCGGCTCGGGGACCGCGTGCTGGATCCAACCGCTGCGTCTCCACGTCGAGGATGATCCCACGCAGCTTCTTCGTGGCGGCGAAGATGGCGTCGCCCACGGTCGACAGCGAGTGGCCGGCGAGCTCCGCGTCATGGTTGGCGGCCACCCGACCGCCATGGGCCCGGATCATGTCGATCAGCCGATTGATTTCAGCAATCTGGCTCAGGGTGACGCCGAATACGTAGCGGTTGCCCGCCTCCTCCATCATCGGTTCGGCGGCTTCCAGTGCCGCGGCTTCCGCCTGTGCGTCGGCCTCGCGTGCAACCGCCCTGTCGCCGCGCTCGGCCGGCCAGGAGACTTCGTGCAGCACCCGCCCGATCTGCTCTTCCAGCATTTCCAGGCAGACCGCCACCTCGCCCGGGCGAATCCCGGCGGTCCATTCCCGCGACTCGTCCGCCATGCGCGGCCGCGCCAGATTGGCCAGGAACCCGACGTACTCGCGCAGCTTCTTCAGCCGGAGCTGGCTGTCCTCGGGCAGGAAATAACCGGGCGCTTCCAGATCCGAATCGATCGTCGACATGCTCGCCTCCTCGTTCCATGAAGTGCCCGTCACGCCACGACGGTGGACGGGAAGTCGGGAGGCTAGAAACCGCACACAGCCGGCGGGCTTATTCCCCTTGCGGGTGTTGTATTCACCGCCCTCCCGACGCAGGCATCGCGTCGGTTGCACCTGCAGCGTGCAGGCACAAAAAACCCACCGGTTTGTCGGAGGTGGGTACCGCTGTGTGGGGAGTTTCTAGGCTCCTTGACCTGAAGTCTGCTATCGCATCCGGAGCGTGTCAACAAGCCGTTTCGGGTTACATCGGAGCATGCGATGCGCCGAAGCGCTCATCAAAAAAAAGGGACGTGGCGGAGTTAATTCGCCACGCTCCCTTTTGTGCAGTGCCCCGTCTGGCCGCGTTCAGTCGCGCATTGCCGTATCCAGGTCATTCCGGACAGGGACGAGCCGCGCCAGTTTGTCAGGATGGCGCAGCGTGTAGATGGCGATGATCCGCATCCCGTCCGTGTCGATCCAAATGGCACCCGTGATTGCCGCGCCGTCGAACCAGAACACCGCCGGTAGGCCATTGAGCACGCCAATTTCGTATCGAGAGCCGGGCGGAAGATGATGGGCAATCTGGACATACAGGCGCGCAAGTCGTTCCGCGCCGCAAATAGGATGCAGCGAGGCACGCACCACGCCGCCGCCGTCGCTGATGTGGACCGCATCCTCTGCAAAAAGCGCCTGCAGCGTTTCGAGCGACGGCTTCGCCATCGCTTCGATGAAACGCTCCAACAGGCGGCGCTGCGCAGTGGCGTCCACTTCGAAGCGCGGGCGAGCCTCGCGCATGCGAACTCTGGCCCGATGCGCGCGCTGGCGACAGGCATCCTCGGCAATGCCCAGAATCTTGGCGGCTTCGCCGTGGCTGTAGTCGAAGACGTCGTGCAGCAGAAAGGCAGCGCGTTCCTCGGGGCTGAGGCGTTCCAACAGCCACAGAAAAGAAAGCGTCAGGCTCTCGTCACGCTCGTGCGCTAGTTCCGGCTGGTCGGACTCGGGGGCCAATGGCTCCGGCAGCCACGGACCGACGTAACGCTCGCGCTCGGCTTTCGCTCTCCTCAATCGGTCCAGTGACAGGTTCGTCGTGACGGTGACCAGCCAGGCCCCGGCGTCATCCAGCCGATCCAGGTCCTGCGCCTGAAGGCGAAGCCATGCGTCGTGCAGGACGTCCTCAGCGTCCGCAGGCGCGCCCAGCATCCGGTAGGCGATGCCGAACAGCCGGGCACGATGTTGCCGGAAGACGAGTGTGGACGTGTCCATGGGGTTCTCCTCGATTGGAGCCTGGACGTGGCGGTTCCACAAAATGTGACCGCTACAGGCTGGGTACGCCGGCCGGGTGGATTTCCAAGCCGTGAGGATCGCGTCGAACAATGGAGGTGCCCATCCCTCCGCGCATGCCACGGAGGAGCCTGCCACGAGAAACGCAACCGGTGCATGCAGTGCCCGCCTCCATTTCCGCTGGCAGAAAAAAACCCGTCGTCCGGCCTGTCACGGCGCACGCCGCCGGTCCGTCTAGCAGCTCGAGGGGCCAGCACCGTGCCGGCTCGTCACCTCCTACCGGAAAGGACTGCAACAACATGAAACGTGCAAACTGGTTTGCCATCTCCCCTGAGGGTGCCAAGGCCGTAGGGACATTGCATCATTTCGTCACGACGGGAATGGCGCTGCCCGCCAGACTGATCCATCTGGTGTTCCTCCGGGTTTCCCAGATCAACGGCTGCGCCCACTGCATCGACGTCCACACGCGGGATCTGATCAAGGAAGGCATGTCGCTGGACACCGTCGTTCTCATACCGGTCTGGCATGAGGCGACATACCTGTTCTCGGAACAGGAGCGCGCTGCCCTGGCATGGGCCGAGGAAGTCACGCGCGTCAGCGAAACGCATGCCTCAGACGAAGCCTACGCTGCGGCTGCCGCGGCCTTCTCGGAAAAGGACCTGGTCGACCTCACCCTGACGATTGCAACGATGAATGCAATCAACCGTCTCGGTATCAGCTTTCGCCTCAAGCCCCGCGCCCGCGCGGAGGGGTAGTGCGTCGCCCGTGGCGCATGGTGCTGCACCGATGCGGGCATAAAGGCAGAAAAGGGGACGTGGCTAATTAAACTGGGCAGTAGGTCCACCCTGCCAGACAACGCCCGAATTTAATTAGCCACGTCCCCTTTAATCCGTCCCCTTATTTGCGCTTAGTCAGCTTGCGGCGCAGTTGTGGTCACGGTGGCCGGCTTGGCCGGTTGTACGTCCCCGGAAGAATACTGCCCGACCTGCAGGGCGAAGCGCTCTTTTTGTCCGGACGACATCGCCGCTGGATCGACGTACACCTGAATCGCGTAGTTCGTCGCTGCCGCAACCGATTCGGACCACGTGTTCAGCCCGGTCGCGCTCGTGTCGACAAGTTTTTTGTCATGGGTCTTGTCATTCACCCTGAAGTGCAATTCGGGATTGCTCGAAACGAGATTGACCTTGATCGTCATGCCGGCTGCGATGGCGACGGTGAAGTTGTAAACAGGCGCCCCGGCATCCAGGATCCCATCCCGTTGCGCCCACGGCTTGCCAGGCTCGAACGTCACTGCGGTCGCCGGCGACTGCAAGTCTTCGGCGCCGTACTGCCCGATCTGCAACGCGAATTTCGCCGTGTTGTCGAACTTCAACGCGGCAGAATCGATGTAGACCCGGATCGCATAGGTGGTGGCCGTCGCGTTCGGTGTCGACCAGGTGGACTCACCTGTCTTGCGCGTATCCAGCACCACCTTGCCGTCGCTCTGATCTTTCACCTTGAAAAACACGTTGGGATTGCGGCTCAGGAGGTTGAGCTGCAAGGTCTTGCCCGCCGCGACCGCAACCGTGTAATCCAGCGAGTCGTCGGAACGGGTGAGGTTGCCGACTTCCTGCGCCCAGACACTGTTTGCCGCGAAGGTGACTGCAACCGGCGTATCGGCGAGTGTAGAAAGCGACATGCAGGCTGCGGCCAAGCCGACACTCAAGGATAGGGCGCGGCGGAAAAAGTAGGAATGTGGCATGTGGAATTCCCCGTGGTTTGAATCTCGAGAAAGATGGACCTGAACCCTTTTTTGGCAGAAGCCAGGGGCCCGTCGCGGCCAAAAGGCAAAGCAGGGCGAAAATCCGAGCCCTCGTTGCGTGCCCCGAGAGCTACCTCCCATTAGATACGCGGGTGGGTACCGCGAGCCTGCACGTACCACCTGCGGCCAACTTAATTTGCCACGCCCCCTTTAATCGCCGTCCCATTTATTTGAATCCGCCAAAGCTAATTCAGAGATCATCTCCTTTTCTGCTTGAAGCATCTCGTCCTTCGAAAAGTACGAATTTTCTTCCTGCGAGCTAGCATCTCTCAACAGAGAGATGATCCTTTCTCGCGGCAAGACGTGATCCCCTGCCTTCCATAGTTTGTAGGAGGAATACGCAATGATGCTCATGGCCATAGGATCTGGTGGCCCACCACTAAGCTTCTCCGCCAACGCTGCTTGATCATACGCGTCCCTGAACTTCTCTAGCTGCATCCTGGTATATGCTAAATTTAATCGATAAACGTTTTCATCGGGACTGGCGTCCACCGCGCTTTTGAATGCCAAATCCGCCTGAACTACTTTCCCAAGCAGGAAGTTGGCTATACCAGCCAGATTGTCGTACTTCGCGCCAGAAATACCGAGTGACTTGAACCTTTCGTAATCCAAAATAAGTTGTTCATTCTGACCCGCTGCGTCTTGGTTTTCGAGAACTTGGAGCGGCAGATCAAGTGTGAATGCCTCCATCCCCATCGAGGGGGCCGCTGCAGCTGCAAGGACGGCGTACTCCCACGCGTTCTCTAATGGAAGCGCCGCCTCCTCCAACTTACCTTTTTCCACATACCCAATGGCAAAAACCGCCAAACCCTCACAAACCACCTCAAGCTCTCGCCGAAGTGCCTTTATGTGCTCAGTGCTCTCTGATGATGAGGTCAATAGTACAGCCCCGAACAAACCGCCCTCTACATACTGCGGCTTTGCCTTGCGCAGAAGAGCCTTAGTCATGATAGACGAAACCGAAGACAACAGATCATTGACTCTACCGGGTCCAGAGTGCCTCTCCAGCTGATCGAGCTCTCTAATTTGTACCGCAAGCACACAAAAATTTTCAGTTGAGTGTGTTGCCACCCGCCGGTTAATGTTTTTCGACCCTTCGCTTTCCACGCCTTCGTCGCCATGTTGGCCGACTAGACCAGAAAAAAGACCCACTGGAATTAGATCAAGATAGGAGCCTATCTCGATTGACGCATTGTCTAATTTCTCGGACACCTTACAAAAAGATATTTCAGGCTGAACATCAAAAGCCAACAAGCGCGCAACTTTATACTTCGGGTATCGACCAAGCTTGCGGCGTGAACGACCATCGTCGACGACGTAATCGACCTCACCCGTGAATTTCGGGGGAATAACAAAGAATTCCTGTCCCTTCGCAACCCCAACCTCCGAACCGATATCCACAACTACGATGCCGACTGACTTCTCATGCTCGAGAATACGACCGTAGCGCTTAAGAATATCCGGGTAAAACCTGACGCAGTCGCGACCGGAGTTTTTTGCCGCGTATAAGGCCTTATCTGCCTGGACCTTAAGCCTTTCAATGACTTTTGGATCCATGGAAGAGGATTTTCCGACCGAATATCGTGATACTCCGAAGCTAGCCGTTACCCTCCTCTCCCTTTCAGGAGGGGTCTGGGACAGCTGGGTCCCCAGCTTGGCCAACTGAGACTCCGATGGAACCGCGGACGATTTCACGTGTAATCGGACTCTTTCGATCCAATCCAAAAGTTCGCGGTCTTCAAACTCGCCCGAGATAAGCAGGTTGAACTCCTCTCCGCCAAGTCTAAAAAACTCCACAGAAGTCCGCTTCGCCTCCTTTGTTAGTTCCAATATTGCGTCTTCAATATGCCAACTGAAGGCGGATAGAACCACATCGCCATAGTCATGCCCGTAAGTGTCGTTCACCCTCTTAAAAAAATCTATGTCTAAGGTGACGAGCGCTATTGACCTTACTCCAGAGCTTCCAATTGCAGATGAACGACCAGCCGCGTTAGCGCCCAGCCTTTCAAGCGCTTTCTTCGCAGAGATCTCGAAAGACTTCCGATTTTTACAGCCAGTTAATGAGTCATGATGCGCATCGTATTTGTGCTGGGACGCCTCTTTGATGCGATCAATGGCCTCAGATAACGCCCCAAGTGTTTTCCCGCGAGCAAAGCGCTCCAAGCGGATTTCAACTGATGCATCGGCACCAGCAACTGGGAACAGGTAACTGTTGGTTCGGCCCAGCTTTATGGGCTTCTCCTCCGCAACGGACTTTTCAAGCTCTGATGCGGATGCCTTTCCGCCTTCTGACAAAGCAACCCAGGCATCCCCGCTTCGGTAGTGAAGAAGAACTTCTTGCACATTCTCAAATCGATCAAGAACCTGATCCAAGGAGCTTCCGAAATCCTTGAGCCAATTTGCTTTCATTACAAATCTCCATATCGTGCTAGCGAATTACTATCGGTTATCGGACGCTAGCAAGCAGCTGATCAACCACCGGATCCATTTTTGCCTTCACCCCTTGCCATTTAGTCAATGACCAGCCGCCCTTACCCCTTAGGTGATATTCCGCAGTTCCGATTTGGATGCCACCCTTCCACAGCCGAAGCTCAGCGTGTGAAAGATAGGGCGCAAAGTCCCAAGACCGGAGCGCCGTGTAGGTAAGCGTTACGTCACAGGTGCTCGCGGCATCCTCGTTGACAAGCTTGGTCGGCAGGCCGTGTCGGCTGAACCCGTCGCGCACCACGTCCACGAACCCCTCAACAATCACCTTCGGATTGTTGACGATGCACACTTCTGTCCCCGGCCCAATGGAACTGACGGGCTTCACCTTGACCGATGTGCAGCCGGCAACCGCGGCTATCGCCGCCAAACAGATCAGACGCTTCATTTGTTCCCCCTGTGGAACCCCTAAAGAAAAGGGCAGGTACTGTGCCCTGCCCTTCTTAATGCCTCAGATCATCGGCAGCTTCAACCCTTGCTCCCTCGCGCACTCGACTGCGACGTCGTATCCCGCATCCGCATGCCGCATCACCCCCGTCCCCGGATCATTCCACAACACCCGCGCAATCCGCTTATCCGCCGCCTCGCTCCCATCACACACGATCACCACCCCCGAGTGCTGGCTGTACCCCATCCCCACGCCACCGCCATGATGCAGCGACACCCAGGTCGCCCCACCGGCCACGTTGAGCATCGCATTGAGCAACGGCCAATCCGACACCGCATCACTCCCATCCTTCATCGCCTCGGTCTCGCGATTGGGGCTGGCGACGGATCCGGAATCCAAGTGATCCCGCCCGATCACCACCGGCGCCTTCAACTCCCCCTTCCGCACCATCTCATTGAACGCCAGCCCCAGCTTGTGCCGCTGCCCCAGCCCCACCCAGCAGATCCGCGCCGGCAACCCCTGAAAGCTGATCCGCTCCTTCGCCATATCCAGCCAGTTGTGCAGGTGCTTGTCGTCCGGAATCAGTTCCTTGACCTTCTGATCGGTCTTGTAGATGTCCTCCGGATCCCCCGATAGCGCGACCCAGCGGAACGGCCCGACACCTCGGCAGAACAACGGCCGCACGAACGCCGGCACGAACCCCGGAAAGGCAAACGCGTTCTCGCAGCCCTCATCCTTGGCCATCTGGCGGATGTTGTTGCCGTAGTCGAAGGTGGGGATGCCTTTCTCGTGGAAGGCGAGCATGGCCTCCACGTGCTGCTTCATCGAACGCTTGGCAGCATCGCGGGTGCCGTTGGGGTCGCTCTTGCGGCGCTCGAACCACTCTTCCACCGTCCAGCCGAGCGGCAGGTAGCCGTTGACCGGGTCGTGCGCGCTGGTCTGGTCGGTGACGGCGTCGGGCCGCACGCCGCGGCGCACCAGTTCGGGTAGGACTTCGGCCGCGTTGCCCAGCAGCGCGATGGACTTGGCTTCGCCGGCTTTCGTGTACTTCTCGATGCGCGCCAGCGCGTCGTCCAGGTCGGTGGCCTGCTCGTCGACGTAGCGCGTCTTCAGGCGGAAGTCGATGCGGCTCTGCTGGCATTCGATGGTGAGGCTGCAGGCGCCGGCCAGGCTCGCGGCCAGCGGCTGCGCGCCGCCCATGCCGCCCAGGCCCGCGGTGAGGATCCACTTGCCCTTGAGGCTGCCGTGGTAGTGCTGGCGGCCCATCTCCACGAAGGTCTCGTAGGTGCCCTGCACGATGCCCTGCGAGCCGATGTAGATCCAGCTGCCGGCCGTCATCTGGCCGTACATCATCAGGCCCTTCTTATCGAGCTCGTTGAAGTGCTCCCAGTTGGCCCAGGCCGGCACCAGGTTGGAGTTGGCGATGAGCACGCGCGGGGCGTCGGGGTGGGTCGGGAACACGCCGACCGGCTTGCCGGACTGCACCAGCAGGGTTTCGTCGTCGTTGAGCTCGCGCAGGGAGCGCAGGATGGCGTCGAAGCATTCCCAGTTGCGCGCGGCGCGGCCGATGCCGCCGTACACCACCAGCTCCGCCGGGTTCTCGGCCACCTCGGGATCGAGGTTGTTCTGGATCATCCGGTACGGCGCCTCGGTGAGCCAGCTCTTGCAGGTGAGCGTGCTGCCGCGCGGGGCGCGGATGGTGCGGGAGGTGTCGATGCGGGTGGGCGCGTTCATGGCCGGCTCTCCTTGAGGCAGATGGCCGAGTATAGCCAGCGGGCGCGCGGCGCTTCGCGGGTGGCATGACCCCTGGCCGTGGTGCGAGGCGGACGCGGCGCTAGACTCGCGGCACGCTGTCGACCGTCCCGTTCTGAGGAGATGCGCATGTTGCTTCGATCCGCTTTGCCATGGCTGACGCTGGCCGCGCTGGCGCCCGCCGCGATCGGTGCCGACGCGCCCCGGCTCGAACCCGCCCTCGCCGCCCGGTACCTGCAGGAAGCCGCGCAGCTTTGCCGTGCCGACGCGGGCCGGCTGTGGGGCAAGTCGCTGTGCGGGCCCACCTTGCTGGTGGAGCCGGCCACGCGCCGCGTCGTCGCCAACCAGGCGGATGCCGAGGGCCAGCTGCATGCCGAAGGCGGCGTGTTCGTGGGCACGCTGCCCACCAGCCAGACCATCGCCAACACCGCCGTGGACTGGGCCGGCGTGCACTGGAGCGAGATGCTCTGGCCGCTGCCGGACGAGGCGCCGGTGCGCCACACGATGATGGCGCACGAGGCGTTCCACCGAATCCAGGACAGCCTGGGACTACCCGCCGACGGGCGCGACGCTCCGCACATGGACACGCTGGAAGGCCGCTACACCGTGCAGCTGGAATGGCGCGCGCTGGACGCCGCGCTGGCGGCGAAGACCGATGCCGAGCGCCGCGCACACGCCGCCGATGCGCTGGCCTTCCGCGCCGCGCGCTACCAGCACTTTGCGCAGGCCGAGGCGGCCGAGACGGCGCTGGAACGCAATGAGGGGCTGGCCGAGTACACCGGCGTGATGGTCGGCAACCGCACCCTGGCCGAACAGCTGGCGATGGCGCACTACGACCTCACCTGGCACCCGAAGAACGACGCCACGTTCGCGCGCTCGTTCGCGTACCCGAGCGGACCGGCCTACGGCATCCTGCTGGATCGCTACCGGCCGGGCTGGCGCAAGGCGATCGTGCAGGGCGGCTCGCCCGCCGGCATGCTCGCGGCGGCGCTGCACGTGGACATGCATGCGAAGCCGGACATCGACGCCCGCGCGGCACGCTACGGCGGCCCCGCGCTGCTCGCCAGCGAGCGCGCCCGCGCCGATGCCCGCGCCCGGCAGGCCGCCGCGTACAAGGCGCAACTGGTCACCGGTCCGGTGCTGCACCTGCCGCTGAAGCACATGAAGGTGCAGTTCAACCCGAGCAACCTGATGCCGCTGGGCGACGCGGGCACGGTCTACCCGACCATGCAGGTGATCGACGACTGGGGCTCGATCGAGGTGAAAGGCGGCGCGCTGATGGCCGGCGACTGGACGCTGCTGACGGTGGCCGCGCCCGACGGCGACGCCAGGGGCGGCGAGCTGCACGGCAAGGGCTGGACGATGAAGCTTGCGCCGGGCTGGCAGGTGGTGGACGGCACGCGCAAGGGCGACCGGACGATCGCGGCAGGTGGCGCGCGCTAGCGGACGGCGCGGCAGGCCGCAATGGACGTCTTCCGAGACTGGCGGCAAGGCCGCGGGGCGGCCCTCAGCCCCGCGCGCGGCGCAGGCTCTCGGCAAGGCTTGCGCTGTCGTAGGGCTTGCACAGGATCACCGCGCCGTGGTGCCCTCCCCGGCTTTCCAGTTCGGCGTCGCCAGTGGCGAAGACCAGGCCGATGCCCGGCTGCATGCGGCGGGCGCGGTCGGCCAGGTCGGTACCCGACATGCCCGGCAAGCCGACGTCCGTGACCAGCACGTCGACCGGCTGTCCCTCGAGGACGGCGATGGCGTCCGGGCCGTACTCGGCCTCCACCACGTCGTGGCCGAGGTCGCGCAGCATGTCGGCGGCATCCATGCGGATGAGGGCGTCGTCTTCCACCAGCAGGATGGCCAGCGACCTTGCGCTGGACGACGCCCGCGACACCGCAGCCGATGCCCCAGGCGCCCGATCGGTGGGCTCGCGGCGATTCGATACGTGCTGGTCGTGCGGGCTGGTCATCGGCAACGGCGGATGCGGCAAAGGGATGCGTCGGCGCTACCGGTGGAGTCGCGGAGCGACCCAGGCCGGCGCGGCTGTCGGGCCCGCGCAACTAGCGGATCGGCAACTGGAACCTAAACGGTAGCACAACGGACCGTCGTACTTGGGATGGCAGGTATCCCCGACGTGGCCGGTTGGTGCGGGGTATGCAGGGCATGCGCAAGTCCGGACCGGCGTTGCGCCCGGCCGCCATGCGCGTTGGCTTGCCTGGTGAGCGCCGCTTGGCGCGCCGGGCCTGGCAAGGAGTCGATCCCAGCGGCGGCTTGCCCGCAGCATCTGGGCGTGCGGGGTGCATCGCGCGGCAGGACGCGGTCAAGTTCAGGCGCGGGGCAAGCTGGGAGGGTGTTGCTGCGATGTCTTGGCGCGGGCCTGTCAGCCGGGTCCGTCGCCCCCGGGCTCCTTCAATCCCAGCCGCTCCCACGTCACCTCGTTGTTGTTCTTGCGGCCGCGGATGCGACGCACCTTCCCCTGGGCCTGTATCACCGTGCAGTGGAGGCGCTCGGCGATCTGCTTGTAAGTGAACGCGCTCTCGCCGACGCGCACCAGCCCGGTGATGTTGGCCCGCTGCTTCGGCTGCGTCTGCTGGTAGGGGTTCTGGTAGGGATTGACTTGCATGACACCTCCGGATCGACCTGCACTCGCCGCCAGGCAAGCGTGCCGGGCGCTTCGTCAGGATCAGGTCGGTGCTCCGTGTGGACGGGCTAACACAGCCGGGAACGCAGTGGTCGCGGCAAAGAGAAAGGCGCCCGGGGGACCGGGCGCCTTAGGGGGGCGTAGCTGTTAGCTACCGTCTAGGCCGCGGGCGGGCTAGACGTGCAAAGGTTAACCAGCTCGTCGCACTCCGCCTGTGATGGTGCGCACATTCCGCGCGGGAGCTGGCCGGAACGCAGTGCACATTACCGCGCCTGGCAAAGACGCTCCCGACCTACTGCCCTGCAGCCGAAGCGCGCTTAGCGGCGGTCCCAGCCAGGGTCTTCGGCGTCTTTGGCTTGGCCAGCTTTTTGGGCGTCTTCTTGGCCGAAGCAGCCGCCTTCCTGGCAATCGGCTGCAGGGTCATCCTGAACCCGAGCGCGCGCACTACTTTGCCCACGGCGGCATATCCCGGCGACGCGCCTGGCTTCAGCGCCTTGTAAAGGCTCTCTCGCCCAACGCCCGCATCCTTGGCAAGCTGCGCCATGCCACGGGCTTTGGCTACGTGTCCGAGCGCCCTGAGAAGTTCGTCGTCGTCGCCATCGGCCATGACCCGGGAGAGGTACTCTGCAATGGCCTCCTCGCTGTCGAGGTGATCGGCCATATCGAAGGTCGTTAGCTGAAGGGTCATGTCAGGCCTCCTTTGCAAGCTGGGCAGCATGCTTGATGTCGCGCCGCTGGATCTTCTTGTCGCCACCGCAAAGCAGGAAGACGAGGGTGTTGCCACGCAGGGTGAATAGGCGCGGTAGCCCACGCCCACATCGATGCGCATCTCGGAAACGCCCTCGCCCACCGATTTCGCATCACCGAGATTGGCGGCAATGGCGATTCGCGCCCCTGAAATCGCGCAAACTTTTGTGCCAGGCGCCGAACTCTTTCGTCTGCTGGACGATGCAGGGCATGCAATCAAGTGCACCAGCCGGATACACATTGCAAGTTGCGCGGCGGTCGCTCCTGCCGTCAGGCGTGCTGACGACCCAAGCGACCTGATCCTGAACGAATGCAAAGCGCTCACGAAATCGAGCGCAAAGTTGCGCGCGACGAAAACATTTCGCGGTCGATCTGGCAGGCAAGGGACCCGCTTTACGGGGCCAGCCAGACCGCGCGGCCCGAACCAGGGGGACTATCGTCAGGGAGCGTCACCCATGAAAAACCAGAAGCTTGCCGGCGCGGCGTGCGCCATTCTGCTCGTTGCCTTGAGCGCCCCATCCGCCTTCGCGCAGAACGCCTCGAGCGCCTCGATCCTGTTTACGCGCACGAACATGCGCCCGATCGACAACACCAGCAACACGGTCTTGTATCGCGTCAGTCCGTCGGGTGGCACGGCGGTGCCGATGACACCCTCGACCATCCATGTCGACTACCGCGACGGTAGCTGGTCGCCGGGCGGCATCAGCTTGGTGTACGAGAAAGCCCCTCAGGCAACGTTCGGGCAAACCCAGTTGTTCGTCGTCGACCGGCAAGGCGGCCTGGCGCGCCAGATCACCACGGGGACCGGCCTGCACACCCAGCCGTCGTGGGGACCGGGCGCGGCGATCACGTTCGTGACCATGCGCAACGGCGACGCTTGCCTCGGCGCAGTACGGGCCGATGGCGCGAACCAGCGCATCCTGTTCTGCCCGCCACAGCGGACCGACCTGCGAACGCCCGGGAGCATGTCGACACCGCAGTGGACCGCCGACGGCAACCACGTCCTGATCGAGGCCTCCGCATGGGGCAAGGGACTGGAATCGGACTGGTACTCGCGCGTCTGGAAGGTGAACATCTCCACGGGCGCCGCCGAGAAAATCACCGAGCAGGCGTTCGGAGGAGCGCAGCACCTGACGATCGCGCCCGACGGCCGGCACGGCTTCTATCCCGAGGCGCGCACGCTGATCGACTTCCAGACCGGCACCCGCACGACGATACCCGTCGAAGGGCAAAGGGCGCTGTACTCCAAGGACGGAACCCGGATTGCATTCGTGCAATCCGTCCGGGGATCCGACCCGACCGCCGGCCTCGCGTACGGCGCCATCTTCATCATGGGCGCCAACGGCAACAACATACATCCGGCCATCACGGTGCCCGACCCTGACGCTCTCTACGCGATCGCGGATTGGTCCAAGGACAGCTCGAAGCTGCTGGTCATCAAGCTTGCCGACCTGCATAAGCTGCAGATCGTCAACCTGGCCACCGGCACCGCGACAAACGTGGTCGAGAACGGTGTCGCGGACAAGGGCGCCTGGTACCAACCGTGATGCGCCGGGCGTGTGCGCGGCATCGACCTGAACGATTGGCGTTGGTGCCCGGAGCGGGGATCGAACCCGCATAGCCTTGCGGCTGAGGGATTTTAAGTCCCTTGCGTCTACCAGTTTCGCCATCCGGGCGGACGGTGGGTGAGGCACCGGCATCCTAGCAGCAGGCGTTGGAGCGACCTACCCTTCGCCCGCCGATGTCGCTTGGTTGCGATGAACGAAGAAGGCCCGCCGGATGGCGGGCCTTCGGGTATTCGCGCAATGGAGGCCAGGGTCGGAATCGAACCGGCGTACACGGCTTTGCAGGCCGCTGCATGACCACTCTGCCACCTGGCCATCGCGCGCGGAGCGCGTGATCGCGGTCCGCTTAAAAAACAAAACCCCGGTGGTCCGAGGTTCTGGAAACTGGAGCGGGAAACGAGACTCGAACTCGCGACCCCGACCTTGGCAAGGTCGTGCTCTACCAACTGAGCTATTCCCGCGTCAGAGTCGGAAAGGATAGCAGAACGCGGCCGGATGTGAAGGCCTTGCCGACGGATCCGGCGGCTTCCGACGCGCCGTCCGAAACGACGAAGCCCCGGCAGGGCCGGGGCTTCGAAGAGAATCTGGAGCGGGAAACGAGACTCGAACTCGCGACCCCGACCTTGGCAAGGTCGTGCTCTACCAACTGAGCTATTCCCGCATCGGAGCCGCGCATTTTAGCGGCGAAAACGAACCCGTCAAGCCTCGGCACGCTTGCTGGTGCCAGGCTGCTTGGGCGGGTCGCCGCGCAGCGTCGGCCACGCCGCGCGCAGGTAGTGCATGCCCGACCAGATGGTCAGCGCGCCGGCGATCACCAGCAACCCTTCGCCGATGTGATACAGGCGCAACGCCTCGGCTTCCTTCTCGTGCTGCACGATCAGCACCACCAGCGCGATCATCTGCATGACGGTCTTGAGCTTGCCGATGAAGGCGACCTTGACCGTCGCGCGCATGCCGATCTCGGCCATCCATTCGCGCAGCGCGGAGATGCTGATCTCGCGGCCGACGATGACCGCCGCGGTGATCGCCATCAGGATGCCCGGCCAGCCGCCTCGATGCGCCTCGACCAGCAGGAAGAGCGTCACCGCGACCATCAGCTTGTCGGCCACCGGGTCGAGGAAGGCGCCGAAGGCGGAGGTCAGGTTCAGGCGCCGGGCCAGGTAGCCGTCCAGCCAGTCGGTGATGGCAGCAAGGATGAATACGATCGCGGCGGTGATGTTGTGCCCGCGGAAATTCCAGTAGAACACCACCACCATCACCGGCAGCAGCGCCACGCGGAACAGGGTCAGCCAGGTGGGCAGGTTGATGCGCATCGTCTTTCCGTCGGTTGGCAATCGTCAGTGTCGCATGAGGTTGCAGGCTACCCGTGCAAGGTGGCGTAAATGCGCTCGGCCAGGCCGCGGTCGATGCCCTTGATCGAGGCCAGCTCCTCCACGCCCGCCGCTTCCACGCCGGCCAGGCCGCCGAAGGCCTTGAGCAATGCCGCCCGGCGGCGTGCACCGATACCGGGCACGTCCTCCAGCACGCTGCGCTCGCGCGCCTTCTCGCGTCGCTTGCGGTGGCCGCTGATCGCAAAACGGTGGGCCTCGTCGCGCACGGCCGCGACCAGGTGCAGCGCCGGCGAGGCCGGGCCCGGATGGATCTCGCGGCCGGAATTGGCCAGCACCAGGGTTTCCTCGCCAGCGCGGCGGCCGGGGCCCTTGGCCACGCCCACCACGTCGATGCCGCCCACGCCCAGTTCGGCCAGCACGTCCAGCGCCTGCGCCACCTGCCCGCCGCCGCCGTCGATCAGCAGCACGTCGGGCTTGGCGCCCTCGCCCGCCGCCACCTTGCGGAAGCGCCGGGTGAGCGCCTGGTGCATGGCCGCGTAGTCGTCGCCCGGGGTGATGCCGGCGATGTTGAAGCGGCGGTAGTGGGATTTCTCCGGGCCTTCCGGCCCGAACACCACGCAGGAGGCGACCGTGGCCTCGCCCATGGTGTGGCTGATGTCGAAGCACTCGATGCGACGCGGTGGCTCGGGCAGTTCGAGCAGCTTCTGCAGGTCGTCGAAGCGCGCGCCGAGGGTCTGCCGGCTGGCCAGGCGCGAGGTCAGCGAGGCCTGCGCGTTGCGCTCGGCCATCTGCAGGAAGCGCGCACGTTCGCCGCGCACGCTGGACTTGATCTCCACCGCGTGGCCCGCCTGCTCGCACAGCACCTGCGCCAGCAACGCCTGGTCGGGAATGGGCTCGCCCAAAATCAGCTCGCGCGGTACCGGTCGCTCCAGGTAGTACTGCGCGACGAACTGGCCGAGCACGTCGGCCGGCTCGGTGTCCAGCGCCAGGCGCGGGAAGAAATCGCGCGTGCCCAGGCTGATGCCGTTGCGGAAGAACAACACGCTGACGCAGGCCATGCCGCCCTCGATGCGGCAGGCGATCACGTCCATGTCGGCGCTGGCGCCCTGCACGTGATGCTGCGCCTGCAGCTTGCGCAGCGCGGCCACCTGGTCGCGCAGCGCGGCGGCGCGTTCGAAGTGGAGTTCGCCGGCAGCCTTTTCCATGGCGGCGGCCAGCTCGTCGATCACCGCGCTGCTGCGGCCTTCCAGGAACATCTGGGCGTGGCGCACGTCGGCGCCGTAATCCTCGACCGAGACCAGCCCCACGCAGGGCGCGGTGCAGCGCCCGATCTGGTGCTGCAGGCACGGCCGCGAGCGGTTGCGGAAGTAGCTGTCCTCGCACTGGCGCACCTTGAACAGCTTCTGCATCAGGTTGAGGCTTTCGCGCACCGCGAAGGCGCTCGGGTATGGCCCGAAGAAGCGACCCTTGAGGTTCTTCGCGCCGCGGTGGAAGGCCAGGCGCGGGTAGTCCTCGCCGCCGGAGAGATAGATGTACGGATAGCTCTTGTCGTCGCGCAGCAGGATGTTGTAACGCGGCTTGAGCGACTTGATCAGCTGCGATTCGAGCAGCAGCGCCTCGCCTTCGGTGCGCGTGACGGTGATCTCGCAGCGCGCGATCTGCGAGACCATCGCGTTGATGCGCGGTTCCATGCGCGGCTTGAGGAAGTAGCTGCCGACGCGCTTCTTCAGGCTGCCGGCCTTGCCCACGTACAGGAGCTCGCCGTCGGCGTCGAAGTAGCGGTAGACGCCGGGCGAGGTGGTCAGGGTCTGGACGAAGGCCTTGCCGTCGAACGGCGGCGTCTGGGGCGAGGGCATGCGGTGATTCTAGCCGTTCCCGCAAGGGGCGCCGTGACCGTTGGCCGAACAGGTGGGCGCAAGGCGGACTTCAGCCGACCGGCGCTTCCCTGGAAAAAGCCGGCGGCTGAAACATGCGTTATCGCTGGGTGGCGAGCCAGCGCTCTGCCCGCTCCACGTCGGCCTCGGTGTCGATGCCGGGCGGGAACGGTTCGGGCGTCAGGCGCACGGCGATGGGGTAGCCGTGCTCGAGCACGCGCAGTTGTTCGAGCGACTCGGCCCGTTCCAGCGGCGTGCGCGACAGGCCGGTGTAGCGGGCGAGGAAGCCCGCGCGATAGGCATAGATGCCGATATGACGCAGGAACGGCACGCTTTCGGGCAAGGCGTCGCGGCCGATGGCGAAGGCGTCGCGGGCCCAGGGCAGCGGCGCGCGGCTGAAGTACAGCGCGCGTCCGTTCGCGCCGCGCACCAGCTTGACCACGTTCGGGTCGAACAGCTCGTGCGCATCGGTAACCGGCGTGGCGAGCGTGGCCATCGGGGCGTCGTCCTCGGCCAGCGCGCGAGCGACTTCGCGGATACCGGCGGCGGGCGCGAAAGGTTCGTCGCCTTGCAGGTTCACCACGACGGCATCGTCCGCCCAGCCGTAGTGGGCGGCCACTTCGGCCAGGCGGTCGCTGCCGGAGGCGTGGTCGGGGCGGGTCATGCAGATGTCCACGCCCTGCCCGGCCAGCGCCTCGGCGACGCGGGTGTCGTCCACCGCCACCACCACCTGGCCGGCGCCGGCCTGCAGGGCGCGCTGCGCCACGCGCACGACCATCGGCACGCCGCCGAGGTCGCGCAGCGGCTTGGCCGGCAGGCGGGTGGATCCGTAGCGGGCGGGGATGGCGACGATGAACGACGGGACGGCGGGCATGGCATGTCGGGTGGCTGGAAAGCGGCGAGCCTAGCATCGGCCTGGCCGTGAGCGTTCGTTTGATTCCCTCTCGCGCCAGGGGAGAGGGTGCCCCGGCAGGCGGGTGAAGGTTCGGGCGAAGCGAGACGTTACGCTCCGCCCGAACCCTCTCCCCCAGCCCCTCTCCCTGGTGGAGGGGAACGAAGGCGGCAAGCCAGGAGCGTTCGCTTGCTTCCCTCTCACGCCGGGAGAGGGTGCCCGGGAGCGGGCGCTGCGCTCCGCCCGACCCCCTCAACCCTCTCGCAGGAGAGGAGGAGGAAGAGCTACGCCTCCGAGAGCGCGAAGCCGCAGCCGTTGGCCAATTCCATGAAGCCGGGGAAAGACGTCGCGACGTTCAGGCAATCCTCGATGCGCACGCCACCCTTGGCCAGCAGGCCGGCCACGGCGAAGCTCATCGCCACACGATGGTCGCCGTGGCTTTCGACGGTGCCCGCACCGAACGCGCCGCCGGTGATGGCGGCGCCGTCGGGCGTCTCTTCCAGCTGCACACCCAGCGCGCGCAGGCCGGCGGCCATGCTCGCGATGCGGTCGGACTCCTTCACACGCAGCTCGGCCGCGCCGCGGACCACGGTCGTACCCCGCGCAGCCGAGGCCGCCACGAACAGCGCCGGGAATTCGTCGATCATGTCCGGCACCAGCGCTTCCGGCAGTTCGATGCCGTGCAGCGGCGCGTGGCGCACGCGCAGATCGGCCACCGGCTCGCCGCCGCTTTGGCGCTCGTCGTGCACCTCGATGTCGGCGCCCATCAGGCGCAGCGCCTGCAGCAGGCCGGTGCGGCGGGGGTTGAGGCCAACCGCGCGCAGCAGCAGGTCCGAACCGGGCACCAGGCTGCCGGCGACCAGGAAGAACGCCGCGGAGGAAAAATCCGCCGGCACGCGCACGTCGGTGGCACGCAGCGCGTGACCGCCACTCAGGCGGGCACGGCCGGGAGCGAACTCGACCGGCCAGCCGAACGCAACCAGCATGCGCTCGGTGTAGTCGCGCGTCGGATGGGGTTCGAGGATCTCGGTGTCACCCTCGGCGTAGAGGCCGGCCAGCAACAGTGCGGACTTCACCTGCGCACTGGCGACCGGCAATTCGTAGCGGATACCGCGCAGGTGCTGGCCGCCGTGGATCTGCAGCGGCGGCGTTCCCTCGTGCGTGTCGATGCGCGCGCCCATCCGGGCCAGTGGTTCGGTGACACGGCGCATCGGCCGGCGCGAGAGCGACGCGTCGCCCACCAGCGTCGAGTCGAATGCCTGTCCTGCCAGCAGGCCGGCCAACAGGCGCATGCCGGTGCCGGCGTTGCCGCAATCCAGCGGTCGGTCGGCGCGGCGCAGGCCATGCAGGCCCACGCCATGCACCATGCGCTCGCCCGGCGCTGGCGTCTCGATCGACACGCCCAGTTGCGCAAACACCGCAGCGGTGGCGCGGGTGTCCTCGCCCTCCAGGAAGCCGCTGATGCGCGAATCACCCTCGGCCAGCGCCGCCAGCATCAACGCGCGGTGCGAGACCGACTTGTCGCCGGGCACGGTCAGCGTGCCGCGCAGCGGTCGGGCCGGACGGCTGACCCAGTCCAGCCGCCCGGCGGTGTCGTTGCCGGCACTCACGGCAAGGCCACCGGGTAGGAGCCGAGCACCCGCACCTGCGTGGCAACCGGGCCCATGTCGCCGAGCGCGGCCTGCAGCGGCGCGTCGTCGATGTGGCCGGAGACGTCGATGAAGAACGCGTACTGCCACTTGCCGGTATGCGCCGGACGCGACTCGATCCGGTTCATGCTGACGCCGTGCTTGGCGAACGGGCTCAGCACGTCGTACAGCGCGCCTGGCTTGTCGTTGACGGTGATCAGCAGCGAGGTACGGTCGTTGCCCGAGGGCGGGAACAATGAGCGGCCGATCACCAGGAAGCGCGTGGTGTTGTCGGCGCGGTCCTCGATGCCCTCGGCCAGCGGCTTGAGACCGTAGACCTTGCCGGCGGTCCTGCCGGCGATGGCGGCCGCGTCGTCCGCATGCCGCGCCAGCCGTGCCGCTTCGGCATTGCTGCTCACCGCCACGCACTCGACGTCCGGCAGGTTGATGCGCAGCCAGGTCTTGCACTGCTGCAGCGACTGCGCATGCGCGAACACGCGCCGGATCTCGCCGAGCGCGGCAGCCCTGGACAGCAGGCACTGGTGCACGCGCAGCTCGACCTCGCCGCAGACACGCGCTTCGGAGGTGAGGAACATGTCCAGCGTCACCTGAATCATGCCCTGCCCCGAGTTCTCCACCGGCACCACGCCGAAGTCGGCGTGCCCGGCGGCGACCTCCTGGAAGACCTCCTCGATGCTGCCCAGCGGCAAGCCGTAGGCGGCGTGGCCGAAGTGCTTGCGCACCGCCTGCTCGCTGAAGGTGCCCTCGGGGCCGAGGAAGCCAACCTTGAGCGGGTCTTCCTGCGCCAGGCAGGAGGACATGATCTCGCGGAACAGCCGCACCATCTCGCCGTCGGACAGCGGTCCCTTGTTGCGGTCGACCACCATGCGCAGCACGTGCGCCTCGCGCTCAGGCCGGTAATAGTCGATCGCCGACAGGCCCTCACCCTTGACCCGCGCGACCTCCTGCGCCCAGTTGGCGCGCTCGGAGATCAGCTCCTGGATCTGGCGGTCGATGCTGTCGATGCGCTCGCGCACCTTGCCCAGCGATTCCTTGGGATCGGTCATTCAGGTGTCCAGCGGTATAGAAGTCCAAACGGTAGCAGGTACGCTCAGCCGTGGCGACGCGCGAAATCGTGCATGAAGGCCACCAACGCCTCGACCGCCTCCGGCGGCACGGCGTTGTACAGCGAGGCACGCATGCCGCCGAGCGCCTTGTGGCCCTTCAGCGCGAGCAGGCCGGCGGCCTCCGACTCGGCCAGGAACGCCGCATCCAGGGTGCCGTCTCGCAGGGTGAAAGGCACGTTCATGCGCGAGCGCGAGGCCGGCTCGACCGGGTTGCGGTAGAAACCGTCCGAGCCGTCGATCGCGCCGTAGAGCAGCGCCGCCTTGGCGCGGTTGCGCTTGCCGACGGCGGCCAGGCCACCCTGCCCCTTCAGCCACTGGAAGGTGAGCCCGGCCAGGTACCAGCCGAAGGTGTTGGGCGTGTTGAGCATCGAACCGGCCGCGGCGTGCTCGGCATAGCGGAAGATCCGCGCCATCGGCCGCCCCGGGCGCGCCAGCAGGTCGCGGCGCACGATCATCAGCACCAGGCCGGACGGGCCGATGTTCTTCTGCGCGCCGGCGTAGATCAGCCCGAAGCGGCGTACGTCCAGCGGCCCGGACAGGATGTTCGACGACATGTCCGCCACCAGCGGCACCTCGCCGACGTCGGGCACGTCATGGAACTCGACCCCGTGGATGGTCTCGTTGGGCGTGTAGTGCACGTAGGTGGCGCGCGGATCGAGCGCCCATCCCCGGCGCGGCGGCAGGTGCAGGTAGCCGTCGGCCTTGCTGCTGGCGGCCACGTTCACGCGCACGTATGGCATCGCCTCGCTGGCGGCCTTCTCGCTCCAGTGGCCGCTCAGGATGTAGTCGGCCGAGTCGTCCGGGCCGGCCAGGTTCATCGGGATCTGCGCGAAATGCTGGGTGGCGCCGCCCTGCAGGAACAGCACGGCATAGTCGTCGGGCACCTCGAGCAGTTCGCGCAGGTCCGCCTCGGCCTGCTCGGCCATGGCGATGAAGCGCTTGCCGCGGTGCGACTGCTCCATCACCGAGACGCCGCTGCCGTTCCAGTCCAGCAGCTCGCGCTGCGCCTGCTCGAGCACCGGCTGCGGCAACGCTGCCGGTCCCGCACTGAAGTTCCAGACCCTGCCCACGGGTGCGCGTCCAAAGTTGAGGAGCAGGCATTATGGCGCGGTGCAACATGGCGGCGTCAAATGATCTTTCCCGCCACCGCGCGCTTGGGTCGGAAGAGCCAAGTTCGCTAGTCTTGCCGCTTGCGTCTCTCGCCAAGCCCGCCTGCACCGTCGATGCCCACCGTCCGCTTCCACCCCGCCATCGCCGAGTTGCCCGCGGCGACCTGGGATGCGTTGGGGGGCGGCGCCAACCCGTTCGTTTCCCATGCCTTCCTGCATGCGCTGGAGCGAACCGGTTGCATCCGCCCCGAGTGGGGTTGGCAGGCGCACCACCTTGGCCTGTATGAGGGCGATCGCCTGGTGGCCGCCGCGCCGCTCTACCTCAAGGGCAACTCGCACGGCGAGTTCGTGTTCGACTGGAGCTGGGCCAGCGCGTGGGAGCGCGCCGGCGGAACCTACTATCCCAAGCTGCTCAACGCCGTGCCCTACTCGCCGGTACCCGGACCGCGGCTGCTCGCCGGCCACGGCGCGCACGCAGCGCAGTTGCGGCAGGCGCTGGTGGAGGCCATGCGCGCGGAGACCGAACGCCTGGGATTGTCTTCGGCGCACGCCAATTTCCTCGAGGGCGAGGAACTCGATGCCTTCGGCGGACACTGGCTGGCGCGCTCGGACGTGCAGTTCCACTGGCACAACCGCGGTTATCGCGATTTCGACGACTTCCTCGCCACGCTCAAGGCAAAGAAGCGCAAGAACATCCGCCAGGAGCGCGCGCACGTCCAGGCCTCCGGCCTGGACATCCGCATGCGCGGCGGCGCCAGCCTGGACGACGCTGACTGGCGCCAGATCCACGCATTGTATGGATCCACGTTCGATGCCAAGGGCAACCACGCGGCGCTGACGCCCGACTTCTTCAGGGCGCTGGGCGACCTGGGCGACGGGGTCCGGGTCGCCTGCGCGATGGACGGCGTGCGCATCGAGGCCATGGCGCTGTTCCTGCAGGGCAACACCACCCTGTACGGCCGCTACTGGGGCGCCCGCATCGACGTGCCCGGGCTGCACTTCGAGCTGTGCTACTACCTCGGTATCGAACACGCGATCACGCACGGCCTGCTGCGTTTGGAGCCCGGCGCGCAGGGCGAGCACAAGCTCGCGCGCGGCTTCGTTCCGGTGCGCACGCATTCGCGGCACTACCTGGCCCATCCGCAGTTCCGCCAGGCCGTGCGGGATGCGCTGGTCCACGAGGCGCACGCCATGGACGCCTACGTCGCCGAACTGGCCGAACACGCACCCTACGCCGGGGGCTGCGGGTGATCCGCCTGCCTCTGCTCGATCCGGCCTCGCCCGAGCGCTTCCCCGACCCGCGCCATGCGCTGGCCGAGCCGAACGGCCTGCTCGCCTTCGGCGGCGACCTGTCGCCGCGACGGCTGCTGGCCGCGTACGAGCGCGGCATCTTTCCCTGGTTCAACCCGGGCGAGCCGATCCTGTGGTGGTCGCCCGACCCGCGCTGCGTGTTCGACACGGCCACGCTCAAGGCCAATCGCAGCCTGCGCCGAACGCTCGCCGGCAAGGACTGGCGGGTCACCGTCGACGAGGCATTCGTGCGCGTGATGCGCGCCTGCGCCGCGCCACGCCCGGGCCAGCATGGAACCTGGATCGGGCCGGGCATCATCGAAGCCTACGCCTCGCTGCACACGCAGGGCCACGCGCACAGCGTGGAGGTGTGGGAAGGCGACGAGCTGGTCGGCGGACTCTACGGCGTGAGCGTGGGACGGTTGTTCTGCGGCGAATCGATGTTCAGCGCGCGCAGCGGCGGCTCGAAGCTGGCGCTGGTCGCGCTGGCCGGCTTGCTGCGCGATTGGGGTTTTCCGCTGCTCGATGCACAGGTGAGCAATCCGCACCTGCTTGGCCTGGGCGCGCGCGAGATTCCGCGCGAGGCGTTCCTGGCCCAGCTGCGGCGCCTGGCAGCGCAGCCGTTCGATGCCGTGCACTGGCGCAAGGCCTCGCCACGGGCGGCGGCCGATTGCCTCTAGGCGCGGCGTGCATCAGGCGTGCGCGGTCTGCATCGGCACGGTCGCGTCGACCATGCCCAGCGCCTTGATCTGTCGGTAGTTGTCGAGGAACAGCTGCACCAGTTGCGGATCGAGCTGGCTGCCGGCGGCGTTGCGCAGGTAGGCGAGCACCTCGTCCTCCGGCCAGGCCGGTTTGTACACGCGCGGGAAGCTCAGCGCATCCCACACGTCGACAATGCTGAAGATGCGCGCGGCCAGCGGTATCTCCTCGCCGCGCAAGCCGCGCGGGTAGCCCGTGCCGTCCCAGCGCTCATGGTGCGCGTAGGGGATGTCGGTCGCATTGCGCAGGAAGTCGACCTGTTCCATCAGCTCCCGGCCGATCTCCGGATGCCGGCGCATGTGCTCCATCTCGGCCTCGTCGAGCTTGCCCGGCTTGATCAGGATGGCGTCGGGAATGGCGAGCTTGCCGATGTCGTGCAACAGTGCACCGAACTTGAGCGCCAGCAGCGCGTCGTCCTGCATGCCGGTCAGGCGCGCCAGTCCCATCGCCATGCGCATGACGCGGTCGGAATGGTCGCGGGTTTCCTTGTGCCGGATGTCCATCGCCGAGACCAGCACACGCAGCGCCTGCTCGTGGCCGTGGACGAGCTGCCGGTTGGTTGCGGCCAGACGCTTGAGGTCCCGGCCGATCAGCCAGTACAGCACCACCCCGGTCAGGGCCACGAAGACCCAGCCCTTGATGCTCTGCGCCCAGGTCAGCCGCAGCGGATCATGGACCAGCACCGCGAGCGCGCGATCCGACAGCCAGATCCAAAGGGAAGCCAGCGCAACGTAGAGAGACGCAATCCTGAACTGCGGACTGATGGACACGCCAGGACTCCCAGGCACCGGAACGGCGCGGACGGCATTCTTTCGCGCGCAGGCGACACCTGTCGACAGAATGTCTGAAGGCTGTACACGCGCGTGTGAAACGCGTGACCTGGCTCACAGTTTCGGCGATCCGGACAGTTCCGCGAGAACTCAGCCCGTGCGCGTGGCGTACTTGCGCGCCACGTAGTCGTCCAGGATGCCGACGAACTCCTCGGCGATGCGCTCCCCACGCAGGGTCATGGCCTTTTCGCCGTCGATGAACACCGGCGCCGAGGGCGCCTCGCCGTTGCCCGGCAGGGAGATGCCGATGTTGGCGTGCTTGGATTCGCCCGGCCCGTTGACCACGCAGCCCATCACCGCGAGGGTGAGGTTCTCCACGCCGTCGTACATCACGCGCCATTCGGGCATCTTCGCGCGCACGTGGGTCTGCACCGTCTTGGCCAACTCCTGGAAGAACTCGCTGGTGGTGCGGCCGCAGCCCGGACAGGCGGTGACCAGCGGGGTGAACGCGCGCAGGCCCATGGTCTGCAGCAGTTCCTGCGCGACGATCACTTCCTGCGTGCGCGAGGCGCCCGGCTCGGGGGTGAGCGAGATGCGGATGGTGTCGCCGATGCCCTCCTGCAGCAGCACCGCCAGCGCGGCGGCCGAGGCAGTGATCCCCTTCGAACCCATGCCGGCCTCGGTCAGGCCCAGGTGCAGCGCGTAGTCGCAGCGGGCGGCCAGGTCGCGGTAGACCGCGATCAGCTCCTGCACGCCGGACACCTTGCAGGACAGGATGATGCGGTCACGCGGCAGGCCGAGTTGCTCAGCGCGCGCGGCCGAATCGAGCGCCGAGCGGATCAATGCCTCGCGCGCGACCACGCCCGCGTCCCATGGCTCGGCGCGCCGGCCATTCTCATCCATCAGGGTGGCGACCAGGCCCTGGTCGAGCGAGCCCCAGTTGGCGCCGATGCGCACCGGCTTGCCGTACTGGATGGCCTTCTCGATGATCGCGGCGAACTGGCTGTCCTTCTTCTTGCCGAAGCCGACGTTGCCGGGGTTGATGCGGTACTTGGCGAGCACCTCGGCGCAGGCCGGCTCGGCTTCCAGCAGCTGATGGCCGTTGTAGTGGAAGTCGCCCACGATCGGCACCTCCACGCCCATCATCGCCAGCCGTTCAGCGATGCGCGGCACCGCCGCCGCCGCGGCTGGGGTGTTCACCGTGATGCGCACGACTTCCGAGCCGGCGCGGGCCAGTTCGGCGATCTGTTTGGCGGTGCTTGCCGGGTCTTCGGTGTCGGTGTTGGTCATCGACTGGACCACGATCGGTGCGCCGCCGCCCACCATCACTTTGCCTACGCGCACGCCCACGCTTGGCCGGCGCGTCGCCGGACCGGCCGGGCGCGGTTGCTGGGAAACGGGTTCGCTCATGGTCGACATCGGGAGTACGCGGCGCTGGCTGCGGCAATGCACAAGAATACCACTCGCGGAGGACGCGCCCTGGCTTCCTCTCTCCTCCGGGGAGAGGGCCGGGTGGCGGCTCTTGCGGGGCTTTCCCGCGACTGGGCTCGCCTGCGGCGGGCTTCCGATCGCCACCGGCGCTCGGGTCACTTTTCTTTGCGGGGCCCAAAGAAAAGTAACCAAAAGAAACGGCCTGACTCAGCCCGGGGTGAGTAAAAAGCTAGGTGCCCCTGCGCCTTGTCGAGAGACTCTCTTGCTATTAGAGGAGCTGCCGCCGCTATACCGCGGGCGCTCGGGAGCTGAGGCGAGAGAGGGTTTGCTGGCTGCGTGTGGCTCGCCGCGGTGTCATGTCGTTTAAAGCGGGTGCATCAATCGGTCAATGGCTGCATGTGCTGTCCTCCGCGCTGCTGTCCGGCACCGGCATCGGCACCGCGTTCTACCTGCTGATGGTGAGCCTGCACCGCGACGTGCGCGTGGTGGCGGTGGTGGGGCGCTACGTGGTGATCGCCGACTGGCTGTTCACCGCGACCACGGTAGTGTTCCAGCCGCTGAGCGGCTTCTGGATGACGCACTGGGCGAAGATTCCCTGGCGCAGCGGCTGGGTGGGCTGGTCGGTGCTGCTGTATGCGCTGGCGGTGGCTTGCTGGCTGCCGGTGGTGGTGCTGCAGGTGCGCATGCGCGATCTGGCGACCGATGCGGCAGCGCGCGGACAGCCGCTGCCGCCGGCGTACTGGCGCGCATTCCTGTTCTGGGTCGCGCTGGGCGTGCCGGCGTTCTTCGCCTTTGTGGCGGTGTTCTATCTGATGGTGGTCAAGCCGCCTTTGTAGCCAGGTTCGGCCGCCCTCCGCTCGCGGCGTGTTGCGACTAAGCGCAGCGGCGCAGGGCGGCGAGGACGAGGCGCTGTTGCAGGCGCTCGCCGAAGCCCCGGGGACGGGCCAGCTGCATGCGTTCCAGCGCCACCGCCTCGCCCGCCACTACTTCGCCGGGCCGCGCCAACGCCTTCGCCAGCATGAGGCGCCCGCGCCACGTCGCGCCCTGCTCCTTCAGCCAGCTGAGCGCGGGCAGCAGTTGCTGCTCCACCTGGTCGAAATCGCTGCCGAACGGGAACGTTGGCAGCATGCCGGCACGACGCAGCGGTGCCAGCGCCTCGGCCAGGCATTCGGGCCGATGCCGGCGCCAGGCGTCGGGGATGCTGAACCCGGGCGCGAGCTTGCCGTTCGCCTTGGCCTCGGCCGCCAGTGCGTCGAGGAAGCGAGCGTCGCAGATCGACAGCATCGCCTCGATGCACTCGCTGTCGCTCTTGCCGCGCAGGTCGGCAGCACCGTACTCGGTCACCACGACGTCGCGCAGGTGGCGCGGGATGGTGGTGTGGCCATAGTCCCAGCGGATGTTGGTGCGCACCTCGCCGCCCTCCTTGCGGGTCGCGCGCAGCAACAGGATCGAACGGCCATCGTCCAGCTCGTGCGCCATCGCCACGAAGTTGTACTGCCCGCCCACCCCGCTGACCACCTGGCCGTCCTCCAGCGCGTCCGACACGGCGGCGCCGAGCAGCGTGGCCATCATGCAGGTGTTGAAGAAGCGCGCGCCGCGGCGCTGCAGCGCCGCCAGGCTCTGGTGGTCGCCGTAGAGCTGGTTGACGTTGGAGACCGGGCACATGTCGATCGCGTCCGGGTCGGTCGCCTCGGTGGCGCCGAGCCATGCGTACAGCTCGCGGCTGCCCAGGAAGAACGCGCCGCGCAGGTAATGCCCGCCGGGCGTGGCGGGGTTCAGGCGTCCGGCCGCGGCGGCCTTCTCCAGCGCCAGGTTGTCCCAGCTGCGGCGCTTGAGAATTCCGGCTCGGGCCAGATGCATGAAGCCGTCCATGACCATTTCGCTGGCGCCGTACACGCCCGCCTCGAAGGGCTCCAGCCCGCCGATGCGGCGGGCCAGCTCGAACGTCGGGCTCTCGCCGTCGAGCGCGCGCAGGCCGTCGCGCCAGGCGGTGTTGTCCTGCTGGCGCAGCAGCAGGCATTTCACCAGCGCATCGGACAGCGCGCCGATGCCGATCTGCAGACAGCCGCCATCCCTGACCAGCGAACTCGCGTGGAGGCCGATGGCGTACTCGGCCAGGCCCACCGGCGTGCGCGGCAAGGTGAACAGGCGCGGCGACTGCGGCGGCGCCAGCTCCATGTCGAAGAATCTCTCCGCCACCTCCGCGTGGCCGCTCATGTACGGCAGGTCCGGATGCACCACCGCCACACACATCGGCCGCGGCTTGCCGGCGCGTTCGCATTGCGCCAGGAAGTCGAGCGTCAGGTCCGGGTTGCACGAGAGGCTGTAGCGCACGCCTTCGGGCGTCTCGCGCCGGGCCACCAGTTGCACCAGCAGGTTCACGTCCTGCGCGGCCAGGTCGCGCGCCACGTGCGTGTAGTTCTGGCTGATGTAGTCGCGCTGCGCCCGCGGCGCGTGCAGCAGCGCGCCGGACAGCAGGTAGAACTCGTGCACCGCCACGTTGGCCGGCAGCGCGTGGCGCTGCTCGGCCAGCGCGTATGCCGGATCCTCGAAATCGGCGCCGAAGTGCCGCTCCAGGAACGGAGCGAGGAAGCGTTGCTCCAACCCGGGCGCGGGCCGTGGCCGCATCAGCGAAAGCGCGGTGTAGAGGGTCAGCGCGCGGGCCGGGTCGGCCACGGTCAGCCGGTAGAGCGCGTTGAGCAGGCCATGCGGCTTGCCAAGGCCCAGCGGCGCGGCGACGCACAGGTGCGGGCCCAGCCGGTCGGCGATGAGCTGTGCGCAGGCGGCGGTGTCCGTAAGGCGCGCGGGCGGCATGCGCGGATCATGGCAGAAGCCGGGCGCGGCGCGCATCAAAGTCGCGACCTTCGCACACGGACCATGTCCTACACTCAGGGCCATGGCGACGACTCCGCTGATTCCTTCCGCGCCCAGCCGCTTCCTGGCCGAACAGGCCTTGAGCCGCGCCGCCGGCGCGCCGCTGATCGGCGGCAATGCAGTCGAACTGCTGATCGACGCCCAGGCGCATTTCGACGCCTGGCTGGAGGCCATTCGCGGCGCCCGCCAGCGGGTGCTGCTGGAGAATTACCTGATCAGCGACGACGTGGTCGGCCGCGCCTTCCGCGACGCGCTGGTCGAGCGCGCGCGGGCCGGCGTCACGGTGGCGGTGGTGTGCGACTGGCTCGGCTGCCTGGGCCAGTCCGGCTACGCCTTCTGGCAACCGCTGCGCCGCGCCGGCGGCGAGGTGCGCGTGTTCAACCCGCCGCAGCTGGGCAAGCCGTTCGGCTGGATCACCCGCGACCACCGCAAGCTGCTGGTGGTCGACGGCTCGCTGGGATTCCTCTCCGGCGTATGCATCAGCGCGCGCTGGCTGGGCAACGCGGCGCGCGGCGTGCCGCCCTGGCGCGATACCGGCGTGGCGCTGCACGGTCCGGCGGTGGGCGAGCTGGAACAGGCCTTCGCGCAGAGCTGGGCCAGCCTGGGCAAGCCGCTGCCGCTGCCGCTACCGGAGGACAGGACGGCCGGCGACATCGCCTTGCGCGTGATCGCCACCCAGCCGGCCACCGCCGGCATGTACCGGCTCGACCAGCAGGTTGCCGCGATGGCGCGCCACACGCTGTGGATCACCGACGCCTACTTCGTCGGCATGGCGCCCTACGTGCAGGCTTTGGCGTCGGCCGCGCGCGACGGCGTGGACGTGCGCCTGCTGGTGCCGGGCACCAGCGACATCCCGCTGGTCGCCGGCATGTCACGCTCGGGCTACCGGCCGCTGCTCAAGGCGGGCATCCGCGTGTTCGAGTGGAACGGCTCGATGCTGCACGCCAAGACGGCGGTGGCCGATGGGCAATGGGCGCGCGTGGGCTCGTCCAACCTCAACATCGCCAGCTGGCTGGGCAACCGCGAGATCGACGTGGCGGTCGAGGACACCGGCTTCGCGGGCCAGCTTGCCGCGCAGTACGAACGCGACCTGGCCAACGCCACCGAGATCGTGCTCGCGCCGCGTCGGCGCCGCCCGCACATCGCGCACGTGAAAAGCAGCACCACACGCCCGCCGCGGCCCAAACGTCCGGGTGGCAGCACCAGCCGTGCGGCGGCCGGCGCCCTGCGCATCGCCAACACCGTCGGCGCCGCGCTGACCGACCGCCGTGTGCTCGGCGACACCGCGCGTGGTCCGCTGCTGGCCGGCATCGCCGTGCTGGCCGTGCTGGCGGCGGTGGCGCTGGTCTGGCCGAAGGCGGTGAGCTGGCCGATCGCGCTGCTGTCGGCATGGTTCGCGCTCAATCTGGCGATCCGGGTCTGGCGGTTGCGCAGGCGCCGCGACTAGGCGCCATCCGCAGGCTGGTTGCGGGGGGCGATCGCTACATGAGGCAGTCCCTGCACTTGTCCGCCCAAGCGCATGTTCGGCAAGCGCTTCGTGCTAGGCTCGACGGTCCATGCGCACCCCCGACCACCCGACGGCTCCGCCGCGCAACATCCTCACGCCGAGCACCCTCAACCGGCTGGTGCGCGGGCTGCTGGAGGACGCGCTGCCGCTGGTGTGGATCGAGGGTGAGCTGTGCAACGTGTCGCGCCCGGCCTCGGGGCATCTCTACTTCACCCTGAAGGACGCCGGCGCCCAGGTGCGCGCGGCGATGTTCAAGCCCAAGAGCAGCTGGCTGCGCTTCAAGCCGGCCGACGGCATGCACGTGCTGGTGCGCGCGCGGGTCGGGCTGTACGAGCCGCGCGGCGAGTTCCAGCTGGTTGCCGAACACATGGAACTCGCGGGTGAAGGTGCGCTGAGGCGCGAGTTCGAGCTGCTCAAGGCCAAGCTCGATGCCGAGGGCCTGTTCGAGCCGTCGCGCAAGCGTCCCCTGCCCCGCTACGTACGGCGGATCGGCGTGATCACCTCGGCGACGGGCGCGGCGATCCGCGACGTGCTGAGCGTACTGCGCCGGCGTTGGCCGCTGGTCGAGGTCGAGGTGCTGCCGGTGCCGGTGCAGGGCCGCGAGGCGCCGCCGGCGATCGCGGCGATGCTGCGCAAGGCTTCGGCCAGCGCGCGCCATGACGTCATTCTGCTCACCCGCGGCGGCGGCTCGCTGGAAGACCTGGCTGCCTTCAGCGACGAGGCCGTCGCCCGCGCCGTGCATGCCAGCGCCATCCCGGTCGTGAGCGCGGTGGGCCACGAAATCGATTTCTCCATCGCCGACTTCGTCGCCGACCTGCGCGCGGCCACGCCGTCGGCAGCGGCCGAGCTGCTCGTGCCCGACGCGCTGGCCCTGCGCCGCCATCTCGGGCAACTCGCGCAACGCCTGCAGTTGCTCGAGCAGCGGCGGCTACAGGCGCAGACCCAGCGCGTCGACCATCTGTTTGCGCGCCTACAGGCACAGCGGCCGCAAGCACGGCTGGCGCGCGACCGCGAGCGGCTCGAACAGCTGCATCGCCGCCTGTATGGCGCGCTGCGCGAACAGGCCCGCAGCCGCGCCAACCGTCTTGATCGCCTGCATGCGCGGCTGTTGGCGCAGCACCCGCGCCAGCGCCTTCAGTTGCTGCAGCGTCGCCTGGCCGAGCGCGAGCGCTCGCTGCTGCAGTGCATGAGCCATCGCCTCGAACGCGCGCGCCTGACGCTCCGCCAGTCGGCGCGCGCGCTGCAGGCAGTCAGCCCGCTGGCCACACTGGAGCGCGGTTACGCAATCGTGTTCGACAGCGACGGGCGCGTCCTGCGGACGGCGAAGCATTCGCCACCGGGCACGCCATTGCGCGCACGGCTGGCCGACGGCGAGCTTTCGCTCAAGGTCACCGACAACCCATAGGGCTTCGGCCCACCTCCGGCGCACCGTTGTTGGGCCGAAACCCGCGCTACGGCTCACGCGTCTGCAACGCGGTCGGCGGCAACCTGCCCTTGCACTCTCCGGGAGACGTCCATGCTCGACAAGACCTACCCCTATTACCTGGCCAACCGCCCGCAGCAACCCAACGCGGACCTCGAGGTGCGCGACAAGTACAGCGGCAGGGTCGCCACCCGCGTCGCGGTGCCGGATGCGCGCGCGATCGAGAAGGCAATCGCCGCGGCGGTGAGGGCAGCGGCGCCGATGCGTGCGTTCAAGCCATGGGCGCGCCAGGCGGTGCTGGAGCATTGCGTAGCACGCTTCGAAGAGCGCCGCGACGAACTGGCGATGGCCTTGTGCGTGGAAGCCGGCAAGCCGATCAAGGACGCCGCCGGGGAGGTCACGCGGTTGATCGAGACCTTCCGCATTGCCGCCGCCGAGGCCGTGCGCATCTACGGCCAGACGCTCAACCTGGAACTCGCCCCGCGGCTGGACGGCTACCACGGCTACACCCGGCGCGTGCCGATCGGCCCGGTGTCCTTCATCACGCCGTTCAACTTCCCGCTCAACCTGGTCGCGCACAAGGTCGCGCCGGCGATCGCGGCCGGCTGCCCGTTCGTGCTGAAACCGTCGGAAAAGACGCCGATCGGCGCGCTGATCATCGGCCAGGTGCTGGCCGAGACCGACCTGCCCAGGGGAGCCTTCTCGATCCTGCCGGTGGGTGGCGCAGAGGCCTCGCCACTGGTCGAGGACGAGCGCTTCAAGCTGCTTTCCTTCACCGGCGGGCAGATCGGCTGGGATTTGAAGGCCCGCGCCGGCCGCAAGAAGGTGGTGCTGGAACTGGGCGGCAATGCCGCCTGCATCGTCGACGGCGACCAGGGCGACAAGCTCGATGCGATCGTCGAACGGCTGGTGTTCGGCGCCTTCTACCAATCCGGCCAGAGCTGCATCGGCGTACAGCGCATCTACGCGCACGCCTCACTGTACGAGGCGCTGAAGAAGAAGCTGGTCGCCGCCACGAAGAAGCTCAAGGCGGGCGATCCGAAGAAGAAGGACGTCTTCATCGGCCCGATGATCGACGAGGCCGCCGCCGAACGGCTGCAGGGCTGGATCGAGGAAGCGCGCCGCGCCGGCGCCCGCTTGCTTTGCGGCGGCAAGCGCCAGGGCAACATGCTGGAAGCGACGCTGATGGAGGACGTGCCGCGCGATGCCAAGGCCAACCGCCTGGAGGCCTTCGGCCCGTTCGCCCTGCTCGCCCCGTTCGACTCGCTGGACGATGCCATCGCGCTGGTCAACGACGCCGACTACGGTTTGCAGGCGGGCATCTTCACCGACTCGCTGGAACACGCCATGCGGGCCTGGGACGAGCTCGAACAGGGCGGCGTGATCGTCAACGACATTCCCAGCTTCCGCGTCGACAACATGCCCTACGGCGGAATCAAGCTCTCGGGCTTCGGCCGCGAGGGCGTGCGCTACGCGATCGAGGACATGAGCGAGGTGCGGTTGATGGTGATGCGGCGGCGCAGCTGAGGAAGTCCGGCCGCGGCTCCCCGGGTGCAGCGCGGAACCGCTTCAATCCTCCGCCGGGTCCATGTTCTCCGGCGGCACGTCCAGTCGACCACGCCACGCATACCAGTGGTACAGCGCCATGCCGGCGTACTCGTGCAGCGCCGCGTCGGTGGCATAGAGGTTGTACGCGCTGGGCACCCATGACCACAGCCCGCGCAGGTAGTCCGCGCGCACCGGCGTCACATCCATGCCGAAATGCTCGAATGCGAATACCGCGCGCCGCAGGTGGCGCGCCGAGGTCACCAGCCAGATCCGGTCGGCGCCGATCTGCTGCAGCTTGGCACGCGAGAACCGCGCGTTGCCCCAGGTGGTGAGGCTGCGCGTTTCGAGCACCATGTCCTCGTCCGGTACGCCCAGCCGGAGCAACACGCGCCGGTAGGTGAGCGACAGCGGTTCGCCGGTGTGGTTGGCATCGCCGCCGCTGACCAGCACGGTGCACCGCGCACCGGAGGCATGGCAGTCGCGGTAGAGCACCACCGTCTGGGCGATGCGCGCGTAGGCCGTCTGTCCCGGTTCGAGCGGACCGCCCGGCGGATAGGTCGATCCGGCAGTAAGCAGCACGATGGCATTGGCCGGCGCCCAGTCCAGTGCCGGCCGCTGTACGTAGGGCGCCTGCCAGTAATGCAGCAGGACCTTGGGTACCGGACCGCAGCCGACCGCCAGCACGAACAGCAGCGCCAGCACCAGGCCTGCCTGCCGCAGCCGCGGCCAGCCCTGCCGGCCGGCCAGCCAGGTGCAGACGAGCAACAGGATCAGGAGCTTCACGGCCATCGGCCTGCCTCTTTGAACGGTCGGGCCCGGCATTATGCAAAGTCGAAGCTGAGCGCCGTGCACACGGACCATCCGCTCCCGACGCCGGCACCACGACCGCACGCATGGCGGCCGCATGCAAGGCAGGGAGACCGCGCCGTGGTACCGTTCCGGCGTTTTTCCCGCACCCCCGCCTGCATGTCCGAATCCCTGCACGTCCTCGTCGCCGCCTGCCGGCATGTCCAGGACATCCGCAAGAGCCGCTTCCTCGCACAGGCGGCACCGGTGCAGTCGGTCGAACAGGCCCTGGCCTTCCTGCACGAGGTGGCCGACCCCGCGGCGACGCACAACTGCTGGGCCTACCGCATCGGCCAGGACTATCGCTTCAACGACGACGGCGAACCCGGCGGCACCGCGGGACGCCCGATCCTGCAGGCGATCGAAGGCGCGGGCATCGATCGGGTGATGGTGGTGGTGACGCGCTGGTACGGCGGCATCAAGCTCGGCGCGGGCGGGCTGGTGCGTGCCTACGGTGGCACCGCCGCCGACTGCCTGCGCCTCGCCGGGCACGTACCGCTGGTGGCGATGGCACGGCTGCGCGTGCACTGCCCGTTCGGCGATCTCGCGCTGCTCAAGGCGCGCTGCGGCGCGTGGCAGGCACGGATCGAACACGAGAGCTTTGACCAGAGCGGTGCCTTACTGGAGCTCGAGCTACCCGCTGCGACCCTGGATGAAACCCGCTCGCGCATCATCGACCTGACCCGCGGGCAGGCCACCACGCACCCGCTGGGCACCCCCGCCACCTGACCGACGCGGCGTCCGCCCGGAAAGGGCGTCTTCGGCGCCATCCACGCTATGCTCCCGCAGCGGCGGCGGGGAGCAGCTGCAAGGGGGCGCGCCGGGGCCGGCGCGCCGGGGGCCAACAAAACGGAATCCACATCACGTGACAGTCCAGACGAACAGCGCCGACCGGCGCACCGAACTGACCTTGCGCGGCGTCATCATCGGCGTCGTGATCACCGTCGTGTTCACTGCAGCCAACGTGTTTTTCGGCCTCAAGGCAGGCCTGACCTTCGCCACGTCGATTCCGGCGGCGGTGATCTCCATGGCGCTGCTGCGCGGCTTCAAGAACTCAACCATCCAGGAAAACAACGTCGTGCAGACGATCGCCTCGGCGGCCGGCACGCTGTCTTCGATCATCTTCGTGCTTCCGGGCATGATCATGATCGGCTGGTGGACCGGCTTCCCGTTCTGGCTGTCGTTTGCCGTTTGCGCGCTGGGCGGCGTGCTCGGCGTGATGTATTCGATTCCCCTGCGTCGCGCGCTGGTCACCACCTCCGACCTTCCCTACCCGGAAGGCGTGGCCTGTGCGGAGGTGCTCAAGGTCGGCGCCGGCGAGATCGGCTCCGATCCGGCCGAGGGCCGGGCCGGGCTGTTGGCGGTGATCTGGGGCGCCGTCGTCTCGGCCGTGTTCGCCATCGTGGTCGCGACCCAGGTTTTCGCCGCCGATGTGGCGAGCTATTTCCGCCTCGGCAACCGCGGCGCGACCAGCGGCTTCGACTTCAACCTGTCGTTCGCGCTGTTCGCGATCGGACACCTGGTCGGCCTGTCGGTCGGCATCGCGATGCTCGTCGGCGCGATCATCGGCTGGGGTTGGGGCGTTCCGTACTACTCGCTGCTTACCCATGACGTGACCACCGCCGCTGCGGATCTGGCGCAGGCGACGTGGAGCCACAAGGTCCGCTTCGTCGGTGCCGGCGCCATTGGCGTGTCGGCGATCTGGACCCTGGCCAAGCTGGTCAAGCCGGTGATCAGCGGTCTCGCTTCGGCGATGGCGGCGGCGCGTGTGCGCAAGGCCGGCAAGGCCGACACGCTACCGCGCACCGAGCAGGACATCCCGATCGGCCTCGTCGGCCTGGTGACGCTGGCCTGCTTCGTGCCGATCGCCTGGCTGCTCGGCTATTTCGGCTCGATCAGCGGCCTCGGTGACCACGTGGCCGCGCTCGCCATCGGCGGTGTGGCCTACGTGGTGCTGATGGGCTTCTTCGTTTCGACCGTGTGTGGCTACATGGCCGGCCTGATCGGGTCGTCCAACAGCCCGCTGTCGGGCGTGGGCATCCTGGTCGTGATCGGCGCGGCGCTGCTGCTGGTGGCGGGCATCAAGCCGCATGTCTCGCCCGACGCGGGCAAGGCGTTGGTCGCCTTCGCGCTGTTCATCACCTCGGTGGTGTTCACCGTCGCGGCGATCGCCAACAACAACCTGCAGGACCTCAAGACCGGCCAGCTGGTGGACGCCACGCCGTGGAAGCAGCAGGTCGCGCTGGTGATCGGCGTCATCGCCGGCGCGGCGGTCATTCCGCCGGTGCTGGACCTGCTCAACGGCGCCTACGGTTTCGTCGGCGTGGCCGGTGCGGGACCCCATGCATTGCCGGCGCCGCAGGCCGGCCTGATCTCCGCCCTCGCGCAAGGCGTGATCACCGGCAACATCGACTGGAGCCTGATCCGTGTCGGCGGCATGATCGGGATCGCGATCATCGTGCTGGACGAGATCCTGGCACGTACGACCCGCCATATGCGACTGCCACCGCTGGCAGTGGGCCTGGGCATCTACCTGCCGACCACCAGCACGCTGATGGTGGTGGTCGGCTCGGTCGTCGGCTGGTATTTCGACCGTCGCGCCGATCGCACGGCCAAGCCGGAAACCACGCGCCAGCTGGGCGTGTTGCTGGCCTCGGGACTGATCGTCGGCGAGAGCGTGATCGGTGTGGCGATCGCGTTCATCGTCGGCATCTCGGGCAAGCCGACGCCCCTGGGCCTGGTCGGTCCGGGCTTTGCCGATGCGGCCATCGTCATCGGCGGCCTGGCCTTCGCCGCGGTGGTGTTCGGCATGTACCGCTGGGTGTGGCGCATGGCGCAGACCAGCGAGGCCTGAGCGCCTCCCGCGGGTACGGAACGGGGCGCCTGGCGCCCCGTTCCTTTTTCCGGTCGCGTGCGATTGAACCGATGCCGCAGCGGCCCCAACTGCTGTTTGTCCTTCCTACGGCAGACTCCATGAGCGATCCCCGCGAACCAGACGCGCGCCCTGCCCGCCGCATCGGCGCCCTGCGCCAGCTGTGGCCCTTCCTCAAGCCGCACAAGGCGCTGGCGATCGGCTGGCTGGTGTTCCTGGGCCTCTCCTCCGGCTCGACGCTGGTGCTGCCGATGGCGGTGCGCCACATGATCGACGCCGGCTTCGGCCATGCCAGCACCGAGGCCATCAACCGCACCTTCCTGGGCCTGTTCGGCGTGGCGCTGGTGCTCGCTTTCGCCACGGCGGCGCGCTACTTCTGCATCACGCTGCTGGGCGAGCGTTCGCTGGCGGCGCTGCGCAGCAAGCTGTATGCGCACGTGATCCGGCTGGACGTGGGTTTCTTCGAGCGCTCGCGCGTCGGCGAGCTGACCTCGCGCCTGGGCACCGACACCGAGGTGGTGCAGGCGCTGATCGGCTCGGGCATCTCGGTGGCGCTACGCAGCGCGGTGATGCTGCTGGGCGCCGGCGCCATGATGGTGTGGACCAGCCCGCGCCTGGCCGGCCTCACCGCGCTGGTAATCCCCGCGGTGATGTTGCCGATCCTGGTCTTCGGGAGGCGCGTGCAGAAGCTTTCGCGCGCCAGCCAGGACCGCCTCGCCGATGCCGCGGCGATCGCCAACGAGACGCTCAACGCCGCGCCGGCGGTGAAGGCCTACGCGCGCGAAGGCATCGAGAGCCAGCGCTACGGCCTGGCGATCGCCCGCGCGCTGGAGAGCGCGCGCCGGCGCATCGGCATGCGTGCGCTGCTTACCGCAGCGGTGATCACGTTGTTCTTCGGCGCCATCACGCTGGTGCTGTGGGTCGGCGCGCGCGACGTCATGGCGGGCGACCTGGATGCCGGCGTGCTGGGCCAGTTCGTGCTGTACGCGGTGTTCGCCGCGGGCTCCGTGGCCGGCCTCTCCGAGGTCTGGGGCGACGTGCTGCGCGCGGCCGGTGCGATGGAACGCATCGGCGAGCTGTTCGAGGAACGCGCGCAGATCGCCGACCCGGCGCAGCCGCTCGCCCTGCCGCGGCCCGTACGTGGCGCACTCGCCTTCGACCGCGTCGGCTTCCACTACCCCTCGCGACCGGACGCGCCGGCGCTGCACGACTTCACGCTCGACATCCGTCCCGGCGAGACGGTGGCGCTGGTCGGCCCCTCCGGTGCAGGCAAGAGCACCGTGTTTGCGCTGCTGCTGCGCTTCTACGATCCGCAGACCGGCACCATCCGGCTGGACGGCATGGACCTGCGGGCACTCGCGCTGCCCGAGCTGCGTGGCGCCATCGCGCTGGTGCCGCAGGAAACGGTGATCTTCGCCGGCAGCGCCGCTGACAACATCCGCTTCGGCCGCCAGGACGCCGGCGACGACGAGGTGCAGGAGGCCGCCCACGCCGCCGAGGCGCACGAGTTCATCAGCGGGCTGGTCGACGGCTACGCGGCCGAACTGGGCGAGCGCGGCGTGCGCCTTTCCGGTGGCCAGCGCCAGCGCATCGCCATCGCCCGCGCGATCCTGCGCGACGCCCCGTTGCTGCTGCTGGACGAGGCCACCTCGGCCCTCGACGCGCAATCGGAGGCCGCGATCCAGCAGGCACTCGAGCGCCTGGAAAAGGGCCGGACCACGTTGGTCATCGCGCACCGCCTGGCCACCGTGCAGCGCGCCGACCGCATCGTGGTGATGGACGGCGGCCGCATCGTCGCCCAGGGCACGCATGAGAGCCTGCTGGCCGAGGGTGGGCTCTACGCCGAGCTGGCGAGGCTGCAGTTCGTCGCCTGACCGCGATGTGGCTCCCTCTCCCCTACGGGGAGGGCTGGGGTTAGGGGTCGGGGCTCGCGGGGGAGCCCGTTGGGGCGTGTTTTGCTTGTCGTTCTTTGGGGGGGCGCTTCCGCGACCTGGCTCGCCTGCGGCGGGCTTCCGATCGCCTGTCGGCGCTCGGGTCACTTTCTTTGCTGGCCCAAAGAAAGTAACCAAAGAAATGGCCTGGCTCGGCCCGGGGTGAGAAAAGAGCTAGGCACCGCCGCGCCTTGCTGGGTGGGTCGCTTGCTCTTAGAGGAGCTGCAGCCGCTTTACCGCGGGCGCTCGAATGTTGAGGCAGGCAGTCTGAGGTGGTTGGCGGCCTGATCTGCGCTCACGGAGAGGCTTTGGACTGGTTGCACGGCCATCCATGCGGGTGTCTTGTTGCCGCCAACTTGACGCTCACGCGCCGAGCATCGCCTCATGCCCGACCTGCTGCTCCAGCCCCGCCCCGAGGGCCTCTACTGCCCCGCTGGCGGCTTCTACATCGATCCGGCCGAGCCGGTGGCGCAGGCCGTGGTGACGCATGCGCATGGCGACCATGCGCGCCAGGGCAATGCGTGCTACCACGTGGCTCGCGCCGGGCTCGGGCTGATGCGCGAGCGGCTGGGCGAGCCCGCGGCGATCGAGGCCTACGACTACGGCGAACCGTTCACCCTCGGCGAGGTGCGGGTGTCGCTGCATCCTTCGGGCCATATGCTCGGCGCGGCCCAGGTGCGGATGGAACATGCCGGGCGCGTGGTGGTGGTCTCGGGCGACTACAAGCGCGAGAGCGATCCGACCTGCGCCCCCTTCGAGCCGATCCCCTGCGACACCTTCGTCACCGAGTCGACCTTCGCCCTGCCCGTCTACCGCTGGCCGCCGATGGCGCAGGTGATCGACGAGCTGCTCGCCTGGTGGGACGACTGCGCCCGCCGCAAGGTCACGGCCGTGCTGTTCTGCTACGCCCTTGGCAAGGCGCAGCGGTTGCTGGCCGAACTCGCGCCGCGTATCGAGCGGGTGGTGCGCCTGCACGGCGCGCTGCTGCGTTTGACCGAGCTCTATCGCGAGGCCGGCGTGGCGATGCCGCCGACGCAGCCGCTGGAGGAGCAGGCGCGTGGCGCGGCACTCGCGGGCGAGCTCGTCCTCGCACCGCCCTCGGCCGCCGGCTCGCCGTGGATGCGGCGATTCCCCAACGCCTCGACCGCGTTCGCCTCCGGCTGGATGCAGGTGCGCGGCAACCGTCGCCGGCGCGGCTACGATCGCGGCTTCGTGGTGTCCGACCACGCCGACTGGAACGGCCTGGTGCGCAGCGTGCGCGACAGTGGCGCCGGGCGCATCTACGTCACCCACGGCGACGCCGATGCACTGGTGCGCTACCTGCGCGAGCAGGGCCACGACGCACTGCCGCTGGCCGCGCTGGGTAGCTAAGGCGATGCGCCGGTTCGTCCAGCTCTATGCCGCGCTCGACCGCACCGGCTCGACAAGCGCCAAGCGCGATGCCATCGCCGCCTACCTGCACGACGCGCCACCCGCCGATGCGGCCTGGGCGGTCTACGTGCTGGGCGGCGGCAAGCTGCGGCGGCTGGCCAGCGTCACCGAACTGCGCCAGGCCACCGGCGAGGCAAGCGGCTATCCCGACTGGCTGATCGAGGAAAGCTACGCGCACGTGGGCGACCTCGCCGAGGCGATCGCACTGTTGCTGCCGCCTGGCCAGCCCACCGACGATGCACCGCTGCACGTGTGGATGGAACACCGCCTGCCGGGCCTGGCCCGGCTGGATCCGGCCGGCCGGGTGGCGCAACTCACGGCCTGGTGGCAGGCGTTGCCGGCGGACGAGGTGTACCTGCTCAACAAGCTGATCACCGGCGCGCTGCGCGTGGGCGTGTCGCAGCGGCTGGTGGTGCAGGCGCTGGCGCTGTGGTCGCAGCTGCCCACCGACCTGATCGCCCACCGCCTGAGCGGCGAGTGGACACCCGATGCCACCTCGCTCGCCGCGCTGGCGCAGCCGGCGGAGGACGATGCGCACCGCGAACACCGGCCTTACCCGTTCTTCCTCGCCTCGCCGCTGGAAGCGCCGGTGGACAGCCTGGGCGAACGTGGCGGCTGGCTGGCCGAATGGAAATGGGACGGCATCCGCGCCCAGCTCATGCGCCGCGGCGGCGAGGCGCGGCTGTGGTCGCGCGGCGAGGAGCGGCTGGACGGGCGCTTTCCCGAAATCGAACAGGCTGCCTGCGCCCTGCCCGCCGGCTGCGTGCTCGACGGCGAGATCCTTGCCTGGGACGCCGACGCGGCGGCGCCGCGACCGTTCACCGCCCTGCAGAAGCGCATCGGCAAGCTCAAGCCCGGCGCGAAGCTGCTGGCCGAGACACCGGTGCGCTTCATGGCCTACGACCTGCTCGAGCTGGATGGCCTCGACCTGCGCGAGGTACCGCTGCGCGAGCGCCGCGACCAGCTCGCCGCACTGTTCGAAGGCATGCCCCCGACGCTGCTGCTTTCGCCGGCTGCCGATACCGGCGACTGGGAAACGCTCGCCCAACTGCGCGAGCAATCGCGCGAGCGCCGCACCGAGGGCTTGATGCTCAAGCGGCTGGACTCGCCCTATCGGGTCGGCCGCAAGCGCGGGGACTGGTGGAAGTGGAAGGTCGATCCCTACACGCTGGACGCCGTGTTGATCTACGCCCAGTCCGGGCACGGCCGGCGCGCGGGCCTGTTCACCGACTACACCTTCGGCGTGTGGGACCGCGGCCACCTGGTACCCGTGGCCAAGGCCTACTCGGGCCTGGACGATGCCGAAATCGCGCGGCTGGATGCATGGATCCGCGCGCACACGCTGGAGCGTTTCGGGCCGGTGCGCTCGGTCGAGGCGGAGCACGTGTTCGAGCTGGCCTACGAGGCGATCCAGCGCTCGAGCCGGCACAAGTCGGGGGTGGCAGTGCGCTTTCCACGCATCCTGCGCTGGCGGACCGACCTGTCGATCCGCGACGCGGACCGGTTGGAGGACCTCAAGCGCATGGCCGAAGGATAATAGACGCGTCTGCAGGAACGCCTTGCGCGGCATCCGCGCCGCGGCCGATGGACGTCCTTCCCCGGCTAGAACCGCACCAGCAGGATCAGCGCGATCAGCAGCGCCAGTACCGCGGCCGTGGCGATCAGCCACCACACCTCGCCGCGCGGACCGGCCTGGTCCTCAGGCAGATGGCCGGATGCCGGCTCGGGCGGGGTGCCGACCGGTGCCGGCAACAGCCCGGGCGCATCCACCAGGAAGCGGTGCATGGCGATGCCCAACTGGTCGCCCGGGTGCAGCGCCGCCTGTTCCACCGCCACGCCGTTGAGGCGCAGCGGATAGCGCGGCGGCGTCGGTCCGCTTGCCACGCGCAGCTCGCCATCCTTCCAGAACAGAGCCAGCGTGGCCGACGCGGCCTGCGGCATTTCCAGCGGCTGGTCGCCACGCGGCCCGAGTTCCAGCCGTTCCTGCAGCGGAAACACGCGGCCGGACAATGGCCCGCCCACCGCGCGCAACGCCGCGGTGCAACGGCCCTGTTCGGACAGCGCCACCGGCGCACGCGTCGCCGGCGCCTCGTCGGCGCACAGCAGCATGCGGCAATCGCCCAGGCTCAGGATGTCACCCGCACGCAACAGTGCGCGTTCGCGCACGGGGCGCGCGTTGACGTAGACGCGGCCGGCGCCCGAGAGCACCTCCAGCACCCAGCCGCGGCGATCCTGCAGAATGCGCAGGTGGTGCGCCGCGCCCTGCTGGGCGGACACCACCAGGTCGTTGTCCGGCGCGCTGCCGATGCGCAACGCGACCTGCGCCCAGCGGAAATCCTCGCGAGCCGAATTGGGGAACTCGATACGCATCTACAGACCGATCCAAAGATGCGCGGGACTCTAGCAGATGCATGGCGTCTCCTTCGCGCACGCCGCGTAAGATGGGGCGTTCCACACGGAGCCTGCCCATGCCCAAGATCGACATCCGCCGCCCCCATAACCTGCCGCCGGACCAGGCCCGTGCCGTGGTCGACAAGGTCGCCGCCCGCATGCGCGAGAAGTTCGACATGCAGAGCCAGTGGCAGGGCGACACCCTGCGTTTCTCCCGTTCGGGCGTAAATGGTGCGATCGCCGTGGCGCCGGAATCGGTCCACGTCACCGCCGAGCTCGGCCTGATGCTCTCGCCGCTCAAGGGCATGGTGGAGCAGGAGATCCGGCGCAAGCTGGACGAGTATTTCGGGGGCGCCGCCTGAGGTTCCTTTGATCGGACGGCCGGACGTGGCATACTTCCCCGCTTACGCGGCCGCCACGGCCGGGCCCAGACACAGCGGAACGCATGGCCAAAGACGACGTCATCGAAATGGAAGGCACGGTCCTGGAGACCTTGCCCAACACCATGTTCCGCGTGCAGCTGGAAAACGGGCATGTCATCACCGCCCACATTTCCGGCCGCATGCGCAAGCACTACATCCGCATCCTCACGGGCGACAAGGTCAAGGTGGAGATGACCCCCTATGACCTGACCAAGGGGCGGATCACCTACCGCATGAAGTAGGCGCCGTCGGACGAATGAAAAAGGCCGCGCATCGCGCGGCCTTTTTCATGCCCGGCATGTCGGCCGGTCCGCCGGCAGCAATCCGTAGGAGCGCACCTGCGCTCCTACGGGTTCGGCCCGGTTACTCCACCACCACCGGCATCTTCTCTGCCGCCTCGGTTTCCACGTGCAGTTCGCCCTCGCGCACGCCGAGGATCACCTTGCCACCGTCGGCCAGCTTGCCGAACAGCAACTCGTCGGCCAGCGCCCGCTTGACCTTCTCCTGGATCACGCGCGCCATCGGCCGCGCACCCATCTGCGGGTCGAAGCCGTGTTCGGCCAGCCAGCGGCGGGCTTCGGCGTCCACGTCCAGGCTCACGTGCTTGTCCGCCAGCTGCGCTTCCAGCTCGATCAGGAACTTGTCCACCACGCGCAGGATGTGCTCGAAGTCCAGCGCATGGAACTGGATCACGGCATCCAGGCGGTTGCGGAACTCCGGCGTGAACATCTTGCGGATCGTCTCCAGCGAATCGGTGGCGTGATCCTGCTTGACGAAGCCGATGCTCCGCCGCGACGCCTGCTGCGCGCCGGCGTTGGTGGTCATCACCAGGACCACGTTCTTGAAGTTCGCCTCGCGCCCGTTGGTGTCGGTGAGCACGCCGCGGTCCATCACCTGCAGCAGGATGTTGAACACGTCCGGGTGCGCCTTCTCGATCTCGTCCAGCAGCAGCACGGCATGCGGGTGCTTGGTCACCGCCTCGGTGAGCAGGCCGCCCTGGTCGAAGCCGACGTAGCCCGGGGGCGCGCCGACCAGCCGCGAGACCGAATGCGCTTCCATGTACTCGGACATGTCGAAGCGGATCATCTCGATGCCCAGCTGCAGCGCCAGCTGCTTGGTCACCTCGGTCTTGCCCACGCCCGTCGGACCGGCGAGCAGGAAGCTGCCGATCGGCTTGGTCGGGTCGGCCAGGCCGGAACGGGCCATCTTGATCGACGCGGCCAGCGCCTCGATCGCCTGGTCCTGCCCGAACACCACCATCTTGAGGTTGCGCTCGAGGTTGCGCAGCACGTCCCGGTCGGACGCTGAGACCTGCTTGGCCGGGATGCGCGCCATCTTGGCAACGATGTACTCGACTTCCGGCACGTCGATCTTGCTGACGCGCTGGTCTTCGGGCAGCAGGCGCTGGCGTGCACCGGCCTCGTCGATCACGTCGATGGCCTTGTCCGGCAGCAGGCGGTCGGGAATGTGCTTGACCGACAGGTCCACCGCGGCCTTCAGCGCCTCGTTGGTGTAGGCGACGTTGTGGTGCTCCTCGAAGCGGCTCTTCAGGCCCTTGAGGATCTCGATGCTGTCGGCGATGGTCGGCTCGACCACGTCGATCTTCTGGAAGCGGCGGGCCAGCGCGCGGTCCTTCTCGAAGATGCCGCGGAATTCCTGGAAGGTGGTCGAGCCGATGCAACGCAGTTCGCCGGAGGCCAGCATCGGCTTGATCAGGTTGGACGCATCCATGGTGCCGCCCGAGGCGGAACCGGCACCGATGATGGTGTGGATCTCGTCGATGAACAGGATCGCGCCCGGCTGCTTCTTGAGCTGGGTGATCACCGCCTTCAGGCGCTTCTCGAAGTCGCCGCGGTACTTGGTACCGGCGACCAGCGCGCCCAGGTCCAGCGACCAGATCACGGCGCTTTCGAGCACCTCCGGCACCTCGCCCTCGACGATGCGCTTGGCCAGGCCCTCGGCCAGGGCGGTCTTGCCCACGCCGGCGTCGCCCACGTAGAGCGGGTTGTTTTTGCGGCGGCGGCAGAGCACCTGGATGGTGCGCTCGATCTCGTCCTGGCGGCCGATCAGCGGATCGATCTTGCCTTCCAGCGCCAGGTCGTTGAGGTTGGTGGCGTATTCGCTGAGCGGGTTGCCCTTGGTGTCGGCGCCTTCCTCGCCCTCGCGCTCGCTGCTGGGCATGCCGGTGCTCGGCTCGTCGCCGATCTTGGCGATGCCGTGGGAGATGTAGTTCACCACGTCCAGCCGGGTGATCTCCTGCTGGTGCAGGAAGTAGACCGCGTGGGAATCCTTTTCGCCGAAGATCGCCACCAGCACGTTGGCGCCGGTGACCTCCTTACGGCCGGAGGACTGCACGTGGTAGACCGCGCGCTGCAGCACGCGCTGGAAGCCGAGCGTGGGCTGGGTGTCGCGTTCGTCGCCGTGCGGCAGCACGGGCACGGTTTCGGCAATGATCCGCTCGAGTTCGGCGGAAAGCCGCGGAAGGTCCGCGCCGCAGGCGCGCAGGGCGCCAAGTGCAGACTGGTTTTCGGTGAGTGCGAGCAGCAGGTGCTCCACGGTCATGAATTCGTGGCGCTGCTCACGGGCCTGCTTGTAGCAATGGCCGATGGTGACTTCGAGATCCTTGCTGAACATCCGGACCTTCTCCGCTGGGGAATGACAAAGGCGGGCTTGCCGCGATGGCTACAAGATGGGGCTGCTCATAGCTTTTCCATAGTGCACAACAAGGGATGCTGATGAGTCCGTGAGTACTCGTTCACCTGCGTCACTTTCGTCTCCGCCACCTCGCGGGTGAAGACGCCGCACACACCCTTGCCGCGGGTATGCACGTGCAGCATCACCTGCACCGCGCGCTCCTGGTCCATGGCGAAAAAACCACGCAGCACCTCGACCACGAAGTCCATGGGAGTGAAATCGTCATTCAGCAGCACAACTTGAAAAAGTGGCGGCCGTGCCAGTTCCGGGCGGCTGGTCTCGACGGCCAGGCCGTGTCCGCTGCCAGGGTCGTGTTCGGGTTCGTGGGCCATTGGTTCGTGGGGAAATTTCTACTGGTACGGAGTATACGCCGCGGCGGATGCAGCCCTGGTCGCGCCGCCGTGCAGGCTGCGCCTCAGGTAGGTGATGGCACAATGACGCATTTCCAGCCCTCTCGTCCCCGATGCCCGTCACCTCCCCCGCTTCTTCCCTGTGGCGTCCCCATGTCACCGTCGCCTGCGTGGTGGCCCGGGGCGACCGCTACCTGGTGGTCGAGGAGGAGATCGACGGGCGGCTCGCCTACAACCAGCCGGCCGGCCACCTGGACGACGGCGAGAGCCTCGCCGATGCCGCGGTGCGCGAGACGCTCGAGGAGACCGGCTGGACGGTCGAACTGGAACATTTCATCGGCGTGCACCAGTGGCGCAGCACCGAGCATGGCGATGGCGTGGTGCGTTTCAGCTTCGCCGCCCGGGCGCTGGCGCATGATTCACGGCGCCCGCTGGATACCGGAATCCTCCGCTCGCTCTGGTTGACGCGCGCGGAAATCGTCGCACTCGGCGACCGCCTGCGCAGCCCGATGGTTCTGCTCAGCATCGACGCCTGGCTGACCGGGCAGCGCCTGCCGCTAGGGTTGCTGTCCAGCCTGCTGGCGGAGCCGGCCCGGCGATGAAGGTGATGTTGGGCGTCTCCGGGGGCGTGGACTCGTCCGTCGCTGCGCTGCTGCTGCAGCAAGCCGGCCACGAGGTCGAGGGCCTGTTCATGCACAACTGGGAGGAGGACGAGCGCGGCGGCCCCTGCACTGCCGATGCCGACCGCAAGGATGCGCTGGCGGTATGCGGGCGCCTTGGCATGGCCTTCCACACGCGCAACTTCGCCGCGGAGTACTGGGACGGCGTTTTTGCCCACTTCCTCGCGGAATACCGCGCCGGCCGCACACCCAATCCGGACGTGCTGTGCAACCGCGAGATCAAGTTCAAGGCCTTTCTGGACGAGGCGCGCGCGCTGGGCGCAGAAAAGATCGCCACCGGCCACTACGCGCGGGTCGACGCCCGCGACGGAAAGTACCGCCTGCTGCGCGCGATGGACACAGGCAAGGACCAGACCTACTTCCTGCACGCGCTGGGCCAGCAGCAACTGGCCGCCACGCTCTTTCCGGTCGGCGAGATCGAGAAGGCGCAGGTGCGCGCGCTGGCCCGTGCCGCCGCCCTGCCCACCCACGCGAAGAAGGACTCGACCGGCATCTGCTTCATCGGCGAGCGCGACTTTCGCAGCTTCCTGGCGCAGTACATCCCAGCGCGACCCGGTGAGATGCGCACGCCTGAAGGGTCTTTGGTCGGCACGCACCAAGGCACCATGTACTACACCCTGGGGCAACGCAACGGGCTGGGCATCGGCGGCCGCCAGGGCATGGGCAGCGAGCCCTGGTACGTGGTTGGCAAGGACGTGGCGGCGAACGTGCTTTACGTAGCGCAGGGCGGCGACAACCACTGGCTGCAGTCGACGCGCCTGCTTACCGAAACGCCGAACTGGGTGGCCGGATCGCCGCCGGCAACGTCGTTCCGCTGTACCGCCAAGACCCGTTACCGCCAGCCGGACCAGTCTTGCGAGGTTCATGTCTCGGACAGCGGCCTGGAGGTGCGCTTCGATCAACCGCAACGGGCCGTGACGCCGGGCCAGTCGGCCGTGTTCTACGACGGCGAGGCCTGCCTGGGCGGCGCCGTGATCGCAGCCACCGATGCGCCGTTTGGCGGCCTCCCCTCTCTTCGTGCAGGTAACTGACGTGCTCGACACCCTCGCCATGAACGAACCGCGCGTGCTCGCGCTCGCCGGCCTGTTCCAGGCGGTCGGCCTGGCGCAGCAGCTGGCCAACCAGGGGCGCTGCGACGAAGGGGCGATGGAGTCGAGCGTGGCCAGCGTGTTCCGCATCGACGCGCCCTCGGTCGCGGCCGTCTACGGCGGCGTGGGCGGCGTGCGGCTGGGCTTGCGCAACCTGATCGGCCAGCTGGACGACAGCAGCCGCGACATGGCACTGACCCGGATGGCGGTCACCGTGATGCGGCTGGAGCGCAGCCTGGCGCGCCGCGCCGAGCTGACTGCCAAGCTGCAGGAAGGCATCGTCGCCGCCAGGCGCCAGGTCGACCATTTCGGCCAGGATTCGCCGCAGGTGGTACGACGCCTGGCCGACCTCTACGCCTCCACCCTGTCCGTCCTGAGCCCGCGCGTGATGGTCAGCGGCAATCCGCAGTTCCTGCAGCAACCGGCGGTGGTGGAAAAGGTGCGCGCCAACCTGCTGGCGGCCGTGCGCTCGGCGGTGCTGTGGCGGCAGGTTGGCGGCCGGCAGTGGCAGGTCATCCTCAATCGCCGCCAGTGCAGCATGCTGGCGCGCGGGTTGCTGACCGGGGTGACGCTGGACAACGGCTGAGGCATGGCGGGCTCGGGCCCGCTTCCGCCGAGCGATGACACCGGCCGGGTTTCAGCCCACCGGTTCCACCCGCAGCCCTGGCCGCCCGCCCGCCACGTCCCGCAGCAGTTCGGCGAACGCCTGGATGTCGGCGTGCCAGGGCGAGGCCTCGCGCCAGTACAGCGCGATCTGCCGGCCCGGCGCCGCATCTTCCAGTTGCGCCACGGTCAGTTCCGGCATGGACGCCAGCCGCTCGCGCGCCAATGCCGGCACCAGCGCATAGCCGCCGCGCAGGCCGACCAGTGCCGCCAGGCTTTCCAGGCTCACGTCCTGCACGTGACCGCCGTGGCCGCCCTGTCCATCAATGCCGTCCGGGTGGCTTTCGGCCATCAGCGTGGCCTCGGCCTCATCCAGTTCATCCAGGGTCACGCTGGCGCGATTGGCCAGCGGGTGATCGGCGCGGAACAGCACCTGCCACGGCTCGGCGAACAGCGGTCGGCTCGCGATGCCACTGGGCGCACTGGCCGGCGGCGCCAGCACGGCATCCAGCTCGCCCTCGTGCAGCCGGCGCAACAGGCCGCGCGGCTTGCCCTCGGACAGGCTCAGGCGCGCGGAGGGAAAATGCTGCGGGAACGGCTCGACCAGGTGTGGCAGCAGGTACGGCCCGAGCGAAGCCGGCACGCCAAGGCGCAGTTCGCCGCCGAAAGCGACCATGCCGGCGCGGGCCGCCTGCTGCAGGTGCTCGGCTGCATCAAGCACCACGGCGATGCGTTCCAGCAGCAACCGCCCGCCGGCAGTCGGCACGATGCGCCGGCCGCCGCGCTCGAACAGCGGCGCACCCAGCGCCTGCTCGACCTTCTGCACCTGGTGCGACAGCCCCGACGGGCTGATGTGCATGGCCCGGGCGGCACTGTTGAAGCTGCCATGCCGATGCACCGCCTGCACCAGCGCCAGGTCGCGCAGCGATACCGCCGAGAGCGCCGTCGAAATCATCGAATGCTGCATGTCACCAAAAGCGTTTGTGCCGCAACGGGAGGCGTCGCATCCTAGGCAGCCAACGGTGGGACGTCGGCACGCGCCAATCGCATTCTAGCCGCCCCGCCCGCCCGCGCCGCGGGAACGCCTGTCGTCAAAACCCGCCCTGCTCATGCGCCGCAAGGACGCATGGCAGCGGTATTTGCGATAATCGCGGGCCTTTGCGCGAGCTTGCCGTCCGCCGCAACGTCGTCTTGTCTCCCCAGCCGCTTCAAAGCTAAAGCCAGGAGTTTCGTCATGAAAGACTCGTTTTCCATCCGCGACAGCCTCGAGGTCAACGGCAAGCGCTACGCGTACGCCAGCCTCGCCAAGTTCGGTGAGCGCTTCGACCTCAAGCGGCTGCCGTACTCGTTGAAGATCCTGCTTGAGAACCTGCTGCGGCACGAGGACGGCATCAACGTCACGACGAAGGAAATCGAGGCGGTCGCCAAGTGGGACGCCAAGGCCGAGCCGGATACCGAGATCTCCTTCATGCCGGCGCGCGTGGTGCTGCAGGACTTCACCGGCGTGCCGTGCGTGGTCGACCTGGCGGCCATGCGCGACGCGGTGGTCAAGCTTGGCGGCGACGCTACCCAGATCAACCCGCTGGCGCCGGCCGAACTGGTCATCGACCATTCGGTGCAGGTCGACGTGTACGGTTCCGAATCTGCGCTGGAGAAGAACGTCGAGATCGAGTTCGAGCGCAACCAGGAGCGCTACGCGTTCCTGCGCTGGGGCCAGAAGGCGTTCAACAACTTCAAGGTCGTGCCGCCGCGCACCGGCATCGTGCACCAGGTGAACCTCGAGCACCTTGCCCGCGTGGTGTTCACCGCCGAGAAGGACGGTCAGCTCTGGGCCTACCCCGACACCGTGTTCGGCACCGACTCGCACACCACCATGATCAACGGCGTGGGCGTGCTGGGCTGGGGCGTGGGTGGCATCGAGGCCGAGGCGGCCATGCTGGGCCAGCCCTCCTCGATGCTGATCCCGCAGGTGGTCGGCTTCAAGCTCAAGGGCAAGCTCTCCGAGGGCGTCACCGCCACCGACCTGGTGCTGACCGTTACCCAGATGCTGCGCAAGCTCGGCGTCGTGGGCAAGTTCGTCGAGTTCTTCGGTGATGGCCTCAAGCACCTGCCGCTGGCCGACCGCGCGACCATCGGCAACATGGCGCCGGAATACGGCGCGACCTGCGGCATCTTCCCCATCGACCAGGAGGCGCTGAACTACCTGCGCCTGTCCGGCCGTAGCGAGGAGCAGATCAAGCTGGTCGAGGCCTATGCCCGCGCGCAAGGCATGTGGCACGACGAGAACAGCCTCACGCCGGAATTCACCACTACGCTCGAGCTCGACCTCGCCGACGTGCGTCCGTCCATGGCCGGCCCCAAGCGCCCGCAGGACCGCGTACTGCTCGAAGGCGTCAAGCAGAGCTTCCACGACGTGGTCGGCCCGCTGACCGCCAGCCGCAAGTCCGGCAGCGGCAGTGTCGGCGTCACCAAGGACGGCGAGAACTTCACCCTGAAGGACGGCTCGGTGGTGATCGCCGCGATCACCTCCTGCACCAACACCTCCAACCCGGCGGTGATGCTGGGCGCCGGCCTGGTCGCCAAGAAGGCCGCCGCCAGGGGCCTGAAGGCCAAGCCGTGGGTGAAGACCTCGATCGGCCCGGGCTCGCTGGTCGTCAGCGATTACCTCGAAAAGACCGGGCTGCTGAAGGAACTGGAAAAGGTCGGCTTCTACATCGTCGGCTACGGCTGCACCACCTGCATCGGCAACTCCGGCCCGCTGCCGGCCGAGATCAGCCAGGGCATTGGTGCCGGAGACCTGGCGGTGGCCTCGGTGCTCTCGGGCAACCGCAACTTCGAAGGCCGCGTGCATGCCGAGGTGAAGATGAACTACCTGGCCTCGCCGCCGCTGGTGGTCGCCTATGCGCTCGCCGGTACGCTGGATATCGACCTGACCAAGGATGCGATCGGCCTGGGTAGCGACGGTGAGCCGGTGTACCTGAAGGACATCTGGCCGACCAACAAGGAAATCTCCGACACCATCGCCGGCGCGATCAACCCGGCCATGTTCGAGAAGAACTACGCCGACGTGTTCAAGGGCGACAGCCGCTGGAACGCCATTCCCTCCGCCGAGGGCGCGCTGTACGCGTGGGATGACTCGACCTACATCAAGAACCCGCCCTACTTCGACGGCATGACGATGGAGCTGTCCAAGGTCGACGACCTGCGTGGCGCGCGCGTGCTGGGCCTGTTCGGCGACTCGATCACCACCGACCACATCTCGCCGGCGGGCTCGATCAAGAAGGACAGCCCGGCGGGCCGTTACCTGATCTCCAAGGGCGTGGAGCCGAAGGACTTCAACTCCTACGGTTCGCGCCGCGGCAACGACGACGTGATGGTGCGCGGCACCTTCGCCAACATCCGCATCAAGAACCTGATGCTGCACGGCGTCGAGGGCGGCTACACCGTGCACGTGCCCTCGGGCGAGGAAATGGCGATCTACGACGCGGCCATGAAGTACAAGGCCGAAGGCACGCCGCTGGTGGTCATCGCCGGCAAGGAATACGGCACCGGCTCCTCGCGCGACTGGGCCGCCAAGGGCACCCTGCTGCTGGGCATCAAGGCCGTGATCGCCGAGAGCTTCGAGCGCATCCACCGCTCCAACCTGGTCGGCATGGGCGTGTTGCCGCTGCAGTTCAAGCACGGCCAGAACGCGCAGTCGCTGGGCCTGACCGGCAAGGAGTCGATCGACATCCTCGGTTTCGACGGCGGCGAGTCCAAGGAAGCGACCGTGGTCGCCACCTCGGCCGACGGCACCAAGAAGGAGTTCACCGTGCACGTCATGCTGCTGACCCCGAAGGAGCGCGACTTCTTCCGTCACGGCGGCATCCTGCAGTACGTGTTGCGCCAGCTGGCTGGCCGCAAGGCCGCCTGAGGATTACGTCAGCTCCAGCGAAAAGGCCGCCTCCGGGCGGCCTTTTCGTTTGGACGTTCCGCTCCCCAAAGCGGGGAATGGCTCGATAGCAGATGCACGAACCGTGGGCTGCAGCTCGTAGGGGGCTTTGCCTCCGCAACTCGCAGCAAGGTGGGCCGAAGCCCAATGACGAACGCGCTAAAGCTGGCGCTTCCACGTCGCGCTGTAGCAGCGCCACTCATCCCCCTCCCTGCGCCAGGCCGTCTCCACCTGGTACACGCCCGCCGCGTCTGGCAACAGGCGGCTGCCCTGGGTGAGGCTCGCGGTGAAACTCGCCACCAGCCGTTCGCCGCGCCGCTCCGCCGAGATGGGCCCCAGTGTCACGCCGACATGCTCGCCACGCAGGCGCGCCAGACGGACGAGGTTGGCCAGGTCCTTGCGCCCGAACTGCCCGCCATTGCCGTCGAAGTCCTCGCTGAGCGGCTCGACTACACCGCCCGCGTCGGATTGTTCGGCCGCCTGTTCGGCCGAGGCGATTGCCTCGCGCACGCGTGTTTCGTCCGACGTGTGACGACATCCGGCAAGCGCCGCGAACAGCACCACAAGGCCAGGAAAAAGCCGCCATTTTTGCGCCTGCATGAACCCTCCGATGCTCGCCGCAACGCGCCTTGCCGCCGTGCGCGGGCGTATGCTCCAATGCCCCGGCCGCATGGCCGAACGGGGAACAGGAACAGTACATGAGCAACGAGCGTCCGTGGCTTGCCCACTATCCGCATGATGTGCCCGCGCAGATCGACGTCGACGCCTACGCGTCGGTGGCGGCAGTGGTGGAAGAGGCCTTCGGCAGGTTCCGCGAACGCCCGGCCTTCGCCAGCTTCGGCAAGTTCCTGAGCTACGGCGAGATGGAGGCGTTGAGCCGCCAGTTCGCCGGCTATCTCACCGGCGTGCTGGGCCTGAAGAAGGGCGACCGGCTCGCCATCATGATGCCCAACGTGCTGCAGTATCCCATCGCTTTGTTCGGCGCGCTGCGCGCGGGACTGGTGGTGGTCAATACAAATCCGCTCTACACCGCGCGCGAACTGAAGCACCAGTTGGAGGACTCCGGCGCGAAGGCGATCGTGGTGCTGGACAACTTCGCCTTCACGCTGCAGGAAGTCGTCGGCCAAACCCACGTCGAGCACGTGGTGACCACCGGCATCGGCGACATGCTGGGTTTCCCCAAGGGCGCCCTGGTCAACTTCGTGCTCAGGCACGTCAAGAAGATGGTCCCGGCGTACTCGCTGCCGCAGGCAGTGCGGTTCCGCGATGCACTGGCGCAAGGAGCATCGCATCCCCTGCCCCAGGTCGCGCTTGGCCACGACGACCTTGCCTTCCTGCAGTACACCGGGGGCACCACCGGCGTCGCCAAGGGCGCGATGCTCAGCCACGGCAACATGGTCGCCAACATGCTGCAGGCCAGCGCCTGGATCGGCGACCTGGCCAAGCCCGGCGAAGAGGTGATCATCACCGCGTTGCCGCTGTACCACATCTTCTCGCTGTGCGCGAACGGCCTGGTGTTCATGCGCCTTGGCGGCCTCAATTGGCTGATCACCAACCCGCGCGACATGCCCGGGTTCGTCAAGGAACTGAAGAAGTCCGGCTTCACCGCGCTCACCGGCGTCAACACGCTGTTCAATGGTCTGCTCAACACGCCCGGCTTTGCGGAACTGGATTTTTCCCGCCTGCACCTGACCCTGGGCGGCGGCATGGCTGTGCAGCGCGCGGTCGCCGAGCGCTGGAAGAAGACCACCGGTTGCACCCTGGCCGAGGCCTACGGCCTGACCGAAACCTCGCCGGCGGTCTGCATCAACCCGCTGGACCTGAAGGACTACAACGGCTCGATCGGCCTTCCGGTGCCTTCCACCGACGTCGCGATCTGGTCCGAAGACAACCAGCCGCTACCGGTCGGCGGGGTGGGCGAACTGATGGTGCGCGGGCCGCAGGTGATGCAGGGTTATTGGCAGCGTCCCGAAGAAACCGCCAACGTGCTCGGTGCCGACGGCTGGCTGCATACCGGCGACATCGCGCGGATGGACGAGCAGGGCTACGTGTACATCGTCGACCGCAAGAAGGACATGATTCTGGTGTCCGGTTTCAACGTGTATCCGAACGAGGTCGAAGACGTGGTCATGCAGCACCCCGGCGTGGCGGAAGTCGCCGCCGTGGGCGTGCCGGACGAGCATTCCGGCGAGGCGGTCAAGCTGTTCGTGGTACGCAAGGATCCCTCGCTCACCGCCGATATGCTCAAGCAGTTCTGCCACGACAACCTGACCGGCTACAAGCGCCCGCGCCAGATCGAGTTCCGCGACGCACTACCCAAGTCCAACGTAGGCAAGATCCTGCGCCGCGAGCTGCGCGACGAGCAGAAAAGCACAGCGACTGTCTGAAAGCGGCGGCCTGCGTGCGACGGACGCAGGCCGGTAGCCGTCGCGTCACTGTTCCCGCCAGTGCTCCAGGATGTCCGCGTAGCCACCCAGCAGGTTCCACAAGGGCACCTGCTTGTCCTCCGGAATGCGCGAATAGGCAAAGCCGATGTGGCGATCGGAAATGCGCGCGACCACGGCTTCCAGGTGAATGTGCAGGTCGCGGCCGAAAATCATGTCCAGCACCCAGGCCTGCCCCAGCTCGCCCTGCCAGCCCAGCGGCCGGCGCAGGAGCGCGCCCGTGGCCGAAATGTCGACCAGCTCGGTCGGGTGCGACTGCACGCCATGGCTCATCAGCACGGTGGTCTCGATGCGCATGCGCGCGGGCCTGAGGAACTTCGGGCCCGGTTCGTCCGCCACGTTGTCTTCGATCGTCATCTAGCTCCCCAGGCGAGGCACCTCGACGCCTCCCGTGACGTTCCTCGATCGTACGACGCATCCGCGTCTTCATCGACAGGTGGCCGCGCGGTGCAGCCTTCGTGTGCCGACTCGAACGTGGACGCGCCCGTCGTCTCACGGCACGCGAAGCAAACGCCATGCCACCCTTGGATGGGGCACAACATCATCCCACATCCGCTCGGTGGGCCGCCGGAAGTGCCGCGTCCGGTGTCGGTCGGACACAACGGGTCACATGCTGCCCCGGCACAACCTGTCCGGCACCAGCATGTCGTGCTCCATGAAGCGCCACTGCCCATACTGGACTTGCCGCAACGCTGCCGCTAACCTGTCGCCATGCCTGGGTCCCAGCGTGCGCCGTGCCGGCAGGTACCGGCCACCGCAGCACGTATCCGAAGTCCCGGCAGATCGATTTGAACCGTCCGTGGCGCCGTGCCGCCATCCTGTCTTGCGTCCTCGCCTGGCCTGTTGCCTGGTACGGCCGCCTTGGTGGTCGCCAGAACCCGTTTGATCGAACCGCTGACCGCGCGGCTTCGTCATGCGGTACCGTCGCAACGGGCTGCCGCCGGAAGCAGGCAAGCCAGTTTTATCGGCTGCCGGCCCAAAACCGCGGTCACGAGGGGATACCCGTCCGCAGGCGCCGCCCCGCCAGGACGATTGGATCGAAAGCATTGCCGGCCGCGTGAGCGGCCCCACGACATGCATTGATGAGCACAGAACCGCAGCAGCCGGCCGCCCCGTCGCAGGACGCCTTCGCGTCGATCCCCCAGCAGCAGGAAATGCCGCTGGCGATCGTGCGCGGCGAGCCATTGCTGCAGATGCCGCAGGACCTTTACATCCCGCCCGATGCGCTGGAAGTGTTCCTGGAGGCGTTCGAGGGCCCGCTGGACCTTCTGCTCTATCTGATCCGCCGGCAGAACCTGGACATCCTGGACATTCCGATTGCCGAGATCACCCGGCAATACATGGATTACATCGACATGATGCGGGACGTGATGCGGCTGGAACTGGCCGCCGAGTACCTGCTCATGGCCGCGATCCTGGGCGAGATCAAGTCGCGCCTGCTGCTGCCGCGGCCGCCTGCCGAGGAAGGACTCGAGGACGACCCGCGCGCCGAACTGGTACGACGCCTGCAGGAATACGAACGCTTCAAGAGGGCCGCCGAAGACATCGATACCCTGCCCCGCGTCGAGCGCGACACGGTGGCGGTCCATGCCGAGGTTGGCGAGCGCAACGTGGTCAAGCTGCCGCCGCCGCTGGACCTGAAGGAAATGCTGCTGGCGCTCAAGGAAGTGATGCACCGCGCCGAGCTGTTCGGCCACCATGCGATCAAGCGCGAGGCACTGAGCGTGCGCCAGCGCATGGGCGAACTGCTCAGCCGGCTCGAGGACGGGACCTTCCACCGCTTCGATAGCCTGTTCGACATCAGCGAAGGGCGCCTGGGCGTGGTGGTGACCTTCCTGTCGATGCTCGAGCTGGCCAAGGAAATGCTGGTAGAGATCGTGCAGGAAGAACCACTGGCGCCGATCTACATCAAGGCGAAGGCCGCGCTGGCCGAGGAAAGCGCCGAACTGCCGGACGACATGCCGGCTTCCGCCACCGCCGAGTAAGGCGCCGGCCCACCCAAGACCCCACCAGGCCATGCAGATCGAGCAACTCAAACCGATCATCGAGGCAGCCCTGCTTGCCGCCAGCCAGCCACTCACCGTGGCGCAGCTGGGCGAGCTGTTCGTCGAAGAGGACGAGGTCGACCGCGAAGCGATCGCCCGTGTACTGGAAGCGTTGGCCGAGGACTGCGCCGGCCGCGGCATCGAGCTGAAGGAAGTCGCCTCCGGGTTCCGCTACCAGGTCCGCCAGGACGTGCACCCGTGGGTGTCGCGCATGTGGACCGAGAAGCCGAGCCGCTACTCGCGTGCCCTGCTCGAAACACTGGCGCTGATCGCCTACCGCCAGCCGATCACCCGTCCGGAGATCGAGCAGATCCGCGGCGTGGTGGTCTCCTCCAACATCATCAAGACGCTGGAGGAGCGCGAGTGGATCCGCGTGGTCGGCCACCGCGACGTGCCCGGCAGGCCCGCGCTGTTCGGTACTACCCGGGCCTTCCTGGATTATTTCAACCTGAAATCGCTAGACGAACTGCCGCCACTGTCGGAAATCCGCGACATGGAGGACCCGCAGCTGCGGCTCGACCAGGAGCCACTGCCGCCCCGGGTGATCAAGGATCTGCCGGTCGACCCGGAACAGGCTGGCGACCCGTTGCGGGACGATCCCGACGGCATGCACGACGCAACCGCAGATGCGCTGCAGGGCGAAACGCCGCCCGCCGAAAACCAAGCGGCCGGCGAAGCGGGCGCCGACGTGAACATCGAATCTGCCCCACCCATCGAAACCACCGCCGTGGCGCCCGACGACGACGCGCCCGTTTCCACCCCATCCGCCACTGCCGACGAGGCAGCAGCCCAGGTCGACGTCGAATCCGACGCCGCCGAGCAGGACATCGAGGAGTACCGCGCATGACTGCGCCGCAGAAATCCGTTCTGACCCTGAAGCGCGAAACCCGCGCCGACACCACCGACATCCCCGCCCTGGAAGAGCGCCTACACAAGGTGCTGGCCAACGCTGGCCTGGGCTCGCGCCGCATGCTGGAGCAGCGTATCCAGGCCGGCGAGGTCGAACTCAACGGCGCACCGGCCGGCATCGGTGCCAGCGTGCACGCCGGCGACCGGGTGGTACTCGACGGCAAGCAGTTCGTCGTGGCCACCGACAACCGGGACGACACCGAGGTACTGCTCTACCACAAGCCCGAAGGCGTGGTGACCACCCGCGAAGATCCCGAAGGCCGTCCCACTGTATTCGAGCAGCTGCCGCGCCTGAAGGGCGCGCGCTGGGTCGCGGTGGGTCGCCTGGACATCAACACCACCGGCCTGCTGCTGCTCACCACCGACGGCGAACTGGCCAACGCGCTGATGCATCCCAGGAGCGGGCTCGGCCGCGAGTACCTCTGCCGCGTGCATGGCGAGGTGCCCGACGAGATCATCGAGAAGCTCAAGGCCGGTGTCGAACTGGAGGACGGTCCCGCCCGCTTCGACGAGATCGCCATCATCAGCCGCGGCGGCAGCCACAGCTGGTTCCGCGTGGTGATCCGCGAGGGCCGCAACCGCGAAGTGCGCCGCCTGTGGGACTCGCAGGGTTTCCTGGTCAGCCGCCTCAAGCGCATCCGTTACGGCAACATCGAGCTGCCGCGCACCCTGCGGCGGGGCGAGAGCGAAGCGCTCTCCGAGGACGCCATCAAGGACCTGCGCAAGTCGGCCGGCCTCGGACCCGCCCAGCCCGCGCTGACGCTGAGCCCGGTGCTGCACCAGCGCCGCGCCAGCCGCAGCGTCACCGAATACCGCCCCGAGCGCGGCACGCCCACGGCCTGGAGCAGTGCCTACCATGACGAGGCGCGTGAGCTGCGCGCGTTCGACCGGATCCGCGAGGAACCGGTGCGAGGCAAGCAGCAGCGCCGCCGTCCGGGCAAGGAGGTCAACGGCAATGTGGCCCGTCCGGAGCGACCGGCCAATCCCGGAGGCCGCAAGAACAAGCGAGGCGTGGCCCCGGGCCAGGAGTTGCCCTCGGTGCGCACCTGGTTCGCCGGCGAAAGCCGTGACGGCGGCGCCCGTGGCAACGCCCCCGGTCCGGGTGGCAACCGCCGCGGCGGCAAGCCGGCCGGTGGCAAACCAGCCGCCGGTCGTGGTGGCGAGGCACGCGCTGCCGGTCCCTACGCCGGCTTCGGCGGTGGTGGCGGCAATCGCGGCAACCGCCAGGGCGGCACGCCCGGCCAGGGCGGCGCGCCCGGCCAGGGCGGCCGGCCGCAGAACCGCGGCAATCGCCCGCAGGGCCACGGCGGCGGCCGTCCGCACGGCGGCCGCGGCGGCAACCGGTCCGGCAACCGCTGATGATGGGTGTGCGGATCTACCACAACAGCCGTTGCTCGAAATCGCGCGGCACACTGGAGCTGCTGCGGGAACGCGGGCTCGAGCCGGAGGTGGTCCATTACCTGGACACGCCGCCCAGCGTCGAAGAGTTGAAGACCCTGCTGCGTCTGCTCGGCATGACGCCGCGCCAGTTGCTGCGTACCGGTGAAGCGGAGTACGAGGAACTGGGGCTTGCCGATCCCGCCATCGCCGATGAGGGCATCCTTCAGGCGATGGCAGCGCACCCGAAGTTGATCGAACGCCCCATCGTGGTGGCCAACGGCAAGGCGGCGATCGGGCGCCCGCCCGAGGCTGTGCTCCCGATCCTGGCCTGATCTGCCCAGGTCGTGCCGTAGGCAGGAAGAAGCCGCCCCAGGGCGGTTTTCTTTTTCCTGCGGCCAGCGGGGGAGCCGGCAGTCCCCGTGCGCGAGGCCAGCAGTACCTGCGTGCTCCGCACGCGGGTCAGCCGGCCCCCAGTGTGAATTCGTCGGCATCCATCCAGGCCGGGAACCGCTCCCGGTGTGCCAGCAGGAGCGACGGATCCAGGCGCACCTTGGCAAGCTGCTCCTGCGCGCCCAGCTCGATGAGCGGCTCGCCCAGCGGGTCGATCACTGCGCTGTCGCCGGCGTAGGGCAGGTCATTTCCATCCACGCCCACGCGATTGACGCCAACGACATAGGCAAGATTCTCGATCGCCCGCGCGCGCAGTAGCGTCCGCCACGGCTGCCGACGCGGCGCCGGCCAGTTGGCGACGAACAGCGCCAGGTCATAGTCCATGCCGCCTGCCGCACTTTCCAGCCGGCGGTTGCGCAGCCACACCGGGAAGCGCAGGTCGTAGCAGACCTGCGGCAGGATGCGCCAACCCTTGAGCTCCACCACCGGCCGCTCGGTGCCGCTGCCGTAGCGGGTGTGCTCGCCGGACATGCGGAACAGGTGGCGCTTGTCGTACTGCGCGTGGCTGCCATCCGGGCGCATCCAGAACAGACGGTTGTAGACGGTGCCGTTCTCGCTGATCGCCAGGCTTCCGCAGATCACCGCATCAACTTCGGCCGCCAGCGCGCGCAGCCAGGCCACGCCTTCGCCGTCCATGGTGCCGGCACTGGCCCGGGTATCGTTGCTGAAGCCGGACAGGAAGGTTTCCGGCAGCACCACCAGGTCGCTTCCCCTGGCCTGGCGCACCAGCGAGCCGTAGTAGTCGCGGTTGGCCGGCGCGTCGTGCCAGCGCGTGGCGCCCTGAACCAGGCTGACGCTCAGCGGCTGCATGTTCAAAGCTGGCATAGGCGTTCCGCGGCGGCGGCCATGGTGGCGTCGCTCTTGGCAAAGCACAGGCGCAGCAGGCGCGTGCCCGGCGGCTTTTCGTAGAACGGCGTGAGCGGAATACCCGCCACGCCACCCTGCTCGACCAGCCAGCGCGAGAACGCGATGTCGTCCTCGTCGCGGATGGCCGAGTAGTCGACCAATTGGAAGTAGCCGCCCGGCACGTCCAGCAATTTGAAGCGCGACGGCGCCAGCAGCGCGCGAAAGCGGTCGCGCTTGGCCTGGTAGAAGTCCGGCAGTTCCAGGTAGTGCGCCGGGTCGCTGGCCAGGATTTCCGCGAACGCCGCCTGGGCCGGATGGAAGGTGCAGAAGGTCAGGTACTGGTGCACCTTGCGGAATTCGGCCGACAGCGCCGCCGGCGCCACCGCGTAGCCGACCTTCCAGCCGGTGCAGTGGTAGGTCTTGCCGAAGCTGGACACCACGATGCTGCGCTCGGCGAGCTCGGGATGGCGCAGTACGCTCTCGTGCCGGGCACCGTCATAGACGATGTGTTCGTAGACCTCGTCCGAGAGCACCACGATACCGGTGTCGCGGGTGATCTCGGCCAGCGTGTCCAGGTCGTCGCACGAAAGCACCGCGCCGGAGGGGTTGTGCGGGCTGTTGACCAGGATCATGCGCGTGCTCGGCGTGATCGCGTCGCGCACCCGCTGCCAGTCGATCGCAAAGCTGGGCACGGTCAGCGGAATGTGCACGGCGCGTGCGCCCTGCAGCTCGATCGCCGGCTCATAGGAATCGTAGGCCGGATCGAACACGATCACTTCCTCGCCCGCGCGCACGGTGGCGGCGATCGCCGCGAACAGCGCCTCGGTGGCGCCGGAGGTCACGGTGACCTCGGTCGCGGAGTCCACGCGCCGCCCGTACAGCTGCTGCGTCTTGATCGCGATCTGCTCGCGCAACGGCGCTGTCCCGATACCCGGGGCGTACTGGTTCTTGCCTTCGGCCATCGCGCGGGTCAGCGCGTCACGCAACGCCTGCGGCGGCTCGAAGTCGGGGAAACCCTGGCCGAGGTTCACTGCCCGGTGATCGAGCGCGAGCTGGCTCATCACGCTGAAGATGGTGGTGCCAACCTTGGGCAGCTTGGTATCGATGTTCATGCCTGCGGATGTCTGGAAGGCCAAACGGCAAGCCTAGCACGGCTCAGGTGGGCGGCTGGTCGAGCGGTGAAAGCGGACGCTGGCGGCACTGTTCGTGCTTCTGTCGCGTCGCGTCAGGCAGGCGTTCGGCCAGGAAATCGACCAGCGCTCGCACGCCCGGCAACATGCCGCGCCGGCTGGGATAGACGAAGTGCATGGTGCCTTCGGGCGCGCTCCAGTCCGGCAGGACCACCTCCAGCTCGCCGCGCGTGATCGCCGGCGCGCAGACGAACTCGGGCAACAGCGCCACGCCCAGCCCGCGGCGCGCGGCTTCCAGCAGTAGCGCGAACTCGCCGGTGACCAGGCGCGCGCTCATCTCCACCGAGACCCGCTCGCCATGCGCGTCGATCAGCTCCCACACCTGCGCGCCCTCGTGTTCGAGCATGGTCAGCGCCGGCATGGCCGCCAGCCCGGCTGGCACGGCGGGCCGGCCCACGCGGTCGAGCAACGCGGGGCTGGCCACCGCCAGCACGCGCGACAGGCCGAAGGTGCGCATCACCATGTTGGCGTCGGCGTCCAGCTTGCTGCGCACGCGGATGGCGATGTCGTAGCCCTCGCCCACCACGTCCACGCGGCGGTTGCTGGAGAGCACGCGCACCTGCACCTTGGGGTATTGCGACAGGAAGTCAGGCAGCACGTGCGCCACCACCGTCTGCGCCAGCGACACCGGGCAGCTGAGCCGTACCACGCCGCGCGGTTCGGCGCGCAGTTCGTCGACCGCCTCCTGCGCGGCGCGGGCCTCTTCCAGCACCGCCCGGCAATGCGCGTAGAAGCGCTCGCCCACTTCCGTGACCACGAAACGGCGGGTGGTCCGCTGCAGCAGGCGCACGCCCAGGCGTTCCTCCAGCTGGGCCACGCGCTTGCTCAGGCGTGACTTGGGTACGCCCAGCGCGCGGCCGGCCGCCGAAAAGCCGTTGTGCTCGACCACCATGGCGAAAAAATAGAGATCGTTGAGGTCCTGCAGCGTGCCATCGAGGGTCATACCGTTGTTTCCTGCCAGAAACGATAAGTTCAATATTAGCCGGCTTATCAAGCCATTGTTGCGAAACTATCGTTACTCCTGTCGCCGGCACGCCGGCTTTCGACTGGAGTCATGCCATGAAACTGCTGCACATCGATTCGAGCGCCCTGGGCCACCACTCGGTTTCGCGCGCGCTCACGGCGGACATCGTGGAGCAGGTCAGGCGTGCCCGCCCGGATGCATCCGTCCACTATCGCGACCTCGCCGCGCAGCCGCTGCCGCATTGGGCGCCGGTGGCCGACGCCAGCGACCCGGCTGCGTTGCTGGGCAATCAGGTGATGGATGAATTCCTCGCCGCCGACGTCATCGTGATCGGCGCGCCGATGTACAACTTTGGCATTCCCAGCGCGCTCAAGGCCTGGATCGACCGCATCGCGGTCGCCGGCAAGACCTTCCGCTACACCGCCAACGGCCCCGAGGGCCTGGCCGGTGGCAAGCGGGTAATCGTGGCCTCCAGCCGTGGCGGGTTCTACGGCGAGGGCAGCGGCGGCGCGGCAATGGATTTCCAGGAGAACTACCTGCGCGCGGTGCTGGGCTTCCTTGGCCTCACCGAGGTGGAGTTCGTGCGGGCCGAAGGCGTCGCGGTAAGCGCCGAGCACAAGGACCGGGCGTTGGCCACGGCGCGCGATGCCATCGGAACGCTGCTGCCGAAGGCGGCTTGAGCCCTCGCTCTGCGGGAACAAGGTGTCCATCGGGGTAGCGAGTTACCCGCGCTGGCCGAAACCCTCTCCCAACGGGAGAGGGTTTTCGCGTTCGTCAGGCGAAAAGGCTGGCGCGCCCGGACATACCGCGGCTTTCCCTCGCTGGAGCCGGAAAATCCGCCGACGTCATGCTCGGCGGCCGGGATTTTTCTCCGACATCTCCATGCCGGCACCCAAACCGGCTGCAATGGCCTGCGCAGCCGGCACGTATCGCCGGACAGGCGGGACAAGCCAACTTTCCGCCGGAACGATTGCGTCGATCGGTGTGGCCGAAGCCCGGCTTCCACAGGTCCCACACTGAAGACTGTTGGCGAAACAGGCCGCAAGCCACTGATGCATAAGTCAATAGCCCAGGTAGGCCATCAGTCATGGCCTCTTGCCTGTTGACGCTTTCTGGGATGGTGTTATAGTTCACTACAACACCGGTCCACGAGGTCACTAAAGGAGACCCGCCATGAAAGCGCAGAACCTGATTGCCCTGGCCGCCGCCACGCTGTTCACCGCGACGGGCCTGGTTGCCCTGAACACCCCCGTGCGCACTGCGCCGGTTTCCGAAATCAACGGCATCCGCGTGGTCACCCTGGCCCCGGTCGAAGTGAGCCCGAACGCCAGCGACCTGCGCGCCGCCGCGCTGCTGGGCGACGCCGACATCACCAGCGCCACCCTGGCGCCGGCGCTGGGCACGCACGCCGAAGCGGGCGCCACCCTGCTCGGGGCGCAGCTGGCCATGCCCTACTATTCGTTTGGCACCCAGATCGCCCGTGCCAGCAAGGAATAACGTATGACCATCACCTGGAACGACAGCGTCCCGATCTACCGCCAGCTGCGCGAACGCGTGGTGGCGATGATCCTGGATGGCGCCTTGAACGAAGGCGACCCGCTGCCGTCGGTACGCCAGGTGGCAGCGGATTTCCAGATCAATCCGCTGACGGTTTCCAAGGCGTACCAGGAGCTGGTCGACGATCAACTGGTCGAAAAAAGGAGAGGGCTGGGCATGTTCGTCACCGAGGGGGCCCGCGAGGCCTTGTTGAAATCCGAGCGCGAGCGCTTCCTGCGCGAGGAATGGCCGACCCTGTTCGCGCGCCTGCAGCGCCTGGGGCTCGATCTCAAAACGCTGATGCGCGAAGCGCCGGCCACGACGGAACAGCAGCCATGAGTGCCATCGTTACCGCGCGAAACCTGAGCAAGCGCTACAAGAACGCCACCGCGCTGGACAACGTCAACTTCGAGATCCAGTCCGGCCGCATCGTGGGCCTGATCGGTCCCAACGGCGCCGGCAAGACCACCGCGCTCAAGGCGATCCTTGGCCTGACGTCCTTCGACGGCGAACTGTCGGTGCTGGGCTACGACCCGCGCACCCAGCGCGACAAGCTGATGGAACAGGTGTGCTTCATCGCCGACGTGGCGGTGCTGCCGCGCTGGATCCGCGTGCGCGAGGCGATCGACTTCGTCGCCCACGTGCACCCGCGCTTCGACCGCGCCAAGTGCGAGGGTTTCCTCAAGCGCACCAAGCTCACGCCGGACCAGCGCGTGCGGCAGATGTCCAAGGGCATGATCGTGCAGCTGCACCTGGCCCTGGTGATGGCCATCGACGCCCGTCTGCTGGTGCTGGACGAACCCACGCTCGGCCTGGACATCCTCTACCGCAAGCAGTTCTACCAGAGCCTGCTGGAGGACTACTTCGACGAGAACAAGACGATCATCGTCACCACCCACCAGGTGGAGGAGATCGAGCACATCCTCACCGACCTGATGTTCATCCGCGACGGCAAGATCGTGCTGGACACCGACATGGAGGCCGTCGGCGACCGCTTTGCCGAAGTGATGGTCAATGCCGACAAGGCCGCCGCGGCGCGTGCGCTGCAGCCGCTGGACGAACGCCAGGTCTTCGGCAAGAGCATCTTCCTGTTCGACGGCGCCGACCGCGCGACGCTGGAAGCGCTGGGCGAGATCCGCCGGCCGTCCGTCAGCGACCTGTTCGTCGCCACCATGAAGGGGACCTACGCATGAACACCCTTGCAGGCAACAAATTCTACTGGCTCGTCAAGCGCGAGTTCTGGGAGCACCGCGGCGGCTTCCTTTGGGCGCCGCTGATCACCGGCGCCGTGTTCCTGGTGCTGAACCTGATGGGCATCATCACCGCCGAAGTGGTCGGCGCGAGGCACGGCATCCATTTCGGCGCCAGCGGCGAGATGCAGCACGTCATCTCCCAGATGGACGCCGGCGACATGAGCCAGGTGGGCATGGCGCTGGACATCGCCATGTATTCCTCGATGGCGCTGATCTTCGTGGTGATGGGCTTCGTGGTGTTCTTCTATTGCCTCGGCGCGATCTACGACGAGCGCCGCGACCGCAGCATCCTGTTCTGGAAATCCCTGCCCCTGTCCGATTCGGAGACCGTGATCTCCAAGGTCGCCAGCGCCACCCTCGTGGCACCGGTCATCGCGACGCTGGCGGGCATTGCGGCAGGCATCCTGCAGTTGCTGATGGTCGCGGTCACGCTGTCCTTCCATGGGGTGAACGTGTGGCAGTTGCTGCTGCTCGCCCACCCGCTGCGGGTCGCGTTCAACATGATCGGCCACATCCCGCTCTACCTGCTGTGGGCCCTGCCCTCGGTCGGCTGGCTGATGGCGTGCTCGGCCTGGGCCCGAACCAAGCCGTTCCTGTGGGCGATTGCCCTGCCGGTCGCCACCGGCCTGCTGGTCACCTGGTTCGGCATCATGGGCCTGTTCAACCTGTCCGCCGGCTGGTTCTGGCAGAACGTCGTCGCCCGCGCCCTGTTCAGCGCCTTCCCCGGCGCCAGCCTGATCGCCGATGACGACCTGGTCCATACCGGCAAGAACAACCTCGACTTCATGAACCTGAGCAACACCTACCATCTGCTCGGCTCGGCCAACCTGTGGATCGGCGTGCTGTTCGGGGCCGCCCTTATCGCGGTGGCGATCTGGTTCCGCCGCTGGCGCGATGACGGTTGATCGCGCAAGGACTCGCAAGCCGCCACCGCACGGCCCCACGTGGATGCACCACGATCATCCGCTCCCTCGGCCACAGCGGTGTTCCCGCCAAATCCAACCGACGGACATGGAGTGAGAATCCCGATGAAATCCAAAGCGATCACCAGCGGACTTGCATTGGCCCTGTTGCTGCCACTGGTCGCCTGCAGCCAATCCGGCACCGCCGACTCGGACAGCCACAACGGCGTGGCCCAGGCCATGAAGGAAGTCCAGAAGCAGACCTCGCCCTCGGCCATATCGGCGGAAATCAACAAGGGCATCGAGCAGGCCAAGCTGGAGCTGGCCACCAAGGATATCGACGTGGACAGCGTCCACATCGGCGAAGGGTCGCACCGCCACGACGACACTCGCCCCAAAGCCGTGATCACGCCCCGGGGCGAGCTGGTGATCGGGGGCAAGGAAGTGGAGGCCACGCCGCAGCAGCATGCTTTGTTGCTGGATTACCGCCAGCAGATCATCGGCATCGCCGAGGCTGGCATGGAGATCGGCGAACACGGCGCCAGCCTGGGGGCCAGTGCAGCGAGGGAAGCGATCTGGGGTGCGCTAAACGGCAAGAGTGACAAGGAGATCGAGGCCGCCATCAAACCTCAGACCGACAAGATCCAGGCGGCCGCCGCCCGCCTCTGCCTGCGCATGCCCGATCTGCTGGCCTCGCAGCAGAAGCTGGCCGCCGCCATGACCGAGTTCAGGCCCTACGCCACGATGACGCAGAAGGATGTCGAGGATTGCGGCAAGGACATGGCGGACAAGAGCGGCACGAAGGGTAATGCCGTGTTTTCCGATTGATCCGCTGTCCGCGCCCATGCCGTGGCGCGCGTGACCGATACCCGATCACCGCGGTCCGGCTGCGCCGAGCGCTGACCGGCCCTACCGGAGGCTCATTGATGTTCATCCGAAGCACCGCCCTTGCCTTCGCCGTCGTCACCTTGCTGGCCGGCTGCAGCCATGAATCGCTCGGCTCCACCACCATCGCCAATGGCGGCATCGTGGTCCACGGTGCGGACGTGGTCCTCCATGGCACCGGCGGCACCGAGGCCAGCCTCGATGCCACCGGCAATCTGGTGATCGGCGGCCATCCGGCCACTGTCACCGAGGCGCAGCGCCAGCAATTGCAGCTGTATTACCGGGGCGCCCTCGCCGTACGCCAGCATGGCATCGCCACCGGCAAGGCGGGCGCGGCGATCGGGGTGCAGGCATTGAAGAGCGCCGCCATGAAAGTCACCGGCGGCGACGACGCGCACGCCGACGCCTCGCTGGATGCCGCCACCCGGCAGGTCGATGAGGAAGCATCGAAGATCTGCCTGGACATGCGGCAGATCAAGGCTGCCCAGGATCGCCTGGCCATCCAGCTGCCGGCCTTCGAGCCCTTTGCCAAAATCGTCGACGACGCGGGCGATTGTTCGAACAGGTCGCTGGTGTGGCGCGATGCCGGCCGCTCAGTCACATTCAAGTCCGGTGACGGGAATGGAGTGCGGGTGGCACGCACCGAACCCGCGAGCGTCTGGGGACTGCGACAGGGCGACCTGATCCTGGCGGTCGGCGGGCGGCCCGTCGATGACGTAGATGACCTGATCGAGCGGCTTTCCACAGACAAGCCCGCCGATGCCAGGCTGCACATACGTCGTGGCAATGCGGAACAGGACGTCACCGTGGCCGGGCGCGACTACGTAAGCCTGGTCGATTCGCGCAAACCTTCTGCCAAATGATGCGGCGGGCCTTCCGCTGATACCGCTCACCAGGCGGGCCGATCAGCGATGATGATCTTCCTGTCACTGGCGCTGCCACCGGCATGGGGGCGCCGGCTCAACATGTTCATCAGCGCCCTTGACGGCGACCATTCTTGCCAACCTGCATGGGCCTTCTAAGTGTTCATGAGCGTGATCGAGATCGCGCTGCAGTTGGGCATCCTCCGGTATGCCTGACGCTGGCTGAGACAGACCGCGCCTTGACCGTCGAGCCTGCCCTGCCGCGGCCCATGTGTCACCGGCAGGGGTCACGGAAGGCGCCGGATCCGGTGGGCGCCAGGGAACCAAGGCCGACGCCATTGATGTCCGAAAGCGGCGAGTACACCGCCAGACGCAGTGCTAGCCTGCTCCCATGTCTTCACCTACCCTGCCCGATCACCACGTCTGCGAACAGGCGCGCCTGAGCCGCGATGCCCGCTTCGACGGACTTTTCTTCACCGCGGTAACCAGCACGCGCATCTATTGCCGGCCGGTCTGCCCCGCGCCATCGCCCAAGCCGTCGAACGTGCGCTACTACGCCAACGCCGCGGCCGCCGAGGCCGACGGCTTCCGGCCCTGCCTGCGCTGCCGGCCCGAGCTTGCGCCAGGCAACCCGGCCTGGCACCCGGGCGCTCAGGTGGTGGCGCGCGCGCTGAAGCTGATCGATGCCGGGGCGCTGGCCGAAGATTCGCTCGAAGACCTGGCGACCCGCGTGGGTGTGGGAACCCGCCAGTTGCGACGGTTGTTCGTCGAGCACCTGGGCGCGCCACCGCTCAGCGTGCACACCACGCGCCGGTTGCTGTTCGCCAGGCAGTTGTTGACCGAGACCGCACTGCCGGTCACCGAAGTCGCGCTGGCCGCCGGCTTCGGCAGCCTGCGTCGATTCAACGCCGCCTTTGCCCAGGCCAACCGCATCGCACCGCGCGAGCTGCGCCGTCAGCCACACGCCGCCGGGGGCGAAGCCCTGGTGCTGCGACTGGGCTACCGACCCCCGTACGACTTCGACGGCGTGCTCGACTTCCTGCGCACGCGCGCGCTGCCCGGCATGGAGCAAGTGGACGCATACGCCTACGCGCGCGTGTTCGGTCCGGCCGACGCTCCCGGCTGGCTGCGCCTGTCGGCCTGGCCGGACGGCGAGCACGCACTCAAGCTGGAACTGCACTGCCCGCAACCGGCCCGGTTGCTGCCCGTGGTGACGCGGCTGCGGCGGATGTTCGACCTGGACGCGGAGCCACGCGCGATCGCTACCACCCTGGGCGTCGGCAACGTGCTCGCGCCGCTGCTGCGCAAGCGACCGGGCCTGCGCCTGCCCGGTGCCTGGGATGGCTTCGAGATCGCGGTGCGGGCAGTGCTCGGCCAGCAGGTGAGCGTGGCCGCGGCGCGCACGCTGGCGGCGCGCGTCGTCGAACGCTGGGGCGAGCCGCCGGACATGCCCATACTGCCGGGCCTGGCGCGGTTGTTCCCCACGCCCGAGCGGCTGGCCGAGGCCGACCTGCGCGAGGTCGGCGTGATCAACGCCCGTGCGGAAACCATCCGCGGCATCGCACGGGCGCTGCTCGACGGGCGCGCGGATTTTCGCGCCGAGCAATCGCTGGAGGAATTCGTCGTGCGCTGGACGGCCTTGCCGGGCATCGGCGAGTGGACCGCGCACTATATGGCGATGCGTGCGCTGAGCCACCCGGATGCGTTTCCGGCGGCCGACCTGATTCTTCGACGCGCGGCCGCCGGCGGCGATGGCGAACTGAGCACCCGCGCCCTCGCGACCATGGCCGAGGCGTGGCGCCCCTGGCGTGCCTATGCGGTGATGCATCTGTGGCGCAGTGCCGCCGATCAGGTGCAGCCGAAAAAGGTACCCGCATGACGACATGCCACTCGCCGCCCCTTCGCCACGCCCAAGAGCGAACGCCACTGGCCCCGAGCGTAGGCAAAGTGACCAAGAGCCTTCCACGACAAGCATCGCGCATGGACACCATCTGGTACGACAACCTGCCCACTCCCATCGGCCACCTGCGCCTGGTCGCCGACGAACTGGGACTGCGCGAAGTCTGGTTCGAGACCGGCCGCCACCGACGCGGCCCGGCGCCTTCGTGGGTGCATTCGCCGCAAGCGCTCGCCTTCGCACGCGTGCAGCTGGAGGAATACTTCGCCGGTACGCGGCAGGTGTTCGATCTGCCGCTGCACCCGCTCGGCACGCCGTTCCAGCTGGCGGTATGGCAGGAACTGGCGCGCATACCCTATGGCACCACCATCAGCTACGGCGACCTGGCGCGGCGCATCGGTCAGCCGCAGGCAATGCGTGCGGTGGGCGCTGCGAACGGACGCAACCCGCTGCCGATCGTGCTGCCCTGCCACCGCGTGATCGGCGCCAACGGAAGTCTCACCGGCTTCGGCGGCGGCCTGCCGACCAAGCGGTTCCTGCTGGCGATGGAAGACGGCGTTTCCCGCGGCGACCTGTTCGGCCTGGCGAACTGACCAGCCGCCGCGGGCGGGCACGCCCGTCACGCGGATGCTTTCCCGGGCAGTAGGTGCGGCTCAGCCGCCGCTGCGCGACGAGGCCGGTGACTTGTCCGGATGCACCACAGGCGGCGCGACCGCATTCTGGTAGCGATCGAGCAAATCCTGCTGGCGCGCGCGGTAGAGCTCGCGCTGGGCCTGATCGGCCTGGTCCAATCGTGTCGCGTGGATCGGATTGGCCGCATACGGCCGACGCGTCGCATCCGTCTGGTTCTGCCGCAGCTGTTCCTCCAGCTGGCTCTTCTGCAGCTGGTCGCGCACTTCGTGTTCCCGCACGACCTGCTGGAAGCGGGCATTCGCCGGTGGCTGCACGACGATCACCGGGGGTGGCGCGGCTGGACGCGGAGGCTGCGCCTGCCAGGCAGCTGCCGCCGCCGGCAACGCCAGCACGAGGACAGCGGACCACAGGCGGAGCGATGCACGGGTTTCGAATGACATGGGGGCGATGCGATGATGCGCGGTTTGTACATCGTACGAGTCCGCCTATGAAAATCCTGTTTCGCGTGCTGTGCTCCCTGGCGCTCACATTCAGCGCGGGTTGCGCCACCACGCCGCGCCACGCCGCCAAACCGACCCCGCTGCTGCTGGTATCGATCGACGGCTACCGCGCCGATTACCTCGGGCGCGATCTCAGCCCGGTGCTGGCCGGACTCGCCCACGACGGCGTGCGCACGGCGATGCAGCCGTCCTTTCCTTCGCTGACCTTCCCCAACCACTACACGATCGTGACCGGGCTTCGGCCCGACCACCACGGCATCGTCAACAACACCATGTACGACGCGCAACTGGGCAAGTTCTCGCTCGGCAACCGCAAGGCGGTCAGCGACGGGCGCTGGTGGGCACAAGGCACGCCGCTGTGGGAAACCGCCGACCGCCACGGCCTGCGCACCGCGACGATGTTCTGGCCCGGCTCGGAGGCGGACATCCACGGCCGCCATCCGGACTACTGGAAGCCCTACGACGGCAACGTGACGCCCATCCAGCGCGTCGACCAGGTGCTCGCCTGGCTGGATCTTCCGCCCGACCGGCGGCCGAGCTTCCTTACCCTCTACTTCGATGGGGTCGACCACGCCGGCCACCATTTCGGTCCGGATTCGCCACAGGTGGACCAGGCCCTGCGCGAAACCGACCAGGCACTGGCGCGGCTGGTCAGGGGCCTGAAGGCGCGCGGACTGTTCAACCAGCTCAACCTGATCGTCCTGGCCGATCACGGCATGGCGTCCACGCCGCTGGACCACAGCGTGCTGATCGAGCGCGAACTCGACCTCGACGACGTGCAGGTGGTGAGCCTGGGCGTGCTCGCCGGCTTCAATCCCAAGCCGGGCCATGACTTCGCAGCCATCGAGGCGAAGCTGGAGCGCCCGCACCCGCACATGCGCTGCTGGGACAAGGCCCGCGTGCCGGCGCGCCTGGCCTACGGCCACAACCCGCGGGTACCGCAGCTGCTGTGTCTGGCCGATGTCGGCTGGCGCATCACGACTGCCGATTACCTCGCTTCGCACGCGGGCCACGTCAGCCTGGGCGAGCACGGCTACGACAATGCCGCGCCGCAGATGCGCGCGCTGTTCGTGGCACACGGGCCGGCGTTCCGCGATGGCGTTACGGTGTCGCCGTTTCCGAACGTGGACGTCTATCCACTGATGGTGCACCTGCTCAGCCTGCCGCCGCAGCCGAGCGACGGCGACTACGGCGAGGTCGAGGACATGCTCGTACCCTCGGTGCGCTGACGTCACGCCGTAGCGCCAGCCGCAATACGCGTAACGGCAGGTGCCGCGGGACAGGTGGTCGCCGGATGATCCGCGCCCCCTCGCCCCCGCAGCTCACCATGAAGATTCTGTTCCGCTGGTTTGCCCGACCCTGCTCGCGCTGGTTGCAGCACGACTCCCGCTTACGGCAACGGCGGCTCGGTCCCCGGCGAGGGCGGCCCGGGCAGCGGCTGCAGGAAGTACAGCCTCCAGGCGATCAGCAATCCTGCCAGCACCATGGCGCCAATGAACGCCGCCACGCCGTTCCAGCCGTGCGACGCGTAGAACAGTCCGCCGCCCGCACCGGCCAGGCTGGAGCCCATGTAGTAGGCGAAAAGGTAGAGCGACGAGGCCTGCGCCTTGGCGTTGCCTGCACGGCGGCCAACCCAGCTGCTCACGATCGAGTGCCCGCCGAAGAACCCGAAGGTGACCGCCACCACGCCGGCGATCACCAGCACCAGCGGCCGGAACGTGGTGAGTCCCACGCCTGCCAGCATCAGCGCGAAGGTCGTCCATAGCACGCGCCGTCGCCCGAGCCTGCCGGCCAGGTGGCCCATCCAGGCCGAGCTGAAGGTGCCGATCAGGTACACGCTGAAGATCAGCCCGACCACGGCCTGGCTCAGGTTGTACGGTGGCCCGAGCAGCCGGTAGCCGATGTAGTTGTAGACGGTGACGAAGGCACCCAGCAGCAGGAACCCTTCCACGAACATCCACGGCAGGCCGGCATCGCGAAACACGGCGCCGAAGCGCGCCAGCAGGGTGCGCGGGCGCAGCGGCTGGCGCTCGAAGTGCCGCGAAGGCGGCAACATCCTCCAGAACATCAGGCCCGAAGCCAGTCCGATGCCGGCCACCACCATCACGCCCACGCGCCAGTCGAAGAAGTCCGCCAGCACGCCGGTGACCAGTCGCCCACCCATGCCGCCGATGGCATTGCCGCTGATGTAAAGGCCCATTCCCAGACCGATCGAGTCCGGGTGCATCTCCTCGCTGAGCCAGGTCATTGCCACGGCGGGCAGGCCGCTCAGGGAGAGGCCGAGCAAGGTGCGCAACACCAGCAGGCTCGTCCAGCCGGGTACCAGCGCAGTCAGCAGCACCAGCGCCGCCGAGGCGATCAGCGATACGGTCATGACCGACTTGCGCCCGTACGCATCGGAGACCGCGCCGGCGAACAGCATGGCGAACGCCAGCACGCCGGTGGTCAGCGACAGCGACAGCGCGCTGGTCGCCGCGCTCACGCCGTAGTCCTTGCTGAACTCGGGCATCAGAGGCTGCACGCAGTACAGCAGGCCGAAGGTGGCGATGCCGGCGGCGAACAGTGCGAGGTTGGCCTGGCGGAACAGCGGAGTGCCATGACGGATCAGCGATCCGTCGTCGGTGCCGGTGGCCGGCACGGAATGGTCATTCATCGGCTGCCTTTGGCGGGCCGTGGCGGGTGGGGAGCGCCATTGTCCTCCCGGCGGCCAGTGCAAGCTACCGCTTCTGTTTCCAGTACCGCGGCTTTGCCCGCTCCCCCCTCCGGGGACAGGACTGAGCTGAGGGGTCGGAGCTCGCGGGAAAACATGTCGCCGCGGGCAGCCGGCTTCGCCCTTGTATGGCACCCTGCAGAAGCAAAGAGCCTGCTGCTTCCCCAACAGGGAAGATGCAGCCCGGCTTCTGCAGCACAGGGATCCCATGCACCGACACACATCACTTCTGCTGCTGTCACTGGTGCTTGTGACCTCGTGCACCGGCCGCGGTGGCGCTTCCGATGTGGCCCAAGCCGTGTCCACGGCCCCGCTGGTCGATGCCGCCCACGGCTTCACCATTACCGTGCCGCACGACATGCACGTTCGCCATGACTTCCAACGAAGCTACCTGGCCAATGCCGCCTGGAAATCCTTCGCCGGCGACGACAACCACGGTACGCCGGTACTGGCGCTGGTGCTCGACGGCTCAAACCGCATTACCGCTGCCGAGCTGCGCATCGGCGTGGGCGACGATGCCGCAGCACGGGCGCATTGCCTGGACGAACCGTCCAGCGGCGTACCTGCCCTACCCTCGCAGGTCACGCTCGCCGGCGTGCCGTTCACCCGGTTCCACGCTGCGGACGCAGCGATGAGCCATTACCTCGACGTCGAGGCCTACCGCGCAGTCCACGCCGGCCGCTGCTATGCGATCGACCTTCTGCTCACCGGCACGCGGCCGGAAGTCTACGACCCGCCGGCGACGCCACCGTTCGGGCACGACACCGCCCTTGCTCGCCTGCACGAAGCACTCGGTGGCCTGCGCTTCACCGACTGACCGGGCGCACCGTGATCTGCGTATCGCGTGCATGCGAACCACGTCGTCGTAATGGCGATTGCGCCGAACTTTCCGGGTGGAAATCGTCTTCGACGACGCAACAGCCCATCCGGACAATGCGACCAGCGCCGCGCCGGTCCATTCACCCCTGCGCGAACGGCAGGGCCAGGCCGCCCGCGTGCCGCCGCCGGCACGCGGGGGGCGCTGGCTCAACGGCGCCAGTGGCCCTCGACCCAGACGTGGTGCGGAGCCCAGTAGCCAGGTACCCAGACACGGGCACGATGGGCCGGCACGACCACGCAGCCGGTCAGTGACAAATTGCCTGCAAGCAACAGGGCGGCGGTAAACAGCGACGTACGGCGCATGGTGGATCCTCGAGTCGGGAGGTGCGCGCAAGAACGCCCCTGCCCGAGCGGCGATGACACGCCTGCGCGTCGCCCATGCCTGCCGTTCAGGCAAGCGTGGCCGGCCGGTCACGCCCGCCGCAGGCGCTGCGCCGTTTCGCGGTAGCGCTGTGCGATGCGCTCCTCGTCATGGTGGCGGAAGTCCCGCACCACCCAGCGACCGCCGCTCATGACGTCCCGTACCAACGGCGTGTTACCGGCGAAGATGAAGCTGTCCAGCAGCGCCGGCGCTTCGCGCGCGGCGAGCAGCGGCGAGCCGTCGTCCAGCACCAGCAGGTCGGCGCGATGGCCCGGCTGCAGCGCGCCGATCGGCAGCCCGGCCACCTGCGCACCACCCTGGAGCGCGGCGCGCCACAGGGTCTGTCCGACGCTTGCGCCCTCGTGCCGCGCGGCAACGTTGCGATGGCGGGAGGCCAGGCGCTGGCCGTACTCGAGCCAGCGCAGCTCCTCCACCGGCGAGACGGAGATGTGCGAGTCCGAGCCGATGCCAAGCACGCCGCCGGCATCGATGTAATCGACCAGCGGGAACAACCCGTCGCCCAGATTGGCCTCGGTGGTCGGACACAATCCGGCGACCGCGCCACTGCGCGCCAGGCGCGCGGTTTCGTCCTCGCTCAGGTGGGTCGCGTGCACCAGGCACCAGCGCGCGCCGACGTCGGCATGGTCGAGCAGCCACTCGACCGGGCGGGCACCGCGGATCGACAGGCAGTCCTGCACTTCGCCCAGCTGCTCGGCGATGTGGATGTGGATCGGGCCTTCTCGTGCCGGTCCGCTGGCAAGCACGGCCTGCATGGCATCCTCCGGCACCGCGCGCAGGGAATGCAGCGCGATGCCGACGCGCAGATCCGCGGCCTCGAGCTCCCGCAACGATTCGAGCAGTCGCAGATAGCCATCCACCTCATGGCCGAAGCGGCGCTGCCGCGCGCCCAGCGGGCGGCCGTCGAAACCGCCGCGCATGTACAGCACCGGCAGCAGCGTCAGTGCAATGCCGGCTTCGCGCGCAGCCTCGACCAGTGCCAGCGACATCGCTTCGGCCGGAGCGTAGGGTGCGCCGCCCGGCTGGTGGTGCAGGTAGTGGAACTCGCAGACCTGCGTGTAGCCGGCCTTGAGCATCTCCACGTAGAGCTGCGCGGCGATCGCCTTCAGGTCGTCCGGGCCGATGGCGGCGGCGAAGGCGTACATGGTTTCGCGCCAGCTCCAGAAGCTGTCGTCCATCCTGCCGCGGCGCTCGGCGAGCCCCGCCATGGCGCGCTGGAACGCGTGCGAGTGCAGGTTCGGCATGCCCGGCAGCACCCAGCTTCCCAGGGTCTCGGCGGGACCGTCTTCCACGGCCTGCAGCATGCCCTCCGCGTCGACGCCGAAAATGCCCTCGCGCGACCAGCCATCGCCCTGCCACAGGTGACCGGCATGGCAGCGGCGGATACGGGTCGGCTGGGTCATGGTCGGATCCTCGGCAAGGCCACCAGTGTAGCGGCAGGCCAAGCCCGGCCGGCTCCGCACGCCGCGATCGGGCGCGACGGTTCCACCACACACCCTTTCGGATACTTCGACCATGCCCAAGAAGACACCCGAGCAACCGGCCAAGCTGCTGCTGCGCCAGGCCCGTCCCGACGACGTCCCGGCACTGGTCGACCTGACCGCTCGGGTGTATTCGCCCGAGTGGGGCCATTCAGGCGAGATGTTGCGTTCCCAGCAGACGCACTTCCCCGAGGGCCAGTTCGTGGTCGAGTACGCGGGCAAGGTTGTCGGCTATTGCGCCACCTTCCGCATCGACGAAGCCACCGCGCTCAAGCCGCACACCTGGACGCAGATCACCGGCGGTGGCATGGCCTCGCGGCACAAGGCCGATGGCGACTGGCTGTACGGCATGGAAGTGGTGGTGCATCCGGATTATCGCGGCATGCGCATCGGCCAGCGGCTGTACCACGCGCGCAAGCGGCTGTGCATGGACCTGAAGCTGCGCGGCATCGTCTTCGGCGGCCGCATCCCGGGGCTGGCCAGGAACATCGCGCGCTACGGCAGCGCCGAAAACTATATGCAGGCGGTGGTATCCGGCGAGCGGCGCGACGCCACGCTGAGCTTCCAGCTGTCCAATGGCTTCGAGGTCATCGGCCTGCTGCGCGCCTACGTGCCGTCGGACCATGAGTCCCTGGGCTGGGGGGTGCACCTGGTGTGGCGCAATCCCAGCCTGCTCGATCATCCGGACATCCCCTCGATACCCTCGCCGAAGCACCTGCCCGACTCGGTGCGCGTGGCCTCGGTGCAGTACCTGCAGCGGCGGATCGGCTCATTCGAGGAGTTCGCCACGCAGGTGGAGTATTTCACCGACATCGCCGCCGACTACAACGCCGATTTCGTCACCTTCCCCGAGCTGATCACGCTGCAGCTGTTGTCGATCGAGAACGAGGAGCTCTCGGCGGTCGAGGCAATCCGCAAGCTCAGCCACTACACGCCTCAGGTGAAAGAGCTCTTCAGCCATCTGGCGGTGCGCTACAACATCAACATCATCGCCGGCTCGCACCCGACCGAGCAGCCCAACGGCGACATCCACAACGTCTGCTACGTTTGCCTGCGCGACGGCTCGCTGCACGAGCGCGAGAAGCTCCACCCCACGCCCAGCGAGCGCAACGTGTGGAACATCACCGGCGGCGAGAGCGCGGCGACGATCCAGACCGATTGCGGCCCGATCGGCGTGATGATCTGCTACGACTCCGAATTTCCCGAAGTCGCGCGGCATCTGGTCGACCAGGGCGCGTTGATCCTGTTCGTACCTTTCTGCACCGACGTGCGCGAAGGCTACCTGCGCGTGCGCTACTGCTCGCAGGCGCGGGCGATCGAGAACCAGTGCTACGTGGTGCTCTCGGGCAACGTCGGCAACCTGCCGGGGGTGAACAACTTCGACATCCAGTACGGGCAGAGCTGCATCCTCACGCCCAGCGATTTTCCGTTCGCGCGCGACGGCGTGGCAGCCGATTCCACGCCCAACATCGAGACGGTGCTGTTCGCCGACCTGCGGCTGGAGAGCCTGGCCCGCGCGCGCAACGCGGGCGCAGTGACCAACCTCAAGGACCGCCGCTACGACCTGTACGAAGTTCGCTGGCGGCCGCAGCCGCTGTAGGTGAACCTCCCGCGCGAATGACTTCAGGAACCGGCGGTCCCGCCCCGGTTTCGACTACACGTTCGCGCTTCCGCTGCACACCCGCGATAATGTGCCGATGCCCAACTCCAACCCACGCCTGCAGGCCCTGCTCGGCCACGAGTTCTTCGCCCCCCACCAATGGAAGCGGCGCATGGCGCTGTGGAGCGGCGCCGTGCTGGTCGCACTGGCGGCCATCCTGTTCGCCCAGGCCAGCACCTGGGCTTATCACCTGTTCCTGCACATCCTCTCGTATGGCGTCTGGATCCCGCTGATCCTGACTCCAGCAGTATTCGGGCTGCTGTGCTGGGTCACGGAAGGCCGCTTCAGGGCGACCCGCGGCAGCGGCATCCCCCAGGCGATCGCCACGCTGCACGTGGAAGACGAGGGCTTCCGCACGTCGATGCTGTCGTTGCCCATCGCGGCCGGCAAGATGCTGCTCACGCTGATCGCCCTTGCCGCGGGTGCATCGATCGGGCGCGAGGGGCCGACCGTGCACGTGGGCGCCGGGCTGTTCTACTCGCTTGCACGGCGGCTCGGCTTCAGCGATCCGAAGGCCGCCTCGCGCTTCATCCTGGCCGGCGGCGCCGCGGGCATCGCTGCGGCGTTCAACACGCCGCTGGCCGGCGTGGTGTTCGCCATCGAGGAACTGGCAGGGACCTTCGAGCACCGCTTCAGCGGCCTGCTGCTTACCGCGGTGATCGTCGGCGGCGTGGTCTCGCTCGGCATCATGGGCAACTACGCCTATTTCGGCGAAGTGCAGGCCAACCTGCCACTGGGCCACGCATGGCTGGCCGTATTGCTCTGCGGCGTCGTCTGCGGGCTGCTTGGCGGACTGTACGCGCGGCTGATCCTGCTCAGCAGGCGCGGCCCGCTGGCGCGCATCGGGCAACTGCGTGCGCGTTGGCCGGTCGCCTTCGCCACCGGTTGCGGATTGGTGCTGGCGATGCTGGGAGTGGTCTGCCACGGCTCGGTATACGGCACCGGTTACGACCAGGCGCGCGCCATCGTGCAACAGGCGGCAGTGACGCCAGGCGGAAGCTTCGGTCTGGCCAAGCTGGGAGCCAACGTGGTGTCGTACTGGGCGGGCATCCCCGGCGGCATCTTTTCGCCCGCACTGGCCGTAGGGGCCGGCCTGGGGCAGAACATCTCCCAGTTTCTCCCCGGCGTACCGGCCGCCGCGGTGGTCCTGCTCGGCATGAGCGCGTACCTCTCGGGCGTGACAGGGGCACCGCTCACCTCGGCGGTGATCGCAATGGAGCTGACCGACAACCAGTCGATGGTCATCCCCGTCATGGCCGCCTGCCTGCTGGCACGCGCCGCCTCGTCGCTGCTCAGCCCCACACCGGTCTACAAGGATTTCGCCGAACGCCTGGTGCAGGAGTTCGAGCGCCAGCAAGCTGTCCGCCAGTCATCCCCGGAGCCCGTCGAGCACGTCGGGAAGAGCAGCGCCTTCGATGAGCCGGCAGGCCCCGCCGACACCCGCACGCCTCCTGGGAAACCATGACCGAACCTCGCTGGGACTGCCTGTTGCTCGACGCCACGCTGGCCACCTTGGCGGGCGAGCGCCCGTTCGGGCTGGTCGAATGCGGTGCCCTGGCTTTGAAAGGTGGGCACATCGCCTGGGTGGGCGCCGCAGCGGACCTGCCCGGCGCACCGGACGGACTGGCCACTGCGGTCGAGACCCTTGACGGCGCGCTGGTCACCCCTGGCCTGATCGACTGCCACACGCACCTGGTGTTCGGCGGCGACCGCGCGCACGAGTTCGACCTGCGCCTCAATGGCGCCAGCTACGAGGAGATCGCGCGCGCCGGCGGCGGCATCGCCTCCACGGTGGCAGCCACCCGCGCCGCCGATGAGGACGCACTGCTGCGCCAGAGCCTGCCGCGCGCGCGGGCGCTGCTGCGCGACGGCGTGACTACACTGGAGATCAAATCCGGCTACGGGCTGGACCTGGAGACCGAGCGGCGCATGCTGCGCGCGGCGCGGCGCATCGGCCAGGCACTGGGCATCGGCGTGCGCACCAGCTTCCTTGGCCTGCATGCACTGCCGCCCGAATACAGCAGGCAACGGGCAGACTACGTTGCGCTGGTGTCTGACGTGATGCTGCCGGCGCTGGCGGCCGAAGGGCTGGTCGACGCGGTGGACGCCTTTTGCGAAGGCATCGGCTTCAGCCGCGAGGAAACCGCGCGTGTGTTCGAACGCGCCAGGGACCTTGGCATTCCCGTCAAGCTGCATGCCGAACAGCTGTCCGACCTCGATGGTGCGGCGCTGGTGGCCGAGTATCGCGGCCTTTCCGCCGATCACCTGGAGCACCTCAGCGAATCGGGCATCCGCGCGATGGCCGCGGCCGGCACGGTTGCCGTGCTGTTGCCGGGCGCGTTCTACGCTCTGCGCGAAACCCGCCTGCCGCCGATCGACGCGCTGCGCGAGCACGGCGTGCCGATGGCGATCGCCACCGATTGCAACCCCGGTACCTCACCGCTGCTGTCGCTGCGACTGGCCGCGAACATGGCTTGCACGCTGTTTCGCCTGACACCCGAGGAAGCGCTGCGCGGGATCACGCTGCACGCGGCGCGCGCGCTGGGCCTGGCCGATCGGGGCACGCTGGCAGTGGGGCAGCGCGCGGATCTGGTGGCCTGGAACGCGGAGAAGCCGGCGGAGCTGTGCTACTGGATCGGCGGCGAGCTGGCCCGTGAGGTGTGGATCGACGGGCGCAAGGCATCGCTTTCGTAACGCCGTACAGCGCGGCGCCGTGCCGCCGTGCTCTCCCAGCGTGGCGCGGGCCGCCCTGCAATCGGTCAGGAAGCTGCCGAACCGATTCCCTCCCCGATCTCTTTCAGGGGAAGGATCAGGCTCTAGTCCTGCGGCGTCTTGGCCGGAATGAACGGCGACACCGGATCGCTGGCCGGGAAGGTCTCTTCCACCGCCTCGTCGGTCAGTTCGCTTTCGTGGGCCTTGCGCCCCTGTCGCTCGTTCTCGGTTTCCGGACGCTGCGGCTTGGTGCAATCGGGATGCTGGATGTCTTTGCGGTCGTGGCTGCTCATCTTCTGGCTCCGCTCGGTGTGGTCCCATTCGGGCAGGCGCGCGTCGATACGGGTGATGTCGGCCTTGGCCACCTCCTGCAAGCAGGACAGCGCGCGCTGGTTGCGCAAGGTCGTCTGTGAGGCGATGCCGTCTGCCGGCACCCATAGCGCGAACTGGCGCATCTGCGCATCCAGTCCGGTGCGCAGGACGCAGTCGTCGCCGGCGATGCCGACCAGGGTCAATGCCCTGACGCCGAGTTTCCCGAGCAGCGTGCTCAGCGGCGTTTCGTAGAAGGCCGAATGGCGTGGCTTGAGGACGAAGTAGTCCTCCACTCCCGGCAGCAGGCCGTCGCTCAGCAACGCGCCGCGTGAACCGACGCGCCGGCAATGCTCGATGATCTTCGCCAGGTCGGCGTGCCAGCGGCCGAAGTTGTCATTGGCGTAGATCACCGGCAGCCCGTGCTCGTGGTACCAGCTGCGCAGTTGGACGATTGCGCTGGCGATCGGCATCGCCTGCTCCAGCAGGTCCTCACCGCCCTCGAATTCGAGGTCGTTGAGCATGTCGATGATCAGCAGCGCGCTTTGCCCCGGTTCGAAGGGCGCGTCCTGACCATGCTGGCCCGTGCCTGTCATACGGCTCGCCACGCTCTCAAGCCGCCTGTGCCTGTTGCTTCAGTTCGACCTTGCGTCTGGCCAGCTGGTCGCCCAGTTCTTCCAACGCCTTCTTGCTCATCAGCGTCTTGGCGCGCTTGAACATTTCCTTTTCTTCCTCGTCGGCATGGTGCTCGAACAGTTCCTTGAGCACCTTGGCCCGACCGGAGAATTTCTCGCTGTCGACCTCGGTCTTGAGCAGGTCCGGCAGCACCAGGTCGCCGGCAGCGCGGTGTTCCTCCAGGGCCTCGAAGTACATCTTGGCGTCGTCCTTGCCGTCGCCAGCCTTCTTGAAAGCCGGGTAGAAGATTTCTTCCTCGATGGTGTTGTGCACCGTGAGGTTGGTCCGGATCTTTTCCACCAGCTCCTTGCGCTTTTTCACGCCGCGCGTGGTGGTACCGGCCAGTTCCTCCAGCAGCGCCCTCATGTTCTCGTGATCCTGCTTCAAAAGCTCGATTGCGTTCATGCCGGCTCCGCTGCACCTCTGCCTGCCGCACGTTTCCATGCGCGCGGTGAAGCGCGTGTCTGCCCCCGGTTAATCCCCGCCGAACGCAAAAAAAAACCCCCGCTTTCGGCGGGGGCTTCTGGATCCGCGAGCGCTTGCGCTCAGGCGGACTTCTTCTTCGGCGCGGCCTTCTTGGCGGCGGCCGGCTTGGTCACGGTGGCCTTGGCGCCGGCCACGGCCGGCTGGGCATCGTGCGCGCGGGTGTTGCCGTAGCTACCGCGGTAGGTCTTGCCGCGACGGGTCTTGCGATCGCCCTTACCCATGGGAACTCCTTGATTCGTAATGCGTGAATGGCCCGACATCGTAGCAGCGAAGGGGCAAAGCGCAAGAGAGCTGCCGCCCCCGGAGGGGCTTCAGCCCGCGCCTCCGGCGGCTGGATCCCGTCAGGGGTGTCGATGTCCGAGACAGTCACGCGCATGGTCCGTGCACGGCCCCGCGTCCACCTGCACCGTCACGTGCAGGATGCCAAAGCGCTGGCGCAGCAGGCCATGGATGGCCGCTACCGCGCCGGCACCGTCACCGCTGTCGACCTGCGCGTGCAAGGTAGCCATGCGCGAGCCGGAGGCCAGCTGCCACACGTGCAGGTGGTGGATGTCGCGAATGGAGGCTTCCGCCTGGCGCAAAGCCTGCTCGACCTCGCCCACGTCCAGGTCTTCGGGCACACCTTCGAGCAGGATGTGCGCCGACTTGCGCAGCAGGCGCCAGGCACCACCCAGGATCAGCAGCGAAACCAACAGGGAGAGCATCGGGTCGGCCCAGTTCCAGCCCATGTAGCGCACCGCCAGCGCAGCCAGTACCGCGCCGAACGAGCCGAGCAGGTCGCCCAGCACGTGCAGGCTCGCGCCGGCCATGTTGACGTCGTCGTGGGCGTGGCCGTGAAGCACGCGCAGGACCAGCAGGTTGACCAGCAGGCCCACCATGGCCACTACCAGCATGACGCCGGACAGGATGGCCCCCGGATGCATCAGTCGGCTCACCGCCTCGTAGGCGATGAAGCCGACCAGCACGAACTGGGTCAATGCATTGACGAAACCGGCCAGGACTTCCAGTCGTCCGTAACCGTAGCTTCGGCGTGCGTCGGCCGGACGCAGCGCCAGCCGCGCACCGAAGAAGGCCAGCGCCAGCGCCAATGCATCGACCATCATGTGCCCGGCGTCGGCAAGCAACGCAAGCGAACCGGACCAAAGGCCGCCGACGGCCTCGGCCAGCAGCATCAACAGGGTCAGCAGGAACGCGAACAGCAGCTTGCGTCCTCGCCCGCCGTCTTGCCGATGGTCGTGGTCATGGTCGTGATGCAGATGCGGGTGGTCATGCGGGTCTTTCATCGCCGCCATCGTAGGAAGGCCCCGTCGCGTTACACAATCACCGCGCGTTCAATGCGCGCAGCCGGGGCCGTGCATATGGGGTTGCCGACGATCCAGCCGCAGGTTGACGAAGTGCGCGCTCGCCAGCAGCACGCCGCCGCAGGTGACCAGCACGCTGTGCAGCGCGATCGGATACAGCTCGGCTACGGTGACGCCCAGCAGCAACAGCAACAGGCCGGGAAACGCCAGCATCAGCGGCGCCGGGCGGTGGTGCCGGCGATAACCGTTGACCAGGGTCAGCAGTGCCAGCGCGCACGCGAACACCACGAAGGCGCGCTCGAACCGGTGGTCGGCCAGGAACTGCAGCCCCACCAGCGGCAGCATGGCGAGCACGAAGGGCAGCGCGGCGCAGTGGATAGCGCACAGGAAGGAGGCGACTGCACCAAGCCGGTCGGCGGCCTGCCATGCGCGTGATGTCGGGGATCGGGCCATCGGTGGCGTCGTTGCAAGACTGGACGCAATGTTACAATGTAACGCACAGCCTGTCATCGTGCGGCCACCAGCAGTCAACCGGATCGTCGCAAGCGCGTTGCAGAATGGTTGAACGAAGGCCCATGGCTGCTGCCAATGACTCGGTTTTCCGGTGCGGCAACGTTCCCTCCCCGCCAACACCGGGAAAACGCGGGGCGCGATACCGGATGTATCGCGCCCCGCACTCTCTTGCTTCTAGCCGTTCAGCCCTCGCGGCAGCGCTTGCACAGGCCGTGGACCTCCAGCGTCTGTGCCTGCGGCCGGAAACCGAATGCGCGCGCCTGGGCCTCGATGAGTTCCGCAACCCGGGCGTCGCAGACTTCCTGTGCACTGGCGCAGTTGTCGCAGATCAGGAATGGCACCTGGTGCGCCTCGGCCGGGTGATGACAGGAAACGTAGGCGTTGATCGATTCGAGCTTGTGGATGAAGCCCTGCTCGAGCAGGAAATCGAGCGCGCGATACACCGTTGGCGGCGCCGCATTGCCGTGGCGCTCGCGCAGGTGATCGAGCAGGTCGTAGGCCTTGACCGGCTTGCCTGCCGCCGCGACCAGTTCCAGCACTTCCTTGCGCAGCGGTGTCAGGCGCAGGCCGCGCTCTTCGCTGGCCTGCTCGACCGCGGCGACGAAACTTTCGGCGTCTTCGAGATGGTGCGTATGCAGCTTGCCTGACACGGTGCGGACCGCCCTGTGGGATGACGCCGATGATAGCGCCTGGCGGAAACATGATGCCGGAGTCATTTGCGCAACGGCGGTGGCATCGAGCGCCGCGGGCGGCGCAGGATCACGAGCCAACCGATCGGACCCAGCACGAAAGCCCAGGCCACGCCTTCGGCAGTCCGGCCACGCCACCAGCCCAGCAAGGCGCCGACGCCGAGGAAGAAGAGGTTCCACCAGATGAGCGCCGTCCATGGGACCTGCGCCATCAGGTTCAGGAAGATGCGCAGGAATGCGTCGGGGGCGTCGGGGTCGACGCCCTGCATGGCGCGGGCAAGGAGTTCATCCATGCCTGAGCGCCATGGAGCTCAACCCTGCGCGCGCTCGATCGCGTGGTCGATACGCTCGAGCGCCCCGGCGCGGCCGGCCAGGTAGATGGTGTGGTCGATCGACGGGGAAACCTGCGTTCCGGTCATCGCCACGCGCAGCGGCTGGGCGATCTTGCCCATGCCCAGCTCCAGCGTCGCGGCGATCTGCTCGATCGCCTGGTGGATGGACTCGGGCTTCCACTCGACGTCCGCGAGCAACGCCCTGGCCTGGCCGAGCACGGCCACGGCGCTGTCGTTCCTCAGGTGCTTGGCGACCGCCTTCTCGTCCCATTCGGCAATCGGCGCATACCAGACCCTGGCGCGCTCGGCCATTTCCCTGAGCGTGTGCACGCGGTCGCGCAATGCCACGATCACGTCGGCGGGCGCGGGTCCGGTGGACACGTCGATGCCCGCGCGCGCCAGGTGCCATTCGAACTCGGGCGCGATCGCCTGCGGGTCGTCGTTCTTGAGGTAATGCTGGTTGAGCCAGGCGAGCTTCTCGGTGTCGAAGCGCGAAGCGGCCTTGTTGACGTCGCTGATGTCGAAAAGCGCGATCATCTCCTCGCGCGAGAAGATCTCCTGGTCGCCATGGGACCAGCCCAGCCGCACCAGGTAGTTGAGGATCGCATGGGGCAGGAAGCCGGCGTCGCGGTACTCCATCACGCTGACCGAATTGGTCCGCTTGGACAGCTTCTTGCCCTCCTTGTCCAGGATCATCGGCAGGTGCGCGAACTCCGGCACCGGCGCGCCGAGCGCCTGGTAGATGTTGATCTGGCGTGGAGTGTTGTTGACGTGGTCGTCGCCGCGGATCACCTCGGTGATGCCCATGTCGATGTCATCGACGACTACCGCGAAGTTGTAGGTCGGCCAGCCGTCCGAGCGAAAGATCACCAGGTCGTCGAGTTCGGCGTTGGCCCACTCGACCCGGCCCTTGACCTTGTCCTCGAACACCACCGAACCCTCGGTCGGATTGCGGAAGCGGATGACACGGTTGGGATCGTCGCGACGGGCCTCGTGAAAACCGGGCTCGTTGCGGTCCCGGTAGTAGCCGTTGTAGCGGGGCTTCTCACCCTTGGCCATGGCCGCCTCGCGCATCGCTTCGATCTCTTCCTTGCTCTCGTAGGCGTAGTAGGCCTTGCCTTCGGCGAGCAGGCGATCGGCCACCTCCTTGTAGCGCGCCAGGCGATGGGTCTGGTAGATCGGCGCCTGGTCGGCGGACAGGTCCAGCCACCGCATGGCGTCCAGGATCGCCTGCACGGCCTCGTCGGTGGAGCGCTCGCGGTCGGTATCCTCGATGCGCAGCAGGAACTCGCCACCGCGGCGGCGCGCTTCCAGCCAGCAGTAGAGCGCGGTACGGGCGCCGCCGATATGCAGGAAACCGGTGGGACTGGGAGCGAAGCGGGTACGGACGGTCATGGGGATCTGCGGATGCGGGGGCAAACGCAGGATTTTAGCCGATACGCAGGCGCAGGCTGCTGCTTCGGGCCTCGATCGGGCGTGGCGGGCAGCGCGGCTTCAGCGCTGCCTGCTTTCGCATCCCCACCCGAAGCAGACGATCACGTTGGGATCGTTCTGCCCTGCTCCCAGCGTGGTGTTGGGGTAGCTGCCTGCCGCAGGGGGCACGATCTGCGGCTTGGTGTCGTCCATGACGATCCGCGGCGCCTGCTCCGGCGGCGGGCGACGCAGCTCGTATTTGACGATGAACAGCTGGCGCGGCGCGCTTCGCTCCGCCTGCCGTGCCTGCGTGGCGTCCCCGGACGACTGCGTGACCAGCTGCGACTCCATCGCAACGGTCGCCGCGGCGGCGCCTGGTATTGCCATGGCCAGGGCGAAAACCAGTGCTTTCATGCGCGGCACCTCCGGCGAGCGGTCATTTCACGTGGATGGTAATCCTTTTGGACACCACCGGCGGGTCGAACGGTACGTGGTTGGCGTCGCCCAGTTCCAACTGCAGCGTATGCGTGCCCGGCGCCAGCTTGAGCACGGTCTGGGTCTGGCCGCCGCCGAAATGCAGGTGGTGTTCGTCCTTCGGGATCGGCTGGCCGGCCAACGGCAGGTCCGGCGCGTCCACCAGCAGGTGGTGATGCCCGGTGTGTTCCTTGCTCACGCCGGCGGGCGCCACGCCCATCCCTTCGAGGCCGAAGCGCACGGTGGTTTCGCGTCCGACCGTCGCGCCATCCCTGGGCGTGACGAAGTACACCGCAGCACCCACGGGAGCCTTTGTGGTCGGGATCCCTGGGGCAGGTGTCTGTGCGAAGGCCACGGCGCCGAAGGTGGCAAGCGTGGCGGCGAAAAGCATCCGTTTCATGCCGCGTCCTCTCTTCACAAGTGGCAGGCCAGTATGCCGGCGCGATGGGTGTGCGTCATGCCTGCCGGCGCTGTTGGGGAAGTGCTCCGCGATCAGCCGTGCCGCTGACGCTCGCGCAGGTCCTGCTCAAATCCTGCGCACGACGTCAATGTGCGCTTGTCCATCAAGCAGATAGGCCACCTATCCACAGGCTTCGCCCAGCCGGCTCCACAAGCATTGTGGACAACCTGCGAAGCTGCGGTTGCGAATGCGTAAAAACTGATCACGCCGTGCCAAGTGACTGACGGCAAAGTCCCCTTTCCGGCTTGTCCACAGGCTTATCCGAAGTCCATCCACACCGGCTGTGGAAAACACCCGCACCGAAACGACGATGCCGCCTCGCGGCGGCATCGATGGCTTGCCTGGCAGCCCGGGCTCAGGCCGCGCGCGGCGCCTTCATCAACAGGCCGAACAGCTCAGCGAGCTTGTCGCGCATCTCGCGACGGTCGACGATGAGATCGATCGCGCCATGCTCGAGCAGGAACTCCGAACGCTGGAAGCCTTCGGGCAAGGTCTCCCGCACCGTCTGTTCGATCACGCGTGGACCGGCGAATCCGATCAGCGCCTTCGGCTCGCCGATGTTGATGTCGCCTAGCATTGCGAGGCTGGCGGACACGCCGCCGGTGGTCGGATTGGTCATCACGCTGACATAGGGCACGCCGGCATCGCGCATGCGCGCCAGCGCGGCGGAGGTCTTGGCCATCTGCATCAGCGAGAACAGCGCCTCCTGCATGCGTGCGCCGCCGGTGGCGGAGAAACACACCAGCGCGCTGCGGTCGGCCAGCGCGCGCTCGGCGGCGCGGGTGAACTTCTCGCCCACCACCGAGCCCATCGAGCCGCCCATGTAGGAAAACTCGAACGCGGCGGCAACCAGCGGCCGCCCCTTCAGGCGGCCATTCACGACCAGCAGCGCGTCTTTCTCGCCGGTTTTTTTCTGCGCGGCGACGATACGGTCGCGGTATTTTTTCGAATCGCGGAACTTCAGCGGGTCGGTAGGTTCCAGGCTGGCCCACAGCTCCTGCGTGGAACCCTCGTCGAGCAGCGACAGCAGCCGCTCGCGCGCACCCATCGGATGGTGATGGCCGCATTTGGGGCAGACCATCAGGTTGCGCTCCAGCTCAGGCCGGTACAGCACCGCACCGCAACCACCGCACTTCTCCCATACGCCTTCGGGCACCTTGCCCTTGCCGGCGGTGGTCGTGCTCTGCGTGCGTGCACGCGGGGTCATGATTTTCTGGAGCCAGTTCATGCGGACCTCTTCTGGAAACCTTGCCTTCCCGCGAGCCCCGGCCCCTCACCCCGACCCTCTCCCCATCCTTGATCGGATGGCGGTGCGGGAGCCGGGTTACGGCATGTCCAGGGCCTTGCGGATGGGTGCGAGAAACTCGCGTGCCCGGGTGGCGATCTCGTCGGCCTCCGTGGCGCCGGCCAGGCGCTCGACCAGCGCGCTGCCGATGACCACGGCGTCGGCGAATCCGGCGATCGCTTTCGCACTCGTTGCGTCGCGAACGCCGAAACCGACCGCCACCGGCGCCTTCGCCCTGGTTCGGACCTCGGCCACCCGCGCGGCGATGTCCGCCGTGCTCAGCCGTGCCGCCCCGGTGATGCCGGCGAACGACACATAATACAGGAAGCCCTCGGCGGACTCGCACAACTGCGCCATACGCGCGGGTGCGGTGGTGGGCGCGGCCAGCAGGATCTGCCGCAGGCCGGCGACGCGCAGCGGCTCGAGCACAGCCGACTCCTCCAGCGGGCAATCGACGATCAGCACGCCGTCGACGCCGGCCCGCGCGGCATCCTGCCCGAACCGCGCGTAGCCATGCATCTCGATCGGGTTGAGGTAGCCCATCAGCACCACCGGCGTATCCGCATCGCGCTGGCGGAACTGGCCGACCCAGCGCAGCACGTCGCCGAGCCCTACGCCCCTGGCGATGGCGCGCTCGCTGGCGTGCTGGATCACCGGGCCGTCGGCCATCGGGTCGGAGAACGGTACGCCCAGTTCGATCACGTCTGCGCCAGCGGCAACCAGTGCATGCATCAGCGCCACGGCACCTTGCGGCGCAGGATCGCCTGCGGTGACGAACGGGATCAGGCCGGTGCGGCTCGCCTCCTTGAGTGCGGCGAAGCGGCGGTCGATGCGGTTCATACCTCGACCCCTTCGCGCGCGGCGATGGTGTGCACGTCCTTGTCGCCGCGGCCGGAGAGGTTGCACAGCACCAGCGCGTCCTTCGGATACTCGCGCGCGAGCTTCATCGCCTGCGCCACCGCATGGCTGGATTCGAGCGCGGCAAGGATACCTTCGGTGCGTGCCAGCAGATGGAAGGCCTCCAGCGCTTCGTCGTCGGTGACGCCGACGTACTCGGCACGGCCGGCGTCCTTGAGGAAGGCATGCTCGGGGCCGACGCCCGGATAGTCCAGGCCGGCGGAGACCGAGTGCGTCTCGGTGATCTGGCCGTTGTCGTCGCACAGCACGTAGGTGCGGTTGCCGTGCAGCACGCCGGGCCGGCCGGCGGCGAGCGAGGCGGCATGGTGGCCGGTGGCGATGCCCTCACCTGCCGCCTCGGCGCCGACGATGCGCACGCCGGCGTCGTTGAGGAAGGCGTGGAACAGGCCGATCGCGTTGGAGCCGCCGCCCACGCACGCGGTGAGCACGTCCGGCAGGCGGCCGTAGCGCTCCAGCATCTGCGCGCGCGCCTCGCGACCGACGATGGCGTTGAAGTCGCGCACCATCTGGGGATAAGGGTGCGGGCCGGCCACCGTGCCGATGATGTAGAAGGTGTCCGCGACGTTGGTCACCCAGTCGCGCATGGCTTCGTTCAGCGCGTCCTTGAGCGTCCTGGAGCCCGAAGTGACCGGCACCACGTCGGCGCCCAGCAGCTTCATGCGATAGACGTTGATCTTCTGCCGCTCGATGTCGACCGCACCCATGTAGACCACGCACTGCATGCCGAAGCGGGCGGCCACCGTGGCGCTGGCTACGCCATGCTGGCCCGCCCCGGTCTCGGCAATGACGCGCCGTTTGCCCATGCGGCGCGCGACCAGGGCCTGGCCGATGGTGTTGTTGATCTTGTGCGCGCCGGTGTGGTTCAGGTCTTCGCGCTTGAGCAGGATCCGCGCGCCGCCGACATGCCGGGACAGGCGTTCGGCGTGGTAGATCGGGCTGGGACGGCCAACGTAGTACTTCAGGTCGCTGTCCAGTTCGGCCAGAAAATCCGGATCCTGGCGCAGGCGCTGGTAGGCCTCGGTGAGTTCGGCCAGTGGCGCCATCAGCGTTTCGGCGACATAGCTGCCGCCGTAGGCGCCGAAGCGGCCGTGTTCGTCGGGCCAGCGGTGGAAATCCTGGATCTCGGGCATGGTGGCTCCCATCGGGGGTCTCGCAGCAGACCTCACACCTTAGCGCCGGCCATCCCCGCCGAAAAGCGAAAAGTTCGCACTCATGCTTGAGCTAGACTCACACGATGACCGATCGCGAACTGCCTTCGTTGCATGCCCTGCGCGCCTTCGAGGCCGCCGCGCGGCTGGGCAGCATGAGCCTTGCCGCTCGCGAACTGCACGTGACGCACGGCGCGATCAGCCGGCAGGTGCGCGCACTCGAGGAGGCTCTCGGCCACCCCTTGTTCCGCCGCCAGGGACGTGGCGTCGAGCCCACTACTGCCGGTCGGCAACTGCAGGAAAGTTGCCATGCCGCCTTCGCGCAGTTGCGCGATAGCTGGATACGCCTGCGCCAGGCGCAAGCAGAATCGGCACTGGTCCTGGGCTGCTCCGGCAGCGTGCTGGCACGTTGGGTGATTCCACGGCTGGAGCGCCTGCGGCATGAGCTGCCGGATCTGAGGTTGCACCTGGCCGCGCAGGAAGAACCCGCGGCCCTGGCGGGCGTGGATGTTGCGTTGTTGCTGGTCACGCCTCCCTGGCCGGCATCGTGGCAGGTGCACGATTTGGCCCCCGAATGCATCGGCCCCGTGCTCAGCCCGCGCCATCCGGACGCCGAGCGATTGCTCGGCCTGCCCGCCGCAGCCCTCGGCGAGGAGCCGCTGCTGTACACCGCTTCGCGTCCGCAGGCCTGGCCCGACTGGGCGCGGGCGATGGGCCTGCCGCCCGGGTCGATGCGGCAGGCCCAGGCCCTGCCGCATCTTTATTTCCTGCTGGAGGCCGCCGCCGCGGGGCTCGGCGTGGCGATCACCCCGCAGCCGCTGGTGGCCGATGACCTGGCCAGCGGCCGCTTGCTTGCGCCTTGGGGCTTCCGCGACACGGGAGGCCGCTGGGTGCTTGCCTCGACGCGTTCGGGAGACTCCCGCGTGGAGGCGCTGGCCGCCTGGATACGCGACGAACTGGCCGGGCGGTGAGGTCGGAACGGGTGCCCGCAGCGCCTCGTGCTGAGGAAGGGCCCGGTTCCGGTCCCGCGCGGGCAGGCCGGCAACCTACCGGTCGTTGCGCTCAGACGTGCGTTGCATCCGCGGCGCGTACCGCGGCCACGAAGGCGGCCAATCGCGAGGGGTCCTTGATGCCGGGCGCCGACTCGATGCCGCTGGATACATCCACTCCCCACGGCCGCACGACACGGATCGCGTCGGCCACGTTTCCGGCATGCAGTCCGCCGGCCAGGATCACCGGCCGCGCCAGTTCGCGCGGCGTCAACGACCAGTCGAAGGCCTTGCCGCTGCCGCCGGCCTCGCCCAGGCCATGGCCATCCAGCACGAGCCCCGCGGCGCCCGGGAACGCGCGCAAACGCGGCAACGCGTGGTCGCCCTCGCCCATCGCGACAGCCTTGAGGTAGGGCCGCCCGAACTGCGCGCACCAGTCATCGCGCTCGGCACCATGGAACTGCAACAGGCCCGGCTGCACCGACGCGATCACCTCGTCGACGAAGGCGGCGTCCTCGTCCATGAACAGCGCCACGGTGGTGACCATCGGCGGCAACGCCCGGGCGATCGCACGGGCCTGGTCGACGTCCACCCGCCGGCGGCTGCGCGCGGTGAAGATCAGGCCGACCGCATCGGCGCCCAGCTCGGCAGCCAGCACGGCGTCCTCAACGCGGGTCATGCCGCAGCACTTGATGCGGGTCATGCGCTCACCTCCAGCGGCAGGCCCCAATGGGGTTCATAGCGCGGACCGAGGAAAGTCAGGCCGGAGGCAGGAGCGGTCGGCCCGGCCACCTCGCGATCGCGGCCGGCGAGCAACCCGGCCGGCCAAGCGACCGGCTGCTGCCCGCGCCCCACCGGCAACAGCGAGCCGACGATGTTGCGCACCATGTGGTGCAGGAAGGCGTTGGCCTCGATGTCCACCGTGACCTGGTCGCCCTCGCGGCGCACATCGAGGGCCAGCACGCAGCGCCGCGCATGCGCGGCCTGGCAGGACACCGCGCGGAAGGCGGAGAAGTCGTGCTCGCCCAGCAGCGCCTGCCCCGCCGCGTGCATCGCTTCGGCGTCCAGCCGCAGCCGCTCCCAGGTCACGTAGCGTGCGTCCAGCGCGGCCCGCACGGGACGGTTGAGAATGGTGTAGCGGTAACGGCGGCTGCGCGCGCAGAAACGCGCGTGGAAGGACTCCGGTACCGGCTGCGCCCACAGCACCGCCACGCTGGTGGGCAGATTGGAGCAGGCACCCAGCACCCAGCCGCGCATGTCACGCTCGACCTCGGTGTCGAAGTGCACGACCTGGCAGCGCCCATGAACGCCGGCGTCCGTGCGTCCGGCGCAGGTCACCGCCACGGGAGCTGCGGCGACGCGCGAAAGTGCCAGCTCGAGCGCGCCCTGCACGGTGGCGCCGTGGGTCAGGCGCTGCCAGCCGAGGAAATCGGTACCGTCGTATTCGACGCCCAGGGCGATGCGCATGCTGAGGAGTCCTGCGAAACAGCCGGAAAGCTTAGCAGTTGCCGAAATGCCGCACCGTCCGGAAACGCGACGGGCCGGCATGGCCGGCCCGTCGTGCAACATGGGAAGCAGTAGCTCAGGCCAGCGAGTCGAGCAAGCGCTCGGCCGCGTCCCGCTGAATCTGGCTGCCCTCGTTCATCACTTCCTCGAGCATGGCGCGCGCGCCGTCGGCATCGCCCATGTCCATGTAGGCGCGTGCGAGATCCAGCTTGGTATCGATCGGGTCGTCGCTGAACTGGCCCTGCTCCTGGGCCCCGCCGAGCGGAACGGTGGTGTCGTGCACCGGCTCGTCGAAGTTCCAGCTCGACGGCGAAGCTTCCGCTGCGGCCGGCTCGATATCGCGCATGACCGTGCGATCGTCCTCCGGCTCGGCTGCGTGCGCCTCCGCCACGCCCGGTGCCGTGGACTGTGGCAGCGGCGGCGGGGTGAGGTTGAAATCGAAGTGGTACTCGCTCACCTTCTGCCGCGACGAGTGGGATTCGGCGGGCGCCTCGGTTTCCTCCACGTGGTCGGCGTAGCTGTCCAGGTCGAATGGATGCAAGGCATCCGCGTCGTGGCGATCCACTTCGTCGTGCGAGGCGAACGCGTCCGGCGCGGCGTGGCCCGCCTCGGCAAACAGCGGGTGGCCCGGCACCAGGTCCTCGCCCATGGCGAGCACGTCCTGCCACTCGTCCTGCTGCGGATCGACGATGTGCGCGTGCATCGCCTCGGCCGCCGCCTCGAAGTGCTCGACGTCGCGGCGCGAGTAATACAGGCTCACCAGCTCCAGATGCAGGCCGACGTCGTCCGGGTGTTCGGCCAGCTGGTCGAGCAGCTCGTCCTGGTCCGGATCTGCGCCACCCGCCGGGGCATCCGGCAACGCGCCGAAGCGGTCTGCCAGCGAAGGCGCCGCGGAAACTGGCCGCGTGGAGACCGCCGGCTTGCGGCCGCGGCCCAGCAGGGCGAGCAGGATCAACAGCAGGACGGCGCCACCGGCGGCTGCCCACACCCATGGCTGCATGAACCAGGGCTGCTCGGCTGTACCCGGCCCGGACTTGCGCGCCACAGGCTTGACCGGCTTGCTTGCCGGTTTGGCGACAGGCTTGGTGACGGCCGGGGTCGCAACGCTACGCGCTGCCGGCAGGCCGACCCCACCCGCGGCCACGTTCACGCTGTTGGCGTGGGCCGGCTTCGCGGCCGCGGCCGGTGTGATGGATGCTGCGGAGATCGGCGGCGTGGTGGCGGCCGCAGCCCGCGCAGCCTGGCCTGCGGTCGATGCCACAGCCGGCAAGCCGGCCTTCTTGCGCGCGTCGGCAAGCTTTTGCTGCAGTTCGGCGATCTCGTTGTCCTTGAGCGCCAGCAGCCGCGTGTTCTTGTCGTTGATGTCCTGCAGATCCTTCAGGCGCGACTTCAGGTCGGCACCCTGCTGCTGCAGGCTGGTGAGCTGTTCCTGGCTGCGCAGCAGATCCTGGCGCAGCGCCGCATCACCCTTGCCGCTGCCGCCCTGCACACCGGCACGCTTGCCGCCTTCCTTGCCCGGCACCAGCGCGAGCCGGTCGGCGGAGGTGTTGCCCGCAGGCGCACTCGCGGCGTCGGTTCGGGTCGCCGCATCGGCCACGGTGGCAGTGGATCGGGCCGCCTCGGCGCGCCAGTCGCTGTTCTGGCGGCGGATCTCGGCCATCGCGGCGGCCACGCTCATCGCCTGCGCTTCCTGGCTGGTCGGCACGCGCAACACCGCGCCGCTCTTCAGCGCATTGATGTTGTCCTGGTAGAAAGCATCGGGGTTGGCCTGCTTGAGGGCCAGCATCACCTGCGCCGGATCCACGCCGGCGGGTGCGACCTTGCGGGCGATGCCCGACAGCGTCTGGCCGCGCTCGACCTGGAACTGGCCCCCTGCCGCAGCCGCGCCAGCCATCGGCTGGGCGGCCGTCGAACCGGTCGTCGCGCCGGGGGACGCGCTGCGCGATCCGCTGCTGCGTGGCGCCCGCATGCTGGTCGCCATCGGCGCCGTACCCGGCGGATCGAGCAGGATCGGAAACTCGCGCAGGCTGCGGCCCGAAGCGTTGTCCACCTCGACCAGCAGGTCCAGATACGGATCGTTGACCGCCACCGCGCTGGTGATGCGGATCACCTTGCGCCCGCCCACGTCGACGATATTGAACTGCAGCGGGACGTCCGGCCGGACCCCGGCAAGCCCGGCGCGGGCAAAATCATCCGGCGAGGCCAGGCGGGCAGTGAGGTTGCGCAGCTCCGCCGGGCTGTCGGGCGTAAGCGGGATTTCCGCCAGCAGCGGTTGGCCCAACGCCGACTTGACCTGGATCTGGCCCATTTCGAGCGCGGCTGCCTGGGTGCTGCCCAGGGCCAATGCCAGCAGCATCGACAGTTTCAACGAACGATTCATCGCTTCGATTCCCCCAACGCCCGAGACGCTTCATGCATCGCCACAGGTTGCGGCGACACCGGAACGCGCGTCACTTTAGTTATATGCAGGCCAATCAACAATAGCTGCGGCGACCGCTTAGCGCACATTGCTGCGGCATGTTCTCGTTCCGGAGTGGATCAATGGCCTCGATCGACCGCCGACCGGCGGTCCCTGAGCGTTTCCAGCTGCTGCTGCAGCCGGGCGATTTCGAGATCCTGCTGGGCCAGGCGTTCGCTGGCCTGGCGGCTGTGCGACTCCTGCTCGGAGACCGCTTGCTGCAGTTGCGTAACCTGGGTTCCATGGACGCGCAACTGCTGTTTGAGCCGTGCCCGCGCAGGCGCAGGCACTCCTGCCACCGCGGCCTGTTCCGGGCCGCCGTCGGCCATGGCCGGCAACGCGGCACAAAACAGCAGTGGTAACAGGAGCCAGGTTTTTTGCATCAGAGATAATCCTCGACCAGCCGCTCAGCGATCTGCACCGCATTGAGCGCGGCGCCCTTGCGGATGTTGTCCGCCACGATCCACAGATCCAGGCCGCGCTCGTGCGAGATGTCCTCGCGGATGCGGCCCACGAATACCGGGTCCTTGCCGGCCGCGTCGCCCACCGGGGTCGGATAGCCGCCGGGCTTGCGCTCGTCCATGACCACCACCCCCTCGGCCTGCTCCAGCAACGCGCGGGCCTCGTCGGCGCCGATCCTGTCGCGGGTTTCCACGTGCACCGCCTCGGCGTGGCCGTAGAACACCGGCACGCGCACCGCGGTCGGGTTCACCGCGATGGAGTCGTCCTCCAGGATCTTGCGTGTCTCCCACACCATCTTCATTTCTTCCTTGGTGTAGCCGTTGGGCTGGAACTCGTCGATGTGCGGGATCACATTGAAAGCGATCTGCTTGGGGAATTTCTTGCCCGGTTCCACATCCTGGAAGTTCAGCAGCGCCGCGGTCTGGCGGCCGAGCTCTTCCATCCCGCTGCGGCCGGCGCCGGAGACCGACTGATAGGTCGCCACGTTGATCCGCTCGATGCCCACCGCCCGATGGATCGGCGCCAACGCCACCAGCATCTGCATGGTCGAGCAGTTGGGGTTGGCAATGATGCCGCGTGCGGTGTAGTCGGCAATCGCGTGCGGATTCACCTCGGCGACCACCAGCGGGACGTCGTCCTGGTATCGAAACTCGGAGGTGTTGTCGATCACCACCGCGCCTGCCGCCGCCGCGCGCGGCGCATGCTCGCGGCTGACTGATCCGCCGGCCGAGAAGAAGGCGATGTCCACGCCTTCGAAGTCGTAGTCGGCGAGGTTGCGCACCGTCACCTGCTTGCCGCCGAAGGAAACCTTCTCACCGGCCGAACGCTCGCTCGCCAACGGCACCAGTTCGCCGACGGGAAAATCGCGCTCGGCCAGGATGCCCAGCAAGGTCTCGCCAACCGCGCCGGTGGCGCCGACCATGGCTACCTTGTAACTGCTCTTCTTGCTCATGGGATGCCTGCTTGCCTGTGTCTTTGGAGGAGAGTCAGGGCGCCGGCCGCCTGGCCAGCACCTCGGGATTGACGGGTGAAGGTGGTCGCCCGGCGTGCGGACCACGGCCGAACAGCGCCAGCACGTTGTCCACCGCCATCGCGGTCATCGCGCGGCGGGTGTCCCAGGTGGCGCTGGCGATGTGCGGGCTCAGGACGACATTGTCGAGCGCGAGCAGAGCCGGATGCACGTGGGGCTCGCCCTCGAACACGTCCAGCGCGGCGGCGGCCAGGCGGCCTTCGCCCAGCGCGGCGGCCAGCGCCGCGTCGTCCACCACGCCACCACGGGCGATGTTCACCAGCACGGCAGTGGGTTTCATCTGCGCCAGCTCGGCGGCGCCGATGGCGTGCCGGCTCTCGGCAGTCAGTGGAACGGCGAGCACCAGGAAGTCGGACTCGGCCAGCAGCGCGGGCTTGTCCAGGTAGCGCGCGGCGCATTCGGCTTCGATGGCCGCTGGCAGCGACGAGCGATTGTGGTAGGCGACGCGCATGCCGAAGCCCGCCGCCCGGCGCGCAATCGCCTGGCCGATGCGACCCATGCCCAGGATGCCCAGCGTGCGACCGCGCGTGTCCAGCCCCAGCCAGGCCTTGAACCCGGTGGCGTGCCAGTGGCCTGCCCGCAGCCAGCGCTCGGCGGCATCCATGCGGCGAGCGGCACCCAGCAGCAGCGCCCAGGTGTAATCGGCCACACTTTCGTTGAGTACGTCGGCGGTGTTGGAGGCGAGAATGCCGGCGGCCGTGAGCGCCGGGATGTCGAGGTTGTCGTAGCCGACGGCCAGGTTGGCGACGATGCGCAATGCCGGCGCCCCGGCGACCTCGGCCGCGCCGATGCGCTCCTTCAGTCCGACGATGGCCGCACCGCACGGGGCCAGCTTCGCCGCCAGCGCAGCCGGCATGAATGCGGTTTCCTCCGGCTCGGCCGTCACCTCGAAATACGGCTCCAGCCGGGCGACGATGTCGGGAAAGGTGGGGCGCGAGATCCACACCCGTGGCTTGCCGGTCATGGAAAATTCCGTAACGAGAGTTCAGGCGATGCGCGGGGCCATCGGCCCCACGTCGCCGCACTGCGCGCGATGGCGCAGCGCGTGGTCCATCAGCACCAGCGCCAGCATGGCCTCGACAATGGGCGTGGCGCGGATGCCCACGCAGGGATCGTGGCGCCCCTTGGTGACTACCTGCACGCCCTCGCCAGCGAGGTTCACGCTGTCGCCCGGCACCAGGATGCTGGACGTGGGCTTGAACGCCACCGACACCGACACCGGCTGCCCGGTGCTGATCCCACCAAGGATGCCACCGGCATGATTGGACGTAAAGCCGTCCAAATGCATCTGGTCGCGATGTTGCGTCCCGCGCTGCGAAACGGCGGCGAAACCGGCACCGATCTCCACGCCCTTGACCGCGTTGATCGACATCATGCCGGCAGCGAGGTCGCCGTCGAGCTTGCCGTAGACGGGTTCGCCCCAGCCCGGCGGCACGCCTTCGGCAACGGCGTTGACGCGCGCCCCGACCGAATCGCCGCACTTGCGCAGTGCGTCCATGGCCCTTTCCAGTTCGGCCACCTGGCCCGCATCCGGCCAGAAGAAAGGGTTGGCCTCCACCGCTTCCCAGTCGAAGCCGCGTGGCACGATGTCACCCAACTGCGCCAGGTGGCCGCGCACGCGCACGCCGTGGCGCTCGGCCAGCCATTTCTTGGCGACCACCGCGGCCGCCACGCGCATGGTCGTTTCGCGCGCCGAGGCGCGCCCGCCGCCGCGCGGATCGCGGATGCCGTATTTTTGCCAGTAGGTGTAGTCGGCGTGGCCTGGACGGAAGGTCTGTGCGATGTCGCCGTAGTCCTTGCTGCGCGGGTCGGTGTTGCGGATCAGCAACGCGATGGGCGTGCCGGTGGTACGGCCCTCGTAGACGCCGGAAAGGATTTCGACTTCGTCGGCCTCGTGCCGCTGCGACGTGTGCCGGCTGCGGCCGGTCGCACGCCGGTCGAGGTCGCGGCGGAACTCTTCCGTCGCGATCGCCAGCCCCGGCGGGCAACCGTCGATGACGCAGCCGATCGCCGGCCCGTGGCTCTCGCCAAAGGTGGTGACGGTGAAGAGCTTGCCGAAGGAATTGCTGGACATGCCGCACGCCCGCTACGAGGAAGTCGAAGCATAGCGGCTCGCCGCGACTGCCGTAGGAGTGCACCCTGCGTGCTACCGCCAGTGGCGACGACCGGGATGGTAGCCGCCCACAGGACGCACTCCTACATGGTTGCTGCGTCCTCCTGCCACTCGCGGGCGAGGAGCGCGAACACCACGTCGTCCATCCACTCACCATGCAGCCACAAGCTTTCGCGGAAGTGGGCCTCCTGGCGCATGCCCAGTGACTTCAACAGGGTGATGCAGGCCGCATTGCGCGGGTCGACCGAGGCGTGGATGCGACGCCATCCCAGCGCATCGAATCCCTGGTGGAATAACGCCTGCAGCAGTTCGCGCGCGTAGCCGTGCCCCTGATGCGCGGGCGCCAGGCTGATGCCGAACGCGACCGAATCGCCCGGCGTGGCCGGCAGGCACACGCCCAGGTCGCCGATCAGCACATGGTCGTCACGCAGGCGGATCGCGCGCTGGTACCACAGCCCGGGCGCGGGGTCGGCCTGTGCGTCGATGAAGGCTTCTGCCTCCGCGAGCGTGGCCGGCCGCCAGCCCTGGAAGCGGGCGACCGCGGGATCGGCGCGGCAGGCGAACAAGGCCGCGGCATCCGCGGGACGCAGGTGATCGAGCAGCAGGCGCGGCGTGGTCAGTTCCATGCGCCCTTCGGCGGCAACGTCAGTGGCGCGCAGCGGCCGCGGCACGGATCGCCGCGGCATGCTTGACCAGGTCGCGGCGCTCCAGCGCGAACACGCCCATCGGACCGACCTTGAACTCGATCCACACGAACGGCACTTGCGGCAGCAACGCGGCCAGCGCGTGCTCGCTCTCGCCCACCTCGACGATCAGCAGCCCGTCCTCGGTGAGGTGGTCGGCCGCCTGGTCGAGCATGCGCAGGCAGATGTCCAGACCGTCCTCGCCCGAGGTCAGGCCGAGCTTGGGCTCGTGGCTGTACTCGCCCGGCAATGCGGCGTATTCGCCCTCGGTGACATAGGGCGGGTTGGAGACGATCAGGTCGTAGCGGCGCCCCTTGAGCCCATCGAACAGGTCGGACTTGACCGCGTCCACGCGACCTTCGACGTGCTGGAACACGATGTTCTCGCGCGCCAGCGACAACGCCTCGTCGCTGATGTCGACGATGTCGACCCGCCACTCGGGGTTGTACTCGGCCATGGCGATGCCGATGCAACCGGAGCCCGTGCACAGGTCCAGGGCGCGCTCGACGTGGCGGCCATCCAGCCATGGTGCGAAGCCGGACTCGATAAGCTCGGCGATCGGCGAACGAGGCACCAGCGCGCGACGGTCGCTCTTGAACTTCAGTCCCGCGAACCACGTCTCGCCGACCAGGTAGGCCACCGGCAGCCGCTCGTTGACGCGCCGCTCGATAAGGCCCAGCACGCGTTCGCGCTCCTCGCCCGTGAGCCTGCCGGCGCCGTAGGCCGGCGGGATGTCCGGCGGCAGGTGCAGGCTCGCCAGCACCAGATGGGTCGCCTCGTCGATCGGGTTGTCGTGGCTGTGCCCGAAGGTCAGCCCGGCGGCGGAAAAGCGGCTGGCGCCGTAGCGGATGAAGTCGATGATGGTGGCAAGTTCGGCGGTCACGGACCTTTCCTGGCGGCGCGGCGTGGATGGCCGGCGATTATCCCTCAGCGCCACGCCCAGGGCGAACGGCTTGGCGCTTATACTGGCTGGATGACTTTCGCCGTCCTCGTCCAATACCTCCTTCCGCACCGCGCGCTGTCGCGGGTGGTCTACTGGGCCACCCGCTGGACCTGGCGGCCGTGGAAGAACTTCCTGATCGGCCAGATCGTGGATCGCTACAAGGTCGACATGGCCGAGGCGGCGCAGCCGGATCCGTTCGCCTACCAGCACTTCAATGCGTTCTTCACCCGCAAGTTAAAGCCCAACGCGCGCCACGAGGACGCCGATCCCACGGCACTGATCTCGCCCGCGGACGGGCGCATCAGCCAGGCCGGGCGGATCGTCGACGGGCACATCTTCCAGGCCAAGGGACAGGACTACACGGCGGCCGAGCTGCTCGGCGACGAGGCCGCGGCGGCGCCTTACCGCGACGGCGATTTCGTCACCATCTACTTGTCTCCGCGCGACTACCACCGTGTGCACATGCCGCTGGGTGGCACGTTGCGCGAAACGGTGCACGTGCCGGGGCGGATTTTCAGCGTGGCGCCGTTCGCAGTGGAAGCGATCCCGCGGCTGTTTGCCCGCAATGAACGACTGGTATGCCATTTCGACAGCCCGCATGGGCCGTTCGTGGCAGTGATGGTCGGCGCGGTGCTGGTGTCCTCCGTCGCCACGGTATGGGATGGCCTGGTGATTCCGCCGTATGCCTCGCACGTCCGGCGCAAGTCGTTCGAAGGCCAGGGCATCACCCTGGCGCGCTTCGCCGAGATGGCGCGCTTCAATATGGGCTCGACGGTGATCCTGCTGCTGCCGCCCGGGATGATCGAGCTGGACGAGCTCAAGCCCCAGCAGACGGTGAAGCTTGGCCAGCGCCTGGGCCGCCGGCCGTTGCCAACGGACTGACGCAGAACGTCATTCTGTGACGTTTTAAGCGTACCCGGGCCCGAACGCCTGGGTATGCTCCGCCCGGTCCAGGCTCCGGGGGAGAACCCATGCGATCGATCGTACCGCTCATTGCGTTCGTGCGCGGCCAGCAACTCGAGCGGCAATTCCGCCGCATCGGCAAGAGCCTGGATGCCCTGCCCGCTGCCGCCCGCGCGAGGCTGAGCCTGCTGACCCTGCGCGAGATCGGCCAGGCCGCGCGCGGCCCGTTTCCGCATCTCCATGGCACCCCGCCGCAGGACCGCTACCTGCCCTGGGGCCGCGGCACCGCCACGGGCTTCGCCCGCGCTTGCTCGGACAACCCGGAAGTGGTCCTGCGCGGCATCGCCCTGTGGCTGGCGGTGGCCTATCACGAGACCAAGGATTCGCCTTATGCATTCGTGCGCTCTCGCCACCGCCAGTTGCTGCGAGTGGTGCGCGAGTTGAAGGACCTGCACGGCAGCTCCGCCCGTGAGCGCGAGGACCCGGCAGACACCTGGATGCGGTCGAGCGCGGCGGCTTGAACTGGAAGGTGGCCCGCGGCCCTACCTTCGCTTGCCGTCATGGCGCAGGGCGGCCTTAGCCGCCTGACCAGCTCAGCGGCGACACGCCGGCAACCGCAACACCTGCCCCGCGCGGATGCTGTGGTGCTTCAGGTCGTTGATGTCAGACAGCTCGCGCACGTCCGAGCACCCCAGCTTGTGCACGATACCCAGCAACGTGTCGCCGCGGCGCACGACGTAGCGCGAATGCGGGTGCACCGTACGGCGCGGTGCCGGTGGATCGACCTTGGCCACCTCGGGCACCACCGCCGAATGCAGGTCGCTGGCCAGAATCGGCCAGGGCCCATCAACGCAGCGCGAGGCGTAGACCGACTCCAGTTCCTTCGGCACCTGCAACTGGCTGCCGGCCGGCTGAGCGGCCTGCGGATCCAGCCGCGGGTTAAGGTTGCGCAGGGTGCGGAACCAGCCGTCGTCCATGCCCTGTGCCGAACCCAGGCAGATGGTCAGCTCGGACAGCGAGGCGGCGCGCTTGAGCGTGATCGTGCCAGGCGCGCCGTCGATCTTGGGAAAATGCAGGTTGTAGCTGTCCGGATGCAGGAACAGCCAGGCCGCTGCCAGCACCGCCGGGACGTACTCGCGGGTTTCCTCGGACAGCTGGTTGTAGATCTTCGGGTCGTAGAAACTCAGGCCGGTATCGCCGCTGACCATGCGGCGCATGCGGCCCTCGCCGCCGTTGTAGGCGGCCAGCGACAGCTCGAGGTTGTCGTTGAACGCCTTCAGCTGCTCGTCCATGTATTCGGCGTTGGCGCGCGCAGCCTGGGCCGGGTCGAAGCGCGTATCGAAGCCGTTCTCGCTGTTGAGGCCGAAACGCAGGCCAGTGGCGTACATGAATTGCAGTGGGCCGGCGGCGCCCGAGCGCGACACTGCATGCACCTTGCCGCCCGACTCCTTGGCCATGATGCCGAACAGCAGCGCCTCGGGCAGGTCGGCCTTCTCGTACTGCGGCCACATCTCGTAGCGCATGTACTGGTAGTTGATCCAGGTGTCGACCAGGTTGGAGCGCCACTGGGTGAGCCACATTTCCAGCGCCGCCTTCACCGGGCCGTTCATGGCGATCAGCTCGGAGAGCTTGTGCCCGCGCAACAGGGTCACGCTGCGCTGTGCCTGCGGCAGCGCAGCCGCGCCGGCGGCCTCGCCGGCCTCGCCGGCCACCGTCTCGTCGGGTCCTTCCTCGCCGGTCGCGGCCAGGTCGTCGCTGGCGAAGAAGCCGCCGTCCTTCAGGCGCAGCAAACGGTCGAACACCGAGAAGAACCGCTGCGGATCGCAGCCGGGCGTGTTGCCGCAGCGCGCCGCAGCCTGCTTGAGGCCGTCCAGCGACGCCTTGAGGCTCTGCTCGGACGCTTGGTCGTCGCCTTCACGCGCCTGTTGCAGCGCGATCTCGTAACCCTTGCTGGCCTGGTCGAGTTGCGCGTAAAGCGCGTTGACGCCGGCCGACGGATGGCTGCCGCCACCGCTGGCGCAGGCAGTCAGCAGGACGAACCCGGCAGCCAGTGGTGCCAAGCGGAAACGGTGTGCGAGGGTAGACAACGGCATGACGAAAGCTTGACGGCGGGGATACATTCACCATAGCGCATGCAGCCCCGATGCCAAAGCCGAGAAAACTGCCCTGCGCACGAACTGCGATCCGCTTCCGCTTGGCTACAATCCGGCCTTCACCGCACGGAGCGCCCCGCATGCCAGACATCCTGATCGGCCGCAACGATACCGTCGAAGTCAGCCTGCAGCCGCGCTACGGCAACCGCCACGGCATGATCGCCGGCGCTACCGGCACCGGCAAATCGGTCTCGCTGATGCTGCTGGCCGAAGGCTTCTCCCGGCTGGGCGTGCCCTGCGTACTGGCCGACGTGAAGGGCGATCTGGCCGGGCTCGCGCTGCCGGCAAGCGAGCCCGACGACAGGATCAAGTCACGCCTGTCGAAACTCCGTCTCACCGATTGGCAGCCGCAGGCCAACCCGGTGATCTTCTGGGATCTCTACGGCAAGCGCGGCCACCCCTTGCGCACGACCGTGAGCGAATTGGGTCCGACGCTGCTGGGCCGCGTGCTTGAGCTCAACGACACCCAGCAGGGCGTGCTGGAAATCGTGTTCAAGCTGGCCGACGACAACGGCTGGCTGCTGCTGGACCTGGCCGACCTGCACGCCCTGCTCGCCTTTGCCGCGGACAACGCCAAGGACATTTCCACCCACTACGGGCTGATCGGCAAGACCAGTATCGCGGCGATCCAGCGCGCACTGCTGGCACTGCAACAGGCCGGTGGCGAGGGCTTCTTCGGCGAACCAGCGCTGGAGCTGGCCGACCTGCTGCGCCAGGACATGAGCGGCCACGGCGTGATCAACGTGCTGGCCGCCGACCAGCTGATCCTCAAGCCGCGGCTCTACGCCACCTTCCTGCTGTGGCTGCTGTCCGAGCTGTTCGAGCAATTGCCCGAGGTGGGCGACCTCGACCAGCCCAAGCTGGTGTTCTTCTTCGACGAGGCGCACCTGTTGTTCGACGACTGCCCGCCCGCACTGCGCCAGCGCGTGGAGCAGGTGGTGCGATTGATCCGCTCCAAAGGCGTGGGCGTGTACTTCTGCTCGCAGAATCCCGACGACGTGCCGGAACAGATCCTGGGCCAGCTCGGCAACCGCATCCAGCATGCGTTGCGCGCCTTCACTCCGCGCGACCAGAAGGCCGTGCGCGCGGCGGCCGAGACTTTCGCGCCCAACCCAAAACTCGACGTAGCCCAGGCGATTGGCCAGCTCGGCGTGGGCGAAGCGCTGGCTTCCACCCTGCGGGAGGGTGGCGTACCCAGCCCGGTCGAACAGGTCATGGTATCCACGCCACGCTGCCGCGTCGGCGCCATCAGCGATGCCGAGCGCGCCGCGGTACGCCAGCGTTCGCCGGTAGGTGCCAGGTACGACACGCCGGTCAACCGCGACTCGGCCGCCGAGATGCTCGCGCGTCGCGCCGAAAACAAGACGGCCGACGCGGCAGTCGTCGCCAAAGCGCCGGCATCGGCCCAGGACGGCAACGCGTGGGGTGGCGCCGTGCACGACGCGCTGTTTGGCACCCGCCGGCGCCAGGGCATGATCGAAACAATGGGCAAGCAGGTCGTGCGCACGATGGGCAGCCAGCTCGGTCGACAGATCCTCCGCGGCGTGCTGGGCGGCATGTTCGGCGGGCCTCGCTGAGGTGCCGCACGTCGCCACGATCGCCGTCGACACGCCGTTCGCCAAACGGCTGCGGCAAGGCTTCGGTTACCCGCTGCGCGGCGGCGCGCTGGCCACCTGCGTCGCGCTGGCGCTGGCGCACTACGTGGCATTGCTGCCCGCCTTCATCGGGCTGCTCGGCGGCGCGCTGGTGTGGACGGCAACCTGGCGCTACGCGGCCGATTGCATGCGGCACACGGCGCATGGCTACGCCGACCCGCCGGACGTGGGCATCGACGGCGATGACGCTGCCGGATGGGCGCTGACCGCGATCCATCTGCTCGCTATCGCCTGCGGCGTGCTGGCCGGGACGTTCGCGCGCTCGCTGTTGTGGCCCGTGGTGATGGTGTTCGCGCTGATCCTGCCGGCGATGGACATGACCCTGGCCTTTGATGCCAACCTGGCGCTGGCGCTCAATCCCAAGCACCTGGCGCGTGTCGTGTCCGGCTTCGGCCGCGCCTACCTTGCGCCCGTCGCGATCAACCTGCTGCTGGGCCTGCTGGTCGTGCTCGCTTCGGTGGCGCCGGCGTTGCTACCGAAGCTGCTCGCGTTGCCGTTGTTCGCCTTCGCCTATACCTACCTGAGCGTGCTGGCCTTCCACCTGATGGGCGGCATGCTGCACCAGCGCCGCGAGCATTTCGGCATCGAGGCGCAGGCCGAGGCCTTGGCCAACGCCGCCGGACAGGACGAGGACAGCCGGCTCGCCGCGCAGGCCCGCGAGCTGGCAACGCATGACCCGCAGGCCGCATTGCACGTGCTCGCCGGCCGGCTGCAGGACCGGGCCGCACCGCCGGTGCTGCACGAGGCCTATCGCGAGCTGTTGAAACAGCAGCACCTGCGAGAAGCCTTGCTGGTTCACGGACAGCTGTGGATCGCCGCATTGGTCGCGGGCGGCCAGGCGCGCAGGGCATTGCGCGTGATGCAGGAATGCACCGAGCTCGATCCGGCTTTCCTGCCGGACGACCCGGGCAACGCGGAAAACCTCGCCGAATCGGCGGCCCGGCACGGCATGAACCGGATGGCAGTGCGACTGTGCCGCGGCTTTCTGAAGGCCTGGCCGCACGACACGCGCGCGCCCGGTGTCGCTTTGCTGGGCGCCCGCCTGCTCGGCGGCCCGCTGAGCCAACCCGCCGAGGCGCTGGTCCTGCTCGGCCGGTTCGGCGCCATCCACCCCGATCACCCGCTGCGGGCCGAGATCGACACGCTGGCCGCGAAGCTGCGCCAGGCGGCGGGTGCGCCATGAGCCGCTGGCGGCCGCCGGCGCCCACCTCCACCGCGATCGTCACGCGGGAAGGTTTCGAGAAGCTCAAGGCCGAGCTGGACCATCTGTGGCACACGCTGCGCCCCGAAGTGGTCAGGGCGCTGGCCGCGGCGGCCGCCGAGGGCGATCGTTCGGAGAACGCCGAATACACCTACCGCAAGAAGCAGTTGGGCGAGATCGACCGGCGCGTGCGCTACCTCAGCAAGCGCATCCCCGCATTGAAGGTGGCCGAAGGCGCGCCGGCCGACCGCGAAACGGTGTTCTTCGGCGCCAGCGTGGAGCTGGAGAACCTCGACAGCGGCGAGACGGTGCGCTACCGCGTGGTCGGCCCCGACGAGACCGACGCCAGACGTGGCTGGATCAGCATCGACTCGCCGCTGGCGCGCGCACTGCTCAAGAAGAAGCTCGATGACGAGTTCGAGGCGGACCTTCCCGCCGGCCGCACACGCTTCGCCGTGATCGCTGTGGACTACACGTCCGGCTGAGCGCCGAGCGCCGCCAGCTCCTGGCCCACGTAGACGACCAGGAACAGGCCCATCAGCACCAGGATCGCCGCCAGCAGCTTTTCGCCGACCGGGCCGGCGTAGGCCTCCATGCGTTCCTGCGCGATGTCGCGGCGGTTGCGCAGGAAGCGCGCCGAGGCAAGCAGGATGATCAGCGCGCCGAACACGATCAGCAGCAAGCCGACCCATTCGGTGGTGCGCAGGTGCAGGTGCAACCGGTGCGCCGCGTGCGACGCGTTGGATGAGGCGTAGGTGATGAACAGGTCGAACCGCTCGACCAGGAAGCCGAATGCCATCACGGCGATGGCGGTACGCACCCAGGCCAGGTAAGTGCGTTCGTTGGCGGCATGGTCGTTGAAGCGCGGGATCACGCTTGGACTCCGCGATGCGAGAGCGGGCACTTTGCCGCGGGCGGCGTCAACGACTCGTGGGCCGAAGCGCCTGGGCAAGCGGACGCAAGCCCCTTATGGCGTCAACGGTCCGGGATAGGTCCGCCCCGGCCGCAAGGGCTGGTAGCAGGCCGCCGTCCGGTGGAATGCCTCGCTGCCGTTGCCCTCATGCCAGCCGGGAATGCCCGACAGCGGCAACGGTCGCAGCTCCTGCGGATCGCGCAGCAGGCGCCCTTGCGCGATCGCGCAAGCCACCCGCGCGCAGGCCAGGCCCGCGTTGCCGGCGACCGCGATCGCCTTGCCCACCAGCAGCCGGCCGGGCGCCAGGGCGTGCTCGAGCAACGCATGGCCGAACACCACCAGCTCCAGCGAGCCATCCAGCCAAGCCTCGCGGTGGCGCCAGAACAAGCCATGCCAGTCGTGCGCATCCCACAACGCCAGCAGGGCGGGTTCACGCAGCACCAGGATCACACCCGCCTCGTCGAAATGCGTCAGCGCGCATTGGGGCCGGGTGCGCAGCTTCGGACCGCCGCGGGCAATTTCGGCCACCTGCTGGGCGTTCAACGCACGCTTGAGCGGTGCATGGCGCAGCCAGGCCAGCGCGTTGAACAGGTCGTGCCAGTTGCGCTCGCGGGTGGCGATGGCGCCGGTCTCGGCGATCCGCTGCTCGTAGTGTCGGCCGTCAGCCAACAGCGCCGACGTCTGCGCGACGAAACGTTCGCGCGTTCCAGGCGGCCAGCGCGCGTTGATTGCAACGAGCTCGGGCCAGTCCGGGCCGTGCAGCAGATCCGCGTATTCGTTCCATCCGGCCAGCGGCGGCCGCCCGAACGCATCCGCGTCGATTGATCCGCGCGCCGGCGCGACGTAGCGCATGGACGGCTAGACGACCTTGAGCAACGGCTGCGCCAGGCGTGCGTGCAGGTCATGATCGTCGGCGTCCTCGACCACCACCTGCACGAACTGGCCCGGCTTGAGGCCCTGGCCATCGGTGATGTGCACCACGCCATCGATTTCCGGCGCATCGGCCGACGAACGCGCCACGGCGCCCTGGGCACCGGCCTCGTCGACCAGCACAGTGAGCGTCCGGCCGAGCTTGCGCTGCAGCTTGGCCGCGGAGATTTCCGCCTGTACCGCCATGAAGCGCTCCAGCCTGTCTTCCTTCAACTCCTCGGAAACCGGATCAGGCAGATCGTTCGCGCGGGCACCCTCCACCGGCGAATAGGCGAAAGCGCCGACGCGGTCGAGTTCGGCCTCGCGCAGGAAGTCCAGCAGTTCCTCGAACTCCGCGTCCGTTTCACCCGGGAATCCGACGATGAACGTGCTGCGCAGGGTGATGTCCGGCACGGCGGTGCGCCAGTTGCGGATGCGCTCCAGCGTGCGGTCGATGTTGCCCGGGCGCTTCATCAATTTGAGGATGCGCGGGCTGGCGTGCTGGAAGGGGATGTCCAGGTAGGGAAGGAGCTTTCCTTCGGCCATCAGCGGCATCACTTCGTCCACGTGCGGGTACGGGTAGACGTAGTGCAGGCGAGTCCAAACGCCAAGCTCGGACAGGCCCTGGCACAGCTCGGTCATGCGCGTGCGGTAGGCCTTGCCGCGCCACTCGCGTTCGGCGTACTTCAGGTCGACGCCATAGGCACTGGTGTCCTGCGAGATCACCAGCAATTCCTTCACGCCGCCCTTGGCCAGCTTCTCGGCTTCGAGCAGCACCTGGTCGACCGGGCGCGACACCAGGTCGCCGCGCATCGACGGGATGATGCAGAAGCTGCAGCGGTGGTTGCAGCCTTCGGAGATCTTCAGGTACGCGTAGTGCTTGGGCGTCAACTTGATCCCGGTGTCAGGAATGATGTCCAGCAGCGGGTTGTGCTGCGGCGGCAGCGCGGTGTGCACCGCGCTCATGACGCTGGCGTAATCCTGCGGGCCGCTGATCGAGAGCACCTCCGGATAGGCTTCGCGGATCAGCTCCGAGCGCTTGCCCAGGCAGCCGGTAACGATCACCTTGCCGTTCTCGTGCAGCGCCTCGCCGATGGCATCCAGCGACTCCTGCACCGCCGCATCGATGAACCCACAGGTGTTGACCACCACGGCATCGGCAGCCTGGTAGCTGGGTACGATCTCGTAGCCCTCCACCTTGAGCTGGGTCAGGATGCGCTCCGAATCGACCAAAGCCTTGGGGCAGCCGAGGCTGACGAAACCGATCTTGGGGGAAACCTGCGACATGGAGCGCTACCGGGAAAAGTCGTGACCACCGACCGCGGAAAGCCGGCCGTGAAAACCGTCGATTATACGTGAGCGGGCGACTCACCAACGGCCCGCTATGCTTGGCGCTTCAGCAACATGCACGGAGCCGCCAGCCATGGGCCAGTCCATCAATATTCCCACCAGCGGCACGCAATGCATCGGTGGCTACCTCGCCAGGGCCGAGGGCAAGCCCAGGGGCGGCGTGGTGGTGATCCAGGAAATCTTCGGCGTCACCGCGCACATCCGCAGCGTGGCCGACCGCTTCGCGGCCGCCGGCTACACCGCGATCGCGCCGGCTTTCTTCGACCATCTGGAAAGCGGCCTGGAGCTGCCCTACGACAACAGCGGCATGGAGCGCGGCAAGGCGCTGATCACCGAACTGGGCCTGGAGCGCGCGGTGGAAGACGTCGCCAGCGCGGCCGAGGCGATCGCCTCGGCCGGCAAGGTCGGCACGGTCGGCTATTGCTGGGGCGGTACCGTGGCGCTCCTTTCCGCGCTGCGGCTCGGGTTGCCGTCGGTAAGCTATTACGGCGCGCGCAACCTCGCGTTCCTGGGCGAAACGCCCAAGGCGCCGGTGATGTTCCACTTCGGCGAGCACGACAGCAGCATCCCACCCGAGGCGGTCGCCAAGCACCGCGAGCGGCTGCCGCAGATGGAGGTCTATACCTATCCGGCCGGGCACGCCTTCAACCGCGACCACGACCCGCACTACGACGAGGCCAGCGCCAAGCTGGCCTGGCAGCGCACGCTGGGCTTCTTCGACAGGGAGCTGGCGGGCGCATGAGCAGCGCCGGCTTCCTGCTCGACCCGCGCCTTGCCGCCGATACCGTGCCGGTGGCCCGGCTGGACCTGTGCGAGGTGCGCTTGATGGACGACGCGCGCTTCGCCTGGCTGGTGCTGGTGCCTCAGCGCGCCGGGCTGGTGGAGATCGCCGACCTCACACCTTCGGAGCGAACCCTGCTCTGGCACGAGGTCGACCGCACCGGTGCCGCGCTGCGTGCGGTGGCGCCGTGCGACAAGCTCAACCTAGGCGCGTTGGGCAATATCGTGCGCCAACTGCACGTGCACGTGGTGGCGCGGCGCGAAGGAGATGCTGCGTGGCCCGGGCCCGTGTGGGGCCACGGACCGGCCGAGCCCTATCCCGAGGCCGACCGCGGGTCGCTGGTCGAAAAACTGCAAGCCGGCCTGTCCTCCCGGTAGCACGCCGCGAGCGCGCCACCGGAAGGGGCGGAGCCTAGTGCTGCTCCTGGTCCATGCTGCTGCCGGCCGCGGACTTGCCCTGCAGCTCGTCGCTCATCTTGACCGGGGCGTGGTAGTCCTCCAGCGCGCGCGCCTTGGTCTCGACCGGGTTGATCTTCTTCAGCGTACCGCCGTCGTCGTAGTAGACGGCGAAACCGTAGTCCAGCTGCATGCGCGCCATGAATTGCAGGTGCGCCTTGCGGATCTTGGAGTCGTCGCTGGGCACCAGCAGCACGGTCTTGGGCAGCTTGCCGACATCCTTCAGGTAGGCGAAGTGGCTGCCGGTATCCAGCGCCGAGAGCACCGCTCCGTCGACCAGGAACTGGCCGCTCTTGTAAGCCTGGATGGTGGTGTCGAATTCGCTCTTTGCCTGCGCGATGGCAGCCTCGTCCTTGGCGCTGCCGCGGTGGCAGCCACCGAGCACGAGCAGGCTGCCCAGCAGGAGCGCGGCGCCGGCGCGGTGGAACATGGTCGTAAAGCGGGTCATGCGGATCTCCTGGATCGAACCTTGGGGAACCGTCGCAGTGTAGCGCCGGCGTGGTCGCACCGACCGCTCCTGGCCGACGCGGTTCATGCGGCCGCTCAGGTTCGCGGCAGGGTCACGCCCTGCTGACCCTGGTACTTGCCGCCGCGGTCCTTGTAGCTGGTCTCGCATTCCTCGTCGGATTCGAGGAACAGCATCTGCGCCACGCCTTCGTTGGCGTAGATCTTGGCCGGCAGCGGAGTGGTGTTGGAGAACTCCAGCGTCACGTGCCCTTCCCACTCCGGCTCCAGCGGCGTGACGTTGACGATGATGCCGCAGCGCGCGTACGTGCTCTTGCCCAGGCAGATGGTGAGCACCTTGCGCGGAATGCGGAAGTACTCGACCGTGCGCGCCAGAGCGAAGGAGTTGGGCGGGATGATGCACACGTCCGCTTCGATGTCGACGAAGCTGGTCGGGTCGAATGCCTTCGGATCGACGATGGTGGAGTTGATATTGGTGAAGATCTTGAACTCGCGCGCGCAACGCACGTCGTAGCCGTAGCTCGAGGTGCCGTAGGACACCAGCTTGTTGCCTTCGCGGAGCTTCACCTGGCCCGGCTCGTAAGGCTCGATCATGCCCTGCTGTTCGGCCATGCGGCGGATCCACTTGTCGGACTTGATGCTCACGCTTGCGCTCCATCGGTGGCCCGGTCGCCGGGCGCAAAGCGGGGAAAATACACGGTCCGGCGGTGACGGCGCCAGCCGTGGCCACCGGGTGTGCGCAACCGGGGTGGGCTTGAGCCAACAAAGATGGTCGCCTGCAAGGTGGCTGCAGCCACTACGCGCGGAGCGCGTGCTCCAGCGCGGTCAGCAACGCGCGCAGTTCGGCGCAGCGCTCGGCGCTGGCCAGCACCTCCCCACGGCTGCTGCCGGCGCCCGGCAGCGCCACGGTGCCCGACGCCCCGCCCAGCACGCGCGCGGACATCGTCTGCAGTATTTCCACCAGCGCGTCCTGCGCGTGATGCGAGCCGCGGCCGGAGGCGTTGAGCCATGCCACCGGCTTGCCCGGAAACTCCAGGCTTCCGACCAGCCAGTCCAGCAGGTTCTTGAAGACGCCCGGCACGCCATGGGCGTATTCCGGGCAGGCCATCAGCAGCGCGTCGGCCTGCCCCACCTGTTCACGCAGGAAGAGCACCGGCGGTGGCAGCGCCGCCGCCTCGACGTCCGGGTTGAACGGCGGCAGATCGCCGAGGCCGTCGTAGAGCACCAGTTCGAGCCCGACAGGAGCAAGCGCCTGCGCCGCCTGCAGGGCCGCGGTGTTGGCCGAACGCTGGCGCAGGCTGCCGGAAAGGCACAGCACCCGCTTGCGGAAAGCGCTCATGCCGAAGGTGCGTTCTGCACCACGATCTTGCCCAGCCCCAGCGACTTGTTGCGCGGCTGGCGCGACAGGCGTCCGGCGGCGTTGCGCGCGATTTCGCGGTATCGCGCGGCAAGGTCGGAGTCGGGCACGGCAGCGACGGTGGGCGTACCGCTGTCTGCCTGCTCGCGGATGCGGATGTCCAGCGGCAGCGAGCCCAGGTACGGCACCGCATACTTCTCTGCCATGCGTGCGCCGCCGCCGGCACCGAACACGTGCTCCTCGTGGCCGCAGTTCGAGCACACGTGGGTAGACATGTTCTCGACCAGGCCGAGCACCGGCACCTCGACCTTCTCGAACATCTTCAGCGCCTTGATTGCATCGAGCAGCGCGATGTCCTGCGGCGTGGTGACGATCACCGCGCCGGCGACCGGCACCTTCTGCGAGAGCGTGAGCTGAATGTCGCCGGTGCCTGGCGGCAGGTCGACCACCAGGTAGTCGAGCATGTCCCAGCGGGTGTCGTTGAGCAGCTGCATCATCGCCTGGGTAACCATCGGGCCCCGCCAGATCATCGGCGTCTCCGGGTCGACCAGGAAACCGATCGACATGGCCTGCAGGCCATGCGCCTGCATCGGGATGATGCTCTTGCCGTCGGGCGATTGCGGCTTGCCCTCGATGCCCAGCATGCGCGGCTGGCTGGGGCCGTAGATGTCCGCGTCCAGCACGCCGACGCGCGCACCCTCCGCCTGCAGTGCCAGCGCCAGGTTGGCCGACACCGTCGACTTGCCCACGCCGCCCTTGCCGGAGGCGACCACGATGATGTTCTTCACGTTGGGCAGCGGCGCCAGCACGCCCTGCACCTTGTGCGGCTGGATGCGGCTGGCGACGGACACGCTGGCCGCATCGACCGCCGGATCGGCCTCGAGTGCCTGGCGCACGCGCAAAGCCAGCTCGCCGGTCACCGAAGCCGCCGGATAACCCAGCTGGATGTCCACCGACACTTTCGCGCCATCGACGCCCACCGCGCGCACGGCTTCGGCGACGGGCGCGCCGGTATGTGGGTCGATCAGGCCGCCGAGCAGCCGGCGCACGTGCGCCTCGTTCACTTCGCTCATGGGAAAGCACTTCGTTCGTGGGTCGCCAATTATGCCAGCCTCGACACCTTCCCCGCCTGATGCAGGTCAGCCGCGAAGCGTTGCGCAACGCAGCTTGACGGCCCCGTGGCCGCTCGTCAGGCTCACCTCCGTACGCTTTCGTACGGGAGGACAACCATGAAGCCACTGTTCCGCCTGGCGCTGTTCACCGGCCTGCTGCTCGGCAGCGCCGCCGCCTACGCCGCCAATGACACGCCGGTCGGCACCTGGAAGACCATCGACGATACCACCGGCAAACCCAAGTCCATCGTGCAGATCACCGAGCAGAACGGCGAACTGCAGGCCAAGGTGCTCAAGGTGCTGCAGTCGGACGAAGGTCCCCATCCGCTCTGCCGCAAGTGCGACGGCGAGCGCAAGGACAAGCCGGTCGAAGGCATGACGATCATGTGGGGCGTGACCCGCGACGGCGACGTGTGGGACGGCGGCAAGATCCTCGACCCGCACAACGGCAAGACCTACAAGGTCAAGCTGAGCATGCTCGAGGGCGGACAGAAACTCGACGTGCACGGCTACATCGGCTTCGCGCTGCTCGGCCGCAGCCAGGTGTGGGAGCGGCAGGAGTAGGGCTGCTGCGGGCAGTTCAATCGAACGCCAGGTTGTCGATCAGCCGCGTGCCGCCCAGGCGCGCGGCGATCAATGCCACCAGGCCCTCGCGTTCGTCGTCTGCCGGCTCGGCCAGATCCTCGGCGCGACGGATCACCGCATAGTCCGGCTGGAAGCCCCCGCGCTCCAGCGTCGAGGTGGCCACCTGTTCGATCACCTTCCGCGCGTGGCCCTTTTCAAGCAGTTCACGCATCTTCAGCAACGTCTGGTGGATCTGTGGCGCCAGCGTACGTTCGGCCTCGGACAGGTACTGGTTGCGCGAGCTCAAGGCCAGCCCGTCGGCCGCACGCAGGGTCGGCGCGCCGACCACCATCAGCGGCAGCGCCAGGTCGCGCACCATGCGTTCGATCACCTTCAGCTGCTGGAAGTCCTTCTGGCCGAACACCGCCACGTCCGGCTGCACCAGGTTGAACAACTTGCACACCACCGTGGCCACGCCATCGAAATGGCCGGGGCGGTGCGCGCCTTCCAGCGTGTCGGTGATGCCAGGCACGCGCACACTCACGCTCTGCCCGGCGCCTAACGGATAGATGGTGGCCACGTCCGGTGCGAACAGCAGGTCGCAATCCATCTCTGCCAGCCCGGCCTGGTCCTGCGCCAGCGTGCGCGGATAGCGCTCGAAATCCTCGCCCGGGCCGAACTGGGTAGGGTTGACGAACACGCTCGCCACCACGCGGTCGGCGCGCGCGCGCGCCAGCTTGATCAGCGAATGGTGGCCCTCGTGCAGGTTGCCCATGGTCGGCACGAAGCCGACCGTCTGGCCCTGGATGCGCCAGCCGCGGATGGTCGCGCGCAAAGCGGCGGCGTCTTGCACTGTCTGCATGGCTTGGGTTCCCGCAAAGGGATCAGTCGAAACAGTGTTCCGGCGCCGGGAAGGCGCCACTGCGCACGTCCTCGGCGAAGGCGGCGATAGCCTCGCCGACAGAATGGCGGCCGGCGAGGAAATCCTTGCTGAACTTGGGCCGCTTGCCCGGCGTGATGCCGAGCATGTCGTAGACGACGAGCACCTGCCCATCGCATTGCGGGCCTGCGCCGATGCCAATCACCGGAATCTCCAGCGCATGGGTAACCCGTTCCCCCAGCGCGCTGGGAACCCCTTCGAGCACCAGCAGGTCGGCACCGGCGGACTGCACGGCAAGCGCGTCGGACAGCACGCGATCGGCCGCCTCCCGCTCGCGTCCCTGGATACGGAAGCCGCCGAATTTGTGCACCGACTGCGGCGTGAGCCCCAGGTGCGCACACACCGGCACGGCACGCGCGCCGAGGGTGGCAATGGCATCGAGGATGTGCGGCGCGGCGCCTTCGAGCTTCACTGCTGCCGCGCCCGCCTCGCCGACCAGGCGCGCGGCGGCCTCCAGCGTATGCGCCACGTCGCGGTCGGCCATGAACGGCAGGTCGGCGATCAGCAGCGTGGAGCTGAGCCCGCGCGCGACTGCGCGCGTGTGGTAGGCCATCTCGTCCAGGGTCACCGGCAGGGTACTGCGATGGCCCTGCACGACCATGCCCAGCGAGTCGCCGACCAGCGCCACGTCCACCCCAGCGGCCTCCAACTGCCAGGCGAAGCTGGCGTCGTAGGCGGTCAGCATCACGATCTTGCGCCCTTGCGCTTTCATCGCGCGCAGGCCCGGCACGGTGACCGGCTTGCGGGCGGGAACGCTGGCGTTGTCGACGTACACGGCAGTTCCTTGCGGAGGCGAGCAGGCGATTATCCGGCCGCCGGGCGCGCAGGCCAAGCGCTACACGAAGAGGCAACAGAGCGGGGCCTCACCCATGCTCTCGCGCGACGGCGGCGCGCCGGGCCAAGCCAGCCTCTACGATTCGACGCTGCAACCAGCGGCGTCGACCGCGGCCAACAGCGCATCCACCCTGCCCTGCCCAGGCAGCTCGAGTTCCGGCGCCAGTTCAGCCAGCGGCAGCAACACGAAGGCCCGCTCGCCAATGCGCGGGTGTGGCAGCGTCAGGCGTTCGTCGTGCAGCGCCACCCCATCCATGTGCAGCAGGTCCAGGTCCAGGGTGCGCGGGCCCCAGCGCTCGCCCTCGCGCACGCGGCCCGCTGCGCGCTCGATATAGAGCAACGCGTCGAGCAGCTCGTGGGGAGCCAGGGAGGTTTCCAGCTCCGCCGCCGCGTTGAGGAACGGCGGCTGCTCGCGCATGCCCCACGGCGGCGTGTGGTAGAAGCGCGAGCGCGTCACCAGGCGCGTCCGTGGCAGCGCGGCCAAGGCATCCAGCGCCCGGTCCAGGTACGCACGCGTGTCGCCCAGGTTCCCGCCCAGTGCGACGAAGGCCCGTGTCATGGACTGGACAAGTCTCAGGCCGATCCGGACTTGCCCGACGGCTTGCGCCGGCGACGCTTGCGGGGGGCCACGGCGGTGGTCAGGCCGATGGACGACCCCGTACTGGCCGGCAACGCGGCTGCCAGCACGTCCTGGGGCAGTTGCTGCGCGTGCGCCCACCACTGGCCAAGCTCACGTATCGCCGGCGACTCGGCCGCGCGCAGCAGCAGGAAATCGAACGCCGCACGGAAGCGCGGGTGCGCCATCAGGCGGAACACCCGCTTGCGCTGGATCTGCTCGAAGCGCGGCTGCAAAGACCAGATCTCTTCCATCGTCAGCGTAAAGCGGCGCGGGATCGCCACGCGCTGGCACTGTTCGCCCACCACGTGCGCGGCTGCGCGTGCCCAGGCCTCGTTGCCGTCCACGCCCTTGGCCATCCAGCCATGCGCCAGGTCGCGCACCTCGCCCCACAGCAGCACCGCGAACAGGAATGCCGGCGTCACCGACTTGCCCTCGGCGATGCGCTGATCGGTGTTGGCCAGGCCCTGCTCGATCAGCGAACGCAACGCCTCGTCACCGCGCTTCAGTGCGCGTGCCGTGGCCGGAAACAGGAATTTCAGCAGCCCGCATTGCTCGAGCATGCGGAAGCTCTTCAGGCCGTTGCCGGCCAGGAACATCTTGAGCGACTCGTCGAACAACCGCGCCGGCGCCGCGTCGCCCAGCAGCGGGCCAAGCTCCTCGAACGGACCGGACGCCTTCGGGTCGATGGTGAAACCGAGCTTGGCCGCCAGCCGTGCCGCGCGCAGCATGCGCACCGGATCTTCGCGGTAACGCGTGGCGGGGTCGCCGATCAGGTGCAGTTCGCGGCTCTGAAGATCCTGCATGCCGCCGACGTAGTCGCGCACCGAGAAGTCGCTGATGTCGTAGTACAGCGCGTTGACGCGGAAGTCGCGACGCACCGCATCCTCCTCGATCGTGCCCCACACGTTGTCGCGCACGATCAGGCCGTCGACGATGTGGCGGCCTTCGCCACCTTCCTCTTCGCCGGTACCGCGGAACGTGGCGACCTCGATGATCTCCGGCCCGAACACCACGTGCGCGAGGCGGAAGCGCCGGCCGATCAGCCGGCAGTTGCGGAACAGCCTCTTGACGTCCTCGGGTGTGGCGTTGGTGGCCACGTCGAAATCCTTCGGATGGCCGCCGAGCAGCAGATCGCGCACGGCGCCGCCGACCAGGAACGCGTCGTAGCCGGCGTCGTGCAGGCGGTAGAGCACGCGCAATGCGGCCTTGCTGATGTTCTTGCGGGAGATCACATGCTGCTCGCGCGGGATGGTCGCGGGCACGGGCGTGATGGAAGTCTTTGGTACTGGGTTCAAGCGGTCTGGATCCTTGGCGGCGCGTCGGGCGCCGATGCAACAATCGCCGCGCAACGCGCTGCGTCCGTCCGCTCGGCAGAGGAGCCGGCGGCCTGTTCCGGACGGCAGCGTGAAGGGTCTTCACGAGGCATTGCCGGGCGAAACAATTCCGCTATACTAGCGCGCCTCGCAGCTCTGCGCTCCCTTCGTCTAGTGGCCTAGGACACCGCCCTCTCAAGGCGGGAACACGAGTTCGAACCTCGTAGGGAGCGCCATTTATTCGTGCGGTTCGTCCGGAATCGCCGCTGTCTGGATGGCCGGCCACGAGCCTGCCGGCGATCGCAATCGGCCAGATCAGAAGCGGCCATCCATGGCCGCACTCTTCACAAGAGCCGCGCCCTGGCTGGTATTCTCCGAACCGCCTGGCCCACTCCTTTACAAGCCGACTAAAGCCGCGTCCATGACCTTTGTCGTTACCGACAACTGCATCAAGTGCAAGTACACCGATTGCGTCGAGGTTTGCCCGGTCGACGCGTTCCACGAAGGCCCGAACTTCCTGGTGATCAACCCGGACGAGTGCATCGACTGCACCCTGTGCGAGCCGGAGTGCCCGATCAATGCGATCTATCCGGAAGACGACGTGCCTGCCGGGCAGGAGCAGTACGTGGGGATCAATGCCGAGCTGTCGCGGGAGTGGCCGGTGATCACCGAACGCAAGGACGGCTTGCCGGACGCCAAGGAGTGGGAAGGCAAGCCGGACAAGCTCAAGCTGCTGGAACGCTGAGCGATCCGCCAGGTTCTGCGACGCCGCCATCGGGCGGCGTTTTGTTTTCCGGGATTCAGGCTTGGCGGCGGCGTCTCGACTTCGCCCTTCGGACTACGCTCACGCAAACGGTTCAGGGTATCCGTTCGCCCTGAGCGTAGGCGCGCAGCGCCGAAGTCGAAGGGCCTCGCCGCAAGCCCAAAAACACAAACGCCGCCCGAAGGCGGCGTCTGGCTGCGAGCTGGCAGGCCGGCATCAGCCGCCGAGCTTCGCCTTCAAGGTATCGACGACCTTGGCTACCGCCGCGGCCTGGCCCTGCGCACGCACCTCGCTGGCGTTGTCGCCGCTGGCGGTGACAGTCACCTGCACCTGGCGCGCGGCCTTGCCGGAGGTGGCTGCGTCACCCTTGCCGTTGCGATGGAAAAGGCGGCCGAAGAAGCCGCGCTTCTTGGTCGGCGCGGCAATCACGTTCACCGTGTAGCTGTGCGCGGCATCGTCGTGTCCGGTCACCTGACCCACGTCGCCCAGCACCTCGCCGACACGGCGATAGGTGTTGTCGACGCTGTCCGTCAGCACGAAGCCATCGGCCATCGTGCCGCCGGCGCCGCCAACGTCGGCGGTGACCCCCGCGGCAGTCGGGTTGTTCGCGCCCGGCGGCGGGATCACCAGCGCATCGCTTGCCGTCGGCGTATCCAGGCCCGGCGGAATTTCAAGCGGGGATTCCTGGCGCGCGGTGTCCCAGGCCTTGTGCGAGCGGAGCATGCCGCAACCGGAAAGCAGCAGGCCGCTCAGGACCAGGGCTGGAAGGGCGACGACGAGCGAGGTTTTCTTCATGAATGTTTTTCCGAAAAAGGAGGCGAACAGCAGCCGGAAGATCAGGCGACGGCCACCAAGGATGCCAGAGCAGCCAGCGCTTCGTGCAGACGGATGCGGTCCGGTCCGTCGGCCAGTTCGACCAGCGGCAGCCGTGGCTTGGCCGAACCGAGCCCCAGCGCCGGCAGCATCGCCTTCACCGCGATCGGGTTGGGCGCGCAATTGAGCGCCTGCACCAGCGGATCGAGCCGGTCGTGCGCGGCGACGGCGGCCGCCCTGTCGCCCGCCGCCGCCGCGTCGCACAACGCGCGGAACGCCTGCGGCACCAGGTTGGCCACCACCGAAACGGTCCCGGCCGCGCCGGCCAGCATGGCCTTGCCTGCCGTACCGTCGTCGCCGGACAGGTAGACGAAATCCGGGCGCGCAAGTTCCGCAAGCGCGTGGATGCGCTCGTCAGTGGCCACCGCTTCCTTGATACCGACGATCGCCGGGTGGCCGCGAAGCTGCGCGACCGTCTCCGGCAACAGGTCGCACGCAGTGCGCGTGGGTACGTTGTAAAGCAGCACCGGCAAGCCGCCGTGCTCGGCGACATCCAGGAAATGCCGGCGCAGGCCTTCCTGGGTGGGACGCACGTAGTAAGGCGCGACGACCAGCGCCGCGTCGGCCCCCAGCGTGGCAGCGCGGCGGGTCTGCGCCACGGTGCGGGCAGTGCCGGCTTCGCCGGTACCGGCGACCACCGGTACACGGCCGGCCACGCGTTCCACAGCAAAGGCGAGCAGCCGCTCGAACTCGTCATGCTCGAGCATGTGCGCCTCGCCGGTGGACCCGGCGACGACCACCGCCTGCGTGCCGCCGTCGAGCTGGTAGTCGAGCAGCCGCCCGAACGCCGGCAGATCGAGCGAGCCATCGGCGGCAAACGGCGTCGCCAGCGCGCAGATGCTTCCACGAATGTCCAAGACGCGATTCCGGCCTGAAGGCAAGCCGAAGATGTTACCGGCGGCCCGTGCACAGTGGAAGGGACGCCCGCGCGGCAGGCTTCGTCGGGCCCACGATTTCCGCTGCGTCCTAAGCTAAGCTGATCAGGTTCCCGCCTGGCGGGATCCCAACAGGTAGCCTCACCTTGAATCGTCCCTCTGCGCGCGCCGGTACCGACAACCAGCTGTTGATCCACACGCTCACCCCGGCGCCGCGCACGCCGCTGCTCACGCTGACCAAGCGCATCGCCGACGCAGGCTGCAGCCTGTCCGACGCACGCGTCTCGACGATCGGCAACGACACTTCGCTGCTGATGCTCGCCACCGGTGCCTGGGATGCCATCGCCAAGCTCGAAACCGCGCTGGCCAAGCTCGGCCGCGACGAGGAACTGCGCCTGTCGCACTACCGCACCGGCCCGCGCGAACAGACCGGGACGCTGCTCCCCTACCTGGTCGAAGTGGTGGCAGCCGACCGCCCAGGGATCCTGGTCAAGGTGGTGGAGTTCTTCAGCCGCCACGACATCCGTGTGGAACAGCTGAGCTCGATGCGCTACCAGGCCATGCAGACCGGCGCTCAGATGTTCCAGGCGCAGATCACCATCGGCATTCCCTCGCAGATCCACCTGGCCACGCTGCGCGACGATTTCCTGGAGCTGTGCGACGGGCTCAACCTCGACGCGATCATGGATCCGGTGAAGTTCTGAGGATCGCGCGTCGCACGCCGTTCGACAAGCCTGTTGCACGCCGCGCGCAGCGCGCTAGTCTTTCCCCCCGAGGGCCGAAGAAGCGCCAGGCCGGCGCGCTTCCCCAATCGATTCATCGATGACCTCGCGGAGACCCCATGCCCCCAATCGGCAAACCGATTCCCCCCCTGATCGGCACCACCGGCGACGACACCGAACTGGAACTTTCCGGACTCCAGGGCCGCTGGGTGGTGGTTTACTTCTATCCGAAAGACTCCACCCCCGGATGCACCACCGAGGCGCAGGATTTCCGCGACCTCTATGACGACTTCAAGAAGCGCAACGCCGAAATCGTTGGCGTCTCGCGCGATTCGGTCACCTCGCACGCCAACTTCGCCGACAAGCAGGCCCTGCCCTTCCCGCTGATCGCCGACACCGACGAGAGCTGGTGCAAGGCGTTCGACGTGATCCACGAGAAGGTGCTCTATGGCAAGACCCACCTGGGAATCGTGCGCAGCACCTTCCTGATCGACCCGAAGGGTCATCTCGCACAGGAATGGCGCGGCGTAAAAGTCGCCGGCCATGCCCAGGCCGTACTGGACGCCATTCCCGCCTAGTGAAGCCCTCCGGCATCTTCGATGCATCCCTTTGCACGGCGCGCAGCCGTGCTCTCCGGCGGCCTGCGACCCTCATGGTCCGGGCCGCTTTTCTTTGGTCCGACAAAAGCGAGGCCTCTTCCGCATGACCGGAAGCAAGCGTATCTACGCGCTCGACACCAACGTGCTGCTGCACGACCCCACCTCGCTGTTCCGCTTCGAGGAACACGACGTCTTCATCCCGATGACCGTGCTGGAGGAACTGGACGAAAAGAAGAAGGGTGGATCGGAAGTCTCGCGCAACGGCCGCCAGGTCAGCCGCTTCCTCAACGAACTGATCGAGCGCGGCAACGGCCACGGCATCAGCAATGGACTGGAACTGTCCAATCCCAAGGGCGTCAACCTCAAGCGCGGCGGTGCGGTGGGTCGCCTGTATTTCCAGCAACGCACCTCCGCCAATGGCCACAGCAAGGCGGACAACCTGATCCTCGCGGCGGTGATCGAGCTGCGCGACCAGAACCCCGACCGGTCGGTGATCCTGGTCACCAAGGACATCAACCTCAGGATCAAGGCCAAGATCTACGGCATCGACGCGGAGGACTACGAGAACGACCGCGCGCTGGACGATTTCGCGCTGCTCTATACCGGCTCGGCGGAACTGCCGGAGGACTTCTGGGAGCGCCACCCGGAAGTGCAATCCTGGACCGAGCGTGGCCGCACCTTCTACAAGCTCGACCGGCGCGAAGAGGAGGACTGGTACCCCAACCAGTGCCTGTTCCTGCCTGGCGACAACAGCGTCGAGCTGCGCGTGATGCATGTCGACGAGCAGCTCGCCACGCTGGTGCTGCTGGACGACCACAGCCATCCCAATCACAGCGTCTGGGGCATCGCCGCGCGTAACCGCGAACAGAATTTCGCGCTCAACGTGCTGATGGATCCGGACGTCGATTTCGTCACCCTGCTCGGCACCGCCGGCACCGGCAAGACCTTGCTGGCGCTCGCCGCGGGCCTGGCCCAGGTGATGGACCAGCAGCGTTACCGCGAGATCATCATGACCCGCGCCACGGTGTCCGTCGGCGAGGACATCGGTTTCCTGCCAGGTACCGAGGAAGAAAAGATGACGCCGTGGATGGGCGCGCTCACCGACAACCTGGAGGTGCTCGCCAATCCGGAGGAAGGCGGCTCGTGGGGACGCCAGGCCACCAACGACCTGCTCGCCTCGCGCATCAAGATCCGCTCGCTCAACTTCATGCGCGGGCGCACCTTCCTCAGCCGCTACCTGATTATCGACGAGGCGCAGAACCTCACGCCCAAGCAGATGAAGACGCTGATCACCCGCGCCGGCCCCGGCACCAAGATCGTCTGCCTGGGCAACGTCGAGCAGATCGACACGCCCTACCTCACCGAGACCACCTCGGGCCTCACCTACGCTGTCGACCGCTTCAAGGGCTGGGAGCATTCCGCACACATCACGCTCCGGCGCGGCGAGCGCTCGCGGCTGGCCGACTTCGCCTCCGAAGCACTCTGAGCAAGACGCGTGCGGGCCCGCCCGGGCCCGCAGCGCGACAGTACGGGCGTGCCAGACAGTACGGGCGTGCCAGTGCGCGGCCCGCGTTTGGAACGCCGGACGCAAGCTCCCGGATCGCACGCGGGTGCGCCCTGCACGATCCAGATCGCCTCCTCTTCTGCCGCACCGCCGCAAGGTGCGCGCAGCCACCCGCCTGCCTGTTCACGCCGGCTGCGCGCCGCTTGGCCCATAACGGCGCTCTCTTCGCGCCGCGCATTCATGCTGCAGCGCAAACAATACGCTAGAGTATGGACATGACCATCCAGCCCGCCATCGACTTCGCCAGCCCCATCCGCAACGCGCCGCTGCCCCCACGCAGCAACCAGCGGTTCGCCCGCACCGAACCGGCGCCGGCTGCCGCCGATCCCGTCACCACCCGCGACGGCCGCGTGCTGCACCTGCGCTCGATCGAACCAGGCGACGTCGCCGCACTGCGCCGCTGTTTCACGCGCCTGCCGGCCGAGGACATCCGCCGCCGCTTCATGCATACGCTGACCGAACTGCCCGAGCCGATGGCACGACGCCTGTGCCACATCGACCCGTCCACCGAAGCGGCCTTCGTGCTGGTCGACGACAACGTGGCGCCTGCGGAACTGCGCGGGGTGGGCCGCATCTTCATCGACGAGGCGACCGACAGCGCCGAGTTTTCGGTGCTGGTCGAGCGCGAGTGGACACGCCTGGGCCTGGGTGCGGAGCTGATGCGCCGCCTGGTCGCCACCTACCGCGAGCGCGGCCTGGCCGAGCTGTGGGGCTACGTGCTGGTGGAAAACCGCCCGATGCTGGCCCTTTGCAGTGAGTTGGGCTTCAGCTCGCGCATGGTGCCGGACGAGCCGGGCGTGGCGCAGATTACGCTGCGGCTCTGACGGCGTCATCCGGGCCTGACGCAGGGCCGATCCGCCTCCGCAATGTCTGCGTGCTGACTGCGAGCAGCCTGCTCGCGTAGCCATGGCCATGGGTGACAAAGCCGCCCGGTGAGCGATAACCCGGGATGACAGCAGGATGGCCTGCGTCCGGAGCGCGCACCTCTGCCGCGTTAAACTCCTGCGCTTTCCCCCGTCGCGGTTCCCCCGCGCGACAAGCGATCCCGATGCCCCAGATTCCCCATCCGCCCCTGCCCACCACGCCCAAGCAGCGCCGCTTCTGGACGCCACCCCACGGTTCGTCGCGTGCGCTGCTGATCGCCGAAGCCGCACGCGACCAGGCAGGCCTGCTGGTGGCCGTCACGCGCGACACGCAGCGAGCCTCGGCGCTCGAAGACGAGCTGCGCATTTTTGCCGGCGAGCTGCCGGTGCTGCATTTCCCGGACTGGGAAACGCTGCCCTACGACATCTTCAGCCCGCATCCGGAGATCGTCTCCCAGCGCATCGCCACGCTCTATCGCCTGCCAACGGTGCAACGCGGCGTGCTGGTGGTGCCGGTGGCCACGTTGATGCAGCGCATCGCCCCGCGCTCGCACGTCACCGGCTCGGGCCTGATGCTCGCCAGGGGCCAGAAGCTGGATCTGGCCGCCGAGCAGCGCCGGCTGGAAGCGGCCGGCTACCGCCACGTGCCGCAGGTGTCCGAGCCGGGCGACTACGCCGTGCGCGGCGCACTGATCGACATCTTCCCGATGGGCACCGCCGAGCCTTACCGCATCGAGCTGTTCGACGACGAGGTCGATTCGATCCGCAGCTTCGACCCGGAGACCCAGCGCTCGCAACAGCCGGTGGAAAAGGTCGAGCTGCTGCCGGCGCGTGAGTTTCCGCTGACCGAGGAGGCGGCGAAGGACTTCCGCGCCAACCTGCGCGAACGCTTCCCCATCGACATCCGCCGCTGCCCTCTGTACCAGGACATGAAGGAGGGCGTGACGCCCGGCGGCATCGAGTACTACCTGCCGCTGTTCTTCCAGCAGACCGCCACGCTGTTCGATTATCTGGGCGAAGGCGCGCTGTTCGTGCTGGGCGAAGGCGCCAGCGAAGCGGCCGAACAGTTCTGGAGCAACACGGCCGAACGCTACGACCAGCGCGCGCACGACGTCGAGCGCCCGGTATTGCCGCCGGCCGAGCTCTACCTCTCGCCCGAGCAACTGCGCGAGCAGCTGAACAGGCGGCTGCGCGTGGAAGTGGTGCCTTCCGGCCATGAGCACGCCATCGATTCGGGCACCCTGCCCGCGCCCGAGGTACCGCTCAACCGCAAGGGCGAGGAACCCGGCACCTCCCTGCGCCATTTCCTGCAGAACTATCCTGGGCGCGTACTCATCGCGGCGGACTCGGCGGGCCGGCGCGAGGCGCTCGCCGAAACGCTGGCCGGCGCCGGTCTGAGGCCCGATGCGGTGGATGGATGGCCCGGCTTCCTCGCGGCCGCGGCCACACGGCTGGCGATCAGCGTCGCCCCACTCGAACAGGGCTTTGCCCTCAAGCAGCCGGTGCTCACCGTCCTCACCGAACGCGAACTGTACGGCGAACGCGTGCGCAGCGACCGCAAGCGCCGCCGTGGCGCCGCGCGCGACCCGGACGCCATCATCCGCGACCTCACCGAACTTTCGGTCGGCGCACCCATCGTGCACGTCGACCATGGCGTCGGCCGCTACCAGGGCCTGGTATCGATGGAACTGGGCGGCATGGAAGGCGAGTTCCTGGTGATCGAATACGCCAAGGGCGACAAGCTCTACGTGCCCGTGGCGCAGCTGGGCCTGGTCAGCCGCTACTCCGGCACCGCACCGGAACTGGCGCCGCTGCACTCGCTCGGCGGCGACGCGTGGGAACGTGCGCGCAGGAAAGCCGCCGAGAAAGTCCGCGACGTGGCCGCCGAACTGCTGGCGATCTACGCCCAGCGCGAAGCGCGCGGCGGTGAGTCGATCCCCATCGACCGCGGCCTGGTCGAGGAATTCGGCGCCAGCTTCCCGTTCGAGGAAACGGCCGACCAGGAACAGGCCATCGACGCCGTGCTCGCCGATCTTGCCGCGCCGCGCGCGATGGACCGGGTGATCTGCGGCGACGTCGGCTTCGGCAAGACCGAGGTGGCCCTGCGCGCTGCCTTCGCCGCGGCCACCGCCGGCAAGCAGGTCGCCGTGCTGGTGCCAACCACCCTGCTCGCCCAGCAGCACTACCGCAACTTCGCCGACCGCTTCGCCGACTGGCCGGTAAAAGTCGACGTGCTCTCGCGCTTCAAGTCGACCAAGGAAGTCAACGACGCGCTCAAGCGCCTGGCGGACGGCCAGGTCGACGTGATCGTCGGCACCCACAAGCTGCTGCAGTCGGACATCAAGTTCAAGGACCTCGGCCTGGTCGTGGTCGACGAGGAACAGCGCTTCGGCGTGCGCCAGAAAGAGCAGCTCAAGAAGCTGCGCGCCGAAGTGGACCTGCTCACCATGACCGCCACGCCGATCCCGCGCACGCTCAACATGGCGATGGCCGGCCTGCGCGACCTTTCGCTCATCACCACCCCACCGGCGCACCGCATGGCCGTGCGCACCTTCATCAGCGCGTGGGATCCGGCCACCATCCGCGAGGCCTTCCAGCGCGAGCTGTCGCGCGGCGGCCAGGTGTATTTCCTGCACAACGAGGTGCAGACGATCGAGCGCACCGCGCGCGAGCTGGAAGAACTGATTCCCGAAGCGCGCATCGGCGTCGCCCACGGCCAGATGCCCGAACGCGAACTCGAGCGCGTGATGGCCGACTTCCATCGCCAGCGCTTCAACGTGCTGGTGTGCACCACGATCATCGAGACCGGCATCGACATCCCGACCGCCAACACCATCATCATCGACCGCGCCGACCGCTTCGGCCTGGCCCAGCTGCACCAGCTGCGCGGCCGCGTCGGCCGCTCGCACCATCGCGCGTATGCCTACCTGATCGTGCCCGACCGCAAGGCGATGACGCCCGACGCCGAGAAGCGCCTGGAAGCGCTCGCCTCGCTGGAGGAGCTGGGCGCCGGCTTTACCCTGGCCACCCACGACCTCGAGATCCGCGGCGCCGGCGAGCTGCTGGGCGAGGAACAGTCCGGCCAGATCCAGGAAATCGGCTTCGGCCTGTACACCGAGCTGCTCGACCGCGCCGTGCGCGCGCTCAAGTCAGGCAAGGTGCCCGACTTCGATCTGTCCTCCGAGCACGAAACGGAAGTCGAGCTGCACCTGCCGGCACTGATCCCGGACGACTACCTGCCTGACGTGCACACGCGCCTGACCCTCTACAAGCGCATCGCCAGCGCCAGGAACGAAGACCAGCTGCGCGACCTGCAGGTGGAGATGATCGACCGCTTCGGCCTGTTGCCCGAGCCGGCCAAGACATTGTTTGCCCTGTCCGGACTCAAACTCATGGCGACGCCGCTGGGCATCCGCAAGCTGGACATGGGCGCCAGCAACGGCCGCATCACCTTCCGCGACAAGCCCGACATCGACCCGATGGCGATCATCCGCCTGATCCAGAGCCAGCCGCGCATATACAAGCTCGACGGCCAGGATAAGCTCAGGATCACCCTCGACCTCCCCGGCGCCACCGAACGCATTCGCGCCGCGCAGGAAGTGCTGGTCCAGCTCGGCGCCCGCCGCCCCGCCTGATCCGCGCCCAGACGAGGCCGAGCTACCTCTCCCTCCGGGGAGAGGGCCGGGGTGAGGGGTCGGGGCTCCGGAAGACCTCCCTACCTCCGGTCCAACGGACTCATGACTCCCCGTCCGCCCCGATTGAGCACATGCGTGTAGATCTGCGTGGTCGACACGTCGGCATGGCCCAGCAGCTCCTGGATCGTACGCAGGTCATACCCGTCTTCGAGCAAGTGCGTGGCAAACGAGTGCCGCAACGTGTGGCAGGTAGCCGGCTTTGCCAGCCCTGCCCGCACGCGCGCCTGCTTGACCGCCCGCTGCAGCCGCGACTCGTCCAGGTGGTGGCGCCGTTCCTGCCCTTCGCGCGGATCGCAACTGCGCGCCGATGCCGGGAACACGTATTGCCATCCCCATTCGGCATCGGCGTGCGGAAACTTGCGCGCCAGCGCATCCGGCAGCCACACCCGCCCGAACCCCGCGTCCAGGTCGCGCCGATGAATCCGCCGGGCCTCCTCCACCTGCGCCTGCAACGGCGCCGCCAGCGCGCCCGGCAGCATCGTGCGGCGATCCTTGCCGCCCTTGCCCTGCCTCACAACCAACTCGCCCTTGCCGAAGTCGACGTCCTTCACGCGCAGGCGCACGCACTCCATCAGCCGCAGACCCGCGCCATAGAGCAGGCTCGCCATCAGCCATGGCGTTCCCGTCAGCTCACCCAGCAGCGCGGCGACTTCCGGCCGGGTCAGCACCACCGGCAACCGTTGCGGCTTCTTCGCCCGCTCGATCCCATCCAGCCAGGGCAACTCGATCCCGAGCACCTGCTTGTAGAGAAACAGCAAAGCCGACAAAGCCTGGTTCTGTGTGGACGCCGACACGCTGCCATCTACCGCCAAGCCCGTAAGAAACCGCTCGATTTCCGGCGCCCCCATTTCCGTCGGATGCCGTTTGTCGTTGGCCAGAATGAACCGCCGGACCCAACCGACATACGCCTCTTCCGTCCTGCGAGCCAAGCCCAGCCGCCGGACCCGCTGCCGAACCTGGTCCAGCAAACGTGGAGGCTGTACGGGCACCAAGCTTGCAGCGCCATCTACCCCGTGAAAGGATGCCAAGCATGCACTCCCGCCAAATCCAAGCTGGTGAGATTAGTCCGCCGGATTAGGCTGCAAACAGCCGCGGAAGTCGTTGATTGTTGTAGGCTCGGGCAGAATCTGGATGTAGGTCACCAGCCGTTAGGCTGCGCGATTACATCCCAATTTGAAACCTACTTTAAGTTATACCGCGCAAGCACAGGGAAGAATCATGCAAAAGCTAGCCTATTCACTGCTATCCCTGTTTGCCGTAGTTGCGGCTGCACAGAGCTCTCCGGCGGGCGCCAAGGAGATGAGAGCCGGCGATCTTCAACAGATCTGTAGCAGTTCAAACCGGGACGTCGATGCGCCATGTAGGTACTACATCATGGGCATTGTTCAGGGCATCAATATCGGGCTGAGCATGGCCGACGGCAAAGTCGCATCGGGGAGGCCGTGCATTCCCGACGATGTGCAAGATTCAAAGTTTGAAATGCTCGTAAAGGCAAAGCTGGGCGCAGACTTAATGGTCAATCCCGGAGATAAAGAGCTGCCTGCCTCTAGTCTCGTAGGCGCCGTCATTGCCACGACTTTCCCGTGCAACAAAGCTCGGCAATAGGGTGGGCGCGGTATAACATTTCGTTCAAGGCGGACGGCTTCGCCGCCGCTTAACTCCAGCGTTAGATCGCACCAAACATGACTGAGAAATTGTTTGAGGACTACGGCATTACTCTGTTCAGGCGGAGCGACAAGTTCTTTGTCCGTTACGATGCCGGGCATCTCGTCGTGCAAATGCGCGAAGATGAGGTCACGGAAGAACAGGCGGTGCAGCTACAGCAAGACGAGCAGTCGGCCTATCACGTTCTTTTGGAAGTCGAGCGCTCACGTGGCAGCCATGCGACCTAACCATTCCGTAAGAGACTTCCGATCAACCCCGGGCGCATGACGCTTTTGCCCCAGGCATTCGAGCCACTGCCCATCATCGTGTTGTCCTCCGGTGATACGTGTTGCAAGTCGATGCTGCGCGGTTGCAACGGATGCCAGACTGCATTTCCGTAAACGGTCTTGTGGAGTCGATGCCGCCGACTCGGACCAGGGTATAAACCGCACCCGGCGACCTCATTCATTCATCGGACTGACCGGCGTGCGGGGATCGGCCGCAGCGCGGAATGGACGTCCAAATGGTTAGTCAGGCTCTCGCCGGGGTGGTCTGACCCGTTGTCTACCGCATCGCACTGACGCGAATCGAATCCTTCTCAAGCGGCTTGCACCGTGTTCGTCTGGTGATGCCTCGGGTGCTGCAGGCACGCGTGCGGGTCGTAGTCGACGTCGCGCGCCAGCATCGCCCACGCCTGCCGCGCATGCTTGTTGGCGATCGCCACCAGCACCTTGCCGAACGGCATCCGCCGATCCAGCATGCGTATCCACAACTGCTCCGGTGTGGCCTGCTCGGTTGCTGCCGCCTTGGCCCGCTGCAGGCTGCTGCGCGCGCCCTGGATCAGCAGCGTGCGCAGGTAGGCGTCGCCACGGCAGCTGATCGTGCCCAGGCGTGCTCGCCCACCCGTGGAGTGCTGCATCGGCACCAGACCGAGCCAGGCGGCCCAGCTGCCGGCCATTGCAAAGTCGGTTGCGGAGCCCAGCGTCGCCACCACCGCGTCGGCGGCGATTGGCCCGATACCCACCATCGAGCGCAGCCGGATGCAGCGCGCATCCTGTCGCGCGTGGGCGTCGATGTGGGCATCGCACGCGTCGAGGCGCGCGCGCACTTGCGCCCAGTGGGCGGCCAGGTCGCGCAGCAGCTCGCGCAACTCGCCGGGCAAGCCAGCCTGCGCCTCCAGGTCGGCCAGCACCCGGCGCAGTGCCACGTCACTGTTGGCCACCACGAGGCCGAACTCGGCCAGCAGGCCACGCAGCCGGTTGCCGATGGCCAGGCTCTCGGCCTTGTAGCCCTCGCGCACCCGGTGCCAGGCCAGCCGCGCCTGCTGCTCCACCGACTTCACCGGCACGAAGCGCATGTTGCCCTGCCGGGTGGCGGTGGCGATCGCCTCGGCGTCGTTGCGGTCGTTCTTGGTCGTGCGGCTCTTGCGGAACGGGCCGACGAACTGCGCGGCGATCAACCTCGGCTGCAGCCCGAGTGCAACACAGCGACGCGCCCAGTGGTGCGCTCCGCTGCACGCCTCCATCGCCACCACGGTGCCGGCCGGCTGCTGGCCAAGCCACGCGGCAAAGGCTTCGCGCTTCAACTCCTGCCGCCGCAGCACGTGTCCGGCGGCATCCATCTCGCACACCGAAAACACGCGCTTCGCCAGGTCCATACCCAGGGTTATAGTGCTCACGGAGACTTCCTCCTTTGCTGACGGTTGTGTCGAAACACCATCATGGCCCTCGAGGCCGAAAGGGGTGGAAGTCTCCTTTTTACTCGTCCAAGCCGACGCCGCTCCGCGGCGCGACTCAACTCAGGTGTTGAGCGGAATCGTGGCGAACAGACACAATGGGAGAGTCAAGCGTGATGTCGAAAGGTCCCGGCTTCGCGGTCCTCTATCGTTGGAAGCTCCACGAGGGCGCAGAAGAGAAGTTCGTTGCTGCCTGGTCGCGAATTTCAGCGCTTTTGCTGGAGCAGAAGGGGTCACTGGGCTCGCGGCTTCACAAGGGGCCGGATGGCTGGTGGTACAGCTATGCTCAGTGGCCGAGTGCTGAGACCAGAGAACAGGCGTTTGCGGGCCCGTCGGCAGATGGCGAAGCCAGCCGCCAGATGAGAGAGGCCATCGCCGAAAGTTTGCCGGAGCTGGAGCTTGAATCAGTCGCTGATTTCATGGTTCTCCCGCCAGTCCGCCGCACCTGACCAGGCCATCGGGCCGACGTCTTCCTGTCGCGGGTGCCGTCGGCATGCCGGACGTAGCCGGGAAAACGATGCTCGCTATCCTCGATTGAACTCCGAGTCACTACCCAAGGCCTGGGTCATGGCGATCCTGCACTTCCCGCCAGCCGCTCCCCAGCCTGCATCGCCAGCTCGAAGGAGCGTCGCCGCAGGGCGTGGTCGAAGATGTTGGCGGTAAGCAGCAGTTCGTCGGGCCGGTGGCGGGCGACGAAGTCGCTCAGGCCCTGTTGTACGGTGGCCGGGCCACCGACCACCGCGCAGGCCAGGGCGCGTTCGACGCCGAGCCTTTCGGTCGGCGTCCACCAGGCTTCGATGTCGTCGATGGGTGGCGGGACCAGTCCCGGCTGCCCGCGCCGCAGGTTGACGAAACTCTGCTGCTGGGTGGTGAACAGGCGGCGGGCCTGCGCGTCGCTGTCCGCCGCGACCACGTTGATGCCGAGCATGGCGTAAGGCTGCGCGAGCCGCGCCGAGGGCCGGAATTCGCGGCGGTAGATCGCCAGCGCCGTGTCCATCGCATCGGGTGCGAAGTGCGAGGCGAAGGCGAAGGGCAACCCCAGTGCCGCGGCCAGGCGCGCGCTGAACAGGCTGGAGCCGAGCAGCCAGACGGGCACCTCCAGCCCGGCCCCCGGCACCGCGCGCACGGCCTGGCCCGGCTTGGCCGGCTCGAAGTAGTGCAGCAGTTCGAGCACGTCGTCGGGAAAGGTATCGGCGGCGTCCGCATAGCGGCGCAACGCGCGCATGGTCGCCTGGTCGGTGCCCGGTGCGCGGCCCAGGCCGAGATCGATGCGGCCCGGATGAAGCGCGGCCAGCGTGCCGAATTGCTCGGCCACCTGCAGCGGCGCGTGGTTGGGCAGCATTACGCCGCCGGCACCCACGCGGATCCGGGAGGTGCCGCCGGCGACGTGACCGATCAGCACCGCCGTGGCCGCGCTGGCGATGCCGGGCATGTTGTGGTGTTCGGCCAGCCAGTAGCGGCGGTAGCCCAGTTGCTCGCCAAGCCGGGCCAGGTCGAGCGTGTTGCGGAAGGCCTCGCTGGCGTCGCTGCCTTCGGTAATGGGTGCCAGGTCGAGTATCGAGAAAGGGATCATGCGGCGCTCCTGCGGCGGATGGCCGGTATCTGGGGGCGACGTGCCGCCAATGCCAGCAGATACAGGAAATCGCCCGGGTCTGCGCGGCGCCGCCAGGGCGCGACGAAGGAGCGCGGGCCCGTGGCGCGGACCGCCAAGGTCGGCCGGTCCATCGAAAGATTGCGCGCGCAGCTACACTTTCCTATCCGCCGGCCGATACAGCGCGAAGCACGCAATGGGACTCGCATCGGGATGATTGCCATGTGGCGGCACCTGTTCGCCGCGAGGAAAGCCTCGCCCCGCCCTGCCCCCGCCCCACGGGTGGTGGTGGTCGCCGACGTGCCTGCGCCGGCGGATGCCGGGCCGCCGCTGGCGGTGGTGCAGGACCGCTTCCATCGTTTCGTCCTCGGCCTGCCGGAAGCCATCGGCGACGCCATCAGCGCACCCGAACAGGCCACGCTGCGCAGGCTGGAAGCCATCGCCGAACGCTTCGACGTGAGCGGTCTGCCACGCCTGCCCAGCGTCCTGCCGCAACTGCTGCGCGCACTGAAGAACGACAACCTCGCCGGTTCGCAGCTGGCGGCCATGATCGGGCGCGATCCGGTGCTGGTCGGCGAGGTGATGCGCGTGGCCGGCAGCGCGCATTTCCGCACGGCGCAGCCAATCCACAGCCTGCAACACGCCGTGGTGCTGCTGGGCCGCGACGCCCTGCGCCAGGTCGCCACGCTGCACGTGATGAAGCCGATCCTGCAGGCCAGTGCGGGGATGCGCGGGCACATGGCCGGACCTTGGCTGTGGGAGCATGCCGAACGCTGCGCGCATGCCGCCGCCTTCCTCGGCCGCCATGGTGGCTGCGATACCTTCGAGGCATTCCTCGCCGGCATGGTCTGCCATACCGGCACCGGTGCGGTCGTGCGCCTCCTCGACCAGGAGGCGCCACCTTCGCTGGGGACCTTCTCTTCGGCGTTCCTGGCCGGCTGCATGCGCATCGGCGCGCGGCTGTCGCTGCGCGCGGTGCGGCACTGGGACATGCCCGCCAACGTGATCGAGGCGCTGGTCGATCGGGTGAATGCGCCGGAACCGCCGGCTTCGGCCCTCGGCAAGGCACTGGCCTGCGCGGACCCGCTGGCGATGGTGCAACTGCTGGTGGAGCGCGGATTGCTCGGCGCGGACCTCGATTACAGCAGCACATGGCCCACCTGCTTTCCGACACCGGTATTGCTGCGCGGGCAGCACGACCTGCGCCGGCAGTTCATGCCGGCACAGGCCTGATCGACGGTCAGTGCGGCGTGGCTTCCACGTTCGCGCGCAGCTGGCGGGCGATGTCGTCCGCGCCGGTGGCGAGCAGTGAGGTGAGCGCCCTGGCGTAATCGGCCCGCGCCGGCGCCGGCATCGACGGGGAGACGTGGTAGGTCGCGTTGGAACCACGCCCGCGCGCGTTGATCGTGCAGTGCGTGCCCAGTTCCAGCGTGATGCTGGCTGGTGTCGCCTCGGTGTCCACCCGCATCTCGGCGAAAACCTGCTCGCACTGCACCACCAGATCGGTGAAATAGGCCGGCTCCAACCCATGGCGCAGGCGCGCCTGCAACACCTCGGACACCGACGGCGTGGGCGTCAGCGTGACCGGCTCGTCCAGGCCGCGCACCTGCACGTCCTGTTCCTGCCTGTCCACCTGCAGCCACGGCGCCGAGTCCGGCGTCACCAGGCTGCCCAGTGCCACCGGGACGCGTGTTTCCTGCGAACCCCCACATGCGGCCAGCAGCATGGCGCCACCGACTACCCACACGAATTTCTTCATCACCCGTTCCCCCGTGAAGCGATAAGCCTCACGAATCTACAGGCGCGAGCCTGCGCGATCAACGCAACGGGCAGGCAAGTGCGAGCCAGTGCACGTTCGGACGTCCATCCGCGCCGGGCAAGGTTGGCCGGTCGAGCTTCCCGCCGACGCAGCGCTCCGCCTCAGCCGCGGGTGCGCACGGGATGGTCAAGCCCGCCGGCAACGCGCAGGAACTGGCGCCGCGCCGGACCGAAGTGCATCAAGCGGGGCACCAGCACGTCCCGCAGTTCGCGCAGCGCGGCTGGGCGCCCATGCATCAGGCGGGTCAATGCGGCGATGCGCCTGACTACCTGCCGGTGCACCGAGTGGCGCAGCTGCGCGTAGCTGGCCAGGCGCGAGAGGCGGCCGGCGAGGGCGTCGGCGGCACAGTCGGCAAAGACGTAGGCATCCTCGATGCCCAGGTTCATGCCGCGCGCGCCGAGCGGCGAATGAATGTGCGCCGCGTCGCCGCCGAGCAGCACGCGGCCCACGCCGGCGCGCTCGGCAACGCGGTGCGCGATGTGAAAGTGCGATTGCCAGCGCACCTCGCCGCAGACAGTGCCCGCCGGCAGCCCCGCCAGCGGCTGGGTGCCATTGCCCATCACGCGCCAGAGATCGCCGCGCACGCGCAGAGCGAACAGGAACCCGTCCGGCAGCAGCATCAGGTGCACGCGGTCCGGGTCCAGCGGCGTGGCCAGGTGCAGGTCCCACAACAGCCAGGGTTCGGGCAACGCTTCGCCCGGGAAGGCCAGGCCGAGCGCCTGGCGCACCGCGCTGTGTGCGCCATCGGCGCCGTACAGCAGCGGGGCACGCGTACGCTCGACGCTGCCATCGACGTGCACCAGGCTGGCCGTGACGCCATCGTCGCCCTGCTCCAGCGCGTCGAGCTTGACACCACGCTCGACGGTGACGCCCTGCGCCTCGAGCGCCTCGGCAAGCAGCGCTTCGGTACTCGCCTGCGGCAGCGAGATGAGCGAGCGTCCGGTATCCAGCAGCGGGGAGAGCGGCACCGCGACGTCGTCATGCCCGGGACGATGCAGGGTGACCCCGCGCACGGCCCAGCCCTCGACCAGCATGCGCGCGGTCACGCCGGTGTCTTCCAGCAGTTCCTGCGTGCGCGGGTTGACCGCCAGCGCCTTGGAATCGCGGCTGGGCGTAGCGGCCTTGTCGATGATGCGCACCGCCACCCCACGCCGCGCGAGCAGCAGCGCGGCCGCCAGCCCGGTCGGGCCGGCGCCGGCAACCAGCACGGGCATGGCGTTCGACGGCATGCCGGGAGACTAGCAGGGGCGCGTGCACGGGCTGTGTCCGCTGAGCAAACAGGCGACCACGCGCAGCGTCAGGGCAGCGTCAGGTCGGGATGGCGCACGCGCCATGCCTCCAGTGCGGCCTGGTAGCGTGCCATCGCCTCGTCGTAGCGATCGAGCACGCAATGCACGCAGCCCTCGCCGCAGCAGTCACCCGGGTCGGGCTCGGCCGGGCGGGCCGGCGGCGGGTCGTCGATCGGAAACGCAGGGGCCATGCGGCGATAGTACGGCGGGCGCTCACGCCATGGACACCCGCAACCGACACGCCGCCAACCCGTCCTGCCCAAGGATGGCTCGCGGGTCGCCGCGCCCGCCGCAAACGCCAGGAGCGCCATGAAGAACCGCCACGTATTCAGTACGCCCAACGTCGAGTCCGCCAAGACCGTCATGCAGGCCGCCCGCGCCGCCGGCATTCCCGAGGACGACATTTCACTGATCGCGCGCGCCGACATCGAGCTGGAGGCTACACCCGAGCAGCACAAGGAAGCCGGTAGCGATTTCTATCCGGCCGCCCTGCGCGGCGTGGTCGGCGGCGGCGCGATCGGGCTGCTGGCCGGACTGGTGGCGGTGGCGATCCCGCCCATAGGCATCACCGTGGCCGGCGTGGCGGGGCTGACCATCGCCGGCGCACTCACCGGTGGCTGGTCGGGCGCGCTGACCGGCGCCTCGGTGCCCGATCCGGTGCGGCGCAAGTTCGAGGACGAGATCGAGGCCGGCCGCATCCTGGTGGTGCTCGACGGTGACAACGAGGTGCTGGCGCGCGCCGAGCCGGCGCTCACCCGTGCCGGAGGCACGATGCTGCCGTTCGACCGGCCGACGGCGTTGACGTAGGCACCGCAGAGATTTGAGCCCTCTCCCCGCCGGGGAGAGGCTGGTGAGGAGCCAAGGCTCGCAGGAAAGGGCATCGTGCTGGTTGGCCCGTTTTAATTAAAGACGAGCCTTCTCTCCATCCTTCCTTGATGGGTGCAGGAGGAGAGGGAGCACCAGCCAACAGGCGCACACCGGCTTTGCACGCGTCTTTCATGGTCCGCGCACACCGCATTCAACCGGGCGCGAGGAACATCCACGCCGTCCCCGATTCCCGCCGTCCCGGAGTGCCCATGCATCTCGACCGCCTGATGACCCGCAACCCGAAGTTCTGCCTGGCGACGTCGCCTCTGGACGAGGTCGCCCGCGCCATGCGCGACGAGGACGTGGGCGAGATCCCCGTGGTGGATCTGGACCGCCATCCGGTTGGCGTGATCACCGACCGCGACATCGTGGTGCGCACGTTGGCCGCCGGCCGCAATCCGCTGGAAGTGCGGGTGCAGGAATGCATGACCGCGCCACCGGTGGTGATCCAGGAGGACGCCAGCGTGGAAGACTGCGCCAACCTCATGGAGCGCCAGAAAATCCGGCGCGTGCCGGTCGTCGATGCCAAGGGCGCGCTGTGCGGCATCGTCTCGCTGGCCGACCTGGAACGCTCGGACGCACGCTCGCTGCAGAACGAAGTGACCCGCGCCGTATCCCAGCCGCACTGACCCGTCCCACTGAAGGAGACTGCCATGAAGATCCGCCTGCTCTGCTGGAGCCTGCTGCTGGCTTCCTCGTTCGCGCTTTCCGCCTGCAACCATGCCGGCAACGGAAACGCCGAGTCCGGCGCGGCCACCTCGTCGACCGCACCGGCTACCACGCCACCGGCCACCCAGCCGACCACGCCTATGACGCCACCGCCGGCCTCCACCGCGATGACCCCGCCCGCCACCATGCCGCCCTCTTCCTCGACGGCGGGCATGCCGGCGCCGGCATCGACGAAACCAAGCGGCACGCCGTAACCGCGACGCGGGCACGTGCATGGATGCGCACAGGGCCAGGGATGGCCTGAGGCCAACGGATCGAGCGGGCCTGGGATGCCGGGCCCGCGGCGTGTGTGCCTGCCCAAGGGAGCGGCACCCGCCGGCCCTTCCTGCCCCCCCCAAAAGTCACGGCTTTCCTGCGTCCGGGGCGGGCGCACAATCGCCATCCCAACACCCGAAGGAGCCTGACATGCGCACGCTCGTCCTTGCCGCCGTGATCGCCCTCGCCCTGCCCGCCGCACACGCCGCACACGCTTCGCCGCAGCACGCGCAACCGCCCTATCTCACCGCTGCCATCAACGACCCGGGTCGCCAGGCCGACCGCAAGGACGATGCCCGCCGCAAGATCGCGCAGGTGATGGCCTTCGCCCAGGTCAAGCCCGGCGACAAGGTGCTCGAATTGATCCCCGGCAGCGGCTATTTCACCCGCGTGTTCAGTGGCGTGGTCGGACCGAAGGGACACGTCTACGCGCTGTGGCCCAACGAGTACGCCAGCGAGGCGCAGTCCGACGTGGACAACCTGCGCAAGCTCGCCAGGCAGCCGCACTACGCCAATGTCAGCGTGCTGACCCAGCCGGCCGCGAAACTCGATGCGCCCGAGTCGGTGGACGTGGTGTTCACCTCGCAGAACTACCACGACTACCCGGACAAGTTCATGGGCAACGCCGATCCGGTGGTGCTCGACAAGCAGGTCTACAAGGTGCTCAAGCCCGGCGGCGTGTTCGTGGTGATCGACCACGTGGCACCGGCCGGCTCGGGCATGCGTGACACCGACACGCTGCACCGCATCGATCCGGCGATCGTCAGGAAGCAGGTCGAATCGGCCGGCTTCGTGTTCGACGGCGAGAGCAATGCGCTGCGCAACCCGGCCGACCCGCACGACATCAAGGTCTTCGACAAGTCGATCCGCGGACATACGGACCAGTTCATGTACCGGTTCCGCAAGCCGGCCAAGTGAGCCTGGTGCCGTCTTCGGACCGTTCGCCCCGGGCGTGGCGCGGCGGCGCCGGAAGGCCCCTCGACCCCGGCACTCCGCGCCTGCGCCTGCACCTGGGACGAAGGCGAGCGTCGCCCAGGGTGAACGGGTGACGGCATGACCATCCGCATCGGCTGCGCCGGCTGGTCGATACCGAAGGCGCACGCCGGCGCCTTCCCCACCGCTGGGAGCACGCTGGAGCGCTACGCGCAGGTGTTCGACTGCGTCGAGATCAACTCCAGCTTCTATCGCCCGCATCGCCCGTCCACCTGGCGGCGCTGGGGCGACAGCGTGCCGGCGGACTTCCGTTTCGCGGTCAAGATGCCCAAGGCGATCAGCCACGAATGCCGCTTGCGCGCCTGCGACGGGCTGGTCGATGCGTTCCTGGACCAGGCCGGCGAGCTTGCGGAGAAGCTGGGCTGGCTGCTGCTGCAGCTGCCGCCAGGCCTGGTGTTCGATCCTGCGGTGGCGCTGCCCTTCCTGGAGCAGTTGCGCGGACGGCACGCAGGTCCGATCGCCTGCGAGCCCCGGCATCGGTCGTGGTTCCGTGCCGACGTCGACCAAGCACTGCGCGACCTTCACGTCGCGCGCGTCGCCGCCGATCCTGCCCGCGTGCCGCGCGCGGCCCTGCCCGGCGGCGACCGCAGCCACATCTACCTGCGGCTGCACGGCTCGCCGCGCATGTACTACGACGCCTACCCGCGCCAGGTGCTCCGACGCCTGGCTAAGCGAATGCGGCGGCGGCACGCGTGGTGCATCTTCGATAACACGACGCTGGGGCACGCCACGGGCAACGCGCTGGAACTGCAGGCGATGCTGAGCGTGTCGTAGGGGTGGCGCCCATTGCCGAGCCGGGCCCCCCGGTGCATTCACCTGGGCATGGCCCCAGGCCGGCCACAATGGGCACCGATAGCCATGACAGGTGATCCGTGCCCGAAGGCCCCTCGATCGTCATCTTGCGCGAGGAACTGGCGCCCTTCACCGGGAGCACGATCCGCCGCGCCGAAGGCAACGCGAAGATCGACATGCAGCGGCTCGCCGGCCAGCGCATCGTGGCCTTCCGCAGCTTCGGCAAGCAGACACTGATCGAACTGCCGGACGCCACCATCCGCATCCACCTGCTGATGTTCGGCAGCTACCGCATCGACGAGCGCAAGGAGACCGCGCCGCGGCTGAGCCTCCAGCTCGACGAGGGCGAGCTCAATTTCTACAGCTGCTCGGTGCGGCTGCTGGAGGGCGACCTTGACGAACTCTACGACTGGCGCGCGGACGTGATGTCCGACGCCTGGGACCCGGCGCTCGCGCGCAAGCGCCTGCGCGCGATGCCGGACACCCTGGCCTGCGATGCCCTGCTCGACCAGGATGTATTTGCCGGCGTGGGCAACATCATCAAGAACGAAGTGCTGTTCCGGATCCGCACGCATCCGCTATCGACCATCGGCGCACTGCCGGCGCGCAAGCTGCGCGAGCTGGTCGAGCAGGCGCGCCAGTACAGCTTCGAGTTCCTCGCATGGAAGCGCGCGTTCGTGCTGCGCAAGCACTGGCTCGCGCACAACAAGAGCATCTGCCCGCGCGACCACGTGAAGTTCCACCGCGCCTACCTCGGCCGGACCAACCGGCGCAGTTTCTTCTGCGAGCTGTGCCAGCGGCGCTACGTGGAGGACTGACGGCAATGTCCTCGTCCAACTCGCGCCTGGTCGTCTACGCCGCGCTGGCCGGCAACCTGGCGATCGCCATCGCCAAGTTCGTGGCCGCCGGGTTTTCCGGCAGCTCGGCCATGCTCAGCGAAGGCGTGCACTCGCTGGTGGACACCGCCAACGAGCTGCTGCTTCTCTACGGCATGCACCGCGCCGCGCGACCGCCGGACGCGGTCCATCCCTTCGGCCACGGGCGCGAGCTGTACTTCTGGAGCTTCATCGTGGCGCTGCTGGTGTTCGCGCTCGGCGCGGGCGTGTCGCTGTTCGAGGGCGTGGGCCACGTGCGCCACCCCGAGCCGATGAGCGATCCGCTGATCAACTACGTCGTGCTTGGCGTGTCGATGTTGTTCGAGGGCGGCTCATGGACGATCGCGCTGCGCGAGTTCCGGGCGGCCAAGGGCTCAATGGGCTACTTCGAAGCGTTCCGCAAGAGCAAGGACCCAAGCACCTTTACCGTGTTGCTGGAGGATTCGGCCGCGTTGCTCGGCCTGCTGATCGCGCTGGCCGGCGTGGCCTGCGCGCGCGTGTTCGACATACCCGAGCTCGACGGCGCCGCCTCCATCGGCATCGCGGTGGTGCTGGCGATCGCCGCTTCGCTGCTGGCGCGCGAGAGCAAGGGCCTGCTGATCGGCGAGCCGGCACATCCCAGGCTGCGCGAGTCGCTGCTGGAGATCGCCGCCAACGATCCCGGCGTCGGTCACGTCAACGGCGCGCTGACGGTACAGATGGGCCCGCATACGGTGGTCGCCGCGCTCAGCGCCGAGTTCGAGGACCAGCTGACCACGCCGCAGATCGAGCAGTGCATCGACCGCATCGAGAAGGCGGTCAAGAGCCGGCACTCGGATGTCACCTCACTGTTCATCAAGCCGCAGACCACCGAGACCTGGCGCAAGCGCCAGCGGGCGATCGAGCAAGCCAACGAGCCGAAGGACTGAGGCCGCCACCATGGGTTCATTCTCGCTGTTCGGCGCCACACCGCAGGTGCTGTTCGACGATGCCAGTGGCCGCGTCACCTATCTCCCCGACGTGGTGCCCGCGGCCACCGCGCAGGCGTGGTTCGAGCAGTTGTTCGAGGGCATCGCCTGGCGCGGCGGACGACGCATGATGTACGAGCGCGAAGTGGATGTGCCGCGGCTGCGCGCGCACTTCGACCTGGACGATCCGGCGCTGCCCGCGCCGTTGCCCGAGGCGCTGGGCGCGGTGCGTGCCATGGTCGATGCACCCTTTACCAGCGTAGGCTTGAACCTCTACCGCGACGAGCACGACAGCGTGGCGCCGCACAACGACAAGCTGGAAGACCTGGTGCGCGGGCACCCGATCGCGCTGCTGTCGCTCGGCGCCACGCGCGAGATGGTGATACGTGCCAAGCGCCCGCCGCGGCGCGTCCTGCACCTGGACCTGGCCGCCGGCAGCCTGCTGCTGATGGACTACGCCAGCCAGTTCCACTACGACCACGGCATTCCCAAGCAACGCGCGCCGATGGGGCCAAGGATCAGCCTGGCGTTTCGCGTGCGGCCGACCCTGCGAATGGACGAAACACCGCCGCCGGCGGACCCTGGCACGGCTTAGGCCGCCGAGGGCGCGGAACAGCCCTTGCACCCGCGCCGGATCGGCGCAGACTTCTCCCCGGTGCCTTGCACTGGAGCTTCGCGATGCCTTTCCCCCGGCCGCTCCCTGCCTGCCTCGCCGCCATGCTGCTGAGCTGTGGCATCGCTGTGGCCATGCCCACGCAGACGCCGCCACCCTCGCCCGAGCAGTGGCACGCGATGCAGATGCGCGCTGCCGACAAGGCCGACGGCATCATGCGCCAGGCCAACAGGCGCAAGAGCCTGCTCGGGCGATACGAAGCCATGCTCGCCGCCGCTAGCGCCGGCGACGCCAATCCGGCCTTCCAGGCGATCATCGTGCAGTACCTGAGCTGGTACGAGACCTTCATCGGCGATTACCCGAACGCGGCGGCGAACTTCTCGATCCAGGAACTGCTGCAGGCCGGCGACCGGCCCTCGCCGCTGGATGGCCATGCGCAGGCGAAGCCGGCGGTCGAGGCAGTCGCCGCACTCGCGCGCGACCGCCAGGCGGTATTCTTCAACGAGGCGCACCATCTGCCGCTGACCCGCACGCTGACTATCCCATTGCTGGCCAAGCTGCGCGCGGAGGGCTTCGACACCTTCGCCGCCGAAACGCTCTACGCCAGCGACGACCAGCTGGCCAGGCGCGGTTATCCGGTCGAAGGCACCGGCTTCTACACGCAGGAGCCGATCTGCGCGGAAATGGTGCGCACCGCGCTCAAGCTCGGCTACCGCGTGGTGGCTTACGAGGCCGAGGCCGAAAGCGCCGGCGACGCGCGGGAAAGCCGGCAGGCACGCAACCTCTACACCCGGGTCTTCAAGCAGCATCCGCAGGCCCGGCTGGTGCTCGACGCCGGCTACGGGCACATCCAGGAGAGCGGTGTGTACCTGGGCGGGCGGTCGATGGCCGAATACTTCCGCCAGATCAGCGGCATCGATCCGCTGACGGTGGAGCAGACCGTGCTGATCCCGCACCCGGACCCCGCGCACGACCATCCCTACTACCTGCCGGTCATGCAGAAGCTGGCGCCGGACCAGCCGCTGGTGTTCCTGCACAAGGATGGCACGCCGTGGGCGTTGCGCGCAGGCTACGACGTAAGCGTGTTCTTCCCGCCGCCGGTGCTGCGGCGCGGCCGCCCGACCTGGCTTGCGCTGGGCGGCCTGCGCAAGCCCTATGCGGTGCGCGGCGAGGATCTGTGCAGGGACGAGTATCCGTGCCTGGTCGAGGCGCGCTATACCGACGAGGGCGACGACGCGATCGCGGCCGACCGGCTGGCGTTCGATCCGCCCCCCCGCTACGCCAAGGCCGACGACGCGCTGCGCCCAGCCGATGGCGCCTCCGTCGGCGAGCTTTACCTGCGGCCGGGCAAGTACCGGCTGCTGGCGACCGATGCGCAGGGGCATCCGCTCGGCCGCAGGATCATTACGGTACCGTAAGCGCTCCCCCGGCCCGGGGCCGGGGGAGACGCGCACTCACTTGCGCTGGTCGGCGGTCTGCTCGCGCGCGGCGCGGAATTCGGAATCCTTCGACCATTGGGGCCAGCTGTCCGAATCGGCCAGCTGGTAGCCGAGCTGGTAGAGCAGGCGCAGGTCGTGGGCCATGCCGGCGAAGCTCCAGCCGGCCTGCCATTCGTCCGAGGGCTGGTGGTAGTGCTCGCGGTTGTAGAGCTTGCCGGCGGCCTCGCCGGCCGCCTTGCCGCCCTTGATCAGGTCGTCGCCCGACTCGAACGAAATCGCCGGCACGCCCTGCTTGGCGAAGGAGAAATGATCGGAGCGGAAGAAGCTGCCCGCTTCCGGATGCGGGTCGGACGCGTAGATCATGCCGTAGGTCCTGGCCAGGGCGATCAACTCGTCGAGCAGGCCAAGCTTCGCGTTGCCGGAGATGGTGAAGTTGCGCGCCACGCCCTGCGGGTCGAGCGCGTCGAGGTTGATGTCGGCTACCGTCTTGGCCGTCGGGTACAGCGGGTGCGTGGCGTAGTACTCCGAGCCCAGCAGGCCTTTCTCCTCGGCGGTGACGTTGAGGAAGATCACCGAGCGTTCGGGCTTCGGCGCATGCGCAAAGGCGCGGCCCAGCTCGATCAGCGCGGCGGTGCCGGTGGCATTGTCGACCGCGCCGTTGTAGATCCGGTCGCCCCGTGCATCGGGCGCGCCCACGCCCAGGTGGTCCCAATGCGCGCTGTAGATCACCGTCTCGTCGGGGCGCTTGCTGCCCTCGACGCGGCCGACCACGTTTTGCGAGGTGATCACCTTGGCGTCGACGTCGTACTTCGCCGAGAAAGTCACGCCCTTGAGCGTCACCGGCTTGAAGGCGCGCGTCTGCGCCTGCTTCTTGAGCGCCGCGAAGTCCAGCCCCGCGGCCTTGAACATCTGCACCGCCAGGTCGTGCTGGATCCAGCCTTCCAGCGTGGGATGTTCCGCGGCCGGCTTGTCGCGCACGATGTCGAACTGCACGTTGATGTTTGAATTCTTCACCGTGGCCCAGCCGTAGGAGGCCGGCGCGGTCTCGTGCACCACCAGCATGCCCAGCGCGCCCTGGAGCGCGGCTTCCTCGTACTTGTAGGTCCAGCGGCCGTAGTAGGTCATCGCCTTGCCGCCGAAGTCGCCGTGGCCGCTCTCGAAATCCGGGTCGTTGACCAGTACCACGCCGATCTTGCCCTTGAGGTCGACGCCCTTGAAGTCGTCCCAGTGCCGCTCGGGCGCCTGGACGCCGTAGCCGACGAAGACCAGCGGCGCGTGTTCGATGTCGACCTTGCGGGTGCCATCCATCGACGCGCGCACGGCGATCTGCTCGCCCTGGGTGAGCGGCACGGCCTTGCCGTCCTCGCTCAGCGAGAACGCCGGCGTGCCGACGATCTCGAAGCGGCCCAGCGGCACCGGCTGGGTCCAGGTGCGCTTGCCGTCGACCACGGCGCCGCCCGGCTGCAGCCCGGCTGCCTTGTACTGCGCGATGAGGTAGTCGACTGTCTTGCTCTCGCCCGGCGTGGCCGGGCCGCGGCCCTCGAAGGCGTCGGAGGAGAGCGTCCTGACTTCCTGCGAGAGGCGGTGCGGGTCGAACGTGGGCAGGTCGGTGGCCAGCGCGGCGACCGCGGGCGTGAGCAGGGCCGCGGTGATGGCGGAAGCGAGCAATCGGTTCACAGGAGCACCTTTGCGTGGGAATAACCCCTGCATGGTAGGCAGGCGGCAGCCGTTTGCCCACCGCCAGGCGTCCCCGGGCGGGACCTGCCGCTAGCCGCCGACCACCGCCCGCACCTTGCGCTCCAGTTCGTCGTCGCGGAACGGCTTCTGCACCACGCGCTCCTCGCCCACCCCGGCCAGCGCGGTCTGGTCCGCATAGCCGGTGACGAACAGCACCGGCAGCTCGGGCCGCCGCATGCGCGCCTGCTGGGCGACCTCGACGCCGTTCATGCCCGGCATGGCGAAGTCGGCCACCAGCAGGTCGACCTGCGGAGTGCGTTCGAGCAGGTCCAGCGCCGCCCCGCCGGAGCCGGCCTCCACCACGTCAAAACCAAGCTTGCGCAGCCGTGCGGCAGTGACGTCGCGCACCGCGCCGTCGTCGTCGACCAGCAGCGCGAAGCGGCGCTGCGTCAGCGGCTCGGCGGGATGAGGGCTGGCCGGGGCCGATGCGTGCGCAGCCGCGCCGGCATGCGCGCGCGGCAGATAGACCCGCACGGTGGTGCCCACGCCCTGCCGGCTCTCGATCCGCACGCCGCCTCCGGATTGCTGGGCGAAACCGAGCACCTGCGCCAGCCCGAGCCCCGAGCCCTTGCCCACGCCCTTGGTGGTGAAGAACGGCTCGAAGGCCCGCGCGCTCACTTCCTCGGACATGCCCGTGCCGGTGTCGACCACGCTGATGGCGACGTAGTCGCCCGGCTCCGGCTCGCCCGGTTGCCGCTGCACATCGTCAAGCGTCGCGTTGGCCGTCTCGATGGCGAGGCTGCCGCCTACCGGCATCGCATCACGCGCGTTGATCGCCAGGTTCAGGATCACCAGCTCGATCTGCGTGGGATCGACCAGCGCGCTCCACAGCCCCGGCTGCAGGTGCGCACTGACCGCGACGCTGCCCCCCATCGTGCTGCGGAGCAGGTCGCTCATGCCCTGCACGGTTTCGTTGAGATCGAGCACTTTCGGCTCCAGCCGCTGACGGCGCGAAAACGCCAGCAGCTGCGAAGTCAGCGTGGCCCCGCGCAGGGCCGCCTGGCGCATCAGGTCCAGCCGCCTTCGCACCTTCGGTTCGTCGACCGCCATCTCGATCAGGTCCAGGTTCCCCAGCACGATGGTCAGCAGGTTGTTGAAGTCATGGGCTACGCCGGAGGTGAGCTGGCCGACCGCTTCGAGCCGCTGCATCTGGCGCAGCGTGGCCTCGACCCGTTCGCGGCTTTCGATCTGGTTGCGCAGCTGGCGGTTGGCCGCCTCCAGTTCACGCGCAGCGAGCTTCTCGTGGGTGACGTCGCGGCCGACCGTGTAGACCAGCTCGTCCTCGGACACGGCGGTCCAGGCGATCCAGCGCCAACCGCCGTGGTGGCAGGGCATGCGGACCTCGAACGGCGGCGCCACGTTGCCGCGCTTGAGACAGGCCATCACCGCGCTAGCGCCGGCACGGTCCTGCGGCTCGATCAGCTCCAGAAAGGGGCGTGCGACCAGGTCGAGGGCGTCGTAGCCCAGGATGCGCGTCCAGGCCGGGTTGGTCGCCCTGAGGTCGCCGTCGAAACCGACCACGCCGAACATGTCGCGGCTGAGCTCGAACAGGCGCTCGCGCTCGCGCCCGATCTGCGCCGCTTCCTCCTGCAGGGCGCGGTTGCGGTCTTCCAGGGCGAGCTTCTGGTGGTGCGAGCTGGTGACGTCCTGGTTGACGCCGATCATGCGGGCGCGGCCGTCCGGTGTGGTGACGGGCGTGCCCTTGGAGCGCAGCCAGCGCGTCTCGCCGTTGGCGCGGATGCGAAACTCGACGTCCAGCGATCGGCCGTTTTCCGTGCTGTGACGGACCGCTTCGTCGACGGCGATGCGGTCTTCCGGGAACACCCCGGCAAACCAGGCCTGCTCGGGCGTGATCCCGGCGTCCGGGTCGAGCCCGAACAGGAGGTACATCTCGCGCGACCAGCGGGCGTCGCCCGAAGGCAGCTCCCACTCCCACACGCCGATGTCGCCGACCCGCTGGGCCAGCTGCAGGCGTGCCTCGCTGGCACGCAACGCTTCCTCGGCGCGGCGGCGATCGGTGACATCCATCATCACGCCCATGGCTCGCGCCGGCTGGCCTCCGTCCAGTTCGATCTCCGCGCGCAGCAACAACCAGCGTTGCCGGCCGCCCGGGTGGCCGTAGCGGAACTCGCTTTCGAAGAAGCGATCGCCGCGCGCCAACGCTTCACGCATGCAGGCCTGCAGGCGCTCGCGCTCGCCCGGGGCATAGCCGGCGCGGATCTCCTCCATGGTCGGATGGGCGTCTTCGGGAAAGCCCAGCACGCGGTTGAGATCGGCCGAGCCGGACACGGTGTCGTTGCGCAGGTCGGCCTCCCACACCGCCATGTGCCCGGCCTCGATGGCCAGGTGCAGGCGCGCCTGGCTGGCATCCAGTGCCTCGCGAAGCTGGCGCTGCTCGGTGGCGTCCTGCAGCGTGCCGATGTAGCGCACGGCGCGGGTCACGCCGTCGACCGTGGAGAACGTTGCCTCGCCGGTGGCGACCACCCAGCGCACCTGGCCATCCGGATGCACCACGCGGTACTCGTACGGCTGGCGCTCGCGCACGGCCGGGTCGAGCGCACGCAGCAACATGGCATGGGTGCGCGGCATGTCGTCGGGATGGGTCAACGCTTGCAGCTGTTCCAGCTGCAGCGGCTGGTCGTCCTGTGGCAGGCCGCAGATCTCGCGGGCGCGCGGGGAATAGACGAAGGTATTGTCGAGCAGGTTCCACTCCCAGAAGCCGAGCTCCGCCGCACGCATCGCCAGGTGCAGGCGTGCATCGCCGGCTGACGTGTCGGCGGACGCCTGCGTGGTGAGCGGGGCGGTCCGGTACTGCATGGCAACCTCAAACCTCGTACCTGCGGGTCAGCCTCGGGCACTGTACCGTAGGCTGTGTGCGGGAGATGTCGCGCCCGCCCTCCATTGCCGCCGCAGGGTCAGCCGGTCTCGTCCGCCACGCCGACCTGACCCAGCGCATCGCTGATCGCCCGGTACAGGTCGCGCTTGGTGAATGGCTTGCCCAGGCGGACCATGTCGGGCACGGGCAGCTCGGGCAGTTCCGCGTAGCCGGAGGCCAGCACGATGGGCAGCCCGGGATGGCGCTGGCGCAGCAGCCGCGCCAGCCGCGCGCCGGTGATGCCTGGCATCGCCTGGTCGGTGACGAGCACGTCGGCCGCGCCGCCGCCGTCGACGTATGCCAGGGCTTCCTCGGCGCACTTCACGCCATGCACGACGTAGCCCATGTCTTCGGCCATCGCCATCGTGCTCAGCAGCACCAGGTCGTCATCATCGACGACCAGCAAGGTCAGCGCCGCGCTGGCCTGCAGTTCGCCGTCGGGCTCGCCGGCGACTACCATTGCCGGTACCGTCGCCCCTGCCGTGGCGACCGGCAGCCAGATCTCCACCGTAGTGCCCTTGCCCGGCTGGCTCTGCAGCAGCAGGCGCCCGCCCGACTGCTCGGCCAGGCCATAGGCCATCGACAGGCCCAGGCCGGTGCCCTTGCCCACGCCCTTGGTGGTGAAGAACGGCTCGGTGGCACGCCTGAGGGTATCCGGATCCATGCCGTGGCCCTCGTCGGCCACCCACAGGCACACGTACTCGCCCGGCGGCAGCACGGTCGAATGCCCCTCGGCCACGTGCTCGCCGCGCGCGCCGATTTCCAGCCGGCCGCCCTGGCGCATGGCGTCGCGGCCATTGACCGCCAGGTTGAGCAGGGCCAGCTCCAGCTGGTTGGGGTCCATCAATACCCGCGGCAGCTGCAGCGAAAAACTGGTGCTGATGCGGATCTCCGGTCCCAGCGAGCGCCTGAGCAGGTCGGCCATGCCGTGCACCAGCAGGGCCACGTCGACCGGGCGCGGATGCAGCTCCTGGCGCCGCGCGAACGAGAGCATGCGCTGGGTCAGCGAGGCGCCGCGCTGCGCGCCTGCCATGGCGTTGTCCAGCAGCTGGTGCGGGCGGGGCGCGGCGGGCAGCCACTTGCGCAGCAGCTCCAGATTGCCCATCACCGCCATCAGCAGGTTGTTGAAGTCGTGCGCCACGCCGCCGGTGAGCTGCCCGATCGTCTCGGTCTTCTGCGCCTGGAACAGGGTCTCGCGGGCGTTTGCCAGTTCTTCCTCGGCGAGCTTCTTCTCCGTTATGTCGCGGGTGATCTTGGCAAAGCCGACGATCTCGCCGTCCGCATCGGTCAGCCGGTCGATCACAACGTGGGCCCAGAAAAGCGAACCGTCCTTGCGCCGGCGCCGACCCTCGCCCTCGTACACGCCCTGCTTGCGCGCGATCTCCAGATTGCGCGCCGGCCGCCCGGCGCTGGCGTCCTCGTCAGCGTAGAAATGGCTGAAGTGCTTGCCCAGCACCTCGGCCTCCGTGTAGCCCTTGATGCGCTCGGCGCCAGCGTTCCAGCTGGCCACGTGGCCCTGCGGGTCGAGCATGTAGATGGCGTAGTCGCGCACGCCCTGCACGAGCAGCCGGAACTGCTGCTCGTTGCTGCCCATCGCCTCGTTCACCCGGTGCATCGCCGAGATGTCGCGAGCCACGCAGGTGTAGCCGAGCAGCTCGCCGGCATCGCCGTAGAGCGCCTCCAGGAGACTGCGGACCCATACCCGCCGGCCCTGCTTGTCCAGGCGCCAGCCCACTCCTTCGTCGTGGCCGAACTGCCTGGCCGCCTCCAGCGCCCGCGCAGGCTGGGCGCTCGACCTTTCCTCGGGGGTGTAGAGCGCGTCCCACGGCTGGCCGACGATCTCGTCGACAACGTAGCCGAAGATGCGTTCGGCGCCTGCGTTCCAGCTCGCTATACGTCCGTCGGGGTCGAGGGAGACCATGGCAAGCATGCCCAGCGACTGCACCATCCGGCCGTAGGTGCTTTCCCCGGCTATCGACATTGCTTCCTCACCCGTAGGTATCGCCCGCAAACGGAGCGGGCGGACAGCCGATTATGCGTCCAGTCTACATTTGCGCCGTGAACGGCCTAACCTGCGACCTGCGCGCGTTCCAGCGCGGCGATATGGCGCTCCAGCCGCGGCCCCAGGTAGCAGTGCGAGCCGCAGGGCAAAAGCCCGGCCTGCGTGAACTGGCGAAGGTACCAAGACGGCGGGCGCGAGAGAAAGCCCTCGCGGTCGCCGATCACGTCGTCGCGGCTGGTGAACGCTTCCAGGAAGGCCACGCCTTCGAGCATCTCGCCGATGCCCGCCAGCCCCGCACGGATCTCGCCGGGCCTGAGGTAGTGCAGCACGTCGGTGCAGACGATCAGGTCGAAACGCGCGTCGAAACGCAGGTGCTCGAGCTGGCCGAAGCGTGCCAGTCCGATGTTGCGGCTGCGCCCGTAGCGCGCCACCACATAGGCGCTGGCGTCCAGGCCGCGGTATGCGACGCCCGGCCGCAACGCGCGCAGCGGCGCGCGCCAGGGCGCTTCGCCGCAGCCGACGTCCAGCACGTTGCGCAGCGGCCGGCCCAGGTAGTACTCGGCCTGCGCCACCGCCAGCGCCACCTTGCGCTTGAGTTCAGCCGCCGAAGCCACGGCATGGCGCGGGTCGCGGTACCACTTGTCGAAGTAGGCGCGGTCGTAGGTCTTGGGCATGGCCGGGAAGTCCGCAAAGAAACCGATGGTACGGCCTGGCAATCACCCGGCGCACACGCTGCGCACTCCAGCATTTTGCCGACGCCCCGCTGGAGCCCACCATGTCCATGATCCGCCTCCGCCTGATCGGCAACCGCGACGCCGCCGACTCGATCATCAGCGTGCTACACGGCATCGACGGCATCGAGCACGTCGAGGAGATCGAGGACCTGATGCTGGGCGTGCGCGACGATTCCAGCTCGGCCAACCTCGTCGACGACAGCGAAGGCAGGGTCTTCATGCTGGAGGTCGACGCTCCCAACGACATGTGCGCGGATGCGGTGCGCGTGGTCGCTGAATCCGAGGCACGCCGGCTGGACGCGGGCCTGGAGATCGTCGACGACGAGGATTTCTAGCCTGCCGGCCCAGCCACACCTCCGCGGGACGGGCTTCGGCCTGGCACCCGCGTAACAGAACCCTTGTGGGCTGGGGCCCACCCATGCAGGGAATCAGCCGCCGCGGACCAGCAGGTGCCGCGCCACGCGGCCGTGCATGCGCCCCAGTCCACGCGCCAGGTGCAGCGTGGCGAACAGCAGCAGCACGCCCAGGATGCACAGCACGATGGCGTCGCCCCAGCCCGGCACGTGCTGGCCCCAGCCCCAGTTGATGACCGGCCGGTCGTTGACGTACGCGTCCGATATCCATCTTGGGGCGAACGCCCAGGCGATCGGGGCGCCGATGAAACCGACGGCGACCGACACCAGCGTCACCGCGATGGTGAAGTACACGATGCCCAGCGGCAGCATCAGCAGCATGTAGAGCAGCGTGGTCCAGGTGCGGGCATCGGTGAACATGCGGCCGATGCGCTTCATCAAGGTCAGGTTCTGCGCCGGATACGGCGGGCGCCGCGGCATGCGCGCGCCGAGCATCGCCTCGACGATGCGGCCCTCGACCAGCGACAGCGCCCGCACCGAGCCGAAGAACAGCACGATGAAGGGCAATCCGACGATCAGCACCGACAATCCCGCCGACAGCGACACCCCGGTGACCACCCAGGTGAAGTAGAAGATGCCGGTCGCCAGCGCCAGCACCATGTAGAACAAGGCGCCGTAGGTGCGCGGATCGGCCGCCACGCCGAAGAAGCGTCCGGCGAGCGAGCGGCGCTTCGGCGGCGGCGGTGGACGCAGCGCCCGCTGGATCCTGATCTCCTGGTCGCGGTACAGCTCCGCCACTTCGTCCGGGGCCCCGTAGCTGCCCACCACGTGCGCCAGCATGTCCGCCTCGCTGCGCTGCGGCTGTTCGGCCAGCTCCGCGCGCAGGTGTTCCTCCGCGTCGTAGAGCGCGTCCTGCACCAGCGCCGGATCGGCGCCGCGCAGGGCGGCCTTCAGCTGATGGAGGTATTCGTTGATCGTGCGCGGTGCGTTCATCACACCTCTCCTTGAAGGACCTTGTCGACGGAATCACGCGTGGCGTTCCAGGCCGCGACCCATTCGCGCAGCACCTCCCGCCCCGGCTTGGTAACGCGGTAGTAGCGGCGCGGCGGCCCGCTCACCGAAGGCTCCACTTCGCTGGCCAGCAACCCGGCCGCCTCCAGGTTGCGCAGCACCGGGTAGAGCGCGCTCTGCTTGCCGGCAAGCACGCCCTCGCCCAGCTCCTCCAGCCGCTTGGCAATCTGGTAGCCGTACAGCGGCTGCCGCGATTGCCCCAGCACCGCCAGCAGCACCAGCGAGACGGTGCCTGCCGACAGCTCCTTCTGGAACTTCTTCAGATGGCCGACCCTATCGTCCACACGCTCGCCTGCACTGCCACTTGGGTTGCTGTGCAGGTTAGTGTGAAGTTAGCACTAGTTCATGGGCCTGAAGTCATGCCGGCGCGGCCCGGTCGCGCAGTGTGCGCTGGGGCACCGCGACCGTAGAGCTAGGTTGTGGCTTGCCCGCGAGCCAGTCCATCGGCACCGAAACGTGCACTTGGAGTCCCAGCGGATTCCATGCGAGGCGGGCTCGCCAGCGAGCTGTTCGCGGAGAGTCGGATCAACCAGCCGGGACCGGCTCCGGTCCGCTGCGGCGCCTGCATGACGGCCTACCGTGCTCGGACCCATGCAGGATGAAAAGCGCCCCCCCCGCGCGCCGCACACGTTCACGCGCCCGCCGAACACCGCGAAGGCGCCCTACTGATCGACCACCTGGACCATGGCCCGGGTGGCGTCGATGACCCGTTGGAGGATATCCAGCTGTGGAGCTTCAGCGGCCAGCTTGTTGGTTGCGCCGGAAGGTTTCGGCGGTGGGCTCGGCCGGACCTGTTGTCGGGCCATGGTGCGGTCGCGCCCCAGCTGCCGTTGGTGCCTCCGGAAACGGTGGCACGCGTGGTGCCTGCGCGTGCCACTGAAGCTGTCGCCCGCACTGCGCGGCGCGTTGCGACGAGCCGGTCCATGGAGATGGACGCGGCGCTCGATGAAGGTGGCTGGTCGAGGGGTCAACGTTGCGCCGGCAGGCCCGGAAATCATGGCCCTGGAACGGGCCCGCAGCTTTCGCTGCCAAGAGCCGGCGGAGTGAAGCCCCGGCCGCGGCAGCCGCGCCGAGCCACCGGTTCGACCGCAGATGCGCTCAGGCTTCCAGCGCTGCGTTCACCATCTCCGGCAGCGTTTCCAGCGAGAACGGCTTCTGCAGCACGCGGTAGACCACCGAATGCAGCGACGGCGGCAGCGGTGAGGGTGCATAGCCGGTCATCAGGATGACCTTCATGCCAGGCCGCAGTGTGCGCGCCGCTTCGGCGACCTGGTAGCCGTCGATGTCGGGCAGCTTGATGTCGCTCAGCAGCACATCGATGCGCAGGTCCGACTTGAGGGCCTGCACGCCGGAGGTGCCGTCGCTGGCTTCGACCACGCTGAAGCCGGCCTCCTGCAGGCCTTCCATGACCAGTTCGCGCAGGAACGCTTCGTCTTCGACCAGCAGGATGTGGGGGGCGGTGTCGACAGCAGGCATTACGCTTCCTCCGGAATGGCGTCGCGGGGAGCCCGCGGAAGGATGATGTGAATGGTGGTGCCGCGGCCGGGCCGGCTCTCGATGCTAGCCACGCCGCGCGACTGCTCGACGTAGCCCAGGATGGTGCTCAACCCCAGCCCGGTGCCCTTGCCCACCGGCTTGGTGGTGAAGAACGGATCGAATGCCTTGCGGCGCACGTCCTCGCTCATGCCCACGCCGGTGTCGACCACCCGCAAGTGCACGTAGTCGCCGTCGGCCAGCTCGCTCAGCGGGTGGCTGGCGTCCACGCGCACGTCGTCGGTGCAAATGGAAATCTGCCCGCCCTCGGGCATCGCGTCGCGCGCGTTGATGACCAGGTTGAGGATCGCGTTTTCCATCTGGTTGGAGTCGCACAGCACCGCCCAGCTCGAACCCAGCCGGTAGTCGATCTTCCAGCTGGAGCCCACCGAGTGGTCCAGCAGCGGCTCGATGTTGCGGATCAGTTCGTCCAGCCGCAGCGACTTGGGCGACAGCGGCTGCCGGCGCGCAAAGCTCAGCAGGCGTTGGGTGAGGCTGGCGGCGCGGTCGATGCCGTCCTGGGCCATGCCCAGGTAGCGCTGGATCTGCGCGTGGCGCGCCTGGCGCTGGCGGAAGAACGCGCTGTCCTGGTCGGGCGCCAGCCGGGCGGCGGCAGACCGCTCGGCACGGTCCCCGGCCGCGACCCGCTCGCGCTCGATCTGTTCCTCGCGCTCGGCCATCGGTTCGCTTTCCAGCAGCAGCCGCTGCAGGCGCGCCAGGCTGCCGCGGATGATCATCAGCAGGTTGTTGAAATCGTGCGCGACGCCACCGGACAGCTGACCGATCGCCTCCATCTTCTGGCTCTGCCGCAACGCCTCCTCGGTGCGCGCACGCTGCTCCATCTCGGCGCGCAGCCGCCCGTTGGCGTTGGCCAGTTCGCGCGCGCGCCGCTGCAACACGGCGTTCGCGCGCGTGAGCACGCGTTGCGCCACCGCCAGTGCGGCAAGCATCAGCAAGGCCATGATCGTCAGCAGGACGACGCCGCTGTAGCGAACCATCTGGACCATCAGCGGCGCGGTGGTGGCGCGCAGGTAGACGCTACCGATGGCGGTGGTGCCCTGCTGGGCCAGCGCGGCCACCAGCAGGTGGCCAGGAGGCAGGTGTCCGCCGTTGGCCAGGCTGTCGGCGATCGGTTCGCTGCCCGGGCGTTGGAAGCCGGCGATCTGGTGGTGCGCCTCGTCGTACACCGCCGCGGCATCCAGGCGCGGGTCGAGCATCAACGCGTTGACGTATTCCTGCGCCGTGGCGCGGTCGTTGAATGCCACTGCGGCGGTCACGCTCGCGGCCAGGATTTTCGCCTGCACGGACAACTGCCGCTGCCGCTCGGAGGTGGCCGAGTGGTACTGGTAGCCCGTGGCAAGCGCCCCGGCGAGCAGCAGCAGTGCGGCGGCGACCAGCGCCACGCCCGGCCGGAAGGCGAACGACTGGCCGAGCCCGCGCGCCTTCACGTCGGTTGCCTCACCGTCAGGGCGAGATTGAGCAGCTTGGAACTGATGCTGATGTGGTTGCGCGCGGCCTGTGCGGTATCGATCACGAAACGCACGCGCCCGCGCTCGATCACGAACTGCACGATGCCACCCGGGTTGTCCGTGGTGGAGTCGAGCACCGTCAGCACCGGCCTGCCGCTCACGGCATCGAGCGCCTGGCGGACGCTCTGCGACGGCAGGTGGCTGATGAAGACGATCTGGCACGCCGCGTCGGGCGTGAGCGAGTCCATCCGGCGCACCTCGAAGGGGTGCGTGCCCAGGCTGCGCCCGGCCACGGCCTTCTCCAGGTAACGGCCGAACGGATCGTCGCCGGCCACGCAGATGTGGAAGGGCTCGTTGGCCGCGGTGAAGGTGGTGGGCGGCCAGTTCACGAACGGCGCCAGCTTGTAGAGGTAGGTCGCCTTGACCGCGTATTCGAGCGAAACATCCGCTTGCCCGGCCCGCGCCCTGGCCTGGCCCGTGGCGCACGCCAGCAGCAGCGCGAGCAGGCAGGCGCGCGGGGCGACCGCCCGGGTACGCAAGCTGGCGGATCGGAACGTGGCGCGACGGCTGGGCTTGGGCATCGGGTGCAATCTTCGCGCGCGTCTAGAAGTTCACGCGGGCGTCGAGCGACACGCTGCGCCCGATCCGGTCGCTGCCCGGGAACACGTATTCCTGGTGCCAGCTGCGCAGCAGGTTGAAACCGGACAGCGACAGTTCCAGCTTGTCGTTCACCAGCCATCCCAGGCGCGCGTCCAGTTCCACGTAGCCGGGCACCTTCGGGTCGGGCAGTGGGCCGACGCCACGCAGTTCGGTATACAGCGTCCAGCGGTCGGAAAGGTTGACCGTCGAGCGCACGAAGCCCTGCCGGTCGGGATCGTCGCCGGCCTGCGCCAGGCCCAGCAACCCGCTCCCGTCCGGCTTGAAGCGCAGGTGCTGGCGCCGGGTAGTGAAGCCGGCACCCAGCTGCCAGCGCTCGCTGACTGCATAGCTGCCCCAGGCCTCCAGGCCCAGGGTGTGGCCCTGCATGTTGTTGCCCCAGGTCAGCGGCAGCACCGTGACCGGCGCGAACTCGACCGTGCGCAGGTCGTCGTAGACGTTGTAGTAAACCGAGACCGACACCGTCGCGCGCGTGGCAACCTGGGCGCGCCAGCCCGTCTCGTAGGCGGTCAGCTTCTCGCGGCGGAAGTCCGGGTTGCCGGCGAGGAAGGTGACCGCGCCCTGCTTCTCGATCACGTCCTCGTCGAACGGCGTGGGCGTGCGCACGGCACGCGAGGCGGCGGCCCACAGCAATACGTTGCGGGTGGGTTGCCAGGACAGGCGGGCGTTGGGCATCAGCGACACGCCCGAGTAAGGATCGTCCTCGGCTTTCAGGCCCAGCGTCAGCTGCGTGCGCGCGTCCAGCGCGATCTGGTCCTGGACGAACGCGTTGGCGAGGTTCTGGGTGTTGCGCGTCGGATCCCACAGCAGCGAGCTGTCCACGCCGATGCGCGGCTTGATGTCGTAGCGGTAGATGCGGTCGCCGACGCCCCAGACCAGCTGGTTGCGCTCGCCCAGCGCCAGGTTGTGCTGCGCTTCGATGTCCCAGGTATCGAGCTTGAAACCGCTGCCGTCGCCCTGGTTGCGGCGATACACGTGGTCGTAATAGGTCTGCAATTGCAAACTGGATGTCTCGCTGAGCGCATGCTGCCAGCGCGCGAGCAGGTCACCCTCGCTGCTGCGCGCCTCCGGACCCGCAGGTTGGTCCTGCCGGCCGTCGTGCAGGTCGCCCTGCAGCATGAGCGCATCGCCGTCGCCGGCATCCCAGTCCAGCCGGAAGCCTGCCTGCGGCTTGCGCCAGCCATCGTGCGCGTCCTGGCCGGCGCTGTCGTCGAAGGCGCGCCGCCGTATCTCGCTGGCATACACCCGGTAATGCGCGTGCGGCCCCAGCGTACCGCCATACTGCACGGCCGCGCTGCTCTCCAGGTTGCCCGCGCTCAGGCTCAACAGGCCCCCCTGGGTGTCGGCCGAGGCGCGGGTGATGATGTTGATCACGCCGTTGACCGCGTTGGCGCCCCACAGCGCGCCACCGGGCCCGCTGATGACCTCCACGCGCTCGATGTTCTGCGGCAGCACAAACTGGTCGTCCCAGTACATGCCCGAGAAGATCGGCGAATACACGCTGCGCCCGTCGATCAGCACCAGCAGCTTGTTGGGGAAGTTCTGCGCGAAGTTGTTGCCGCTGAACCCGCGCGCGGTAATGGTGTAGCCGCTGGGGCTGGTCTGGAAAATCTCCAGATTGGGCGCCAGCCGCAGGATGTCGGGCAGGTTGCGTGCGCCCGAACGCATGACGTCGTCGTGGCTGATCACGTACACCGCGGCGGGCGCCTCGCTGAGCGCTTCGGGTTTCTTGGCCACCGAGGACACCACCACCTTGCCCAGGTCCTCCAGCGAAAGGCTGCCAAGGTCGGTGGCCGGCACGGCCATGTCACCGGCCTGGGCGGCCTGGGCGACCTGGATCGACAACGCAAGCAGGATCGATGCGGCGAGGCCGCTCCTGTGGGTTACCGCATTCATGCGGTCGCCTCGGCGCGGGCGATCGGGCTGCGCATTGAGGTCATCCTTATCTTGACGTTTCTTGGGGGCATGCGTTTGCGCGGCGCGCGGACGATGGAAGGGTAGCCGATCCGGTCCGGGTCACCGTGTAGCGGATGTCTGTGACCGAGAGTGTAACGTCAATGCCGTGAGCCAGTTCTCGCCCGCAGCACTATCGCGGCTCGGCGGCTTTCGTATTTGCCTGCGGTTGCGCGTCGAGCGCGCGCACGAACCAGCGGATCGACGGCGATGTAGTGCGCCCAGGTGTCGATCCCGCGGACCAGGTCTTCCTCGTCGCGGCCCAGGGAATGCAGGTAGGCCAGCGCACTGCCCCAACGCCGGCTACGTACGGCAAGGTCGTTCGCGTTGTGCAACCTGGCGCGGATCTTCTTCTCGTTGCGGATCATGCCCCCGGCGGCCATCAGGCCGGCAATCTGCTCGTCCGGCCAGGCGGCCACCGCCGCCAGGTCGAAGCCGGCGAAGGTGCGACGGATCGCCGCCCGGCGCGCCTGCACCACGGCCGGGCGGAAGCGCGCCTGGAACAGCGCGGCGGCGAGCAGTTCGAACACCTGGTCGTCGCTTCGCGCAGGCTGGTCGTCGAGCGGGTTCCAGCCTTCCACGATCCACGGGAGCATGGGCATGCAGGGTGGCCGGCGGCGGCCCGCCGCCGCCGGCGCATTGCGTTACGCGGCGAGCGAGGCGTTGTCGATCACGAAGCGATACCTCACGTCGCTGCGCTGCATGCGGTCGTAGGCCTGGTCGATCTTCTGTGCCGGGATCATCTCGATGTCCGCGACGATCCCGTGCTCCGCGCAGAAATCGAGCATCTCCTGCGTTTCGGCGATGCCGCCGATCAGCGAGCCGGCGATCGAGCGGCGGCCGAAGATCAGCGTCCCGACGTTCGGGCTCGGGTGTGCATGCTCGGGCACGCCGACCAGGCACAGCGTGCCGTCGCGCTTGAGCAGACGGGTATAGGCATCGAGGTCGTGGCTGGCCGCGACCGTGTTGAGGATGAAGTCGAAGCTGCCCGCGTGCCTGGCCATGTCGTCCGGATCCTTCGAGATCACCACCTCGTCCGCGCCGAGGTCGAGCGCGTCCTGCCGCTTGGATTCGGACGTGGTGAAGGCCACCGTGTGCGCGCCCATCGCATGGGCCAGCTTGATGCCCATGTGGCCCAGCCCGCCGATGCCGACGATACCGACCTTCTTGCCGGGGCCGGCGCCCCAGTGGCGCAGCGGAGAGTACGTGGTGATGCCCGCGCACAGCAGGGGCGCGACCGCGGCCAGCTGCTCTTCGGGATGGCGGATCTTCAGCACGAAGCGATCGCTCACCACGATCTGCTGCGAATAACCGCCCAGCGTATGCCCGGGAGCATCCGGCGTCTTGCCGTTGTAGGTGCCGGTGAAGCCGTTCTCGCAGAACTGCTCCAGCCCCTCGCCGCAGGAGGCGCAGTGCTGGCAGCTGTCGACCAGGCAGCCGACGCCGACGGTGTCGCCGACCTTGAAGCCGGTGACCTCGCTGCCGACCGCGCTGACGTGGCCGACGATCTCGTGGCCGGGCACGCAGGGATACAGCGTGCCGGCCCATTCCGAACGCACCGTATGCAGGTCCGAATGGCAAACGCCGCAATAGGCGATGTCGATCTGCACGTCGTGCGACCCGGGCTGGCGGCGCTCGATGTCCATCGCTTCGAGCGGCTTGTTGCTGGCGTGGGCACCGTAGGCTTTGGTCTTCATGGATGGTTCCTGTGCAGGTGGGGATGAGTGCAACCGGACGACGGTAGCAAAGCAGGCTTAGCTCTTTCCAACCTTCGCCGGGCCGGCGAGGTACTGCGCGTCGCTGACGTGCTCCATCCAGTCCACCAGCTTGCCGTCGAGCGCTTCCTGGATGGCGATGTGGGTCATCGACGTGGTCGGCGTGGCGCCATGCCAGTGACGGTGGCCGGGCGGGCAGAAGATCACGTCGCCGGCGCGGATCTCCTCGACCGGGCCGTCCTCGCACTGCGTCCAGCCGCAGCCGGCGGTGACGACGAGGATCTGGCCCAGCGGATGCGAGTGCCAGGCGGTGCGCGCGCCCGGCTCGAAGGTGACACTGGCGCAAGCGGTGCGCCCGGGCGCGGGCGCGGTGAACAGCGGGTCGATACGCACCGCGCCGGTGAACCATTCGGCCGGTCCCTGTATCGACGGCTGGGAGCCATTGCGCTTGATCTGCATGGGGTGCTCCTGGAAACGGACCAACCGCTAGTGTGGAGACGCCAGTGGCGCGTGATTAGCCGCTCGATCGCGCATGCACCTGTGATCGGCGCTCATCCATCGGACCGAGGCGCGCGGCGTGGCCCGGCGGAACTACAACGATCTACTCGCCTTCGTATCGTTGGCGCGTGAGCTGGCTTTCAACAGCATTACGCCCATCCTCGCCGCAGCGATCGATGGGTTCTGCGTGTCCTACCGCCGAGGACCAGGTGTTGCCGCACGTGCACGCCGGACGCCTGCTGCGTGTGCTGGAGGACTGGTGCCCGCCCTTCCCCGGCTACCACTTCTGCTACCCCGAGCCGCCGGCAGCCTTCGGCCGCCTTCGCGCTGGTCGTGGAGGCGCTGCGGTACCGCGGAATCCGCTGAGCGTTCGGCCCCTGCTTGACAGCCGCACAGATATTTCCATAATTCCCGAATGATGGAAATCAAAGCCGCGCTGGCTGCCCTAAGTTCACTCGGCCATGAGACCCGCCTTGCCGCCTTCCGGCAGCTGGTGCAAGCCGGGCCGGACGGCCTTTGCGTGGGCGATCTGCGCGCACGCCTGGACCTGCCGCCGGCCACGCTCACCGCGCACCTCAACGTGCTGCGCGCCGCCGGGCTGGTGCTCGACGAGCGCGAGGGCCGGGTGATCCGCCTGCGCGCCGACTACGCGCAAATGGACGCGTTGATCGGCTACCTCACCGAAAACTGCTGCGCCGGGTCCGCCAGCTGCGGCCCGGTGCAGGCCTGCAAACCACGCCGCAAGGGAGCCTAGAGCCATGAACCGATTCCACGTGCACCTGAACGTCGCCGACCTGGAAACAAGCATCCGCTTCTACACGGCACTGTTCGGCGCCGAACCGACCGTGCGCAAGGACGACTATGCCAAGTGGATGGTGGACGACCCGCGCGTCAATTTCGCAATCTCCAGCACCGGCCGCGTGCCGGGCGTCGACCACCTGGGCATCCAGGCCGACAGCGGCGAGGCGCTGGCTTCGCTCGGCCGGCGGCTGGACGCGGCCGGTGGCGCGCTCGTGCCAGAGGAGGCGACCGTCTGCTGCTATGCACGCTCGGACAAGTTGTGGACCGAGGACCCGCAGGGCACGCGCTGGGAAACCTTCCACACCTTCGGCGAGGCGACCACCTATTACGAAGGTGAGGCGCCCTGCGCGACGGACGGTGCAAACTGCAGCCCCGACCTGCGCGCGGCCAAGCCGAAAGTGGACAAGGGCGCGGTCTGCTGTGCGCCGGGCTCCGGTTGTTGCTGAGGCGCGGCCGGGGGACGGAGATCAACGCATGAAAAAGCGCGTCCTGTTCGTGTGCGTCGAGAACTCGAACCGCAGCCAGATGGCCGAGGCCTTCGCGCGGATGCACGGGGGCGAAGGGGTCGAGGCATGCAGCGCCGGTTCCGCGCCCTCGGGCCGCATCAACCCGCGTGCGGTGGAGTGCATGGCGGAACTGGGCTACGACCTTTCCGCCCATGTTTCCAAGTCGCTGGACGAGGTCTCGGGCACCTTCGACGCCGTGGTCACCATGGGCTGCGGGGACCGTTGTCCGTGGGTACCGGCGCGCCGGCGCGAGGACTGGAACCTGCCCGACCCGAAGCACCTGGACGACGACGGCTACCGGCGCGTGCGCGACGGGATTTCCGCACGCGTCCAGGCACTGCTGGCGTCGCTCTGACCATGCTGCCGCGCAAGCTGCTTGCCGAGTTCATCGGCACCGCCATGCTGCTCGCCGCCGTGGTCGGCTCGGGCATCATGGGCGTGATGCTCTCGCCCGGAAACGCCGGCATCGCGCTGCTCGCCAACGCGGCCGCGACGGCAGGCGCGCTGTATGTCCTGATCGTGCTGTTCGGGCCGATCTCAGGCGCGCATTTCAACCCCGCGGTCACGCTCGCCCTGGCGCTGCGTGGCGACCTGCGCGCGGGCGACGCGCTCGCCTACGTGCTCGTGCAGGTCGCTGCCGCGGTCGCCGGCGTGCTGCTGGCCCATGCCATGTTCGGCCTGCCGCTGCTGCAGCCGGGCACGCACGCGCGCAGCGGCGCCGCGCAGTGGCTGAGCGAGGGCGTGGCGGCGTTCGGCCTGCTGCTGGCGATCCTGCTCGGCAGCCGCCAACGTCCGCAGGCTGTCGCCGGGCTGGTAGCGAGCTACATCTTCGCCGCGTACTGGTTCACCGCGAGCACCTCCTTCGCCAACCCGGCGGTGACCCTTGCGCGCTCGCTGACGCAGAGCTTCGCAGGCATCCGGCCGTCCGACGTGCCGGGGTTCGTGCTGGCGCAGCTGGTCGGCGCGCTCTGCGCGGTCCCCGTCGCGCGCTGGCTCTCGCCGACGCCACAGGCGCCCGGCTAGCCGGGCATGCGCGAGCCGGGAGAAGCGGCGCCCGCGTTCAACTTGAGGACGGTGCTTTCCTCCTCCGTCGGGTACACGCCCTTGAGCACGTCGTCGAAATGGGCGCGCACCGCATCGTTGCATCCGCACGAAAGCTGGTGCAGCTGGTCCCTGTCGCGCACGCGCACGCCACCGCGGCGTGTTTCGAGCACGCCGCGCGACTTCATGTTTTGCACCACCCGGCTGATGTAGCTGCGGCCCACGCCGAGCATCGAGGCCAGCTGTTCCTGGGTCAGCGGCACGTCGTGGTCGCCGGTGCGATCCAGCGCGGCCGTCAGCCATTTGGCGACGCGTTGCTCGATGGTGTGGGTCGCATTGCAGGCGACGGACTGGAAGACCTGGGCCAGCAGGCAGTCGGCGTAGCGGGCGAACAGGTAGCGCAAGGTCGCCGATTGCGCCTTCGCTTCCTCCAGCGCCCGCGACTCGATGCGATAGAAGGGCCCGGGAAACTGCACGAGGCCGCGTGCATAGGCGGGCAAACGGCCCTGGCTGACGATGCCGCCAAGGGCACCCTCGCGCCCGACCAGGGCGGTTTCCACGCCGCGCCCGTCTTCGAGCATGACCACGTAAGAGACCAAGCTCGGGCCGCACGGAAAATAGACGGTCTGCACCGTATCACCCGGCTCGTAGAGAACCGTTTCCGTGTCGGCGAACCAGGGGCTCAGGTGCGGCGTCAGCAATGACAGGTCTTCCGCGCGCAACGCACGAAGCAGATTGTTGGCAGGCCGTTCGACGCGGAGCTCCCGGACGTCACCCGCTTCGCCGCCGTTCATGTGCCGGTCCATGCCTACCTCCAGGGCAGGCGTGGCCTGCCGCTCAACCGCTGAGCACGCTCTCAGCGCCGTCGTCATCTAACACCCACAAAGGTATTGGCGATGTGATCCCGCGTGCGTGCGTGTCCACAAGTGAACATACACAGCGGGAGTTGCGCACCTACAGTGCTGGCCCATCGCCGTGAACGCAGCGTCGCTGCCGCGTGCGGCGACCGCCCGTCCGGCCCCACACCTCCTGCCTGGACGCGACGCGCTCCGGCGGCATTCGGGATCCCATGCGACAAGACATCCAATCCGGCGGAGCCCCCCATACCGTCCCGTCCCTGGAACGTGCCGCGATCCAGGCGCATGGTGCGCTGCTGGCGATCGACGACACCGGCCGCATCGCGTCGCTCGCGGGCGCCACCGACCGGTTGTTCGGCCGCACGCCGCACGATCTGATCGGCAGCCCGCTGGTGGACACGCCGGGCGCGCCGTACGGTCCGTTACCAGCCGTACCGCCGGACCTCACGACACGCCCCCGACATGTGGGGCGCTGGCTCGATCGTGACCGCGGCCGCTGGGACGTCTCGGCCCATCGCAGCGGGCCGTATACGCTGCTGGAGTTCGAGCCGGCACCCGTGCACGAGCCCCTTGCGGCGGCAGCCGTCGCTGCCATCCTCCGCGCCTGCGCGGCCTTCGAGTCCTGCGCCGACGTACAGGCCGCCTGCGCGGCCTGCGCAAAGGCCTTGCGCCAGCTGACCGGATACGATCGCGTGGCGATCGGGCGCTTTGCCGCCGGTACCGTTGCCGTGGCAGCGGCCGTGGAGGAAGCCGCCCCTCCATCGCTGCCATCGCTCGCTGGCTCCCTCCCCTTGCCATTCGCGCCCGACGGGGCAGGTCTGCCCCACGCAGTGCCCGACCTCGCCTGCCTGCCGACGCCGGTGTTTCCTGCCCGGGCGGACGGCGGGGAACCTGACCTCGGCCACTGTGTCCTGCGCCCCATCGGAGCGGCGCAACGCGGGCACCTGGAAAGCCAGGGCGTGGAGGCGTCGCTGTGGTTGCCGATCGTCGTGGGCGGCCGGCAGTGGGGAGCGGCCGCCTGCCATCACGCCACGCCGCGAGCCATGCCTTGCGCCCTTCGCCTTGCCTGCGAAACCGTGGTGCGCGAGTGCGCGTTGCGGATCGAGGCGTGCGAGGCACACGAGCGGCAGCGGCAGGCCGGCCTGCTGGTGCAGGAAGCCCATCACCGCATGCAGAACAGCCTCCATATCGTCGCCGCGATGCTGCGGTTGCAGGCGCGACAGGCGACCGGGGACGAGGTCCGTTCCGAACTCGAGGCCGCCGCGGAGCGCCTGGCCGCCGTCAGCGCGGTGCACCGGCAGCTGAGCCAGCCCGACGGCGCGCGCGAGGTGCGGCTGGACGCGTACCTGGGGCAGCTGTGCACGGAGCTTGCGCGATCCTGGGGCGACGCCTGGCTGGAACAACTTTCGATCGATGTCTGCCGCGCGTCGCTTGCCGCCGAGAGCACCATCAGCCTGGGACTGGTGGTGACCGAACTGCTCACCAACGCAGCCAAGTACGCCTACCGCGGCGCACCCGGGCCGATCGAAGTGCGCGCCCGTACGCACGGCACCTGGCTGCACGTCACCATCAGCGATCGCGGCTGCGGCATGCACAGCGAGGTGGCGGGAACCGGGTTCGGCTCGAGGCTGAACCGGCTGTTCGCCGCGCAACTGGGCGGTGACATCCAGCTGGCCTCCGGCGAGGCCGGCACCACCGCGACGCTGCGCGTTCCGCTGCTGCCGACCCGTCGGGGCCGCGTGGCCGGGGCGACCGCCGGAGCCGACACACACTGACCCGCCGCGAGCCGCAAGCGCAGAGGCTTGGCAATGCCGTGCTCGCGATACGCGTGCGCTCGTTAGGGAAACGTCGACGCAATTGCTCGGCGATCCGCGACGAATGTCTAGCGGATGCTTAACCGCAGCTGTGTTGGAGTGCCTCCCGAGTACGCCGATTACCGAGGTGTAGCCATGCACGACGCACTCGACATCCGCACCGCGCCACGGTACCGGGCTGCCGCCATCACGGCCGCTCCCGTCCTTCGCCGGGGCGCGCGCCGCCTGTTCCCGCGGGAGGCGTTCGACGACTGGGAGAACGTCCGCGACCGCGGCCTTGCGCCGGCCTGATCCGGCGTCAACCTTCCGGCATCGGCTACGCCGGACCCAAGCCGAACATGCCATGCCTGTGGCCCCTGCCGCGGGAACGGCATCGCGCCTCCCGGCGAGGCGACGGCGTGCGCAGCAGAACCTTTGACCAGGGAGGCTCCATGAAGAAGCTGATTGCGCTTTGCGCCATCCTCGGCACGCTGGCCGCGGGCGCGGCGGCGGCCAAGAACGTGACCCTGCTGAACGCCTCATACGACCCGACGCGCGAGCTCTATCGCGACGCCAACAGCGCCTTTGTCACGCAATGGAAGGCACAGCACGGCGACCGCGTGACCATCCGCATGTCGCACGGCGGTTCCGGCAAGCAGGCGCGCGCGGTGGTCGATGGCATGCCGGCCGACGTGGTGACGCTGGCCCTGGCGCACGACATCGATGTGCTGGCCGAGCGCGGCCTGCTCGCGCGCAACTGGGAACAGCGCCTGCCCGACAACAGCGCGCCCTACACCTCGACCATCGTGTTCCTGGTGCGCAAGGGCAACCCCAAGAAGATCCGCGACTGGTCCGACCTGATACGCCCCGGCGTGCAGGTGATCACGCCCAACCCCAAGACCTCCGGCGGTGCGCGCTGGAACTTCCTCGCCGCCTGGGGCTACGCGCTCAAGCAGCCGGGCGGCAACGAAGCCAAGGCGAAGGCCTTCGTGCACGAGCTGTACAGGCACGTGCCGGTGCTCGACACCGGCGCGCGTGGCGCCACCAATACCTTCGTCCAGCGCGACATCGGCGACGTGCTGCTGGCGTGGGAGAACGAGGCCATGCTCGCCCGGCAGGAGATGGGCGGCGCCGACGTGGAGATCGTGGTGCCGTCGATGAGCATCCTGGCCGAGCCGTCGGTGGCCGTGGTCGACCGCAACGTCGACAAGCACGGCACCCGCGCGGTGGCCGAGGCCTACCTGAAGTTCCTCTACTCGCCGCAGGGCCAGGAAATTGCGGCCAGGCACCACTACCGCCCGCGCTCGGAACAGGTGATGGCCAGGTACGCGAACCAGTTTCCGAAGGTCCACCTGTTCACGCTCAAGGACACCTTCGGCAACTGGACCGAAGTCAACACCAGGTTCTTCGCCGACGGCGCGATCTTCGACCAGATCGGCCCGGGGACATGACATGCGGCGGCGACGGATCCTGCCTGGTTTCAACCTGAGCCTGGGCTACTCGCTCACCTACCTGGGCCTGATCGTGCTGCTGCCACTGGCGGCGCTGGCCTGGAAAGCCTCCGGGCTGGGCCTGGAAGGGCTGATCGGGTTGTTGCGCGTGCCGCGCACGCTCGCGGCGCTCAAACTCAGCTTCGGCGGCGCGACGCTGGCGGCCGCGATCAACGTGGTGGTCGGCCTGCTGGTGGCATGGGTGCTGGTGCGCTACCGCTTCCCCGGGCGACGCCTGTTCGACGCGATCGTCGACCTGCCGTTCGCCTTGCCTACCGCCGTCGCAGGCATCGCGCTGACCGCGCTGTACGCGCCCAACGGCTGGATCGGGCAGTGGCTGGCCGCGCTCGGCATCAAGGTTGCCTACACACCGTGGGGCGTGCTGGTGGCAATGGTGTTCGTCGGCTTTCCGTTCGTGGTGCGCACGCTGCAGCCGGTGCTGGAGACGCTGGAGCACGACGTGGAGGAAGCGGCCGAGACGCTCGGTGCACGGCGCTGGCAGATTTTCCTGAAGGTGATCCTGCCGATGCTGGTGCCGACCCTGCTGACCGGCTTTGCGCTGGCTCTGGCACGCGCGGTGGGCGAGTACGGCTCGGTGATCTTCATCGCAGGCAACATCCCGATGAAGTCGGAGATCGCGCCGCTCCTGATCGTGCAGAGTCTCGAACAGTTCGACTATGCCGGCGCGGCCGCGCTGGGTGCGGCGATGCTGGCGTTCTCGTTCGTGCTGCTGCTGGCGATCACGCTGTTGCAGCGCTGGAGCCACCGCTGGTCGGAGTCCACGCCATGAGCCGGAAGCGTACGCAGGCCTTGGGTTGGCCAAGGTTGCTCGGGCGCGGCCTGCTCACGCTGGGCGCGGTGGCCTTCCTGATCGTGTTCCTGCTGTTGCCGCTGTCGGTGGTGTTCGTCGAGGCATTTCGCCAGGGCGCCTGCGCATTTTTCGACGCGATCGGCCAGGACGAGGCACGCTCGGCGATCTGGCTGACGGTGCTGGTGGCGGCCATCGCGGTTCCGGTGAATCTCGTTTTCGGCGTTGCCGCGGCGTGGGTGATGGCGCGCTTCGAGTTCACGGGCAAATCGCTGCTGGGCGCCTTCATCGACCTGCCGTTCTCGGTCTCGCCGGTGGTTTCGGGCCTGGTCTACGTGCTGCTGTTCGGCGCGCAGGGCTGGTTCGGGCCGTGGCTGGAAGCGCATGGCGTAAGCGTCATCTTCGCCGTTCCGGGGCTGGTGCTGGCGACGATGTTCATCACCCTGCCGTTCGTGGCGCGCGAGCTGATCCCGCTGATGCAGGCGCAAGGCGACGAAGAGGAGGAAGCGGCCCGCGTGCTGGGCGCCAACGGCTGGCAGATGTTCTTCCGCGTGACGCTGCCGAACATCCGCTGGGCGCTGCTCTACGGCGTGCTCTTGTGCAACGCGCGGGCGATGGGCGAATTCGGCGCGGTGTCGGTGGTTTCGGGCCACATCCGCGGGCTGACCACCACGATCCCGCTCGAAGTGGAGATGCGCTACAACGAGTACGACTACGTCGGCGCGTTCGCCGTCGCGTCGCTGCTGGCCTTGCTGGCATTGCTGACGCTGGCGATCAGGATCGCATTGGAATGGCGCTACGGCGACGAGCTCGCCGCACATGCACCGGGCGGGCGCTGACGCCATGCCCGCTTACCTGCCCGCCCTTGCTTTCCTTCCGCCTGCAGGCGATGAAGCCCGGGGGCTTGTCTCGCGAGGAACCGACGCATGACTCTCGAACTGACCCGCATCAACCGCCGCTTCTCCGACTACCCGGCGCTCAACGACGTCAGCCTGAGCATCGCGCCGGGCGAGTTCCTGGCACTGCTGGGGCCGTCCGGCTCGGGCAAGACCACACTGCTGCGCATCCTCGCGGGGCTGGACTATCCGGAAAGCGGCCGGGTGGAATTCAACGGCAAGGATTTCCTGGCCGCGGCGCCGCGCGAGCGCAACGTCGGGCTGGTGTTCCAGCACTACGCCCTGTTCCGGCACCTGACGGTAGCGGAGAACGTGGCCTTCGGCCTGCGCGTGCGGTCGCGGCGCATGCGCCCGAAGCGCGCCGAGATCGATGCGCGCGTGGAGCAATTGCTCAAGCGCGTACAGCTAGATGGCTTCGGCAAGCGCTATCCCTCGCAGCTCTCCGGTGGCCAGCGCCAGCGCGTGGCGCTGGCCCGCGCACTGGCGGTCGAGCCGGACCTGCTGCTGCTCGACGAGCCGTTCGGCGCGCTGGACGCGCAGGTCCGCGTGGCCCTGCGCCGCTGGCTGCGCCGGCTGCACGAGGAGCTGGGCCTGACCACGGTATTCGTCACCCACGACCAGGAAGAGGCGCTGGAATTGGCCGACCGCATCGCGGTGATGAACCGCGGGCGCATCGAGCAGGTCGGCACGCCGCGGGAGATCTACCAGCGGCCGGCGACGCCTTTCGTGTGCGAGTTCATCGGCAAAGCCAACCGGCTCGCATTGCGCCGCGAGGACGAGCGCTTCGTCGCCGGCGGCTGGACCTTTGCCGCCGATCCGTGGATGGGCGAGCACGCGCAGGCGATCGCCTACGTGCGTCCGGAGCACCTGACCCTGTCCACCGAGCCCGTACCCGGCGCTTGGCGCGCGCGCCTGCGCCACGTGTACCTGGCCGGCAGCGTGGCGCACCTGGAGCTGGACGTGGCGGCGCTGGACCACGCGCTGGAGGCCGACATCGCCGGCGAGGACCTGGCGCGGATGGGCCTGCACGCCGGCGACGGGCTGTATGTCTCGCCCAGCCACGCGGTGATCTTTCCACTCGATCGCGACGGCAGGCCGATCGCCGGCGATCGCTGGCTGTGGCGGGCCGGCATGGCGACGACGCCGACCCGCCTGCCGCTTCGCCGGTCAGAAGTTGAGCTGGACGCGCATCGCGTAGATGGTGGGATCCAGCGGTAGGTTGCCGCGGTCGCTGAAGGCACGGATCACGTTGGCCTGCAGCTTGAAGTGGTCGTTGATGTACCAGTTCAGGCCCAGCGTCCAGTCGTGTTCGCGCCCGCCCATCACGGCGCCATCGTCCAGGTCGAGCGTGGCGTAGCGCAGCGCCAGTTCCAGCGCGCCCCAGGGATGCTGCGGCGTGAGGCCGGCGACCGAGCCGGTCTTGTAGCCGCGCGATTCGCCGGTCAGCGCCCAGGTACCGAACACGTAGTAGCCGCGGGCATGGAAGTCGCGCAGGCCGGGGCGCACCGCCTGCATCGCCAGGTATTCGCCCTGCAGCAGCATCGGGCCATGGATCCAGGCCGCTTCCAGGCCCTGGCGGTCAAGCCGGTCGACGCCATCGAGCGTGCCGGTATCGACCAGGCGCACCGGCGTCAGGTTCACCTCCGGGCGCGCGCGGATGCGGCCGGTGCGGTCGTCGCGCAATTCGCGCGAAGCGGTCAGGCCCAGATGCACCACCTCGCCCGGCTCCTGCACCGGGTTGTAGACGACCCGTCCGGCGAAGGTTTCGCCGGCGGCATCGTCATTGAGGTCGTGGCGCGTAAAGAAGGCCACCTGCAGCAGCCAGTGCGGGATACCCTGGTAGAACCAGTCCACGCCGACGCGGCGGCCCTCGTGCACCGCCTGCTCGGGCAGGCTGCGCTCCATGAAGGTGACGTTGCTGGTGGACGTGTTGCCGTCTTCCCAACCCACCGGCGTCTTGAACTGGCCAAGGCGGAAGCGGCCTGCCCTGGTCTCCAGGCCGATGTAGTTGTCGACCCAGCTGTTGGCCTGGAAGTCGTAGCCGGCGTTGATCGTGAAGACGCCCTTTTCGACATAGAGATTGAATTCCTGCCGCCGCCAGGTTTGTGCGTCGTCGAACCGGTCGCTGCCATCGGCCAGGCGATCATGGGTGAAGCGATTGAGGTCGTATTGCAGCAGGCCTTTGAGGCCCGCATCGACACCGTTGCCCAGCTCCACGCTGGTGGGCCATGAGCCGGCATCGCCTGCAAGCGCCGGCGGGGCCAGGCTCCAGGCGATGGCGGCGGCCGCCAGGATACGTAGACGCATAGTCGCTCCCAATGAAAGAGACCCCTGATTGTCCTGCTGGCGGTAGCGCGCCGGCACACGGTTCGAGCGCAGCAATAGCATCGCGCTGGTTAGACGATGATCGCCGTGGCGTCGGCGGCCAGTCATGACGCAGGTCAACGGAAACCAAACGGGTGCGTGCCCGTATAGCCCTTCGGGCGGATCGCGATCGCCGTTGTTCCGCACGGTCGCGTGAACGCTATAAGCTTCGGCCCTCATCCATGCCAGCAGGGGACCTCGCATGCGCCGCACGCTTCTTGCCATCACACTCGCCAGCCTGTTCGCCCTGCCCGTGCTGGCCGACCAGACCAGGCCCACGCCGACAACGAAGGAACTGCTGGCGCAGTCGAAGCCGCAGGAATGGCGCACGCCTGCCCCGGCCAACCTGCTCGACATGAAGCTGCCCGGCGGCCACGTACTGATCGAGCTGGCGCCGGACTTCACCCCGCTGCACGCGGCCAACATCCGCACGCTGGTGCATGAGCACTACTTTGACGGGCTGGCGATCGTGCGCGTGCAGGACAACTTCGTCACCCAGTGGGACGACCCCGCGGCAGACGACGAGGACAAGGCGCACGTCAAGCCGCTCGGCGAGGCAAAGGCGACCCTGCCACCGGAATTCACCCGTGCGATCGATCCGAAGCTGGAGTGGACGCCGCTGCCTGATGGCGACGTGTACGCGAAGGAGGTCGGCTTTTCCGAAGGCTTTCCCGTCGCGCGCGATCCGGGCCACGGGCGCGAGTGGATCGCGCATTGCTACGGCACGGTAGGCGTGGCGCGCGACGTCGGTCCGCAGACCGGCAACGGCAGCGCGCTCTACGCGATCATCGGCCAAGCCCCTCGTGGACTGGACCGCAACCTGGCCGTCGCCGGCCGCGTGATCGAGGGGATGGAACTGCTCTCCGCCTTGCCGCGCGGGCCGGTGCCGATGGGCTTCTATACCGACAAGTCGATGCGGGTGCCCATCGAGTCGGTGCGCCTGGCGGCCGACCTGCCGGCGGCCGAGCGGCCAAAGGTCGAAGTGCTGCGCACCGACAGCCCCACCTTCGCCAGGTTGGTCGAGGCCAAGCGCAATCGGCGCGATGCGTTCTATACGCAGCCGGCCGGCGCCATCGATCTGTGCAGCATCGGCATTCCCTCGCGCATGATCAAGTGACGAACCGGCAACGGCGGAGTCCTCCCGCTCGGCCCGGACCCTCACCCGCCTGTCGGCACCTTCTCCCGGAGGGAGAGGGGTTCGGGTGGAGGGCTTGAGCCAGGCGGCGCTTCGACTTCGGCGCTGCGCACCTTCGCTCAGCGCGAACGGGTTGGGGCACGGGGCGGGTTGAGCCGCTCTCTTTCCGGGAGAGCGGCTGGGTTGAGAGCCGTTCTTGCCGCACGCTGCCCTGTCTGCGCCAGCTGCCGCCTACAATGCGTGTCTCCCACCAACGCGCGACACACCCAATGCAAGCCATCAGCAAGGCCCGCCTGCAGATCCATTTCTGCGTGGTGTTGTGGGGCTTCACCGCGATCCTGGGCAAGCTGATCACGTTGCCGGCCTCGGCGCTGGTGTGGTGGCGCATGCTGCTGGTGACGCTGGCGCTGTTGGCGACGCCGCGTGTGTGGCGCGGGCTGCGGGCAATGCCGGCACGCCTGCGCTGGGCGTATGCAGGCATCGGCGTGCTGGTATCGCTGCACTGGCTCACCTTCTACGCGGCGATCAAGCTTTCCAACGCCTCGGTGGGTGCCACGTGCATTGCGCTGGGACCGGTGTTCCTGGCCTTCGTCGAACCGTGGATCGCGCGCCGCCGCTTCGACCCGCGCGAGCTGCTGATCGGCGTGGCCGTGGTGCCGGGCGTGGCGCTGGTGGTCGGTGGCGTGCCCACGGCGATGCGGCTCGGCCTGGTGGTAGGTACCGCTTCGGCGCTGCTGGTGGCGTTGTTCAGCGCGTGCAACAAGCGGCTGGTCGAGCACGGCGACCCGCTGACGGTAACCTGCCTGGAACTGGGCACCGGCACGCTGTTCCTCGGCCTGCTGGTGCCGTGGCTGCCGCATGCCGGGGCAGCGTTCGTGCTGCCGGACGTGCATGACGCCATCCTGCTGGCGCTGCTGTCCTTCGGCTGCACGCTGCTGCCGTTCGCACTGGCGCTGGTCGCGCTGCGCCACCTGAGCGCGTTCGGCACGCAGATGGTGACCAACCTCGAACCGGTCTACGCGATCGTGCTGGCCGTGGTGCTGCTGGGCGAGCAGCGCGAGCTGGCCTGGCCATTCTACCTCGGCGTGGCGGTGATCCTCGCGGCCGTGTTCGTGCATCCATGGCTGAGCCGGCGCAGCGAGGCGGCACAACCGGAACTGATGGGCGTGAGCGAGGCGCACAACGCCACGGACTGAAGGCGCGCCGCCTATACTGGCGCGATGAATTACCGCCACGCCTACCACGCCGGCAATTTCGCCGACGTCCTCAAGCACGTCGTGCTGTCCGCGCTGATCGACGCGCTCAAGGCCAAGCCCACGCCCTTTGCCGTGATCGACACCCACGCCGGCAGCGGCTGCTACGCGCTGGAGGGCAAGGAAGCGGAGAAGACCGGCGAGTGGCGCGACGGCGTGGGCCGGCTGCTGTTTCCCGACGTCGGCCCGCACGCCAGTGCAGGCGGGACGCTGCCGCCGCTGCTGCGGCACTGGCTGGACGGTCTGCTCGCGTTGCCCGGCAACGAGCACGGGCTGAAGCTCTATCCCGGTTCGCCGCTGCAGGCCGCCCGCGCCCTGCGCGAGACCGACAGCGCGCAGCTGTGCGAGCTGCACCCTGAGGAAGCCGCGCGTCTGCGCGAGCTGTTGCACCATGACGGGCGCATGCACGTGCACGAGCGCAACGGCTACGAGGCGCTCAAGGCGCTGCTGCCGCCGAAGGAGAAGCGCGGCCTGGTATTGATCGACCCGCCCTACGAGGCGCAGGAGGCCGAGTACCGGCTGATCGAACAGGCGCTCAAGGCTGCGCTGGTGCGCTGGCCGACCGGCATCTACGCCGTGTGGTACCCGATCAAGCAGCGCAGCCAGGTGCAGCCGTTCCTGCGCTGGCTCGGCCACTGTGGCGCCCGCCGCGTGCTGCGCGCCGAGCTGCTGGTGCATCCGGACGATTCTCCGCTGCGGCTCAACGGTTCAGGCATGGCGATCCTCAACGCGCCGTGGAAGCTCGACGACACCTTGCGCGAACCGCTGCGCGCGCTCGCCCGGCTGCTCCGGCAGGAGCGCCAGGCCGAATGGCGGCTGGACTGGCTGGCCGAGGAAGGTGCCGCGCCCCCGCCGTCGCCGCTACCGCGTTCACGCGGTCGCCGCTAAGCTCGCTCCGCGCCGCGACGGCATCCGCCGCGGTCCTTCCCGTCCAGGTCAGGAGCCTGCCATGCGCATCCGCCTCGCTTCGCTCATGTTCCGTTCGCTCGTGCCCGCCGCACTGCTCATGCTCGCGGCCTGTGCGCCGGCGCCGATCTACAAGGCCGCGCCCGATGCAGTGAGCGCGCAGCCGTTCCAGGTCGCGCAATCGCCCGAGCAGTTTGCCAGCCGCCAGGTGATCTGGGGCGGGCGCATCGTCGGCGTGGACAACCTCGCCGACCACAGCGAGGTGGAGATCCTCGCCTATCCGTTGGACAAGTCGCAGCGGCCGCAGGCCAACGACAGCGGCAGCGGGCGCTTCATCGCGGTGATGCCGGGCTACGTCGAATCGCTGGACTATCCGGCCGGCGGGCTGATCACGGTGAGTGGCCAGCTCAACGGCAGCCGCGCGGGCAAGGTCGGCCAGGCCGACTACGTGTTCCCGCTGGTCCAGGTGAACCAGTCGCACGTGTGGACCGCCGACGAGTTGAACAAGGGCAAGAACAACGTGCACTTCGGCGTGGGCGTGGGCGTGGGCATCCGCTGACGCCCGACATCGTGCCGAACGGCTCTCCCAGCCTGCGCCTGCCCTAAACTGACCGGTCACCCGCAGGAACCTACGCATGTCCGGCCACGCCAATTCGCTCAAGGCGATCTTCCTCGCGCTCGGCGCAAACTTCGCCATCTTCGTGGCCAAGCTCGTCGCCGCACTGCTCACCGGCTCGGGCGCCATGCTCGCCGAGGCGGTGCATTCGCTGGCCGACTGCGGCAACCAGGGCCTGTTGTTGCTGGGCATGCGCCAGGCGAAGAAGCCGCCGTCGGACGAATACCCGCTGGGTTGGGGCCGCGCGCTGTACTTCTGGTCGTTCCTGGTGGCGATCCTGCTGTTCAGCGTGGGCGGCATGTTTTCGGTCTACGAAGGCGTGCACAAGATCAGCCATCCGGAGCCGCTGAAATGGCCATGGCTGGCATTGGGCGTGCTGGTGTTCGGCATCGTCGCCGAAGGCATCTCGATGCGCGGCTGCCTGCAGGAGGTCAACAAAGCGCGCGGCGAGCAGAACCTGTGGACGTGGTTCCGCGAGACCCGTTCCAGCGAGCTGCTGGTGATCTTCGGCGAGGACCTGGCGGCGCTGATCGGCCTGTGCCTGGCGGCGTTGGCGGTGGGCGCGACCATGCTCACCGGCAACCTGATGTTCGACGCCATGGGCACGATCGCGATCGGCGTGCTGCTGGTGGTGGTCGCGGTGGCTCTGGCGGTGGAGGTCAAGGCGCTGCTGATCGGACAGGGCGTGGAGCCGCGGCGCCGTACCGAGCTGCAGGCGTTCCTGCAGCACCGGCCGGAGGTGGCGCAGGTGCTCAACCTGATCACGCTGCAGATGGGCGCGGACGTGATGGTGTCGGTCAAGGCGAGGATGGAGCCGTGCGCCAGCGACCGGGCGCTGATCGAGGCGATCAATACCGTCGAGCGGGCGATGAAGGCGCAGTTCCCGGACATCCGCTGGAGTTTCTTCGAGCCGGATGTGACCGACTAGCACGCTTTGCCCCTCTCCCCTCCGGGAGAGGATCGAGGTGAGCGGCGCGGCTCGTGGGGGGAGCGCCACCAGAGCCACGCATCGATCTGTTTCTCTCGCGAGAGCGAGCCCTTACCCCCAGCCCCTCCCCGGAGGGAAGAGTGAGCCGGACCTGGCTCTGCCCGACCGTTCGTGCCGGCGTAGAATGAGCCGCCCCACCCGCGACCGAGCCCATGATCCTTACACCGCGCCTGATCGTCCTGCTGCTGTTCCTGCTGTTCGCGTTCTGCGTGCTGCTGGTGCACCTGCGCGGGCGGGCGCGGCTGCGCTTCGATCGCCAGCTGGTCGACCACTCGGCGATCTTTGCGCCCTATAACCTGCTGATGTACGCCTTCTCGGCGGTGCCGGCGCGACCGATCCTGGACCGCCGCGGCTTCCCCCAGCTGGATCTGCTGCAGGCCAACTGGCAAACCATCCGTGAAGAAGCGCTCCACCTGTTCGACGAGGGCCATATCCGCGCAGCGGAGAAACACAACGACGCCAGCTTCAACAGCTTCTTCAAGCAGGGCTGGAAGCGCTTCTACCTCAAGTGGTACGGCGAACCGCTGGCTTCGGCCGAGGCGTTGTGCCCCAGGACCGTCGAGCTGCTCAAGGCGATCCCCAGCATCAAGGCGGCGATGTTCGCCACGCTGGCACCGCACAGCAAGCTCAACCCGCACCGCGATCCGTTTGCCGGCTCCCTGCGCTACCACCTGGGCCTGATCACGCCCAACTCGCGCGACTGCCGCATCTTCGTCGACGGCGAGGAACACGCCTGGGGCGACGGCAAGGACGTGGTGTTCGACGAGACCTACGTGCACTGGGTGGAAAACAACACCGACCAGACCCGCGTGATCCTGTTCGCGGACGTCGAGCGCCCGCTGCGCACGCGCTGGATGGGGGCAATCAACCATCGCGTGGGCGCGTTCATGGGCAAGATCACGGCATCGCCCAATTCGGATTCCGGCGCCGAGAAGGTCGGCTTCGTCAACCGCATGTTCGCGCTCAACCAACGCAGCCGCGAGCGCAGCAAGGCATTCAAGCGGCGGCATCCGAAGCTGTTCCGCGGGCTGAAATATGCCGGCATCGTGTTGCTGATCTGGCTGGTGTTCCTGGCGCCCTGGCCGCTGGTGCGCTGAAGGCCGGTCACGTCCTGCACCCTTCGCGCGTCCTGGCCGTATCCCATCGGAGTAGCCCATGGATAGCCAGACCGCCCTGTTCCAGCAACACCGCCCGCGACTGTTCGGGCTGGCCTACCGCATGCTCGGCTCGCCAGCCGACGCCGAGGACGTGCTGCACGACGCCTGGCTGCGCTGGCACGCGCAGGACACCGCCGTGCTCGATGACCCGGAGGCCTGGCTGGTCACCGTGACCACGCGCCTGGCGCTGGACCGCCTGCGCCGCGCCAAGGCCGAGCGCGAGCACTACACCGGTCCCTGGCTGCCCGAGCCGCTGGTGCCGGAGGCGGACCGCCCCGAGGCCGAACTCGAGCGCGGCGAGACGATCACCCTGTCCTTCCTGCTGCTGCTTGAACGGCTGAGCCCGGACGAGCGCGCCGCTTTTCTGCTCAATGAAGTGTTCGACTACAGCCATGCCGAGGCCGCTGCGATCCTGGGCATTGGCGAGGATGCCTGCCGCCAGCGCGTGCACCGCGCCAGGACCCGCCTGCGCGATGGGCGCCCGCGCTTCAGCGTCGATGTACAGGCCAGGCAGCGCATGATCCAGCGCTTCATCGCGGCGATAAAGAAGCCCGACCTCGAATCGCTGCGCGCGCTGTTTGCCGAAGACGCGATAGCCATTTCCGATGGCGGAGGCGTCGTTCGGGCCGTCCTGCGTCCCTTGCAAGGTGCCGATCGGCTGGCCCGCCTCTACACGCAGGTCGCCACCCGCTTCTATGCACGCCCCGACGTGCGCTTCACCACCACGATCCTCAACGGCGAGCCCGTGCTGCTGGCCTGGTTCGACGACACGCTGGTCAGCGCAATCTGGATCGAGTGCGAGGACGACCACATCACCGCCACGCTCGCCTTGCGCCACCCCGGCAAGCTGGCGCGTCTGGCCGCCGTCACGAAAGGCGGGGTTGCCGCGTCCTTGCAATGAACGGCCCAATCCGGGCCGCCCTCCAAGCCAAGGAATCGTCCATGTCCCGTTTCGCCCTCCAACGCCACTACAAGTCGATGATGCCGCTGGTCGAGCTCGGCAAGCAGGTCCACAGCGCCGGCCGCCTGGAGCCGGCGCTGATCGAGCTGGTGCTGATGCGTTGCTCGCAGATCAATGGCTGCGCCTATTGCCTGGACATGCACAGCAAGGACGCGCGCGCCGCCGGCGAGACCGAGCAGCGCCTGTACGTGCTGCCGGCCTGGCGCGAGACCACCCTGTTCAGCGAGCGCGAGCGCATCGCTCTGGCCTGGGCCGAGGAGCTGACCGAACTCGCCTCGCACGAGGCGGTGTCCGACGCATTCTATGAACGGGCCCGGCAGCACTTCGACGAGGAGGCGCTGGTCGACCTGACCCTGCTGGTCGTGACGATCAACAGCTGGAACCGCATCAACATCGCGGCGCGCACGATCGGCGGGAGCTACAAGCCGGGCCAGCACGGCTGATCGCCCGCCAGCGCGCAGCGCAAGGCCGATCCGGCCGTATCGCACTTTCCACGCGTCCGATCCGGCCGGATCGGACGCCCTGGCCCAGGCCCCGCGGCCATCCTGCCCTCCTCGTCCACATGCCCGGGAGGGCGCCATGCATCATTCCAAGTCCATGCGCTGGCACAGGCCGGCTGCCTTGCTGCTCGTATCCCTGCTGGTCGCCGCGGCGGCGGTCGTGCTGCTCAACCGGGAGGCCCTGCACGTCGCCACCGGCTCGGTCAGCCGCTCGCTGTGCGCGGCCGCTTTCGTCTCCAGGGTCGATCCCGAGCGCATCTACGTCGAAGAACAGCGGCCGCTGATGAGCAGCATCGGCTGGGCCGTGCGCCACACGGTGGATCGTCCACGCCGGGAAGTGCGCAGCAGCGTGCTCGGCCTGTTTCCTGCCCGGGCGGTGTACCGCCCGGGGCTGGGTTGCCTGGTCATGCACGGCGACGGCCCGGTTCCGCAGGCGGCCGGCCTGGCCGAAGACACCGGACCGGATGGCTTCGGCAAACAGGTGGTGGCGCCGGCTGATCCGGCCTTGCGCCACGCGCTGGACCTGGCCTTCGCCGAACCCGACCCGGCGCATCCGCGCCTGACCAAGGCCGTCGTGGTGCTGCACGACGGCCGGCTGATCGCCGAGCGCTACGCGCCCGGCTACGGACCGGAAACCCCGATCTGGGCCCATTCGGTCACCAAGTCCGTGACCCAGGCGCTGATCGGCATCCTGGTCCGCCAAGGCCGTTTGCGGCTGGGCCAGCCGGCGCCCATCGCCGCCTGGCAAGGCCCGGGCGACCGGCGCCGCGCGATCACCCTGGACCAGCTGCTGCGCATGGATTCGGGCCTGCCCTTCGACGAGACCGCGGGCCCGGTCAATCCCGCAACGCACATGTGGTTCCGCGAGCCCGACACGGCCGCCTATGCGGCGAGCATGCCGCTGCAGTACGCGCCGGGCACCGCCTGGGGCTACAGCAACCTCGGCTACGCGTTGCTCTCCAAGGTGGTGGGCGACGCGACGGGCGGCACCGCGGTGGGCGCCGAACGCTTCGCCCACGAGGAGCTGTTCGCGCCGCTGGGCATGCACCACACCACCATCGAGACCGACGCCGCCGGCACCCTTCTCGGCTCCGGTTTCATCTACGCCTCCGCGCGCGATCTCGCCCGTTTCGGCCAGCTCTTCCTGGACGACGGCGTGGCCGGCGGGCGCCGCATCCTGCCCGCCGGCTGGGCGGACTACAGCCGCTCGCGCACGCTCGATACCGGCTACGGTGCGGGCTTCTGGACCAACCTGCGCAACCAGGGCAGCGTGCCGGTATGGGACGCCCCGTGGGGCATGCCGCAGCTGCCGAAGGACATGTTCTACGCGCGCGGGGCGTTCGGGCAGTACGTCATCATCGTGCCGTCCGAGCGCCTGGTGGTGGTGCGGCTGGGGCTCAGCGTACAGGGCGGCGGCACTGGCACCGGCGATGCGGCGGCCGCGGTCATCGCCGCCCTGCACGACCAATCGAGCCGCTAGGCTGCGGACCGCGCGCCTGCGGCAAAACGTCGGCGGTAGCCGCTGGGGGTTTCGCCGACCTGCCGCTTGAACGCCGCGTTGAAGGTGGACTTAGAGGTGAAGCCGCAGGCGTAGGCGATGTCCAGGATCGTGCGCGCTTCGGCCGGATCGGCCAGTCGCGCGCGCACCGCCTCCACGCGCAGGCGATTGACGTAGTCCCAGAAGCTGCCGCCCAGCCGGCGGTTGATCACGGCGGACACGAGGTATTCGGGATAGCCGCTGCGCCTGGCGACCTGGCCGATGGTCAGCGCCGGCTCCAGGTACAGCGGCGCCTCGCCGTCCATCAACTGTGCCAGGCGCGCCTCGACGGCGGCGTAGCGCGCATCGTCGGTCAGCGGGACGTCAGCCTCGCCCGGTGGCGCCGGGGTCGGAAGCGGAAGCTCGGCGGAGACCGGCGGCTGGGCCAGGCTGAACCAGCCCATTGCGCACACCCAGGCGGCCACCAGCCCGAACAGCAGGCCGTAGTTGAGCACCGGCAGGTAAACCAGCGCCTGCACGATGGCCACGCACCAGATCACGACCTGGAACCCGGCCATGACGTCGATCCAGCGCAGCGAGGTCCGGTCGGCGTCGGAGCGGCGCTCGCGCAGCCGTTGCCGGTAACCGCGCACCCGCGCCAGCGCCGCGAGCACATAGGACAGGCTGTAGAGGAACAGTGGCACGTCGAACCACGCACCGACCGAGCGCTCGCCAGCGATCCAGCGTGCCGACAGCGCCTGCAGGTGCGCGCGATCCATTACGAAGACGTAGCCGTTGAGCACCAGCATCACGCCGAAGCCGGCCAGGTGCATGACATCGCCTGGCCGGAACCTGCGCCCCCGGGTCAGCGCGCGCACGTACAGGTAGAACAGGCTGCCGTAAAGGAACGGGAACAGCGCCACGAAGCGGTAGGCGCGAAACCATTCGGGCGTCAGCAGGTGCCAGTACAGGGCCTTCACCGCCAGGTCGATGCCGGTCAATGCCACCCATACCGAAAGCAGGCGGTTGGCCTGGCGGTTCGCCGGTCGCCGCCACAACGCCAGCGCGAGCAGCGCGGCCTGCACCGCACCGGCGAAGTAAACGAAGGTCCAAGGAGTCAGCGGCATGGCGGAGCGAATGGATATCCGGATGGCCGCGAGGCGCAGCCGCACCATGCTAGCGGCAGGCCCGCCGCCCCGAAAAGCCGAAGGCCGCGGTGACGCCGCGGCCTTCGGTGGGCAATACGCCGGTTACGCCGGGCCTCAGCCCTTTACGCGCCGGGCGATCGCCTCGCCGAAGCTCTGCGTGCTGCCCTTGCCGCCGAGGTCCGGGGTGACGTTCGCGTGGTCGTTCGCCATGGTGTCGCGGATCGCGTCGCGCAGGCGGGTTCCCTTATCCACCATGCCAAGGTGGTCGAGCATGTCGGCCGCCGCCAGCAGCAGCGCACATGGATTGGCGATGCCCTTGCCGGCGATGTCCGGCGCGGAACCGTGGACCGCTTCGAAAATGGCCGCGTGCTCGCCGATGTTGTCGCCCGGCGCCAGGCCCAGGCCACCGACCAGTCCGGCGCACAGGTCCGACAGGATGTCGCCGAACAGGTTGGTGGTCACGATCACGTCGAACTGCTCGGGTTTCATCACCAGCTGCATGCAGGTGTTGTCCACGATCATTTCGTTGAACTCGATCTGCGGGTAGTCCTTGGCGATCTCGCGCGCCACGTTGAGGAACATGCCCGAGGCGGTCTTGATGATGTTGGCCTTGTGCACCGCGGTGACCTTCTTGCGGCCCTTCCTGACCGCCATCTCGAAGGCGTAGCGCACGATGCGCGCGCAGCCCTTGCGCGTCACGCGGATCATCGATGTGGCGATCTCGCCGTCCTCGGAGAGCGTCTGGCCCTCGGCCAGATAGGCGCCCTCGGTGTTCTCGCGCACCGTGATGATGTCGATGTTCTGGTAGCGGGCCTTGGTGCCCGGGAAGCTGATGGCCGGGCGCACGTTGGCGTACAGGTCGAAGTGCCGGCGCAGGGTCACGTTGACCGAGGTGAAGCCGCCGCCGATCGGCGTGGTGAGCGGGCCCTTGAGCGCGACCTTGTGTTCGGCGATCTTGTCCAGCGTGGGCTTGGGCAGGAGGTCGCCGTGCTTCTCCAGCGCCACCATGCCGGCGTCGACGAAGTCATAGGTCAGACCGCAGTCCAGGGCGTCGAGCACGTGCAAGGTGGCGGTCATGATTTCCGGACCGATGCCGTCGCCCGGGATCACGGCGATGGTTTTGCTCATGGTGAACTCCTTGGACATGGGGGCCGCGCGGCGGGGAAATGCGCACGCCAAAGGGCGGCATTATCGCCGATACAACCCCGTGCCGGCAGCAGGCGGGACGCGCCAGGGCGTTGCAAATCCTCGCACGGAGCGTTGCGGTTCATCGCACCCGTGAGCGGACGGTGCGCTTGCGGGTGGGGTCGGGGCCACCTTCCCGGCATGCTGCGCGGGCCCAAGCCCAAGGTTGCGCAAGGTTATGCGTGATCGGCGCAGGCGGCACCGTCGGCCTCGCCGCCTTCCAGGCGATCGAGGAAATCCACCGCCCGGCGCAGGTGCGGGATCACGATCGAACCGCCCACCACCAGGCCCACGCTGAAGGTCTCGAAGAACTCCTCGCGGGTCACGCCAGCCTCCTTGCACTGCGCCACGTGGTAGCTGATGCAGTCGTCGCAGCGCAGCACCATCGAGGCGACCAGGCCGAGCAGTTCCTTGGTCTTTACGTCGAGCGCGCCCGGCTTGTAGGTCTGCGTGTCCAGCGCGAAGAAGCGCCGTACGACCTGGTTGTCCTCGGCCAGGATGCGTTCGTTCATGCGCTGGCGGAACGCGGTGAATTCCGCCACGCGGTCCTTGCCCTTGCCGGCGTCGCTCATGCGGCTTCGTCCAGCAGTTGCTTGAGCTTGCCATTGCGATCGGCGGCGACCAGGTCGTCGTAGCCACCCACGTGCTGGTCGTTGATGAAGATCTGCGGCACGGTGCGGCGCCCGCCGCTGCGCTGGAGCATCAGGTCGCGCTGTGCCGGGTCGGCATCCACGCGCACTTCGTTCCACTGCAGCCCCTTGGACTTGAGCAGGTTCTTGGCTGCCACGCAGTACGGGCACACCGCCGTGGAATAGACCTCGATCTTTGGCATTGCAGATACTCCGGATGGCCTTGGCGTCGGCCCTTCAGATGGGGCGCCGGGCGCCCGTTTGCAAGCCAACGGACGATGAACCGACGCGCCCGCGGGCGGTCTTACGTGATGTATTGTCGCCCACCTATGGCCATGGCACCACGACTCGCCCCCCGCCTGCTGACCGCGCTGCTCGCGGCCGGTCTCGCCTTCGGCGCCGGCGCGCAGGAGGACATCCGCCTGCCGGACCTGGGCAGCTCGGCCGACGCACTGATCTCGCCGCAGGACGCGCAGGACTATGGCGCGGCGATGCTGCGCCAGATGCGCTCGCTGGACATGGTGGTGGACGACCCGCTGCTGGACGACTACCTCAATGACCTGGGCTACCGCCTGGTCGCCAGCAGCGACAAGCCGAAGGACCATTTCGCGTTCGTCATCGTGAAGGACCCGGAAATCAACGCCTTCGCCGCGCCCGGCGGCTACATCGCGGTCAACTCCGGACTGATCGCGATCACCCACGACGAAAGCGAGCTGGCCGGCGTGATCGCGCACGAGATCGGCCACATCACGCAGAACCACCTGCAGCGCGCGTTCGAGGATTCGAAGAAGGACGCGCCGCTGATGGCGCTGGTGCTGCTGGGCGCGGTCGCCGCCGGCGCCGGCTCGCACAGCGGTGATTCACCCATGGCGGTGCTGGCGGCCGGACAGGGCCTGATCGCCCAGCGCTCGATCAACTTCACTCGCAAGGACGAGGTGGAGGCCGATCGCGTGGGCATCCAGACGCTGGCCAACGCCGGTTTCGACCCGCGCGCCATGGCCGAGTTCTTCCAGCGCATGCAGGACACCCTGCGCGCCGGCGCCGGCGGCACCGACGTGCCCGAGTTGCTGCAGACCCATCCGGTCACGCTCTCGCGCATCAGCGATGCCAAGTCGCGCGCCGGGGCATTGCTCGCCGCGCAGAAGCTGCGCCCCAGCGGCACCACGCTGGTGCGCAGCGAGTGGGAGAAGACCACCGCACCGATCGCCTACGTGAAAGACCCGACCGCGCTGCTCGCCGCGCCGGCCAAGGGCGGCCTGGGCACCTATGCGCTGATGCGCGAGCGCACCCGCGTGCTGGCCGGCGATGCATCCAAGCTGGCCCAGTACTACAGCGCCAGCTTCGGCACGCCCGGCTTCGACAGTCCGGCCAACCGCTACGGCTACGCGTTGGCGCTCACCCGCAGCGGCTCCGGCGCGAAGGCCATCGCGCAGCTCCAGCCGCTGCTCGCGGCACATCCGGACAACCTGATCCTCGGACTGGCAATGGCCGACGCGCAGTTGCAGGCGGGCCAGCGCGCCGAGGCGCTGGCCCGCTATGCCCGGCTCAACGTCCGCTCGCCACGCAACCGCGCGGTGGCGCTGGCCTACGCCAAGGCGCTGACCGCCGGCGGCGACAGCGCGCAGGCCACACTAGCCGCATCCCTGCTGCGCCCGCTGCTGGACAATGCCGACGAGCCGGACGTCTACCGCAGCTACGCCCGCGCCAGCGACAAGGCCGGCGACAGCGTTCGCGCCGGCGAGGCCTATTCGGACGCCAGCTATCTCTCCGGTCGCCCGTTCGATGCCATGGAGCAGTTGAAGCGCCTGCTCAAGCGCGACGACCTGGACTACTACGCCCGCGCCCGCATCCAGGCGCGCATCGCCGACCTCACGCCGCTGGTGCTGGAGCTGCGCAAGCGCAAGGTGCAGACGGTCGACAATCCGGATGGGCAGAGCCAGTAGCGCGTCCCGGATGCTTCCCCCCCGCGACGCGGGACAAGGATGGGTTTCATGCAGCCTGTCATCCCTGCGTAATATTGCCCCGCTGCAATAAGCCCGTCACAGCCAGGCGCAAACCGCGTGCACAAACGCATCCTCATCGTCGAAGACGAAGCCTCGATCCGCGACATGGTCGCCTTTGCCTTGCGCAAGGCGGACATGGAGGCTGTGCAGGCGGCCGATGCCCGCGCCGCGCAGATCGCCATTGCCGAGCAGGTGCCGGATCTGATCCTGCTGGACTGGATGCTGCCGGGCATGAGCGGGCTCGAGCTGGCCCGCCGGCTGCGCAAGGAGGAGCTCAGCCGCGAAATCCCGATCATCATGCTCACCGCGCGCGGCGAGGAGATGGACCGCGTCAACGGCCTGGAGGCCGGCGTGGACGACTACGTGGTCAAGCCGTTCTCCACGCGCGAACTGATCGCACGTATCAAGGCGGTGCTCCGGCGCAGCCAGGGCGACGATGGCACCGGCGTGGTCGAACTGGGCGGCCTGCGCATCGACGGCCCCGCGCACCGGGTCTTCGCAGGCGAGGAACCGGTACCGATCGGCCCTACCGAATACCGCCTGCTGTATTTCTTCATGACCCACCCCGAGCGCGTCTACACCCGCACGCAGCTGCTCGACCATGTCTGGGGCGGCAGCGTCTACGTGGAGGAACGCACCGTCGACGTGCACATCCGCCGCCTGCGCAAGACGCTCGAGCCCTGGCAGCTCGATGCCATGGTGCAAACCGTGCGCGGGGCGGGCTACCGCTTCTCCGCGAGTGCCTGATGGACCTTCACGGCCACGGATTTCCAGGCGCCTGCCCGAGGAAACGGCCGGGTAGGCGAAAAGGTCCTTGGATGCGCCTCTCATGAAGCACCGCGCACGCCGCCTCGCCATCACGCTGCACGACCTGCGCGACGCCGCCGACAGCCTGCCGGACGCGATCGTGCTGCTGGACGAAACCTGGCGGGTGCGCTGGTTCAACCGCGCGGCGGAGACGTTGCTTGGCCTGCGCCGCGGCAAGGATCGCGGCGTGCTGCTGTCCGAGCGGCTGCAAGGCACGGAACTGGCCGCCTGGCTGCGATCCGGCGCTCGCCTGCCCCTCCACGACGTACCCGCGCCCGGCCGCGCGGAGGGCCACCTGGACGTCTCGGTGCAGCCGTTCGGTCGCCGCCAGCGGATGTTGCAGGCACGCGACATCAGCCCATTGACGCGGCTCGAGCAGATCCGCCGCGACTTCGTGGCCAACGTCTCGCACGAACTTCGTACGCCGCTGACGGTGATCCACGGCTACCTGGAACTGCTCGATCCCGAGGACGTGCCCATGCTGGCGCCCGTGCTGGGAGAAATGCGCGCGCAATCCAAGCGGATGGGCCAGATCGTGGAGGACCTGCTTACCCTCTCGCGCCTGGAGACCCAGGAACACGTCGTCGACGAACGCGTGCCGATGGCCGCGCTGCTTGCCACGCTGCGCAAGGAGGCCGAGGCGCTGAGCCAGGGCCGCCACCAGGTCACGCTCGAGGTGGACACGAACTGCGACCTGCTCGGCTCGCCCAGGGACCTGCACAGCGCGCTGTCCAACCTGGTCAGCAACGCCGTGCGCTACACGCCCAACGGCGGCAGCATCACCATTCGCTGGCGGCGTACCGGCGATGGCGCGACCTATTCGGTCAGCGACACCGGCTACGGCATCCCCGCCAGCCACCTCGCGCGGCTGACCGAGCGCTTCTACCGCGTCTCCTCCAGCCGCTCGCGCGAGACCGGCGGCACCGGGCTGGGACTGTCGATCGTCAAGCACGTGCTCAACCTGCACCAGGCGCGGCTGGGCGTGGAAAGTACGCCGGGCCGGGGCTCCACCTTCTCCTGCCATTTCGGGCCGGAACGGCTGCTGGACCCGGAAACCCCATAGGCCCTGCCCCCATGGCGGGCTGAAGCCCACCCTACCGCGTGATCGAGACCGGGTGTACTTGGGCGCGGCATCGTCCAAAATGGTCGCCCATGGCCCGCAAACTGCCGCAAACCGCCACTGCGATCGCCGACCTGGCCGCGCCGGAGCTGTACTTCAGTCGCGAACTGGCCGCGCTGGAATTCAACTTTCGCGTGCTCGCGATGGCGCGCGATGCGCGGGTGCCGCTGCTGGAGCGGCTGCGCTACCTGAGCATCGTGGCCAATAACCTCGACGAATTCTTCGAGGTGCGCGTGGCGATGCTCAAGCACCACCATGCCTACGGCTCGGCCGCGCCGGGACCGGACGGATTGTCTTCCGGCGAATTGCTCACCCGCATCCGCACCCGGGTCCTGGACCTGGTCACCGAGCAGTACGCCACGTGGCAGGAACAGCTGAAGCCGCAGCTGGACGCCGAAGGCATCCGCTTCCTCACCCGCCACCAATGGACGCCGCTGCAGCGGCGCTGGCTGCAAGGCTACTTCGAACACGAGGTGCTGCCGGTGCTCTCGCCGCTGGGCCTGGACCCGGCGCATCCGTTCCCGCGCATCCTCAACAAGACGCTCAACATCGCCGTCGTGCTGCAGGGACGCGACGCGTTCGGTCACGAGGGCCACATGGCGCTGGTGCGCGCCCCCCGCTCGCTGCCGCGCATCGTCAAGCTGCCGGTCGAGGTGGGCGGCGGCGGCGACAACTTCGTGTTCCTGGCCGAGCTGCTGCAGGCCTTCGTCGACCTGATGTTTCCCGGCTTCAAGGTGGTCGGCTCCTACCAATTCCGCGTCACCCGCAACAGCGAACTGATCGTGGAAGAGGCCGAGGTGGAGAACCTCGCCCGCGCGCTCAGCGAAGAACTGCTCGGGCGCGGCTATGCGCGACCGGTGCGGCTGGAGATCGCCAACGACTGCCCGAAGGCGATCACCGCGATGCTGGTGGCCAATTTCGAGCTGGAGGAATCGGACGTCTACCGCTGCGACGGGCCGGTCAACATCATCCGCGCCGGGGGCATCTACGACCAGGTCGACCGACCCGAGCTCAAGTTCCCGCGCTTCGTGCCCTGCCTGCCTTCGGCGATCGAGCCCGGCGCGAACCTGTTCGAGCTGATCGGCCAGCGCGACGTGCTGCTGCACCATCCCTACGAGAGCTTCGCCGCGGTCGTCGACCTGCTGCGCCAGGCCGCCGCCGATCCGGCCGTGCTGGCGATCAAGCAGACGCTCTACCGCGCCGGCGAGGACACTCCGCTGGTCGACCTGCTGGTGGAGGCCGCGCGCAACGGCAAGGACGTCACGGTGGTGATCGAGCTGCGCGCGCGCTTCGACGAGGAGGCCAACATCCGCCTGGCGACCCGGCTGCAGGAGGCCGGCGTGCAGGTGGTCTATGGCGTGGTCGGATACAAGACCCACGCCAAGATGATGCTGATCGTGCGGCGCGAGGCGGGCACGCTGCGCCGCTACGTGCACCTGTCCACCGGCAACTACCACCAGGCCAACAGCCGCCTGTACACCGACATCGGCCTGATGACCGCCGACCCGGAGATCGGCGAGGACCTGCACAAGGTGTTCCAGCAGCTCTCGGGCCTGGGCTCGGTGATCAGCCTCAAGCGCCTGCTGCATTCGCCGTTCACGCTGTACAAGAGCGTGGTCGCCAAGATCGAGCGCGAGACTGCGCATGCGCGGGCCGGCAAGAGCGCGCGCATCGTCGCCAAGCTCAATGCGCTCAACGAATCGCACGTGATCGAGGCGCTCTATCGCGCCTCGCAGGCGGGCGTGGAGATCGACCTGATCGTGCGCGGCGCCTGCACGCTCAGGCCCGGGCTGCCAGGCATCTCCGAGCGCATCCGCGTGCGCTCGATCGTCGGGCGTTTCCTCGAGCACAGCCGCGTGTACTGGTTCGCCAACGACGGCAAGCCGGAGATCTACTGCGCCAGCGCCGACTGGATGGAACGCAACCTGATGCGCCGCATCGAAGTGGCGTTCCCGATCCTCGACCCGAGGCTGGCCCGGCGCGTGTTCGACGAGACGCTGGCCAACGGCCTGGCCGACAACACCCAGGCCTGGCTGCTCGCCGACGACGGCCACTACACCCGCGCCACGCCGGGCGACCAGCCGCCGCACTGCGCACAGCAGACGCTGCTCAAGAAGATCTGCGGCTGATGCGCGTCGGGCCAGCCTCCCGCACCTGCCAGCCGACCGCCATCGCTGGCGTGGCAGAATCCGCGCCTTTCCCGCCTGGAAGCCGCGCGTGACCACCGAGCCCGTACCCATCAAGGATGGTGAACTGATCGCGGCGGTCGACCTGGGGTCGAACAGCTTCCACATCGTGGTCGCGCGCATGGAGCACGGCGAACCGCGCGTGATCGACCGACTGCGCGACAGCGTGCGGCTGGCCGCCGGCCTGCGTTCGGACGGCACGCTGGACGCCGCCCACCGCGCCCGCGCGCTGGCCAGCCTGGCGCGTTTCGGCCAGCGCATCGAAGGCCTGCCTTCGGCCAACGTCCGCGCGGTGGCCACCAATACCGTGCGGCGGCTGGCCTCGCCGCAGAGCTTTCTGGGCGCCGCCGAGGCCGCGCTGGGCCATCCCGTCGAGATCGTCTCCGGCCGCGAGGAAGGCCGGCTCATCTTCCTCGGCGTGGCGCACGACCTGCCGGCGTCGCGCGAGCCGCGGCTGGTCATCGACGTCGGCGGTGGCAGCACCGAGTTCATCATCGGCCGCGGCCTGGCGCCGCTGCATACCGAGAGCGTGCAGGCCGGTTGCATCGCCTCCACGCTGCGCTTCTTTCCCGGCGGCCGGCTGACGCCCAAGCGCTGGCAGCGCGCACGCAGCGAGGTCGGCGTGCTGCTGCAGCAGTTCGCCGAGGATTTCCGCGAGTCCGGCTGGCAGGAGGCCTATGGATCTTCCGGCAGCGCCAAGGCGGTCGATGCGGTCGTGCAGGCGATGGGCCTGAGCGATGACGGCGTGACCCTGGATGCGCTGGCCGAACTGCGCGAGGCCGTGCTCGAACAGGGCCAGATGGACCTGCTGCGCCTGCCCGGCCTGACCGAGGAGCGCTCGCCGGTCTTCGCCGGGGCGGTGGTGATCTTCGAAGCCGCGTTCGAGGCGCTTGGCATCGACCACATGCGCGTGTGCGAAAGCTCGATGCGCGAAGGCCTGCTGTGGGACCTGCTCGGCCGCGCCGGCGGCAGCGATCCGCGTACCGCCAGCATCGACGCCCTGGCGGCCCGTTACGGCGTCGATCGCGCACAGGCGCGGCGCGTCGGGCAGACCGCGCTTTTGCTGTTCGACCAGGTCGCGCGTCCGTGGAAGCTGGACGCCGAAGCGCGGGAATGGCTCTCCTGGGCCGCGCGCGTGCACGAGATCGGCCTGGCGATCGCGCACAGCCAGCATCACCATCATGGCGCCTACATCCTTCGCCATGCCGACCTCGCCGGTTTCTCGCGGCAGGAGCAGCAATTGCTCGCGGCGGTCATCGAGGCGCACCGGCGCAAGCCGGCCAAGGCGTTGATCTCGGTGCTGCCGCAGCGCTACCGCTCCCTGGCCCGGCACATTACCGCGCTGCTGCGGCTGGCGGTGCTGTTCCGCCGCGGCCGCCGGCCCGAATCGCTGCCGCCACTGAAGCTCAGCGCCACCAGCCAACGCCTGCGGCTGGCCATTCCCGCGCTCTGGCTGGATCAACACCCGCTCACCGAGGCCGACCTGGAACAGGAGCAGGGGCCGATGGCGGAACTCGGGCTGACGCTGGAGATCCAGCGTACGTGACGTTTCGCCTCCTCTCCCCGGAGGGAGAGGGAGCAGAAGCGCACGCTTCAGCCCATGCAATGCCACCGCGTATCATGCAGGACATCCCACACAGGCTCCGCACGCATGTCCCGACTCCTGCTGGCCCTCCTGTTGTTGCTGCCACTCGGCGTTTGTGCGCAGACCGCGCCGTCGCCGGCCAGCACCAGCGCAACGCCGCCGGCGCCCGGCCCGAAGGTGCTGCTGCACACCAGCGTGGGCGACATCACGCTGGAGCTCTACCCGGACAGGGCACCCAAGAGCGTGGCCAACTTCCTGCAGTACGTGCACGAAGGCTTCTACGACGGCACCGTGTTCCACCGCGCTATCAGCGGCTATCTGGTTCAGGGCGGCCTGTACACGCGCGATCTGCAGCCGCGGCGTACCCATCCGGCCATCGCCAGCGAGGCCGACAACGGCCTGTCCAACCTGCGCGGCACGGTGGCGGTGGCGCGCGGCGCCGATCCGAATTCCGGCACGGCGCAGTTCTTCATCAACCTGGTCGACAACCGCCGGCTCGACTACGCCGGCAACCAGAGTGGCCTGACCTGGGGATACGCCGTGTTCGGCAAGGTGGTGCAAGGCATGGACGTGGTCGACAAGATCGCTGCCCTGCCCACCCGCGGCCAGGGCCCGTTCGCCGCCGACGTTCCCAGCCCGCTGCCGGTGATCGAGAGCGCGCAGGTGATCGGCGAGGAGGCCCCCGCCCCCGCCGCCAGTGCCAAGGCGCCCGCCAAGGCTGCCGGCACAGCCAAGCCCGCCAAGGCGGCCGGCAGGAAGAGCGGCTGATGCCCAGCCTGTTCATTGCCGACCTGCACCTGGACGACAGCCGCCCGCAGATCACCGATCTGTTCGAGCGCTACCTCGCCGGCGACGAAGTGCGCCAGGCGGATGCGCTCTACGTCCTGGGCGACCTGGTCGAAGCCTGGGTCGGCGACGACGACGATGCCGAGCTGCCCGCGCGCATCGCCCGGGCCACGCGTGCCGTGCGCGAGTCCGGGGTGCCGGTGTATTTCATGCCCGGCAATCGCGACTTCCTGCTCGGCCAGGACTACGCCGACCGCGCCGGCCTCACCTTGCTGGAAGACGGCGTGGTGCACGACCTGTACGGCCGCCCCGCCCTGCTGATGCACGGCGATGCGCTGTGCACCGACGACGTCGCCTACCAGGCCGTACGCCGGCAGGTGCGCATGCCCGATTGGAAAGCCAATATCCTGGCGATGCCGCTGGAAGCGCGCCGTGCCTTTGCCGCCAAGGCACGCGCAGACAGCCGCGCGCACACCGGCATCACCATGGAGTCGATCATGGACGTCAACGCCGATGCAGTCGCCCGCGCAATGCGCGGCGCGGGGGTGACGCGGTTGATCCACGGCCACACGCATCGGCCGGCCATTCACGATTTCCCGCTGGACGGGCAGGACGCACAACGCATCGTGCTGGGCGACTGGTATGAACAGGGCTCGGTGTTGCGCGTGGCACCGGACCGTGCCGAACTGAGTGGGCTTCCGCTCTAAGTACCTGCTGCGCGAGCGCAGAAGTTCGCGGCATGCCAGCGGCGCGTCCGGGTGGACGCCGATCGTGCAAACGCTGCTCCCCTGATCGCGCAGACCTGCCCGCCCATCCCGGGTTTCTGCGCAGCGCGCATTGCGCGCGATCGTCAACGGCCACGGTGGTCGCACCCGCACCCCACCGCCTGCGCCCTGACGGCCGCCTCGGCTACCATTGCGGTTTCGTTTCACATTCGAGGAAACACCCATGCAGCTCGACCAGGTCAAGGCCGTCATCACCGGCGGCGCCTCCGGACTCGGCCACGCCGTGGCGCAGCATCTCGTCGCGCAGGGCGCAAAAGTGGCGCTGTTCGACGTCAACGAGGAGAAGGGCCGGCAGGCCGCGCAGGCGCTGGGCGGCACGGCGCGCTTCTACCGCACCGACGTCACCTCCGAGGAAGGCGTGACCGCCAACGTGGCCGCGGCCCGCGATGCCATGGGCGGGCTCAACGTGGTGATGAACTGCGCCGGCATCCTGGGCTCCGGCCGCGTGCTGGGCAAGGAAGGCCCGATGGCGCTGTCCAACTTCGCCAGCACGGTCATGGTCAACCTGGTTGGCAGCTTCAACGTGGCCAAGGCCGGCGCGGCGCTGATGCAGACCAACGAGGCGGGCGAGGACGGCGAACGCGGGGTGATCGTCAACACCGCCTCGGTGGCCGCCTACGAGGGGCAGATCGGCCAGGCGGCCTACTCGGCGTCCAAGGGCGGCGTGGTGGGCATGACCCTGCCGATGGCGCGCGAGCTGGCCCGATTCGGCATCCGCGTGGCCACGATCGCGCCGGGCATCTTCTGGACGCCAATGGTCGACGGCATGCCCGAAGCCGTGCAGCAATCGCTGTCGGCCTCGATTCCGTTCCCCTCGCGGCTGGGCAAGCCCGAGGAATTCGCGCAGACGGTCGCGTTCATCCTGGGCAACCGCTACATCAATGGCGAGACCATCCGCCTGGATGGCGCGGTGCGCCTGCAGCCGAAGTAAACCTGCCACTCCAGCGGGATGTCCTGTGCGTCATCCCGGCCAATCCAACCCACTGACCGACACTCCATGAAAGCTTCCGACGTCAAGAAAGGCAACGTGGTCGAGCACGACGGTACCGTCTACCAGGTGCGCGACATCGAGCGCAGCGCGCCCACCGCGCGCGGCGGCAACGTGACCTTCCGCTTCACCATGTATTCGATCCCCGGCGGGCGCAAGTTCGATCTCAGCCTGCGCGCCGACGACGACCTGAAGGAAATGGACCTGGTCCGCCGCGCGGCGAATTTTTCCTACATGGACGGCGAGGCGTTCGTGTTCATGGATGCCGAGGACTACACGCAGTACATGCTCGGCCCAGAACTGGTCGGCGACAACGCCGGCTACATCGTCGAGGGCACCGAGGGCTACTACGTGCAGGTCATCGACGACGCTCCGGTCGGCTTGCAGGTGCCCACCAGCGTGGTGCTGACCGTGGTCGACACCGCACCCGAGCTCAAGGGCGCCAGTGCCACCAAGCGGACCAAACCGGCCAGGCTCGATACCGGCGTCGAGATACAGGTGCCCGAATACATCACCAATGACGAGAAGGTGTGGGTCAACACGCTGACGGGCGAGTTCGCCGGCCGCGCCTGACGGCGGAAAGCTGCGCGGGGTGCGCTGGCCGCGGGCTTCCTACACGGCGGTTCAACTAGCGTCAGGCAGAATCGTGGTTCCCCACCCCGGCGATTCGGCCATGCCCGCCAGCGTCTACTCGCTACGCGCCAACCTGCTGGAGAGCCTGACCCGGACCAAGCGCCCGGACGTCCCGCTGCGAGTGGTCGTGCGCAACACGCTGGCCGTGGTACTGCCACTGGCGATCGGCATGGCCTGCGGACATACCGCGGTGGGCCTGGGTGTGGCCGCCGGCGCGCTGGACACGATGTTTTCCGATCAGCCCGGCCCCTATCGCCAACGTGTGCAGCAACTCCTGCTGGCCTCGCTGGCGGCGGGCCTGGCCGCGCTTGCGGGGTTCCTGATCGGCGGGCAGTTGCCGGCCATGTTGCTGGCCAGCGCGCTGGTCGGCTTCGGCGGCGGCATGCTGGTGCTGTTCGGCACCGACCTGGCGCGGGTGGGCATGACCAGCATGATCCTGCTGGTGGTCACTGCCGCCTCGCCCACTTCGCTCGGGCCTGCGGCCGCGGGCGCCGCGCTGATCTTCGCCGGTGGCCTGCTGATGATGCTGTTCTCGGTCGCCGCCTGGCCGCTGCACCGCTACCGGCCGGAACGGCAGGCGCTGGCCGTGGTTTACCGCGGACTGGCCACGCTGGCCCGCCAGCGCGCGCAGGACGACGAGGATGAACCCGCCCTCAGCGGCGCGATGACCACCCTGCAGCAGACGCTGCTGGGGCGTTACCACGCCCGCGGTCGCGCGATGGAAGCCTTCGGCGTAATGCTGGAGCTGGCCGAGCGGATCCGGCTGGAGCTCACCGCGCTCGCCGACGGCTCGTCGGGCCACGCCGTGCCGCTGCGCTTCCGCGTCGGCGTCGCGCGCGTGCTCGACCATATCGCCGAGGCATTGCAGGAAGGCGTCGCGCCGCACGCGGCCGAACGCGCGCTGCGTGCCCTGCGCGCCATCGAGCGCCACGCCGCGGAGAGCGACGTGCAACGCGCGCTGCACGTGCATGCGCTGGCCGGACAGCTGGCCGCCGCCGTGCGCAATGCCAACTGGGCCGGCAGCCGCGGCGAACAGCGCGCCGAGACCGCCGACCTGCGCCTGCCCGCCTCGCTACGGCAGAGCTCGACGCGCGCCATGCTGCTGGCCAACCTCACGCCCCATTCGGTGGCGTTCCGCCACGCAGTGCGCTCGGCCGTGGCGTTGAGCCTGGCGCTGGCGCTCTCGCGCGTGCTCGAACTGCCGCACGGCTACTGGCTGCCGATGACGGTCGCCATCGTGCTGCGCCCGGACTTCGCCGCGACGTTCAATTTCGGCCTGCTGCGCGTGGTCGGCACCGTGCTCGGGCTGGTGCTGACCACGGCGCTGCTGCACGTGATTCCCGACCAGCCCTGGGCCCACCTGGCGCTGATGGGCGTGCTGTGCATGGCCTTCCGCTACCTGGCCACGGCGCACTATGGCATCGCGGTGGCGGCGCTCACCGGCACCGTGGTGGTGCTGCTTTCGTTCGAAGGCGTGGACCCGGGCGTGGCGGTGATGGACCGCGTGGTCAACACCGCGCTCGGCAGCGGCCTGGCGCTGCTGGCCTACGTGCTGTGGCCGACCTGGGAGCGCGGTCGCGCGCGCGCCGCGCTGGCCGACATGCTCGACGCCTACGCCGATTACCTGCGCGCGCTGGGACGTCCGCAACGGCGCGCCTCCCATCGTGAGACACGCACCGCCGCACGCACCGCCCGCACCAACGCCCTTGCCTCGCTCGAGCGCATGCGTGCCGAGCCAGCCACGCCGGCCGCCCTGCTCGACCTGGCACAGGCGCTTTTCTCCAACGGCAACCGGTTGGCGCGCACGGCGATGACCATGGAGGCGCTACTGCAGCATCGCGCGAACCTGCCGGAACAGACCGAGGTGAGCGCCTTCGTCGACCATGCTGCCGCCGCGTTGCACGGCGTCGCCGGCGCCTTGCGCGAGCAGCGCGCAGCCGCGGACCTGCCTGACCTGCGTCTGCTCCAGCGCAGCCTCGGTGCCTTGCTTGCGATGTCCGAAGACCAGGCGGCGGCCGACCAGGTCGCCCGCCTCGCCGACCGCCTCGTCGACAACGTCAATACGCTCGCCCACGTGATCGGACGCTGTCCGCAGGAACCGGCCGCACAGGCAGCCGGCCGGCACGTGCTCCCGTAGTTTTTCTGTCCGACGCGATTTTCGCAAAGCCGTATTGCGCAATCGGCCGGCGGATTTATCCACGTTGTTTTTGGCCCGCGATCAAGCCTGATTCGCGCAAACCCTGTTGTATTATCGCGGGCAGTTCCACAGGGGGATTTCGGACTCATGACCCGCTTCGATCCGGCAGCTTTTCTCGAACCGCTGGAGGGCGATTCGCCCACCGGCAGTGACCTGGAATACGACCCCGATTTTCTCGCCCTGGAACGCGCGGCGGCGCCGCGCGCGGAACGGGCCATCGGCGATGCCGTCAAGGCGGCCGAGGAGCCGGACTGGGACGAGGTCCGCTCGCTCGCCACCGGCCTGCTCGAGCGTTCCCGCGACCTGCGCGTGGCCACGCACCTGGCCACCGCCTGGATGCGCACGGGCGGGATGTCCGGCTGGGCGTCCGGCCTGGGCCTGATCCGCGGGTTGCTGGAAAACCATTGGGACGGCGTGCATCCGCAACTGGACGCGGAAGACGACAACGATCCCACCGCGCGCGTAAACGCGGTCGCGGCGATCGCCAATCCGCTGGGATTGCTCGGTTATTTCCGCAATACGCCATTCGTGCAGTCGCCGCGGCTAGGGCGGTTTTCGCTGCGCGACCTGCGCATCGCCAACGGCACGACGAAAACCGACGGTGGCGACGAGGCTTTGCCGAGCATGGCGGAAATCGAGGCCTGTTGCCTGGACTGTCCGCAAGAGCAGCTCACCGAGACGCTGGAGGCGGTCACCCGCATCCTCGACGACGCCAAGGCCATCGACCAGGTGTTCAACGAACACGTCGGCACCGCCGGCCCGGACCTGAAGCCGCTGCTCAGCGATAGTTATGAGCTGAAGAAATTCATCGAGTCGCAGGTACAGCGGCGCAACCCGGCCGCGGCCGATGGCGACGCGGGCGATGCCGAAGGCGCCGAAGGGTCCGTCGCACCGGGGGCTCGAGCGAGTGTGCCCGGCCGCATCGAGACGCCGCAGGACGTCATGCGCCGCATCGACGAGATCTGCGATTACTACGCCCGCAGCGAACCCTCCAGCCCGGTGCCGCTGCTGCTGCGCCGCGCGCAACGTCTGGTCGGCAAGAACTTCCTCGACCTCCTCAAGGACCTCGCGCCCGGCGGTGTCAGCGAGATGGAAGTGATCTCGGGTCCCAGCGAGGAGTAACGCGCTCTGCTCCTCTTCCCTTCGGGGAGAGGGTTTGGGGTGAGGGGCCGGGGCTCGCGGGACAGCTCGTTGGTTTGCGGGACTTGTTTGTCGCTCTTGCGGGATTTTCCCGTGGCTTGACCGGGAGCGAAGAGCTTCCGATCACCTTCGGCGCTCGATCGGAAGCCCGCCGCAGGCGAGCCCAGTCGCGGAAGCGCCCCGCAAGAACGATAAAAAAGCCCCCCCAACGGGCCTCCCCGCGAGGCCCGGCCCCTCACCCCATCCCCCTCCCCGCAGGAGAGAGGAAGCAGAGCGCGTCAGCGCACGCCCTTGCACATGGGTGCGCCGGAGCGCACGAACAGCTGGCGCACGGCCGGATCCCAGCTCAGCGACAGGCCGCCCGGGAGGCCTACGGTGGCGTTGGCGTCCGCACTCTGCTCGAACGGACCGGCCGAGGCGCTGGCGCCGTCGGCATAGCCAACGGTCGCGGAGATGCGGTAAGCGACCGGGTCGATGCAGGCCGACGTGTCGATCGCTTGCGCGACGGTGGCGCCGTAGCCCTCCAGCGGCGGCAGTGTGCCCTTGCCCAACGCTACGGTGCGCGGATCGCTGTGGCCGCACACTGCGTCGAGCGAGTAGCCCACGGTGAATTTCGGCGCAGGCACCACCTGCACGGCAACGGCCGCTTCCGGTTGCGCGCCGCAGCCGACCAGGAAAGCCTTGTGCTGGGGCCGCACGTGGAATACGTAGCTGCCCGGCTTGAGCGCCGCGGTGTCCGGCCACTCGAACTCGATGCGCGTCGGCAGCACGTTGGTGAGGCGCGGCTGCGAGGGCAGCGGCGCACCGCTGGCGTCGGTGGCGGTTACCTGCGGGTCCGGACACTGCGGGTCGGCCAGCTCGCTGCCCAGCAGCGCCAGCGCCATCGGCTTGCCCGTGCCGCGCAACGCGAACAGCGGCGCGTGGTCGGAGGTTTCCACGCGATCGATCGTCGCCTGCATCGGCTTGCCTTCGGCCGGCGCCTGCGCCAGCTGGCGTACCGACAGCGCCAGCGCCTGGGCCATGGCCGCCGACTCGCCCGCGCGGCAGGCCTCGGCGGCGTCCGCGAAGTCGCTGGCCAGCCCGGCGGCCGCATGGGCGCGCAGGACGCGGCCTCGATCGCGGTCGTCCAATGCCGTCAGCGGCTGGGTGCTGCGGTCGGCGAGCGTCGCGCGCAGGTCCTGCGCCAACGCCTGCAACTGCCGTGCGACGGCCGCGGTGTCGGCGCGCCCGGCCAGCCGCTGCCGCGCGGCATCGAGCTGGCCGGCCACGCTGCCCGGCGTCAACCGCGGTGACAGCTGCGCGCCGGCGGGCGTGGCCGCCGCCAGCAGCAGCCCGATTGCAGCCAACACCCGCAACGAACGGCAGGCCGCGCGTCGGCGCGGCAGGGCCTCATTCATCGCATTCCTCCATCTCCGGATCGCAAGCCTGCTGGTCCGGCGGCAGCAGGATGCCGGACGGCACGATGCCGAACGAGCGATAGTTGGCCGAGATCACGCTGGGATCGATATAGACGTCCGTGTGGTTGTTGGCGTTCTGCGCGCGGCTGGTGAACAGCGAGGTCGGCACGTTGACGCTGGAGCCGCCGGTCAGCGGCAGCACGCCGCCGCTGCCGTTGACCGCATAGAAGTACGCCGGCGGCATGCCGACCAGGTCGACCGCCTGCGGTCCGGTGCCGGTGACGTAGATCGGTGCGTCCGAACTGCCGATGCGACCGGTGGAAGAGAAGCTCCCTTCGCCGTCGTACAGCCAGGTGTTGCCGACCTGCAGCAGGTCGCCGCCGGTCACACCGAGGTAGAGCCGGGAGGTACCGGCGTCGACGGTGAAGCTGCTGCCACCCACCGAAGCGAGCGTGAGCGTCTGTGCGTTGGTCAGGCTGAAGCCAGCGCGCGAAGAGAAGTCGCCAAGGGTGCCGATGTAGTTGGCCAGCGGGCTGATCGCGGTGCCGAGGCTGGTCACGCCACCGGCATGGCCGGAGAGCGTGTTGGCGACGATGCTGCCGCCCTGCCCTTCGGTGATCGCGCCAGAGGAGGTGAGCGTGGTGGCCTTGCCGCTGATCTTGCCGTTGACCAGCAGGTCGCCCCGGGTGGTCGTGAGGCTGACGCTGCTGCCGCCGTCGAGCGGGCCGGTCACGGTCAGCGATGGGCCGTTGCTCAAGGTGAAGCCAGCCGCCGTGAACGCACCCAGCGTGTCGACGCGGTTGGCGCCCGCGAGCGAAGCCGCGCCGGAGGCGTGGCCGGTCAGGATGTGCGCGTTGAGGCTGCCGGCGCCGCTCTCGCTGATCGCGCCGTTCACCGCCAGCGTCGTGGTGTCGCCGGTGAGCGAGCCGGCGATGGTGAGGTTGCCGCCGGTGGTCAGCGTGGTGCTGCCACCGCCGTCGACGGTGCCGTTCACGGTCAGCGCGCGGGTGCTGGTGAGCGCCAGGCCGTTCGCGCTGAAGTTGCCCAGCGCGCCGATGGCGTTGGCCTGGTCCAGCGTGGTGCTGCCGGACGAATGGCCGCTCAGGCTGTCGGCGCTGATCAGGCCGCCGGCGGTCTGGCTGATCCGCCCACCCGACTGCAGGGTCACGGCGCCGCCGTGGACCGTCCGGCTGAGCGCCAGGTCGCCGGCGGATTCCAGCGCGATGGTGTTGCCGGCGAGCGCGGTATTGACCGACAGCGTGCCGGCCGTGGTGGCCAGGGAGAGATTGCCGCCGCTGGCGGTCAGCGGTCCGTTCACCGCCAGCGCCTTGCCGTTGCGCAGGGCGAAGTCGCGGGCGCTGAAAGTGCCCAACGTGTCGATCCGGTTGTCGCCCTCCAGCGCAACGTCACCGCCGGCCTGGCCGGACAGCGTGCCTGCGGTGATGCGCCCGTGGCTGCCCTGGTCGATGGCGCCCGCAATGTTCAGCGTCGCCGCGGTGCCGGCCAGCGAGCCATTGACGGTCAGGCCGCCCGCAGTGGTGGTGAGCGTGGTGCTGGCGCCGCCGTCGACCGCGCCGCTGACGGTGAGTGCCTTGCCATTGGTGAAGTTCAACCCGGCCGCATCGAGATTGCCCAGGTTGCTGACCGAATTGTTGCCGGTGAGGCTCGCGCTGCCACCGGCATGCCCTTCGAGCGTATCGGCAATGACGCGCCCGCCGCCGGTCTCGCTCAGCGTGCCGGTCGCGCTGAGCCGCGTGCCGGCGCCCTTGACCGTGCCGCTTACCGCCAGGTTGCCGGCGGCATCCAGCGAGGTGCTGGCGCCGCCGTCGACCGTGCCCGCCACGCGCAGGTTCTGTGCGTCGTGCAGGCTCAGGCCCGCCGCCTGGAAGTTGCCCAGCGTGCCGATCAGGTTGGCACCGTTGAGGGTGGCCGCGCCGCTGGCCTGTCCGGCAAGGGTGTCGGCGACGATCTTGCCGCTGGCGCCCTCGCTGATCGTGCCGTTGGCCGAAAGCGAAGTGGCATCGCCCTGCACCGTGCCGTTGATGCGCAGGTCGCCGCCCGTGTTGATGGCCGTGCTGGCGCCGCCGGCGACCGTACCAGTGACCGTCAGCGCCCGGTCGCTAGTGAGGCTGAAACCGTTGGCGGTGAAGTTGCCGAGCGCCGAGATGGCGTTGGCCTGATCGAGCACGGTGCTGCCGCCGGACTGGCCGCTCAGCGTGCCGGCGGTGATCAGGCCCGTGGCGGTCTGGCTGATCGAGCCGCTCGACTTGAGGCTGACGGTATTGCCCTGGATCGTTTTGCCAAGCACCAGGTTGGCGGCCGAATCCAGAGCGACGGTGCCACCGCTTAGCGCCGAGTTCACGGCCAGCGCGCCAACGGTGGTGGTGAGCGCGATGTTGCCCGTATCGACACCCAGGCTGCCGTTCAAGACAAGTGCCTGGCCGTTGGTCAACGCGAAGTTGGCCGCGTTGAAATTGCCTAGCGTGCCGACGTGGTTGGAGCGCGTCAGGGTGACACCGCCGCTCGCCTGGCCGCTCAACGTGCCGGTGGCGAGGTTGCCGCTGGCGCCCTCGGTGATCGCGCCACCCACGTCGAGCGTGGTGGCGGCGGCACTGAGCGTGTCGTCGATGGCCAGGTTGCCGGCGACGGTCAGCGCCGCCGTGCCGGCCACCGTGACCGGCCCGGCGAGGGTCAGTCCGCGGGTGTTGGTGAGTGCCAGGTTGGCCGCACTGAAACTGGCCAGGTTGCCCAGTTGGTTGGCCCCGGCCAGGCTGACGTCACCAACGGCGCTGCCAGTGAGCGTGCCCGCCGTGATCGAGCCGCCGCTCTGCGCGATCCCCGCGCCGGACTGCAGGCTGACCTGGCCGCTGCCGGCGTCGATGCTGCCGCCGGACTGGCTGATGCCCATGCCTTGCAGGTCGATGGCCCCACCGCTGATGTCGCCGGTGATCGTCAGCAGGCCGCCGCTGCTGGTGATGGCGACGCCGGTGCTGCCGCCGTCGACCGGTCCGGCGATGGCCAGGCTGCCACTGTTGAGCAAGGTGAAGCCGTCGGCGCTGAAGCTGTCGAGCTGGCCGATCGCGTTGCTCTGTCCCAGGAGGACGGTGCCGCCGGCGCTACCGGTCAGGTGGGCGGCGGTAAGCGTGCCGGCGGTCTGCGTGATGTCGCCCGCGGTGCTGGAGAGCGTCAGGGTGTTCGCCGCGGTCACGGCGTCGCCCAGGGTCAGGCCATCGCGCCCGCTCAACGAGACGTTGGCGCCGCTGAGCGCGCCGCCGGTACCGAGCACGCCCCCGTTGGAGGCGAGCACCAGGTCGGCGGTGCCGGTGTCGATGGCACCGACAGGGAGCGTCAGCACGCCGTCGGCGATCAGGCTGACGCCGGTGTCGGGCGCATTGGCGAGCAGCGCGACCGTCAGGTCGCCGGCATCGTGCACGGCGATGCCCGCGCCGGTGAGGCTGACGGCGCCAGCGAAGTGGTTGCCGGTGTTGGAAAGCGTGATCGCCCCTGTGCCGGCATCGAGGACGCCCAGGCCCTGGACGTCCAGCGCCCCGGACTGGGTGATGGCGCCGCCGTGGCTGGTGGCGGAGAGGTCGCCGCCGATGGTGCCGCTGCCCAGGCCCAGGTTGCCGGTGCTGGTCGCAGTCAGGGCACCGGTGTTGAGCGTGCCCAGCACCAACGCGTTGGCGTCGGTGACGAGGATGTCGCCACCGGCCAGGTTCACGCTGCCCTGGAAATCGTTGAGCGCGCCCAGCGTGATCAGGCCGGTGCCCGCGTTGATCGTGGCGGTGCCGGTGACGGTGAGCGCGCCGGTCTGGGTGATATCGCCGCCGCTGCTGTCGAGGTCGAGCGTGCCGATGATAGTGCTCGCGCCCAGTGCCAGGTTGCCATGGCTGGTGACCGACAGCGCGCCGGTGGTGAGCGTCCCCAGGCTCAGGGCGTTCTTGTCGGCGATGCCGACGGTGCCGCCGGTCAGGGCGACGGTATCCGTGAAGTCGTTGTTGCCGTCGGTCAGCGTGATCGCACCAGTGCCGGCGTCGATCGAACTGGTGCCGGTGACGGTCAGCCCGCCGCTGGCCTGGCTGATGGTGCCGCCGTTGCTGGAGGCGGTCAGCACGCCGTTGACCGTGCCCTGCCCGAGTACCAGGTTGCCGTGGCTGGTAACGGTGAGGTAGCCGGTGTTCTGCGTGGCCAGGGTCAGCAGGTTGGCGTCGGCGATGGTGGTGTCGCCGCCGGTCAGCGCGACGTCGCCCTGGAAATCGTTGCCGGCCGCGGCCAGCGAAACGCTGCCTGTGCCGGCGCCGACCGTGGTGGTACCGGCGACGTCGAGCGTGCCGCCAACCTGGCTGATGGCTGCGTTGGTGCTGGCCAGGGTCAGCTTGTTCCTGGCAACGATGTTGTCGTTGAGGATCAGGCCGCCGTCGCCGCGCAGCGAGACGTTCTTGCCGCCCAGGTCGGCGCTGGTGCTGAAGCTGCCCCCCGCGCCCAGCGTCAGGTCGCCGTTGCCGGTGTCGATCGCACCCAGCGCGACCAGGTCCAGCGCGCCGCCCGCGATCAGGCTCACCGAGCCGTCGGTGCCGGCGTCCAGCGCGGCCATGTGCAGATCGCCCATGGTCTGCACCGAGACCCCGGCGCCCTGCGCGCTGACCAGTCCGGTGAAGGCATTGCCACTGTCGTCCAGCAGCAGCGCGCCGCTCCCCGCCTGCAGGGTCACCGCCCCCGCGCCCGCCGCCTGGACGATGCTGCCCGATTGCGTGATCCCGGTACCGGCGAGCGACAAGGTGCCTGTGCCCAGCGTTGACGCGCCCAGCAGCAGCGCGTTGCTGCCGTTGTCCAGCGCCACGTCGAAGGCGCCGCTGTTGAGCAGGCTCACCGCGCCGTGGAAATCGTTCCCCGCCGCGTTCAGGGTGATGGCGTTGGCGCCGGCGTCGATGGTGCTGGTGCCGGTGACCGCGAGTCCGCCGCCCTGGGTGATCGCGCCATCGTTGCTCGTGGCGGCCAGATCGCCCCCTACGCTGCCGCTGCCCAGGTCGAGCGCGCCATGGCTGACCACGGTGAGGCCGCCCGTGGCGAGCGTGCCCAGGGTCAGGCCGTTGCCGTCGGTTACCGCGGTGGTGCCGCCGGCAAGGCCGACGGTGCCGGCGAAGTCGTTGCCCGCGTTGGTCAGGGTGATGGCGTTGCTGCCGGCATGGAAGTCCGCGTTGCCGCCGACCAGGAATGCGTTGCCCTGGGTGATGTCACCGCCGGTGGTGGTCACCGACAGATCGCCGTTCACCGCGAGCGCGCCGGCGCCGAAGCTCTGGCTGCTGGTGCTCAGGCTGGCCAGGCGGCCGTTCGCGCCGCCGCCTACCGCACCACCGAAGCTGACGCCGCCGTTGCCGGCGTCGATGGTCAGCGCGCGGGCCGTCGCGTCGGCGTTGTCGACGGTACCGGCAAAGCCCGCCGAGCCACTGCTGCTGGCAAGCGTGACATCGGCGCCCAGCAACACGGTGCCGTAACTCTGGCTGCCACCGGTGCTGACGTCGCCGTCCAGGGTCAGCGTGCCGGTGCCGGTCTGCGTCAGGCCGCCCGTGCCGCTGACCGTGCCGGCCAGCGTGAGGTTGGTGCCGGCATCGGTCTGCAGGGTGCCGCCGCCGGCGCCCAGCGCCAGCGTGCGATCCAGCACCAGCGATGCGGTGTTCTCCAGCGTGCCGCCATCGAGGGTCAGCGTGCCGGTGGTCGCGCCCAGGTTGGCATTGCTGGAGACCGAGAGCGTGCCCCCGCTCAGCGTCGTGCCGCCGCCGTAGGTGTTGGCGCCGCTCAGCGTTTCGCTGCCGCCGGCCAGGGCGAGCCCGCCGCTGCCGCCGATGATGCCGCTGAAGCTGCCCGACGCATTGGCCAGCGTCAGCGTGTTGCCGCCCAGGGCCACCGTGCCGGCGCCGCCCAGGCTGGCAATGGTTGCGCCGGTGCTGCTGCCGGAGATGTCGAGCGTGCCGTCGGCGGTCACGCCATGGGAGCCGGCCACGCTGCCTGCACCGGCCAGCGCCAGCGTGCCGGCGGCAATGTCGGTGGCGCCGGTGTAGGTGTTGATGCCGGAAAGAGTGAGCTTGCCGCTGCCCGTCTTCGCGAGGTCGCCGCTGCCGCTGATCACGCCGGACAGGCCGAGGTCGGCGCCGGTCTGCAGCGTGCCGTTGCCGAGCAGGGTCACGCTGCGCGCGCTGGTGAACGCGCCGGAGGTGGCGAGCGTGCCGCCGTTGAAGACGAGATTGCCCGACGCCGCGCCGAGGTTGGCGTCGCTGGAGATCGTCAGCACGCCGCCGTCGAGCGTGGTGCCGCCGGTATAGAGGTTGCTGCCGCCGAGCGTCTGGTTGCCGTTGGCCAGCACGAGACCGCCGCTGCCGCCGATCGCGCCGCCGAAGCTGCCGGAGGCGTTGCTCAGCGTCAGTGTCTTCCCGCCCAGAAGCACCACGCCGCTGCCATCGAGACTGGCGATGGTCGCGCCCGAGGTCGTGCCCGAGACATCGAAGGTGCCGTTCGCCACGACGCCGCTGGATGCCGCGACGCTGCCGGTGCCGCTGAGCTTCAGCGTGCCGGCGCTGATGGTGGTGGCGCCGCCGTAGGTGTTGACGCCGGCGAGTGTTTCGCTGCCGCCGGCGACGCTGAGCCCGCCGGTCCCTCCGATCACGCCAGCGAAGCTGCCGGTGGCGTTGCTCAGCGTGAGCGTCTGGCCGCCCAGCGCCACCGTGCCGCTACCGTCCAGGCTGGTGATCGACGCGCCCGACGTGGTGCCGGAGATGTCGAGCGTGCCGTCGGCAGTGACGCCGCTGGAGGCGGCCACGCTGCCCGCGCCCGACAGCGCCAGCGTGCCCGCGGCGACGTCGGTCGCGCCGGTGTAGGTCTCGATGCCCGAGAGCGTCAGCTTGCCGGTGCCGGTCTTGGTGAGGTTGCCGGCGCCGCTGATCAGACCCGAAAGCGTGAGGTCGGCCCCGGTCTGCAGCGTGCCGCTGCCCTGCAGCACGATCGCGCGCGCGCTGCTGAAAGCGCCCGTGTTGTTGAGCGTGCCGCCATTGAACGTCAGGTCGCCGGTGCCCGCGCCCAGGTTGGCGTCGGCGGCGACCTTGAGGGTGCCGGCGTTGATGGTGGTGCCGCCGCCGTAGGTATTGGTGCCGCTGAGCGTGAGCGTGCCGGCGCCGGACTTGGTCAGCCGCCCGCTTCCGCTGATGGTGCCGGACAGGGTGAGGGCGGCGCCCGCCTGCACGGTGCCGTTGCCCAGCAAAGCGATGTCGCGGGCACTGCTGAAGGCGGCGCTGGTCGCGAGCGTGCCGCCATTGAAGGTCAAGCCGCCGGTGGACTTGCCGAGGCTGCCGTCGCCCGACACCGTCAGCACGCCGCCGCTGAGCGTGGTGCCGCCGCTGTAGGTGTTGGTGCCGCTGAGCGTCTGCGTCCCGCCGGCCAGCACCAGGCTGCCGCCGGAACCTTTGATGACGCCGCTGAACACGCCGCCGTTGGCGTTGCTCAAGGTCAGCGCGTTCCCGCCCAGGTTGGCCAGGCCGTTGCCGTCCAGGCCACCGATGCTGGCGCCGCTGCCCAGGCCGGAGATGTCGAGCGTGCCGCTCACGCTGTGCACCATGCCGGCCACGGAAAGACCGCCGCTGCCGCCGACCGTCAGCGCATCGGTGAGGTTGACGCGACCGCCCGCACCGGGGGTGAGCACCAGGCCAGCGGTGCCGCTGGTGGTCACTGCCGCGTCGATGTTGACGTCGTTGACCGCGCTGAGCGTGAGCGTGTGGGCCGCCCAGCTGAGCGTCTGTTCCACGTTGATGTTGCCGGCTGTGCCCGAGGCACCCATCGACGACGTGATGGTGACATCGCTGGACGAGAGGTTGCCCTGCAACGTGGCCGCGGTCATGTCGCCGCCGCTGCTGCTGATGGTGAAGTCGACCGGGTCGATCAGCCACATGCCGCTGCGGCCAAGGGCCGCATGCGTATCTACGCGGGTGGTGTCGGCGATCTGCACGTGCCCGGCCGAGGTCTCCACGAAGCCGCCGTCGCCGCCCTGGGCGCCGCCGCGGGCGCTGAACTGACCGGCGACACGCGTGTCGTGGTCGCTCCACACCACGATCGAACCGCCCTTCCCCGACTGCGTGGCATCGGCGCTCAGCCTGGCCCCGGCGTCGATGGTGCTGGTGGAGGAGCGCAGCAGGCCTTCCCCGCCTTGCGCGCCGCCGCCGACGCGGATGCGGCCGCCACCCTGCGCGCCGGAGGCATCGACGCTGCCGCTCACCGCCACGTTGCGGTCGGACAACAGCTGCACGCTGCCGCCGTGCACGCCGGTCGCGTCGATGCTGCCGCTGTCCGTCGTGTCGCCGCCGCGGGCGACCAGCCGCACGACGCCACCGTCGTGGCTGATCGCGCCGGCGTCGATCACGCCCGAGTTGTTGACCAGGTTGGTGAACAGATCGCGCGCTGCAGCGGCCTCAAGTACCACAGTACCGCCGTCGGCCTGCAGCGTACCCGTATTGTTCAACGCCGCCTTGGCGTCCAGGCGATGCTTGAGCTCGCCGGTGATCTGGACGTTTATCAGTCCATCTCCGTCGAAGTCGAGCACCGCATGGTCGGCGCCATCGAGGTTGATCCGGCCGTAGTTGGCCAGGATCACGCCATCGTTCTGTACGCTGCCGCCGATCAGGCTGACCGAGCCACCGCTGGCTGCGGCGATGGTGCCGTGGTTGACGATGCCGGCCCCGCCGCCGACCGCGTTGAGGTTGAAGTGGCTGGAGAGGAAATCGGCAGGCGTCAGATCCAGCGTGCTGGCTACCAGGCCACCCACGTTCACCTGCGCGGTCGTGCCGAAAATGATGCCGTGGGTGTTGATCAGGAACACCTGCCCGTTGGAGCTGATCTGGCCGAAGATCTGGCTGGGGTTCTGGTCGAGGATGCGGTTGAGCGCCACCGCCGAGGTGCCCGGCTGGTTGAAGCGCACCGTGGCGTCCTGGCCCAGGTTGAAGCTCTGCCAGTCCAGCGCGAGTTTCTGGCTGAGCTGGTTGATCACCACGCTGGCGCCATCCTGCGAGATGCTGCCGCTGCCGCCGACGATGCTGCCGCCGGTCGGCGTGGTGGTGCGTCCCACGCTGCCGGCCTGCGCCGGTGCGCTGGCCAGCGCGCCGCACAGCAACAGCGACAGGCTCAGCGGCAACGCCTTGCGACGCAGGCTGGCGAGGGATTCCTTGCGGGAGGTCGCGCGGGTGGTGTGCATGGTGGTGGCCCGTCAGAAGGTGAAGCCGAAGCGCGAATAGATGTGGTAGCCGCCCTTGTCCGAGGCGTCGCGGCTGCCGGTCGGCACCGAGGCGTCCAGGCGGAATTCGAAGTGGTGGAAGCGCGGAATGCGGAAGATCAGACCGGCGCCGACGCCCTCGAGGGTCTCGACCGGGTTGTTGCCGTCGCGATGGTGCGAGGCATAGCCGCGGCCGAAGTCGTAGAACACTTCCACTTCCAGCAGCTCGCGCCAGGGCCGGTCGTAGAAGGGCGAGACGTGATCGCCCAGGAACGGCGCGTCGACGTGGTATTCCAGCGAGCCGTACCAACCGCGGTCGGTCAGCGCATCGGCGATCGGATAGGCGCGCACGCTGTCCGGGCCGCCGATCACGAACTGCTCCAGCGGCGGCAGCGCGTACTTGGTGTACTGCCCGCCAACTTTGAAGTACATCCGCTGCGAGCGGGTCAGGAACTGCAGGCGCGTGTAGGAAAGGCGCAGCAGCGAGAAGTTGCTGTCGTGGTCGGGACTGACCAGGTCCGGCTTGGTGGAGTCGTCGCGCACCGACTTGCGCAGGCTGCCCTGCACCACGTCCAGGCCGCGCAGGCGCTGGTCGGTGCGCTGAAGGCCGAAGCCGAGTTCGGCCACGTCGAAGCGCTCGTCGGAAAGCTTCACGCCCAGTGCGCCCAGTTGCGACTTCTCGCGGATGTAGCGCAGCGAGGACTGCACCTGCAGGTCGTCGGTGTTGACGAACTTCCAGTCCGCGCCGGCGAAGGTCGAGGACGTCGGGCCCTTGATCTGCAGGTCGGCGAACGCGCCGCTGTTGATCTGCAGTTCGCTGCGGGTGGCGCCGATCACGCCGCTCAGTCCCGCCACCACCACGGCGGGGATGCGGTAGCCGAGCGCGCCGTAGACGTTGCTGCGCGGGTCGAAGGCGTAATCGACATTGGCGGTCAGCTGGTCGCCGATGCCCAGCGGGCTGGTCCAGGCGGCACCCGCCTGGGCGCGGTAGCGGCCGGTCAGCTCGGTGCCGTAGTTGTTGCCGCCCAGGGTGAACACGAACGGGCGCCTGGCCTCATGCGCCACCATCACCAGGTCGGTCTGGCCGGTCTTGGCGCCGGGCTGGAAGGTGGAGGAGACGGTCACACCGGGCAGGTCGCGCGCGTAGAGCAAGGCCGAGTCGATGTCCTGCTTGCGCAGCGGCTCGCCCCTGAGCCGCTCGGCCGGCGCGGCGATGGCGCCGGCCCGGTAGCGCGAGGTGCCCTTGACCACCACCTTGCCGATCGTGCCTTCCAGCACGTCCACGTGCACGATGCCGTCCGCACCTACGGTCTGCGCCGGAACGTAAGCCGTAGCCACGATGAAGCCGGCCTTGCGGTAGCGGTCGGTGATGCGGTCGGCGACCTGCTGCAGCTGGCTGAAATTGGCCTGCACCGGCTTGCCGGTGCCGCCGGACAGCGTGGCGAACTGCTCGTCGGCCAGCGCCTGCACGGCGGCCGGGGTGATACCGTCGCCCGGATGGTCGCCCACGCCCTGCACGCGGAAGCCACGTACCGAGAGGGTCTGGTCCTGTGCGGCCGCGGCTTCACGATCGCGCAACGGCGGCACCTTGGGGGCGGTCGCGCCTGCGGCAGGTGTGGCCAGTGCCTGCGCCACCGTGGCCGCTGGCGTGGCACCGGCGCCGAGATGGACCGCGAGCACCTGTCCCGGCAGGTAGGCGTGCGCATCCGCCCAGCCTGCCTGATGCAGTTTGGCGGTGATCTGCCGCGCCGCCGCCTGCAGCTGGGCGGCATCCAACGCGATGGCGCCGGCTGCGGCCAGCGCCTGCCGGTACTCGTCCTGGATCAGTGCCTGTACCTGGGCCGCCTGGGGCCCGTCGGTGGGTACGCCGCTGACCAGGATGTCCTGCGCCGGCACGCCGGCGGCAGGAGCCGGTGGCGACGCCTGGGCCCAGGCATCCCCGCCCGCCAGGGCAAGGGCCACCGCTGCTGCAAGGCAAGCAATCCGCACGACGTTCCCCTCTTGATCGACTTCGCTCCGTGCGCGGCGCCGATTGCCGGCGACCGCATCAGCGCCGACGGCCGGGCTCAGCCCGGCCGCCGCGGGGCCACGGCAAACCGCGCGCCCTCACCCTGTAGTGCGCACTACGTCAAGAAAAACGCCCATTTCGGGCGGGCCTTGTTCACGCCATGCTCATCAGGCGTTCACATTTCAGGGAGCGAACAACAGCAGGCCCAGCAGCAGCGCGCAGACCAGTGCTCCGGCGGCGAACACCACCAGCAACATGCGGCTGGGCAGCCCACCCCGGCCGAGCAAGGCCGGCAACACGTCATCGCGCGGGGCAGGCTCCGCGGAGCCACGGTCCGGCGACCGTAGCGGGACCTGGCGCGCGGTGATGCCGTGGCTGTCGCGCAGGGCTGCCAGCACGTTGCGCCGGCGCGCCCGGTACTCGGCGCGGGCGATGCGTCCACCGTAGTGCGCCTCGTCGAGCACCTGGAGGTCGCGGTTGACGATGCGCTCGCGCTCGTTCATGGCACCTCCCTCACCAGGCGCAGTCCCACGTCCTTCTGTGCACTGCCACCGTCAGGGCGATGGCTGTCGATGGTGCAGTCGGACCAGTAGCTGGTGTAGCTGCCGCCGCGTACCGCGGTGGTGCTGCCGTCGGTCACCCATTCCCATACGTTGCCGGTGAGGTTGATCAGGCCCCAAGGGTTCGGGCTGCGGCCGCGCGCGGCGATCGGCGCGCCGCTGCCGTCGTCGGCGCCAGCGGTGGGCGGGATGCAGTTGCTGTCCGGCGCCTGCTTCCAGCCGCCGCCTGCGCGCGCAGCGGCCAGCCACTCGGCGTCGGTCGGCAGGCGGTAGACGTGGCCACTCGCGCTACCCAGCCAGGCTGCGTAGGCGCGCGCCTGGGCCAGGCTGATGTTGCTCACCGGCAGGCTGCCGGCGGAGCGGTCTTCCAGCGTGATCGCGCTGCATTTGCCGGTGGCGCCGCAGTAGCGGTTGTACTCGTTGACGGTGATTTCCGAGCGGGTCATCGCCAGCACCTTGCCGCCGGCACGCACCACCACCAGCGCCGGGCCGCGCTTGCCATCGATGGTGTCGAAGCAGGCGCGGCCGGCGCCAACCAGGTCGGGTGCGGCGCAGGGATCAGACGAGGGACCGGCGGTAGCGGTGGCCGGCGCGGGGCGGATCACCGCCGGGCTGCCCTTGCCCGCTGCGGTCGGCGCCGGCTGGCTGGCCGGCGCATTGCGCGTCGGCGTGGCAAGGTTGCCCGTGGGCGCGGTATTGCCCGGCACAGCTGCCGGTGCCGTGGTGACGGGCGTCGCGGTGGTGGGCTTGAGCGAGTCCAGCAGTGCGGACAGCGAACCCTCACCCAGCTGTCCGCGCAATTTCATGTCCGCTTCGAGTGCCGCCAGTCCGTCGGCGTCTGCGCGTCGCACCTGCGCCAGTTGTCGGTGCAACCGGTCGAGATCGCTCGACGCGATGGCCTGGCCGCGCGCCTTCACCAGTTCGGCCGCCAGGCCGTAGCGGGCGCTGGCCTTGGCCAGATCGTCGCGCTTGCCAAGTTGGCCGGTGGCACGCGCGAGCACGTCGGCGGCCGATTGGTAGCGGCCCTTGCGGAACGCCTCGCGCGCCTGGCCGAGGTAGGCATCGGCCAGCAGTTGCGGGCCTTCGCTGGCCAGGAACGGATGCTGCGGCGCCAACGCGCGGATGCGCGCCAGCGACTCCTGCGCCTTGGCGGTATCGCCCGCCGCCGCCGCGCGCTTGACCGATTCGATGCGCGCAGTGACCTCGGCCGCGGCACTCTCCTGTGCCAGGCGGTCCTGCTGTTGCTTGTCCAGCGCGGCCAGCTGGTCGTGTTCGCTCTGCAGCGCTGCGGATTGCGGTGCCATGGTCAGGCCGAAATCGACCAGGGCAAGGTCCTGCGGCAGGTGCAACGGATCGGTCTGCTGGCCCGCCACCGTGGCGATGGCGGTGGCGAGCTGGTCGAGCAGCGCGCGCGTCTGCGCCGACGCATCGCCCTTGAGCGGGGCGACCGCCGCGGCGACCTGGCGTCGCCACTCGGCGGTGGCCTGCGGATGGGTGAGCAGCGCGGACAGCGCGGCACGGGCCTCGGGCAGGCTGGTGGCTGCGGCGGCCGCGGGCGCGGCGGCCGCCACTTCGCCTGCGCCCATCGCCGTCAGCTGCGCCTGGCGCCGCTGCAGGCGCGCCGAATCCGGGAACAGCTCGAGCGCCTGCTTCAGGTGCGCCGCAGCCTGGGCATCCTGGTGCTGCGCCATCTGCTGGCCGATGGCGATGTCGTACTTGAGCTCCAGCTCGGCGTTCTTCAGCAGGCTGCTCGACGGATCGATGGCGCGGATCTTCTGCAGCGTCTGGACGGCGTTGTCCGGCTGGTCGGCGAAGATGGCGCCGGCCTCCACGCGCTGCGAGAGCTGCGTGTCGAGGCTGTTGAGCAGCTCGTTCTTCTGCTGCTCCATCGCGCTGCGGCGAATGTCCAGCTGGGGCGAGTAGAGCTTGAGCTGGTCGCGCAGGGCGAACAGCTGCTGCGCGTGGGCGTAATCGTAGCGGCCCTGCGCCGGGTTCCAGTAGCCGTCCAGCCGGGTAAGCAGGAAGCGCTGGATCAGCTCGCTCTGGTCGAGAACGAGGCGCTTGCGCTCCTCGTCGCCGAGCGTATCCAGCGCCGCCATCGCCTGCGCCTTGTCGGTGTAGACGTGCGTGTTGTCCGGCGAGAAGCGCGCAATCACCTGCGCCACCCTGCGCTGGTGCAGGTAGTGCGCGCCGCCCCAGCCGCCGGCGACCAGAAGCACCAGCGCGCCGCCGCCCCAGATCAGGTACGGGCCGATGCGCTCGCGCAGGCCGACCTCGCGCAGGCCATCGACAAACTCGCCGGCCGTGCGCAGGCGGTCTTCCTTGTGGAAGGCCACCGCGTCGCACAGTGTCTTGTACTGGCGACGGGTGAGGCCGGGCACCGGCGGCGGCTTGCGGCCCTCGCGCATCGCCAGCTCGGCGCTCACCTTGTCGAACGGGTGCTTGCCGGTGAGCAGTTCGAAGGCCACGCAGCCGAGCGCATAGAGATCGTCGCTGGGGGTCGGCTCGCCGCCCTGGATCATTTCCAGGCTGGCGTAGGCCGGCGTCAGCGCGCCCAGCGTGCCGGCGTCGAACACGGTCTGCTCGCCGACCGCCTCGCCCATGTGCTTGCCGGCGCGCGCGATGCCGAAGTCGAACACCTTCGGGATGCCATCGCGGGTGACCATGACGTTGCCCGGCTTGAAGTCCGAATGCACCACGCCGGCGGCATGCGCGCGCTTGAGCGCCCAGGCCATGCCCTCGATCAGCGGTCGTGCCTTGGCCAGCGGCATGCCGTTGTAGGCGCGTTCGCGGATCAGCGTCTTGAGATCGGAACCGTCGACGTATTCCATCGTCATGAAGACGATCGTGCGGTCCTTGTCGAAATCGTAGACGCGCACGATGTTGTCGTGCGCCAGCGACTGCGAGCGGCGCGATTCGCGCTGCAGCGCGATCAGCGAATCAGGGTGGCGGCGGAACTCGTCGTTCAGCACCTTGACCGCGACGTACGGATCACGGTCGCGAGCCTCGACCTTGCGCTCGTCGCGCGCCAGGAACACCACGCCCATGCCGCCGCGGCCGATCTCGCGCTCCAGCTGGAAGCGGCCCTTGAGCAGCATGCCGACGTGCGCATGGTCGCCGCCCTCGACGCCGGCCAGGCGCTCGAGGCTGACGCTGTTGAAGCTGCTGGCCGAGTTCGAACCGGTGCCGGTGGCGCCCTGCGTGCTGGTGGACTGGGACAGGTCCGCCTCGCGGCCGTACGAGGCCGGCGAAACCACGGTGGATTCGTCGATGGCCGCGGTGGGCGGTGCCGGCGGGCGCGAGGCGGGCATGACCACGGTGGCGTCGGCGCCATCACCGTGCGCCGGGGGTGCGGCCGGGGTGGCGGGTACGACCCGCGTGGCGCCGGCTTCGGCGACCGGTTCCCCGGCTGCCGGACGCGTGGCCGATACCACCACGGTCGCATCGTCGAGCGCCGGAGCGTCATCCCCCGCGGCCACGGCCTGTGCGGCGACCAGCCGTTCGAGCAGTACGCGGCCGATCTGCCCGTCCAGTTCGCCGTCGTCGTTCAGGCGGCGCAGCAGCGCGACTTCGTCGTGGTGGTGTTCCTCAGGCACCGAACCACGCCTGGCCAGTGCATCGAGCAGCACGGGAAGCGGCAGGTGGCCGTTACGGAAGGCGGCAATCAGTTCGGCAAGCGTGTTCATGCGGAGCTCTTGGTCAGTGATGCAGCCGCATGGAACTCGGCCAGGGCTGTGTCGCGCCGTGGGTGGCCGGCGCGGGCAAGGCGCACGTCAGCTCACCACCAGCATGGGAACTTCGTTGGTGCGTACCTTCTGGCCATCCATGTACAGCGCCGAGCGCATCGTGTAGCGGCCGTCCTGGATGCCTTTGGGCAGGTTGAAGTCGAAATTGGTCTCGTACTCGCCAGTGCCGTCGACGGCGGTGGCGTCCTTCGTCACCGTGGTCAACTGCTTGCCGTCGGGCGAGAACAGGGTCAGCTGCTCCCTCAGTTGCGGGGCGGCGGCCTGGGTGCCGCGGATCAGCGTCACGCGCGACTGCATCGCCGCCTTGCTGCCGGACTTGATCGTCTCGCCGGGGAGTAGCTCGCTCTGGTACGCGCCGATGGTGTTCGCCGCCGGCAGCGCGCCCTGCTCGCGCCTGTACTGCGCCTCCACCGACTGCGCGTCGCGCACCTTGCGGGCGTGGTAGTTGTAGGCCATGCAGGCGAACACGCCGATGCCGGCGCCGATCGCCGCGCCGGCCAGGTGACCCTTGCCCTTGCCGAACATCGAGCCGGCCAGCGCGCCGATGGCCCCTCCCAGGGCCGGATTGCACTCGTGCGACGCATCTTCGGCGGCGGCCGCATCGGGGTTGGCATACGCCTGGTCGGTCGGCATGCCCATGCCGCCCATCTGCGCACAGCCGCCGAGCAGGGCCAGCAGGCAGGACGCGCCCAGCAGGGTGGCACCACGGAATGCAAAGCTTTGCATGACCTCTCCCTCCCTAGTTGATCGAGATGCTGCTCATCGCTTGCTGCTGCGCCTGTTGCGCCCGCCGCAGCAGGCGCTTCGCCGCCGGGTCGCCAGGGCTCACCTGCAATGCGGCCTGGGCGTTGGCGATCGCCGCCGAGTAGTTCTGCTGGCGGTAGTTGCGCTCGCCTTCGCGCAGCAGACCGGCAGCCACTTCCTCCATCCGGTTCGCCGGGCTGGCGGGCGACGGTGGCGGCGCGGCCGGCTTTTCTGAAGCCGAGGTGGCCGGCGCCCGCCCGGGCGCCCGCGGCGGATCCACGCGCGCGAATGCCGGCTGCGCGGCCACCGTGCCGGCGCGTGCCGGCGTGGGCGCTGAAGCAGCGCGGACCTTCGCCTGGCCAAGCTGGAGCTTTTCCTCGTCCACGGCGGCGTGTCTGAGGTCCAGCCGCGGCAGGAACAGGTGCAGTTGGGCAGGCAAGGCAAACACGCGCTGGGCGCCGGCGTAGTCGATCCGGCCCTTGGCGGGGTCCCAGTACGCATCGACGCGGTCGAGCAGGAACCGCTGTACCCGTTCGCCCTGGCCGAGCATCAGCTGCTTGCGCTCGTCCTCGCCCAGTTGCGCCAGCGCGGCGACCGCCTCGCCCTCGTTGCCGTAGCGTTGCGGGTTGTCCGGCTGGAAGCGGGCGGCCACCTCGGCCACGTGCCGTGCGCGCAGCTGGCCGAACACGCCCCAGCCCGCGACCGCCAGCAGCAGGAGACCGCCCAGCGCCCACGCCAGCGGCCGGCCGATGCGTTCGCCCAGGCCCACGTCGCGCAAGCCCTCGACCAGCAGGTCCGCGCACTTCAGGCGCTTGTCGGCGGTGAACGCCACCGCGTCGCACAGTGTTCGCTGCTGCCGCCCGGTCAACCCCGGCACGACCGGCGGCCGCCGGCGTTCGCGCAACGCCACCTCGGCGCTGGCCTTGTCGAACGGGTGCTTGCCGGTGAGCAGCTCGAAGGCAACACAGCCCAGCGCGTAGATGTCGTCGGTGGGCTGCGGCGGCTTGCCCTCGATCATCTCCAGGCTGGCGTACGCGGGCGTGAGCGCGCCGAGCTTGCCGGCGTCGAACACGGTCTGGTCCTCGGCCGGCTCGTCCGCCTGCTTGCCGGCGCGCGCGATGCCGAAGTCGAACACCTTCGGGATGCCATCGCGGGTGACCATGACGTTGCCCGGCTTGAAGTCCGAATGCACCACGCCGGCGTCGTGGGCGCGCTTGAGCGCACGGGCCATGCCCTCGATCAGCGGGCGCGCCTTGGCCAATGGCAGACCGTTGTAGGCGCTTTCGCGGATCAGTGTCTTGAGGTCGGAGCCGTCGACGTATTCCATCGTCATGAAGACGATCGTGCGGTCCTTGTCGAAGTCGAACACGCGCACGATGTTGTCGTGCGCCAGCGACTGCGAGCGGCGCGATTCGCGCTGCAGCGCGATCAGAGAATCGGGATGGCGGCGGAACTCGTCGTTGAGCACCTTCACCGCGACGTGGGGATTGCGGTCGCGTGCCTCGACCTTGCGCTCGTCGCGCGCCAGGAACACCACGCCCATGCCGCCGCGGCCGATCTCGCGCTCGAGCAGGAAGCGGCCCTTGAGCAGCATCCCGACCGTCGCCTGGTCGCCGCCCGCAGCGTCGGCGACGCGCCGCCAGTCGGACGTGTCGACACCGCCGGTTGAGCCGGCCGTCTGCGAAACGGTCGCACCGGTCTGCGCCGTGACGGGCGCCGGGACGAAGGCCGGCTTGACCACGGTGGCCTGGTCCGGCGGGGGTACGGCCGGCTCGGCGCGCGCGGCCGGCATCACGCAGGTGGCTTCGTCGCTACCTGCGATCGCGAGTGCCGGGCGCTCCACCTTGACCACCGTGGCAACGTCCTCGGCCTCGCCGGCGCTCGCTTGCAGCGCATCGAGGCGCTCGACGAGGAGTTGCGCCACGCCGGCCTCGAGGTTCCCTTCCTCGCGCATCCGCGCCAGCCAGGCGAGTTCGGCCGCGTGCTGGTCCGCCGTCACCGTGCCGCGCCGGCCCAAAGCGTCGACCAACAGCGCCGGCAGCGTGAGCCCGCCTGCCTTGTAGGCATCGACCAGTGCGCTGAGGGAGCGGGCTTCCATCGGCTCGCCTTCAGTCCTGCAGGCGCACGATCACGGCCGACACGTTGTCGCGGCCGGCACGTCCCAGCGCCATCGCGAACAGGCCCTGCAACAGCTCGTTCGGCGCCTGCAGGCGCGCGCACTGGGCGTCGAGTTCCTCGTCGGTCATTTCCTTGTTGATGCCGTCGGAGCACAGCACGAACTGCATGCCCGCACGGTTGCCGGCGACCACCCAGTCGACGTAAAGCCGCTCTTCCGCGCCGATCGCGCGGGTCAGCACGCCCGCGCCCGGCTGCGGTCGCGCGGTCGCGGGACCGCCGGCGAACTGGGTCACCTCGTCCTTCACTCCGTGCACGTGGTCGCGGGTGATCTGGCGCAGGCGGCCGTTCTCGAAGCAGTAGGCGCGGCTGTCGCCGACCCAGCCGCACAGCATGAAATCCGGGTCGTAGACCAGCAGCACCACGGTCGAGCCGATCAGGTCCACGCCGCGCATCGCGGCGACCTGGCGCAACTCGGTGTTGACCTGCGCCAGCGCGTCCTCGATCGACTCGATGAAATCGAACACGTCGCCGTTGCGCTGCAGGGAACCGAGCCTTTCGACGATGAGCCCGCTGGCATAGTCGCCGGCCGAATGCCCGCCCAGGCCATCGGCCACCACCCACAGTCCTACGTCCTCGCGCACGAGGATGGCGTCCTCGTTGTGCTTGCGGACCTTGCCGGTGTGGGTGTGCCCGGCGGACAGGTAACGCACGGTCATGGCTGCACCTCGATCACGGCGAGCGGCCAGGGCCGCGAGTGGATGGGGCCGAGCGCCTGCGCCAGGCGCGTCTGGGCGTCCTCCGGCGAGGCCGCGGCCAGCCCCTGAGCCAGCGCTGCCAGCGAAAGTTGGGTATGCGCGGCGCCGGCCAGCAGCAGCAGGCGGTCGCCCGGCAACAGTTCGCAGGTGACCTGCTCGCAACTGGGCACGCCCTCGGCGCCCAGGCCCGGGGCGGTGGCGACTTCGCCGCCACCGAACAGCAAGTCGTCCAGCTCGCCACCGCCGGATGGCGCCGGTGGCGCAAGCGCGGCGCTGAACAGCGGACGCAGGCGGCCGCCGCGCCAATGCCACGCACCAGCGGCGCCGATGCGCAGCAACCCGGCCTGGGAACCGGACACGCGGGCGGCAACCACTGCGCCGTCCTCGCTCACCCGGCCGTTGCGCAGGTGCGGATGCAGGGCGATCAGGCGGGCACGCAGCGCATGCGTGCCGGGCGGCGCCTCGTCCCCTGCGCTCCATTCGGCGCCTACGCCGGCGGCGGCCGACGCGGCACGGCGGCGCGGGTCGGCCAGGCCCACGTCGGCGGCCACCAACGTCAATGCGCCGACCGGATGGCGCACCACGGCCGTACCGGGCGCCGTCTGCACCGAAAGCTCGGTGTCGAACACGGGGGCGGGCATCGGCGGCACGACGTCCTGGACCCGGCGCACCAGGCCCGGCACGGTCACGTCGTCATCCACGTCGCGACGGGCGACCACCGGCGCGGGCTCCGGTGGCGGCAGCACGGGTTCGCTCCTGGCAGGAGCGAACGGCTCGGCCATCGGCACGGACGCCCCGACGGGCGTCAGCCACGCGCCGGCGCGGGTGGCATCGAGGAAGCCCGCATAGGCTTCCGGCGCCGGCAGGCCGCGAGTGGCCAGGATACCGGGCGGCACACGGCCGGCACCCTCGCTCCACCACAGGCACCACGGCCCCTGCCCGGCCAGCCGCAGCCACAACGTGGCCAGGGCGGCGCTATCGATGGCACGCGCCGGCAGCGGCAGGCGCCAGTGGTTGGCCCGGCTGAAATCGATACCGTCAGAGAGGTCCACCGCGGCGGCCGGCACGATCGACGGTCCCGGCAACGCCACTACCAGCGCGTCGAAAGCTTCGGCATCCAGTGGCGCACCGCGCTGGCCCTGCGCATGCACGCGCGCCAGCGCGTCGAACCAGCCGGCACCCTCGCGCAGCAGCAGGTCGACCTGCGCGGGCGCGACCGGCGCGGCCAGCACCATCGGGAAACTGCGGCCTACGCGGTCGTCGGCCGGTCCGAACACGCCGGCCCAGGCCCCCTCGCCGCACGCCTGCGGCGCCAGCACGAAGCGCCAGGTCGGGCTGGCGTGATAGGCCTGCGCCCAGTCGCCGCCGAGCGCCTCGCGGCTGGCGAACACGGCCTGCTCGAAATGGCGGTCCCAGCGCTCGACGAAACCGGCGGGCAGCCGCCGCTGCACGAAGTCGCCCGCCCCCGGCAGCTTGCCGAAGAAGCCCACGCTTGCGATGGCGGATCCCCCTGTCGGATCGGCCATGGCCCTATCCCCCGCACCGGAAGCGCTGCACCTGCGTGTTGAGGAACGGGTTCTTCAGGTTGCTCGCCTGCACGACCAGTTGCACCGCCTGGCCGCCGAAGTCGAAGTGCGCCTGGTAGCGCAGATCCGACTGGCGCGAAAGCTTGGCTGCCTGCAGCGCGTGGAAGAACGCCCAGTCGCCCTGGTAGTCGTAGCTGCTGAGCAGGTTGCCGGAGGCATCCCAGGCCGAGACCTTGACCTGCCCCGGCGTCGGCCCCGGCCACTTCATTGCCATGCTGGTGTTGCCGCCGGGCTTGTAGTCGAAGGTCTGCCCGTCGATGGCGATGGCGAAGCGGCCGATACCCGGTGCCAGTTGCGGTGCCAGCAGGGTGAAACCGACCTCGGGCGTCGGGCTGCCGGTCCTGAAATACATCTGCTTGATGCTGTCGGCCAGCTGCATCTGCGCCAGCATCGAGGCCGAGCCGCTGACCGCGCCCGGGCCGGTCTTCCACTGCCAGTTGCGTCCGCTGGTATCGACCAGCTTGGCCAGCGTCTGCTTGAAGAAGCCGTCGTAGCGGCCGCCATAGCCGAACATCTCGGCGAAGTTCTGCACCGGGATGTCGTTGCGACTGGCCGGCGAGAACGGGAAGCGGCCCTGGGTGAAGGCCGCGCAATCCTGCGCGGCGGCCTGCTGGAACTGCTCGTCCAGCGCGCCCTTGGTGCCACTGGCCACCAAGGCCTGGCTCTTGCCCGTCAACGAGGCGACCCAGCCGGACACCGGCAGCGGCAACTGCGCGGCCGCCTGTTGCGCCATCAGCAACTGCGGGTTGGGCTGGCCTGCCGCGTCGCTGAAGTCGGTCATGGTGAGCAGTGTCTTGCTCAACTGGTCGAGCGCGGCCAGCGTCTGGTCGATCGGCGCCGCGCCGGGCGCGCCTTCGCTCAGCTTGTTGAGCGTGTCGAAGTGCGCGCTGATGGCGCTGCCGGGCGGGGCTTCGTCCGCGGCGGCGCCAGCGCCGCCGCCGACCTTGGCCAGCGCGCGGCCCAGCGCATTCTGCGTTGCCTTCTTGGCGGCCGCGTCCTTGGCCGCGCCCAGCGCCTTGTCGCCGGCGGCGAGCTTGGGCGCGCGCAGCATGTCGCTGGTGTTGGCGCGCACCACGTTGAGCAGCGACTTCAGCGGCGAGCTTGGGCCGGACAGCTTCGCGGCGATGGCGCTGGCATCCTGGATGCTGGCGATCGGCTGCAGCTGCAGGTCCGCCAGCAGGTCGTCCCAGGCCTTGATGTAGTCGGTCTCGTACAGCGCCAGCACCTGCCGCGAGAGGCGTGCCTGCGCAATGGCGTCGATCGGTTCGGCGCCGAACACCCAGTCGTCCGACGCGAACTGCTTGACCGCCTCGGCCACGCCCTTGTCCGCCTCGATCGCGAACACCGGCTGCGTGTAGACCGCCGGCAACGGCTCGGACAGCGCCTTGCCGCTCCGGCGGCGGAACACGTTGCCGAGCAGGCCCAGCTCCTTGTCCAGTTGCAGCGGCTTGCCGGCGTTCTCGGCCGACAGCTTCATGCTGCCGTAGACCAGCGTGGACAGGTCCGCCGTGCGCAGCGTGGTGCGGGCCTGCTCGACCAGCGCGGGGTCGAGCGTCAGCGCGCGCAATTGCCCCGGCTCGTCCACCAGTGCCTGGAAGTGCTTCGCCAGCGCCTGCTGCAGCACCGGCTCGTCCGGGAACACCTTGCGCCATTCGAGGTTGGTCAGCGCGACCAGTTCGCCGGCGTCCAGGTGCTTGGGCTCGCCCAGCATCAGGTAGCCCTTGAGGTAGTAGTACAGCGCCTGCGGATCGGCCGCGCTGGCGGCCAGGCCGCTGCGGAACTGCGCGCCGACGCCCGGCAGCAGCAAGGCGTTGAGCTCGCGCAGGTAGGCCGCGTGCAGGTCGGCGTTGACCGCGTTGCCCTGGTAGAGGCCCAGCCGCATCGAGAGCGGCGCGCCGCCGGTGGGCGTGGCCGTCTGCTGCACCGCCGACAGCGCCTCGAGCCGGTCGAGCACCTTGGCGAAGTATTCCTTGGGTGTATTGCTGGCTTCGAGGTCCACGCCGGCGGGGTAGCCCTTCAGCGCGTCCTGCACCTGGCCCAGGTAGGCGCGGTTGCGCGCATAGCTGGTGGCGAAACCGAAGCACAGCAGCACGGTCAGCAGCGCCATGCCCGCGTAGGCGGCCAGTTGCACGACGACCTTGCGCCGCTCGATCGCCGGGTTGGTACCGGCCAGGCCGGACTCGCGGAAAAGCACTTCCTTGAGCAGGCGCTCGACGAAGAAGGTACGTCGCTGCGCGCCCTGCGGATTCACCCGCGCGGCGTCGAGGCCGAAGGTGCGCGCCACCGCGCCCATCATGCGGTCGATCGGCGTGCCTTCCTGCGTGCCGGAGGTGAGGTAGACGCCGCGCAGCAGCGGCGGCGTGCCATACGCGTGGGCGGCGAACACGCCCTCGACGAACTGCCGTGCGGTCTCGCCCAGCGAGGCCAGCTGCTGCGGGAAGGACAGCACCGCGGCGCGGCGGCCACGATCGCGCTCGGCGTGCAGGCGGTCGAGCGTGCGCGTGTTGAGCCGGTCCAGCAGCAGCCGGTACTCGTCGGCAAAGGCCTTGGCCGCGCTGCCGTCCATGGTCTTGTTGAGCGGAAAGGACACGCCCCAGACCTGGCTTCGCAACTCCGGATTCATGTCGTCGAAGAACTCGCCGAAGCCTGCGACCAGGTCGCACTTGGTCAGCACCAGGTAGACCGGCACGCCGATCTTCAGGTGTTCGGACAGTTCGTCCAGCCGGCGGCGGATGGCGCGCGCGTGGTCCTGCCGCGCCGCATCGTCCAGGATCATCAGGTCGGACAGGCTCATCGCCACGATCACGCCGTTGATCGGCCGGCGCTTGCGGTAGCGGCGCAGCAGCTTGAGGAACTCGCCCCAGGCGGTGGAGTCGGCCGCTCGGTCGGAATCCTGCGTGGTGTAGCGGCCGGCAGTGTCGAGGAACACCGCCTCGTCGGTGAACCACCAGTCGCAGTTGCGGGTGCCGCCGACGCCGCGCAGCGCTTCCTTGCCGAAGCGTTCGGACAGCGGGAAGTTGAGCCCAGAGTTCTGCAGCAGCGTGCTCTTGCCCGAGCCCGGCGGGCCGATCACCACGTACCAGGGCAGCGCGTAGAGGTTGCTGCGGCGGCGCTTGCGCAGCATCTCGACGGCTTCGGCGAAGCGGCCCTGCAGTTGCGCGCGCTCGCCCGCGCTGCGGTTGTCGCCGCTCTCGGCAGGCGCGGCGACGCCCTGCCCGGCCAGTTCGCCGGACATCTTGCTGGCCTTGCCGCGCGCGCGCAGCGCCTGCACCTGCAGCCAGGCGCCCCAGGCCAGCACGATCACCATGATCAGCAGCAGCCGCGCGACCGGGCTGGCCAGCGGCTGCGAGTCCCCGATCCCGAGGTAGGGACCGCCCAGCCATACCAGCACCGACAGCAGTGCGATGCCGACCAGCGTGACGAACCAGGCGGATTTGAACAGGCTCAGCAACTTCGCCACGGCGTCAGGCCTCCGGAATGAACTTGATTTCCACGCGGCGGTTGCGCGTGCGGTTTTCCGGCAGGTCCGGCGGCAGCGCGATCGGCTGCGAGGCGCCGGCGCCGGTGGACTCGATGCGACCGGGGTCGTCCAGGCCCTGGGTGAGGATCTGCCGGACCGACTCGGCGCGCGTCGCGGACAGTGCGAAGTTGTCCTTGAACTTCAGCGAGTGGATCGGCTGGTCGTCGGTGTGGCCGATCACGATCACCCGGCCGGCCACCTGGTTCAGCGCCGCGGTGATCTTGTGCAGCAACGGCAGCTGGCGATCGTTCACCTCGACGCCGCCCGAGGCGAACATCGCATTGCCTGAAAGGCGCAGCAGCGCCTGCCCGTCCGGTTGTTCGTCGATGCTGAGCAGCCCGGCCGACTCCTCCGGCCCCAGCAGTTGCTTGAGGCTCTTGCGCGCCGGTGGCGGGCGGTGCGAGGTGTCCGGCGGCGCGGCGCCCTCCAGGCCGATCTTTGCCAGTTGCGCGTTGACCGGCGCGGAGGCGTCGTTGAGCCGGGTGTAGAAGAACAGGAACGCGGCCAGCAGCACGCAGGCGGCGGCGGTGGCGATCACCCACAGCGGCACGTAGCGCACCAGCGGGTTGCGCCGGTCCTCCACGCCGCGCCAGTGCGGCGCCAGTTCCTGCGCGGCCGGCGCGCGCTGTTCCTTGATCCGCCGGTACAGGTCCTCCTGGATGTCGGCCAGCCTGGCGCGCCCGCCCGCCTCGATCTGGTAGCGGCCGCCGAAGCCCAGCGCCAGGCAGATGTACATCAGCTCGATCAGGTCGATGTGCCTGGAGAAATCCGCGCACAGCCGCTCGAGGATCTGGAAGAACTTGGCGCCGCCGTACGACTCGCTGTGGAAGGCGACCAGCAGCGTCTTCTGCGCCCAGCCGCTGTGCTCGCCCCACGGTGCGTTGAGCACCGACTCGTCGAGCATGGCGCACAGCACGTAGCGCGCCGCCAGCACGGTCTGCTGCGGCAGGTTGGCCGCTTGCGCGCGGCTTTCGAAGCGGCGCACCTGGGTGGTGGCCTGGTCGCGCAGGCGCGTGGGGTCCTGCGCGGTGGCGCTGTGGCGTACCTGCACCGCCAGCAGCAACAGGGGACTGGCCGCCTGCACCAGCGGATTCATGCCGCCGCCGAGGAATCCGCTGATGTCCTCGTCGGTGGCGGGTGTCGCGTGCGCGGCGGCCGCGGGAGGCGCGTACGCCGCCGGTGCGGGCGCGGCGGCGGCGGGCGGCGGCGTGGGTGCACCGCGCGGGCGCACCACGGTGGCGTCGCGCATGTCGTCGTCGAACGGGCCGTTGGTAGGGCTCATCGCATCAGCTCCGGATCGCCCACAGTTGCAGGTCGAGGCCGGCGAACTCGCTGCCGAAATGGAAGGCGATGCCACCGGAGGTCTTCAGCTCGCGCCACATCGGCGAGTGCTTGTCGAACTCGAAGTACAGGTAGCCCGCGTTGTAGGGAATCTGCCGCGGGGCGACCGGCATCGGCTGCACCGCGATGCCCGGCAGCTGCAGGTTGACCAGGTCGCGGATCTTCTCGGTCGGGCCGATCTTGGCGTGTGCGGGCAGCTGCCGGCGCAGTTCCTCGGACTTCATGTCGGCCTTGGCCGAGAGCACGAAGGCGGCGGTGTCGAGCAGGTTCATGTCCGGCACCACCGCCACCCACACGCCGTACTTGCGCTGCTGCAGCGGAATCGGCGTGGCGGTCTGCTCCATCACCGCGCTCAGGGCGTTGCGCAGCGAGACGATCACTGGCTCGAAGCTCTCGCGAAGCGCCTCGTGGCGGTACGGCGGGAACATCGGCGGGCGCTTGCCCGGCGCGGTGAAAGTGGCCAGCTCACCGGCCATCGCCACCAGCGTGCGGTAGAAGGCTTCGGGGTGTTCGAGCGGCGCCTCGGCCAGGTGCGCCACGAGCGGCTGGCAGCGGTTGATCACCTGCAGCAGCAGGAAATCGGCGATTTCGGCCGCGCCACCGCGGTCGGTCAGCGCCACGCGGCTGGCCAACGCCTCACCGCGCTGGTGCAGCAGACCCAGCAGTTCGGTGAGGAAGGTCACCAGCCGCGGCACCGCCTGGCAGGAAAGCGCGGTGGGCATGAACGACTCGTCCAGCACCACGCGCCGGTCGGCGCGGCATTCGACGATGCGCGCCACCGGGATCTGCGCCAGCCCTTCCATCGGCTGCGACTGCGGCAAGAGGCGGGTGCTCATGCCGCCGACTTCCAGCGGGGTCATGCCCTCGACGCTGCCGGAGCTGTCGCGCACCTCGGTCTCGCGCACGCGGTAGCGGAACAACCGCTCGGCCGGCGCCTCCGGGCGGCCGCTCTCCGGCTGCGTCGGCGAGCGCAGCGGCAGGGTCAGGTAGACGGTCTGGTCGCGCCAGTTGGCGTCGACTTCCAGCGCCGGCGGCAGTGGGTCGTCGCCGGGCATGGCGAACGGCGTGCCGTCCGGGAAAATGCCGCGCGCGCGGCGGATGCCGAGCTTGCCTATCGCCAGCAGGTCAGGCTCCAGCTCCAGCTCCTGGAAACCCCACGCGTACGGGCGCAGGGCACCGGCACGCAACTCGACGAAGCGCTCGAAGTAGCGCTCCTGCTGCTGCAGGTGCTGCGGCCGCAGGAACAGGCCTTCACTCCAGACCACCTTGTTGTTTTGCGTCATGACCGACCTGTCTGCTGTGGCCCGCGGGCGGGCTTTAACGAGCCTGTGTGGATGCGCCGCCACCGGCCGGGTCCGGGCCGGGATTCGCGCGCCTCCCCTCTATTGCGTTTTTGCGGCGTGAAAAGCGCCATGCGTCTTCACCGCTGCCGCACCCGCGCCGATTTCAGCCGCGCCAGTTGTTCCTCGTAGGCACGCGCGAATTCGTCGCCGAACAGGCGGCGGAAGCATTCGTCCGGGTCCTTGGCCAGCCCCTCGAAGTTTTCGCGGAAGCGCTCCCAGTAGCGGCCCTTGCCGCCGAAGGAGGAACGCTTGCTGCCGTCGACCTCCTGCTCCAGGCGGTCGGGATTGAAGTGCGCGAGCACGGCCTCGAAGCCAGCGCGCACGCCGGCCAGCATCGCCATCTGGTGGCAGCGGATGTCGTCGAAGGCGTCCTGGAAGGCGTCGGTGCCGGAGAGGAAGGCGCCGTTGGGTGGCGAGAGCAGCTTCTGCAGCGCTTCGTCGGCGGTCGGCGCGAACTTCAGCGGATTGTTTTCCGAGCGCTGGATCAGCGTGACCGGCAGGCGGAAGGTGTTCTTGATCTCGGCCCGCGCGCGCAGCACGTCCATCACGCCGTCGACCACGATGTGGAAGATCGTGTCCAGCTCGGGCGGCAGGCCCGCGGCGGGAACGGGGGACGCCGGCGCGGCAAACGGCGTGGCGGCGGCCATCACCGGCGGCGCGGCGACGGGTGCCGCTGGTGCCGCCACCGGCGCCATGGCCGGCGCATGCGCCGGCGGCGGTGCCGGCATGCCCTTGGGCGCGAAGTCGCCCATGGTCAGATCCCAGTTGTCGGGCAGCGCCTCGCGCTGGCCGGCAATGCCCGGCGGGTGGAAGTGGTCGGCCATGCCGCTGGAGTGGTTCCAGCTGGGCGCCGCCACCGGAGGTACCGCGGCCGCACCGAAGGGCTCGTCAAGGAACGCGAGCGGATCGAGCGTCCCGACCGGCGCGCCGCCGCCAGGGATCAGCGGTTCGTCGGGCATGCCGCGCGCGGGCAGCGGCGCGGCCGCGAACGGAGCGCTGCCCAGCATTTCGTCGAGGAAATCGCCGCCGGGCAGCGGGGCCGCGGCCATCGCCGGAGCGGGCGGCATCGCCGGCTGCACCAGGGTGGCAGCGTCGGCCTGCAGCCGCACGGCCACTTCGAAGGTATCGATCTGCAGACGGTCGCCGTCCTTCAGCGAAGCCGGGTCGCCTTTCACCAGCGGGCGGCCGTTGAGCAGCATGCCGTTGGTGCTGCGGTCCTCGATGAAATACATGCCGTTGAGGCAGCGCACCATCGCGTGCACGCGCGACACGCCGGCGGCGGAGAGCACCCAGTCGCAGTCGTCGGCGCGGCCGATGCTGCCGTCGCGCCCTTCGAAGGCCTTCTGGCTGCGCGCGCCGAACTGTGCGGCATGCGGGCCGAGCACGGCGAGGACCAGGGTCTGTGGATTGGGCACGCTCATCGTCTCCGTCAGTGGGCCGACCCGCCGGAGCCCAGCAGGCTCATGGCGCGGGCCATGAATTCACCGCGACGCTGCTCGAAGCGCGCAGGCTCCAGGCCGGCCATCAGGTTGATCGCCGCCACCACGGCGCAAGCCGTGAGGTGTTCGGCAGGCGGCACGACGGTCTCCTGGGTGGCCGGCGCGAGGCTGCCGCCGGACCACCCGGCCGCCGCGGCGAGCCACGCGCCGATCGTGCGGTAGCCCCCGGCATTGGCGAATTCGAAGGCGGCGCGCCGCTGCGGCTCGTCCGGCTCGCGCACCCACTGCTCGGCGAGCGCGGCGCCGGCCTTGTCCTCCAGCGGCAGCGGCATGTCGCGCGCGCACTGGCAGGCCCACGCCACGGCGTAGCGCTTGGGCAGCAGGCGCGCGATCAGCTTCAGCGCGTCCTGCGTCTGGCCCTCGGCGAGCAGGGATTGCACCGCCTGCAGCGGGTTCATGCGCGGCTCCAACCGGGCCCGTGCGGGCTCGGCCAGTTCCATCTGCTCGGCTGCCTGTACGACTGACATATGGGCGGTTCCTTATCCGATCATCACGATGCCGCCGGACACCTGGTTCATGCCGTCGCCCTTGAGCGACAGCATGGGTGCCTTGACGGTGGCCATGGCACTGCCGGCGATTTCGACCATCGCGTCCGAGTGCACCTTCAGGCTGGCGCCCGCGCCGACATCCATGGTCGCGCCGGCCTTGATGCCGACCTCGACCTGGCCCTCGACCTTGACGCCCATGCTGCCGGTGATCTTGATGTTGACGCCCTTGATCTCGATGTCGCCCGAGCTCTTGAGCACGATGCTCGAGGCGCCGGTGACCAGCTCGATCTCGGTGCCGGCCGAGAGCTTGAACTTCTGCCCGATGCTGGTGGTGCCGTTGCTGGTGACGTCCAGCTTGTCGTCGTTCTGCACGGTGACCTTGCGGTCGTGCTTGACGGTCTGGGTCTGGTCGTTCTCCACGGTGATCGTCTGGTCGTGCTTCACCGTCACCGTCTCGTCGTGGTCGATGGTGACCACGTGGTCGTTCTCGACCTCCTCGTGCATGTCCTTCTGGGCATGGATAAAGAAGTCTTCCTCGCCCTTCTTGTCCTCGAATCGCAACTCGTTGAAGTCGGCGCTCTCGCCCAGCAGGCTGCGGCTCTTGATGCCGCTCTGCGTCTTGGTCGCCTGCAGGCCGTAGGGCGGCGTGTTGTCGGCGTTGTAGACGCTGCCGATGATCAACGGGCGATCCGGGTCGCCCTCGAGGAAGCTCACCACCACCTCCTGCCCCACGCGCGGCAGGCTCACCGCACCCCAGCCCTTGCCGGCCCAGGTGGAGGCCACGCGCACCGGGCACGAGTTCTTGGCGTTGGGCTTGTCCGGCTTGTTCCAGTGGAAGGTGACCTGCACGCGGCCGTGGTCGTCGATCGCGATGTCCTCGTCGGTCTCGCTGCCGGCGACCACCGCGGTCTGCAGGCCCACGACCGACGGCTTGGCCGCACTCGGCAGGCTGCGGAACGGCCGGCTGCTCTCGATCGCCTGGAACTGGCAGGCGAAGCCGGGCCCCTGCCCGCCCGCGCCGGAGGCATAGCCGCCGCCGTGCAACTCCATCGTGGCACCGATCACCAGGTATTCCTGGTTCAGCTCGTCGCGCGGGAAGCCAGTCAGGTTGAACAGTCCGCCGATCTGGATGCCGCACGAACTGGTGGTGCCACTGTAGTGCGAGCGCGACGCGCTGAGCGCCTCGGCGCGGACCTGCGCATAGTGCTGGCCGAGCTGGGCGTCGAAGTGCTCGCCGGGGAAGTCGAACATGTCCGGCCCCTGCCCGCCGTGCCCGTCGCCCACGCCCTTGGCCAGCAGCGAGGTTTTCGGCTTGAGCGGGTCGTAGTCGATCAACTGCACCTTGGTGGCGTCGCGACCACGCGCGGGAACCCATGCGGAGATGGCCGCGTCCGGCCGCAGCGCGCTGTCGCGGGTCGTCGAGTACGGCACCTTGTCGAAGTGGCTGGCCTTGGCGTGCGCGCCCACGCCGTCGGCGAGCACCATCGTGTGCGTGTTGGCATCGTGGGTGAAGTAGTAGTAGATGCCCTCCTGCTCCATCAGCCGGCTGATGAAATTGAGGCAGCTCTCGCGGTACTGCACGCAGTAGTCACGCGCGGCGTAGCTGCTGCTAAGGCTCAGCTTGACGTCGGTGTAGCCGGCGTCGGCCAGCACCGCCTTGACGATGTCAGGCACGCTCTGGTTGGTGTAGATGCGGCAGTCGACCTTGTCGATCAGCAGCCACGGCTTGGGCACCAGGCGCACGCTGTAGTGCGCGTAATGCAGGCCGTCGATGGGCTCCGCGCCAGTCTGCGCCGCCTCGCAGACGATGCCGCTGAAATATCGCTCGAAGCCGTCCGCAGTGGCCAGCTTGACCGTCATCGAGGTGCCGAGCAGGCCGCCAAGGTCGACCTTCTCGTCGCGGCTGGCGAACCCCACGTGGTAGGAGAACATGCGCCCGAGCTGCTCGTCGGTCGCCATGCTGGTGAAAAGCAGCCCGTCGCATTGCGCCGAGGTCAGGGTGATCAGCTGGCTCATCGGGCTCGGCTCCGTGCTTGGGTCGTGCCAGCCATGGGCCGCACGCGTGATGTCGTAGCTTGCCGGCGAACGCGGGGTCGCCGGGCGGCAATGCGCAGATGGCTGCGGCGGGCGCCTGGCGTGACGCCCCGGTCCGCCGCCAGTTGCTGTGGTGCGCGGTCGCTCATGCCGCGTCCCCGTCGCCCACCGGCGTGACGGGGCCCGGTCGCTGCGCCATTACCACCCACCCGGCCACCGCCTGGCCGGCCTCGCGGCGCAGCGTGTCGGTAGTGATGCGCACGTCGTCAAAGCCTGCCGCAGCCACCACGCGCTCGACGTAGCGGCGGGTATGCCGGTAGCGGCCGCTGGGCGTAAGTTCAACGCGGTCGGCCTCCTCGTCCAGCGCTTCCAGCGTGAAGCCGAGCCAGCCGCCCGGCCGCAGCGCACCGTAGGTGGCGACCAGCGCCTCCTGCAGTTGGCCGAAATAGACCAGCGTGTCGGCCGAGACCACCAGGTGCCAGGCCGCGCGGCGGGCCTGCAGGTAGCCGGTCAGTTCGGCCACCTCGAGCACGTCATACCCGCCACGGGCACGCGCCTTCTCCACCATGCCGCCGGAGAGGTCCACGCCCGCCAGATGACGCGCGTAGGGGCGTAGCAGCGGCGCGCACAAGCCTGTGCCGCAACCGGCATCGAGCACGTCAAGCGCTGCCGCAGGGGCGTCGAGCCTCTCGGCTAGCGCTTCGACGAGCACCTGCGGCGCGCGGTAGTCCAGGTTCTTCAGGAGTTGCTCGTCGAAGCTGTCGGCGAAGCCGTCGAACAGTTCGCGTACGTAGTCGTCGGCGGCCCGCGGCGGCGCCTCGGCGCCGCCACAGGCGGCCAGCATGTGGCGCGGCACCGGGTTGTCGGGCTCGCGCGCGAGCCAGTCGCGGTAGACGCCGCGCGCCTCGTCGCGCCGCTGGAGCGCGTACAGCGTCACACCCAGCGCTTCCAGCGCGCGCAGGTTGCGCGGGTCCAGCTCGAACGCGCGTCCGAAGCATTCGGCCGCTTGCTCCAGATGCTCCATGTGCTGCGCATGGCTGCGCAGGAACAGGCCCATCAGGTAATGGCCGCGCGCGTCGTCCGGCGCCTGTTGCAGCAGGCTGCCGTACGCCTCGAAGGCCTCGTCCAGGCGCGACTGCACCTCCAGCACCACGGCCAGGTTGCCCAGGGCGTTGTGATGCCCGGCGCTGCATTCGAGCGCGCGCCGGTAGCAGGCTTCCGCCTCCGCCGGCCGGTCGCACTCCTTGTGGATGTTGCCCAGGTTGTTGTGCGCGTCCGGGTGGCGCGGGGTGATCTTCAGCGCGGTGCGGATCAGCTCCACGGCTTCGTCGCTGCGGCCGCGCTGGTGGCACAGCACGCCCAGGTAGTGCAGCGCGTCGGGCTGGGCGGCGTGCAGCTCCAGCACCTCGCGGTACAGCCGCTCGGCGGTGTCCAGGTCGTCCGCCTGGTGCGCGCGCAGCGCCTGCTGCAGCACGGCGCGGTGGTCCCGCACGGCCCGGCGCAGCGTCAGGTTGTCCGGTCTGGGTCTGCTCATCGCCATTAGCCGATCAGCACCGTGAAGCAGCCCAGTACGATGGTGCCGCCGTGCGCGCAGGTATCGCCCAGGCGCGCCGCCGGCTGGCCGCCGATCAGCACCTTGGGCGAGCCCATCACGATGCTGTCGGGCGGGCCCACGCAGGTCGCCATGTCGCCCAGGCGCGCCGCCGGCAAGCCGCCGATCAGTACCTTGGGGGCTCCCGGCGAGGCGATCGGGCCGCCGACATGGGGCACCACGCCGGTGACCATCGGGCAGACATGCATGTCGGTGAGGCGGGCGGCTGGCTGCATGCGATTCCTCGGCTGGAGCGTCATTACCGGCCCGGCGATGCGACGACGACGCGCCGCGACGGCCTGCCATTTGGCAGGCCGGTCCACCGGGAACGGCATCCAGCCTCGACTTGCGGCCGCCCGCATGACGGGCAGCTTCCCCTGGTGGCGGCACGCCGGCCGGGCCGGCCAGCGTTGCCTATAGGTGAATCCGTAAAAGCCCGGCAAATCCTGTCACATGCCCTTCACGGCCGCCCGTCGCGCCGCTCCTGGCACGCCGACTTCCGCGGACCGGCCGGGCGTGACCCCACGCGCCGCGTGCCGCCCCGGGGCCGCAGCTTCAGGTGGCCGGCCCGCGCAGTGCCTGCGCTATGCGGTGACCAGCAGGTCCTCGCGCAAACGGCCGATCATGTCGGTAGTCGCCAGGTTGAGGTTCCAGATCGTCGCGCAGCGGTTGGGATCGGCGAAATCGATCATGACGATGTTCGGCATGAAGGACTTCGAGACCCGGTTGATGGCCTGGGGAGGAAAGCCGTTGGCACGCCACTGCTGGTGGAGCACGCCGGCGCGGGCGACGATATGGTCCTTCACCCCGGCCTTCCAGGCGTCGGTCAGCGCCTGCTGCGACGAGGACCACATGCCCTTGTCGCGCTTCTCGATGCTGTAGAAGAGCTTGTGCAGGCCTTCCTTCCAGTTCGAGGTCAGCGTCCAGTACATCATGCCCAGGAGCTCGGGACTGCTTATCGGTCCTTGCGACAGGATCTTCTGCTGCTTCTTGAGGTTCTTCTTCTTGTCGCCGGTGTTCGAGTAGCTGCCGAAATACTGCAGGCCCCACATGTGCTCGCTGTATTGGGCGTGCCCGGTGCCTTCCTTGTTGAACAGCGCCTTGACCGGCAGGATTCCGGGCGTGCTCTTGAGCTGCGCGGGAAATTTGTCGAAATCGCCGCGGTCGAAGACGGTGATCACCTTGCCCTGCAGCGAGGCAATCGTCGCCACGTTGAGGTTCACGTTCGACGCGAACCGCTGCGGCCCGAGCTTCAGGATGCACTGGTTGGCCACGTCCAGCATGTCGCCGCACTTGGAGAACCTGAGGATGAGGAACTCCTCCGGGTTCTTCATGACGAACTCGCGCGCCTGGTCGAGCATCTGCGAGAGCCGGTCGCCGCCCACGTCGCCGCCCGTCTTGGGGGTCTGGTAGGCACCCAGCTTCTTGTCTTCCTTCTTGTTGAAGCCGGGCGCGTGGTAGGCCTTCTGCTCCAGGCCGCCGGTGGTCTTGACCTTGATGATGCGCAGGTCGAAATAGCGCACGCCCGCCTTCGCCTGCTCACCGATGCTCAGATTCTGCGTCTTGACCACGCTGCCCAGATCGTTGCCGTAGATGCCCGCGTCGTGCGTGCCGGGAAATACGACGTCACACAACCGCTTGTTCGCAAAAGCGCCAAAACCAGCCATACCCTAGCCTCCTGAAGAAAGAACCGGGCAGCGTTCAGCACAGCCTGCCCCCACTATCGACGCCTGCCCCTGCGCCGCCGACACCCGCCGGCAGGCGTGCCCGTGGGAAGCCGCCGCTCCCGCATCCCGATCCGTCCGGACCCCGATCACGCGAAGTCGTAGGCGAAACTGCCATCCGCCACGCTCACCCGCGCACCGGTCACCGGTGTGCCCTCGATCATCCGGTTGAGGAATTCCCGGCTGATGTCGGGGAGCATCGTGTTGGTCAGGATCGCGTCGATCATGCGGCCGCCCGATTCGCTCTCGCTGCAGCGGCTGACCACCAGCCTGACGACCTCGTCGTCGTACTCGAACGGGATCCTGTAGCGCGCCTCGATGCGCTTCTTGATGCGGTTGAGCTGCAGCTTGACGATCTCGCCGAGCATCTTCTCGCTCAGCGGGTAATACGGAATGGTCACCAGGCGGCCGAGCAACGCCGGCGGGAACACTTTGAGCAGCGGCTCGCGCAGGGCCTTGGCGATGCCTTCGGGTTCGGGCATCAGCTCCGGGTCCTGGCACAGGCCGGCGATCAGGTCGGTACCGGCGTTGGTAGTGAGCAGGATCAGGGTGTTCTTGAAGTCGATCGAGCGGCCTTCGCCGTCCTCCATCACGCCCTTGTCGAACACCTGGAAGAAAATCTCGTGCACATCCGGATGGGCCTTCTCCACCTCGTCCAGCAGCACCACCGAATAGGGCTTGCGCCGCACCGCCTCGGTCAGCACGCCGCCCTCGCCGTAGCCGACGTAGCCGGGGGGCGCACCCTTGAGCGTGGAGACGGTGTGTGCCTCCTGGAACTCGCTCATGTTGATGGTGATCAGGTTCTGCTCGCCGCCGTAGAGCGCCTCGGCCAGCGCCAGCGCGGTCTCGGTCTTGCCCACACCGGAGGTGCCGGCCAGCATGAACACGCCGATCGGCTTGTTCGGGTTGTCCAGGCCCGCGCGGGATGTCTGGATGCGCTTGGCGATCATCTCCATGGCGTGGTCCTGGCCGATCACGCGCTTGCCCATCAGGCTGGCCAGGTTCATCACCGTCTCGAGCTCGCTCTTGACCATGCGGCCGACCGGGATGCCGGTCCAGTCGGAGACCACCGAGCCGACCGCCACGTAGTCGACCGTCGGCAGGATCAGCGGGCTTTCGCCCTGCAATTCGGACAGCTGAGCCTGCAGCCCTTTCAATTCCTCCAGCGCAGCGGCGCGCTCGGCCTCGGTCAGCGTGGCACTGGCCACGGCGACCTCACCGGCCTCGGCATGGGCCGCCTGCTCCAGCGCGCTGCCTGTACCCTCCACCGGTGCGGCGTCACCGCGCAGGCGGGCGCGGATGGCCAAAATCTTCTCGACCAGGCCCTTCTCTACCTGCCAGTTGACCTCCAGCGTCTCCAGCCGGGCCTTGGCGATGGCGAGCTTCTCGCCGGCCGACGCCTCGCGCTCGGCCACTTCCACGCCCACCGTCTTCTCGCGGGCGATGATGGCCAGTTCGGTCTCCAGCGCCTGGATGCGCTTGCGGGTGTCGTCCACTTCCGGCGGGACGGCGTGCTGGCTGATCGCCACGCGGGCGCAGGCGGTATCGAGCAGGCTGACGGCCTTGTCCGGCAGCTGGCGCGCGGGGATGTAGCGGTGCGAGAGCTTGACCGCCGCTTCCAGCGCCTCGTCCAGGATCTGCACGCGATGGTGCTTCTCCATCACGCTGGCGACGCCGCGCATCATCAGGATGCCCTTCTCCTCGCTCGGCTCGTCGACCTGCACGGTCTGGAAGCGGCGGGTCAGCGCGGGGTCCTTCTCGATGTGCTTCTTGTACTCGGCCCAGGTGGTGGCGCCGACCGTGCGCAGGTTGCCGCGCGCCAGCGCCGGCTTGAGCAGGTTGGCCGCGTCGCCGGTGCCGGCCGCGCCGCCGGCGCCGACCAGGGTGTGCGCCTCGTCGATGAACAGGATGATCGGCTTTGGCGAAGACTGAACCTCCTCGATCACCTGGCGCAGGCGGTTCTCGAACTCGCCTTTCATGCTGGCGCCGGCCTGCAGCAGGCCTACGTCCAGCGTGCGCAGTTCGACGTCCTTGAGCTGCGGCGGCACGTCGCCCTGGGCGATGCGCAGGGCGAATCCTTCGACTACCGCGGTCTTGCCGACACCAGCCTCACCGACCAGCATCGGGTTGTTCTGGCGGCGGCGCATGAGGATGTCCACGACCTGCCGGATTTCCTCGTCGCGGCCGACGATCGGATCGATCTTGCCGCTGCGGGCCTGCGCGGTGAGGTCGACGGTGAACTGCTTGAGTGCCTCCTGTTTGCCCATCTGCGCCGGGCCCATCGCGCCGCTGGCCTCGCCGGGCACCGCACCGCCCATCTGGAACCCGTCGCTGGCGCTCTGGCCGTCCTCGGGAGAGCCTGCGACCACCTCGGCGAACTTCTCCACCAGCGTCTCGGGCTTGATCTTGTCGAACTCGGGCGAAATGCCGACCAGTGCATTGCGCAGATGGCGGGTGCGAACCACACCCACCATCAGGTAGCCGGTGCGCACCTGTGCTTCGCCGAACATCAGCGTGGCGAACACCCAGCCGCGCTCGACCGCTTCTTCGACGTTGGAAGAAAGGTCGGTAATCGTGGTCGAGCCGCGCGGCAGCTTGTCCAGCGCGTCGGTGACGTCGCGCGCCAGGTTGGACGGGTTGATGCTGAACTGCTTGACGATGCGGTGCAGGTCCGAGTCCTGCAGCTGCAGGATCTGGTGGATCCAGTGCACCAGCTCGACGTAGGGATTGCCGCGCAGCTTGCAGAACACCGTGGCGCTTTCGATGCCCCGGTAGGCGAGCTTGTTGAGTTTCCCGAACAGGGCGCTGCGACTGATCTCGGCCATGGCTTGTCTTCCCTTCGCTTGGTGCGGCGGCCGCACGGCGGCCGGTATGGTGTGCGTGATGGCGGGCCTTCAGCCCACCGGTTTCAGTACGACCTCGTCGGCATCGGTGCGTTGGGGCCGCTGGCCCAGCCAGGTGGTCAGGCCCAGGCAGCCGCCGCGGCCCAGCCGGGCGGCGGGCACCTGGTCGTGCGCGAGCACCAGTTGCACATCCCAGGCCTTCTCGTCGCCGATGTAGCTGCGCACGGTCGCGACCAGCTGCGCGAGCGCGGTGCCGCCGGGCAGGAAATGCTCGAACTGGTCGCGCCTGAGTGGTCCCAGGCGCAGGCGAAAGCGCTGCTGGGCGCCCCAGACGTACTCGCCCATGACCGCGGTGCGTCCCAGTACCGCGACGTCGGCCGACCGGCCCAGGCGCAGGTGCGCCTCGCCCGGCAGGCGCATCCACTCGGCGACGAACTCGATTACACGTACGGGAACCACGAAGAAGTGCTGCAGCAGGCTTCGCAATCCCTCGGCGTTGCGTGTCTGCGCCACCATGCGGCCGGCGAAATGGCGCTTGTAGTCGTCCGGCAGCGCGTCCCTGCCTTCGAGCCCGGGCGTGGCCATGCCGACCAGCGCACCGGTGTACAGGCGGAAGCGGTCCTGCGCGCCGCGGTCGGCCTGCACCGTCGGCTGGGTGTTGGCCCAGGCGCGGTAGAACAGGCTGGCCATGCGATGGTGGAAAATGTTGGCGAACGCGATCAGCGTCGGATCACGCGCGTTGCGTTCGCGGTCGATCGCGTATTCGGTCAGGTGCAGCGGCAAGGGCGCATTGGGCCCGAACAGCCCGAAGAACCACGCGTGCATGCGCGCAGGGCGTTCGGAACCGGCCGGCTCGAAGCGATCGATCGCGCTCGCGGCAAAAGCCAGCGACGGCGTCTGGCACAGTCGCACGAAGTCCTCCGACGGCTTGGTCGATTCGCCCAGCCTTGGCCGCGTCGGGTGCGCGCACTCGAGCTGCCGGATCGCCTCGAAGAAATCGAAGTCCCCCGGCCGCTCCTGCAGCGCGCGCTCCAGCGCTACAGCGTCTGGCGCGTACCCAGCCGTGCCGGCCATCGGGCCACCTCGTTGCGTTCCAGGGTGCGCAGCACGGTCTCGGTGAACGAGTTCACCGACACGTAGCGCGCGAAGAAGTGCTGCATCACCGAGCCGAGCAGGAAGGCACCGGTGCCTTCGAACGCGCCGTCGTCGCAGGTAAGGGTGATTTCGAGGCCCCGGCCGAAGCTGATCGGGCCGGGTACCGGGATGCGCCGCACGATCGGCTGCGAGGACACGTTCTTGATGCCCTCGATCTGCCGGCGTGCGCCGGAGTCGAATTCGTCGCAGTAGAGCGTGAGCATCTCGCGCAGCGCCGCGGCGCCGTCCGCGTTGCCCTCGCCCAGCAGCGAGACGTAGTTCAGCTGCAGGTGGCTGACCAGCCGCCAGGCGGTCTCGCCGCCGGCGACCGGCGCGCGCGGCTTGGTCGGCCCGGCCACGCAGCGCACCGATTCCACCGGCGCGCCTACGTCCAGGGTGAAGTCGGTATTCGCCTTGCCCACCGGCATCTGCAGCGGCAGGTCGCGGTTGGTGCACATCAGTTGCATGCCGACCTGGCGCAGGCGACTCGAGTAGGGCGCCTCGTTGGCGTCCACCAGAGCGATGAACAACTCGCTGCCGACGTAGCTCGAACGCGCGCCCTGCAGCTTCTGCCGCGCGGAAAGCTGGCGTGGCTCGCGCCGCACCGTATAGAAGGCGCCGTGGCCGCCCTGCCAGGTGCGCTCGTCGCAGCCGTAGAACGGCTGGAACTGCTGTTCGGGCTCCTGGCTGTCGCCGAACCCCTCGACCTGGCCAATCGAATGGATCTCGAAATCCATCGGGCGCGTGCGATCGGCCAGCACGTGGTACTCGGTCTTGCCCTGCTGCAGGTGGATGCGGTCCGCGCGGCGCGGAAACAGGTTGACCGCCGGCGTGCAGAACAGGCGGAAGTTGCCGGCGTCCACCGCGTTGTGCAGGCGGCTGATGCTGCGGTCGAACAGCACCACGATCTCGAACTCGTTGCCCTGCGCCCGGGCCAGCGCCTGGCGAAGGCCAGTGAACACGGTGAACAGGTAGCGCTCGGGACAGGCGAAGTATTCCTGCAGCAGGCGGTAGCCGCTGAAGGAGCGGCCGCTGTAGGGAATCATCGACTCGTTGTCGGCGAAGCCCTTGGGCTGGATGCTGGAAGCTTCCAGCCAGGTGCCGGCAACGCCGCTGGCGCCCTTGGTCCGTACCGTCACGCCGACGGCGTTGCCCAGCAGTTGCTCGTAGAGCCGCTTGGGCAGCTCATCGGGGCCGGCGAGGAACACCGGCAGCTCGTCCATCGCCAGCTCGCTCGCCTGCGCGCCGGCGGTAACGGCGAACTTCAGGCGCAGTCCCGCCCTCACCGTGCGGTCGTTGGGGATCGCCACGCCCGCCGCGGCAATCGCCGCCGGCGTGTCGAAGTACTTGGCCTCGACCAGCTTGAGTGGCCACAAGGTGACATCGTGCGCCGTGCGGTACTCGCAGGCGGTGCGCTCGTCGCGGCCAGTCAGGCTGCGCAGCGCCGTGTGGCGCGGCACCGTATGCCCGGCGACCAGCGCGGCCTCCTTCAGGTCCGCCGCCATCTCCACCACGGCCATCGAAGGCACCGGGGCGAGGTAGTGCGGGTAGACCATCTCCATCAGGTGCTGGGTGAACACCGGCTGCTGCGCGTCCAGCTTCAGCTGCACGCGGGCGGCGAGGAAGGCGAAGCCCTCGAGCAGCCGCTCGACATAGGGATCGGCGCACTCGAAGCCTTCCAGGCCCAGCCGTCCGGCGATCTTGGGATATTCGCGCGCGAACTCGCCGCCCATCTCGCGGACGTGCTGCAGCTCGCGGTTGTAGTAGCGGAGCAGGCGCGGGTCCATGCGTCAGCCCAGGCTTTCGGAGACGTTGAAGCGACCGGTCTCCAGGTCGACTTCGGTCTTGAGGTAGAGGTTCAGCGGTATCGGCTGCGCCCACATCTCCGACTCGATGTTGAACACCAGCGACTGCTGGTCCATGCGCTTGCCGTCGGCATTGACGGCCACCCGCAGCGTGCTGCCGGTCAGGCGCGGCTCGAAGGCGAGCAGCGCTTCGCGCAACTGGCGCTGCAGCACGGCTGCGTCGACGCCGGCGAGCGCCATGCCGGTGAGATCGGGGATACCGAAATTGAGCACCGAGCGCGCCACCTCGGGATAGTCCTCCAGCTCGACGCCACTGCCGAGATTGACGCAATTGAGCAGCCAGGAAATGTCGCGCGCGACGCAGTCGCGCAGGCGCGTGGCCGAGATCACCCGCTTCTCGCGGCTCTCTTCCTGCCTGCCTGGCTCTTCATCGGTCAGGCGGTCCAGCAGCGAGGGCTGCAGCCGTTCCTGGGTGGTCAGTTCGGCCATGGCGCTTCGTCACGCCGGGTCATGCTGGAAAACGATCATGCGGACATCCAGCAGCGGATATTCGCCAGCGTCGGTGACCAGCATGCGCTGGCCCGAACCCACGCACGGTCCACCATCGATGTCGTGCCAATCGGTGCGCCGGCCGAGCACCACCTCGGCATCGGAGGAGTGCTCCGAGCCAGGGTAGCGGCACGGCACGAAGCCTACCGACTGGCCGCCGTTGACCCAGGTGACCTGCACCGGAGCCCAGATCTTGTCGCGCAGGTCGGTCGGCGCCTCGAAGACGAGCTGCTTCAGGCGCGCGAACGGCACCCAGGCATAACCGCCATTGACCACCATTTCCAGGCAGGGACCGAAGCGTGGATCGGCGTCGGCGATCCATTCGAACGGCTCGCCGTTGATCTCGCCGGCGATCGCCGGCGCCTGCTCGAAGGCCTGCTCGCGCAGCGGCGTGGCTTGTGCATGCTGCCCCTGGGCATCGAGCCTGAGCGCCTGCAGCAGCAGCGCCACCCACTGTTCGGGTTCGCCGATGACCGAGGGCATCCGTTCGCCGGCGAGCACATGGATGCGCGCCAGCTCGCCGCGGACGGCCTGCGCGTAGGCGCCGGCCATCAGGGCATTGTTCACGTCCAGTTCGCCGCTGACCTTCAGCTGCGTCTGCGCCCGTTCCCACTGGCCGAGCAGCGCCAGCAACTGGAACAGGAACACCCGGCAGCGCGCGTCCGCCGGGTTGCTGCGTACCTGCGAGGTAAGACCCTGCAGCGCCTCGTCCAACCGTCCTTCCTTGAGCATGTTCTCGGGTGTCATGGCTTGGGCTCTGACGGTCTTCAGTTGGGTTGGAACGAGGGCTGCGGGCAGACGGGCCGGCCTTAGGCCTTGGCCACGCCCTGGATGTCGTAGGTGAACTCCTTGGCACCGCCCTGCTTGGCACCCTTGTCGTCCTGCGGCTGGAACGAGTACTTGAACTTGCCGAAGTGCAAGGTCACGTTCTCGGTCAGGCGGTCTTCGCCGCCGCTGCCGCCGGTGGAGACGGAGGTGATCAGCACGCCCTCGGACAGCTCGATGGTGAGGAAGTCGGTCTGCTCGCCGGTGGCGTTGGTCACGTAGATCCACGCCTGGTCGATGCGCCCGCCGGTGCAGCAGGCGTCCAGCAACGCGTTGGAGCAACCGTCCACATACTTGGTGATGGAGATGTCCTGCACGTGGGCCTTGCCGCCGCTGGCCGCGCCCGCGCCGGTGTGCAGGTCGCCGGAGTTGCTGACGCCCCACGACCACGCCAGGATCGGCACCTCGCCCTTGTGCTTCTTGTGGTTGGACGCGCCTTCGATCTTGACCTTGCCGGCGCCGAACTTGATGTGCATGTCGAATGCCATGAAACCTTCTCCCTACGTCTCGTGTTGGTTGTTCGATATCGCCGGCCGGGCTCTCATGGGCCGCCACCGGTCGCCCTCGTGCTGAGGTGTTGATGCAGTTCCCGCCTCGGCGCATGGACCCGTCCGGCGACCCGAAGCGGGCGCCGCCGGCCGGTCGTATTCGTCAGGCCTTGGCCGCGGACGGCAGGCGCGAGACCAGCCGCAGCGACACGGTCAGGCCCTCGAGCTGGTAGTGCGGCTTGAGGAAGAACTTGGACGTGTAGTACCCCGGTGCCCCCTCGACCTCTTCCACCACCACCTCGGCGGCCGACAGCGGCTTGCGCGCCTTGGTCTCCTCGCTGGAGTTGGCCGGGTCGCCGTCGACGTACTGCATGACCCAGTTGGTCAGCCAGTTCTGCATCTGCTCGCGGTCGCTGAAGGAACCGATCTTGTCGCGCACGATGCACTTGAGGTAATGCGCGAAGCGGCAGCAGGCGAACATGTACGGCAGGCGGCAGCCGAGCGCGGCGTTGGCGGTCGCGTCCGGGTCGTCGTACTCCTCCGGCTTGGCCAGCGACTGCGCACTGATGAAGGCGGCCATGTCCGAGTTCTTCCGATGCACCAGCGGCATCAGCCCCATCTTGTCCAACTCCGCCGAGCGGCGGTCGGTGATGGCGATCTCGGTCGGGCACTTCATGTCCACGCCGCCGTCGTCGGTCGGGAAGGCGTGCACCGGCAGGCCCTCGACCGCGCCGCCGGACTCGATGCCGCGGATGCGCGAGCACCAGCCGTAGGCCTTGAACGAGCGGTTGATGTTCACCGCCATCGCGTAGGCGGCGTTCTGCCAGGTGTACTTGTTCGAGTCGGCACCGGAAGTGTCTTCCTCGAAGTCGAATTCCTCGACCGGATTGGTGCCGGCGCCGTAGGGGAGGCGGGCCAGCGTGCGCGGCATCGCCAGCGCCAGGTACTTGGCGTCGTCGGACTCGCGCAACGAGCGCCAGGAGGCGTAGTCGGGCGTGGAGAAGATCTTGGCCAGGTCGCGCGGGTTGGAAAGCTCGTTCCAGCTCTCCATGCCCATCAGCGTGGAGTTGGCGGCAGCGATGAACGGCGCATGCGCGGCGGCGGCGACCTGGGCGATGCCGCCGAGCAGCTCCACGTCCGGCGGGCTGTGGTCGAAGTAGTAGTCACCGACCAGGCAGCCGTACGGCTCGCCGCCCAGCTGGCCGTATTCCTCTTCGTACATCTTCTTGAAGATCGGGCTCTGGTCCCAGGCGGTGCCCTTGTAGCGCTTGAGCGTCTTGCCCAGCTCCTTCTTGGAGATGTTCATGACGCGGATCTTCAGGAGCTGGTCGGTCTCGGTGTTGTTGACCAGGTGATGCAGGCCGCGCCAGGCGCTTTCCAGTTTCTGGAAGTCGGCGTGGTGCATGATCTGGTTGATCTGCTCGCTGAGCTTGCGGTCGATCTCGGCGATGTAGGCGTTGATCGTCTGGGCGACGTCGTCGGAGACGATGTCGGACTTGCCCAGCACCTGCTCGGCCAGCGTGCGGACGGCCGATTCGACCTCTTCCTTGGCGCGCTCGCTCTTAGGCTTGAATTCGCGGCTCAGCAGCGCGGCGAAATCGCCAGCCTCGAGGGTTTCGGCGGCCTGCCCGCGTTCGGCAACGGTTTCGGTAGACATGTGTGCTTACTCCGCGTCGGAAGGCTTGGCGGCCGAAACCAGCGACTGCAGCAAGGCCGGATCGTTGATCGCCTGGGCGATCAGCTTCTCGGCGCCGGCCTTGCCGTCCATGTAGGTGTTGAGGTTGGCCAGCTGCGTGCGCGCCTCCAGCAGCTTGGCGACCGGGGCGACCTTGCGCGCCACCGCGGCGGGCGAGAAGTCGTCCATGCTTTCGAAGGTGATGTCCACGCTGAGGTTGCCCTCGCCGGTGAGCGTGTTGGGCACCGCGAAGGAAACGCGCGGCTTCATCGACTGCAGGCGGCTGTCGAAATTGTCGACGTCGATTTCCAGCGCCTTGCGATCCTCGATCGAGGGCAGCTCGGCGTTGTTGGCGCCGGACAGGTCCGACATCACGCCCATCACGAACGGCACCTGCACCTTCTTCTGTGCGCCGTAGACCTCGACGTCGTACTCGATCTGCACCCGCGGCGCGCGGTTGCGCGCGATGAACTTCTGACTGCTTTGCTTGGCCATTGCGGCTGTCTCCTGGGACTTGAGGTCTTCCGGTTGAACGCGACGCCCTGGGTGCGCGCACGTCCCTGCAGCGCATCCGGACGGCACGATCGCCGCGGAACCGGCGGTTCCGCGCAATGCAGGTGGCTGCCGGACTGGCGTAGCAAAGGGCGGACTGAACGCCTTCCCACTGTTCTAGTGCGTGGAGCCCTTCACGGATCGGCCACGTGCGTGAACGCCGCGTTCAGGCAGCGTTCACAAAGACAAGACAGGGTTTCGTCCGGGTGCAATCCGCCCGGCTCAGGCCTGCAGTTCGCGCTGCAGCCAGGCCCGCGCCAATCGCCACTCGCGTTGCACGGTGGTGGCGGAAATCCCCAGGGCGGCGGCGATCTGTTCGGCGCTCAGGCCGACGAAGAAACGCATCGAGACGATGCTGGCCTGGCGAGGGTCGAGTTGTTCCAGCGCATCCAGCGAATCGAGCAGGGCGACGTAATCGATCTCGGGCATCAGCGAGCCGGAGATCTCGGAGAGCTCGATGCGGTCGCAGTCCTGCGGCCGCTTGGCAGCCTGTCGGCGACGGGCCGAGTCGACCAGCACCTCGCGCATGGCCCGTGCCGCCACGCCGAGCAAATGGCCGCGGCTTTCCCACTGCGGCGGGCAATGGCCACCGAAGACCTTCAGGTAGGCCTCGTTGACCAGCGCCGTGGCGCTCAGCGTTCGTTCGCTGGTGTTGCGGCGCAATTGCGCGCCAGCCAGTCGATGCAGCGCCGCGTACATCTGCCGCAACGCTTCCTCCAGCGCGGCGGCATCGCCCGCCTGCGCCGAATGCAGCAGTCGCGTCACGTCGACACTGTTGTTCACGGCTATGGTGGTCCCTTCCCGCCCGATGGCTCCGGGGCGGCAGGCGCCGGCCGGATCGACGGCCAGGCTCGGCCGCTGGAAAAAAGTATAGGCCAAACCCTTGCCGGCGACAGGAAGCAGGCTTCGTTTCCGCACTACTGGGGCGCCGCAGATGCCCTGCTAGACTCGGCCGCATGCTCAAGATCGACACCCACGCGCACATCCTGCCCCGCGACTGGCCGAACCTGACGGCAAAGTACGGCAACGATCGTTTCCCGGTAATGACGCACAGCGATGGTCGGCACCGGATCTACAAGGACGGCAAGTTCTTCCGCGAAGTGTGGGATTCGGCGTTCGATCCGCAGACACGCATCGACGACTACGCCCGCTTCGGCGTGGACGTACAGGTGATCTCCACCGTACCGGTGCTGTTTTCCTATTGGGCGCCCGGCTACCAGGCGCTGGAGCTGCACAGGCACCTCAACGATCACATGGCGCAGATCTGCCAGGATTTCCCGCGCCATTATGCGGGCATCGGCACCGTGCCGCTGCAGGCGCCGGAGCTGGCCGTCCGCGAGCTGGAGCGCTGCATCGACGAACTGGGCCTGTCGGGCGTGCAGATCGGATCGCACTGCAACGCATGGAACCTGGACGCGCCCGAACTGTTTCCGTTCTTCGAGGCCGCGGCGGACCTGGGTGCGGCGATCCTGGTGCACCCGTGGGACATGATGGGCACCGACAGCATGCCCAAATACTGGATGCCCTGGCTGGTCGGCATGCCGGCCGAGCAGTCGCGCGCCGGCTGCTGCCTGGCCTTCGGCGGGGTGCTGGAGCGGCTGCCGAAGCTGCGCGTGATGCTCGCCCACGGCGGCGGCAGCTTTCCCTGGTCGATCGGGCGCATCGAGCACGGTTTCCGGATGCGTCCGGACCTGGTCGCCACCGACAACCCGCGCAACCCGCGCGAATACCTCAAGCGCCTGTACTTCGACTCCTGCGTGCACGACGAGCGGGCGCTGCGTTATCTCCTGGATGTGACCGGCGTCGATCGCGTCATGCTGGGCACCGACTATCCTTTCCCGCTGGGCGAGCAGGAGCCCGGCAGCGGCATCGAGGCGCTCGGGCTGGATGATGCGGACCGCGCGCGACTGTTCCACGGTACCGCGCTGGAATGGCTGGGCCTGCCCCTGCAGCGTTTCAACCAAGGCACTCCGGAGCGTCCATGAGCCCTATCCGCATTTCCTTCCTGGCCGGCACCCTGCTGCTGGCCGGCACCGCCTGCGCCACCGACGTCAGCATGGCCGGCGGCAGCGTTGGCTTCAGCACGCCGGACAACTGGGTTTCCATCATGGAAACCCAGGGCGAACCGGAAATGCGCGTGTTCCAGGTCCCCGACCCGTCGCCCACCGCACGCGACAACCTTTCCTACGTGTCGGTGGAAGTGGAACAGGTGGGCGATCTGGCCGCGTTCGATCAGTACGTCGGCGCTGCCAACCGCAAGGTCCAGGCATTGTCCGGCTACCGGGCGATCGGCAATCCGGACGGTCCCAACAGCTACGTCTACACCGCGCAGGAACACGGCGCGGCCTACCGCTACAACGACCGCTACTGGTTCAAGAACAACCACGCGATCCACCTGCGCTGCGCGCGCCCCGAACGCAGCCAGGCCGGCGCCGCCTGGGCCGGATCGTTCGATAAGGGTTGCGACGCGGTGGCCACCAGCCTGGCACGATGAGGTTCAAGGCATGACCGATTACCAGGCGACGCCGGGATGGGCCGCCGCCGCTGACGACGCCGATCCGCTGCGCGCCTTCCGCGACGAGTTCCTGATTCCCCCGCACGAAGGCCGCCACTCCAACTATTTCTGCGGCAACTCGCTGGGCCTGCAGCCGCGCGCGGTACGCGAGGCGATCGCAGCGGAACTCGACTACTGGGGCGAACTGGGCGTCGAGGGCCATTTCAAGGGCCGGCTGCCGTGGATGGACTACCACGAGTTCGTGCGCGACGACCTCGCCGAGGTGGTCGGTGCATCGCCCTCCGAAGTGGTGGCGATGAACACGCTGGGCGTAAACCTGCACCTGATGATGGTGAGCTTCTATCGCCCTACACCCGGCCGGCACGCCATCCTGATCGAGGCCGGCGCCTTTCCGACCGATCGCTATGCGGTCGAGTCGCAGATCCGCTTCCACGGCTACGATCCCGCCACGGCGCTGATCGAGCTGGAAGCAGACGAGCCCAACGGCACCATCTCAGAGGCCGCATTCGAACGGGCGCTGGCCGAACACGGCGCGCGCACCGCGTTGGTGATGCTGCCGGGCGTGCAGTACCGCACCGGCCAGGCTTTCGATCTGAAGGCCATCGCGCGCCTCGCGCACGCACAGGGTTGCCAGGTCGGCTTCGACCTTGCCCACGCCGTCGGCAACCTGCCGCTGCAGTTGCACGACAGCGACGCCGACTTTGCCATCTGGTGCAGCTACAAGTATTTGAACGCGGGTCCTGGCGCGGTCGGCGGCGCCTTCGTGCACGAGCGCCACGCGCGCGAGGCGCTGCCGCGCTTCGCCGGCTGGTGGGGCCACGACAAGACCACCCGCTTCCAGATGGGACCGCAGTTCGTGCCCACGCCCGGTGCCGATGGCTGGCAGCTGTCCAACCCGCCGATCCTGGCGCTGGTGCCGCTACGCGTGTCGCTGGATATCTTCCGCCGCGCCGGCATGAAACGCCTGCGCGAAAAGTCGCTTGCGCTGACCGGTTACCTCGAGTGGTTGGTGCGCACGCAATTGTCCGATGTGCTGGAGATCGTCACCCCGGCCGACCCGGCGCGGCGCGGCGCGCAGCTCTCGATCCGCGTGCTCGGCGGGCGCGCCCGGGGGCGCGCGCTGTTCGAGCACCTGATGGCCAACGGGATCATCGGCGATTGGCGCGAACCGGACGTCATCCGCATCTCCCCCGCCCCGCTCTACAACCGACACGCCGACTGCCTGGCCTTCGCCGAGGCGGTGCGGCGCTGGGTTGACGCATAGCGGCGCGGCATCTCCACCACGCTCAGGCCGCGGGGAGTGGATACTCGCGGCCCTCACGCTGGATGCGCCGGTACCTTGAACGCCGCGCCGCCTTCATCGCGAGGGCCTTTGCGCACCGCGGCCAGCCCGGCAGCCGCGGTCCAGTACGACACGAGGCGCCGCCACTCATCGCGGTTGCGCCCATCGCCTGTCGACGCGGGCAACCGGGCATCGGCGTCGCTCGCGGGAACCGGACACAGCAGGTGGTGCTCGGCCGCCCGGCGCAGCTTCACAGGCGTGCATCGCCACCCGCTGATGCGTAAATCGCCGCGGCATTCGCTGTCTCCACGTGTGAATCAGGTCGCGCGGGGTCTGCATGGACCCGGCAGGCTGGCAGCGGATCCTCGGCAATTCATGCGACCTTGAAGGCCTCCGCGCCATCTTCGCAAGCCCTGGCGATGGAGGATGCAACCCATGAAGAACGACGCTCCGCACGACGATGCCGACCTGCGCAAGCTCGGCGAACTCATCGACGACATCGAGGTGGCCATGCTCACCACCGTGGCCGCCGACGGCTCGCTCGTCAGCCGCCCGCTGCAGACGCTGAAGCTCACGGCCGACGGCGACCTGGTGTTCTTCACCGCCGCCGACAGCCCCAAGGTCGGCCAGCTCACCGACGACCTCGACGTAAACCTCGCCTACGCCAACCAGGACGACAAATGCTACGTGTCCGTGCGTGGACGGGCGCGGATCAACCGCGACCAGGCACTGATCGAGGAGCTTTGGTCACCCGCGCAGAACGTGTTCTTCTCAGGCAAGGACGATCCCAACCTCACCGTGCTGCGTGTACGTGTGCGCGATGCGATGTACTGGGAGTCGGCGGGCAACTTCGTGGAGCGTGTGCTCGACTTTGCGCGCGGCATGTGGAGCGAGCAGCCGCGCGACCTGGGGCACCAGGGACACCTGCACGGCTGACCGGCGTCAGGCGCCTTCCAGTACCTGCCGCAGCTTTCGGCCCAGCTCGTCGAGCGTGTACGGCTTGCCCAGCAGCGGTGCGTCCTCTTCCAGCGTGCCATTGTGGCGGGTGGCCGCGGGCGAGTAGCCGGTGGTGAACAACACTTTCAGACCCGGCCGGCGCCGGCGCGCTTCCGTGGCAAGCCGGCGTCCATCGGTTCCGGGCATGACCACGTCGGTGAACAGCAGCGCGATCTCCGGGTGCGTGTCGAGCATGTCCAGCGCAGCCTCGGCGCCGTCGGCCTGCAGTACTCGATAGCCCAGCTCGCGCAAGGCCTCGGCGTTGACCTGGCGTACTGCCGGCTCGTCGTCCACCAGCAGGATCAGCTCCTGCCGCCCGACCGGCAACGGCGGCGCGGAAATGCCCGCCTCCGGCGCATTCATCTTGCCGCTCATCCGCGGCAGGTACACCTTGACGCTGGTACCGCGACCGGGCTCCGAGTAGATCGTCACGTGGCCGCCGGACTGTCTCACGAAGCCATATACCTGGCTCAGGCCAAGCCCCGTGCCCTGCCCCGCCTGCTTGGTCGTGAAGAACGGATCGAACGCGCGCGCGGCCACCTCCGGCGCCATGCCGACGCCAGTGTCGCTTACCGTGATCGACACATACTCGCCCGCTTCCATGTCCGGGTGGCTGGCGGCATAGCGCCGGTCGAGCGTGGCGTTCGCCGTCTCGATGGCCAGCCGCCCGCCGCCCCGCATGGCATCGCGGGCGTTGACCGCAAGGTTGAGAACCACGTTCTCGAGCTGGTTCGCGTCGACCAGCGTCGGCCACAGCCCCTGCGCAAGCACGACTTCAAGGCGGATGTCCGCGCCGATCGCATGACGCAGCAGCTCGTACATGCCTGCCACCAGTGCGTTGGCGTCCAGCGGCTGCGGGTTGAGCGGTTGCTGGCGGGCGAAGGCGAGCAGGCGCTGGGTCAGCGTGGCTGCGCGATCGGCCGCCTCCATGGCGTTGTCCGCGTGCCGTCGTTCGGCGGATCCTTCCGGGAGGCGGCGCTTGAGCAGGTCGAGCGAGCCGATCACCACCGCCAGCATGTTGTTGAAATCGTGCGCGATGCCGCCGGTCAGGTGACCGACCGCTTCCATCTTCTGGCTCTGCCGCAATGCCGCCTCGGCCTTGGCCAGCGCCTGTGCCTGCTCCTTCTGCTCGGAGACGTCGCGACCACTGGCGTAGATCGTGTCCTCGTCCTGGCTGGCCACCCAGGAAATGCAGCGATAGCTGCCATCCCTGTGCCGCATGCGGTTCTCGAACGCGGGCCCCTTGGCCAGGTTGGCGAAGAATGGCCGCTCGCCCGCAGGACGGTCGTCCGGATGGACGAACTCGTAGGCCCGATGCCCGACCACGTCCGCCGCCTGCCAGCCCAGCACCGTGCTCCAGGCATCGCTGACCTGCAGGAAATAGCCATGCTCATCGACCACCGCCTGCAGGTCGCGCGAATGCTTCCAGGCACGATCGCGTTCGCGCGTGCGCGCCTCGACACGCTGTTCCAGCGTTTCATTGAGTTCGCGCAGGCGGTCCTCGGCAGCACGGCGCTCGTCGATCTCGCGCTGCGCCACGGCGTAGAGGTTGGCATTGTCGATGGCGATGGCCGCGTGCGCGGCGATGCCGACCATCAACCGCTCGTGCCGCAGCGAAAACCGTCCAGGCTCGGGATGGCCGAAGAAAAGCCCGCCCAATACCCGGCCCGAGCGTGAAACCACCGGCACGGCAAGGTAACTGCGCACCGGCGGATGGCCCGGTGGCAGGCCGTGGTAAGGCGGGCTCTTGCCATACCGGGGATCGAGTAGCACGTCATCGCAGCGGACCAGGCTCTCGCCGGCGAGCGTGGGCCGGAACAATACGCTGGTGCGCGGCATCGGATAACGGTCGAACGCATGCCGGTCGACGCCGGAGAGGGTATAGAGCAGCATGCTCTCGCCCGCCTCGTTGGTGGTGTTGTAGAAGAACGCGCCCATGCTGGCGCCGATGAGCGCGACGCCGGCATCGGTGACCGTCTGGACGATGCGTTCCAGCTCCAGTTCGCTGGCCACCGTCGAGCCGACGCGGTTGAGCGTTTCCAACGCCTGGCTCTCCTCGCGCAAGGCCTGCTCGGCCTGCACGCGCGCCGTGTCGTCGTGCATGGTGAGCACCGCGCCGAGCGGCCTGCCATCGCCGTCGAGAATCGGGCGCGCCGAGCCCTGCGCGATGACTTCGGTGCCGTCCGCGCGGCGGATCCGCCAGCGCGCATCAGCGACGACCTCGCCGTCCAGCACCGCGCGCGCCAGCGGCAGCCGTCCGGGCGCATACGGCTGGCCATCCTCGGTCAACAACTGGTAGGCGCTGGCATAGTCGCCCGGCCCGACGTCGAGCTGGCGAACTCCGTGCAGGCGCGCCGCGGCCTCGTTCACGTAGGTGATCCGCCCGGCCGTGTCGGTCAGGATCACGCCTTCGGCCAGCTGGCCCAGGATCGCCGCCTGCTCGGCCGCAAGCAGGGCACGCGAGAGGCCGCCGTGCGCGCCTTCAGCTTCGGTCACGGCAATTACCACCGCTGGTCAGCGCGGCATGCCGGGCCTGGCGGTGCTCCGCGGGCATGGTCGGAGGCATGGGCGCGAGTATCGGCCGGGCGCCGTGAAACGACCCTCAAACGGGCTGAATGGCCGGTTCAGTCTGGCAGAGCGCGCAGGCGCGCGGCCAGTTCGGCCAGCCGCAAATCTGCGCCGCCGCCTGGCGAGACACGCTCGGCCAGGCTGCGCTCCGGCGTGCGTCCCTCGCCTGCCGCGGCAGCGGCGGCAGCCGCAGCGCGATAGGCATCGCGGAAGGGCACACCCTGCGCCGCCTGCTCGATCGCCACGTCGGTGGCGTACATGGCCGGCTCGATCGCCGCGCGCATGGCCGGCTCGTTCCAGCGCAGGCGGCCGATCAGGTCGGGGACCAGTTCCAGCGCGGCCAGGCCGTGCGTCATGCCGTGGAACATCGAGCCCTTGGAAAATTGCAGGTCGCGCTGGTACCCCGAGGGCAGCGACAACAGCTGCTCGATCTCGCAACGCGCCGCCGCCACGGTCGCATAGCTGGCGCGCAACAGTTCCACCACATCCGGGTTGCGCTTGTTGGGCATGATCGAACTGCCGGTGGTGTACTCCGGCGGCAGGCTGACGAAGCCGAATTCGGCGGTAGTGAACAGGGACAGGTCCCAGGCCATCCGGCGCAAGTCCAGCAATGCGCTGGCCAGTGCTTCCAGCGCGGCCAGCTCGAACTTGCCGCGCGAGAGCTGGGCGTAGATCGGCGACGCCTGCATGCGCGAGAAGCCGAGCGCCTGGGTGGTATGCGCGCGATCGAGCGGCAGGTTCACGCCGTAGCCGGCCGCGGTGCCCAGCGGGTTGGCATCGATCCAGGCGAGGGTCTGCTGCGCGCGCAGCGCGTCGTCGATGAAGCCCTCGGCGAAACCGGCGAACCACATGGCGGTGGAGGACACCACCGCGCGCTGCAGGTGCGTATAGCCGGGCAGCGGAAGGGCCGGTTGCGCCGCGCGATCGAGGCACGCGGCCGCAATGGCGCGGCAGTGCGTCGCCAGCGCAGAGAGCTTTTCCTTCAGCCACAGCCGTGTGGCGACCAGGATCTGGTCGTTGCGGCTGCGCCCGGTGTGCACGCGCCGGCCCGCGTCGCCGAGGCGCTCGGTGAGCCGGGCCTCGATGGCCGAGTGGCCATCTTCGTAGCGCTCGTCCAGCACGAAGGTGCCGGAGCGGAAGTCCTCCGCCAACGCATCGAGCTCGCGCGCCAGCGAGGCGGCTTCGCCTGCCGCCACGATGCCGATGCGCGCGAGGCCCTCCACGTGCGCCTTGCTGGCGGTGATGTCGTGCAGGAAGAACTCGCGGTCGAGCAGCACGTCGTTGCCGGCGAGGAAACGCATGATGCGCGCGTCCACCTGCACGTCGGGCTTCTGCCACAGGAGATCGGTCATGGGTGGTGTCCTTGAACGCGGCTGGCGTTACGCGTGAACGGGCGGGCTTTGCTGCGGGATCGCCGTCGCTTCCGGCAGACCCAGCGCGCGGTTGATGTTTTGCATGGCCTGCGTCGCGGCGCCCTTGAGCAGGTTGTCCAGCGTCGCGACCACCACTACACGGCGCCCGTCCAGAGACATGGCAAAGCCGCCGACCTCCGCGTGATGCCGCCCGGCGATGCGGCTCACCCACGGCGCTTCCTCGACCACGCGCACCAGCGGCTCGGTGCCATAGGCATGGTGGAAGCGTGCCATGACCTCATCGCGCTTCATCGCGCGCGCAAGGTAGAGGTTGCAGGTGACGGTCAGGCCACGGAAGTGCGGCGCGACGTGCGGCATGAACTCGACCGGCACGCCCAGGTGCGCCGAGGTTTCGCGCTCGTGCATGTGGCCGGTGAGCGCATAGGGCATGAGGTTGTCGCGCAGCTTTTCCGGGTCGTTCTTGTCCGAAGGCGTGGTGCCAGCGCCCGAGTAGCCCGACACGCCGAAGCACACCGGCGGTGCGGCGAGCAGGTCCTTCAACGGGGCAACCGCCAGCTGGATCGCCGTGGCGTAGCAGCCCGGATTGCTGATTCGCCGCTGGCCTCGCCAGCGTTCGCGGGTCAGTTCCGGCAGGCCGTAGTACCAGCGTTCGTCGAAGCGGTAGTCGGCCGACAGGTCGACGATCAGCGGGTTCGCGCCGGCCTTGCCGAAGGCCTCCACGCAGGCACCGGCCTTGCCGTTGGGCAGGGCCAGGATCACCACGTCGGCGCCCAGCGCCGGCAGATCCTCGTGCGCAGGAGCGCTGTAGCGAAGCTCGCCGGCGTATTCGGCCACATGGGCGTCCACGCGCTGGCCGTCCAGTTCGCGCGAGGAAACATAGGCCAGCTCCAGCGCAGGATGATCTGCGATCAGGCGGATCAACTCGGCGCCGGTATGCCCGCGCGCGCCGACGATGCCAACGGTTTTCCTGTCCATCTCAGCCATGTGCCCGGCCCTCAAGCTGCATTGTCTTTCAAGGGGGATGCGTCGACCAGCGTGGGCACCCGCCGCGCGCAATGCGCCACGCAGCGTTCGATCAGGCCGAAGTCGTCGATGCCGTACCAGTACACCTTCCAGCGCGGCTGCTTGAGCGAGCCATCGCATTCGGCGTCGTAGAACGGATTGATGTTGTTGCCGTGGCGCGAGCGCCAGAACAGCCGAGGATGCTCCTCGCGCATCACCAGCCACACGGCGCGCCCCAGGCCTTCGCCCTGCGCCTCGTCGAGCACGGCGAACTTGTCCAGGTAGGCCACGCCCTCCTCCTGCGTCAGGATCATCGCGGCGCGGTAGTTCTCGCTCACGTAGATGCGGTGGGGCCGCGTGCGTTCGAAGTAGTCCGGTACCAGCTTGCGGCCGAAGCTCGACTCGATCAGATCACGCATGCGGCGCGGGTCTACCCCGTCCCAGGAATCGAACGTCAGCACTTTCTCGCCACGCCGCACCAGCGTGCCGGAGCCCTTGTGGGTGAACAGCTCCTTGGCCAGCTCGGCCGGCCGCGTGATCGAGATCGACGAGGTCAGCGGCAGGTCGGCCAGCAGGTCGGCGATCTGCTCGAGCTTGAGCCGCATGCCGCCATCGATCCAAGGCTGCGCCATCAGGTGCGCGTATTCCGTGGAAAGGTTGATCGAGTCGATCACCTGCCCTTGCGCGTCGAGCAGCCCGCCGGTACCGGTGAGGAAAACGATCTTGTACGGCTGCAGCACGCGTACCAGCTCGTTGGCTGCCACGTCCGCATTGATGTTGAGCAGCTGGCCTTCGGCAGTCTCGCCCAGGCTGGCGATCACCGGAATCGCATTGGCGCGCAGCGCCGCCTCGATCGGCGCGAGCTCGATGCCGGTGACCTTGCCGACCATGCCAAGGGCGTCACGGTCGAGGTATTCGGACGTAAAGACGCCCGCTGCCACCGACACGGCGCGCGTGTCCATCGCATGCAACGCGTCGACCAGGCGCAGGTTCTGCTGCTGGAAAACGCGGCGCACGATGCCAAGCGCCTGCGGGGTGGTCACGCGCAGGCCGCCGATGGTCTGCTTGGCAATGCCGGCAGCCGCCAGTTCCTGGTCCAGCTGCGGCCCGGCGCCGTGCAGCACGATCGGGGTGAGTCCCACCTGCTGCAGGAAGGTCAGCGACGAGGCCAGCGCCGGCAGGTCGTCGCGCAGCACCGCTCCGCCGACCTTGACCACGGCGAAGCGCTTGGCGTCGACCTGCGAGAAGCGCTTGAGATACTGCTGGATTTCCTTCGCGCTGCCCATCGCCGAGAGCAGGCGCACGATGGTCTGGCGGGTCTTGGAGTCTATGGTCATGGCTCAGATGGTTCGCGCAGCGACTGTTTGCCGGCAGGGCAAGGAAGGGAGAGGAAATGTATATCGATACATGACCGAGCGATGACGCAGGCCCTGTGGGCAAACAGCCCCTGCCCGAAGGGTTGCCTCGCAACGCGAATCATTCGAGCCGCGACCACAGACTTCCTCATGCGTTTCCACGGCTGGCGATCCGGTAGAGGTTGTTCGCGTAGTGCTGCAGTTGCTCGAGCGCGACCCATTCGTCTGCACTGTGCGCCTGGGCGATGTCGCCCGGACCGTAGACGAAGGCCGTGTAGCCGGCAGCGGAAAAAAGCGCGGCTTCGGTCCAGAAGTCCACGGCGTTGCCGACCGGCAGTTCGAGTTCGTCGGCCAGGTCGCGCGAGGCGAGGCGCCGCGCCTCCGCCGTGGCGGTGTCGCCCGCCGGCAACGAGGCACCTCGGAAGGTTTCCTCGAAGTGCGCCGGCCGAACCTCGCCCAGGCGGCGGAAACACGCCAGCAGGCCATCGGGGTCCATCGTCGGCAGCGGCCGGAAGCCGAAGCGCACTTCGGCTGCCGGCGCGATCACGTTGGCCTTGATGCCACCTTCCACCCGGCCGATGTTGAAGCGCAGGCCGGTCAGCCCGCCGAAACGCTCGTGCGACTGCGCGGCGACGAAATCCAGCGCCGTCGTACCCCAGCGCATAGCCTGGTGCAGTGCGCTGTCCGCGGGGCGCTGCTCGCCGGATGCATGGCCGGCGTGGCCGGCGAAGCGCATCAGCACCGACTGGATGCCGCGGTGCGCCAGCACCGCCTCGCCACGGGTGGGTTCGGCCACGATCACGGCGTCGTAGGAAGGTGCACCGACGACAAAGCCGGCGATGCAGCGCGCGTCGTTGGCCTCCTCGTCTGAGGAGAACAGCAGCGCCAGCGGACCCTCGGTCGCCTGCGCCACCGCCAGCAATGCCGCGGCGGCGCCCTTGATGTCGCAGGCACCCAGGCCGATCGCCCTGTCGCCGCTCACGCGCAGGACGTGCGGATCGGCGCTCCAGGCCGGCGAGTCGGGCACGGTGTCCACGTGCACGTTGAACAGCAGCCGTGGCTGGCCGCGCACGGCATGCAGGCTCACTGCGCCGTCGCCGTAGTCGGTCACCGTTAACTGGAAACCCGGCAATTGGGCGCGCAGGTAGTCGAAGATGCCGTCGGTGCCGATCACCCGCGGCGGGTTGCGCGTGTCGAAGGCGACCAGCGCGCGCAGGTGTTCCAGCGTGGCATCCAGCAAGGCGTTCATCGCGGGCTCCGGCCAGCTGCGTTCATTCCTTGGCGCCCCGGTTCACTTCTGCCCACAGCGTCGAACTCATGCCGAACAGCTTGATGAAGCCTTCGGCTTCCTCGACGCCCCAGTCGGCGGACTGCGCGTAGGTGGCGCCCTTGGCGTTGAGGATGCGGGGCGATTCGATTGCCACCGCATCGACGGTGCCACCATGCGTCTGCAACGTCACGACGCCACTGACGGTGGCCTGGCTGGAGGCCAGGAAGGCTTCCAGGTCGGTCTTCAGCGGATCGTGGAAGAAGCCCTCGTAGACCACCTCCACCCACTTGCGCGCCACCTCCGGCTTGAAGCGGTTCTGCTGCTTGGACAGCACTGACTCCTCCAGCGCGCGGTGCGCGGCAAGCAATGCGACGAGGCCGGGCGCCTCGAACACGATGCGGCCCTTCAGCCCGATCGTGGTATCGCCGGTGTACATGCCGCGGCCCACGCCGTAACGGGCGAACAGCGCGTTGAGCTTCGCCAGCAGCCGATGCCCCGGCAGGCGTTCGCCATCCAGGCTCACCGCCTCGCCGCGCTCGAAGCCGATCTTCACCGCCAGCGGTTCGGACGGCCATTCGTTGCGCGGCCTGCACCAGCCGCGGGCGCCCTCTCCCGGCGCCTGCCACCTGTCGATTTCGCCGCCGGACATGGTCACGCCCAGCAGGTTCTCGTTGATGGTGTAGGCCTGCTGCTTGGCGCGCACGCCGAAACCGCGCTCCTCCAGGTACTTCTGCTCGTAGGCGCGTGTCTGCGTGTGCTGCTTCTGGATTTCCCGGATCGGCGCGACGATGCGGTAGTCGCCCAGTGCCTTCACCGCCAGGTCGAAGCGCACTTGATCGTTGCCCATGCCGGTGCAGCCGTGCGCGATGGCGTTCGTGCCGAGCTCGGCGCAACGCTTGAGCGCCGCCTCGACGATCAGGTAGCGGTCGGACACCAGTAGCGGATACTGCCCCTGGTAAGCCTCACCCGCCCACACGAACGGCTTGACGAAGCCATTCCAGATCGCCGGACCACCGTCGACGGTGAGATGGCTGGCAACACCCAGTTCCCTGGCGCGGTGCTCGATGAAGGCACGTTCCTCGTCGTCCACGCCCCCGGTGTCGGCGAACACGGTGTGCACGTCCCAGCCCTGCTCTTTGAGGTAGGGCACGCAGAAGCTGGTGTCGAGGCCACCGGAAAAGGCGAGGACGATGTCTTGCTGGCTCATGGGTTGTCTCGTTCGGGGGGCGGCGTCAGGAGGCGAGCAGCGAGGCCATCACGGCCTTCTGCACATGCAGGCGGTTCTCGGCTTCATCGATGGCGATGCAGTACGGCGCATCCATCACGGCGTCGGTCGCCTTGACGTTGCGGCGCAACGGCAGGCAATGGCTGAACAGGCCGTGGTCAGTGAGCGCCATCTTGGCCTCGTCAACCATGAAATGCCGATGTGCTTCGCGAATGGGCTTTTCCTGTTCCCAGCGGCCGAAGTACGGCAGCGCGCCCCAGCTCTTGGCGTACACGACGTGGGCGCCGGCGTAGGCCTCCTCGATGTCGTGGCTGACCCTCAGCGAGCCGCCGTTGGCCTTGGCGTTCTGCCGCCCGGCTTCCATGTAGCGCTCGTCGAGCACGTACTCGGGCGTCGGGCACAGCAGGGTCACGTCCATGCCCAGCTTGGTGGCGATCAGCAGCGCCGAATTGGCCACCGCCGTGTTGAGCGGCTTGGGGTGGTAGGTCCAGGTCAATACGTACTTCCGGTTCTGCAGGTCGCCCAGGTGCTCCTTGAGTGCCAGCGCATGCGCCAGCTCCTGGCAGGGATGGGTGATCGTCTCCATGTTGATCACCGGCACGGTCGCGTAGCGGGCAAACGCCTTGATGACGCGATCCTCGCGATCGACCGACCAGTCCTGGAACTTCGGAAAGGCGCGCACGGCGATCAGGTCGACGTAGCGGCTGAGCACCCGCGCCACCTCGGCGATGTGTTCTTCCGCCTCCCCGTCCATCACGGTGCCGACCTCGAACTCGATCGGCCATGCGTCCTTGCCCGGCGCCAGCACGATCGCGTGGCCGCCGAGGTGGAAGGCGCCCAGCTCAAAGCTGGTGCGTGTGCGCATCGAAGGGTTGAAGAACAGCAGCGCGATGGACTTGCCGGCCAGTTGCTGGCCTCGCGGCGAACGCTTGAAAGCGGCGGCCTGTTCCAGCAAGGCGTCGATCTCGGCGCGGCTGTAGTCCTGGGTGGTGAGGAAGTGTCGTGGGGCCATGCGTTGGAAGCTCCTTTGGGGAGTGCGGCTATGGATGCCGCTTGTGCTTTGCGCAGATGATCTTGCGCACATGTGAACCGCTCCGGCGTTCGTGACGGGTTCCAAAAGCAAAAAACCCGGCGCGGTGGCCGGGTTTTTTCGTCGTTGCGCCTGAGGCGCGTGCAGCGACAGCCTACCCGGCCGGATGTCGGACCAGCGGTCGGCGCGCACGCGAGGTCATGCCAGCGGCCATACGGGCGCTGGTGAGCACGGTAGCGGTGTAGACGGCTGCGGACATGGGGTTTCCGGATAGGGAGCCGGCATCATGCCGGCAATCGTTTGGCGACGCAACAACTATTTTTGGACGTCCATACGAACGGACGTCCAAAACGAAACCGCCGCCCGGAGGCGGCCGTCGTTGCGGTCATTCGGCGGGGGCGACGCTCACCCGCACCCGCAGGCGCTCACCCGGATCGTAGTTCAGGCGCGAGACGTAGACGTCCCCGTGATAGCGGTACTCCACGTCGTAGCCCATCAGGCGGCGCTGCTCGCTCACCGAGCTGACCTGGCGGCAGCGGGTCACCGTGTCGTCGTACTCGCGCTCGCCGCGGCGCGCCACGCCATGGCCGACCGCGCCGCCGGCCACTGCGCCGGCAACGGTAGCTGCCTTGCGGCCATCGCCCTTGCCGACGGTGTTGCCGAGCACGCCGCCGATCACCGCACCCAGCACCGTGCCGGCCGTGGTGTTGCCGCCACCTTCGCGACGCACCACCGGTTCGTCGTAGCACTCCTGCTGGGGCACCTCGGTGCGGGCCACGCCGTACACCGGATCGACGCGCAACACGTCGGCCCAGCCGTAGTGGGTGTTGGCATCGTCGCCATCGGCGTAACGCCCGTCCTGCGCATGCACGCCACCGGCCGCGAGGAGCAACGCCAGGGCGGGGAGCAACATCTTGTTCATGGGACCTCCAGCATGGTCCGAAAAGCGCTTCTGCGCGGTTGTCATTGCAACAAATTCACGCTGAATCAACGCTTAGAGCGTCCGGAGGACGACCGGCGGCGCTGGGTCTGTTCAGGGGATTGTCGGGTTCCCCCTGGAGGAAGGCCGCTCATTTGCGAGTACCGCGAGCCTCGCCCCAACCCCCGGAAGGGAGAGGGAGCGCATGGTGCCTGTTAAGATGCGCGGCTTGGCCGCGCCACAGGCGATCCGATGTCGATTTCGCTCTACAACAGCCTGACCCGCCGCACCGACACCTTCGTGCCGCTCGATCCGGAGCGGGTGACCATGTACCTGTGCGGTCCGACCGTCTACAACTACGTGCATATCGGCAACGCGCGCGGCCCGGTGGTGTTCGATGTGCTGGTACGGCTGTTGCGGCGGCACTACCCGCGCGTGGTCTATGCACGCAACATCACCGACGTGGACGACAAGATCAACGCCGCGGCGCGCGGACAGGGCGTGGAGATCGGCGTGATCACGGGGCGCTTCACGCACGCCTATCGCGATGACATGGCCGCCCTGGGCATCGCCCCGCCGGACGTTGAACCGCATGCCACCGCGCACATCGGCGAGATCATCGCCATGATCGGGGCACTGATCGCCGGCGGCCATGCCTACGCGGCCGAGGGCCACGTGCTGTTCGACGTGGGCACGTACCCTGCATACGGGCAACTTTCCGGGCGCGATACCGACGAGCTGATCGCCGGCGCACGCATCGAGGTAGCGCCGTACAAGAAGAACCCGACCGACTTCGTGCTGTGGAAGCCCTCCACACCCGAGCTGCCCGGCTGGGACAGTCCGTGGGGCCGCGGCCGGCCCGGCTGGCACATCGAGTGCTCGGCAATGAGCGCGGCGCACCTGGGCAACACGATCGATATCCACGCTGGCGGGGTCGACCTCACCTTCCCGCACCACGAGAACGAAATCGCCCAATCCACCTGCGCGCATGGTGGCCAGGTGTTCGCCCGTTGGTGGTTGCACAACGGCATGCTCACCTTCGACGGACGCAAGATGTCCAAGTCGCTGGGCAACGTGCTGCTGGTGCACGAGTTGCTCAAGCGCCATCCGCCCGAAGCGCTGCGCCTGCTGCTACTGCGCGGCCACTACCGGCAGCCGCTGGATTGGTCGGATGCCGCATTGGCGCAGGCGGTGAGCACGCTGGACGGATGGTATCGCGTGTTGCGCGACCTGGCGCACGTGCCAGTGGAGGGCGAGCTGCCGGTGCCGCCGCGGGTCGAGGCGGCGCTGTGCGACGATCTCAACACGCCCCAGGCGCTGGCCGAACTTGCGCTGCTGGCCGACGCGGCGCGCCAGTCCGGCCAGGCCGGGGCCAAGGCCGCGCTGCTCGGCGGCGGCGCCCTGCTCGGCCTGCTGCAGCAGGATCCGGAGGCCTGGTTCAGGCGCGGCGACGACGCGGTCGATGCGGCGCGCATCGAGGCCCTGCTGGAAGAGCGCCGCACCGCCCGCGCCGCCCGCGACTTCGCCCGGGCTGACGCGATTCGCAACGAGCTGTCGGCGATGGGCGTGGTGATCGAGGACGGCGCGCAGGGCACGCGCTGGAGCATCCAGAAGAGTTGAGCCTGGCTGGGGCGCGCTTCAGCCCGCGATTTGCCGTACGCGCGATAATGCCCGCATGAATACCGCATCCCCCAGCGCCGAGCAGGCGCAACAGGACATCGCCGAGGAGTTCGCCTTCTTCGGCGACTGGTCCGAACGCTATCAATACCTAATCGACCTGGGCAGGCAACTGCCGCCCTTCCCGGAAGAATGCAAGACCGAGGAGCACCGCGTGCACGGCTGCCAGTCGATGGTATGGCTGGTGCCCAGCGGCGACGCGGCGAAGATGCATTTTGCCGCCACCAGCGACTCGGCCATCGTTTCTGGCCTGATCGCGCTGGTGCTGCGGGTCTACTCGGGTCGGCCCGCCGCCGAGATCGTCGCCACCGAACCGGAGTTTGTGCAGTCGATCGGCCTGGCTAAGCATCTTTCGCCGACGCGCTCCAACGGGTTGGCTGCGATGCTGGCCAAGCTCAAGGGATATGCGGCGCAGGCGCTGGCCTGACCCGCCCCTTCGCTGCCTGCATGGCAAGCTGGACGGAGTTCGCTGGGCCGACGCCACTGATGCACCATTCTCCTGCGCGCAGACGGTAGCCGCCTTTCCAACCAAAAACAAAGCCCCGCGCGAAGGCGGGGCTTCGTCTCTTTTCCGTCGGCGCGCGATCAGTCGCCCATCTGCTTCTGCAGATGCTCGCGGCGCTCCTGCGCATCGAGCGACAGCGTGGCGATCGGGCGGGCGTCCAGGCGCTCCAGGCCGATCTCCTCGTCGGTCTCCTCGCAATACCCGTAGCGGCCTTCCTCGATCCGGCGCATGGCCTTGTCGATCTTGGAGATCAGCTTGCGATAGCGGTCGCGCGTGCGCAATTCCAGCGAGTTCTCGGTCTCGCGGGTGGCGCGCTCGGCCTCGTCGCCGACGTCGCGCACTTCGTCGCGCAGGTTTTCCATCGTCTGGCGCGACTCTTCCACCAACTGGTCGCGCCAGTCGCGCAACTTGTTGCGGAAGTAGGCCAGGTGCCTGGGGTTCATGTACTCCTCGTCGTTCGAGGGACGGTAGCCCGGCGGCAGGTCGATGTTGATGGTGGAAGGCAGGGCGTAACGGCCATCCTCGCGGGTCACGCCATTGTCGAGAGTTGTAGCGGAATTATTCATTGAGGACTGCGGGGTCTTCTGCTTCTTGAGTGGGGTATGGCGTGCGGTGGCCGTGGCCACGCGCGGGGACACCATCGCGACGGCACTCGCCACTTTGCCCTTCATGGGCGCAACGGCGGGTGATGGAGATGTTTGCTTGGCGACGACCGGCGCGGCCTGCTTGAGCGGCGCCGGTGCGCTGGCGGCGGCTTTGACAGGCTTGGCCGGCGCGGATCTTCCTGCAGCGGCCTTCTCGACGATCTTGTACGGCACCTTCGTGACGGCCTTGGTCGCAGCCTTGCCGGCCTTCGCGGGCGCAGCCGGCTTCGGCGCTGCCTTGTTGGCCTGCTTGGCCGGCGCCGCCTTTTTCGGAGCCGGTTTGCCCGCGGGCCTGGTCGGATTTTTCGCCGCAGGCCTGGACGGGGACTTGGCCGGCTTGCCGGCCGGCGCAGTCTTCTTCACTGCCGGAGCCGGCTTGCGGGCGACGGTCTTGCTGGCAGGCTTCTTCGCGGCAGGCGCCTTTTTGGCGGGGGCCTTCTTTGCCACGGACTTGGCCGCGGGCTTCGCGGCCGTCTTGCCGGCAACCGGCTTGCGCGCAACCGATTTCTTCACCGCCACTTGCTTGGCTGCCGGCTTGCGTGCGGGCGCGGCCTTCTTGGAGGCGGCGCTCTTGGCGGCCCGGGCGCTGCTGGCGGCGACCTTGGGCTTGGCGGCCTTGGCTTCTTTCGCCTTGCCCGCAGGCTTCCCTTTCTGCGCCTTGGCGGCGGTCGAACTACGCGTCGTTTTCGCCATTTCCCTTCACCGTTTTGGCCGTGGCGGCCGGGTGTTATAGCCCATGCGCCTTACACCAGCAACAGGCATCTGGAATACTTGGAGGCACTACATGCCGCGAGCCGTTTGGGCTGCGTGAACAAAGTGACCCGATTCCTGCTCCTCCTGCTCGGCTTGTACAAACGCTTGCTGAGCCCCCTGCTGGGTCAGCGTTGCCGCTTCCACCCCAGCTGTTCCGATTATGCACGGATTGCCATTGTGCGCTTCGGTCCCGTACGCGGAGGCACGCTCACGCTGTGGCGCATCATGCGCTGCCAGCCGCTGTGTACCGGCGGCACGGACCCCGTGCCGGAGCATTTCCATTTCACCCACTGTCGCCCCCGAGGCGAATCCCGACCCCAGCGATGAACCGGCGAAACGGTCAGTGATCCCCGCCAGGCCTGGACAGATTAAACCTGCGGCGCCGAAGCACCGCTGACATTCGATCCCGCACCAGGAGGAAGCGAGCGGGAGCCGCGTACATTGGCAAAGGGAAGGCAATAAGCTGTTCGCGAGGACGGCAAAGCCCCTAGCCCGCGGAGCCATAGCCGCCCGGCACGCCCTTGCTGGCGTAGGCGACCGCGTCGTGCGGATGCAGGCTTTCCTGATGTTCCAGCCGCACGTGGAAATCGGCGATGCGCGGATCGGCGTCGAGCGCCTTCTGGATGCGCCGCGCTGCATCTTCGCAAAACATCAGATTGCCGCCATTGGCCAGCGCGAAGGCTTGCTCGTCTTCGCGCTTGACCGCGGTCTGCACCGGCGTACCGAGCGCCCCTTCGACGCGATCCAGGGTGGAGATCAGGTTGAAACCCACGCCATCGGCCAGGCGCACCAGCAGCCGCGCCACGCTGCGCTGCGCATGCGGCGTGGCGACAATGCCCTGCTCGCTGCCCAGCCATGCCATTACGGCGGCATGGTCGACCGGCTTGCCAGCGTCGAAATCGCGCGCGAACTGTTCCTGGATGAGCTGGCGCGACAACGCGGCGGAGGCCGGACAGGTCGAGGAATAGACCACTTCGGTGCCCAGCTCCAGTTGGAAGCCGTCCGCGCCGAGACTGGCCTCGATCGACACCGGATAGGCGCGCCAGCCGCTGTTGGCGCTGCGCAGCGCAGACCTGCGGACCAGATGGTCGAAGCGGATACTGAGGCGGGCGCGATCGGACAGGTCGTGGTGCGACTCCAGAAACGCCCGCAGCAGCGCTTCGATGGTCGCCGCATCCAGCGGATTGGCGCTGAGATGCCTGTCGACCAGCAGGTAGAGCCGCGACATGTGGATGCCGCGCTTGTCCGGCCGGGTCAGGTTGACGAAGGCTCCCACCTGCGCGCTGGCGCGCTCGATGCTGCCGTCGCCGGCGTCGAAACGCACCGGCACCTCGATGCCGTCCATGCCCACCCAGTCCAACGCGCCGGCAAGGTGCGGCTGCGCCTGGACGGCGACATCGGGCAGCAGGCGGGCGGTGTTTTCGTGGCTGTGCATGGGAAGTCCTAGCGGCAGGCGGCGGCGCCGCGCGGCTCTCTATTTTGGGGCAGCGGACGCGGGGGCAACAGCCACGATGCGGAAACACTGTGTTGAGTGCCCGCCACCCCTGCCCCCGGTTTGATCAGGCAGCGCCCGCACGTCGCCAGCGGCGCGCGGCCTGCCAGGCCGCCAGCGTCGTCGCCAGCCCGCCGGCCGGACGCGCACGCTGCTGCAGCGCTTGCAACGGCTCGGCGGCGCCCGCGGCGCGTTGGGTCAGCCGTTCCCCCTCGCGGGACTCGATGGCACGGAACACGCTCAGCGGGCCGGGCAACCGGGCCGCTGAGCGCCAGGCCGCGGCGATTTCGCCCAGTTGCTCGCGCACGGCGGCATTGCGCGCGGCGCCGGGGCGACGCAACTGGTCGCGGCTCAGGCCGTGACGCGCCAGCGAGGCCATCGGCAGCGGCAGCCGGTCGCGCTCGGCATCGTCATCCAGGCGGCGTAGCGCGTGCAGCAGGTGCCCCAGCGTGGCGAGCCGGGCGGCGCGCTCGGATGAGGCGGCATTGCCGAACCACCAGGCGGTCTCCAGCGCAGCCAGCGCACCATGCAACTGCGAGACCGCCGCCAGTTGGGCGGCAAAGTCGGCGGCGGTGCCCTCTTCCAGTTGCGCCATCGCCGCCAGCACCGGTGCGAGCCAGCGCTCACCGCCGATGCGGCTGGCCCGCTCGTCGTCGAACAGCACCCGGGTCAACGGATGGCGACCGCCGCTCTCGGCGGCGCCAGCCAGTTCTTCCGCCCACCAGTTGAGCTTGGTGGCGGCCACGTGCGGTTCGCGGATGCCGTAGGCTGCAGCGAGGAGTTCCTGTTCCAGCGCCGCCAGCGCGATATGCCCGGCGTGGCGCGACGGTTCGACGAACGCGAGCGCGACGCGCTGTGCCGGCTGTGCGGCCAGCCATTTGTCGACATAGCTCTGCAGCGCGTCGTGGCCGGCGTCCATCACGCCACCGCCTGGCCGCGGCGCAGCCACCGGGCGAACTGATCGGGCGTGTCGAGCACGGCGTCGGCGTTCCATTCGTGCGGGTCGCCACCGTCCAGATAGCCCCATGCCACCGCCACGGTGTACAGCCCGGCCGCCGCGCCGGCCATCACGTCGCGCCGATCGTCGCCGACGAACAGGCTGCGGATCGGGTCGATGCCGGCGCGCTCACAGGCCAGGCGCACCGGCGCCGGATCGGGCTTTTTCACGGGCAGGGTGTCGCCGCTGACGACCGCCGACGCGCGGCCAGCCCATCCGATCCGCCGCAACAGCTCGTCCGTCAGGAAGCCTGCCTTGTTGGTGACGATACCCCAGCGCACGCCGGCGGCCTCGAGCTGGTCCAGCATGGGCTCGATTCCCTCGAAGGGACGCGTGGCCTGGCCCATCACCGCTCCGTACAGTTCGAGATAGCGATCCACCCGCGCCTCGACCGCGGGTTCGCCCAGCTGGCCGAAGGCGCAGCGCAATACCGCGCGCGCGCCGCGCGAGACCACTTCGCGCACTGGCGCATAGGGCGGCACCGGCGCGCCCTCCTCTTCGCACTGGCGTTTGAGCGCGGCATAGAGATCCGGCGCGCTGTCGAGCAAGGTGCCGTCGAGGTCGAACAGCACGCCTTCGAGGGTGAGCGGCAACGGCTTCATGCCGGCTTGCGCGCGGACAACAGGTAGTTGACCGCCGTGATGCGGCTCAACGAGGCCTTGCGGGTGAGCGGGTTGTAGGCCAGGCCCGAGACATCCTCCAGTTCCAGCCCCGCGTGGCGCAACAGTCGGCCGAGCTCTGAGGGCTTGAGGAACTGCGCGTAGTGGTGGGTGCCGCGCGGCAGCAGGCGCATCACGTACTCGGCGCCGAGGATCGCCGCGCCGAAGGCGGCAGGCGTGCGATTGAGCGTGGACATGAACAGGCGGGCGCCCGGTTTGAGCAGCCCGGCCAGGTCACGGACCAGCGCGACCGGGTCGGGAACGTGCTCGATCAGTTCCATGCAGCACACCGCGTCGAAGCTGGATGGTTCGCTGGCTGCCAGCGCGGCCGAGGACTGCACTCGGTAGTCGACCTTCAGCTCCGACTCGAACAGGTGCAGCTTGGCCACCTCGATCACCTTCTCGCCCAGGTCGATGCCGGTGACCTGCGCGCCCTCGCGCGCCAGCGCTTCGCTGAGCAGACCGCCGCCGCAGCCGACGTCGGCGACCTTGGCGCGCGGCAGGTCCACGCGTGCGGCGACGTAGGCTGCGCGCACCGGATTGAGGTCGTGCAGTGGGCGCGATTCGCCGTCTGGATCCCACCAGCGGGCAGCCAGCTTGTCGAAGCGGGCGATTTCGTCGGGACTGACGTTGGCGGTGGTTGTTTCGGTCATCGGGGTGTCCTTCGACTTCACTTCGCTACGCCCGGGTAGGGCTCGCGCGCGAGGCTAGCGCGCCTGCCATTCGTACACTGTCACGTCCCAGCCGCCGCTTACATGGGCTGGATCGCGGTGGGCGACGGCATGCGCCTCGACCAGGTCCGTCGCGCGCAGCAGGTAGGCGCCGCCCGACTTGTCGCCGAACGGGCCGGAGCGCTCCACGCGGCCCTCTGCACGCAGTTCGTCGAGGAAGCGCTGGTGTGCCGGCACCACGGCAGGATCGAACTGCGGACGACGCATCACCATGACCAGATACAGATTCATGCGTACCTCTCAGGAGAACGCGGCGATGCGCTCGCGCCAGGCGTGCGCCTTGGCCAGGATCGCCGCCGGATCGATGTCTACCAGCTCGCGCGCGGCCAGCTTGCGGCGACCGGCAATCCACACGTCGGTGACCTGGTGCCGGCCGGCCGCGTAGGCGAGCTGCGAGGCGACATGGAACAGCGGCTGTGTCTCGATGTCGCTCAGCCGCACGGCGGCGAGGTCGGCCTGCTTGCCCGGCTCGATCGAACCGATGCGGCTTTCCAGGCCCATCGCCCTGGCGCCGTTGAGCGTGGCCGCGCGAAGGGCATAGGCTGCTTCGAACGCGGCCGCATCGGCGGCCACCGCCTTGGCCAGCAGCGCGGCAGTACGCAGTTCGCCGATCATGTCCAGGTCGTTGTTCGACGCGCAGCCGTCGGTGCCGATGGCCAGGTTGACGCCGGCGCGGCGCAGCTTCTCGGCCGGGCAGAATCCGGAGGCCAGCTTGAGGTTGGACTCGGGGCAATGCACCACCGACACGCCCGCTTCGGCGCAGGCGGCGATCTCGCCTTCGGTCAGCTGCGTCATGTGCACGGCGATCAGCCGGTCGTTGACCAGGCCCAGCTTCTGCAGGCGCTGGAACGGACGCAGGCCGGACTTCTTCCTTTCTTCCTCGACCTCGGTCGCGGTCTCGTGCAGGTGCAGGTGGACCGGGATGTCGAGCTGGTCGGCCAGCACGCGGATGCGCTCGAAGCTCTGGTCGGACACGGTGTACGGCGCGTGCGGCGCGAACGCCGTGCCGACCAGGCCGTCGCCGCGGAAGCTGTCATGCACTTCGCCGGCGCGCTCGAAGTACTCGTCCTGGCTCTTGGCCCAGGCGGTCGGAAATTCGATCACGGGCAGGCCAACCACGGCGCGGAAGCCCAGGCGCCGGTAGGTCGCCCCGATCACGTCGGGAAAGAAGTAGTTCTCGTTGGCGCAGGTGGTGCCGCCGCGCAACATCTCGGCCACCGCCAGTTCGACGCCGTCGCGCACGAACTCCGGCCCGATCACCTTGGCTTCTGCCGGCCAGATGTGTTGCTGCAACCAGGCCATCAGCGGCAGGTCGTCGGCCAGCCCGCGCAGCAGCGTCATCGGGTTGTGCGTGTGGCTGTTGACCAGGCCGGGGATCAACGCGTGTTCGAGCAGTTCCACCCGCTCGCGCGGCGCGTAAGTGCCGCGTGCCTGGGCGATCGGCAGGATCGCCCTGATCTGGCCGCCGTCGACCGCGACCGCATGGTTGTCCAGCACGACGGCGTGCGGCTCGACCGGAACCACCCAGCGGGCTTCGATGAGCAGGTCGATCTCGGTGGCGGCTGGAGTCATTGCGGCCTCGTCTGGCGGGGAACGAAAACGGCACGGCGCCTGCGCTGCCGTGCCGTCGGGTTTGCTGCTGCGGGCGCTTACTTGCCGACGCGGCTGACGTATTCGCCGGTACGGGTGTCGACCTTGATTATCTCGTCGGTGCCCACGAACAGCGGCACGCGCACCACGGCTCCGGTTTCCAGCGTGGCCGGCTTGCCACCGCCGCCGGAGGTGTCGCCGCGGACGCCCGGATCCGTCTCGGTGATCTTCAGCTCGACGAAGTTCGGCGGCTGCACGGTGATGATCTCGCCGTTGAACAGCGTCACCACGCATTCTTCCTCGCCCTTGAGCCACTTCGCCGCATCGCCCACGCCGGCCTTGCTGGCCTGGTGCTGCTCGAAGGTTTCCTGCTGCATGAAGTGCCAGAACTCGCCGTCGGAGTAGAGGAACTGCATGTCGGTGTCGGTGACGTCGGCGACCTCGAAGGAGTCGGACGACTTCATGGTCTGCTCGGTGGTGCGGCCCGTCTTCAGGTTGCGGATGAAGATGCGGGTGAACGCCTGGCCCTTGCCGGGCTTGATGAAGTCGGCGTCGGTGATGACCCACGGATCGTTGTTGTGAAGGATCTTCATACCCTTCTTGACGTCGTTGAGACCGGCGGTCGCCATGCGCTTTCTGCTCCAGAGGTAAACACCGCCGGTTCCGGCGGCTAAAATAGGGGTTTGCACGGGCCCAAAGCCCGCCTCAAGGCCGACCATGATAACCGCAAGCCCCGCCGCCCGCCTATCGCCGGCCGCGCCCGACTGGCGCGAGCTGTGGCGCGATGCCATCACCGACGCCGGCGAGCTGCTGCAGGTCCTGGGGCTCGCGCACCTCTCCGACCGGCTGCCTCCGGGCGATGCCGGTTTCGCGTTGCGGGTGCCGCGCGGTTTCGTCGCGCGGATGCGCCCGGGCGATCCGCGCGACCCGTTGCTGCTGCAGGTGCTGCCGCAACTGGCCGAGCTGGATCGGGTGCCGGGTTTCGGCGCCGACGCGGTAGGTGACCTGGCCTCGCTCGAGGCCCGGGGCGTGCTGCACAAGTACCAGGGCCGCGCGCTGCTGATCGCCAGCGGCAGTTGCGCGGTCAACTGCCGTTATTGCTTCCGCCGGCACTTCCCTTACGGCGATGGGATCGCCGCCGCCGGACAGTGGCGGCAGGCGCTGGCCCACCTGCAGTCCGATCCGACCATCAGCGAGTTGATCCTGTCCGGCGGCGATCCGCTGGCGCTCTCCAACTCCAAGCTCGAAGAGCTTGGCCGGGGGCTGGCCGAACTGCCGCACGTGACCCGCTTGCGGATCCACACCCGCCTGCCGGTGGTGCTGCCCGAGCGGGTCGACGCAGCCTTCCTGGCCTGGTTCGACGCGTTGCCGCTGCAGAAGGTTGTCGTGCTGCATGCCAACCACGCCAACGAGTTCAACCCGGCCGTGGACGCCGCCTGCGCGGCACTGCGCCAGGCCGGCGCCACCCTGCTCAACCAGTCGGTGCTGCTGCGCGGGATCAATGACGACACGGCCACGCTGGCCGCGCTGTCCGAACGCTTGTTCGCCACAGGCGTACTGCCCTACTACCTGCACCAGCTCGACCGCGTGCAGGGCGCGGCGCATTTCGAGGTGGACGATGCGCGGGCGCTTGCGCTGGTCGAAGGGATGCGCGGCCGCCTGCCCGGCTACCTGGTGCCACGGCTGGTGCGCGAGGTCGCCGGGGACGCGTCCAAGCGTCCGCTGTAGTCCCATGGCCCGGTCGTGCCGGAACAGATCTCCCATCTCCGGCCCGGCGAAGACGAGGCGGACGTTGCCGTTGTTCGTCCTGCCGCTGGCGCTCTTCCGGCGAATCCGCTACAAACCGTGAACGGGGATGAACGGCCGAACGCCGGCTCGCCTCCGGTCGCGGCGAGGGGCGCCAGCGATCCAGCCGATCCAAGGGCAGCCGCCAGGGCTCAATGAAAAAAGATTCCGTCATCAAGATCCTCTTCGTCGAGAAATCCGTCGAGGACGCCGAGCAGATCATCAGCCTGTTGCGCAATGCAGGCATCGCCGTCCGCCCGGCGCGGGCGACCCAGGCCGACCAGATGCAGGCGGCACTGGACGAGCTGGAACCGGACGTCGTCCTGTTCGACCCGGCTGCTGGCCTGGAACTGCGCGAAGTGGTCCACCTGCTGGATGCGCACGGGCGCGACGTGGCGCTGGTGGCGCTGGTGAACCAGCTCGATACCCAGAGCGTGGCGGAAATGTTCGTCGGCGGCGTGCGTGGCACGGCGCTGCGCACCCAGCCGAAGCAGTTGATTGCGGTGCTGCAGCGCGAGTTCGACGCACTGCATACGCGCCGCCAGGTGCGCCTGCTGGAGGCTGCACTGCGTGAATCCGAGCGCCGTTGCGATGCCCTGCTCGACTCCTCCACCGACGCCATCGCCTACGTGCACGAAGGCATGCACGTGCGCGCCAACCGCGCCTACCTGGAAACCTTCGGCTACGACGATTTCGAAGACCTGCTTGGCCTGCCGGTCCTGGACATGATCGGCACCGCCGATGCCGAAACCTTCAAGAACCTGTTGCGCGCCCATTCGCGCAAGGAGAAGGCACCCAGCCAGCAGGAACTGCAGGCGCGCCGCGCCGACGGTGGCACCTTCAAGGCCACCGTGGAGTTCGCCAGCGCGACCTTCGAGGGCGAACCCTGCCTGCAGATCGTGTTCCGCCGCCAGCAGGTCGACCAGGCACTGATCGAACAGCTGCAACGCGATCCGGTCACCGGCCTGCTCAACCGCGCCCGCACGCTGGAATACATCGACGAGGCGGTCGCCGCCGCGGCCAAGGGCAAGAAGGGCCAGACCCTGCTGCTGATCGAGCCGGACAACTGGCAGACGATCGTCGCCGGCATCGGCCTGGGACAGGCGGACGAACTGCTGGCCGCCTTCGCCGGACGGGTCAGCGCCCTCCTTGGCGAGACCGACATGGCCGGCCTGCTGGCCGAACATACCATCGGCGTCATGCTCGACACGCGCAGCGACGAGGGGATCAAGCAGTGGATCAACGGCCTGCTGCAGGCGGTGGCGAGCGAGATCTTCGACGCCGGCACCCGTTCGATCACCGTCGCCGCGAGCATTGGCGGCAGCCTGCTGGGCGAGAAGAACGCCAACGCCGAGCTGCTGCTCAACCAGGCCAGCCAGGCCCTGCGCAACGCGCAGAGCCAGGGCGGCGGGCGCATGGAACTGCACGACCCCGCAGCGCGTGAAAAAGCCGAGGAAGAGCGCGAGCGCTACTGGCTGCAACTGCTCAAGCAGGCGCTGGAGCAGAACAACTTCGTGCTCTACCACCAGCACACGGTCAGCCTGCAGGACGCCGAAGGCGAATACTCCGAAGTGCTGCTGCGCATGAATGGCCCGCAGGGCGAGGTGCTGCCCGGCTTCTTCATGCCCATAGCCGAGAAGCACCAGCTCACCCCGGCCATCGACCGCTGGGTGATCAACCGCGCCATCGAAGTGCTCAAGGCGCGCGATGGCCAGGGCATCCAGACCACCTTCTTCGTCAAGCTCACCGCCGACTCGATGCAGGACGCCGCCTTCCTGCCCTGGCTGGAAGACCGCCTCAAGCGCGCCGCCCTGCGCCAGGGCCAGCTGGTGCTGGAGATGACCGAGAGCAAGGTGGTGACGCTGCTGCGCCCGGCGCAGGAATTCATCCAGCGCTGGAAGAAGATGGGCGGGCGCTTCGCGCTGGAACAGTTCGGCTCAGGCCTCAACTCATTCCAGTTGCTGGCGCACATCGACGCGGACTACCTGAAGATCGACCGCACCTACATGAACCAGTTGCCGCAGCACCCCGAGAACCAGAAGAAGATCGGCGAGATCTGCGCCCAGGCCCACGAGATGAAGCGCCTCACCGTGGCCGAGTGGGTCGAGGATGCCACCAGCACTTCGCTGCTGTTCGCCTGCGGCGTGGACTTCGTGCAAGGCAACTTCCTGCAGGAGCCGCAGCGATTGCTGTAGCCGGCCGCCCGCAGAGCCGGCTGCAGCCAGCTTCCTGGCCAGAACGAAAAAAGCCCCGCGGATCGCTCCGCGGGGCTTTTTCGTACGTGCGCAGCTGCCTTCGCTTACTCGGCGGCAGCGGCCTTGGCGGCCGCCTTGGCAGCCGACACGGCGGCGATGTCTTCCTTGATGCGGGCAGCCTTGCCTTCCAGGCCACGCAGGAAGTACAGCTTGGCGCCGCGCACCTTGCCCTTGCGCTTGACCTGCACCGAATCGATCGCCGGGCTGTGCGCCTGGAACACGCGCTCCACGCCGGTGCCGTGCGAGATCTTGCGCACGGTGAAGGCCGAATGCAGGCCGCGGCTGCGCTTGGCGATGACGATGCCCTCAAAGGCCTGCACGCGTTCGCGGTTGCCTTCCTTCACCTTGACGTTGACCACCACGGTGTCGCCAGGGCCGAATTCCGGCAGCTGGCGGGTGATCTGCTCGGCTTCGAACTGTTCGATGATCTTGTTCATGGCAACACCTGATTGAATTTGCAATTACTGCGGCTTGACGGCCGCTTCGTCGTGCCGCTGCTGCTCTTGTCGAGCATGCTCGCGGCGGAATTCTTCAAGCAATGCGCGGGACTCCTTGTCCAGCGCGCATTGCGCCAAAAGGTCGGGCCGTCGCAGCCAGGTCCGTCCCAGCGACTGCTTCAGGCGCCAACGGCGGATCGCCGCGTGGTCGCCGGAGAGCAGCACCTCCGGCACGTCACCCAGTGCGTCATGCACCGGCTTCGCATAGTGCGGACAGTCGAGCAGCCCGTTCGAGAACGAATCCTGCTCGGCGGACTGCGCGTCATTCAACGCGCCCTCCTGCAACCGTCCCACCGCGTCGATGACCACCGCCGCGCCGAGCTCGCCCCCGGACAGCACATAATCGCCGATGGAGAGCTCCTCGTCGACCTCGTGCGCCAGCAGGCGTTCGTCCACACCCTCGTAACGCCCGCAGAGCAAGGCGAGGCGCGGCATCTTGGCCAGCGCTTCCACCCTGCCCTGCGTCAGCCGCGCTCCCTGCGGACTGAGATAAATCACGTGCGCCGGTTCCGGCGCCGCCTCGCGCATGGCCTTCATGGCCGCCCGCAAGGGCTCGATCAGCATCACCATCCCGGGTCCGCCGCCGCACGTGCGGCCGTCCACGGTGCGGTAATTGTCGGTGGCGTAGTCGCGCGGGTTCCAGGTTTCCACCTGCAGCAACTGCCGCTGTTGCGCGCGTCCCACCACACCGACGGCGGCGCACTGGCGCATGAAGTCGGGAAACAGCGTGACGACATCGATGCGCATCGGATCCTCGATTCCTAGAACTCCGGATCCCAGTCCACCACCATGCGTCCGCCGGAAAGATCCACCGAACGCACGTAAGTCCCCTGGACGAAGGGCACCAGCCGCTCGCGCGTGCCGTCCCTCACTACCACCACGTCGTTGGCGCCGGTGGCGAACAGGTGGCTTACCCGTCCCAGCGGCACCCCTTCGGTGGTGACGACCTCCAGACCTTCGAGGTCGACCCAGTAATACTCGTCCTTGCCGGGCGACGGCAGCAGCTCGCGGGCGACGTGAATGTCCTTGCCCACCAGCGCTGCGGCAGCATCGCGGTCATCCACGCCGGGCAGTTGGCAGATGAGCCCCTTGCCCTGCGGACGCCCGGTGATCCCGGCGACCTCCATCACTTCGCCCGGCGCCTTTTCGAGCAGCCAGGGCTGGTACTTGAAGATCTGCGTGCGGGGCTCGGTCCAGGATTCAATCTTGAGCGCGCCCTGCACACCGTACAGCCCGACGATGCGCCCGACCAGGACGCGTCGACCGGCTGTGGCCATGCTTAGGCGGCAGCCTGCTGCTTGCCCGCTTCCTTGAGCAGGGCGGCGACCTTGTCGGTCAGCTGGGCACCCTTGCCCACCCACTCGTTGACGCGCTCGACGTTGAGTTCGAGGCGCTTGTCCTTGCCGGACGCGACCGGGTTGTAGAAGCCCACGTTCTCGATGCTGCGACCATCACGCTTGTTGCGCTGGTCGGTCACGACGACGTGGTAGAACGGACGGCCCTTGGCGCCACCGCGCGAAAGACGAATCTTGACCATAAGTAAAAGCTCCAGAGGTGCCGGCGACACCGGCAACACGCACGGGATCCGCGCGCGGTAAACGCGGCATTTTAGTGGAATTTCGGTAAAAGGGAAGCCCTTGGCGGGCTACCGGGGGAACGCCAGCTCTTGCCGGGGCCCCAGCGCGTGCCCTTTACGCCTCAACGCATCGGTGGAAACCCCCCACCCATCCCGCCCATGCCCTTCATGGCCCCGCGCATCTGTCGCAGCAGGCCCTTGGTGCCGCCCTTGGAGAGCTTGGACATCATTTTCTCCATCTGCATGTACTGCTTGAGCAGACGGTTGACGTCGGCCGGCTGGGTGCCCGAGCCACGCGCCACGCGCGCGCGGCGCGAGCCGTTGAGCAGGTCGGGATGGCGGCGCTCCTTCTTGGTCATCGAGCCGATGATCGCGACCATGCGCCTGATCTCGTTGTCGTTGACCTTGGACTTGACGTTGTCCGGCAGGTTGGCCACGCCAGGCAGCTTGTCCATCAGGCCGGCCAGGCCGCCCATGTTGTTCATCTGCTCGAGCTGGTCGCGCATGTCGTTCAGGTCGAAGCGCTTGCCCTTCATCACCTTCTGGGCAAGCTGTTGAGCCTTCTCCTGGTCGACCTTGCGCTCGACTTCCTCGACCAGCGACAGCACGTCGCCCATGCCGAGGATGCGCTGCGCCACGCGGTCAGGATGGAAGGGCTCCAGCGCGTCGGTCTTCTCGCCGGCACCGAGGAACTTGATCGGCCGCCCGGTGACGTAGCGCACCGAAAGCGCCGCGCCGCCGCGGGCATCGCCGTCGGTCTTGGTCAGCACCACACCGGTCAGCGGCAGCGCCTCGCTGAAGGCCTTGGCGGTGGTGGCGGCGTCCTGGCCAGTCATCGAATCGACCACGAACAGCGTCTCGACCGGCGTGATAGCCGCATGCAGCGCCTTGATCTCGCCCATCATGGCTTCGTCGATGTGCAGGCGGCCGGCGGTATCCACCAGCAGCACGTCGACCACTTCGCGGCGGGCCGCGGCGATCGCCGCCTTCGCAATGTCGACCGGGTCCTGGCCCGCTTCGGACGGGAAGAACTTCACGCCGACCTGCTCGGCCAGCGTGCGCAACTGCTCGATGGCGGCCGGACGGTAGACGTCGCAGCTGACCACCATGACTTTCTTTTTCTTGCGCTCGGTGAGGAAGCGGGCCAGCTTCGCCACCGTGGTGGTCTTGCCCGCGCCTTGCAAGCCGGCCATCAGCACCACCGCCGGCGGCTGCTGGGCGAGGCTGAGTTCGGCGTTGGCCGTGCCCATCACCTTGGTCAGCTCGTCGCTGACCACCTTCACCAGTGCCTGACCGGGCGAAAGGCTCTTCAACACCTCCTGGCCGACCGCCCGCACCTTCACCCGCTCGATCAGAGCCTGCACCACCGGCAGCGCGACGTCGGCCTCCAGCAGCGCGATGCGCACCTCGCGCAGGGACTCGCGGATATTTTCCTCGGTCAGCCGCCCGCGCCCGCGCAGGCGGTTGACGGTGGTGGAGAGGCGCTGGCTCAAGGACTCGAACATGGGCTGGCTACGGTTGGCAGGAACAAGCGGGCCAATATATCAGAGGGGCCTTCCGGCAGCCCTTAACGCGCCGCGTCCGCAAAAGCGAATGCGACGCCAACGTGTCCCGCAACGCACCTTTCCGCCGGACTGCCTGCGCCGGCGACTTGCGGTTGCGGCGCGTTTGCAGGCTGCGGCACCCGCCGGCGCTTCGTTCACCCGGCGAAAGCCGTGTGCGACACTTCCCGCTCATGCTGCCTGCCTTCTCGATCATCGCCATTGCCTGCTACCTGCTCGCCACCGGCCTGCTCGCCTGGCCGCTGTTCGGGCGAGGGACGGCAACGCCGTCGCCGGCATGGCAGCGCCCGGCCCTGGCGATAGCGATGCTGGCGGTACTGGCGCACGCCACGGTGCTGCTGGGCATGCACCGCGGCGCACTGGACCTGCACTTCTTTGCTGCGCTTTCGCTGGTTGCCTGCGTGGTCTCGGCACTGACCCTCTTCGTCAACCTGAGCCGGCCGGTGGCGGCGCTGGGCGTGGTGGTGTTCCCACTGGCGGCCGTGCTGCTGGCGGTCGACAGCTTCCTGGCACCGCCGACGGTCCCGGTGGCGATGGGATGGCAGATCAAGCTGCACGTCACGGTGGCGCTGGTGGCCTTCAGCCTGCTGTCGATCGCCGCGGTGCTGGCGCTCGGCCTGGCGGTACAGGAGCGCGGCCTGCGCCACCGGCAATTCGGCCCCTGGCTGCGTGCGCTGCCGCCGCTGACGCTCACCGAGACCTTGTTGTTCCGCATGATCGGCGCGGGCTTCGCTCTGCTCACGTTGACCCTGGTCACCGGCACCCTGTTCGTCGGCAACCTGTTTGGCCAGCATCTTGTGCACAAAACGGTGTTGTCGATCGTCGCCTGGCTGGTGTTCGGCGTGTTGCTCTATGGACGCTGGCGCTTCGGCTGGCGCGGGAGGCGCGCGGTCAACCTCACGCTGACCGGCATGGCCGTGCTCGTGCTCGCGTTCTTCGGTTCGAAGTTCGTCCTGGAGCTGATCCTGCACCGGCCGCTGCCGCCGCTGTAGCGCAAGCGGCGGGTCGGCCAGTCCTGCCCGCCCTCGCCGCTAAGTCGTAGGCGAGGTCGGATTTACCACATGGACCTCCCGTGTCCCACCGCCCTCGCGCCCGGATGCACGCGCTCGGCTGCCTGTAGTCTTTCCGAGCCAAGACGCAGCGCTCTCAGGGAAAAGAGAACCGATCGATTGGGCCTCAGGCGTCGCGGCAGGCGTCGATGGCCTGGGAAAGGCGCTCCACGCCGATCACTTCCATCTCGCCGACCTTGCCTTTCTTCGGCGCGTTCGCCTTGGGCACGATGCCACGGCGGAAGCCGTGGGTGGCGGCCTCCTTCAGGCGCTCCTCGCCATTGGGGACCGGGCGAATCTCGCCGGACAGACCGACTTCGCCGAAGGCAATGGTCTTGTCCGGCAGCGGACGGTCGCGCAGCGAGGACAGCACCGCCAGCAGCACCGGCAGGTCGGCGGCGGTCTCCTGCACGCGGATGCCGCCGACCACGTTGACGAACACGTCCTGGTCGTAGGCCGCCACGCCGCCGTGCCGGTGCAGCACCGCCAGCAACATCGCCAGGCGATTCTGCTCCAGGCCCAGCGCGACACGGCGCGGGTTGCCGAGCGAACTCTGGTCGACCAGCGCCTGCACCTCGACCAGCAGCGGGCGGGTGCCTTCGCGGGTGACCATCACCGCGCTGCCGGAGGTCGGCCCCGAATGCGCGGAGAGGAAGATCGCCGACGGATTGGGCACCTCGCGCAGGCCCTTGTCGGACATCGCGAACACGCCCAGCTCGTTGACCGCGCCGAAGCGGTTCTTGAACGCGCGCAGTACCCGGAAACGGCTGCCCGACTCGCCCTCGAAGTACAGCACCGCATCGACCATGTGCTCGAGCACGCGCGGGCCGGCGATGCCGCCTTCCTTGGTGACGTGACCGACCAGGAACACGGAGGTGCCGGTTTCCTTGGCGAACCGCGTCAACTTGGCCGCCGACTCGCGCACCTGGCTGACCGAACCGGGGGCTGCGGTGAGCAGCTCGGTCCAGATGGTCTGGATCGAGTCGATCACCAGCACGTGCGGGCGCGTGGCGATGGCCTGCTCGAGGATGCGCTCGATGCAGGTCTCGGCGAGCGCCTGCAGCGGCTCCAGCGGCAGCCCCAGGCGCTGCGCGCGGGCGGCCACCTGCGAGAGCGATTCCTCGCCGGTGACGTAGACGCTCGCCAGGTGCGCGCCCAGCGTGCCAAGCATCTGCAGCAGCAGCGTGGACTTGCCGATGCCCGGATCGCCGCCGATCAGCACCACCGAACCCTGCACCAATCCGCCACCGAGCACGCGATCGAGTTCGCCGATGCCGGTGTGCGTGCGCGCCTCGGTGGTCAGCGCGACGGCCGTCAATGGCGTGACCCTGGCCGCACCGGCCGCGTTGCCGGCGTAGCTGGAGCGCTGCGCGCCGACCGAGGCCTTGGTCGAGGACGCCGGTGCCAGCACCACTTCGCTCAGCGTGTTCCACACGCCGCACTCGACACACTGTCCCTGCCATTTGGAGTGCTCGGCGCCGCAATCGGTGCAGACGTAGGCGGTCTTGGCTTTGGCCATTGAGGTTGTCCCTAAGCAAGGGCGAGAAGTAATGGGGCGAGCTTAGCCCGCTGCTTTCGCATCGGGCGAGACAGCACGGACCGAAACGCTCGTCAGCTTTCGTCTTCGACGAACAGCACGCGCCGCGTCATGCCGCAAGTGAGGTCGTAGCTGATGGTGCCGGCGTGGCGGGCGACGGTTTCCGCCGGCAGGCGCTCACCCCACAGGGTGACGCGGTCGCCGACCTTGGCCTGTGGCGCCTTGCGCAGATCCAGCGTGATGAGGTCCATCGAGACGCGGCCGATCAACGGCACGCTCATGTCGCCGACCAGCACCGGCGTGCCGCCGGCGGCGCTGCGCGGGTAGCCGTCGCCGTAGCCGACGGCGGCGACGCCTATGGCCATGTCTTCCGGGCAGGTCCAGATGCCGTTGTAGCCGATGCGCTCGCCCTTGGCCGTGCGGTTGATGGCAATCAGCCGCGTGGCGAGAGTCATCGCCGGGCGGAAGCCGAAGTCCGCGCCGCTCTTGCCGTCGACCACCGAGAGGCCGTACAGCAGGCCGCCGGTGCGCACCCAATCCACGCGCGCCTCCGGCCAGCCGAGCACCGCGGCCGAATTGGACAGCGAACGCGGGCCCGGCAGGCCGCGTGTAGCCTCGTCGAAGCGGGCGATCTGCGTGCGCGTCTGCTCGCCCGCGAACACTTCGGAATCGGAAAAATGGCTGAGCAGGCCGATCTCCGGATCGAGGCCGGGCATCGCCGCCAGGCGCGCGTGCACGTCGGCGACGCGTTCGGGAGCGAAGCCGAGGCGGTGCATGCCGCTGTCGATCTTCAGCCACACGCGCAGGCGACCGCGTCCCGGTGCGGCCTCAGCCAGCCAGTGCAATTGCGCCTCGTGGTGGATGGCTGCATCGAGCTGCAACCGCTGCATTTCGGCGATGTCGCCCGGCTGATCGGGCCCGGACAGCACCACGATACGCTGGCGATGACCGGCGGCGCGCAGGCGCAGGCCGTCGCCGAGCGCAGCCACGGCGAAGCACTCCGCATCCGCGTCCAGCGCGCGCGCGACGCGCTCGAGGCCATGGCCGTAGGCGTCCGCCTTGACCACTGCCATCACGCGCGCGGGCGCAGCCATCGCCTTGATGCGGGCAAGGTTGTGGCGCAATGCGCCGAGGTGGATCGTCGCGGTGGTCGTGCGGCTCATGGCTCGGTGCGGTAACGAGGGAAACGGGGGCGCCGGAGCACGCCGCTGGCGGACACGCTAGGGCACGAGGGCACACGCTCGCCCGCCTTGGGTCGTGGCCGGCGGACTGGCCCAGGTTGCATCCTTCCGGATCGCCGCTCCGGGGCGACCTTCCTCAATCGAACGATCCCACGAACGAGTCCGGCGCGTAGTTCTCGAACTTGGTGTAGTGGCCGAGGAAGGCCAGCTTGACCGTGTCGGTGGGGCCGTTTCGCTGCTTGCCGATGATGATCTCGGCCAGGCCTTTGTCCGGCGATTCCTTGTTGTAGTACTCGTCGCGGTAGATGAACATGATCACGTCGGCGTCCTGCTCGATGGCGCCCGACTCGCGCAGGTCGGACATCATCGGGCGCTTGTCGGCGCGCTGTTCCAGCGAGCGGTTCAACTGCGACAGGGCGATCACCGGCACGTTCAGCTCCTTGGCCAGGCCCTTGAGTGAACGCGAGATTTCTGAAATCTCGGTGGCGCGGTTCTCCTTGTTCCCGGGCACCTGCATCAGCTGCAGGTAGTCGATCACGATCAGCCCCAGTCCGCCGTGCTCGCGGTGCAGTCGGCGCGAGCGCGAGCGCAATTCGACCGGCGAGAGTCCGGGCGTATCGTCGATGAAGATCTTGGCCTCGGAGAGGATCGCGATGGCGTTGGTCACGCGCGGCCAGTCCTCCTCTGAAAGGTCGCCATTGCGCAGGTGCTGGGCGTGGATGCGGCCGATCGAGGAGATCAGGCGCAACGCCAGCTGCGAGGAGGACATTTCCATCGAGAAGATCACCACCGGCTTTTTCGCGCGCAGCGCGGCGGCCTCGGCGATATTCACCGAGAACGCGGTCTTGCCCATCGAGGGGCGCGCCGCGACGATGATGAGGTCCGACGGCTGCAGGCCGGAGGTCAGTTCGTCCAGGTCGTTGAAGCCGGTGGAGATGCCGGTGAGCTGGCCGCGGTTCTCGTAGCGCTCGGTGAGCAGGCGGAAGGCGTCCTTGACCGCCTCGCGCATCGACACCGAGTCCTTCTTGCCGCGCGCGCCCGACTCGGCGATCTTGAAGACCGCCTGCTCGGCGTTCTCCAGCACCTCCTGCACGCTCTTGCCTTCGGGCCGGTAGCCGTCCTCGGTGATGCCGGTGCCCGCGTCGATCAGCTGCCGCAGGACCGATTTCTCGCGCACGATGTCGGCGTAGGCGCCGATGTTGGCCGCACTCGGCGTGGCATTGGCCAGTTCGATCAGGTAGCTGGCGCCGCCGACCATCTCGGCCAGGCCGTTGGCTTCGAACCAGTCGCCCAGGGTCACCGCGTCGCAGGGCATGCCCTTGTTGGCAAGCTCCGTGATCGCGCGCCAGATCAGGCGATGGTCCTTGCGGTAGAAGTCGCCCTCGCCCAGCTTGTCGGCGACCTTGTCCAGCGCGTCGGGGGCGAGCATCAGCCCGCCCAGCACGGCCTGTTCGGCATCGATCGAATGCGGCGGCACGCGCAGCGCCTCGACGGCGGAGCCTTGGCCGCTCTTGCGCTCGGGAACAAAGGACATGGGCTGGTTTTCCTCGCAGGCTGCCGTGCCGCCGATGGCGGCTGGCATGAAGGCAGAGGATACGCGGCGCCCTCTCAGCCGACGAGACAATAAGTCTGTGGATAAGCTGTGGGCGCCGGTGGATAAGAGCCGCCCTTCGCGACCCGAAAGGCATCGAGCGGCCGCAAACGACTGGCTGCTCCTTTCCGGAAAATCAGCGCGCCGCGGCTTCCAGCGCGCGGTAATCCTCATCGGACAACTCCAGTTGCGCGGCGCCCACGTTCTCGCGCAGGTGCTCCACCCGCGAGGTGCCGGGAATCGGCAGCATCACCGGCGAACGCTTGAGCAGCCAGGCCAGCGCGACCTGGCCGTTGCTGGCGCCGAGTCGCTGGGCGATGCGGCTAAGCACCGAGCCGGGCGCGGCCAGGTCGCCCGCCGCCAACGGATACCACGGGATGAAGCCGATGCCCTGCGCCTGGCAATACTCCAGCACCGCCTCGCTCTTGCGGTCGGCGAGGTTGTAGAGGTTCTGCACGGTGGCGACCGGGAAGTGCTTGCGCGCGGCCTCGATCTCCTCCACGCCCACTTCGCTCAGGCCCACGTGGCGGATCAAGCCTTCCTTGCGCATGGCCGCGATGACCTCGAGCTGCTCCTCGCGCGGCACCTTCGCGTCGATGCGGTGCAGTTGCCACAGATCGATGCGCTCCACGCCCAGCCGGCGCAGGCTCATCAGCACGCACTGGCGCAAGTACTCCGGCCGGCCGAGCGGCGCCCAGACGTCCGGTCCGTGACGGGTCAGGCCACCCTTGGTGGCGATCAGCATGCCCCGGTAGGGATGCAGGACCTCGCGGATGAGGTCTTCGCTCACCTCCGGACCGTAGCTGTCGGCGGTGTCGATGAGGTTCACGCCCAGCTCCGGCAGGGCCCGCAGCGTCGCGCGGGCGCCCTGTGGATCGGCCGGCTCGCCCCAGATGCCCTTGCCGGTGATGCGCATGGCGCCGAAGCCCAGGCGGTGCACGGGAATGTCGCCGCCGACCATGAACTGGCCGGAGGAAGCTGCATGGGGGGAACTGTCCATCGCCGATGTCCTTGCAAGGGAAAATCCCGTTATGGGGCCGCCGGACGACGAGGCAAGCACATCGCGTTTGCGACCCTGCCGCGGCTCCGACGAGGAGCGGCAGATGGTTCTACTGTGGCTGCAAGCGGCGTGGGGCTTCGTGCCGGGCGCGGCGCTGCTGATCGGTGCTGCCGTGGGCTATTTCGCCCGCGTACCCCAGCGGGTGATCGCCAACATCATCGCCCTCGGCAGCGGCGTGCTGATTTCCGCGCTGTCGTTCGAACTCATGGACCAGGCCTACCGCCGCGGCGGCTTCGACTCCACCGCGATCGGCTTCCTGGGCGTAGCGGCGATCTATTCGGCGGTCAACGGGTACCTGTCGCGCAACGGCGCCAAGCACCGCAAGCGCTCGGGCCACCAGCAGCCGTCCGAGAGCCAGCAGGGCGGCAGTGGCCTGGCGATCGCCGCCGGCTCGTTGCTGGATGGCATTCCCGAATCGATCGTGATCGGCCTGAGCATGCTCAAGGGCGGTGCGGTGAGCCTGGTGGCGGTGGCAGCGATCTTCCTGTCCAACATTCCCGAGGGATTGTCCAGCACTGCCGGCATGCGCCACGCGGGGCGCTCGATCGCCTATGTGGCCGGCGTGTGGGTGGGCATCGCGGTGATCTCGGGCATCGCCTCGCTGGTCGGCTACGCCGTGTTCCAGCATTTCTCGGCGGAGGTGGTGGCGGCGGCCACGGCGGTGGCGGCGGGTGCGATCCTGGCGATGCTGGCGGACACGATGATGCCGGAGGCCTTCGAGCACGCGCACGACCTGGCCGGGTTGATCACGGTGGTCGGTTTCCTGGCGGCGTTCGTGCTCAGCAAGCTGGGGGGCTGAGCGGTGGCCACTCCTAGCGCAGCTGGCTGTCCTTGCTGCCGCGGCGGTTGTAGCCGCTGATTGCGCGCTGCTCCTTGTCCTGCGCCTCCTGGCAGGCCACGCACAGGCGTACGCCAGGCACGGCCTTGCGGCGCGCCTCGGGAATCGGTGCATCGCACTCTTCGCAGTGGCTCAGGCTCGGCCCCTGCGGCAGCTTGCTGCGCGCGCGCTTGATGGCGTCCTTCACGGTCGCGTCGATCTGGTCCTGTACGGCGCCGTCGCCGGCCCAACCGATGGCCATGGCAGTCTCCGGAAATCGTCGGGAGACCGATGCTACCGTGAGCGGAGTGAACGCAGGCTCGGTGCCAGCGGAGGAGACGTGCCGATCACCAGCGCCGGCATCCTGATGTATCGCCTGCATGCCACCGGCCTGCAGGTACTGCTCGCCCATCCGGGCGGGCCGTTCTGGCGCCGTCGCGACGAGGGCGCATGGATGCTGCCCAAGGGCGAACTGCTGCCCGGCGAGGAGGCCGAGACGGCAGCGCGGCGCGAGTTCGAGGAAGAACTCGGCGCACCAGCGCCAGGCCCGGTGCACCCGCTCGGGCGCCTGCGCCAGCGTGGAGGCAAATGGGTCGAGGCGTTTGCGATGGAAGGCGATTTCGATCCGGTCGCACTGCGCAGCAACACCTTCGAACTGGAGTGGCCGCCGCACAGCGGGCGCCGCGCATCCTTCCCCGAGATCGACCGGGTAGCATGGTTCGCGCCGGCGCAGGCACGGGCAAAGATCCTGGCAAGCCAGGCGCAGTGGCTTGATCGGCTGGAGGAAGGCCTGGCGCGAGGATGGTGAGCGGGCACGGCGCTTTGGAGCGTCGGCCCGGTCGCGAGGCGGCCTCTTTCGCCCGCACTTCGCCGGTCACGCAAGCCCGGGCAAGGTGGCCCTGCCGGATCACGTGGCCTGGGCCGGAACGCGGTTTGAATGGCACCCATGCCTGCCACGACGCAAATGCCGCTGCTGTTCTGCGATGCCATGCTGGCCAGTCTCGCCCGATGGCTGCGCGCGGCGGGCTACGACACGTCACTGGCACCGGCCAGCGCGACGGACCGGGCAGTGCTGGATACCTGTCGTGCGCAATCGCGAATCGTGCTCACGCGCGACCGTCACCTGGCTGCGCACGCCGGTGTGTGCGTCCACGCGAGGCTGCTGGCCGCAGACAGGCTCGATGCTCAGGCGGTGGAGCTGACCGCGGCGCTCGGCATCGACTGGACGCGCGCTCCGTTCAGCCGCTGCCTGCTCGACAACACGCCCCTGCACGAGGCCACCGAGCAGGAACGCCAACGCGTGCCACCTCGCGCCCGTGGCCTGCCGGGACCGTTCCGTGCCTGTCCCCTGTGCGGCCGCCTCTACTGGCCCGGCAGCCACGTGCGTCGCATGCAGTCACGGCTGCAGCAATGGCACGCACTTGCCCGCTCCACCTCCCCGCCCGGCTGAGGTCAGGCGACCACGACCCCTTCACCCTGCTTGCCGGCCACCACGCAGTTGCGGCCGGCCCGCTTGGCGCGATAGAGCGCGTGGTCGGCATCCATCAGCAGCTGGCGCAGGTCATAGCCGGACTCGTCCGTCCACGCCACGCCGAAGCTGGCCGACACCGGGATGCCGGGATCTTCCCGTTCGCTCAGCGCGGCGATCGCACGCCGGATCGACTCGGCGCGCTCGATGCCGCTGTCCAGCCCGCAATCGGGCAACAACACACCGAACTCCTCGCCGCCGAGGCGGCCGAACACGTCGCTGGGGCGGACGAATTCCTGGCATGCCATCACCGCGCGCCGCAGCACCTGGTCGCCCATGGCATGGCCGTAGGTGTCGTTGGTCAGCTTGAAATGGTCCAGGTCGATCAACAGCAGGCAACCACTGCGCGCGGATCGCGCTGCGTGGTACAGCGCGTGCTCGGCCTCGCTCATGAAGTGCTTGCGGTTGTAGATGCCGGTCAGGCTGTCGCATTGGGCCATGCGCATGAACTGCAGTTGCGAGCGCTTCAGACGCAGCAGCCACAGCCCGATCACCAGCAGCCCGAGCGCGAGCACGGCGATGTACAGCCGGCTGGCCTCCACGGCCTTGCGATCCAGCGCCTGTTGCAACTGGAGGATCTGGTTCTTGCGTGCCAGCGCGTCGAAGTCGGCCTTCTTCGCCCGCACCTCTTGCTTGACCATCTGGTAGGCGAGCGCCTTGGCGCTGACGTCGTCCAGATAGGCCTTGTCGGCCGCCATGTATTTCTCCAGGAATGCCAGTGCAGCCTGGTAGTGGCCGGCCTTCTGCTCGATCCGGTACAACAGCCGGTAGGCGTCCACCAGCGGCCTGGTGTACTCGCCGCTGATGCTCGACTCCAGCGCCGCCAGAGCGTACTGCCTGGCCCGGCCGGTGTTCCCGGCGAGGTCGTAGGCCTGCGCCAGCTGGGCGTCGAACTGGGAGATCAGATCACGGTAGCGGTCGAGCTTGACGCCCTGGTAGTTGGCTTCCAGCAGCCGGATCGTGTCCCCGGCGCGCCCCTGGCTCAGGTAGTACTCGGCCAGGTCGCCACGGATCACGTTGGCGAACAGCCTTTCGCCCGTCTTCGTGCACCGTTCGATGCCGGCACGGAAATCCTGCTCCGGCGCCGCCAGCTTGCCCAGGTGGTAAGCCGCGTGGAGCACGAAATAGTTCGCTTTGCACTGCGCAGCCGCGGAGGACAATTCCTTGGTCATGCGGTTGGCGTAGTCGGCGGCGAGGTCGTACTGGCCCGTGCCGCCATACAGCTGTGCCGCCTCCGATTCGACCTGGTATCGCGCCTGCCGGTCGGTCACCCCGGGCAGCAGCCTGAGCAACTGGTCGAGGCGGACGAACGCTTCGGTGTAGCGGTGTCCCAGTCCCAACATGTTGACCGAGGTGGCACCCGCCCGGGCACGCAGCGTGATGTCGCCGGCCTGGTCGGCAACGGCCATCGCCAGGGTGGTTGCCTTGGGATAGTCGCCGATCCAGGCGGCTTCCCAGGCCTGCAGGTAACGCAGGTACCACAGCTGCTCGGTCGGCAAACGGGAGGCACCCTGGTCGAGCTGGTCGAGCAGGCGGACGAAGCGCGCGTTGTCGGTGGTCTTGATGCCGTCGGCCAGCTCGAGCAGCGCCTCCGGATCGTGTGCCGCGGCTGGCGGCTGGGCACGCACGGGACCTGCCAGAGCGGCCGAAAGCAGCAGGCCACCCATCGCCAGGAGGAAGGGCCTCGTGTGCATGGACGTGGTAGCGAGCGGTGCCGACCGACGGTGCCGGTCGTCAGCGTTGCAGTTCGGGCTGGCGCTCGTCGGCGTCGCCCTCGTCCTCATCGGGTGCCTCTTCTTCCTCGCCCGGGATCTGCACGCAGATCAGCAGGGCCCGTCCAAGCAGGCGCTGCACCGCCTCGACATCGCGGGCGGCCAAAGCGGACGCCAGGCCGGGAACCAGGTTCGCGCCAGCTGCTTGCAGCGCGTCTTCGGCGCCGTGGAAAACGCTGGCGTCCGAGCCCACGCGCTCAAGAAATTCGATCGCATCCATACTTCCCCCGATGGGCCGCCGATGGCCCGAGATACCCTGTCCAGCTACCCCTTACGGCGCCCCCCTGGCAACCGCCTGCCCATAATGGCCAATGCCGCGGCGGAAAGCCACCGCCCCGGCAGCCACCACCTTCGAGATCGATTCACGGCCGCCAGACGCGCCAGGCTATGCAATCGGCCCTCGTAATCCGGAGCTCCGACCATGCCCAACATCCTCGACACGCTCGAGAGCGAACACGACCGCCTGCGCGAACTGTTCGCGCAGATCAACAAGACCGCTGATCCCGAAACCGACGCGCGCCACGACCTGCTCAAGCGGATCGAGGCCGTGCTGATTCCGCACGCGAAATGGGAAGAGACGGTCTTCTACCCGGCCTTCGAGGATCGCGCGAACCACGACCAGAAGCTGATCTATGCCGAGGCGATCCAGGAACATCGCGCAGTCGAGCTGGCAGTGCTTCCGGACATTCACGCCGCCGACGTGGATTCGCGGCAGTTCGCCGGCTCCGTGCAGGTCTGCGGCGAGCTGGTCAAGCACCACGCGCACGAGGAAGAAACCAAGATGTTCGATGCCGCGCGGCAGCTGTTCAGCGCCGAGGAGCTGGCCGACTTCGACCGCAAGTACGCCAGTTGGAAGGATTCCTCGGGAGCCGACGCCATTACCAGCTACGCCAAGGTCAAGACCGCGGCGATGGCCTTCATGCGCAATCCGGGTTCGCCGGCCTGAGCGGCGACACCTGCTCCTACCTGCGCAGCGCCTGCTCGTCTGGCCACGGCGGGAATGAGACCCGGTGAGCGGGCTGATCGACGCCCTGCAGTGGCCGGCCATGGCGATCACCCTGGTCGCCGCCTGGCTGGTGGGTTCGCTCTCCCGGCGCAGGCGCACCTGGGGCTTCTGGTGCTTCGTGCTCAGCAACGTGTTGTGGGTGGCCTGGGGTTGGCATGACCACGCCTGGGCGCTGATCGGTCTGCAGGCCGGGCTGTTCATCTCCAACCTCCGCGGGGTGTTGAAGAACGACGACGGGCCCGCGACGGACCGCGCCGCTTGAGGGCGTGCCGCATCAGGCCCGGCGACGGCGCCGCAGCATCCACACCGCCAGTGCCGCGCCCGCCACTCCGAACGCGGCCGCGCGAGCACGGGGCGAGCGCTGCACGTCTTCCACCAGCCCCTCGGCCACGTTCACGCGGTCGGCCAGCAGCAGGAGCATCCAGTGGCGCAGGTCGCTCTCGCTGCGCCGGAACGCGCGCCGGCGGATCCAGCCGCTCAGGCCGCTGGGTGGCACGCTGGTGCCGAAGACCGGCGTGATGCCGGGCCGCTCGATGGAGTGCAGCACTTCCACCGTATGCGGCTGCTGCGCGGGGCGGTCCCAGTGCACACCCTCCAGCCGCGGTGGCGTGCGTTCCATCGGCACGGCCGGACGCCTGGCGGGGTCGAGGTCTACGCCCCAGTCGGGAATGTGCGAGTGGTCGGTCGCCTGGTTCATGGGTCTGGCCTTCAATGCAGGTTGCTGGATGCCGGGCGGCCGACCGGCGTGGGCGTGTCGATGCGGCCGGCGCGCGGCGGGATCAGCACGGTCTTGATGCAGCCGTCCTGCTTGGCCGAGAAGCGGTGGTAGGCCTCGTCGACCTCCTCCAGCGGGACGCGGTGGGTGATCAGCTCGCGCGGCTTGAGCCGGCCGGCGCGGATGTGTTCGATCAGGTGCGGCAGGTGGCGCTTCACGCTGGCCTGGTTCATGCGCAGCGTCAGGCCCTTGTTCATCGCGCTGCCGATCGGCACGGCGTTAAAGGTGGGTCCGTAGACGCCCACGATCGAAACGTTGCCGCCGCGGCGCACCGAGTTGATCGCCCAATGCAGCGCCGTGGCAGCGCCGGCCTGCAGCTTGAGCTTCACGCCGGTGAGCGTCTGCATGAAGTTGCCGTCGGCCTCGCAGCCGACTGCATCGATGCAGACATCGGCACCCTGCCAATCGGTCATCTTCTTGATGTGCAGGGCCATGTCTTCCACTTCGCGGAAGTCGACCGTCTCGGCCTGGGCAAAGCGCCGCGCGAAGTCCAGGCGATAGTCGACCTGGTCGACCACGATCACCCTGCCCGCACCCATCAGCCAGGCGCAGCGCGCGGCCATCAGTCCGATCGGACCGGCGCCGAACACCACCACGGTATCGTTCTCGTGGATGTCGCCCATCTCGGCGGCCTGGTAGCCGGTGGGCACCACGTCGGTGAGCAGCACCGCGTCCTCGACATGGATGTCCGGCGGGATCACGGTGGGACCGATGTCGGCGAAGGGCACGCGCACGTACTCGGCCTGGCCTCCGTTGTAGCCGCCGGCGCTGTGCGAGTAGCCGTAGGCGCCGCCGATCGAGGTGGCTTCAGGGTTGACGTTCTCGCAGTTGCCGTAGAGCTCGTGCGAGCACGAGGCGCAGGTGCCGCAGAACACGTTGAACGGCACCAGCACGTGGTCGCCGACCTTCAGGTTGCGCACGTTCGGGCCGACCTCCTCGACCACGCCGGTGAACTCGTGGCCGAAGATCGAGCCGACCCGCGTGTCCGGCACCAGACCGTGGTAGAGGTGCAGGTCCGAGCCGCAGATGCAGGCGCGCGTCACCCGCACGATGGCGTCGTCCGGATGTTCGATCGCCGGCTCGGGTACGTGGGCGGCGCGCACCCGGTAGGGCCGGCGATAAGTGGTGGCAAGCATGGTCGTCCTCCGGTGCGCGCACACGATGTGCGGGAAGCTAACCGCGTCCATGTCGTCAGTGCGGGAAAAGGCCACGCAAGATTTTCAGCTGCACCGCGCGTGTGCCTGCCTGGCCGGCAGGCAGGCAACGGCTGCGAAATGCTTGCACCGCCCTCACCCGTGCTGAACACGTCCCAGCCTATACAGGACCTGCCTGCACCCGGCAGGCGAGGAGGAGACACCCATGAACGACAACCGCATCGAAGGCACCGAGCACCAGGTCAAGGGCGCCGTGAAGGAAGGCGTAGGCAAGCTGACCGGCAACACCTCCAAGGAAGTGGCCGGCAACGTCGAAAAGAACGCCGGCAAGGTGCAGAAGAACGTGGGCCAGGCCCAGGACGAGATCGAGGACCTGGACGACTGAAGGCCCCAACCCGTCGCCCGCGCCCGGCCAGGGCCGCGGGCGGCCCTGCATGACACGCGACCCACGCAACCATCACCGGCGCGCGCGAAACATACGGCATGGCCGCCGGCCATACCGACCGGGGCCTTCTACCGGGGAAGCGCCATGAAGACCCGCTGCGTATTCAGCACTCCCGACCTCACCACCGCGCGTGCCCTGATGAGCGCCGCGCGCCAGGCCGGCATTCCCGACGACGATATCTCGCTGATCGCCCGCGAGGACATCGAACTGCAACAGATTCGCGACCACCTGATGACTGGTCGCACCGACTTCTATCCAGCGGCTGCCCGCGGTGCCGTCTGCGGCGGCGGCACGGGCGTGCTGCTGGGCCTGGTCGCGATCGCGGTGCCCCCGCTGGGCGTGACCCTGGCCGGGGCCGCCGCGATCGCACTGGCGGGCGCGGCGGTCGGCTGTTGGACGGGCGCGCTGGTGGGCACCGACGTGCCCGACGTGGTCCACCGCAAATTCAAGCGCGAGATCGACGAAGGCCGCATCCTGGTCGTCATCGACGCCTCTCGCGATTCCCTCAGCGCCGCTTGCCCGGCGCTGCTTGCCACGGGTGCCAGGCACCTGCCGCTGCACGCGCATCCCGAGGTGCCGCAACTGGCCGGTGCCACATAGCGGCGTTCAGGCCCGATGGTAGGGATGACCGGCCAGCAGCGTGCTGGCGCGGTAGAGCTGTTCGGCCAGCACCAGCCGCACCAGCATGTGCGGCAGCGTGAGGGGGCCGAGCGACCAGCGCTGGTCGGCGCGCGCCAGCACTTCGGGCGCGTGGCCGTCCGGGCCGCCGATCAGGAACGCCAGGTCGCGCCCGGCCATGCGCCAGTTCGCCAGCTGGGCCGCCAGCTCCTCGCTGGACCAGGTCTTGCCGCGGCCATCGAGGGCGATCACGTGCGTGTCGCGAGGCAGCGCCGCGAGAATCGCCTGGCCTTCGTCGTGCATGGCGCGGGCGTCGTCGCGGCCTTTGCCGCGGACGCCGGGCTTGAGCTCGACCAGTTCCAGCGGGAGATCGTGCGAGAGGCGTTTGCGGTATTCGGCGAATCCCTCGGCTACCCAGCCGGGCATGCGTTCGCCGATGGCAAGCAAGCGGGCCCGCATGCCCGCTTCAATTGAACGAAGCGGCGCGCGGCGCCACGTTCGCCTCCTCTGCCCCATTCTTGGCCAGAAATGGGAGAGAGGATCGAGGTGAGGGGCCGGGGCTCGCTGGAATGGTCATCGGAAGGACACCCTGAAGAACGGCACGCGTTTCGCAGCAAGTGAATCGCAAGAGCAGCCCCTCTCCACAGGGCAGAGCGAGCCAACGCGTCAGCCGACGCTGGCCGCATCCATCCCCGGCTCGCGGTCGCCGACCGTCCACAACCGCTCCAGGCCGTAGAACTCGCGGATGCGCGGCAGCATGACGTGCACGATCACGTCGCCCAGGTCGACCAGCACCCATTCGGCCTCCTGCTCGCCCTCGACGCCCAGCGGCATCACCCCCGCCTTCTTGGCGAACTTGACCACTTCGTCGGCAATCGATTTGACGTGACGCGCCGAGGTGCCCGAGGCGATTACCAGCAGGTCGGCGATGGAGGTTTTGCCGCGGACGTCGATCTCGCGGATGTCCTTGGCCTTGAGCTCTTCCAGCGCATCGATCACGTGCGTGCGCAGGTTGGTGGCATCGGCCGCTTTCGTGGCGGCGACGGACGGCTGGCTGCGGGAAGACTTGCTCAAGTTCGGGTGCCTCGGGGCGTGCGTGGGGCGCGGAATGGCGCAAGGCAAGTATACCCGGCGGCGCTCAATGGCACGTCAAGCGGCCGTGCAGCGGGCGGCGGCGTACTCTTCCATCAGCACGCGGACCAGCTCGGCGGCGGGCATCGGGCGCACGAGCGCGGCCGCCTGGCCGCACCATTCGGAAAGCAGGTCGCCGCGCCCGGCCGCGGCGGCAGCCCGCCGCAGGGGCGCGGTCAGCGCGTTGAGGACGGGATACGGCGGCAGCTCGCCGGCGAACGGCTGCATGGCCTCCACGAAGCGGTTGCGCAGGCCTCGCGCGGCACGGCCGGAGAAGCTGTAGATCGTGCCGACGCGATGGTCCTGCGCCTGCAGCAGGTCGCGCTTCCAGGCCTCGGCGGCGGCCGACTCCGGGCAGGCGAGGAAGGCGGTGCCGAGTTGGCTGGCGTCGGCGCCCAGCACTTCGGCGGCGACCATGCCGCGTCCATCCATGATGCCGCCGGCGGCGATCACCGGGACGTCCACCGCCGCCACGGCGAGCGGCACCAATGCGAACAGGCCGACCATCGCCTCCTCCGGCGCATGCAGGAAGGTGCCCCGATGGCCGCCGGCCTCGGCACCCTGCACGCTTACCGCATCGGCGCCGCGCGCGGCCCAGGCGCGTGCCTCGGCCACGCTGGTGGCGGTGCCGACCACGCGGATGCCGCGCGCCTGCAGTTCGCGCACCTGCGTGTGGTCAAGCAGGTCGAAGGCGAAACTCGCCACCGCCGGGCGAGCCTCGCGCAGCGCGGCGAGCTGGTCGGAGAAGCGCGGCGCCCAGCGTGCCGGACGCTCCGTGCGCACGGCCAGGCCCTCGCTTTCCATCAACGCATCGAGCCGCCGGCGGATGGCGTCCACTTGTGCCTCGTCCACGACGAAATCGTCAGGCAGCACGAAAAGGTTGAGGGCAAACGGCTGGTTGGTGGCTGCGCGGATCTGCGCGGCCTGGTCGAGCAACGACTGCGGTTCGAGGTAGCCCGCGCCGAGCGATCCCAGCGCGCCGGCGGCACTCACCGCGGACACCAGCGCAGGCGTGTTGGAGCCGGACATCGGCGCCTGGATCAGCGGATGCCGGACACCCAGCGAGCGAAGGAAGGCGGACACGGCGGACTCCTCGGCGGCGACACGCCATTGTCGCGCCGGATCAGGCCGCGCGCGACGGCTCGCCAGCCAGCACGGCCATGCGCTCGACCTCCCGTTCCAGTGCGCCTGCCATGGCCGCGCCGCGCTGGATGAAGAGGTCGGCAAGCAGGCGGTAGTAGGTCAGCGTGCCGTCACGCCCGCCGGTGAAACGGTCGAACACGCCGCGGCCGACGCCGGGGCGCCCGAGGTCAGCGACGATCGCCCGCGCGTTGTGCAGCTTGTCGCAGCCGGAAACCAGCAGCATGTCGTCCGACGCGTGGGCGAGGTGTGCGAGGTAGGCCTGCTTGCGCCGGAGCCAGTCGCGGCGGCGGGCGTCGGCATCGGCTACTGCGGCCTTGCCTTCGGCACTACCGTCGGTGCAGCCGCGCACGATGGCCAGTACCCGTGCGCCGAAACGGTCGCCGATCACCGCGGCGTGCGCCTCGCCGCAGTCCTCCAGCACGTCGTGCAGCAGGCCGGCGATCGCCTGGTCCTCGTCGCCGCCGTGCCCGAGCACCAGGCTGGCCACGCCCAGCAGGTGCTCGATGTAGGGAATGGCGGTGCCCTTGCGGCACTGGTGCGCATGGGCGACGCGCGCGTAGTCGACGGCGGCGGTGAAGCGTTCGGTGAGCATGGCGGTGCCTCCCTGTGGGACGCGGCCAGCCTGCCGGCCGCGCGTCTCAGGTGGCGCGACCCGATTCCCTGGACAGCAGCCGCCCGCCCAGCGCGGCATTGGCCGCGACCACCATGCCCACCGCGAGCGCATGCATCGCCAGGTCGGTGGCCGCCGCATCGAAGGCGTGGCAGATCTCCAGCAGGCTGGCCGAGGCCGCTGCGCTGGCCAATCCGACCATGACTGCGGTGAGCACCGGCCGCAGCGGGCAGGCGCGGCGCAGCAGCGCGATCAGCAGCACCGAGAGCGGCACGGAGAACGCGATGATGAAGAACAGGCAGTCGCCAGCCTCCGGTGCGCTGGCCACGTGGGTGGCCGGTGCGACCCAGCCGCGCAGGCAGCCCAGCCCGCTGGCACCGATCCACAGCAACGCCGGCGCCAGCGGCAGCCAGGCCCAGGCGGTCCGGCGCCCGGGAACGGCCAGCGCGAAGGCGGCCCAGGCGGCGGCAACCGCGGTCAGCACCGCGCCCAGGCCAGCCCAGCCCAGGTCCGGCGCACCGGCCCAGCGCGCAAGCATCGGCGCGGTACCGTAACGCGCGAACAGTGCCACCGCGAAGACGGCGACCACCACCAGCCAGCCCAGCGTGCGCAGCCACGGTGGGCGCAGCCGGCGCACCGGCGCCAGTTCGGCGCCTAGCGAGGCTATCAGGCGGTCGTGGGCGTGCGGATCGGCCATCGTTCTAGTCCTCTCCGTGGATGCGCCCGCGCAGGGCCTTCAAAGCGCGGTGCAGGTTCACCTTGAGCGCGCCGGTGCTGCGGCCGGTCCGTGACGCGGCTTCCTCCAGCGTCAGCTCCTTCAGCCCGAGCTGTTCGACCGCCTCGCGCTGGCCTGGCGGCAGTTCGTCGATCGCCGCGCGAAGGCGGCGCGCCTGCTGTGCGCGTTCGCTCTCGGCGCTGGCGTCCTGCTCGTCCGGATGCAGCGCCACCGCCACCTCGTCGCTGACCTCGCGGTGCGCCTGCCGACCGCTGCGACGCAGGCCGTCGATCGCGCGGCGGCCAGCCAGCGCCGCCAGCCAGGCGTCATAGGAACGGGCCGGATCGTAGGTGTGGCGCACGCGATGGATCGTCAGCAGGGTCTCCTGCACCACGTCGTCCAGCTGGTCGTGGCCGACGCCCTGGCGACGCGCGACGGCGCGTATCAACCCCACCGAATCGGCCAGCACGCGCTCGTAGGCGCGCCGGTCGCCCGCCTGGGCGGCCGCCATCCACGCCGCGCGGCGGCGTTCGGGAGTCTCGTTGGCGCGGTCGGCTGGCACGGCCGGATCGATGCTCGCCCGGAGGGGGAAGCATGCATCTGGAACCATGAAGGCGGTGGCGGTCAAGTCCTGCATCGGGCCGAGCTTGGAGGCATGCGGTGGATTCGCCGCATCCGGCGCCGGGGTTACGCCGTATGCGAGAACGTATCGCCGGTGGGCCGTCCGCCGCACGGTGGCCGTTCGCGCCACGATGTAACCGCCCACCCCACCCCGCCGAATACCCACCACACTCCCGTGGAATCCAACCCCATGCTCCTGCTGATCCTTGCCTACCTGGGCGGCGTCCTGACCATCCTCAGCCCGTGCATCCTGCCGGTGCTGCCGTTCGTCTTCGCCCGTGCCGACCGGCCGTTCGCGCGCAACGGCCTGCCGATGCTGCTGGGCATGGCGCTCACCTTCGCGCTGGTCGCCACGCTGGCGGCGGTCGGCGGCGGCTGGGCGATCCGCGCCAACCAGTACGGCCGCGCGATCGCGCTGGTGGTGCTGGCGCTGCTCGGACTCACCCTGCTTTCGACCCGCGTCGCCGAATGGCTGACGCGGCCGTTCGTCGCGCTGGGCAACCGGCTCTCGCAGCGGTCGGACAGCGAAGGCTCGGCATGGTCCGCCGCCGGCCTGGGCGTAGCCACCGGCCTGTTGTGGGCGCCCTGCGCGGGCCCGATCCTGGGGCTGCTGCTTACCGGCGCCGCGCTCAACGGCGCCAGCGTGCAGACCACGCTGCTGCTGCTCACCTACGCCGCGGGCGCGGCCACCTCGCTGGCGCTGGCGCTGTTGATCGGTGGGAAAGTGTTCGCCCTGATGAAGCGCTCGCTCGGCGCCGGTGAATGGGTGCGCCGCGCCCTCGGCATGCTGGTGCTGGTCGGTGTGGCGGCGATCGCGCTGGGTCTGGACACCGGCCTGCTGACCCGCGTGGCCCTGGCCAACACCGGCGGCCTTGAGCAGAAGCTGCTTGATGCCACTCGCCCGTCGCCAGCGCCGGAGCCGGTGCACGCAACCGGTGCACCGCTGCCGGTCGAAGGCGAGATGCCCTCGCTGGCCGGCGCCACCGGCTGGTTCAATTCCCCGCCGCTCACCCGCCAGGCGCTGCGCGGAAAGGTAGTGCTGGTCGACTTCTGGACCTATTCCTGCATCAACTGCCTGCGCTCGCTGCCCTACGTGCACGGCTGGTACGACAAGTACAAGGACCACGGCCTGGTGGTGATCGGCGTGCACGCGCCGGAGTTCGCCTTCGAGAAGGAGCCGTCGAACGTGGCTCAGGCGGTGAAGGAGCTCGGCGTGGGCTACCCCGTCGCGCTCGACAACGACTACGCCATCTGGCAGGGCTTCGACAACCAGTATTGGCCGGCGCACTACTTCATCGACGCGAAGGGAAAGATCCGCGCGCACCATTTCGGCGAGGGCGACTACGCGCAGAGCGAGGACACCATCCGCCAGCTGCTCACCGAGGCGGGCTATGGCGACCTGCCCGGCGGCTACGTGCAGCCCGGCGCGAAGGGTGCGCAGGCGGCCGGCTCGGGCGACGACATGCGCTCGCCGGAAACCTACGTCGGCTATGCCCGCAGCGCGCACTTCGCCGGAGGTCAGGTCGCCCATGACGACGCCTGGGACTACCGCGCGCCGGCCACGCTGCTGCCCGGCCAGTGGTCGCTCGACGGCCGCTGGACCGTGCATGCCGAAAACGCCGTGCTGGACCGTGCGAACGGTGGCATCGCCTATCGCTTCCGCGGCCGCGACCTGCATCTGGTGCTCGGCCCGGGCGCGGACGGCAAGCCGGTGCGCTTCCGCGTCACCCTCGACGGCAAGCCGCCGGGCGCGGATCACGGCATGGACGTCGACGCGGACGGCTACGGCACCGTCACCGAGCAGCGCCTGTACCAGCTCGTGCGGCAGAAGCGCGGCCAGGGCGAGCGGCTGTTCAGGATCACCTTCCTCGACCCGGGCGTGCGCGCGTACGCCTTCACCTTCGGCTGAACGATCCGGGAGGTTCCCCATGTCACGTACCAACGACATCTTCGCGATGGAACGGCGGCGCTTCCTCGGCACCGCGCTGACCGGCGGCGTGCTCGCCGCGGTGGGTGGCGGGGTGCTCATTCCGCGCCTGTCCGCACGCTCGGCGCCGGCCCCGTCGGCCGCGAACGGCAAGGACATGCTGCTCGAATGCTTCGCCGACGATGGCCACCGGCTGGGGCCCTGCCACGTGCGCAAGCTGGTGCTCACCGATGCCCAGTGGCGCGAGCGCCTGCCCGCGGCGTCCTACCAGGTCATGCGCCACGACGGCACCGAGCTTGCCTTCAGCGGAGCGCACGAAAAGCCGCCGGTCCCCGGCCTGTTCCGCTGCCTGGCGTGCGACACCGCGCTCTACGACGCCGCCACCGAATTCGACTCCGGCACCGGCTGGCCCAGCTTCTGGCAACCGATCGCCAAACAGAACGTCATCGAGAGCACCGACCGCATGTTCGGCTGGACCCGCACCGCGGTCAGTTGCGCCGGCTGCGACAGCCACCTGGGCCACGTGTTCACCGACGGGCCGGAGCCGACCGGGCTACGCTATTGCATGAATTCGGTGGCGCTGCGCTTCGTGCCCCGGGTCGGCTGAGCGAAGCTACAGGTCCTTGCGGTAGACGACGAAGCCGGAGCGCTCGGCCAGCTTGTCGTACAGCGCCATGGCCGTGGCGTTGCCCTCGTGCGTCTGCCAGTACACCCGCTGGCTGCCCGCCGCGCGGGCACGTTGGTAAACGGTCTCGATCAGCGCGCGCCCCACCCCGCGCCCGCGTGCGGCAGGCACCGTAAAGAGGTCCTGCAGATAGCAGCTGGGCTCGACGCGGATGGTGCTGCGATGGAACAGGTAGTGCGCAAGGCCAAGCAACTGGCCGTCCGCTTCCGCCACCAGCGCATGGACCGGTTCGTGGGGGTCGAAGAAGCGCGACCAGGTCGTCGCGGTGATTCGGCCAGGCAGCGCAGTCGTGCCCGCTCGACCGTAGAAGGCGTTGTAGCCGAGCCACAGAGGCAACCATGCGTCGTAATCGGTCAGCGCCACGTCCCGCACGCTGACCGCCATGTTCACGGCGCCCGTACCGCCTGCGCGTCCTGCCGGTAGGGCGCCAGCAGCGCAGCGTCCTGGAACAGCGCCTCGGGAAGTAGGAAGCGCGGCTCCCGCCCGGCGGCGAGCAGGTCGCGGATGCGGGTGGAGGAGATCTCCAGCGGCGTCACCATGAGCTCGACCACCTTTCCTGCTGGCTGCTCGTGCAGCCGCCGCGGGTCGCCCACCTGCCGCGTGGCCATCTCTCGAGCAAGTTCCGCCGGCCAGTCGTGCGTCATGCCCGGACGGGAGAGCACGCCCAGGTGCGCGACCTCGAACAGCTCGCGCCAGCGGTGCCAGCCCGGCAGGCCGGTGAAGGCGTCGGCGCCGAGCAGCAGGATGAGCGGCCGGTTGCGCTCCTCCGCACGCAGCTCGGCGAGGGTGTCGACGGTGTAGGAAGGACCGCCCCGCGCGAGCTCGCGGGTTTCCAGGCCGAGCCGGTCCTGGCCGCGCAACGCGGCGCGCAGCATGGCCACGCGGCTGGTCGCATCGGCGACGGGCGGTGGCCGGTGCGGCGGGATGCTGGCTGGCATCAGGCGCACCTCGGCGTCGAGCAGTTCCGACGCCTCCCACGCCACCGCCAGATGGGCGATGTGGACCGGGTCGAAGGTGCCCCCAAGGACGGCTAGCGGGCGCATGCGGTTCCTGCCCCCGAAGCGCTCATGCCAGCGCCGCGGCCGCGCGCGGTTCGGCGATGGCGGCGATGAGCCGCTCCGCTTCCAGCCATGGCTCGCCCCACTCGCGCCCCTTGGCCATGCGGTCGATGCGCGAGGCGCGCGCCAGGCAGGCCAGCCAATGGTCGCGCGGGGCGCGGCGCAGGGCCTTGCGGAAGAGTTGTTCGCGCGCCGGCCACAGGCGCTCGGCGCGCGCCTGCGCGGCGAAATCGCGGGCGTTGGCCAGGCGCAGGGCAAGCTGCAACTGGTTCACCAGCCAGCCCATCAGCGGGATCAGGTCCTCGCCTTCGCCACGCAGGCCGGCCAGGATGTGCAGCGCGCGGCCGCCGTCGCCGGCGAAGGCGGCGTCGGTGAGCTTGAACGCGTCGTAGCGGGCGCTATCGGCGACCAGGTTTTCCATCTCGGCCGCGTCGATGCGGCCGCTGCCGTGCAGCACGACGAGCTTGTCGATCTCCTGCGCCGCGGCGAGCAGATTGCCTTCGACGCGCTCGGCCAGCAGCGCGGCGGCGTCAGGCGTGGCGGCGAGGCCGCGCGAGGCAAGCCGCGCACCGATCCAGCTGGCCCACTCCTGCGGCTTGGGCGCATTGAACACCGCCAGCACGCCGGCGGCATCGACCTGCCTGGTCCACGCGCCCTCGTGCTTGTTGCTCCACTCCACCGCGGTGATCAGCAGGGTCACGTCCGGTGGCGGGTCGGCGCAGAACGCGGCGATTGCCTTGGCGCCCTCCACGCCCGGCCGGCCGGTAGGCAGGCGCAGGTCCAGCAGGCGGCGGCTGGCGAACAGCGACATGCCGGCGGCGGAGCGCGCCAGGTCGTCCCAGTCGAAGTGCTGGCCGGCCTCGAGCACCTCGCGCTCGGCATAGCCGAGTTCACGCGCCCGCGCGCGCAGCGCATCGGCGGCCTCCAGCACCAGCAGTTCCTCGCCCGCGAGCAGGTACACCGGCGCCAGGCGGTCGGAGGCCAGCGCCTTGTGCCACTGGGCGGGTGACATGGACATGTCAGCCCGCGCTGGACGTCGCGGCTGGCTCCGCCGTCTGGCGGCGGCCCGCGGCCTGCAGGCGGAACAGGATCGCCTGCACCATGTCGTCATTGAGGCTGCGGCGGATCTCATCCACCTGCGCCTCGGTACCGATGGTGTTGGTGGCGTCGTAGCTGAAGTCGCGCGACATGTCGATGCGCTGTTCGGGCACCAGCGCCTGCCCGTTGCTGTCGTCGACCTCGAAGCGCACCTGATAGCGCACGGCGTACTCGGTGACGCGCGCACCGCCGCTGACGCTCAGCGTCTCGGTATCGAACGCGGCCACCGGGACCTTCAGCTCCGCGACGCCGGGACCGCCTTCGTCCTGCAGCGTGACGCCGGAGTCCTCCAGCGCACGGGCCAGGTCGCGCTGCAGCTCGCCGCCGCCGTTGACGGAAAGGTGCACGTGCTGCATCGACGCGGGCAGCGCCGCGCTCTGGCGCAGGTGGAAGCCGCATGCCGACAGCGCGAGGACGGCGACCAGCAACGAAACTCGGGACAGATGGTTCATGGACTCATCCTGCGACGATGTTGACGATCTTGCCGGGCACCACGATCACCTTGCGCACGGTCTGTCCTTCCAGGAACACGGCCACGTTGGGGTGCGCGCGTGCCGCCGCCTCGGCCTCTTCCTTCGAAGCGTTGGCCGGCAACTCGATGGTAGCGCGCAGCTTGCCATTTACCTGCACCGCCAGGGTGACCGAGTCGCGCACCAGCGCGGCCGGATCCGGCTGCGGCCAGGCCACGTTCTCGAGCACCGTTTCCGGATGCCCCAACACCTGCCACAGCGCGTGGCTGACGTGCGGCACCACCGGGTTGAGCAGCAGCACCATCGCCTCCAGTGCCTCGTGACGCACGGCACGACCCTGCTCGCTCATGTCGGTGAATTTGCCCAGCGCATTGAGCAGTTCCATCAGCGCGGCGATGGCGGTGTTGAAGGCATGCCGGCGGCCGAGGTCGTCGCCGACCTTCTGGATGGTCTCGTGCAGCTGCCGGCGCAGCGCCTTCTGGCCGGCGTCCAGATGGGCCGGATCGACCGCCGGATGGTCCGGCTGCGCGGCATGCGTGACCACCTCACGCCAGAAGCGGCGCAGGAAGCGGGCCATGCCCTCGACACCGGCCTCGCTCCACTCCAGCGACTGTTCCGGCGGCGCGGCGAACATGGAAAACAGGCGCACCGTGTCGGCACCAAACTTCTCCACCATCGCCTGCGGATCGACGCCGTTGTTCTTGGACTTGGACATCTTCTCGATGCCGCCGATCTGCACCGACTGGCCATCCGACTTCAGGCGCGCGCCGACGACGCGGGCGCGCTCGTCACGTTCGATCTCGACGTCCGCCGGGTTGATCCAGTCCTTCGAGCCGTCCGCGTTCTCGCGGTAGAAGGTCTCGGCGATCACCATGCCCTGGCATAGCAGGTTGGTGGCCGGCTCGTCCGAGTGCACCAGGCCCGCGTCGCGCAGCAGCTTGTGATAGAAGCGGAAGTACAGCAGGTGCAGGATCGCGTGCTCGATGCCTCCGATGTACTGGTCCACCGGAAGCCAGTAATTGGCGCGCCCATCCACCATCGCATCGGCGCCCGGGCTGGTGTAGCGGGCGTAGTACCAGCTGGACTCCATGAAGGTGTCGAAGGTGTCGGTTTCGCGCTCGGCCGGGCCGCCGCACTGCGGACAGGCGCACTTGCGCCATTCGGGGTCGGCCTTGATCGGCGACTGCACGCCGGAGAATTCGACGTCCTCGGGCAGCACCACCGGCAGCTGGTCCTCCGGGACCGGGAGGGCACCGCACCTGGCGCAATAGATCACCGGGATCGGGCAGCCCCAGTAGCGCTGGCGGCTTACGCCCCAGTCGCGCAGGCGCCAGTTTACGCGGCGCTGGCCCTTGCCCTCGCGCTCCAGCCGTTCGGCGAGTGCCTCGAACGCCTGGGCGAAGTCCATGCCGTCATAGTCGCCCGAGTTCACCAGCGTCCCGCGCTCGGTGAAGGCTGCGTCCTGCTGGATGCGCCGCTCGAATTCCTGCACCGTGCCCAGCGCGGCCGAGGTCGCGACCGGGTCGGTCTGCGCACCCTCCAGCGCGTTGCGCATGGCATCGGCGCGCACGCCGGTCTTCAGGTCGTGGCCGATCTCGACCAGTGCATCGACCACGCCGCGGTCGACGATCACCATGCGGATCGGCAGCGAATACTTCTGCGCGAATTCCCAGTCGCGCTGATCGTGGCCGGGCACCGCCATCACGGCACCGGTGCCGTAGCCCATCAGCACGAAGTTGGCCACCCACACGGGAATCGGCTCGCCGGTGACCGGATGGATCGCGCGCAGGCCGGTGTCCATGCCGCGCTTTTCCTGGGTCTCCAGCTCGGCCTCGGACACGCCGCCGTGCTTGAGTTCCTCCAGGAACGTGGCCAGCCGCTGGTCGCCTTGTGCGGCCTTGAGCGCCAGCGGATGCTCACCGGCGATCGAGACGAACGACACGCCCATCAGCGTGTCGGGGCGGGTGGTGAACACCGTCAGCGGTTCGGCCTCGCCCTCGACCGGGAAATGGATTTCCATGCCCTCGGAACGACCGATCCAGTTGCGCTGCATGGTCTTGACCGCATCGGGCCAGCCCGGCAGCGTGTCCAGGCCCTCGAGCAGCTCCTGCGCGTAGTCGGTGATCTTCAGGAACCACTGCGGGATCTCGCGCTTCTCCACCAGCGCGCCGGAGCGCCAGCCGCGGCCGTCGATCACCTGCTCGTTGGCCAGCACCGTCTGGTCGACCGGATCCCAGTTCACCACGGCATTCTTGCGGTAGGCCAGGCCCTTCTTCATCAACCGCGTGAACATCAGCTGTTCCCAGCGGTAGTACTGCGGCGTGCAGGTGGCGAACTCGCGCGTCCAGTCGTAGGCGAAGCCCATGCGCTTCAACTGCTCGCGCATGTGCTCGATGTTCCTGTAGGTCCACTTCGCCGGCGCGGTACGGTTCTTGATCGCGGCATTTTCGGCGGGCAGGCCGAAGGCGTCCCAGCCCATCGGCTGCAGCACGTTCCTGCCGTTCATGCGCTGGAAGCGGCTGATCACGTCGCCGATGGTGTAGTTGCGCACGTGGCCCATGTGCAGCGCGCCGGAGGGGTACGGCAGCATCGCCAGGCAGTAGAACTTGGGCCGCGAGGGATCCTCGACCACCTCGTAGGCGCGCTGCGCGCTCCAGTACTGCTGCGCAGCGGCTTCCACCGCCTGCGGCTGGTAGCCCTGTTCGTTCGAAACCTGTTCGTGGGAGTCCTGCATGTTCCAGTGCCTGCTGTGGGGTTCGCGCGGCCAGCGCGGCTGCGGCGGCGATGAACCCGTCAGCCTAGCCCAGCGCCTGGCCGGAGCCAAGACGGAGGCCGTCGATGACTCAGCTGGGCGATGCTGCACTCCAGTCCCGCGTCCTTCGGCAAGTCAGCTGATGGGGCGGAGCCCATCCCTTGCCCGCCGGATGGGCTATGGCGCTACCGGACAAGGGGGCGCCTGGCCGGCGGCGATGGCATGGGCGACCTGCGCGATCTGCCCGGCGAGCGCGGCCAGAGCGTGCTGGTGGCCTTCGACCAACGCGTCGTAACCGGGCCCGACCGGTTCGCGGACCTGGCTGGTGCAGGCAAGCATGGCGTCGCCCTGCAGTTGGCGCACGCTCCAGGCCGCGTCGACCAGTGCGTAGTCGCCCGGCGCCGAATCGAAACGGCGCAGGTCAACCTTGATGCGCAGGCGCGACTTGCCGTCGCCCGGCAAACCGGTGGCGTCCTGGGCGTGCAGCGCCTGGGCGAGGTCCGCCGACAGCGCGCCGCGCACTTCGTCGGCCAGCGGCGCGATCCAGCGCTCGCCGCCCAGCGGTACGGCACCCTGCCCGCCCTGGCGGATCACCAGCTGCGGCTGGTCGACCTGGGCCGGGATGCCCACCGGCAACAGCTCGAACTGGAACGGCGCTGCCGGTGCCGGCTGCCCGGCCTGCGCCGGCGGAACCAGGGTGTAGTAGTGCGCCGGTTGCGACGCACAGGAGGCCAGCGCCAGCACCAGCGAGGCAGCCGGCAGGTATCGCGTGCGGATCATGGCTTGCTCCCTTGCCGAGAGGGCGGCGGGTTGGTGCGCCCGGATTGAGCCGGCGGCGGATCGTCCGGCCGGCCGCGGATCAACGCCTCCGGATGCACGCCCAGGTAATCGGTCAGCGCGCGCAGCGAGCGCGCCATGCGCTGCAGTTCCTGCAATGTGCTGCCCAGGTTCTGCTGCAGTGGGGAATCCGCCGACAGCGCGTTGTCGGCGCTGCCCAGCGTGCGCTGCGCGCCCTTGAGCGTGCCCTTGAGCTCCGGCAGCACGCCACCGTTGACCTGCTTGAGCGTGTGGTCCAGGTCCGCCAGCGTGTGGTCCAGATTGCGGCCGATGCTGTCGAACGGAACCTTCTGCACCCTGGTCACGATATCGGCCAGTTGCTCCTGCAGCTTGTCGAAGCTGCCGGGCGCGGTGGGCAGCTCGATCGGCGTGGCGGCCGCATCGAAAGTGGCCCTGGGTGCCTTGGGCACGAAGTCCAGCGCGATGTAGAGCTGCCCGGTCAGCAGGTTGCCGGTGCGCGCCTGCGCGCGCAGGCCGTGCGCGACCAGCGGCCCGAACATGCGCGCGAGGTCGACCCGGCCGTCCTTCATGCCCGCCTGCGCGGCAAGCTTGTCGTACGCATGGCCCAGCCGCTGCGGGTAGATCACGGCGCCCACGTTCAACGGGAAGCGCGTGTCCTTCGCGTCGTAGTCCATGTTGATGGACACCACCTTGCCGATGTTGATGCCGAGGAATTCGACCGGCGCGTCCATCGCCAGCCCGCGCAGCGACTGGTTGAAGCGCATGCGGACGTAGCGCGGCGGGCCATCCGGCGGAGCCATCGCGGTGGCCTGATCGTTGAACAGGGTGAAGTCGGCATCCTCGGCCGCGGGTGTGGCGTCGTGCGGGCCACGCGGTTCCTCGAAGGCCACGCCGCCGGCGATCACCGTCGCCAGCGACTGCGTGTTGAGCTTCAACCCGTTGGCCCCCAGCGAGACGTCCACGCCGCTGGCGTTCCAGAAGCGGGTCGAGCGGGTGACGAAGCGGTCGTTCGGACCGTCGACGAAGATGCGCAGGGACACGCCCTTGCCGTCCTTGTCCAGCGTGTAGGACGACACCCGGCCGACCTGGATACGCCGGTAGTAGACGGGCGATCCGGTATCGAGCGAACCCAGGTCGTCGGTATGCAGCACGAAACTCTTGCCCGGCGCCCCGTGCAGCACCGCCGGAGGCGTTTCCAGGCCGGTGAAGTCATACTGCTCTTCCCTCGAATCGCCCACGTCGGCGCCGATGAAGGCGCCCGAGAGCAGCGTATCCACGCCCGACACGCCACCCAGGCCGATGCGCGGGCGCACCACCCAGTACCGCGTGCCCTTGGTGGCAAAGCTCTCGGCGCTCTTGTTGAGCGCCACCTTCACGCGCACACGCTCGCGGTCGTCGGACAGCTCCAGGCTGGTGACCTTGCCGATCACGACGTTCTTGTATTTGACCGGTGTCTTGCCCGCCTCCAGGCCCTCGGCCGTCTGGAAAGTGAGGGTGATCTCCGGGCCGGCCTGCAGCCAGGCATGCACCACCAGCGACAGGCCCACCAGCGCAGCCAGCACCGGCACCAGCCAGATCAACGAGAGGCTGAAGCGGTGCGTGCGAACCACCGGCTCGGGCAGTTCCTCGGGAGGTGGCTGTCCCGTCGGCGGTGTCTGATCAGTCATGGTCGGGTCCATCCCACATCAGGCGGGGGTCGAAGCTCATCGAGGCAAACATCGTAAGTATCACGGTCAGGCCAAAGAACACCACGCCCGTCAGGGGCTCCACCTGGCTGAAGAAGCCGAAGCGCACCAGCGCGGTGAGCAGCGCCACCACGAACACGTCCAGCATCGACCAGTAGCCGATGAACTCCACTGCGCGGTACAGCCTGGCGCGTTGGCGCAGCGCCCAGTTGCTGCCGCGCTGGGTGGTCACCAGCAAGGTGCCCAGTACCAGGAACTTGGTCATCGGCACCACGATCGAGGCGGTGAACACGATCACCGCGAGACTGGGCGAGCCTTTCACCCATAACTCGACCACGCCGCTGATGATCGTGTTGTCGTCGATATCGCCCAGGCTCACGGTCCGCATGATCGGCAGCACGTTGGCCGGCACGTAGAGAATGAACGCGGCAATGAGCAGCGCCCAGGTGCGTCGGATGCTGTCGCGCTTGCGCCGGTGCAGCGCCGCGCCGCAGCGCGGACAGGCCGCGTCGTCCACCGACGGTTCGCGGCAGACCAGCCCGCACACGTGGCAGCCGATGATGCCCAGTTCGTGCGCGCGTGGCGCGCCGCTCATGCGCGCCGCTCCGTGGTGTCCCACAGCCGGCGCAGGTCGATGCCCGAAAAGATGGTGATCAGGAAAGTCAGTACGCCATAGGCCCAGATGCCCGGGTCCGCCTGCACGTCGAAATACGCGCGCGCCTTGACGATGGACACCAGCGCGCCCAGCACGAACACCTCGGTCATCGTCCACGGCTGCAGGTGGTAGAGCGTGCGCATGATGGCGACGAAACCCGGCGCGCGCCGGCCGTCGCGGGCGAACAGCAGCACCCAGCCGAGCATCAGCATCTTGTTCAGCGGGAAGAAGAACAGTGTCGCGGCCGCGACCACCGCGATCACTTCCGAGCCCTGTGACCACATTCGCAGGATCATGCCCCACAAAGTCGCGCTGCTCTGCTGCGTGCCGAGACCCAATGTGACCACCGGCCAAACGTTGGCGATCAGGAACACCAGCAGCGCGGTAAGCACCAGCGCCAGCATGCCACCCGCATCGAGCGCGTGGTATCGCTGCAGCAGCGCGCCGCAACGCACGCAGCACATCTCCTCGCCGCGCGCCAGCGCGCGGCCGCGGTGCACCGTGTCGCAGTGCTCGCAGATCAACAAGGGGCCGGGGGACGCACGCAGCCAAGCGGCCGCGACTTGGCCGGTGGTGTGCTTGCTGGCGAGGCCATGTTCCGGCGTGCTCATCGGGTCATTCTCGCAAATCGGACGTGGCAAAGTGGATGTGGGATGGATGATCCATCGCGAGGGAGGCCTGGAGTGCAGGAGAGCGTGTGCAGTACGCGCATGCTCGTATCTGACAGGATGCGGGCCGCCCTCTTGATATGCTGGGCGACGCCCTGATGTCGGACCATCCCATCCTGGAGTGCTCACGTGACCGCCGCCGCCCAAGCCCACGTCTTCGACATCGACACAGCCAACTTCGAGACCGAGGTGCTGCGCGCCTCGATGACCACGCCGGTGCTGGTGGACTTCTGGGCAACCTGGTGCGGCCCGTGCAAGACGCTGGGGCCGATGCTGGAGAAGCTCGCCGCCGAGTACAACGGCGCATTCCGCCTGGGCAAGGTGGACGTGGACAAGAACCAGGAGCTGGCCGGAATGTTCGGCATCCGCTCGATCCCCACGGTGATGCTGGTGAAGGACGGGCAACTGCTCGACGGCTTTGCCGGCGCACTCCCGGAGGGTGAGTTGCGCGAGTTCCTGTCGCGCCACGTCCAGCCGCTGGAGGGCGAGGACCAGGTCGAGCCCGAGCCGGCCGAGGCGGAAGATCCCGCGCAGACGATCAACCGCCTGCAGCAGGACATCGCCGCCAACCCGGAGCGTTCCGACCTCAAGCTCGACCTTGCGCTGGCCCTGATGCGCAATGGCCAGGCTGACACCGCCGAGGCCGAGCTCAATGCGCTGCCGGCCAACCTGGCCACCGACGCGCGCGCCGTGCGGCTGCGCAGCCAGCTGGACCTGGCGCGCGCGCTGGAAGGCGCGCCTGCGATGCCCGAACTGCGCCAGCGCGTGCAGGCCGACCCGGCCGACTGGTCCGCGCGCGACCTGCTCGGCGTGCGCCTGCTGCTGGAGGACGATCCGGCGGCCGGCCTCGACCAGTTCCTGGCGATCCTGGAAAAAGCCCGCGACTGGAACGACGGTGCGGCGAAGAAGCGCCTGCTGGCCGCCTTCGCCACGCTGGACGATGCCGAACTGGTCGGCCACTACCGCCGCCGCATGGCTTCGTTGCTGTTCTAGGCCCGCACTCGGGGGAGTACCGGCCGGGGCGATCCATACGGCTGCGTACGCTAGAGTACGCCTTTGCCGCCAGCCCCTTCCCCATGCGCGCCTCCACTTTCCGACGCCTGCTCAACCTGTGGCCGCCGTTCCTGTGCAACAGCATCCGCGTGCTGCATCTGGCCGAGGACTGGACCGAAGCGCGCGTGGTGTTGCGCCTGCGCCCGTGGAACCGCAACTACGTGCGTAGCCAGTTCGGCGGCAACCTGTTTTCCATGACCGATCCGTTCTGGATGCTGCTGGCGATGCACCGCCTGGGCAGCAACTACTACGTGTGGGACAAGGCCGGCGCGATCGAATTCGTCGCGCCCGGCCGTGAAGACGTTCATGCGTCCTTCCACCTGACCGATGCGATGGTCGATGAGCTGCGCACGGCGGCCGCCGGCGGCGACAAGGTGCTGCGCTGGTTCGAGACCGACGTGGTTACCGCCTCCGGCGAAGTGGTCGCGCGTGTGCGCAAACAGCTCTACGTGCGGTTGAAGCCGAGGGCCCGGAACGCCTAGTCCGCCGCGCTGCCGCGGGGAAGACCGGTGGGCTGAAGCCGCTTGCTACGCCTCGCGTTCGAAGCGGGCGATTTCCTCCAGCATCGCTTCGGCCTTGCGCACCGCGCTCCCGGCGAAGTTGTCCTCCAGCCAACGGCGGCGCCCGAACCAGCGCAGCAGCACATAGGCCAGCGCCACCACGGCCAGGGATCCCGCGGCGCACAGCAGCAGCCAGGACACCGCACCCTTCATCCCGCCCCACAGGTTCACCCCGGCGCGATCCATGGCGTACTGGGCCAGCATGAGCATCGCGGGAATCCAGATCACGCTACCCAGCACCGCGAACACCGGTGCCTCCACCTTCACCCGCCATGCGCGCAGCCGCGCGATGCGCTGCTGGATCTGCAGCACTGGCGCGGCGTAGTCGACCGCCCGCACGAGCCAGAGCACGCGCGCCGGAAAGATGAAGGCCAACGTGCCGAAGGCCTGCATGGCGATGCCGCAGGCCATGGCCTGCCAGATCCCGAGGTGCGAGGACCAGAAGCTGACGCCCCACGAGGCGATCGCAATGCCGAGAACGATCAGCATCGATTGCCCCCACACCAGCGGCCGCAGCCCGCGGCGCAGCCGCTCGGCCTGCCCATCGCGCCAGATCCGCCAGTTCAATGCGTGCTGCCGCTCCAGCTGGCGGTCGAGCGCCTGCCAGGCCTGCTTCATCTCGTCCAGTTCCATGGTCATGCTCCTGTGGGTGCCGCGACGACCATCTGTCCGCGCAGCTTCTGCTTGATGCGGCCGATCTTGGTGGCCACGTTGGTTTCGCTGATCCCCAGCACCTGGGCGATCTCCGCATGGCTGCGGTCTTCCAGGTACAGCAGGATCAGCGCCCGGTTGAGCGGATCGAGCCCGCCGATGAAGGCATACAGCGCAACCAGGCGTTCGTCCGGTTGCGACACGTCCGCGTCGCCGGAAAGCTCCAGGTGCGCGGCATCGAGTGGCTCCAGGCGGTCGTCCCGCGCGACCTGGCGGGCGTGCGAAATGGCGACGTTCAGCGCCACGCGGTACATCCAGGTGGAGAACTTCGCGCGGGCGGCATCGAAACTGCCGAAGGAGCGCCACAGCTGCACCGCGATCTCCTGTGCCAGGTCGCTGCGGTCCTCGCTGCCGCGGGCGTAGACGCTGGCCACCTTGAACACGATCCGGCGATGTTCCCGCAGCAGCGATTCGAACTGGCGTTGGCGATCCGTCATGGCGCATGCACTCCCCTGTCTCCTTCATGATTCGCCTGCGCACGAAAAAAATCACAGGTGCGGTAACCGGCCTGGCGGGCTCCTACGGGCGAGCGCGCTGCGGCTTACAATGCGCCTTCCCATTCCCCGCGAACCGCCATGCCGCGCCTGCGCTTCAAACGCTACCTGCTTACCGGCCTGCTCACCTTCATCCCGCTGTGGGTGACCTGGACGGTGTTCCGGTTCGTACTGGGCTTCCTGGCGGGTATCGGCGCGCCGATGGTCGCTGCAGGCCTGGGCGCGCTGGCACTGGTCGCCCCGGACACTGCCGCGGCGCTGGGCGGGACCTGGTTCATCCCGATCGTGGCGCTGCTGATCACGCTGCTGGCGCTGTACCTGCTGGGCTTTCTCGCCAGCCGCGTGATCGGGCAACGGCTGCTGCACGCGTTCGACGGGCTGCTGCATCGCATCCCGCTGGTGCAGACCATCTACGGCGGCACCAAGAAGCTGATGGCGGTGCTGCAGCAGAAACCCTCGGGCGTGCAGCGGGTGGTGCTCGTGGACTTTCCTCACCCGGGCAGCAAGGCGATCGGCTTCGTCACCCGGCTGATGATCGAGGAAGGCAGCGGCCGCGAGATGGCAGCGGTGTTCGTGCCGACCACGCCCAACCCCACCGGCGGCTTCCTGCTGACCCTGCCGGTGGAGGCGCTGACGCCGACGGACTGGACCATGGACCAGGGCATGGCCTTCATCATTTCCGGCGGCGCGGTAGCACCCGATACGCTGCCTGCCGTCCCGCGGAAAACGTCGTAGAGCGCACCCGATAGGTCGCCCTGGCATCGCCGCTTTCTTGTCGCGCACAAGCTGCGCTCCCACAGGGGTTCCCCATGTGTCGCTGGCTGTTTCCCGTCTTCCTGGCGTTCGCCGCGGCCGCCCATGCCGCCGACTGGACCACACCGGCCGAGGCCTCGCACTTCCGCACCACGCCGAGCTACGCCGACACCCTGTCCTATCTCCAGCGCCTGCAGAAGGCCGCGCCGGGCAAGCTGAAGCTGGAAACCTTCGGCACCACCCCTGAGGGCCGGCCGATGACGGTAGTGATTGCCAGCGGCGACGGCGTCTTCTCGCCCGAGGCCGCACGCGCCGCGCACCGGCCCGTGGTGCTGCTGCAGGCCGGTATCCATCCCGGCGAGATCGAGGGCAAGGACGCCGGCCTGATGCTTCTGCGCGACTTCGCGGTCACCGGCAGGCTGCCGCACCTGCTCGATCACGCGGTGCTGGTCTACATCCCCGTGTTCAGCGTCGACGGCCACGAGAACTCGAGCCCCTACCACCGGATCAACCAGAACGGCCCGCAAAGCATGGGCTTTCGCGGCCAGTCGCAATACCTCAACCTCAACCGCGACTACGTCAAGGCCGACGCGCCGGAAATGCGCGCGTGGTTGAAGCTCTGGCGACGCTGGCTGCCCGATTTTCTGATCGACGTGCACACCACCGACGGCGCCGATTACCAGTACGACCTGACCTGGTACACCGAGGATCCGCACAAGCTCGATCCGGGCGTGGCCGCCTGGCAACGCAGCCTGATGGACGAGGCGATTCCCGCCTACGAAGCGCGCCCACCTCGCTTCGATCTACCTGGAATTCAAGGACGGCCGCGATCCCCGCAAGGGCATCACGAACTTCGGCTCCGGCCCGCGCTTCTCCACCGGCTACGCCGCGTTGCAGGACCGTCCGGCGCTGCTGATCGAGACGCACATGCTCAAGACCTACGCGGTGCGCGTGCGTGCGGTCTACGACCTGGTCGACGTGCTGCTCGAGCGCATTGGCCAACAGCCGGGCGCGTTGCTGAAAACCACTGCCGCGGCCGATGCGCGCACCATCGCCCGCGCGCACGATCCAGCGGCACGGGTGGCGCTCACCTTCAAGTTGGATCCCGCTTCAACACCGTACGAACTCAAGGGCTACGCCTTTACCATCGCCCGCAGCGACGTTTCGGGCAGCGACTGGATCCGCTACGACCCGACGCATCCGCAGCGCTACACGATCCCCAACTGGGACGGCCTGCTGTCCGATGTCTCGATCGCGCCCCCGGCGGCCTATGCCATCCCGGCCCAGTGGGCCGTGCTGATCGACCGGCTGGACGCTCACGGCATCACCTACCACCGGCTGGCCGAACCGATGAAAGTCAGCGCCCAGGGCTACCAGCTCGACCAGCCGCACTGGGCGGCCCATCCGTTCGAAGGCCATCTGATGCTGCGCGACGTGCAGGTCCATGCCGTGCCGCGCGAAACCATTCTGCCGACCGGCTCGGTGATCGTGCCGCTGGGGCAGCGCGCGGCCAACGTGGCGATCGAGCTGCTCGAACCCCAGGCGCCCGACTCCATGCTGCGCTGGGGCTACCTGGACGCGATCTTCGAGCCGAAGGAATACGGCGAACCGCGCGTCCTTGAAAAGCTCGCCCGCGGCATGCTGGCCAGCGACCCGGCGCTGGAGGCAGCCTTCGAACGCAAAGTGCATGACGACCCCGCCTTCGCCGCCGACCCGGCCGCCCGGCTGATGTTCTTCTTCGAGCGGTCGCCCTGGTACGCCGCGCAGGAGGTGGGGGCATATCCCGTGCTGCGGCTGGGCGCGGCCGAGTTGAAGACCCTGGACAGCGGCCCTGCCCACTGATCCTTGGCTTCCGGACCTCCCACGGCGCACCAGCGCGGGGGAGCCCACCCCTGACCTTTGACACTGTCTGCCCCATGACCAATGGCCTAGCGTGACCGGCCGTGGCCGCGTCGTGGGGGACGTGGCCGGCAACAACGCAACCGCCGTACGGCGAACCACACAGAGGGAAATCCATGTCCAAGCAGTATCTGAAGCCGCTGGCGCTCGCGGTGAGCCTGGCGCTTTCGCTGACCGCGTGCGGCAAGCACGAGGCCGCCGAGCAGAAGCCGGCCGCCAGCAGCACCGCGCCGGCCGCCGCTGGCACCACCGCGATGGCCGCCGCGCCCAAGAGCGTGTTCGACGTCGGCGAGCTGGGCCCGTCGAACGAGGCCTGCGCGGACTTCAACCAGTTCGTCAACGCCAAGTGGGTCGCCGCCAATCCGATTCCTTCCGACCGCACCCGTTGGGGCGCGTTCGACAAGCTGGCCGAGGACAGCCTCAACACTCAGCACGACATCGTCGACGCCGCGGCGAAGAACGCCGCCGGCGCGCAGGCGGGTTCGATCCAGCAGAAGATCGGCTACCTGTACGCCTCGGGCATGGACGAGGCGGCCATCGAGAAGGCCGGCTTCGACCCGATCAAGCCCAAGCTCGACGCCATCGCCGCGCTGAAGAGCAACAAGGACGTAGCCGACTACCTCGACAAGAGCTTCAGCGACGGCGACGAGCAGGTGTTCTCGTTCGGCTCCGAGGCTGACTTCAAGAACGCCAAGATGCAGATCGGCTACGCCTTCCAGAGTGGCCTGGGCCTGCCGACCAAGGACTACTACACCGATCCGAAGCATGCGGACGAGCGCAAGGCCTACCTGGCTTATGTCGCCAAGACGCTGCAGCTGACCGGCGTGAGCGAGGCCGATGCCAAGAAGCAGGCCGACCAGGTGATGGCCTTCGAGACCAAGCTCGCCGGCGCCTCGTTCGCCCCGGTCGAGCTGCGCACGCCCGAGCACCAGTACCACTTCGTCAGCGTGAAGGAGGCAGACAAGATCACCCCGCACTTTAGCTGGGAGAAGTTCTTCGACGCCCAGGGCGTGAAGGTCGACAAGGGCTTCTCGCTGTCGCAGCCGAAGTTCTTCGCGGAGTTCGACAAGCTGCTCGCGTCGGCGCCGGTCGACCAGTGGCAGGCTTACCTGCGCTTCCACGTGATCGACGACGCCTCGCCGCTGCTGTCCAAGGCGTTCCAGGACAATTCGTTCGACTTCTACGGCAAGACCCTTTCCGGCCAGCCCGAGCAGAAGCCGCGCTGGAAGCGCGTGCTCGGCACGGTCAACCATTCGATGGGCATGGCGCTGGGCCAGCTCTACGTGGACAAGGTGTTCAAGCCGGAGGCCAAGGAGCGCGCGCAGGTACTGGTCGACAACGTGCGCAACGCCCTGAAGGCGCGCATCGAGAACCTCGACTGGATGAGCCCGGAGACCAAGGCCAAGGCGATCGCCAAGTGGAATACCTTCCTGCCCAAGATCGGCTACCCGGAAAAGTGGCGCGACTGGTCCGGCCTGCAGGTCCAGCCTGACAACTACTACGCCAACGTCATGGCCGCCGCCAAGTTCAACTACGAGTACGACATCAACAAGATTGGCAAGCCGACCGACCGCATGGAATGGGGCATGACCCCGCAGACGGTCAACGCGTACTACAACCCGACCGACAACACCATCAACTTCCCGGCCGCGATCCTGCAGCCGCCGTTCTTCTATGCCAACGGCGACGACGCGATCAACTACGGCGGCATCGGTGCGGTGATCGGCCACGAGGCCAGCCACGGCTTCGATGACGAGGGCAGCCAGTTCGACGGCACAGGCAACAACGTCAACTGGTGGAGCAAGGCCGACCGTGACAAGTTCGATGCGCGCACGGCCAAGCTGGTCGACCAGTTCAACGGCTATACCCCGATCAAGGACAAGCCGGACGTGCACGTCAACGGCCAGCTGACCCTGGGTGAGAACATCGGTGACCTGGGCGGCCTGAACGCGGCCTACGACGCACTGCAGGCGGCACTGAGGAAGAACCCGCAGGAAGCCGGCGAAAAGATCGACGGCTATACCCAGGACCAGCGCTTCTTCCTCAACTGGGCCCGCGTGTGGCGCGGCAACATCCGCGAGAAGCAGGCGGTGCTGCAGCTCAACACCGACCCGCACGCTCCCGCCTCGCTGCGCGCGATCGGCGCGCCGTCGAACATGGACGCCTTCGCCACCGCGTTCCAGTGCAAGCCGGGCGACGCGATGGTGCGTTCCGGCGACAAGCAGGTGAAGATCTGGTAAGCCGCATCCCCTCCTTTCGGGAGGGGATCGCCAGCATGCTTCAGGTCAAGGCCCCGCTTCGGCGGGGCCTTTTTTTGTTACCCCTTGTCACTTCCGCATCCGGATCAGGAGTCCCATCGGAGTGCAGTTGCCACCCCGGGCTTGTGATTGCAAATCATTCTCATTAAAGTTCGCGGCCTGCAGTACCTGCCAGACAAGGACTCCCATGGCCGGCATCACCAGCCGCAAGCATCCCACTCCCCCTTCGTTGACCTATAGCGTCGCCGCCGCCAGCCTGCTGGCGCTCGCCCTGCCCGCATACGCCGGCACCACCGTCACCGCCGACCCGCAGGTGCGTGACGCCAAGCGTCTGCCCGGCATCGAGGTCAATGCGAACCTGGATGCCGGCTACCGCGCGGACATGGTCGACTCGCCCAAGTTCACCCAACCGCTGATCGACACCCCGCAGACCATCGGCGTCATCACGCGCGACCTGTTCGAGCAGCAGGGCGCCACCACGCTGACCGAGGCCCTGCGCAACAGCCCGGGCGTGGGCACGTTCTACGCTGGCGAGAACGGCAGCACGACTACCGGCGACGGCATCTACATGCGCGGCTTCGACACGTCCGGCAGCATCTTCGTCGACGGCGTGCGCGACCTGGGTTCGATCTCCCGTGATCTATTCAATGTCGAGCAGGTCGAGGTAACCAAAGGCCCGGACGGCACCGAATACGGCCGCACCGCGCCGACCGGCGCGGTCAACATGGTGACCCGCCAGCCGCTGCGCACCGACGCTGCCGTTGCGTCGGTCGCCTACGGCAACGGACAGCAGCAGCGCGCCACCGCCGATCTCAACCGTCAGTTCGGCGCGGATGACGCGTTCCGCCTTGACGTGGTCGGCCAGGACAGCGGCGTACCAGGCCGCGACCGCGTGCGTCATCGCCGCTGGGGCGTAGCGCCATCGCTGGCGTTCGGGCTGGGCACCCCCACCCGCGTCTACCTGGATGCACTGCACGTCAAGCAGGACAACATCCCTGACGGCGGCGTGCCAACCATGGGCCTGCCCGGCTACGCCACACCCGATCCCGCCCGCCCGCAGCTGGGCCAGGCGCCGCGCGTCGACAGCGACAACTTCTACGGCACCGCCCAAGACCACGACCACGTGACCGAGGACATGCTCACGCTGATCGTGCAGCACGAATTCAATCCCGACATGGCGCTGCGCAACACCACGCGCTGGGGACGCACCTATCAGGACTACCTGCTCACCTCCTTCGTGGCCAGCGCTGCCAACCTGTCGACGCCGGACCCTGCCGACCCGTCGACCTGGGCCCTGGCTCGCAGCAATCCCAACTTCAAGCGGCAGTCCAACCGCATCCTCACCAACCAGACCAACATCACTGCGAATTTCGTCACGGGAAGAGTCATCCACGACCTGAGCACGGGGGTGGAACTGACCGAGGAGAAGGCGACCGCCGTGGACGTCGCGCCGCTGGGCGGCAGCATCTGGCCGGCCGCGAACCTCTATCGCCCGGACCCGCGCGCGGGCGGCCTGCGCTACGGCGAAACCGGTGCCTGGAGCACCGGCACCACCGATACCGCCGCGGCCTATGTGTTCGACACGCTGAAATTCGGCGAGCGCTGGCAGGTCACCGCCGGCGTGCGTCTGGACCGCTACACCACGCGCTACGACAGCATGGCGCTGTGCGGCGCGCGCAACGCGCCCGGATGCGGCACGCTAGCCCAGGGCACGCCCGTGCAGGGCCTGAAGGCGCGCGTCGTCGATACCCTGCCCAACGGCAAGCTCGGCGTGCTGTACAAGCCCGCGGCCAATGGCAGCATCTACGCCAACTTCGCCGTGGCACAGCAACCGCCTGGCGGCAACACGCTGCTGTTCAGCAGTTCCGCGCGCAGCGCCGACAAGCCGCAACTCGATCCGCAGCACGCCAGCACGACCGAAGTGGGCACCAAATGGGACCTGCTCGACCAGCGCGTGCTGTTCACCGCGGCGCTCTACCGCACGGTGGTCCGCAACGAGCTGACCCAGGACCCGGTCGACGAGCAGTACTACCAGACCGGCAGAAAGTGCGTGCAGGGCATCGAGCTGGGCGTGGTCGGACGGATCACCGACGACTGGGGCATCAGCGCCGGCTTCACCCGCATGGACGCCAAGGTCACCGCCGGCCAGGCAGTCAGCAACGACGGCTCGCGCGACCTCGCCTACACCCCACGCCGCGCGTTCACCGCCTGGACCACCTACCACCTGCCGTTCGGGCTCACCCTCGGCGGTGGTGCGCGCTATGCCGGCTCGATGAAGCGCGGCACCGACGGCGCGATCGGTACGCCGGCCCAAACCGGTTCGTACTGGGTGTTCGACGCCATGGCGAGCTTCCCGGCCAATCGCCATCTCGACCTGCAGCTCAACCTCTACAACCTGCTCGGCCGCGACTACATCGCCGCCATCAACAAGAGCGGCTACCGTTACGTGCCGGGCACGCCGCGCGCCGCAATGCTCACGGCCAGCATCCGCTTCTGAGCCCGGCCGCCCTCCCTTTCTGAAGGAACGCAGGAAACCGCCATGCTGCTGCACGTCCCCAATGTCCTCGATCGCGCGCAGGTCATGCGCATGCGCGCGGCGTTGGAAACCGCGGACTGGGCGGATGGCCGTGAAACGGTCGGTCCGCAGGGGGCCGGGGTCAAACGCAACGAGCAGCTGCCGGAAGCCTCGCCGCTGCGCACGACGCTTGGCCGCGAGATACTGGACGCTCTGGGGCGCCATCCGCTGTTCCATGCGGCGGTGCTGCCGCAGCGCGTGCTGCCGCCGCGCTTCAACCGCTACGAGGGCGGTGGCCACTATGGCTTGCACGTCGACGGCGCAGTGATGGCGCTGCCCGACGGCGGCCAGCTGCGCACCGACGTGTCGTGCACGCTGTTCCTCAGCGACCCGGAGGCGTACGAGGGCGGCGAATTGATCATCAATGACCTTTATGGCCAACACGAGGTCAAGCTTGCTGCCGGCGATGCCATCGTCTATCCGGCGAGCAGCCTGCATCGGGTGCAGCCGGTCACGCGCGGAGCACGCCTGGGTGCCTTCCTGTGGGCACAAAGCCTGGTGCGCGACGATGGCCAGCGCCAGCTGCTGCTGGAGCTGGATACCTCCATCCGCCAGTTGAGCGACAGCGGCGCCGATACCGGCGCACTGCTGCAGTTGAGCAGCGTCTATCACAACCTGCTGCGGCGCTGGTCCGATACCTGATCCACCGAAGCACGGCCACTCGAGCACCGCCGGCCTGCCGGACTTTCGTCACGCCTTAACCACTGGCCCATCCGGGCTCCTTCCCGCGCGAAGAAGGTGACGGCGCACAGCATTTCTTTGGCGACAGCGGTTCCCTCTACACGATCGGGAGCGGATAATCGGCGCCCCTTCATGCAACCTCGGCAGCACGATGTTCGTACCCGGTCAACGCTGGATCTCCACCGCCGAACCCGAACTGGGACTGGGTACCGTCCTGCGTGTGGAGGGCCGCGGCGTGCAGGTGCTGTTCGCCAAGGCCGGCGTGCTGCGGCCCTACGCGGCCGACTCGGCGCCGCTGGTGCGCGCCGAGTTCCGTCCCGGCCAGCGCGTGGCCGGCAAGGGCGTGGCGTTCCTTGTCGAGCGGGTGGAGATCAAGGACGAGCTCCTGATCTACCGCGGCGAAGGACGCGAGCTGCACGAGGGCCAGCTCGATGACGAGCAGAGCGTGAGCCAGGCCGACGATCGCCTGGTCGGAGGCCGCACCGATCCGGTGGCACAGTTCGAGCTGCGCCTGGAAGGCCTGCGCCGCCGCGCACAGGCACGCCGCTCGCCGACCTGGGGACTGGAAGCGGCGCGCATCGGCCTGGTGCCCCACCAGCTGCGCGTAGCCAGTATCGCCGCCTCGCGCCGCCCGCCGCGCGTGCTGCTTGCCGATGAGGTGGGCCTGGGCAAGACCATCGAGGCAGGCATGATCCTCGCCCGCCAGTTGGCCACCGGCCGCGCCTCGCGCGTACTGGTGCTGCTGCCCGACACGCTGGTCTACCAGTGGTTCGTCGAACTGCTGCGCCGTTTCAACCTGAGCTTCGCCATCTACGACGAGGAACGCTGCGAGGCACTGGAGCAGTCCGGTGACGGCAGCAATCCGTTCGACGATGAGCAACTGGTCATCGCCGACTTCCGTTTCCTGGAAGAAAACCCCAAGCGCGCGCGGCAGCTGCAGGAAACCCACTGGGACCTGCTGATCGTCGACGAGGCGCACCACCTGGCCTGGACGCCCGAGGCAGCCAGCCCGCGCTACACGCTGGTCGAGCAACTGGCCGCAAGGACCCCTGGCGTCATCCTGCTCACCGCCACGCCGGAGCAACTCGGCCGCAGCGGCCATTTCGCCCGCCTGCGCCTGCTCGATCCGCAGCGTTACCACGACCTGGACGTCTATCTGTCCGAAGCCGAGCGCTTCCAGGCGCTCTCGCCGATCGCCGACCGGCTGCAGTCGGGCGAGACCCTGGATGACGCGCATCGGACCACCCTGCGCGAGGTCTTCGCCAGTGACGCCGGCCTGCTCGCGTTGCTGGAAGACACCACCCGCCCGGCCGCAGCGCGCGAGTTGCTCGATGCGCTGATCGACCGCCACGGCACCGGCCGCGCCATGTTCCGCAACCGCCGCGCGGGCATCGGCGGCTTTCCGCGCCGCTTGCCCGAATGGCAGCTGATCGATGCCGGTGCACTGGATGAAAACGCCCGCCAGGTGCTGCTCGCCGAATTCCATGCAGACATCCAGCAACCGGCACCGGTGTTGGAACTGGACTACGCGACCGACCCGCGCCTGGACGCGCTGGTCGCCCTGCTCGATGCGCACCCCCAGGACAAGTTCCTGCTGATCTGCCGCAGCCAGGCCAAGGTACTGGCGCTGGAGGAAGCGCTGCGCACCCGCACCGGCGCCGGGATTGCCCGATTCCATGAAGGGCTGGGCATCGTGCAGCGAGACCGCAACGCCGCCTACTTCGCGCAGCCCGACGGAGCGCGGCTGCTGCTGTGCTCGGAAATCGGCTCGGAAGGCCGCAACTTCCAGTTCGCGCACCGGCTGATCCTATGGGACCTGCCGCTCGATCCCGACCTGCTCGAGCAGCGCATCGGCCGCCTGGACCGCATCGGCCAGACCCACGGCATCGCCATCCACATCCTGGCCGTGCAGGACAGCGCGCAGCACGTGCTCGCGCGCTGGTACGACGAGGGCATCGACGCGTTCCGTTCCAGCCCGGCCGACGGCCGCGAGTTGCTGCGTCGTTACGGCGAGCCGCTGGTGCGCCTTGCCGAGGAGCATGCGCGCAACGCCGACAGCCGCGACCAGGAGCTCGATGCCCTGATCGCCGACACCCGCGCCAGCCACGAGGAACTGGCCGCACTCATCCGTGCCGGCCGTGACCACCTGCTCGAACTGGCTGCCAGCCGCGACCCGCAAGCCGACGAGCTGGGCCAGGCTTTCCGACGCGAGGACGTCGACCCGTCGCGCGACTCCTATGTCCAGCGCCTGCTGGAGGCCTTCGGCATCCACGCCGAGGAACTCGGCGGCCAGGTACTGCTGCTCGACCCGCAATACCTCTCCACCGACGCGCTGCCCGGCTTCGCCGAAGGCCCGATCTCGGCCACCTTCGCGCGCGAAGTAGCGCTGGCGCGCGAGGAACTGCCGCTGCTGCGCTTCGACCACCCGCTGGTGCAGGGCGCGCTGGACCTGGCGCTTTCGGGTGAACAGGGCAATGCCGCCTTCATGGTCGACGACGCCCTGCCGCCGCGCAGCGCGCTGTTGCAGGCGGTGTTGCTGCTCGAATGCGTGGCCGACCGCACGCTCGACGCCGAGCGTTTCCTGCCCGCGCTGCCGCTGGTGGTGACCATCGATACGCGGCTGGCCGAACGCGCCGGATTCGAACCCAGCGAAGCGGCCGTGCGCAAGGCCGCCGACCGCAATATCGAGGTGCCCCGCTATCGCAAGTTCCTCGCCAAACTGGTGCCGCCCATGCTGGAGAGGGCCGAGGCCATCGCCGGGGAGCGCGCACGGGAACACGTAGCCGAGGCCGTTGCGCAGGCCACTGCGACGTTGGACGCGGAATTGTCCCGCCTGCGCGCGCTGCGCGCGGTCAATCCGTCGATCAACCCCGCGGAGATCGCGCTGCTGGAAGCCGAACGCACGGCCCTTCTCGCCGCGCTGCCGCAATCGCGCCTGCGCCTGGACGCTGTCCGCTTCATCGCCAGCCCGGACTTCCTCGCCCTGCGCTGAGCGCCCTGCTGCCTTTCCTTCGGGAACGGGTCCGGAATATCGGCGCGTTCTTCCCAGTCGCCTGCCTGCAGCCTTTCAGCGACTGGGCACGTTTTGGGACGGACTGGTCCCTTGCTCTTAATCGAGCTGCAGCGGCTCTACCGCGCGCGCTCGGGGGTTGAGGCAAGAGAGGCGTGCAAACGGCAGACGCTCGGATGCGCCGAGGCCGATGCCTGCAGGCGTGCGACGTTCTACTCCCCTCTCCTTCGGAGAGAAGGTTGGGGTGAGGGGCCGCGGCTTGCGACGTTGCTGCCCCGTGCAGCGAACCCACCGTTGAGATCAAGACTTCCGCAGGTCCACACTGCACGCCCCTACCCAAAGGAAGCAGGCATGCGCACCATCGGCCTCATCGGCGGCATGAGCTGGGAATCGACCGTCGAGTACTACCGCCTGATCAACCGAGGCGTACGCGATCGCCTTGGCCCGCTGCATTCCGCGCGCCTGCTGCTGGACAGCCTGGACTTCTCGGTCATCGCCACCTGCCAGCGCGAGGGCGACTGGGACCGCGCCGGAACACTGCTGGCCGAGTCCGCGCGCCGCCTGCAGGCCGGCGGCGCCGGTTGCATCCTGATCGGGGCGAATACCATGCACCGCGTGGCCGCTGCCGTGGAAGCCGCGACGCCGCTGCCGCTGCTGCACATCGTCGATGCCACCGGCAGCGCAGTCCGCGCGCAGGGGCTGAACACGGTGCTGTTGCTCGGCACCGCATTCACGATGGAGCAGCCCTTCTTCCGCGACCGCATGCAGCGCGACCACGGCGTGCGCTGCCTGGTGCCCGGACCGGCGGAACGGGCCGAGCTGCATCGGGTGATCTACGAGGAACTCTGTGCCGGCCGGTTCAGCCCACAGGCGCGCGAGTATCTACTGCGCCTCGTCGCCGCCGGCGTGCACGCCGGCGCGCAGGGCGCGATCCTGGGTTGCACGGAACTGGGACTGCTATTGGGCGACGCCGAAGCGGGCGTGCCGGTGTTCGACACCGCCGCGCTGCACGCCGCCGCGGCGGTGGAATTCGCGCTCGCTTAGGGCACGGTCGCCAGGTTCGCGCGCATGCGGCGGTCAATGCCGAAAAGCCAGTAGGCCACGGTCAGCAGCACCACCCATGCCACGCCGACGTAAAGCGCCACGCGCGTATCCGGGCTGTAGCCGAGCATCACCAGCACGAAGGCGAGGAAGGCCAGCGCCAGCAGGCTGCTCGCCGGCCACAGGCGCAACCGGAACGCCAACGGCTCCGGCTGCCGGCGGTGGAAGCGCCAGTGCGCCACCAGCACGGTGCCCCAGGTCCACACGGTGTTGAACGCCAGGATCGACATGATCATGCCGAAGATGCGCTCGGGCACCAGGTAGTTCATCAGCACACCCAGCAGCAGGAAGAAGATCGTCACCAGCACACCGCGCACCGGCACGCCGCTTGCGCTCAGGCGCCCCATCGCCGCCGGCGCCTGGCCTTTGCTGGCCAGGCTGTGCAGCATGCGGCTGCCGCTGAAGGTGGTCGAGTTGAAACTGGACAGCGCCGCGGTGATGACGACGAAATTGATCAGCCCCGCCGCCTGTGGAATGCCGAGCTTGGCAAAGGTGGTGACGAACGGGCTGCCTTGCGTACCCAGCTCGTTCCATGGGTAGATCGCCATGATCACGAACAGCGCGCCGACGTAGAAGATCAGGATGCGCCAGATCACCGAGTTGACCGCCTTCGGAATGGTGCGTTCCGGATGCGCCGCTTCGGCCGCCGCCATACCGATCGTCTCGATACCGCCGAAGGAGAACACCAGCACCGGCAGTGCCAGCACCATGCCGGTGAAGCCATTGGGGAACCAGCCGCCGTGCGTCCACAGGTTGGAGATGCCGACCGGCTGCCCAGCGTTGCCCCAGCCCAGCCAGATCATCCCGAAGCCACCCAGGATCATCAGCACCACGGTGAGCACCTTGATCAGCGCGAACCAGAACTCGAGCTCGCCATAGACCTTGACCGCCATCAGGTTCAGTCCACCGATCATCACCACGCTGGCGAACGCCCAGATCCACTGCGGCAGCTCGGGGAACCAGTCCTTCATATAGATGCCCACCGCCGTGCTTTCGGCGATGCCCACGCCCATCATCAGCACCCAGTAGTTCCACCCGGTGAGATAGCCGGCGTACGGCCCCAGGTACTTGTGCGCATAGGTGCTGAAGGAACCGGCGATCGGCTCGTGCGCGGCCATCTCGCCCAGCGCACGCATGATCACGAAGATCATCGCACCGCCGAACAGGTAGGCGATCAGCACCGACGGCCCGGCCAACTTGATGGTGCTGGCCGAGCCCAGGAACAGCCCGGCGCCGATGCACATGCCCAGCGCCATGAAGGTGATGTGGCGCGGCGTGAGCTGCCGCTGCAATTGCTCGCTCATGTAAGGCCCGTAAAGGAAGGAAGGGTCAGCGATTTAACCGGCGCTTCGGCTTGATCGGCAGCCGTCCACGCCAGTATTCGATCAGCACGTAGCCGCCGAGCATGCCGCCCAGGTGAGCAAAATGCGCCACGCCCGCCTGCGTCCCGGTCACGCCGAGCACCAGCTCTATCACGGCGTAGCCGGTCACGAACAGCCAGGCCGGCATCGGGATCGGCAGGAAGATCAGCATCATCTTCTCGTGCGGATACATCATGCCGAACGCCAGCAGCAGGCCGAAGATCGCGCCGGAGGCGCCCAGCGTCGGATAGAAGCCATGGGTGAACCAGTGCACCACCAGCAGTTGCGACAGCGCCGCCACGACCAGGCATACGAAGTAGTACAGCAGGAACTCGCGCCCACCGAACAGCCGCTCGATCGGTCCGCCGAACATCCACAGCGCCAACATGTTGAACGCGATGTGTTCCAGGCCTCCGTGCATGAACGCGTAGCTCACCAGTTGCCAGGGCCGGAAACCGACAGCGACCAGCCCATTGGCGGTCTGCGCCCACTGGTCCGGCCCCCACGGCCATAAGGCGAAGTGCAATACCAGTACGTCGCCCAGCAGCATCTGCAGCAGGTAGACGGCGATATTGGCGATCAGCAGGTTACGGGTGACAGGGGGAAGCTGGTAGGGCATGGTGGATCCGATGGCGACCTCGTCAGGGTAACGCAAACGGCACCCGCACACGGACGCTGTCCGGGCATGAAAAAAGGCCGCCTGCTGGCGGCCCGACTGCGGAAACCCCCGTGGTGTTTCCCATTCAACCGTTCTGCGCGATGCCCTCGGGCCGGCGTGCGCCAGCGAAATGCTTGGCCCAGTAGGCCTCGTCCAGGCTGGACACTTCCACCGACTTGCCTGCCGAGGGCGAGTGAATGAAGCGACCGTTGTCCAGGTAGATGCCCACGTGCGAGATGCGCTTCTTGCCGCGGGTGTGGAAGAAGACCAGGTCGCCCGGCTGCATGTCGTCGCGCTTGACCTTGATGCCCGCCAGGAACTGGCGCGCCGAATTGGCCGGCAGGTGCAGGCCGATCGCATGGGCGAATACGTAGCGGACGAAGCCGCTGCAATCGAAACCGGTGGAAGGCGAATGGCCGCCGCGGACGTAGCGCACGTCGCGCAGCTTCATCGCCAGTGCGACCAGCTCCTGGCGCAGGTCGGCCACTTCGCTGGCCGGTTCGGACTCTTTCGCCTGTGCCGGCACCAGCGCCGACGGATCGGCCGGCAGGGTCGCGTGAGCCAGCGCCGGTGCCAGGTTGGCCAGCGGCAGCGCCAGCAGCGGCGCGGCGGCGACAGCAGCCGGGGCGGCAGGCTCGGCAGCATGCGCAGGCACGATCGCGAACAGCGCGGCAAACAGGGCGGCGGTCACGATCGGGCGCTGGAAGGGCATGCGGGAAAATCCCTTTGCTGACGAAGGCTTTGGCCGTGGCTGCGGTCGCGGCCTGGCAAGGGATCGAAGTTAGCAAAGCGATCCGGCCCGGATGTTGGATTGACGTTAACTAAACCCCGGCGTTTCGAAACGTTCACACAAGCGTGTGATCGGGAGCACGGCAGCCAGCTCCCACCAGCTCCCGCACCTTGGCGGGCACGCCCGGGATACGTCGCGCGCGGCGCGCCTACTTGGCCGGCACGGGGCGTCGGCCGAAGATGGCCGTGCCGATGCGCACCTCGGTCGCGCCTTCGGCGATCGCCTGCGGAAAATCGCCGCTCATGCCCATCGACAGCCGTGGCAGCTGGTGGCCCCGAGCTGTAGCGGCATCGCGCAGCTCGCGCAACCGACGGAAGCAGGCACGTACGGCCGCGTCATCCTCCGATTGCACGGCCAGCGTCATCAGGCCGCGCACGCGGAGCGTGGGGTAGCCCCCCAGGCGGTCGAGGAAGGCCGGCAGCTCGTCCGGCGGCAGGCCGTGCTTGCTTTCCTCGGGCGAGGTCTTGACCTGCACCAGCACGTCGATCGCGCGGCCTTCGGCGCCCAGCCGCCGGTGCAGCGCTTCGGCCAGCTCCAAACGGTCCAGCGACTGCACTTCGCTGGCCAGCCGTGCGGCGTCCTTGGCCTTGTTGGTCTGCAGGTGGCCGATCAATACCCAATCGAGCGGCAGCTCGGCCAGCGCAGCGGACTTGTCGCGCAACTCCTGCACCTTGTTTTCGCCGAAGCGGGTCAGTCCCAACGCCACTGCCTCGCGAACGGCTTCCACGCCGAAGGTCTTGCTGACTGGCAGTACGGTCACCTCGGCCGGATCGCGGCCGGCGGCGCGGCATGCCGCGTCCACGCGCTGGCGCACGGCGGCCCAGCGCGCGGCGAGCGTGTCGGCCGTCTCGCCCATCTGGTCAGCCGCGCCGGGCCTGCTCGCCGTGGCGCGCCACCACCTCGGCCACCACCATGCTCACCTTCTTGCCGGTGGGGATGTGCAGGAACTCGTTGGGGCCATGCGCATTGGAATGCGGTCCCAGCACGCCGGTGATCAGGAACTGCGCCTGCGGGAACTTCTCGCCCAGCATGCCCATGAACGGGATCGAGCCGCCCTCGCCCATGTAGGCCGCCGGCGCACCGAAGTAGTGCTCGGAGGCCTCGGCCACCGCCTGCTCCAGCCACGGCGAAAGCTGCGGCGCGTTCCAGCCGCTGCCGTCCTTCTCCAGCTTGAAGCTGACTTTGGCGCCGTAGGGCGGATCCTTCTCCAGCAGCTCCTTGAGGAACCTGCCGGCCTTGGCGCCATTGAGGGTCGGCGGCACGCGCAGGCTGAGCTTGACCGCAGTGAACGGGCGCAGCACGTTGCCGGCGCTCTCCAGCGTCGGCATACCGCCGACGCCGGTCACCGCCAGCTGCGGACGCCAGGTGCGGTTGAGCACCAGTTCGACCAGGTCATGGGTGACAGGCTGCATGCCCTCGACGAACGGGAACTTGTCGTACACCGCCTCGCCCAGCACCTGCGTGGAGCGCCGCGCCTGCTCGGCGCGCTGCGGCGGAATCTCCACGTAGAGCTCTTCCGGCTTGATCCGGCCGGTGGCCGGATCCTCCAGCCGCGAGAGGATCTCGCGCAGGATGCGGAAGCTCGATGGCACCACGCCGGAGGCGTCGCCCGAATGCACGCCCTCCTCCAGCACCTGCACGGTCAGCTCGCCGCCGGTCATGCCGCGCAGCGAGGTGGTGAGCCAGAGCTGGTCGTAGTTGCCGCAACCCGAATCCAGGCATACCACCAGCGTGGGGCTGCCGATGCGTTCGGACAGGTGGTCCACGTAGTGCGGCAAGTCGTAGCTGCCGGACTCCTCACACGCCTCGATCAGAATCACGCAGCGCGCATGCGGCACGCCCTGCTCGGACAGCGCCAGCAGCGCCGAGAGCGAGCCGAACATCGCGTAGCCGTCGTCGGCGCCGCCGCGGCCGTAGAGCTTGTCGCCCTTGATCACCGGCGTCCACGGGCCGAGCCCCTCGGCCCAGCCGGTCATCTCCGGCTGCTTGTCGAGGTGGCCGTAAAGCACCACGGTCTCCTCGCAACCGGTCAGGGTCGCCGGCACGTCGATGTAGATCAGCGGCGTGCGCCCGGGCAGGCGCACCACCTCGAGGCTCGCGCCCTTGAGGGACGCCAGCTTGCCGCGCGCCCAGCGCTCCAGCAGGGAAACCGCCTGATCCATGTAGCCGTGCTCGGCCCACTGTGCGTCGAACATCGGCGACTTGTTGGGGATGCGGATGTACTCGACGAGCTGGGGCACGATCTCGTCGTCCCACAAGCCACCGATGAAGCCGGACAGGCGCGCGGTATCCATGGGGGCCAGACTCCTTGCATATACGGGAAGCCCTCTAGTGTACCAGCGGCACTGGAACGGCCTGTCATGCCCACACGGCGTCGGCCACCACCCACATCCGCAAGCGTCCTACCCGTCGGGAAGCCAAGTCTCGCGCCGACGGCGCCCGGCCGCGCGCATGGCCACACTTTCCGGGCGGCAACGGTGCCGTCCAATCATCCCAGGGAGGGAAACCCATGCAGTCGAAGTTCCGCAACCTGCTCGTCGCGCTGGCCCTCGCGGCCTCGCTCGCGTTGCCGGCGTTCGCCGCCACGCCGGTGAACGTCAACAAGGCCGATGCGGCCACCATCGCCAAGTCGCTGGACGGCATCGGCCAGTCCAAGGCGCAGGCGATCGTGGCCTGGCGCCAGGCGCACGGCCCGTTCAAGAAGGTCGAGGACCTGGCCCAGGTCAAGGGAATCGGCAAGGGCACGCTCGAGCGCAACCGTGACGCCATCCGCTTCAGCGGCGACCTGCCGCCGCCAAAGGCCGCGCCGGCCAAGAAGGCTGCGCACCGCAAGACCAAGGCCGTTGCCAAGAGCTGATCGGCGCGGCTTCCATTCCTTCCCTCGACAGCTCCGGGGGAGGGCCTGGAAGGGTTGACTTCCGGCCTCCCCTCGCCGGTTCCCCGACCCTTCGTCGGGAGCGCGGAGCGCTCCTGTCGCCATGGCAGTGGCTACGCCCATGGATGGGCACCCTGGCGCCGCCAACAGCGCTGCGCCGGGCTTGCGCTACACTCGCGCGCTTTCCACGCTACCGGCCCGCCATGATCCTCCCGCGCTACCGCATTGCCGCCTCTGCCATCGGCGGCGCCGGCAAGGGTTTGTTCCTCGACGAGGACGTAGCCGCCGGACGCATCATCACCGCGCCGGACGCGATCGACCGTACCTTCAGCCCGGCCGACCTGGCCGCGCGCCCGGAGCTGGCCTATGCCAGCGCCCGCTGGTTCGAGGACCGCTACACGCTCTCGCCCGACTGGCCGGACGAGTGCTACATCAACCACAGCTTCGAACCCACGGGCCTGTGGCACCTCGGCTTCGTGTTCGCATTGGCCGACCTGCCGGCCGGTACCGAGCTGACGGTGGACTACCGCCACCTGCTCCCGCCCGGTCAGGCCGAGGACTTTATCGATACCGCCACCGGTGAGAAGATCGTCGGGTATGCATGGGCCGAGAGCCTGGCCTCAAGTACGCATGCGCTGAGCCGATTGCTCAAGTGACGGCCTGCCATTCGGACCGATGATGTCCCACATTCCCACTCTCCAGACTCCGCGCCTGCGCCTGGTTGCACTGGCCGCCAGCCATTTCGACGATTACGCCGCCATGCTGGCCGATCCCGACAGCACTCGCTGGATCGGCGACGGCCAGCCGCTGGACCGCACTGGCGCATGGCGCTCGCTGGCCATGCTGCTGGGTCACTGGGAACTGCGTGGCTGCGGCATGTGGGCGCTGGAACTGAAGGACACGGGCGAATTCGTCGGCCGCGCCGGCCTGATGTATCCCGAAGGCTGGCCCGACCTGGAACTGGGCTGGATGCTCAAGCCCGAATTCCGCCACCACGGCTACGCCACCGAGGCCGGCCACGCCGTGCTCGACTTCGCCTGGAACCAGTTGCACGCGCAACGGGTGATCAGCCTGGTGCGCATCGGCAACGAGGCCTCCGACCGGGTCGCCGAGCGGCTGGGCGGCGAGCACATCGAAGACATGGACTTCTACGGCAGCCACAACCACGTGTTTGCCTACTACCCGCCGTACCGCGAGACGCGCAGGGCCTGGGCCTAGCCGGCCCCTGGAGCACCTGCCCGGGACTGCACCCTCGGGCAAGCTTCGATTCCGGCTCGCCGCCGATCCTCGAAGCGAAAGACTGGCAGTCCGTAAGCTCCGGGCACGGACACGCACGCCGAAACATCCCGGTTGGTCCCAGCGCAGGTGCAAGGCGCGCGAAACCGAAGCGCGTCCCTCTTGCAAGGGACTACACAAGGGACTACAGCGCCGGCGTAAACCCGCCCCGCCGCGACACCAGCGAACGACCCACCGCCGCCAGCGCGAACAGCCGCGCTACGCGCATCCAGCCGACCGCGAGCACGGCCAGCTCGGTGAACAGCAGCGCCAGCAGGAAGCCGCCCAACCCCACCGCCGTGGTCTGCAGGCGCGCCACACCGAAGGCCAACGCGACCGCCGAACCGATGGCGCCGACGATCACGTAGCTCAGCAACGTACCCAGCGGCCGGCGCAGCAACTGCATGAAGCCGCGACCCAGCGCGCGGGTCGCCGAGCGCAGGCCCGGGTCGACGATGAAGGCGGCGCGGGCCGAGTCGACCATCGCATGGGCCAGCACGAACAGCACCGCCAGCACCCATAGCGCCGTGTGCTGGTAGCGATCGGCAGCGCTCTGCAGCACCGCATGGTCGGCCGACTTGTGCGCCGCGCCGATGGCCATGGCGCCCAAGCCGATGGCGACCGCGTACGGCAGCAACGACCACAACATCAGGCGGAACATGCGGCCGTATTCGATCACCCCGGACTGCATCAGCTGGCCGAAGCCCAGCGCGCGGCCGGCGCGGCCGGTAGCCACGGTCATCCCGGTCAGGAACGGCCCCAGCAACAGCGCGAACGCCACCGCGAGCACCAGCGAGCCATGGAACCACGCGCTCGCTTGGTCCAGCGCCGTGATCATGTCGCCGAACATCAGGCCGTCGAACCGGCGCGCCCATGGCGCGGCATGCACCGAATGGTCGAGCAGGTCCGCCAGCGCCCGCCAGAACGGCAGCGCCGCCGCCGCGGTGGGCAGCAACAGGAACAGCAACCACAGCAGCAGAAGCCGCCACTGAAGGGCCACCACGGGAGCACGCAGCACGGCACCCACATCGGTACGTCGGGTCGAGGTCATCATCACAGCGACACCAGCAAGGAGAAGAAGGCCTGCACCAGGGCGGCGAAGTCGGCGCTCCAGCGGCGCGAAGCGCTGCCGTCGGGTTCCGTCGTGCGACTGTCGTTCAATTTGTCCGCATCGAGATAGATCTTCTGCCGCGGATCGAGCTCGGCAGATACCACCTTGGCGGGACCGGTGAAGTCGAAGCGCGCCCAACGGCGGTCGTCGTTCCAGCGCAGTTCCTGGTGGCTGCCGTCGGCGAAGGTCACACGCAGCGTCTGCGGCACCGGTGCTCCGTCGCGTACCACGCTCACCGTGCTGTGCCAGGGGAACGGCCCGGTGCCGGGCTTGGCGTTCGGATGGGCTTTCGCCCAGTCCTTGCGCTGCTTGTCGACCTGCTCGTCGAGCGCCTTGCTGTCGCCATCGGTGTGCTTGCCGTTGACGATCATGCTGCCCGCGGGCGGCAGCACCTCTTCGCTGTCGATGCTGGCGATGCGATCGTCGATGCGCGCGGTGCCGTACACATACTGGTCGAACACTTCGTTGACTGTCCGGGCGTCACCGGAAACGTCGATCAGCGTCGCGCGCAGGTCGGCCGCCGAAGGATGGCGGAAGTGCCAGCGCCGGTAGTACTCGCGGAAGGCGCGCTCGGTGACGTCCTTGCCAAGCCGCTCTTCCAGATCGTGCATGGCCGTGGCGGTACGCGCATAGACGGTTCCGTAGCTACTGCTGGAATAGCGGTCCCAGGCGTTCTCGCCGAGCGGATCGTAAGGATGCTTGAGGCCTGCGGTGAGCCGCTCCATCGCAAAGCCGCTGATCGATGGCGCAAGGCCCAGGCGCCTCAGGCCCGGCGTGGTCAGGTCGATACCCTGGTCGCGCGCGCGCAGCATGCGCTGGTCCCAGTATTCATTGAGGCCCTCGTCGAGCATCGGCTCCTCGAACTCGTTCGAGGCAAGCAGGCCGTAGAAGTAGCCGTGGCCGAACTCGTGGATGGTCACGAAATCGATCGCGTACTGGCTGAGCGTTCCGGGCGTGACTTCCTTGTAGCCCTCAGCGGTGAAGAAGGTCGGGTACTCCATGCCGCCGGCCTCTGACGCGTTGTACGGCGGCACCACCGCAGTAAGCGTGCGGTAGGGGTAGGGCCCGAGCGTGTCGGAGAAATAACTCAGCGAGTCGGTGCTGGCCTTGAGCACCGGCTGCGCGCTGGCGGCGTATTCGGGGGGATAGAGCACGCGCACGGCGACCTTCGGGCTGCCCGGCCCCTGCCAGCTGCCGTCGAGCACCTTGTAGCCCTTGGCCGCCACCCAGGCGAAGTCATGCACGTCGCCCTGCACGTAGTGGTAGGTGGTCTTGCCGTTGGCGGTGACCGGCGCGCCCTGCTGCTCGCCGACCGCGCCGACGGTGTAATCGCTGGGCACGGTCATGGTGACGTCGAAGCGGCCGAAGTCGGCGTAGAACTCGCTGTTGAAGTGGAACTCGTGCACGTTCCAGCGCACCTGCGTGGCGCCCCGTTCGCCGGGCAGCTCCAGCACGCCGATCTTCGGAAACCACTGTGCGACCAGGTTGAAATCGCCCCACCAGCCGGTGCGCTCGACCACGCGCGGCAGCTGGCTGAGGAAATCGATGTCCAGCGTCAGCGTGCCGCCGGCGGGCACCGGCTGAGCCAGATCGATGCGCGCCACTGTCTGGTCGGTCTTGGGGCCGCCGTCGGGATGCACGAACGACCACTTCAGCGCGCTGCCGTTCTGGCTGACCTGCTTGAGGTCGATCCAACCCCACTGGCCTTTCTCGAGCTTGGCCTCGCCGCGCGAGCCGCTGTGCGCAGTGAGGACCTCGCGCTCGGTGAAGAAGGTGCTGCCTTCGTTCTGGAACGCATTGAGGTAGAGGTGCACGTAAATGCTGCGCACTTCGCGGTCGCTGCGGTTGCGCCAGGTCAGCTGTTCCTTGCCGCTGACCGCATGCTTTGCCGCGTCGAGGGCGGCGTCGATGCGGTAGTCGACCACGCGATCGGACAGCGTCGGCTCGGTGCCGGTACGCGGACCGCCCCAGGCGTTCGGCGCACTGGCCGTGCGGGGTGCGGCGGCGTTCGCGGGAGCGAAGGGAATCGGCGTGTATGCCGGCGCGGCGCTCGCCGCGGGCGCAGGAGCCGCGGCTTGCGCGACTTGGGCGTGCAGCAGGCCCGGCATGGCGACCGCGCCGCACAGCGCGAGCACGCCCAGCCATCCGGTGACGATCGGTTTCATCTGCAACTCCCCCCTGTCCTGGCGACCCATGGCCGCCGCTATCCAAGATGCTGGCAGCCGCCCCCAAAGCGACCACCGCAGGCGCGCAGCGTGCGGCATCCATGGCTGGGCCACATAGGCCAAAGGTCATGCCCTGGCAACAGTGGAAGGCGCAAACACTGAGCCTCCAGCTGCCCTCCGGATAGAGGTTTGGGGTGAGGGATCCCCTAGCGATGGGCCAGGTTCAAATGCGCGGCATGCTCAGCGGTCGTCGCGCGTCCAGATCGCGCCAGCCTCTTCTCGCACCGGGAAGCTGGCGATCGGCTCGTAGGCCGGGGGGCGAGTCACCGCGCCCGTGCGCAGGTCGAAGCGCGCGCCGTGGCGCGGGCATTCGACCTCGAATCCGAATACCTCGCCACCGGCCAGATCGCCACCGTCGTGGGTACAGACATCCTCGACGGCATACAACCCGCCGTCGACGTTGTAGACCGCGATCGGCGTGTCGCCGTCGAACACCACCCGGAACTCGCCCGGCAGCAGTTCGCCCGGCGCGCACACGCGCACCCAGCCCTGCGCCGCCAGGCTCATGCGGTCACTCCGGCCAGTTGCTTGACCAGGAGTTCGAAACGCAGGTCGTCGCGGCGGGGTATACCGAAGCGCTCCTGGCCGTAGGGGAACGGCTTGTAGGTGCCGGTACGGCGGTAGCCGCGGCGCTCGTACCAGGCGATCAGCTCCTCGCGCTGCACGATCACCGTCATCTCCATCAGCCGGCAGCCCCACTCCGACCGCGCGACGCGCTCGGCCTCGCCCAGCAGCAGCCTGCCCAAGCCGCCGGCCTGCAACGTGGGATCAACCGCAAACATGCCGAAGTAGGCCGCCTCGCCCATCCGCTCGACATGGCAACTGGCGAGCAGCCGACCGTCGCGTTCCAGCAGCATGATGCGGCTGTCCGGACGGGCGATCGCCTCGGCAACGTCGGCCGCGTCGGTGCGCTGGCCGTCGAGCAGGTCCGACTCGGTGGTCCATCCGCGCCGACCCGAATCCCCGCGGTAGGCCGATTCGACCAGCGCGACGATGGAGGGGATATCGGCCGCGCTGGCCGTGCGGAAACTGGGCGTGGGAAGCATCGACATGCGCACATGATAGCGAGGGCCGCGCGAGCGGCGATGACCTGGGACAGGATCGCGGCCGTGCCGCGCTTCACGCCGCTTTCTGGCCGCAACCGTTCCACTGGCTCACCCTTGGAGGCATCTCTGTGCCGCTCATCCAACGCCCGCTGTGGCTCGTCCCGTGCATGCTGGTGCTGGCCGCCTGCGGCGTGCGCGCACGGTTGCCCGTGGCGGCGGGCTTCGGTCCGGACCCCGCGTTGCCGCCGCCCGATTCGGCCTTGATCCCCACGGTGAACATCGCCCCAGCCAAAGGCTGGCCACCGGGCGCCAAGCCCACGGCCGCACCCGGCCTGGTCGTGCAGGCCTTCGCCCGCGGGCTGGACCACCCGCGTTGGCTCTATGTGCTGCCCGATGGCGACGTGCTGGTGGCCGAGACCAATGCCCCGCCCCGCCCACAGGACGCCACGGGCCTCAAGGGCTGGGCCATGCGGCGGATCCAGAAGCGCGCGGGCGCCGGCGTGCCCAGTGCCGACCGCATCACCCTGCTGCGCGACGCCAATGGGGACGGCATCGCCGAAACGCGCGACGTGCTGCTCGACCACCTGCACTCGCCCTTCGGCATGGCGCTGGTCGGCGACGCGCTGTACGTGGCGGATACCGATGCGCTGCTGCGCTTCCCCTACCGCAACGGTGCGACCCGCATCGATGCGGCCGGCAGCAAGGTGGCCGACCTGCCGGCCGGGCCGATCAATCACCACTGGACCAAGAACGTGGTCGCCAGTCCGGACGGCCGGCGGCTGTACGTCACGGTCGGCTCGAACAGCAACGCGGGCGAAAATGGCCTCTCGGTGGAACGCGATCGTGCGCGCATCCTCGAGATCGACCGGGCCAGCGGCGCCACCCGCGTCTATGCCACTGGCCTGCGCAATCCGGTCGGCATGGCTTGGCAACCGCAAAGCGGCGCGCTGTGGGTGGCAGTGAACGAGCGCGACGAGCTGGGCAGCGACCTGGTGCCCGACTACATGACCGCGGTGCGCGAAGGCGCCTTCTACGGCTGGCCTTACAGCTACTATGGCGCGCACGTGGACGAACGGGTGAAGCCGCAGGATCCCGCACGGGTCGCCCGCGCGGTCGTGCCCGACTACGCTTTGGGCCCGCACACCGCTTCGCTGGGCCTGGCGTTCTACGACGCGGCCCTGATGCCGCAGTTCCGCGACGGCGCCTTCGTCGGCCAGCATGGCTCGTGGAACCGCAAGCCGTTGAGCGGCTACCGCGTGATCTTCGTCCCGTTCGCCGATGGCACACCCGCCGGCCCGCCACAGGACGTGCTGACCGGCTTCGTCGACAAGGACGGCAACGCGCAGGGCCGCCCCGTCGGCGTGGCGGTGGCCCGGGATGGCGCGCTGCTGGTCGCCGACGACGTGGGCAACACGATCTGGCGCGTCGCTCCGGCCCATCCGCGGGGCGGGGGCCAGCCCACCGGTCGCAACCACAAACCGGTGGACTGACGCCCGCCCGGACGCATCACATCAGCAGCCTGCGCACCTTCTGCAGCGCTGCGACGAATACGTCGACCTCGTCCATCGTGTTGTAGAACGCCAGCGAGGCGCGCAGCGTGGCGGGCACGCCGTAGTGCTGCATGAGTGGATGCGCGCAGTGGTGACCCGAGCGCACGGCCACGCCTTCGAGATCCAGCAGCGTTGCCAGGTCGGTCGATTGCGTGCCCTGGATCAGGAACGAGATGACCGGTTCCTTGTCCGCCACCTCGCCGAACAGCCGCAACCCGGGTACCTCTCGCAACCGGTCGGTGGCGTAGGCCAGCAGCTCCTGCTCCCAGGCATGGATCGCGGCCAGGTCGAGCGAGTGGTAGTAGTCCACCGCCGCGCCCAGGCCGACGAAACCGGCGATGTTGGGCGTGCCCGCCTCGAACTTGTGCGGCGGGTCGGCAAAGGTGGTGCCGTCCACGCGCACCTGCCGGATCATGTCGCCGCCGCCGAAGAACGGCGGCATCGCGTCCAGGTGCGCGCGGCGCGCCCACAGCGCGCCAGTGCCGGTCGGGCCGAGCATCTTGTGCCCGGTGAAGGCGTAGAAATCGCAGCCTAGCGCCTGCACGTCGACCGGCCGGTGCGGCACCGCCTGCGAGCCGTCGACCAGCAGGGGAATGCCGCGGCGCGTGCACTCGCGCGCGATCTCGCGCACCGGGTTGACCGTGCCCAGCACGTTGGAGACGTGCGCCACGCAGGCAAGCTTCACGTCGGGAGTGAGCATGTCCAGGTAACGCTCCACGATCAGCTCGCCGCGCTCGTCGATGGGCGCGAACTTCACCGAGGCGCCACTGCGCTGGGCCACCAGCTGCCACGGCACGATATTGGCGTGGTGCTCCATCAGCGTGGTGAGGATCGCATCGCCAGGCTTCAGCTGCGGCAGCGCGAAGCTGTAGGCCACCAGGTTGATCGCCTGCGTGGTACCGGAGGTGAGCACCAGTTCGTTGCGCGAGGATGCGTTGATGAATCGCGCCAGCTTGTCGCGTGCACCCTCGTAGGCCAGCGTGGACTCCTCGCCCAGTTGGTGCACGGCACGCGAGACGTTGGCGTTGTGCAACCGGTAGTGCGCGTCCACCGCCTCGATCACCATCGCCGGCTTCTGGCTGGTATTGGCGTTGTCCAGGTAGACCAGCGGCTTGCCGTGCACGCTGCGCGCAAGCAGCGGGAAATCGGCGCGGATGCGCGCGACGTCGAAAGCGGGCGCCGGGTGCGCGTGGGCGGCAGTGGCGGACATCGGTGTCTCGTTTTGTGAAGGGATCACGACGTTTTAGCCTGCCGAATGTGAAGGAAAGTTGCGCTTGCCCCAGCGGGAGGGTGGCGAACTGCTCATCCTCCCGTGAAGACCGAAGGCCGGAAGGAGATGCGTCAGTCCGGAAGCCGGGCCAGCAGCAACTGCTGGATGTGTTCGCGCAGCGCCGCGTCGGCCAGCGATTCGAATGGCGCGCGCGCGAAGGCCGTGGTCAGCAGCGTGCGCGCCTGCGCTTGGGGAATGCCGCGCGAGCGCAGGTAGAACAGCGCGCGCTCGTCGAGCTGGCCGACGGTCGCGCCGTGCGCGGCTTTCACCTCGTCGGCGTAGATCTCCAGCTCCGGCTTCGTATCGATCTCTGCCTGTGCCGACAGCAGCAGGTTCTTGTTGCCCAGCGAAGCATCGGCACCGTCGGCACCGGCGTTCACCACGATGGCTCCGCGGAACACGCCGCGCCCCCGTCCACTGGCCACCCCGCGCCAGGTCGAGGTGGAGACGGTCTGGCGCGCCTGATGGTGGATCGCCAGCTGGGTATCCATGTGCTGGCGACCGTCCGGCAGGAATGCACCGTGGGTGTGGAAAGCGGCCGCGTCGCCGACGAGCTCGGCCCGCAGGTCATGGCGGACCAGCAGGCCACCCAGCTCCAGCACGTGCAGGTGCGCCCGGGCACGCGCATCGAGCCGGTAATGGCTGCGGCGGACCAGGCTGCTGCCGGCGCCAGCCTGCTGCAGCACGACATGGTGGAGGGTCGCGTCCGCATGCACGGTGAAATCGGTGAGCTGGGTAGCCAGGTGCGCCTGCTCGCCGGAGCCCAGGTGCTGTTCGACCCATGTCAGTTCGGCACCCTCGCCTACCTCCACGAGATGGCGCCCGTGCCAGGCCAGATCATGTCCGGCCGCCGCTCCGATGGAGAGCACGCGCAACGGCGCGGCGATCCTGGCCCCGGCAGCCACGCGCAGCACGGTGCCGTCGGTGGCGAAGGCGCCATTGAGGCGGGCGAATGCGTCGCCGGGCTCGCGGTAATGCCGCGACATGGCGAATCGCAACGCTTCGGGTTCATCGACCAGGGCGCGCGACAGCGGCTGCAGGCTCACGCCAGCCGGCAACGCGTCGAGCACGGAAAGATCGCCGCGGAATACGCCGTTGACGAACACGAGCGCGGGACCGTCGATGCCTGCCATTGCCCATGCCGATGGGTCGACCACCCGCTCGCACGCCTGCGCATCGCCGACGGCGAAGCTGCGCTGCGCCAGCGCCCGCAGCGCGGTGTACTTCCATGCCTCCACGCGCGTGTCCGGCAGGCCGGCGTCGGCGAAGGCCTCGAGATTTCCGCGGCGCGCCTGGTCCAGCCAGGCGATGCCGCTGGCCGGCAGCGGCGCGTCGGCCAGTGCGGCCACGAACGGCGTGCGGGCGGGCTGGTTCATGCGGAGGCCCCGGCCGGTTCGCCGTGTTCGGCCACCCAGGCGTAGCCGTGCTCTTCGAGCTTGAGCGCCAGGCTGCTATCGCCGCTTTCGACGATGCGCCCGCCGGCCAGCACGTGCACGAAGTCCGGCACGATGTAGTCGAGCAGGCGCTGGTAGTGGGTTACCACGATGAACGAGCGCTCCGGCGAGCGCAGCGCGTTGACGCCCTCGGCCACCTGCTTGAGCGCGTCGATGTCGAGCCCCGAGTCGGTCTCGTCCAGGATCGCCAGCTTCGGTTCGAGCAGCGCCATCTGGAAGATCTCGTTGCGCTTCTTCTCGCCGCCGGAGAAGCCCTCGTTCACGGCGCGATTGAGCAGGTCCGGCGAGAGCTGCATGATCTTGAGCTTCTCGCGCACCAGCTTGAGGAACTGCATCGAGTCGAGCTCGGCCTCGCCGCGGGCCTTGCGCTGCGCGTTGAAGGCCGCGCGCAGGAAGTAGGTGTTGTTCACGCCCGGGATCTCGACCGGGTACTGGAACGCCAGGAACACGCCAGCGGCGGCGCGCTCCTCCGGCTCCAGCTCCAGCAGGTTGCGGCCCTCGAACAGCACCGAGCCTTCGGTCACCTCGTAGCCTTCGCGCCCGGACAATACGTTGCCCAGCGTGGACTTGCCAGCGCCGTTGGGCCCCATGATGGCGTGCACCTCGCCCGGCTTCACCTCGAGCGAGAGGCCCTTCAGGATGTCCTTGCCCTCGACGCGGGCGTGCAGGTTGTCGATCTTGAGCATGGTGGTGTCCATCAGGCGGAAAGGTGCGCGAGCGCGTCGAGCGCGTCCTCGCGGCGGTCCCAGGGCACGAACACGTGGTCGTGCAGGAACGCCGAAACCGGGTTGCAGGAAATGCCGCGCGCGGCCAGCGCGGCGGACACGGCGGCCATCATGCCGACCGCGTCGAGGCTCGATTCCACGCCGAGCGTGATCTGCGCCCACAGCAGCCGGTCGGCGACCAGCTCGGGGCCTTCCAGGTCGTGGTCGACGATCAGCGTGACGCCCTCGTCCTCGCGGAACATCATCAGCGCCTCATGCAGGCGTGCGGCGGCCTTGTCGTGCGCGACGAACAGGAACCGGCGCGGCATCGGGTGCAGGCGCGGGTTCAGGCCGGCGAGCAAGGCATGCAGGTCGGTGCCGCCGGGATGGGCGCTGGTGGCGGCAGTGGTCATCCGACCGCGCCCTCGAGCGAAACCTCGAGCAGCTTCTTGGCCTCGACCGCGAACTCCATCGGCAGCTCGCGGAAGACCTGCTTGCAGAAGCCGTCGACGATCATCGACACGGCGTCTTCCTCGCCGATGCCGCGCGAGCGGCAATAGAACAGCTGGTCGTCGGAGATCTTCGAGGTGGTCGCCTCGTGCTCGACGATCGCGGTGGGATTCTTCACTTCCATGTACGGGAACGTGTGCGCGCCGCACTTCTTGCCGATCAGCAGCGAATCGCACTGTGTGTAGTTGCGCGCGCGCTCGGCACCCTTCTCCACCTTGACCAGCCCGCGGTAGCTGTTGGAGCTGCGCCCGGCCGAGATGCCCTTGGAGACGATCTTGGACTTGGTGTCCTTCCCCAGGTGGATCATCTTGGTGCCGGTATCGGCCTGCTGGAAGTGGTGCGTCAGCGCCACCGAGTAGAACTCGCCGACCGAGCGATCGCCGCGCAGCACCACCGAAGGATACTTCCAGGTCACCGCCGAACCGGTCTCGACCTGCGTCCAGCTGATCTTGCTGTCCGCGCCGCGGCAGTCGCCACGCTTGGTCACGAAGTTGTAGATGCCGCCGACGCCGTTCTCGTCGCCCGGATACCAGTTCTGCACGGTCGAGTACTTGATGTTTGCGCCCTCGAGCGCGACCAGCTCGACCACCGCCGCGTGAAGCTGGTTCTCGTCGCGCCGCGGCGCGGTGCAGCCTTCCAGGTAGGAGACCTGCGCGCGGTCCTCGCAGACGATCAGCGTGCGCTCGAACTGGCCAGTGTTCTGCGCGTTGATGCGGAAGTAGGTCGACAGCTCCATCGGGCAGCGCACGCCTGCCGGCACGAACACGAAGCTGCCGTCGGAGAACACCGCCGAATTCAGCGCGGCGAAGTAGTTGTCGCCCTGCGGCACCACGCTGCCCAGGTACTTCCGGACCAGCTCCGGATGCTCGCGGATCGCCTCGCTCATCGAGCAGAAGATCACGCCGGCCTCGGCCAGCTTCTTGCGGAAGGTGGTACCGACCGAGACCGAGTCGAACACCGCATCCACCGCCACGCCGGCCAGCGCGGCGCGCTCATGGAGTGGCACACCCAGCTTCTCGTAGGTTTCCAGGAGCGCGGGATCGACCTCATCCAGCGACTTCGGTCCCTGCTTCGGAGCCGAGTAGTAGCTGATCGCCTGGTAGTCGATCGGATCGATCTTGAGCTTGGCCCAGTCGGGCGTGGGCATGGACTGCCAATGGCGGAAGGCCTCCAGGCGCCACTCGGTCATCCACTCCGGCTCGCGCTTGATCGCGGAGAGCTGGCGGATGGTGCCCTCGTCCAGGCCCGGCGGCAGGCTGACGCTTTCGATGTCGGTGACGAAGCCGGCTGCGTAGTTGCGGCCGAGCGCTTCGGCAACCTCGGCGTTGTCACGCAACACGGCGCTGCCGGCCAGGTTCTCAACGGATTCGGATGTCATGCGTGGGTCCTGCCTTTCAGTTCGCTCAGCGCCACGGTGGCGACCGCCGGGCGCGGCGGCTGCAGCATGTCGGCCAGGCTCACCGCACGCAGCGCGCTGTCCAGCACGCTGCTGATGCGCCGCCAGCTGCCACGCACGCCGCACTGCGACTCGCGGTCGCACTGTCCTTCGACGCTGCATTCGGTCATGCCGATCGGTCCTTCCATCGCCTCGACGATCTGTGCCAGGCTGATCTCGCGCGCCGGGCGCGCCAGGCGGTAGCCGCCGTTGACGCCGCGGAACGATTCGACCAGGCCGGCGTGGCCCAGCGATTTCAGGAGCTTGCTCACGGTCGGCAGTTCCAGCCGCGTCTCGTCGGCGATCTGCGCCGTGCTCAACACGTCGTGCGGATGGGCGGCGATGCAGGTCATCACCACCGCGGCGTAATCGGTGAGGCGGCTGACGCGGAGCATGGGATGCGGGCCGATTGAATCCAGACCAAAATGGTACGGATTACATGGCCGCGCGTCAACGACACAAGCCGCTGCACCGCAACGGTGCAGGCGCCGCACCGAGGCGAGGCAGTCCGTGAACCACGCTTGCCACGACGGCGACCGCACGGGCCCGCGAACGCTGGCATGCCACGTGCTGTCCTGCAGCGGACGCCGGCCAATGGAGGTGCGCGATGAAGTGGCTCGTAGCGGTCATCAAGCCGTTCACGCTCGAGGACGTGCGGCAGGCGCTGGCCGATGCCGGCGTCCGCGGCATGACCGTCGGCGAAGTCCGGGGCTGCGGTCGCGAGCGCGGCGACACCGAGCTCTATCGTGGTGCGGGGTATGCGGTCGACTTCCTGCCCAAGCTCCGGATCGAGGTCGCGGTAGCGGACGACCGGGTCGAGCGGGCGATCGAGGCCATTTGCGAGGCCGCGCATACCGGCAAGGCAGGCGACGGCAAGCTCTTCGTACTGCCGCTGGAACACGTCGTGCGCGCCCGCACGCGGGAGGTCGACGCCGATGCTCTCTGAAACCAGAGCGCGAAAGACAGGCCGCCTGCAACGGCTCGCCATGGCGCTGGCCTGTGCTGCGCCGGCACTGGCGCTGGCTGCCCCCGCCCGGTCCGACAGCGGCGATACCGCCTGGATGCTTACCGCGGTGATGCTGGTGCTGCTGATGACCCTGCCGGGCCTGGCGCTGTTCTACGGCGGCATGGTGCGCGCGAAGAATCTGCTGTCAGTATTGATGCAGTGCTTCGCCATCACCGCGCTGGTCTCGGTGCTGTGGCTGCTCTACGGCTATTCGCTGGCTTTCAGCACGGTCGGGATGCAGGCAGGCGCGGTCGAGCTGCATTCGTTCGTGGGCGGTTTCGATCGAGCGTGGCTGGCGGGACTGCGACCAGATTCCCTGCATGGCGACATCCCCGAAAGCCTGTTCGTGATGTTCCAGCTCAGCTTCGCCATCATCACGCCGGCGCTGATCGTGGGCGCCTTCGCCGAACGGATGAAGTTCAGCGCCCTGCTCTGGTTCACCGGCCTGTGGCTGACGATGGTCTACCTGCCGATGGCACACATGGTGTGGGGCGGGCCCGGTGCGCTGCTCGGCGACCTGGGCGTGCTGGATTTCGCCGGTGGCACGGTGGTGCACATCAAGCCGGCGTCGCCGGGCTGGCCGCCTGCATGGTGATCGGCAAGCGCCGCGGCTGGCCGGCCACGCCGATGCCGCCACACAACGTCGGCTACACCGTGATCGGGGCGAGCCTGCTCTGGCTGGGCTGGTTCGGCTTCAACGCCGGCTCGGCGCTGGCCGCCGACGGCAGCGCGGGGATGGCCATGCTGGTGACGCAGATCGCCACGGCCGGCGCTGCGCTGGGCTGGTTGGCCGCCGAGTGGGCACTGCATGGCCGCCCGAGCGTGCTCGGCATCGTGTCCGGTGCGGTGGCCGGACTGGTGGCGGTGACGCCCGCCGCCGGCACGGCCGGACCGGCCGGCGCGCTGCTGCTGGGCAGCGTCGCCGGCGTCGTGTGCTTCTTCACCGCCACACGGCTGAAATACCGGCTCGGCTACGACGATGCCCTGGACGTGTTCGGCGTGCACGCGGTGGCGGGCATTCTCGGCGGCTTGCTGACCGGGCCGCTGGCCTCGCCCGCGCTCGGCGGCTTCGGGACGGTGGCATCGCCGCTGGTGCAGCTGCGGATCCAGGCCGAGGGCGTCGGCTTCACCATCGCCTGGAGCACGGCCTGGAGTTTCGGGCTGCTCAAGCTGATCGACCGCACCATCGGGCTGCGCGTCACCGACGAGCAGGAGCTGATCGGACTGGATCTGGCGCTGCACGAGGAGCGCGGATACAACCTTTCCTGAAGCCGCCTTGCCTGGGGCGGCTCAGAGTCGGCCGTCGACCGCCTGCTGTGGCAGCACCGACTTGACGTCGTAGATCACCGCGCCTGGCTTGCCGAGCGCGCGGATGCGCGCAGCACCCATGTCGTGGAACTGGCGGTGCGCCACCGCCACGATGATCGCGTCGTAGCCCTGTGCGGGCTCGTCCACCAGCCGTACCCGGTAGGTGCGTTCGGCTTCGGCCGCATCGACCCAGGGGTCGTACACGTCCACCTGCGCGGCGGAGGATTCGAGTTCGCGCACGATGTCGATCACACGCGTGTTGCGCAGGTCCGGGCAGTTCTCCTTGAAGGCGAAGCCCAGCACCAGCACGCGCGCATCGACGATGTGCAGGCGCCGCTCGCTCATCAGCCGGATCACGCGATCGGCCACGACGCTGCCCATGCGGCTGTTGATGCGCCGTGCCGCCAGGATCAGTTCCGGGTGATACCCAGTGACCTCGGCCTTGTGGGTGAGGTAGTAGGGATCCACGCCGATGCAGTGCCCGCCGACCAGGCCCGGGCGAAACGGCAGGAAGTTCCACTTGGTGCCGGCGGCGGCGAGCACTTCCTCGGTATCGATGCCCAGCCGGTGGAAGATCAGCGCCAGCTCGTTGACCAGCGCGATATTGACGTCGCGCTGCACGTTCTCGATCACCTTGGCCGACTCGGCGACGCGGATCGAGGAGGTCTTGTGCGTGCCGGCGTGGATGATGGTGCGGTAGAGCGCATCGACCCGCTCGGCCGCTTCGGGCGTCGACCCGGAAGTGAGCTTCACGATGTCGGTCACGCGCCGCGCGTGGTCGCCTGGATTGATCCGCTCCGGGCTGTAGCCACAGAAGAAATCGGTATTGAAGGTCAGCCTCGAGCCCTCGGCCAGCAGCGGCACGCAGACTTCCTCGGTCGTGCCTGGATACACGGTCGACTCGAACACCACCAGGTCGCCCCGCTTGAGCAGCGGGCCGAGCATGCGGCAGGCCGACTCCAGGGGCCTGAGGTCCGGCCGCTGGGCTTCGTCGATCGGGGTCGGCACGGTGACGACGAAGACATTGCAACGGGCCAGGTCGACAGCCCGGTCGGTGAAGGACAGCCGCGTGGCGATGCGCAGCTGTTCGGCCGTGGTTTCCAGCGTATGGTCATGGCCCTCGCGCAGTTCGGCCACGCGCGCCGCATCGATGTCGTAGCCGAGCGTGTCGAAGTGACGGCCGAATTCGACCGCCAGCGGCAAGCCCACGTAGCCCAGTCCGATGATGCCGATGTGTGGAGGAGTGCTGGCTTCCATGGGTTCTGGCAGGCGATGAAATTCGCTGAGCCTACAGGATGCCGGCGGCCGGGAGCCTGCCCCGCTTTGCATTTCGCCCATCATGCACAGCCACCGCTCGAGCGTTCCTGCGTGGACGAACAGGCCCATCCCGAGCTTCCCTGGCCCGGCTTCTCGCCAGAGCGCCCGTTCGTGCTGCCGCTGCAGGCAGGACGCATGGCCACGCCCTTCGGCGAGGCATGCGAGATCGAGGGCGTGCGGCTTGTGCGCAAACCGGAATTCCACGTCACCGTGCTGAGCCAGGAGCTGTCCCGCACCGCCGCGGTCCTGGGCACGGCTCGGCTGCGTGCGTTGTACGAGTCCCGGCCGTGGACGCCGCGCCGGACCGGCCGCTACGCCCTGCTCCACGACGCCAAGCCGGCGCTCGGCGGCACGCTCGAACGCTGGTCGCTGATCGAGCATCTGGAGCTGCCTGCGATGGATCATTTCCGCGGCGAACTGGCGCGCATGCTGGGCCCGACCCTGGCCGACCCGGTGCCGCACGTGACCCATTTCGTGCGCGGCGCCCCCAACGGTATCGGCGTGCCGAACACCCGTGCGCTGCAGGCGCTTCAGCTGCGCGAGGTGTTGCTCTGACCATCACCCGGCCCGCACGCCGGCCGCACCACACTGGGGCCCTCCAGCCAGCGAGGGCAGCCTCATGCGAGAACCGATCGAACCGGGCTTCATGGTCTTCGTCGCCGACGGCGAACTCGGCGTGGGCGCCGTGCGCGAAGTGCATGCGGAGAGCCGGGAACTGGTGGTCAACGTCGAGAACGGCGGCGATTTCACGCTGCCGGCCGAGGCCATCCGCGACGTGCACGAGGGCAAGGTGATCCTCGACATCGACCACCTGCCGCAGGCGATGCGCAACGCGCTGAGGCACCCGCACGACGCCGAGTACCCGGACTCGGTCTACGCCGCGACCGACCCGCGCGACGGTGCGCTCAAGGACTGAAGCGCAGGTGCGCGGCGAGAAGGAAAAGATGCTCGCCGGCGATCTCTACGACGCCAGCGATGCTCAGCTTCAGTCCGACCTCGCCGCGAACCACCGCTGGCTGGCCCGCTACAACGCCGCGTTGGCCGAAGGGCCGGCGCAGTGGCATGCCCTGCTGAAGGAACGCCTGGCCATGGTCGGTGACGGCGCGGTCATCCGACCGCCGTTCCATTGCGACTACGGCTTCAACATCCACCTGGGCGCGGGCGTGTTCATCAATTTCAACTGCGTCATCCTGGACGTGGTCGAGGTGCACATCGGCGAACGCACGCAGATCGGACCTGGCGTGCAGGTCCTCGCCGCCGACCATCCGCGCGATCCGGCGAAGCGCGCCACCGGCGAGGAATTCGGGCGGCCGGTGCGGATCGGCCGCAACGTGTGGATCGGCGCCGGCGCGCTGATCCTGCCGGGCGTCAGCGTGGGCGACGACGCCCTCGTCGGTGCCGGCAGCGTGGTCACCCGCGACGTGCCCGCCGGTGCCACCGTGGTCGGCAACCCGGCGCGCGTTCGCGGCTGACCGCAGCGATCAGGGAACCGCCGTACTGATCCGTTCAGTGCCCGCGGCCACCACGCTCGCGGTGCTCAGGCGTGCCCCGTAGGCGGCATGCCAAGGCGCTGCTGACCATATCCTCTCAGCAGGGGAGCGCTCAGCCGGGCGTGGCCACGTCGAACGCATACGCCGTGCGCTGCGCGGCGGGCCGCTCGCGCCAGGCCGCGGCGAAGGCGGCGAGATGGCGATAGGGCGCGAGCGGCAGCGTGTCACGGAACGCCAGGTGTTCGAGCAGGCAGAACAGCGACGCTTCGAGCAGGCTGAGGTCGTGCGCAGGCAGCCCGCGCAAGACCGACTCCAGGTTCGCATCCAGCCACGCCAGGGCGTTGCGGAAGCCGTCCGCCGCCTTGGCGAAATACACGTTCTCCGCCGGCAGCCGCGCCACCTGCATGCCGAACACCAGCTGCACCTGCGCGTTCATGCCGTGCCAGACGAGTTCCTGCGCGTTGCGCGCGCGCAGGTCGGGCAGTTGCCCGGTCCAGACGATGCGAGCCGGCTGGCTGGCACGTTCCGCCAGGGCGTGGCAGATGTTCTCCGCGCCGAACACGGGCCCTTCAGGCAGCACCAGCACCGGCAGCTTGAGTGCCGGGTTGCCGGCGTAGTCCGCTGGATCGCGCGACGCCAGGTCGTGCAACGGCACGAACGCATAGGCGACGCCCAATTCCTCGGCGAACAGGCGCACAAGCCGGGTGAAGTGGGAACTGCTGCGTCCGACGAGGCGCGGCTGATCGGGCATGCGGCGTGTCCGGTGGGGGCGGGCCTCGCCAATGTAGGACATCGGCCCGCTTCGCGCAGTCGCTTCAAGCCGCGCCGGCCGCCATCGCTTCGGCGGCGCGGCAATGCCCGCTGTCAGGGCCTTCCATCTGGCGCACCTCGCATTCGAGATCCCATTCGTTCCCGTGCAGCGCCAGGAACCGCTTGGTGAGCTCGATTGCCTGGACCATCGATTCGGCGTTGAGGATGGCGTAGCCGCCAATCACCTCTTTGCTTTCGGTGAACGGCCCGTCGGTGGTCGACAGCCGGCCCTGGCACAGCCTGAGCCGCACGCCCTCGGCGCTGGGGCGCAGGCCCGCGGTATCGACCAGGGTGCCTTCGCGGGTCATCTGTTCGATCAGCCTGCCCATGTCGGCGGTCAGCTGCTCGCTGGGCATCCGGCCGGTTTCCTGGATACGGATCATGGATAGGAAGCGCATGGTGGTTCTCCTTCGATGGGGTGATCGGCTGCGGCGCGCTCGCTGCGCCTGCGGGTACGACGCGCGGGGGCGCGCCGAATCGACACGCCCGGCTGGCCCTTGCGGGACGCAGCGGCTCCTCGGTACCGCTACCGCGGCAAGGCCAGGGTGGGACGGAGGATCGGATGCGCCGTCGGTGGCGCATGACCGGCCTGTGGACAGGGCCCGCGCGCAACGCTCCCCGGGCCCCATCAGGCGATCAGCGCCGGGACGCCATGGCAACCGGGATGGTCCCAGCTTCCATGGGCCAGGACTTTCCTCTAACGCGGACGTTGTTACCGGTGGCGCGGCGCCGGGGCCGGTGCGACACCGCGCGAGGCGTTCTGAGTCGGCGGGTTGAAGATGCGTGGCTGGCTGGGCCAGTAGTAGCCGGGCGGGCGCTGGTAGAACCGTTGCCGCGGCGACATGTCGGTGCGGCTCTTCAACGCCAGCCGATGGCCGTCGATGTGCACCCAGTACCAGGAGCCCGGCGGCACCGGCGAGGTCGATACGTAGACGAAGCGGGCGTCGTACTGGCCGTCCGGCCGCGAAGAGGTTTCCAGGCCCAGGTTGATGACGAACTGGCTCGATACCGCCCGCCCGTGGTCGTTCGCCGGCTTGGTGATCATCTCGTCCAGGGTCTGGCGCAACAGCCGGTCGTAGCGCGGCGCCAGCTCGACCGCGGGCGAGACGTCGGTGACCTTGCCGTGGCTGTCCACCTGCACCAGCACAGGCAGGACCCTGGGCGTGAAGTGGTTGATCGACATCGAGGTGGCCGCCGCGCCCTGGCCAGCGACCAGCGCGCCCGACGCCAGGAACGCACAGAACCTTTTCATGAAGACCTCCGCGTTTCGTGGCCAACCCCCTTGTTGATAGTAGTACCGCCATGGGGGTGCCACCAGCAGCCCCGTCCATGTGCCGACTGTCGATTCCCGGCCTGCCCGAGCGTCGTGATGCACGACCCCGAGGAAACCCGCCATGCCCGGAACCCTGCCCCGGCTCTATGCCCACCCGTTTTCCTCCTACAGCCAGAAGGCGCTCGTCGCCCTGTACGAGAACGACACGCCGTTCGAATACCGCTCGCTGGAGGATCCCCAGGCCAACCAGGAGCTGGCGGCGTTGTGGCCGATGCGCCGCTTCCCCGTACTGGTCGACCAGGGCCATACGGTGATCGAGGCGAGCTGCGTCATCGAGTACCTGGAGCTGCACCATCCGGGCCCGGTGCGCCTGATCCCAGCGGACCCGAAAGCGGCGCTCCAGGTGCGCATGCTGGACCGGTTCTTCGACAACTACCTGTCGACGCCCCAGCAGAAGGTCGTGATCGACCGCCTGCGTCCGGAAGCGAGCCGCGATGCCCACGGCGTGGACGAAGCCCGCAGGATGCTGGAGACGGCCTACGCCTGGCTGGACAGGCACATGGCCGGACGCGAGTGGGCTGCCGCCGATGGCTTCAGCCTGGCCGACTGCGCGGCCGCGCCCTTCCTGTTCTATGCCCACTGGACCCACGCCATCGATCCGGCGTTTGCCAATGTGCACGCCTATCGCGCGCGCCTGCTGGCGCGGCCCTCGTTCGCCCGTGCGGTCGACGAGGGACGGCCTTATCGCCATTACTTCCCGCTCGGCACGCCCGATCGCGACTGAACCTGCCCGGAGACCCGACCATGATCCCATCCACCCTCGTACCCGCCACCGAGCTGGCACGACGCAACCCCATGCGCTTCCCCAACGAGAGCGAGGCTTATCGCCTGGCCCGCCAGGCCCTGCTCGCGGAGGAAATCGAGCTGCGCCGCCACATCGAGCGCGTGGCTGAACAGCGTCGCGCGCTGCCGCCGGGCGGCGAGGTGACCGGCAACTACCGTTTCGCGGGCGAGCAGGGACCAGCCGACTTCGCCGGCCTGTTCGGCGACAAGCAGACGCTGGTGGTCTACAGCTGGATGTTCGGACCGCAGCGCGCACGCCCTTGCCCGATGTGCACTTCGCTGCTCAGCGCATGGGACGGCGAGGCGCGCGACATGGAACAGCGCATCGCGTTGGCGGTGGTGGCGCGTTCGCCGATCGAACGGCTGAGCGCGTTCAAGCGCGAGCGCGGCTGGCGCCAGCTCAGACTCTATTCGGACCTCGATGGAGCCTACAGCCGCGACTACTTCGGCATGGCAAGCGACGGCAGCGACGGTGACCAGGCCGGCTTCAACGTGTTCACCCGCCGCGGCGGCGTGATCCGCCATTTCTGGAGCGGCGAGATGGGCTTCGAGAGCGCCGATCCGGGCCAGGACCCGCGCGGGGCACCGGACCTGATGCCGTTGTGGACGGTACTCGATTGCACGCCCGAAGGGCGCGGCACCGACTGGTATCCGCGACTGGACTACCAAGAGCCGACGCACGCCACCACCGGCTGAGCACCCGGCCGCGCCATCGTTGGATGACGAAGGGCCGCATGGCGGCCCTTCCGGTCATGGCATCGCCCAGAGTCATCCCCGCCTGCCGTCGTGGTCGCCGTCCTTGCGGCGCACCAGGCCCCGCCCGCTGCCCTCCTCGCGGTAACCCTGCTTCGACGCCGCCTGTGGCTGGCGGCGGCTCTGGATATCCCTGGCCTCGCTCTTCAGTCCCTCCTTGTGTTGCGCATTGAGCTTCTGCTGCTCGGGACGCATGCATCCTCCTGTCGCGAACCGGGCCACGAGTGGGTCACGGGAGGCGGGCCCGACCATCCGCCTCGCCGCGCACTCGGCCGGCGTCAGCCGCCGCCGTTCCTGGGATTCTGTCCAGCGCCGGAGTGCTTGCCGTAGCCGCCCTGCCGGTTGGCGCAGTTGGCCTGGTCGCCCCAATCGGTCGATCCCCTGCTGGCAGCGCCCTGCACTGGGGAGCCCGGTGGGCGGTTGGCTTCGGCGACGTTGCCCGCGGCGGTCGAGACCCGGTTGGCGCAACCTTCGGTGGTGCCATTCATGCCGTTGGCACCGTTGGCTCCGTTCATGCCGGCGGTGGCTCCGCCCATCGTGCCCTGGGCGCCGTTCTGCCGTTGGCCGGCCTGTCCCGGGGCGGACCCGCTGTTGCCGGCATTGCCGCCGCCGGTGCTCTGCGCGTAGGTGCCGCCACAGGCCATCGTGATGGCGATCGCACCGGCCACCAGGGTTTCCATGCAAATGTCCTTGGGCCATCGCCTCGTCTGGATGGGGAGCACGGCCAGGAAAAGCGGTCCGGCCGATAGGCAAGAGTGCGCAGCATCGGGTTCGATGGGCGCGACCCCGCCGCGCCGCAGGTGAAACCAGGCGCGGCCATGTTGCTGGCGTTCGGGGTCCGCAAGAGGGCAGACACAAGTCTGCGCGCCGCGCGCAACCCGTGGTTCAGGCGGACAGATCGGCGTGCGACACGTACAAGTCAGCCTCCACGCCCGATACAGCATAGCGACGTTCGACCCGACCGGTGCCCGACCACGCGATGTCGATCAGACGCGAGCCGAAACCCACGCGCTCCGGCGCGGCCACCGGCGGCCCGCCCGCTTCGCGCCAGCAAATCAGCAACCCGTCGGGACTCAACCGCCACTGCAGCGCGACGCGCCCGCCGGGTACCGACAACGCGCCGTATTTGATCGCGTTGGTGGCCAGTTCGTGCAGCACCAGCGACAGCGCGACCATCGTGCGCGGGCCCAACGGCACGTCCGGTCCAGCCATGTCGATACGCTCGGCGTACGGCGCCAGCAACGTATCGATCATGCGACGCATCGGCGCGGCGCCCCAGCGTTGCTGCAGCAGTACGTCGTAGGCCTCGCCCAGGGCACGCAGCCTCGCCTGGAAGGCGTTCATACCCGTGGGGTCGTTGAAGGTACGTGCGGCAATCCCCTGGACCATTGCCAGGGTGTTCTTCAACCGGTGCGCCAATTCATCGCGCAGAATCTCGGCCTCGCGACGGGCGGTGACCATCGCGGTCGTCTCGACCACCGTGTCCATCACGCCGCCGACACGGCCGTCGCCCATCCGCACCGGATGATAGGAGAAGGTAAACCAGCCGCTCTCGAGCTCTCCGAAACGGTCGAGCTCCACCTCGAAATTCTCGATGTAGGTGGGCTCGCCCTCGAGCGCGCGGTCTGCAATCGGACCAAGCACCTCCCAGGCCTCGGCCCAGATGTCGCGGAAGCTGCGCCCCAGCGCCTCAGGCTTATTGCCCAGGATCGGCCGGAACGCATCGTTGTAGATCGTGGTCAGCGACGGCCCCCACATCAGCGCTTTGGGAAACCCCGACTCGAGCACCAGGCCGGCGGCCGTACGCAGCTCGATCGGCCACTGTTCCATCGGCCCCAACGGCGTCGACGCCCAATTGAATTCCCGTACCCGCCGCGCCATGCCGTCCCTGTCGGGCAGCCAGGCAAGGTCGTGCTGGCTGTGTTCCGGTCGATTCAAGGGTGGCTCCGACTGGCGGGTGAACTCGTGCACTGCCCGGGTACGCGAGACGGCAACATGCCATGGAAAACCCCTGCTGCGAATGCGCCCGGGGCGCGCCAGCCGCCTCGCCTGGACAGTCCATGGACCGCTCTCCTTGAATCCATCCAGCTGGCACGACTCGCCGACTTACCGGTTTCTAACAGCCGCGGGCGCATTGTCGGGAAACCGGGCGCCTGCCGATGCCGGACGCCCAATGTTGTCCGCGCGCGCGGCCTTCCACCGTTTCCGCAACCGACTCGCCAGGAGCCACACCATGCCACACAAGCAACGCCCTGTATCGGTCGCCGACATCCACACCATCTACGGCGGCAAGCGGCCGGCCGAAAAGCCTCACGAATCGGCGAGCTATCGCAAGGCCTCCTTCTCCGTCCGCGAGCCGGGCCACCCCGGAGCGCCGCCACCGCGCCTGCCGCCAGAGAGCAAGACGCGCAGCCGTTGATCCTACGCGGGCCCCGCGCGACACGCGTGGCCCGCTGACTTGCGACAAAGCCCTTGCCGCTCCCCGCGCAGATCCCGCCCGGCCTGCGCCCGCGCCATCCTCGCTGAACAAGCGCGTCCGCGGTCGCGGCCTGGGTCAGCGCGTGCGCACCCGACGCGACGCACGCGCTGCCCTGCCGGCCTTGGCGCGCACGATCCGCTTCCGCACTGTCTGGCCGGCTCGTCCCCGGCAGCTTTGCCATATTCGGACGCAACCCCCGACCCGCTCACCGCACACTTGCAGGGCGCGGAAAGGAGCGAGAAAGATCGCGCGGCTAGTGTCCGCATCGTCTTCGACGAACCCGTGCGAATCCGATGTCCCTCACCGGCTGGACCATCCTCTGCGATTTCGACGGCACCATCTCCGTCGAAGACGTGATCGACTCGTTGCTGGACCGGTACGGCCGCCCGGGCTGGGAACAACTGGAGCACGACTGGCGCGCAGGCCGGATCGGTTCGCGCGCCTGCATGAGCGGCCAGGTGTCGCTGCTGGACCTGAGCCGGGACGAACTCGACGCCCACCTGGCCGAAGTATGGATAGACCACGCCTTTCCCGCGTTCGTGGCCAAGGCGCGCGGACTGGGCGTTCCCATCCACGTGGTGAGCGATGGGCTGGACTATGCGATCCAGCGCATCCTGGGCCGCCATGGGCTCGGTGACCTGCCCGTCTCGGCCAACCACCTGGCCCCCGCCGTCCCGCCGCAGCGCTGGCTGCTGACCTCGCCGTTCCAGGCGCCCGGCTGCGGCAGCGGCACCTGCAAATGCGCCTGCGCCGAACAGGCACGCGCCGGCGGAACCAGGACGCTGCTGATCGGCGACGGCGCCTCCGACTTCTGCGCGGCTGACCGTGTCGACTTCGTCTTCGCCAAGCACCGCCTGATCGAGCACTGCCGTGCCGCGGGCATTCCCTACGTGCCGATCACCGGCTTCGAGGATGCGCTGGAGCTGCTGCCCGCATTGCTCGACGGCAGCCTGGTCGGCCACCCGACGCTGCCCGCCCCGCTGGGCTCCCCTGCCTGATCCCGGAAAAAACACTCATGACCTTGTTCGACAAGCACGCCTCGGTAGTGATCGACGACGCCCAACTGCTCGCCGACGAAGCGCAGTACAGCTCCTTCGGCGACACCGTCCACTACGTCGACCCGCCGAAGATCTTCCGCCGCTGCGAAGGCAGCTGGATGTACGACAGCGCCGACGTACCGTTCCTGGACCTGCAGATGTGGTACTCGGCGGTCAACTTCGGCTACGGCAACCCGCGCCTGAACGACACGCTCAAGCGCCAGATCGACCTGTTGCCGCAGGTGGCCAGCCAGTACCTGCACCAGAGCCGCATCGAGCTGGCCAAGACCATTGCGCTGGACGTGCAGGGCAAGTTCGGCACCAAGGGCCGCGTGCACTTCAACGTGGGCGGCGCGCAGGCGATCGAGGATTCGCTCAAGCTCGTGCGCAACGCCAGCAACGGCAAGAGCCTGATGTTCGCGTTCGAGGGCGGCTACCACGGCCGTACGCTCGGAGCCTCGTCGATCACCTCCAGCTACCGCTACCGCCGCCGCTTCGGCCACTTCGGCGAGCGCGCGATGTTCATCCCGTTCCCCTATCCGTTCCGCCGCCCGAAGGGCATGACGCCGGAGGAATATTCGGACGCCTGCGTGCGCCAGTTCGCGCGCTTGTTCGAGACCGAATACAACGGCGTGTGGGACCCGAAGGTGAACCAGGCCGAGTACGCAGCCTTCTACGTCGAGCCGATCCAGGGCACCGGCGGCTACGTGATCCCGCCGGCGAATTTCTTCCGCGACCTGAAGAAGGTGCTCGACCAGTACGGCATCCTGCTGGTGGTCGACGAAATCCAGATGGGTTTCTGGCGCACCGGCAAGCTGTGGTCGATCGAGCATTTCGGGGTGACGCCGGACGTGCTGGTGTTCGGCAAGGCGCTGACCAATGGGCTCAATCCGCTCTCCGGCCTGTGGGCGCGCGAGGAACTGATCAACCCCACCGTGTTCCCTCCCGGCTCCACGCACTCGACGTTCAACTCCAACCCGCTCGGCACCTCGCTCGGACTGGAAGTGATCCGGATGGGCTACGAGCTCGACTACGAAACCAGCGTGCCGGCCAAGGGCGCGCACTTCCTCGAGGGCCTGCGCGATCTGCAGAAGCGCCACAAGGAAATCGGCGACGTCGACGGCCTCGGCCTGGCGCTGCGCGCGGAGATCTGCACCGAGGACGGCTTCACGCCGAACAAGGCGCTGCTCGACCGGATGGTCGACATCGGCCTGGCCGGCGATCTCGAACACAACGGCAGGAAGACCGGCCTCGTGCTCGATGTCGGGGGCTGGTACAAGAACGTGATCACGCTCGCGCCCTCGCTGGACATCACGCATGAGGAGATCGACCTGGCGATCGCGCTGCTGGACCAGCTGCTGACCCGTGCCAAACGCGGCTGATCCATTTTAGGAGGACGCACCATGAACGCCTCGCTTTCCGACGAATCCATCCGCGACGAGATCTACGCCATCGTCGCCAAGCAGGCCAAGCTCGACGTCGCGTCGCTTCGGCCCGACGCGACCCTCAAGGACCTGGGTGTCGCCTCGCTCGAAGCCATCGAGCTGATCTTCGACATCGAGGAGCACTTCGACATCACCTTCCCCGACGAGGGCGCGAACTTCGACACCGATACCGTGCAGCACCTGATCGACGCGGTGCGCGGCGCGCTGCAGGCGAAGTCCGGTGGTTCGGAGGCGACCGCGTGAATCCTTCGCGGCGGCGTGTCGCGATCACTGGAATGGGCGCGATCAGCCCGTATGGCGAGGGCGCCGCGCTGTTGTGGAGCGGCCTGCGCGCCGGCCTCAGCGCGATCCGGCCCTTGCGGCACGCTCGTGCCGAGGAAGTCCGCGTGAAGGTGGCGGCGCAGGTACCGGACAGCTTCGACCCCGCCGCGCGGTTCGACGAACGCATCCTGCCGCAGCTCGACCGGACCTCGCAGTTCGCACTGCTGGCGGCGCGGGAAGCCGTGGCGCAGTCCGGCCTGGACTTCGCCTCGGCGGGACTGGGCCGGCGCACCGCTGTGGTCATCGGCACCGGTGTCGGTGGCGAGAACACGCAGAGCGAACAGGCCCGGCGGCTGTACGGCGAAAACGCGACCCGGCTGCATCCGCTGACCATCGTGCGGGTGATGCCCAATGCGCCGGCAAGCCAGATCAGCATCGCCCTGGGCGCGCATGGCCCGACCTTCGGCATCGTCAGCGCCTGCGCCTCCTCGAACCACGCGATTGCACAGGCGGCCATGCTGATCCGTGCAGGCATGGCCGACGTGGCGATCGCCGGCGGTACCGAAGCATGCATCACCTACGGCGCGCTGCGCGCCTGGGAAGCGATGCGGGTCCTGGCCGACGACACCTGCCGCCCGTTCAGCGTCAACCGGCGGGGACTGGTGCTGGGCGAAGGAGCCGGCGTATTCGTGCTCGAAGCCATGGACCATGCCTACGCCCGTGGCGCGACGCCGCTGGCCGAACTGGCCGGCTTAGGCATGACCGCCGACGCCGGCGACATCGTCGCGCCCGATCCGGCCGGCGGTGCCGCGGCGATGGCACAGGCGCTGGCCGACGCCGGCCTGGTCCCCGAGGAGATCGACTACATCAACGCCCATGGCACCGGCACGCCGGCCAACGATCCGACCGAGACGATGGCCATCCACCGGGTTTTCGGACCGCACGCACGGCGCCTGGCAGTCTCCTCGACCAAGTCGATGCACGGCCATGCGCTGGGCGCCTCGGGCGCGCTGGAGCTGGTCGCGGTGCTGGGCGCGCTCGCCGAAGGCGTGGTGCCGCCGACCGCCAACCTGGACCAGCCCGACCCGGCCTGCGACCTCGACTACGTGCCCAACACCGCGCGCGACATGCCGGTGCGCGCCGCGCTCAGCAACTCGTTCGCCTTCGGCGGGCTCAACGCGGTGCTGGCGCTCAAGCGCGCATGAGGCAGCCATCATGGCGTACTCCACCGCGCTTGAACCGGCCGCACTGGTCGAGCAGTTCCTGGCGCATCCGCCGATAGGATTCACGGCCGAGTCCTCGCCCTCGGGCATACCGACCTTTTTGGCGCGCTTCGACCTGCTGACCACGGCCGACGACGCGCTGCGCAAGCGCATCACCGGACTGCCGCTGTATCCCCTGTGGGGAAGGCTGTTGCGCTGGCGCACGCGTTTCGCCGGCTGCACCGTGACCGAGTACACGCCGCTGCCGACCGGCACGGCCGAGGGGCTGGCGGACGAACTGCTCGCCGCCTATGGCCGCGAGTGCGCTTTGCTCATCGTCAAGGACCTGCCGCAGGATTCGCCGCTGCTCGACGCGTCGGCCAACAGGCAGGCCGACGCGTTAGCGGCCGCGCTCGCGGCACGCGGGTTCCTACTGCTCGAGGGCATGCCACTGGCCTGGGTGCCGGTGGACTTCCATTCGACCGACGACTATCTCGCACGGCTGTCGGCGGCCCGCCGCAAGGACATCCGGCGCAAGCTGCGCGCGCGCGAACGGCTGCAGATCGACGCCGTGCCGACCGGCGCGCCCTGCTTCGCCCAGGCCGACGTCATCGGCGAGTACTACGCCCTGTACCGCAACGTGCATGCGCAGAGCGAGATCCAGTTCGACCTGCTCGACGAGGCGTTCGTCGCTGCATTGCTCAACGACGGGCACAGCGCAGGCATCGTCTTCACCTACCGCAGCGGCGGGCGGCTGATCGGCTGGAACCTCTGCTACGAATACGCCGGCAAGCTGGTCGACAAGTACGTCGGCTTCGTCTATCCCCAGGCGCGCGAGCACAACCTGTATGCGGTCAGCTGGATGCACAACCTGGACTACGCCTGCGCGCGCGGCCTGAGCCACTACGTCGCCGGCTGGACCGACGCACGGGCCAAGGCCCATCTGGGCGCGCAACTGAGCCGCACGCGGCATGCGGTCTACCTGCGCAACCCGCTGCTGCGCGCGCTGCTGCGCCGCCTGGCGCATCGTTTCGAGGGCGAGCCGGTGGCCACCGCCCAGGCCGGAGCAGGCCCGTGACCCGGCCGATCGTGCTCGACATCGACCAATCGGTGGGGCCGCTGACGGGACGGCTGGTGGTGCCACTGGCGCACTGGCAGGAGGCGCTGCGCTTCGGGTGCTCGCTGCGGACGCTGGGACGGTTCGACCGCGTGCTGGACGACCTGCTGCCCGACCCCCACGCCACCGCGATGCTGGGCAGCGGCGATTTCCACCATCTGAGCCTGCCCCTGATCGCACGCGCGGGCGACGCCAAGCCGTTCCAGGTGGTCGTACTGGACAACCATCCGGACAACATGCGCTATCCGTTCGGCGTGCATTGCGGCTCGTGGGTGCGACGGGTCGCGCAGTTGCCGCAGGTCAGCCACGTACACGTGGTGGGCATCGGCTCGGACGACATCGGCCGTGCCCATGCATGGGAGAACTACCGCGCGCCGCTGCGCAGCGGCCGGCTGAGCTACTGGAGCGTCGGCGTCGATGTCCGCTGGGCCCGCGACGCCGGCCTGGCCCATGCATTCCATGGGTTCGATACCCCGGCCGATCTCGTGGATGCCTTCCGCGAGCAGCAGCTGGCCCGGCCGCTGCCCACCTATCTGTCCATCGACAAGGACGTCTTCGCGCCGGACGTGGCGCGCACCAACTGGGACCAGGGCCAGCTGCGGCTCGAACACGCCCTCGCCCTCATCGACAGCCTGCGCGGCGGACTGGTGGGCAGCGACATCACCGGCGAGGTCTCGCTCTACCGCTACCGCAGCTGGTGGAAGCGCCAGTTGTCCGCGATGGACGCCCAGCCGGTCGTGGACGAGCGCGAGCTGGGGCAGTGGCAGGCGCAGCAGCATGCGCTCAACGAGCGCTTGCTGGCGGCGATCGGGAAACGCGTCGAAGCAGGCAGCCTGGGCGCGATCAGTTAGTCCTTGTCGTTGTCGATCGAGTTCTCCAGCACCTGTCCGTCCATCGCGTCCACGCCCACCTCGTGGGTGACGCCCCTGGCCATGATGTCGAAGGAATAGCGCAGGCCGCTGCCGCCCTTTTCCTTTTCCAGCTCTTCCTTGGTGATCTTGCCCGGGAAAGTCTTCAGGGCGATGGTGCGCGCCTCGGTCATGCTGACATGCGGCTTCATGCCGGACCTGGTGGGTGCGGCGGCGGCGAAGGCGGCGGTGCCGAAGGCTAGCGAGGAAGCGAAAAGAATCCACTGGCGCATGACAGTCTCCTGTTGGGTTGCCGATAGGACGTTCGCGGCGCCTACAAGGTGACCTCTATCGATTAGATGGCGCTTACCTGCGTCTCGCCGCGGCGTGAAGGCAGCGCCCCAAGCACGCGCCCGATGACCGTGGCGACCTCTTCGAACGTGGCGTCGTCCAGCCAAGGGCTGTTGCTGAGCGTGAGCGTGCGCTGCGCGAAGTCGCGCGCGTTGGGCATCGGCTCCCGCGGCACCCGGTCAGCGAGGTAGGCGTAGTCGGGCAAGGCATGGACGAACAACCGGCTCACGCCCACGCCCGCCGTCCACAACCGGGCCAGCACGGCATTGCGGAGTGCCTCGTCGGGCAAGCGCAGCAGCAGAAACGGCCAACTGCCCTCGGCATCGGCACCCGGCCGGATCACCTCGAGGCCGTCGATCTGCTGCAGGCGGGCCACACGCGGGCTGGCTTGCGCGCGGCGCTCGGCGAGGAAGGCCGGCCAGCGCGCGGCCGCATGCGTGCCCACGCCCTGGCGCCAACGGCCTACGCGGTGCAGCGGGATGCCGGCAGCAAAGCGGTCGCCCACGGCCGCGACCGGATCGCCCTGCCGCAGCTTCCGCCGCAGCGGCCGGCCATAGGCGAGGGCCAGTCCTTCGGGCCGATATAGCGCAGCCAGTCCCAGCAGTTCCACGCAGCGGCGCAGTTCCCACCCGCCGCCGCGCGAGGCCAGCATGTCGTGCACGCGCTGCAGCGCCGCGCGCAACGACGGGTCGCGCGCGGTCAGCAGGCCGCCCTCGTAGATGGAAAGCCCCTTGCCCGCGGCGAGGCTGAAGAAGCCGATGTCGCCGCGCAGCCCCACGCTCCAACCGCGATCTCGCGCGCCCAATGCCTGGGCCGCATCCTCGACGACCCACGCCCCGGCCTGTCGCGCGATGGCACGAGCCATGTCGACGTCCGCGACCAGGCCGGCCAGGTGCGTCGGGACGACCGCCAGCGTGTCCGCGCCACAGACCCGTGCCAGCGCCGCCGGATCCATGTCGAAGTGACCGGGACGGGTGTCGCACAGCCGCAGGTGCAGGCCCAGGCTGTGCACCGCGATGGCGACCAGCGGGCAGGTGTAGGCCGGCACCACAACGACGCGGCGGTGCGGCGCGCGTTCGCTCAGCGTGCGCAGCGCCACCAGCAGCGCGGCGGTGCCGGAACAGGTCAGCAGCAGCGGCGGCGTACCGAGTTGCTCCGCCAGGGTCTCGGGCAGTGCGCCGCGGCGCGGCAACAGGTCAGCGGCCCGCAGCGGCAGGCCGGCCGTGGGCGGAATCTCGCGGAAGGCGCGGCGGCGCATGGGGCTCAGCCTGCGATGTCGGGCACCGCCTCGGGCGCGTCCCGCTCGGCCGCGCCCAGGCAGACGATGCCGGCCACGATCGCCACCGCCCCGAGCACGCGCGGCGTGGTCAGCGGCTCGTGCAGCAACCAGACCGACAGCAGCATCACGCTGACCACTTCCAGGTGCGAGGCGGCGAAGGCGGGCCCGATCGGCGCGTGCTTGAGCAGGCTCATCCAGGTGAAGAACGCGCCCAGGTAACCCACCAGCGCGCCATAGATCCAGGGCTGTCCGAATACACGCAGCAGCCAGCCAAGGTTCGCTGCGACCGGCAGCGCGTGGCTGCCTGCCAGCTTGAAGGAGAGCTGCGCGAGCGTGTCGAAGCTCATCAGCAGCAGGAAGCCGAACAGGTAGAACCGCCTCATCCGCCCGCTCCCACGATGGCCACGCCCAGGCTCACCAGGCCGATGCCGAGCACGCGCAGGCGGGTGAGCTTTTCGCCGAACAGCAGCCGCCCCGCCAGCATGATCGCCACGATGTTGATGGAGCCCAGCAGCACGCCCTCGGACAAGGGCACCAGGGAGAGGAAGGCGATCCACACCAGGAACTCGACCACGTAGCAACCGATGCCGAGCCACAGCCATGGCCGCGCGGCCATGTGGCGCCAGCGCGCCAGGCCGTCACCGGCATGCGGGTCGCCGGCGGCGGCCTTGAAGGCGAGCTGGCCGACGCTGTCGAACGTCACGTTGGCAATCCACAGGGTGAGCGTCAGCGGCGCCATCGCCGTCAGTCCACCGACACCGGGGCCGTGCGCCCGGCGGCGATCCCGTCGAAGAAACGCGCCGAATGCTCGATCAGCGTGCGCCGCTGCTTGTCGATCGTGATCATGTGGTAGCTGTCTTCCAGCAGCAGCAGCTCGGCCGGCGCGCTTACCCGACGCATCACCAGCTCGGCGTTGCGCACGCTGGCCACGTCGTCGTCGCTGGCGTGCGCCACCAGGCAGGGCGAGACGACCTCCGGCAGCTGGCGGCGCACCTGCATCGACAGCAAATGCAGGTCGGCCAGCGAGTGCCAGGGATTGCCGAGCAGCCCGGCAATGGTGCTGTCGCCGCTGCGCATCGCCGCGCTGACCTGTTCGCGCAGGCGTTCGTCGCGCAATCCATACGGCGGCTGTTCGAGGAAGGCGCGCGCGCGCCCGAGGCCGAGCCGCTTGGCCAGCGGCAACAGGAAGGACAGGCGCGCCGACCAGGGAATGCTCCAGCCGTCATAGCGGAAGGTGGCGCCGTAGACACCCACGCCGGCGACCTGGTGCGGTCGGTCGGCGGCAAGCTTCAAGGCCAGCAGCGCGCCCATCGACAGGCCGCCGACGAACAGCTGGTCGACCTTCGCGAGCAGCGCATCGGCGGCCTGCTCCACGCTCGCGTACCAGTCACGCCAGCCGGTAGCCAGCAGGTCGTCGGTGTCGCCGCAGTGGCCGGCCAGTTGCATGCCGTGCACGGTGAAGCCGGCGTTGTTGAGGCCCTTGCCGAGCAGCCGCATTTCCATCGGCGTGCCGGTCAGGCCATGGATCAGCAGGACGCCGCGGCGGTCGCCTTCGAGAAAGAAATCGGCCTGGCGGATCACGCGGCTACCTCGGGATGGACGACACACAGCCTCGCATGAGCCCGTTTCATCGGCCTTTCGCGGCCGGACCGGAGCCCGCTCCGAATCGCACCATGACGCGCTGGCCCACGCGCGGCGTCTGCGCGGTATCGAAGGCGAGCACGCACTCGACCGTGCGGCTGTTGGCGCGCAGCTGCGGATCGTCCTCCAGCGTGGACGGCCCGACCACCGTGCCCACCCGCAGCACGTGCGCATGCCAGGGCCTGGCGTCGGGCGAGGCATCGGCGCTGACCAGCGCCGGCATGCCCGGCCGCACCGCATCGACGTAGGCTTCGCTCAGGTCCGCACGCACGATCCGCGGCGTGCGCGGCAGCAGCACGAACAACGCGCCGGCCTGTGGCGAGACGCTGGCGCCGGGCTGGGCGGACACGCGCACCACGTCGGCGTCGATCGGCGCGCGCAGCGTGCGCTGCGCCAGCTCGAAGCGGGCGCCTGCGAGCTTCTGCTCGGCCGCCGCCACGCCCGCGCGCATGGCGGTCTGCTGCGCGGTCAGTTCGGTCGCCGCGTTGTGCGCTTCGTCGGCGCCTGGACCGTCGCCGGCACCGGCCCGCTCGGCCTCGGCCAGCCGTTGGGCGCGGGTTTTCGCGGCCGCCAGCCTGTCGCCGAGCAGCGTCAGCTGCGCCCGCGCCTGGTCCAGTTCGGCCTGCGCCGCGGCGACGGCGAGCCGGCCCGGCTCGAGGTCCAGCGACGCCAGCGGTTGGCCGCGGCGCACCCGCTCGCCTTCGTGCACGTCGACCTCGGCCAGGGTGCCCTCGCGCGGCATGCCCAAGCTGAGCAGGCCGCCTTCGACGTCGATGCGCCCGCGCGCGACCGCCGCATAGGCCGGCGCCGGCGCGGTGGTCGGCGGGTCGTCCTGCTGGGCGCAGGCGCACAGCAGCAACGGCGCCAGCAGCGCGAGCGCCGTTGCACGCCGGAGGATGGGCGAAATCATGAAGCGGTCCCTTCGATGGCGGCGATCGGCGCGGGCATGCGCCGGTCGCTCAGGATACGGCCGTCCTCCATCGCCAGCACGCGGTCGGCGTGGCCGATCAGGCGCGGGTCGTGGCTGACGCAAAGCACGGTCGTGCCGTGCACCCGCGCGATACGGTGCAGGATGTCGATGATGACCTGTCCACTGGCGGCGTCGAGCGCGCTGGTGGGTTCGTCGGCGAACAGCAGTTGCGGTTGCTTGGACAGCGCGCGGGCGATTGCGACGCGCTGCTTCTCGCCGCCGGACAGTTCCGCCGGTTTGAGCGTCATGCGGTGGGCCAGGCCCACTTCCTCCAGCGAACGCGCGGCGCGCTCGCGAGCCTCGCGCTTGGTCACGCCCAGGTAATGCAGCGGCAGTTCCACCTGCTCGCGCGCGCTCAGTGCGGGAAAGAGATTGAAGCCCTGGAACACGAAGCCGGTGTGCAGCAGCCGGAAACGCTCCAGCGCGTTGGCATCGAGCTGGTCCAGGGCGGTGTCGAGCGCGAATACGCGTCCGGTGTCGACCTTCTGCAACCCGCTGAGGATCGCCAGCAGCGTGCTCTTGCCGCAACCGGACGGCCCGGAGATCAGGGTCAGCTCGCCGGCATGGATGGACAGCGACAGGTTGTCCAGGACCTGCGTGCGCACGCGGCCGGAGACGAACGCCTTGGCGACGCCTTCGGCGCGCAGGGTGACCGCACCGCCCGCCACGGCACTCATCGCAGCAGGCTCGCCGGATCGGCGTGGCGCAGGCTGCGGATCGCCGCCAGGCCGGACACCGCGGCCAGGCCCATCGCGAGCACCACGCAGGCCAGCGTGGCCGGGGCGTTCAGCACCACCGGCACGTCCTGGCCATGGGCCACCCCGAGCAGCGCACCGCCGAGCAGGGTGGCGCCGAGCAAGCCCAGCGCGCCGACCCAGAAGGCCTGCTCCAGCACCACCCACCGCAACGCGCCGACACCCACGCCGAGCGCGTTGAGCATGGCGTACTCGCGCACCGAGCCGGCCACCGCGGCGACCAGGGTCTGGCTGGTGATCACCGCGCCGACCAGGAACACGACGCCGGCCAGGAACAGCACGCCGGCACCCGCGCCGGTGTCGAGCATCCAGTAGAGCGCGGAACGGCGCGCGAACGCGTGGGCGGTCCACACTTCGTAGGGGCCGAACGAGCGATCGCCGTCGAGGCGCCGGGCCACCGCGTCGGCCTGCGCCGGGTCGCGCAAGCGGGCGACCAGGTAGGTGGGCTGCCCACTGTCGCCCGGATCGGTATCGAGTTGCCTGGCGGTGGCGAGCGAGCTGACCACGTTGACCCCGCCGAGTGCGCGCAGGCCGCTGCTGACGCCGACCACCCGCACGGTATGCCCGTTGATGGCGGCGGTACCGCCGACGGCGACGCCGAGCTTGTCGATGTCGGCGCGGTCCACGATCACCGCATCCGGCTCTTCGAGGCGTGCGCGCAGGGCCGGCGGCAGTGCGTGGGCGAACATCAGCCCATCGGCGTGCGGGTCGATGCCGGAAACGAATACCGATACACCGCCGGTATCGGCATGGCCGCGCCAATCGGCGTCCAGCCAGATGAAAGGTTCGACCTGGGAGACCGCCGGATCCATCAGCAGGCGGTCCTCGATGTTCGGATCGATCGGCCGGCCGAGATTCACGCTCTGGGTGCCCGGGAATCCGATCCACAGGTCCGCGGCCGAGCCGGTGATGTAGACGCTGGCGCTGCCGAAGATGCCCAGCACCAGGGCCGCCTGCAGCAGCTGCAGCAACCCGGCGAAGCCGACCGCGAGGATGGCAGGCAGGAAGCGCCGCCATTCGTGCACCAGCGTCTTGCGGGCCAGGGCGACCATCAGTCGTGACCCTCGGCCAGCGTGGCCTGCTCACCTGCGGGCAGCGGCGCGCCGCCCACGGCCTTGAACAGCGCCACGAACGCCAGGCCGTGGCTGGCGCGTGCCTGGACCAGCGACAGTGCCGCCTGGTCGCGTGCAATGGCGCTCTCCGCCCGGTCCATCGGGCCGGCCAGCTTCAAAGCGGCGCGCCGCGCGACGATCCCGTCGGCATGCTCCAGGGCTGCTGCGGCCTCGCTGCAATGGCGCTCGTACTCGGCCTGCCGCTGCAATCTCCCGATCGCCGTCTCGACCTCGCCAACGCCCTGCAGCACCGCCTGCCGGTACGCCAGCACGCTTGCCTTGAGCTCATGTTGCTTCGCATGCGCCTGTGCCGCCCGCATGCCCCAGTCGAACAGCGGGATATCGATCACGGGACCGAGCGACAGCACCGCGTTGTCGTTCGTGGGCCGGTGCGCCTGCAGGCTGGTCGACCGGATCAGCGAGCCGCCGAGGGCCACGCGCGGATAACGGTCCGCGCGCGCCACGCCGGCCTCGCCCGCGGCGCGCAGCACATCGGCTTGCGCGTGCAGGATTTCCGGACGCGAGCGCAACATGTCCGCCGGTGCGGCCTGCAGCCGCCAGGCGCCGAGCGAGGGCATCGGGGCAGCCTTGAACCAGGCGGGGTCGGGCTCGGCCCGGCCGAGCAGGACTGCCAGTCTCTGCGCGTTGGCGTCCACCGCATCGCGCGGTTCGGCCAGGGCCGCGTCCGCCTGGGCGAGCGCGGCCTTCGCCCGGTCGAGCTCCTGCGCACCCGCCAGGCGCAGCTGCTGGCGGATCTGGAGCGAGGCGTATTGCTGCCGACGCGTGTCGCGGATCCGCTGCAGCCAGCGCTCCTGTTGTTGGGCGGCGCGCAGTTCGAGCCAGTCGCGGGTGACTTCGGCCACCAGCGACACCTGCGCGCCCCGCAGGCCGGATGCCGCGGCGTCGAGATCGCCCTGAGCCATGCGCCGCTCGGCGGTACCGCGGCCGAAGAGATTCAATTCCCACTGCGCGTCGAGACCCACCACGAAGAACGAAGCGCTCGCATCAGGGTCGGGCAGGTCTTCCGTCTTCGCGCTCAGCTGGGGCAGGAATGGCGCACCGACGACGCGGTGCAGGGCGCGCGCGGCGCGCAGGTGCTCCACGGCCTGCGCGACGTCCAGGTTGCGCGCCAGCGCCTGGTCGATCAGCGCATCCAGCTGCGCATCGCCGAAGGCATGCCACCAGCCGTGCAGGTCGGTGGGTGCGGAAGCTGCATCGCCACTGGCATGGCGCCAATGACCGGGCGCGGCTGGACGTAGTTCGGGCAGGGGCGTGGCGGCACAGCCGGCCAATGCGATGCACAGGACGGGGGGCGCGAGCCCTTGCATGCGTCGACGCCAGGCGGGCGCGACCATCGGGCGCCGGAGGGCAAGCATGCAGTGACGTCGAAAAAACATGGCGATCTCAGGCGGCGGCTGGCGGAGGAAATTGCACTTCCACGCTTAGGCCGTGCTGTGCGGTCCGCAGGTAGCGGATGGTAGCCCGATGCCGCTCGGCGATGTGCTGCACGATCGCCAGGCCCAGCCCGGTGCCCTCCTCGTTGGTGCCCGGTACGCGAAAGAACCGCTCGCCCAGCCTGGACAACAGCGCGTCGGGCACGCCCGGGCCGTCGTCCTCGACGCGCAGGCGTACGCCGCCGCCGGGCGATGCCACGAGGCTCACGGTGACGCTGCTGCCGGGCCCGGCATAGCGCAGTGCATTGTCGAGGAGGTTGTCCAGCATCTCGTGCAGGCTGGCGGCATCGCCGTTGACCGGCAGCGGGCCGGGCGGCCCGTGGTAACCAAGGTCGATCCGGGCCGCCAGGGCCTCGGGTACCCGCAGGCTCACTGCCTCCGGCACCAGGCGGGCAAGATCCACCGGCACGTGGGTTGCAGGCTCGGCCAGCGGCGACTGCGCCCGCGTCAGTGCCAGCAGCTGCGCCGAGGTGCGCGCCGCGCGCAGGGTCAGGCGGCGCATGTGACCCAGCGCGTCCCGCAAGGTCTGCGGGCTGTCGTCCGCGAGGGCGCGTTCCACGTGCAGGCTCAGGCCGGCCAGTGGCGTGCGCAGCTGATGGGCAGCGTCGGCAATGAAGCGTTCCTGCAGTGCCAGGGTATCCCTCAGCCGCATGAACAACGCATCGATGGTGCGCGTCAGCGGCAGGATTTCCTGCGGTACGTCCTCTTCGCCGATCGGCGTGATCTCCCGTCCGCGTGCGGCCAGGCGGGCGGTAAGCGGCTGCAGCACGCGAAGCCCGTAGTCCACGCCGAACCAGACCAGCGAGAGCACGCCCAGGATCAGCAGCGTCTGCAGCGGCACGGCCATCAGCAGGATTTCGCGGGCGCGCCGATGCCGGTCGGCCAGGGTTTCCGCCTTGGTTACCGTCAGCGTGTCGCGAGGGTCGAAGTCGGGACGGATGCTCACGGCCGCCACGCGCAGCTTGTGCGAACCCAGCGTGGCGTCGTAGAGCACGGGCGGCTGGTCGACCGGCGGCGGGGCGATCTGGCGGAACTGCGCGTTGTCGGCCAGCACCCCGTGCAGCCGGCTGCGCACGCTGAAATAGCTGCCCTCGTCCGGGTCGTACGCGAGCAGGAAGCGCGCCTGCGGCGAGACGGTGTCTTCGAGCCGGTCGCCGCGCAGCATCTGCGCCAGCGTGAGCGCGTCGTCGCCCAGGTCGCGGTCGTGCACGTGGTTGGAATAGGCCAGCGCCACGCCGTAGGTGAGCAGGGCATCCAGCAGCAGCAGCACTCCGACCGGGATCAGCAGGAACGCCAGCAGGCGCCGCCGCAGGCTCGGTTGCGCCGACCGGCGCGCGGCCGCCGCGACTTCAACCACCGGCCTCGCCCTCTTCGAGCATGTAGCCCAGCCCGCGGATCGTGCGTACGCCGGTACCGCAACCGTGCAGCTTGCGGCGCAGGCGGTGGACCGCGATGTCCAGGCCGTTGTCGGTGAGCTCCTGGTCCCAGTTGCACAGCGACTCGACCAGTTGCGCGCGGCTGGTCAGCCGTCCCACCCGCGATGCCAGTGCCGCGAGCACGCCGAACTCGCGCGCGGTCAGGTCGAGCGCGGTTTCGTCGATCCAGGCGCGCTGCCCGGGCAGGTCCACCCGCAGACGCCCCAGCTTCAGCTCCGGCGTCCCCTTGCTGGCGACCCGCCGCAGCAACGCGCGCACCCGGGCGTTGAATTCGTCCAGCGCGAACGGCTTGACCAGGTAGTCGTCCGCTCCCAGGTCGAGGATCCGCACGCGTTCACGCAGGCCCTCGCGTGCGGTGATCACCAGCACGGGAATTTCGGCGCCGCGTCGGCGCAACCGATGCAGCACGTCACTGCCGTCTAGCTTGGGCAGCCCCAGGTCGAGCACCAGCAGATCGTAGGGCGAATGCTCGTCCAGCATGGCATCGGCCCGCGCACCGTCATCCACCAGGTCGACCGCGTGCCCGCCATGGCGCAGCGCCGCCGCCACGCCGGCGGCGATCGCCCTATCGTCTTCCGCAATCAGGACGCGCATGGCCGAACCTCGGAACGGGCTGGATCCAGATATCGATCGAATCGGATGGTGGGACACCTACCTTTCAAGACGGTTCCGGAGCATCCCGTCGAACGCGTCAGCAAGCTGGAGGGCCGTGGGCCATGCTCCGCCGTGACGCTTAGCATGGGCTTACGGCTCCGCTTGTGCGTGCGGTCGGCGAGGCGCTCGCAGGGTGGCGTCGCGCTCAGGCGGCTTGCAAGGGACGGGCGCCGCGCCGTTCCGGTCCGGAGGGTACCGCAGGAAAGGTCGTCGAAAGAGCACCTGCGTATGGTGGCGACGCCGCCGGCTGCCTTGGAGAGCATCATGCGTGCCTTTCTCTTCCTGTTCGCATTCCTGTTCGCGGGTACCGCCGCCGCCAGTGGCGGCCCGTTTGGCATCGACCATCGCCTGCACTACGACAACAGCGGCATCTGGAAGCGCAGCAACCAGAAGGCGCTGATCTACGGCAGCGTTCTCACCGTGGGCGTCGGTGCACTGGCGCTGGGCGACCACGACGAGCTCGGCGATACGTTCTGGCGCTCGATCGACGCCCTGGTGATCACCGGCGTGAGCACGACGGCGCTGAAGTACACCTTCGGGCGCGAGCGCCCGTCGCAGACCGACGATCCCAACCGCTTCTTCCACCATGGGCAGAGCTTTCCCAGCGGCGAAGTGGCGGCCATGTCGGCGGCGGTAACGCCCTTCATCGTGACCTACGGCGATGAACATCCGGCGGTGTATGCGCTGGCCTTGCTGCCGGCGTACGACGCCGTCGCCCGCATGAAGGTGCACGGGCACTGGCAGAGCGACGTGCTGGTCGGTGCGGCGATCGGGACGGGCGTCGGTATCTGGGCATCGCACCGCAACTCGCCGCTCATCGTCGGCTGGCTGCCCGGCGGCTTCAGCGTGGGCTACGTGCATCACTTCAAACCCTAGCCGGGAACGCGCTGCTCCACCCGGGGTTCACGACGCCGGTGCAACAACCACCGGGTCGCCTCCGCGGAGCCACCGGTTGAGTCTCAGGGAATACGATCGCAAGCGGCGTTTCGACAGTACGCCGGAGCCCCGCTCGGAAGATTCGGCAGTGGACGGTGGACGGCCGATCTTCGTGGTGCAGCTGCATCACGCGAGCCGGCGCCACTACGACTTCCGGCTGCAGGTGGGCGACACGCTCAAGTCCTGGGCCTGCCCCAAGGGACCGAGCTACGACCCCAACGTCAAGCGGCTGGCCGTGGAGGTCGAAGACCACCCGATCTCGTACGCCAAGTTCCAGGGCGACATCCCCGCGGACGCCTATGGCGGCGGCCACGTGGACACCTTCGACAGCGGCGTGTGGTCGACCCCGTACGACCCGGAGGCGCAGCTGGAAAAAGGCCACCTGCGCTTCGAGCTGTTCGGCACCCGCCTCAAGGGCAGCTGGCACCTGGTGCGCAGCGGCAAGGCGGCCAGGCAGCCGCAATGGTTCCTGATGCACGACAAGGACGCCTACGCCAGCGACGTGGAGGCGGACGACCTGCTCGACGCGCGCATGATCGCCAGCACGAAGGCCGCCGCCGGCCGCAGCGGCGGCGCGAAGGAAGTGGCTGCCACGCTGGACAAGCGCAAGCGCAAGAAGGTCCCGGTCGCGGGGCATCGCGCCACCCGCGCCGCCGAGCTGGCGGCCGCCGCCGAAGGCGCGAGGAAGGGGCGGCCGAGCGCCGAGTTCTTCAAGCCGGAGCTGGCCAGGCTGCGCGAGAACCCGCCCGCGGGCGAGCAGTGGCTGCACGAGGTGAAGTGGGATGGCTACCGCATCCTCGCCACCGTATTCAAAGGCAACGTCGAACTGTGGTCGCGCAACGCCCTTTCCTGGACGGACAAGATCCCGGACATCCGCCAGGCGGTGGAGTCCCTCGGGCTCGACTCGGCGCGGCTCGATGGCGAGCTGATCGCGCTGGATGCCCAGGGCCAGTCCGACTTCAACGCGCTGCAGAAGACGCTCTCCGGCGAGGCCAATGCGCCGCTGGCCTACATGCTGTTCGACGTGCCGTACCTGGAAGGCCGCGATCTCTCCGCCACGCCGCTGCATGCGCGCAAGGCAATCCTCCAAGCGTTGCTGGAGGACGCCCCCGCCCATCTGTCCTACAGCAGCCACGTGGTCGGCAATGGCGCCCAGGTGTTCGCCATGGCCAGCGCGCAGAAGCTCGAGGGCATCCTCAGCAAGCGCGTGGATTCGGGTTACCGGGCCGGCCGCGGTGACGATTGGCTCAAGATCAAGCGGGTCGAATCCGACGAATTCGCGGTGGTCGGCTACACCGCGCCCAAGGGTGGGCGGCATGGCTTCGGCGCGTTGCTGCTGGCGCGGCCGGCGTCGGACGGTGGCTGGCATTTCATCGGGCAGGTCGGCAGCGGCTTCAGCCATGCGCAGTTGCGCGACCTCAGCCGCACGCTGGCCACCGGCGGCAGCAGCAAGCCGAGCGTGCGCAATCCGCAGGATGCGCCGCGCGCGGTCAAGTGGATCGAGCCCACCGCGGTGGCCGAGGTCAACTACCGCGGCATCGGCAACCAGGGCCTGCTGCGCCAGCCGAGCCTGAAGGCCATGCGGCCGGACAAGACGCCGGCCGACCTGCGCGACAGCGACCGCGCCGCCCCCACGCCGGCTCCGGCTCCAGCCAAGGGCAGGGCCGCCAGGCGCAAGGCGTCCGCGCCCGAACCAGGCGGTGTCACCCTCACCCATCCCGAGCGCGTGGTCTATCCGGCCGAGGGCTACACCAAGCAGGACGTGGCCGACTACTACCGCGCGGTGATGGACTGGTTCCTTCCCGGCGTGCTGAACCGGCCCACCTCGGTCATCCGCTTCCCCGACGGCATCGACAAGCCCTCGTTCTTCCAGAAGCACATCCCCTCCGGCGGCCTGAAGCACGTCGGCAGCGTGAAGCTGAAGGAGGAGACCGGCGCCGCGGCGGTCTACCTCTATCCAGAGTCGGCCGAATCGGTCATGGAACTGGTGCAATACGGCACGCTGGAGTTCCATCCCTGGGGCGCCAAGGTGGACACGCCGGACCTTGCCGATCGCGTGGTGTTCGACCTGGACCCGGGCCCCGACGTGGGCTGGGAGCGCGTGGTCGCCGCGGCGCGACTGGTACGCAAGCTGCTGGCCGACCTCGGGCTGCAGTCGTTCCTGCGCACCACCGGCGGCAAGGGCCTGCACGTGGTGGTGCCGCTCAATCCGCCGTCGGACTGGGCCACGGTCAAGCAGTTCGCGCAGGGTTTCGCCAGTGCGCTGGCCGGCACCCATCCGCTGGAGTTCGTCGCGGTCAGCACCAAGTCGGTGCGCAACCGGAAGATCTTCGTCGACTACCTGCGCAACGGCCGCGGTGCCACCGCCGTGGCGTCGTACTCGCTGCGCGGTCGCCCCGGCGCGCCGGTGGCGGTCCCGCTGCGCTGGGACGAACTGGGCAGGATCAGCAGCGGCGCGCAGTTCGACATCCGCAGCGCGCCGGCGCGGCTCAAGCGCCTGCGCAACGATCCGTGGGCGGGCATCGACGAGGTCGGGCAAAGCCTGGAAAACGTCATCGGCAAGCTGGGCGGCGACTGAGCAGCTTTGCCCGTTCGGATCCGTGTGACGAAATCCGGACACGCGCGCCGCGGCGAAAGATCACCGCCGAGCCATCGCGCGGATGGCCGGACCCGCGCCGATTCGCTATGGTCGCGCTCCACTTCGCAACCACGCCGGAGATCCTCCCGTGCCGCACTATTCCGGTCCGCTGCTCAGCCGTCCCGCCGCTGACGCCCTGCATGCCGCGCGCGATGCCGGGGAGAGTGCATGGAGCGGGTCGCTGGACCTGGGCCGCTCGCGCACCGAGGTGCCGTTGCAAGCCGACGCCTGGCAGTGGCGCGGCCGGCTCTATCCCTATCCGGCGCGGCTGAAGGACCGCACGATCTACTACTGGGACGTCGAATCCTTCGAACCGGTATCGCGCTTCGCCGGCTCGCTGATCAAGCTGGTGCCCACCGAATGGGGCGCGCCCACCTTCGAGATCGACGGCATCAAGATGCTGCCGACGGCGAAACAGTCGCCGGTGGAGGACGCGCGGGCCAAGGTCGCGCTGGTCGAACCGCGCGGCAAGGTGGTGCTCGATACCTGCGGCGGCCTGGGCTATTTCGCCGCAGGCTGCCTGGAGGCAGGCGTGGCGCGCATCCGCTCGTTCGAAAAGAATCCCGACGTGCTGTGGCTGCGCACGCTCAATCCATGGTCGCCCGATCCGGATGCGAGCGAGGGCCGCCTGTTGCTGGCCCATGCCGACGTATCGGAGGCGATCACGCAGTTGGCCGATGGTTCGATCGACGCGCTGCTGCACGACCCGCCCCGCTTCGGCATCGCCGGCGAACTCTATTCGCAGGCGTTCTACGACCAGCTTGCGCGCGTGCTGCGTCGTGGCGGCCGCCTGTTCCACTACACCGGCAGCCCGAACAAGCTCACCAGCGGCCGCGACGTGCCGCGCGAGGTGGCGCGACGACTTGAACTCGCCGGATTCAGGGCGCAGCTGGCCCTCGATGGCGTGCTGGCGACGCGACGCTAGCCTGCCGGCGCGCGGCCCCTCTGCCGCGCGCGATCCCGTCGCGGCGCCGGGGCGGCATTCGAATACCGGCCGCAAGCCGTGCCCATGCAGTGCTCGGCCTTCAGCCACGCCTCCTGCTCGGCGTGCTTGCGCTCACCGCAGCTGGTCAACACGTCCAGCTGATGGTTGATCGGCTTTGCGTGCGCTGCTCGATCGACGGGAAATAGGACGCGAGCCTTGCACTTGGTCTTCTTGATGAAAGGCTCCGTTAGGGAGACGGCACCAACCGCGGGTCCAGGGGCGACGACCGACGCGTGGATGACCCGACACCGCGCGGGCGGAACTCAGGCCCTAGCGAGAACGACGTCGACCTCGATGTCCCCCATCACGCAGTTGCGGCCGGCACGCTTGGCTCGGTAGAGCGCCGCATCGGCCTCTTTGCAGAGCCGTTGCAGCTCGTAGCCGGAGGTATCGGTGGCGGCCAGGCCCACGCTCGCCGATACGGTGATGACGCAGTCCTCCCGCTGGACCGCCGCGTCGGCGATCGCCGCGCGGATGCGGTTGGCGATCTCCATGCCCTGGTGCCGCGAGCACTCGTGCAGCAGGACGCCGAACTCCTCTCCGCCCAGCCGGCCGAACAGATCCGATGGGCGCAGCTGTTGCTGGCAGGCGGCCACTGCGCGCTTGAGCACCGCATCGCCCATGGCGTGCCCGTGGGTGTCGTTCACGCGCTTGAAGTGGTCCAGGTCGAAGACGATCAGGCAGGCATGGCCGACCCTTCTTTCCAGCGCGTGCAGGGCGCGGCCCGACTGGCCGACGAAGTGCTGGTGGTTGAGGATGCCGGTGAGGCTGTCCTGCCGCGAGAGCTTCTTGAAGCGCAGCTGCGAGCGCTTTAGCCGCAACAGCCACAGCACGATCGAGGCGATCACCACCAGCAGCAGCAAGTTGTACAGCCGGCTGGTTTCGACCGCCTTGGTGTCCAGTGCCTGCTGCAGGCGCAGGAGCTTGTTCTGCTTGCCCAGCCTTTCCGTCTCAAGCTTCTGCGCAAGGATGTGTTGCTGGGCCACTTCGTAGGCCAGCGCACGGGCGCTGACATCGTCGAGGTAACCCTTGTCCTGTACGACATAGCGTTCGTAGTACAAAAGCGCGGCCGCCGCGTTGCCTTGCCGTTTCTCGACCCGGTAGAGCACCTCGTAGGCCTCGGCCAGCCACTCGTCGATGCTGTCGGGTTTGGCTAGGGCGATTGCGGCAAGCGCCGCTTTTCTGGCCTCGTTGTCGCGGCCCAGTGCGGCCAGTGCCTGCGCACGCTCCACCTGCGACGAGAGGATGTGCGGGTAATACTTGCTGTTGCGGATGCCAGGAGCGAGCCGATCGAGCAGGGCCAGCGCCACAGCCGGTTCGCCCTCCTCCATGTAGAGGCTGCCCAGGACCAGGCGCATCGCGTTGGTGAAGACCGGTTGCCCGGCCGCCTCGCATGTATCGATGGCCCGCTGCAGTTCCGGGCTGGTCGAGGTCAACCGCTTGCCGTTGAACAGTGCAGCGACTTCCCTGGACAAAGGCCGGCACAGGTTCTCGCCCGGCGGCACGGCTTGCTCGGCCATGCGTGCGTACTGGATCGCCAGGTCAATCTGGCCAGCCAGATTGAGCATCTGCGACAGATCCGATACGAGAAGGAACCGGGCCCGCGGATCCTTCACCTGTCCAAGGCCGGCGGCCAGGCGGTTGGCCAGGGTGAACGCATCTTCGTAGCGGCGGGTGAGCGCCAGATCATTCAGGAGCAGCCCCGAAGCTTTCGCGGTCAGCACCTCGTTGCCGGAGTGGTCGACGATCTGGCGCAACTCGGGCTCGGACTTGGTGTAGTCGCCCTGGAACATCGCTTCCCAGGCGTCGAGGTAACGCAGTTGCCATTGCTCGGCCGGGGTCAGGTGCGGCGCCTCGCGGTGGATCCGCGCCAGCATGGCCAGGAATTGCGGGTGATCCTTGGTCCGCAAACCCTCGGCCTGTTGCATGAACGAGCCCGGATCCGTGATCGGCGAGCCGGCATGACAGGCCGGTGCGAGTACGCACCAGGCCAGGCCCACCCATGCGGACAAGACGCGTATGCGGCTTGGCGACCAGGACATGGGCAGGCGTCGTGGATGGATTTACGACTGGCTGCCGGGAGCCGGGATCTCGAGCGGTTCCTCCTCGGCCGGTTCCTCTTCTTCGCGCGCAGGCATCTGGGTAACCTGGGGCGCCTGGTTGGACAACTGCCCGAACTCCGCCGTCAGTTGCGAGCTGTCGCCCGATGCGGCCGCCGCAACCAGGGCCGCAGAGGCCTGCGCCTGTCCAAGCAGGTGCGCCATCTCATCCGCCGGCGTGTGGCGCAGCGACGCGTCGCGGCCGATGGCTTCCAGCAGCTCGATGGTATCTTTCATCTTTTTCCCCTGAAGCGTGGCAATAAAGAAGGCCCGCCGGCCGTGACTTCGTAACTTGCCCATCGGGGGCCCCTTCCCCGAAGCAGCCATTCCGAGCCTTCCCATTATTATGCGACTGTGGCGGCCTGTTCCAACTCGTCCAGTTCCGCCAGGCGCGCCTGCATGGCCAGGTTCGGCCTGAGCGGGAAGGCGGGCGGCAGCACTACCGTCTCCTCCGCGCTCATCGGCGCCCGGGCCAGGTCGCGCAAAGCGACACGCCTGATGCGAGGCTTCTCGATCGGAAGCGTCGGCGCGCGGTAGATGATGGCTTCGTGTTGCGGCGGATAGTCCCGGACCAGTCGGTCCACCAGCAGTTGGCGGTAGGCCGGCCCAGTCGCAAGACGCCCGAGCGAACGATCACCGACCAGGGCCGCCTGCCACAACACCAGATAGCCGGAAGCATCGATCCGCCGCTCGTAGAAGAGCAACTGGCTCGCTTCGAAGTGCTGGCAGCCGAAGCGCCCGGGATCGATGCCGAGGTCGGCGTACAGGCAGTCCTCGGCGGAAATGCCCGGTTCCATGTGCGCATGAAAACCTTCCGCCCGGGCCGCCGCGATGGCCTTGTGCGGCGACCAGGCGAAGATGCCCGGGTGTCCGTAGAACACCCCGCAGACGCGTTTGCCGGCACGCACTTCGGCCATCATCAGCTCGACCCATTCTCGATAGGTCTGCAGGCGTGACTTGCCCTCGCGGTAATACGGCTGGAGGCTGCGCACGTCCGGGTGCATGCGCTGCAGCCACAGCTCCACGATGCCGTCGGAGAGGCCGGCGAACACCACGTCCGCCTGTTCGATGTGGCTGCGTGCCAGCGGGGTGAGGTGCGAACCCAGGGTCATGCCCATGCCCACGCAAGCAAGGCTGCCGCGTGTTTCGTTGGTCGGGGGAGCCGGAGTATTCATGGCGCGATAGTAGGCAACTCCCTTGCAAAGCGCGATTGCCGCGATGCAGGCGCCATCGGCCCGGCGCGCCGATGCCGGCGATCCCCGGCGCCGCCCACAAGCCCCCGGATCGACAACCTGCTCGGCAGATGCAGGGCGCGGATGCGGTCGACGTGGAAAAGGTGTTGCAGCCCTGGCCAGGTCATCCCGCCACACGCCCGGTCGGCCGGCCGCCTTGCGCTCAGGATTGGGCGGCCGGTTCGGCCAGGTCTCTGGAGGCCCGCCTGACCAACCCACGCTCCAGGAACAGCTCGACGCGCTCGAGCGGAATGCGGTCGCCGGCGTCACCGCCGTAGTAGGCCTCGGCGATGTTGCCGTGCTCGTCGATCAGGAAGTCGGCGGGCATCAGGTTGGTGGTGTTCAGACCGGCGAGGCCGACGATGCGCAACCCACGGACCAGCGTCGGCGCGCGGGTGACGATGCCCTTGAGCTTGCGCCAGAGCGAGCGTTCGATGCCGTAGGTTTCGTGCGCACGCGAGGTCGGGTCGGCAATGACGCTGAACGGCCGGGGCTTGCGCGCGACGAAGCGCTGCACCGCTTCGGGCGTCGAGGTGAACACGGCAACGATGTCCAGGCCCAATGCCTGAAGCGCCGCGTGCCGGTTGGTCAGCTCATAGATGCGGAAATTGCAGAACGGGCAGGCGGCGTCGCGGAAGAAGCACAGCAGCGTGCGCCGCCCTGACTTGCCCACGTCGACGGGCTGTCCATAGATGTCGACGAAGTGCAGCAGCGGTGCCTTGGTAGGTGCGCTCAGTCTCATCGGAATTCCCCTGTTCCTGACTGGATTGGATGACCGGTGCGGCTGCCGTGGCGAGCCAGCACCGTGGGTGCTGCAAACGCGGCGATCGGTTGGGTGGCGGTAACAGCGAGGTGGTGGGGCCGTCGCCTGCGCACGGATACGATGGTCGGCCACGGCTCGTCGCAGTGGCCCGCAGCGACGGTGCGCGCCGGAGGCGCCCGAACTGGCATGCTTTGGCACCCGGTCCCACCGGCAGTCAATGCCAGCCGATCGCGACCGCTGGACACGATGCGGCGCGCAGCCTCAGATGTAGCCGAACAAAGGCGGGAACACGACCACGACCAGCGCCGCCCAGCCTGCGTACACCGGCAGGTAGCCGGTCTGCCAGCGCTCCAGTGCACCGAACGAGCCGCGTCCGCGCAGGAAGCGCAGGTACAGCACCGCCGACCATGCCAGGTTGACCAGCAGGATCACGTTCTCACCCAACGCCGCCACCCGGTTGGGCGTGAAGCCGAACTCGGAAATGCGCGCGGCGATGGCCGACAGCGCCAACGCGTCGGCCAGCAGCGCGCTGATCACCAGCACCACGCGCACCACGTCGAAGACGCCGGGCGGCGAACGCGGATCGCGCGCGGAGATCGAATACAGCAACAGACACAGCACCAGCGCCAGCAGCACGTCGAAGGCGATCAGTACGTTGCGGTCGATCGGCAGCCCCTGCCCGGCCACGAGCCAGGTGCCCAGGAAGGCGATCAGCACGGCCGCGAACATCGGCGTGAACAGCTGCGTCAGCACCGGCGCCATGTTCTCGATGACGCTCTGCTTGGCCTCCACCAGCCATGCCGCGACCAGCACCGCGCCGGTCGCCCCGCACGGCAGCAGCCAGTACTGGAAGAACGACTCGACCTTGATCCCGATCGCCTCGAAGATCATCGCCATGAACGCCATCAGCACGGCGCCCCCCAGCGCGATCAGCGCGTAGTAGATGAACAGCTCGCCGGAGAAGCGGATGAAGTCCATGCGGCCGGCCACCTCGTTCCAGCGGCCGCCGGCATAGGCGACGCCGACGGCCAGCCAGAGCGCGATCGGCAGGTGCAGGACGGTGAGGACGAGCGTGTCGGCCGCGGGTCCGAAGGGGTAGACGTTGGCGAACACGGCCGCCACCGCGAACGCCACCGGCAGCCAGCGCAACGAGGCGGGTGCGAGCCTGCGCTTCCACGCGAAATACGCGGTCAGCGGAAGCAGCACGAACAGGCTCACGTTGCGCGCGTAGAAGCCGGCATCGGCCTGCAGGTCCAGCCCGAACAGCGCCGGCAGTTTCATCAATATGGCCGCGGCGCCAGCGAAACAGAACGCAGCCACCGCATCGCTGCGCAAGGCCGGCGCCGCCGCCGTGTCGGTGCCGGGCACCACCAGCTGCTTCCACAACCCGTCGGAATGCTCGCGCGCGAATTCGCGCGAGATCGCGTCCAGATCGCCCATGCGCTTGACCGCGATCAGGAACGCCTCGTCGCTCGCAAGTCCGGCCTCGGTCAGCCCGGCGATCTGCTCGCGCAGGTGGTCTTCCAGCTCCGCCACGTCGATGGGCTGGATGGCGCGCCGCCGGGCGAGGTAGCTGCGCCAGCGATCGATCTGTTCTTCCAGCGAGAGTGCGCCGGCCGGCGTGGTCATCGGAAAGCTCCCCCCAGCGATGACGCAGCGCGGGCGACCGGTTCGGACAGCGCATGCCAGATGCCGCGCAGCGTGGCGTCCACCGCCTCCCATTGGCGGCGTTCCTCGGCGAGCTGCCTGCGGCCGCCGGAAGTGACCCGGTAGTACTTGCGGCGACGGCCGCTCTCGGCGACCTCCCAGCGGGCCTCGATATGGCCCAACCGCTCCAGCCGGTGAAGTACCGGGTAGAGCATGCCGTCGGTCCACTGCATGTGCCCGCCGGAGAGTTCCTGGACGCGCTTGAGGATCGCGTAGCCGTAGCTGTCCCCCTCGGCAAGGATCGCCAGCACGATCGGTGTCGAGGACGCGGCCATCAGGTCCTTGCTGAAATCCATGGCGTCGCCTTGCGGATAGCGGGGACGGGCCCGGCTGCTTACATGGCAGCACTATACATTGCTGTGCAATGTATACAAGCGGCACCGCGCCCGTCCGCCCGGCGACTTGCGGCAGGCATCGATTGCGCCAGGCAAACCAGCTTCTCCCGGTAACAGCACGCTGGTCCGGGTGTGACGGGCGGAGGAAAGGGCGTTGCGCGATCCGGGCACCTGATTCTGCTGCGCGAGCGCTCACGCAAGCCGCGGAGCCAGCCACGCCGAATGCCACCCCAAAGTCGATCGATGGGTCCGCGCGGTGGACCCACCGTTGCACCAGAGCGGGCCAAAGCCCCCCGTCGCCGGACGCGTCTAGCCGCAGTGGCCGCAGCAGGTGCTGCCGCCGCTGACGTGGACCTCTTTCTCCAGCGGTCTGGCCGCACAGCCGGCCTTCCCCAACGCATCGAGGATCTGCGCACTGCTTGCGCTCGCCAGCACTTCCAGGCGACCGCGCGCGGCATCCAGGACGACCCGCGCCTGGGGGTCGAGCACGCGCAGTGCAGCGGTGAGCACGGCCACATCATGGCCGCCGGCGGACAGTTCGAATTGCATCATGGACTCCGGGTGGGGGCGCCGGCACCTGCCGGTCCGGCGATCATGCGGATCGCCGCCCACCCTGCCCTTGATCCGGGTCAACCGGCGGCTATCCCGCTATCGCCGCGGAGCGATGATCTGGCTCAGGTAATCCGGCCTTCCCTCGACGCGCACCAGGTGCGGATACTGCAGGCCGCCGTGGTAGTCGACCGGCACGGTGCGGTAGCCGCCCTGAAACTTGAGCAGCAGCTTGATCGGCTCCTTGCCGCCCTTCGCCGCGGCGATCGCGTCCTTGAGCACGTCCTTGGAGTAGTCCTTGCCGTTCACCGCCACGATGGTGGCGCCGGTGCTCACGCCCGCCTTGAAGGCCGGACCATCCCAGCGCACGTCGTTGATCTGCCCGTCCTCGAACATGGTCATGCCGATCGACCAGCTGAAGTTGAACAGGTGGCGCGGCGACTCCGGCCGGCTGTCGTACTGCTTCTCGTAGGCGCTCGGCTGGTCGGTATAGACCAGCTTCCAGCCGGTGCCCTCGAGGCCGCCCAGCAGCGGCGGGTCGAGCGTGTCGACGTGTGCGCGCAGGAAGCCGGCCCAGTCATACGGTGCCACGCCGTTCAGCGCCGCCACCACGTCGTCGAAAGTGTAGGTCCTGGTGACGAAGCTGCCGTTGTCCACGCCGAAGAAGGCGCGCGCGAAATCGTCCAGCGACTTCCTGTCGTGCGTGAGCGCCCGAAGCTTGGCGTCCACCTCCAGCCAGACCATCTGCCCGGCGCTGTAGTACTCCTCGCTCATCTGCCAGCTGCGGTACGGCAGGCCGCTGCGGTGCGCGGCGGTCGGGTCATTGGTGGTGTCTTCCAGCGTGCGCCACTGGAAGCCTTCGCGGTTGCGGTCATAGTTGGCCGCCACCATCGCCAGCGCATCGCGGAACTCCTCCGGCGACCACATGCCCGAGCGCGCGGTCAGCACGAAGCCCCAGTACTGGGTCTGCCCCTCGTACACCCACAGCAGCGAATCGCCCATCGGCACGTTGAAGTTCGGCGTCCACAGGTCGGCCGGGCGGCGGAACTTGCCGTTCCACGAATGCACGTACTCGTGCGCCAGCAGGTCGCGGCCGGGCGCGGCGTCCGCCCAGGCGGTGAAGTAGTCGGCGCCCAGGCCGTCCTCGCTGGACTGGTGGTGCTCCAGGCCGTTGCCGCCCAGCTGGTCCGACAGCGAGAACAGGAAATCGTAGTGGTCGTAGTGGTGCGAGCCGAACAGCTTCACCGCCTGTGACGCCAGCGCGCGATGCACCTTGACCTGCTCCGGCGTCATCTCGAGATACTTGGGCGCATCGGCAACGATGTCCAGATGCACCGATGCGTCACCCGCGGGCGTGAGGTCGACGCGCTTGAAGTACCGGCCCGCGTAGATCGGCGAGTCGACCAGCGTGTTGAAGGACACTGGCTTGAACGTGGTGGCGTCGCCCGAGCGGGAGACGGTCTCGAGCGCGCTGCCGAACTGCCATCCATGGGGCAGCGTCACGCTGGGTGCGAAAGTGATGTCGCGCGAGAAATGGCCCGCCGGATAGAGCGCCACCTTGTTCCACTCCAGGTCCAGCATGCGGTCGGTCATCTCGTAGCCGCCGTCGCGGCTGGAGAGGTACTGGAAGTCGACGTCGACCGTGGAGACACCTGCCGGCACGTCGAGGTGGAAGGCGTACACGTCGTACTTGTCGCGCGTCCACTTCAACGGCTTGCCGTGGACGCTGACCTTGAGCCCCGCCAGCATGGCCACCGGGCCGCTCGGCGAGTGGTCGCCGGGGATCCACTTCGGATACAGCAGCGTCAGCGCGCCTGCCGTCACCGGAAGCGTTTCATGGACGCGGAAAATCCCCTGCGTGGTGTCGCTGGCGTCCACATGGATCGCCACCGTCCCCGGATAGGCCGTGTCCTGCGGCGGTGGCACATCGGCACGGTGCGACTGCTGCGCGACCGCAGCCGTGGCGGCGAAGGCCATCGACACGGCGCAGGCCAGGCGCGACATGCGACCGGGCATGGCAACCGGCGAACCGGCGGAAAGGACACGAGACATGGGAACTCCGGCAGCAGGTGGACAAGCGTCGGAACTTAGCACCCCGCGCACCTGCAGGCATCCGCCAGAAGCCCTCCCTTCAAGGGGGGGCGCGCACTCCCTCACCGCACGTCACTGACCCGCGTCGGCAACTGCCAGGCAGTCTGGAGCCAACTGCCCTTGGCAGAAAGGGCCGGACGAGGCGGGAGCTGACCAGTCTGGGCGCCTACTCTTGCATGGCCGGCGTGGTCCATCGCCACCGAAAGACACGCGCCTCGGCAATCGGTATGGTCTACGCGGACCGTTCGGGCGCTGCAGGACCGGAAGTGCTCTAATCGCGCCCATTGCACCCGGGCCGGCGAACGCCGAAGGAGGAGCCATGGCAAGCAAAGGTCCTACCGATCCATGCTGGGAGTACGTCACGGCTGCGCTGGACAGGGCAGCGGCTGTTTCCAGGAAGCACGGCTACGCGTGGCGCGGCTCATCTTGCGGCGTGGTCAGCTACATCGCGCTGATGTGCATCATGTGGAACCGCAACTGGGACGACACGAAGGATCCTGCCTGGGCCGTCGACGGCCTGCCGCCGATCACTTCCAAGGCCGGCGACATCAACCTGGCGTACGCCGACCACTATCTCGACCGGCGCACCAACTGCGGCCTGGGGATGGGCCGGCTGCAGGCCACCGTCCAGATGAATACGTACGACGCGGTGAAAAAGGTGGCCGTCGGTTTCGTGGGCATGAAGAACCATGCTGGCAACAAGCCCCTCGATGGCTTCTACAGGGAGGCCTGTCCGCCGCTCGGCAACGTCCTGCAGAACCTCATGCGCGAGAACAAATGCAAGCCCTTGTCGGCACCGGGGCCGGACGAGATCGGCTGGAGCAAGCTGGGCATCGCGGACGGGCAGCGCGACTACGAGCTCAACCCGGGCATCGACAACGCACCGGCGTGGCTGGCACTGGTGAAGCAGCGCGCCACGATCTACGTCCCGCCGGAGTGCCGTTGACCGGCCTGGCCTCAGGCCCCATCCGCGGGAATACCTTTGGCCCGGGGCGCGCCAGCCGCACACCGGAACTGAAGCTCATTCGAGCTTCTGCAAAGCCGAACCCTTGTGCATGGCAACATGGTCGGTCTTGTCGCTCTTGATCTCGTACTGCGGGTCATCTTCGCTGCAACGACGGATGTGGCCCTTGTACCGGGTGTCACGCGTGTGCACCTCGAGGATGGTGCCTTCGACGTAACCGGCCTCCGAATTCCAGCGCACGTGATCGCCGACCTCGAACTTGTGCCTCATGGATCGCTCCTTTGCCATGTTCCGGAGGCCGCCACGGTACGGTGACCTCAAGCCCGGTCGCACCCGTATAACCCACCACGATATGCGAGCACGGCTACCGTGCCGTTATCTCACGCACGTTCTGAAAGTCTTGTTGGCGTCGTTCGGATCCATACCGCCTTGCGGCATCAGGGGCACGCCCGCATGCCCCGAGCGAACGTGCGCCGGCCGGCGATATTGCGGTTTGCGAGCCAACATGTTTACACTGTAAACATGAAGTCCGCCAGCACTGCCGAGAAGATCCTCCAGGCCGCCCACGCCCTGTTCGACGCGGAGGGCGCGCAGGCCGTCTCCATGCGCCGCGTAGCCGACGCGGTCGGCATCTCGGCCATGGCCATCTACCGCCACTTTCCCAATCGCGACGCCCTGCTCAAGCGCCTGTCGGACGATAGCTTTCAGCACGCGGCGCAGGACTGGTCCGCCAAGGTACGCGCCACCGATCCCCGCAAGCGCCTGCTGCAGGTGATGGAGCCGTATCTGGATTACGCGCTGGGCCATCCGCACCTGTTCGATCACGCCTTTTCCGTGCGCCGCGACGACGCACGCCGCTTTCCCGAGGACTTCCGCGCCCGTCAATCCCCGACCCTCAACCTCGTCGCCGACACCATCGACGCAGGCATCCGCGCCGGCGTGCTGCGCAAGGCCGATCCGTGGGACGCGGCGATGAGCGTGTGGGCGCATGCACACGGGCTGGTCGCGCTCTATCGTGCCGGGCGCTTCAGTTACGACCAGACGCAGTTCCGCGCCTTCTACCTGCAATCGATGCGGAGGCTGATCGATGGACTTGCGTGCTGACCGAAGGCGCCTGGGCGCAGGACTGGCCGCGGCCGGCCTGACCGCCCTGCTGTGGTGGTTCGGCAACGGCCTGCACCCGGTGTGGTGGCTGACATGGCTGGTACCGCTGCCGGTGTTGTGGCTGGCGACGCGCGTGCGCTGGACCTGGTCGGCGCTGGCCGCGTTTGCAGGCGCCCTGATCGGCAACCTCAACCAGTGGACTTATCTGCACGGCTACATCGGCCTGCCGCTGGGAGTGATCGCCTGGATCGTGATCGCACCCGGGCTGACACTGGCCAGCTGCACCCTGCTGTTCCGCAGGCTGCTGCTGCGCGGCCGACCGCTGGCCGCCTCGCTGGCGGTGCCGGCGCTGTGGATCGCGCTGCAATACGCCAACACGTTGGTCTCGCCACACGGCACGTTCGGTGCCATCGCCTATACGCAGATGGACGCGTTGCCGATCCTGCAGCTGGCCGCGCTGACCGGCCTGTGGGGCATCGGTTTCCTCCTGCTTTGGCTGCCGGCGGCCCTTGCCGCAGCGACATCGCCCCCGCGCGGCGTCGACCGCTGGGTGGGCCTGGTGCTGTGCGCAGGGGCGGTGCTGGGCGCGCTCGGTTACGGCTGGTGGCGGCTGCAGCAACCGGCCACCGCCTCGGTGCGCGTCGGACTGGTTTCGCTGGAGCATCCGATCCGGCCGCCGCTGGCTTCGGGCGAGGGCCAGGCGCTGCTGCAGCGCTACGTCACCGCGGTGCAACAGCTTGCCGACCGCGGCGCCGCGGTGGTGGTGATTCCCGAAACCAGTTTCGCCACAGCCGACCCCACCGTACCCGCGTTCGCCGCGCTCGCGCGCGACCGCAGGCTCTTGCTCGACGTGGGCCTCGAATACCAGGCCACGCAGCCGCGCGAGCGCAACATCGCGATGGTTTTCCCGCCCGACGGCGACGCGCCGGCGACCTACAGCAAACGTCACCTGATTCCCGTCTTCGAGGACCGCTACGCGCCAGGCAGCGCCTACCGCCTGCTCGACGCCCCGTCGCAGATCGGGCTTGCCGTATGCAAGGACATGGACTTCCACGACATCAGCCGCACCTATGGCGCGCTCGGCGCGCAACTGCTGCTGGTGCCGGCCTGGGACTTCCGCGTGGACGGCTGGCTGCACTCGCGCATGGCGATCATGCGCGGCGTGGAAAGCGGCTTCGCGATCGCGCGCGTCGCGCGCAGCGGGCGGTTGACGTTGAGCGACGACCGCGGCCGCGTGGTCGCCGAGTCCTCCAGCGAGACGCAGGACGCTGAACTAGTCGGCGACCTGCCCCTGCACCGCGACCGCACCCTCTACAACCGATGGGGCGACTGGTTCGCATACGCCGACCTGGGGTTGCTCGGTTTGCTGCTGGTGCTGGTATTTTCGGCCTCATCTCTGCCAAGTCGAACCTCGTTACGAGATGGAGCGTAGAGATGACAGCGCGCTATCGATGCGCTTCGACTGGCGATTGGACAAGCGACGGCTGCAACTGATCCTCTTGCGGATGGTGCGGATTTTCCTGTCGGGAGAGAGCAAGGAACTCGGCACTGCTTTGTTCCAGCGGCCGGGCGATCGCCTGAGTAACGTCTACACAGGCGATCTGTTTGAGCGGTGATCTAGGATCGCCCTCGATCGCAAAAGCCCTCTCCCCGCCCCCGCCCCCGCCCCCGCCCCCGCCCAGGATCACGTGATCGATGCGGGCGAGGCCCTGGACGTAAGCAGCCGTTGCAAGCGATCCGGCAAGGTTGCGTGAAAAAGCGTCAGGCGCGCGCCCATGTTGAGCGTCGATAACGTGGACACGTTCGAGCGCCTGGCGAAACATTGGGTTCCCCGGATGGCCAACATCAGCCAGGGTTGTGACCCGCTGCCGCGTGGCTTCGTGCAGAACCCCCAGCGTTTCCGGACCAACGAGGCCATCGGGCTTCAACCCATGCGCGCGCTGGAAGGTTTCGACGGCAGCCTGCGTGCTTGGACCGAACGCGCCATCCGGATGCAATGCAAGGCCGCGTGCGTCCGTGATGCCTAGCTTTGCCAGGCTAGCCTGGAGCTGGGTGACCTGGTCGCCACGGGAACCTTGGCGCAAGACGCGACCCTGGCCATCCCGTCCTATGGCTCTCAACGCTTTGCGAAAATCGCTGTCGGTCGAGGCTGCGGACGGATTGAAACCTGCAGTCGCCACTTTGACCTGAGCTCGATCCAGCGCAGCCGCTATTGCAGGGTTGTCGTAGGCATGGCCATAACGACCAGCCAATACGGCGGCTTCAGGGGCGGCGTAATGGCGGTGGTGGCGTTTGATGTCATCGGCCTTTGCGAGCACGTCGTCGTAGTCGCCTCCGCTTCGTAGAACTTGGCGGAACTCGGCTAACTTCCCTGGCATTTGATTGGCCGTCTTCGCGAGTATGGCGATGGCTTCCAAACGGCGATCCTCGTGGATGTTCTGGCCATCGGCAGCGAGCATCTCCATGGCAACCTTGGTCACATTGCGAATCTGCGGGTAGTCGATATTCTGGTGAATCCATCTCTCGCCGCCTTCAGAGGCAGCCCAGGCATTGAAGCTGTCGCGCGTGTCCGGTTCGAGGAAGGCCAGCGTGCCTCGGCCCCTTTCACCATTTCCGTGCGTCAGGAGCTCCGCCCGGAGCCGCACCTTGTCCGAAGGGAACTTGAGATCATGGTCCTGGGCATATTTCGATGCTTCTGCGATGAGGCCGTCCACATAGGTGGTTTGACCGCGTTTCGCGGGCGCGCTTTGGGTTGCACCTAGCGGCCACTCCCCGCGCTGACCAAGGTCGACCTGAATAGTGCCAATCGAGTAGCCGCTGTTGGCTACTACTTCGTGTGAATCGCCCCAGTTCGAGTGCGGTCCGTGAGCGGTTATTCCAGCGACGCTTAATTGGTAGGAAGATGCTCCTCCTTCCGTACCTCGGCCCACGATGAAGTAGATGGCGCCCGCGACCGCGTCGATATCGTGCGTATCCAAACTAGACATACCGCTACTCCGTTAACGGTTGGAAAACTGACACGCCTACTTCCCGCCTGCTATGGCCAGATATTCGTCCAGTTCGTCGGCCCGCTTGCCGATTACGAAAAGCTCATTTTCTTCCACCTGCAGGTTATCGACGATATCGTTTTCGAAGAGTGTGTCTTCGAAATCCACGGTGTTGTCACGGAATTTGAGCCAGGCACGCTCCACCTCAACTAGTCTCTTTTTCTGGTCCGGATTCAGTTTTCGCAACAACGCCGCGTAGGTAGTGTTGAGGCGATGGTCCTGCCGCGCCCGCTCTTGCGAAAGGCATGCGGCTTCTTCAATGTTGTCCGAGTCCGCCTTGTCGATGCATTCGTAGAACGTTTTGGTAATACCCTTCGGCGCATCACGCCGGATCAGCTCGCTGGTGCTCTCGGTCGCGCCTGCCGCGACTCCGTACGAGAGCAGGGCGAAGGCGATGGCGGTCGTGCTGATGCGTCTCATGGCAGCTCCTGGTGGTGGACTTTTCGTGGAAGCCGAAGCTTGCCGGGCCCCGAGGCCCATGTCTGTCGGTCGACGACTACGGTGCCCTGCGGGAATGCCGAGGCGGTCAGGGAATGTTCCCGCGGACCCTGGCCTCCAATACGTAGCAAGCATGGAGCGGCGCGATGGCCGTCCTGGCGAATGCACCGACCCCACCACCGATGCCCGATTGCCCGCACACGCCCGATTTGCGCCCGCCTGCCGCCTCGCGGGCGAGCGAAGATCACACCTTTCGTTGCCTGGGAAGAACGTGGAATGAAGACGTTGCTGACGATGCTGTGCGCGCTGCTCGCCACCACCGGCGTGCATGCGGAAACCGGAACCTGGAAGCCTACGCCGGGCCATACCCAGGTACCCATCTGGCCGGGTGCGGCACCGGATCAACAACCGGTACCCGGACCGGAAAAGATGACAGTGAGCACGGGCTTGATCGCGGGCCTTCCTGCCACCGCGATCACTAACGTGACGCGGCCGACGATGACGGTCTATCCGCCCAGGGGCAGGAACAGCGGCGCAGCGGTCGTGGTACTGCCTGGCGGAGGCTTCCAGATCCTGGCAATCGACCTGGAAGGCACCGAGGCATGCGACTGGCTCACCGCCAACGGCATCACCTGCGTGCTGCTCAAATATCGCGTGCCAGGGCCGCCCTACGACTGGCGTTGCGATTGCCGTCCGCATGACTACATGGTGCCGACGCTGGCGCTCGAAGACACCCAGCGCACCATCGCCCTGGTGCGCCATCACGCCGCGGAATGGCACATCGACCCGCACAGGATCGGCGTGATGGGCTTTTCCGCGGGCGGCTTTCTCGTGGCCGAAGCGAGCACTCGCTACAGGCAGCGCGCGTACAAGCCGGTCGACGCGGCGGACAGGGAGAGCATCCGTCCGGATTTCGCCATGGCGATCTATCCGGGCCACCTGGCGGTGAACGGCAAATTGAATCCGAACGTGCCGGTCACTCCCGACACGCCGCCGACCTTCGTGCTGCAGGCCGAAGACGACCACGTGGATGGCGTGGAACAGGCACTGGTCTACTACACGGCGCTCGCCCAGGCTGGCGTGCCCGCGGAGATGCACCTGTATGCACACGGAGGCCATGCCTTCGGCCTGCGCCATACGCAGCTGCCCATCACCGGCTGGCCCGAACTGATGAAGGCATGGTTGAAAACCATCGGCGTGCTGTCGAAGTAGCCATCGGCAAGGTGCGGCCTTCGTCGTTCTGTCCAGAGCCGGGCAAGCGATGCCGGAAACTGCGGCGGTCGTCGTCGACAGGTTCGGCCCCCGCTAGTTCTTCCCCGCTGCTTCGAGCGTCTTTTCGAACCAGTGGTCAGCGTATGGGTTCTGGTTGTAGGGAGGAATCTCGCGATACCCGTTGCGGGCATACAAGGCGCGGGCCTCGGTGAGCGTGCGGTTGGTGTCCAGCCGCAGCGTCGACATGCCGATCCCGCCGGCATGCCGCTCCAGTGCATCGAGCAGACGCTGCGCGATACCCAGGCCACGCGCCGAAGGCGAGACCCACATGCGCTTGATTTCACCGATGCCGGCACCGATGCGCTTGAGGGCGGCACAGCCCAGCGGCCGCCCGTCCAGCCTGGCCAGCAGGAACAGGCCCGACGGTGGCACCAGCTCCTGTGGATCAGCCGAAGGCCCGCGCCCGGGATCGAAGCCGGACTCGAAACGCCCGGCCAGCTCGGCAAGATAGGCGTCGATGCAGGCGACGGCCTCGGCGCCGAGCGGATCGGCCACCTCCACGGTGACCGCCGCGGCGCGCATCAGCCGCTCCACTTCCGCCATGGCCGCAACGAGGCGCTGGCGCTGGGTCTCCGGCAACGGCGCCAGCAGCGTGTCGGCCAGTTCCTGCGAGCGGCGGTCCAGCACGTCGAACTCGCGACGCCCCTTCGCGGTCAGCGTCACCCGACGCACGCGTGCATCGCCGGGCGCGGGCTGCGACCTGGCAATCCCCTGCGCCTCGAGCGAACGCAGCATCCTGCTCAGGTAGCCGGAGTCCAGCGACAGGCGCGCCCGCAGTTCACGGACTTCGGCACCTGCCCGGCCGATCTCGAACAACAGCCGCGATTCGGCCAGCGGGCGACCGCGCCCCAGGTAGTCGTCCGTCAGCACGCCGATCCGGCGCGTTACCGCCCGATTGAAACTGCGGACCTGTTCGACCTGGCGTGCATCCATTGCCTGACTTTAGTCAGCAATAAGGAAACCGTCAAGCGAATGCCGATCGGGTCGCGGATCCTACGCGCACGTCCGTGGGTGCGGGTATCCGGCGCTCAGCGGCATCGACTGCGATGGCTGCACGCAGGAACGCCAGTACGGCCGTCGCCCTGCCCTGGGCCACCAGTTCGGCTGCCGTAAGCCCGTCGAGTACAGCGATGGGTACGCTGCGATACCAGATCATGGCTTCCACGATGTCCGGCTCCAGCGCAGCAGCCAGCCGCAGGACCGCCAACGCCGCCGGCACGTGGATGCTGGCCGGCGACGGCGCCGCATGGTCGGCATGCGGAGGTGTCGGTAGAACTGATGTGGCCGGTGCCGCGGATCGCATGGAATACCTATTTCATGGCCAATCAAAGGAACAGCGGTCTGCGCACGCTGTCGAAACGCCGCGGCTCATTTCGGCCTGTCGGCGCGGTGAATGTTCAAGCGCGACCATCGCCTGGCGCAGGCGCCCAGCGAGGGCTGCCTGCGAGGCCGGCAGCATGCGCGGGTGCATCAGGTCGCGGAGAGTGGCGAAGGCAGGGTTTCGCATGTCGGCTGGCAGACACCCTCGCCAGGCAAGCCGTTTCGCGCCGCTACTTCGCTGGCACTAGGACGGGAGCGCCCTTGTTCTTGAGGAGCAGCACCACGAACCTGGCGGGCTTGGTCGAGCTGGCGTTGCGGCCGATGGTATGCACGTCGTGCGGCCCCTCGTAGAACGTCTGGCCCGGCCCCAGCGTGACCGGCTTGCTGCCGCGCACGCCCATCACGATCGAACCATCGAGCACGTAGACGAAGGCATCGGCGTTGTGGCGATGCACGGGGTCCACCGAGCCCGGCGGATACTCGACCATCAGCATCACTGCTTCCTTGCCGGGATAGTCGGGCAAGGGTTTGGTCATGATCGTGGTCACGTGGGCCTGGGGCGGCGCCTGCTGCGCGCTGGCGGCGCCCGTGACCATCAACAGGGCCAGGGCGAGAGTCTTCAATGCGGTCATGGTTGGTTCCTCTGGTGGCAGGGAGGCGCGCTGGCCTCGGCGCCTACTTGTGCTCAGGACAGGCCGGACTTGTCCACGCCATAGGCCTTGTCGTAGCTGCCGGGTACCAGCCGGAAGCCGACGTTGATGCGGTTCCAGGCATTGATCGACATGACCAGGAAGGTCAGGTCGGACAGCTCCTTCTCGGACAACTGCTCGCGGACGCGCTCGTAGATGTCGTCCGACACGCCCTCGGCGGGCATGCGGGTAAGGACTTCGGTCCACTCCAGCGCGGCGCGCTCGCGCGGGCTGAACAGCTGGGATTCGCGCCACACGGCGACGTGATGCACGCGCAGCGGCCGCTCGCCGTGGATGGTGGCCTCCTTGACGTGCATGTCCACGCAGAAGGCGCAGCCGTTGATCTGCGACGCCCGAATGTCGACCAGGTGGCGTGTCGTTTCCTCGATGGCACTGTGCCTGAGCGCCAGGCTGAACTCGACGAACTTCTTGAGCAGCTCGGGCGATTGCTTCTGGTAGTTGATGCGCTCGGTCATGGGTGGCTCCGTTGTGGTGGAATGGTTGGGTGGCGGACGCGACTGCGCCTCAGGTAGGCGTGGATGCGCGTTCGAGCCACTCATGGAAGTGAGTCGGCCCCAGGCGCGGGTGGGCGCCGGGTGTCAGCGACGCGTCATCGAGCTCGGCGCCGAAGTAGCGTGCGTGCACGTCCGCGATGACCTGGCGACCGTCGCCGTTGACGGCCATCGCCCGGCGCGCCAGCTCGTCCAGCGGCAGCGCCTCGGGGCCAGCCACCTCGACCGTGCCGTTCAGCGGTGGACCGACCGCAAGGTCGGCCAGGGCGGCGGCGACGTCGTCCGCCGCGATCGGCTGCAGCAGCGCAGGCGACAGCCGCACCACGTCGCCTTCGGTGCCTGCCTGGATGATCCCGCCGATGAACTCGAAGAACTGCGTCGACCGCAGGATGGTGTAGGGAACGCCCGAGGCCTTGATCAACCGCTCCTGCGCCATCTTTGCGCGCAGGTAGCCGCTCTGCGGCAAGCGGTCGCTGCCGACTACCGACAGTGCCACGTGATGCTCCACGCCGGCCGCATCCTCGGCGGCCAGCAGCCGGCGACTGGAGGTCTCGAAAAATTCCAGCACTGCCCCGTCCTCGAATAAGGGCGAATTGGCGACGTCGACCACGACCTGCGCGCCGATCAGCGCCTCGGCCAGGCCTTCGCCGGTCAGCGTGTCGACGCCCCACCTCGGCGAGGCCGCCAGCACGTCGTGGCCACGCCGGCGAAGCCGGTCGACCAGGTTCGCGCCGATGAGTCCGCTGCCGCCGATGACCACGATCTTCATCTGCCTTGCCTCCGCCGAGCCGTCACGGACGGCCGATGGACAGAGGATGCGCGCGGCGCCGGCGGGACACTTTGCGCGGGCTTTGGATTAATGTTGTGTTTTCCTTGCAAGGCGCTCCACCGACTCGTGTCGCGATCGTCTCCATTCCTGGGCCGTGGCCCGCACCATGGCTGCGCACCGGCCGTCCGGGCGGCCCGCAGCGAGCGGGAGGACGCGCCATGACGACCTTCGAGGGCTACCGGCTCGACCTCGCGCGGCGCGAGCTCTCCCTGGCCGGCACGGTGATCGCGACCACGCCCAAGGTGTTCGACCTGCTGGCCTACCTGGTGCAGAACCGCGGGCGCGTCGTCAGCCGGGACGATCTGCTGGAAGCCGTGTGGCAGGGCCGGATCGTTTCGGAGTCCACGCTGGCCAGCCACATCAACGCCGTGCGCCGGGCGATCGGCGATACCGGCAGCCAGCAGCGGCTGGTCAGGACCGTGGCGCGCAAGGGCTTCCGCTTCGTCGGCGACGCAAGCGAGACGGATGCTGCGGAGACCGGGACCGCGCCAGCGAGTGCGACCGATCGGAACGATCCGGCGCTTGCCGCCGTTCCCGCCACCCGCCCTTCCATCGCCGTACTGCCCTTCGTCAACCTGAGTGGCGATCCGCAGCAGGACTACTTCGCCGACGGCGTGGTCGAGGACATCATCTCCGCGCTGTCGCGCCTGCGCTGGCTGTTCGTGATCGCGCGCAACTCCAGCTTCACCTACAAGGGGCAGGCGCTGGACGTGCGGCAGGTCGGCCGCGAACTGGGCGTGCGCTACGTGCTCGAAGGCAGCGTGCGCAAGGCGGCCGACCGTGTGCGGCTGACCGGCCAGATCGTCGACGCGACCACCGGCCGGCACCTGTGGGCGGACCGCTTCGAAGGCGTACTCGGCGATATCTTCGAGCTGCAGGACCGGCTGTCCGAGAGCGTGGTCGGCGCCATCGCCACGCAGCTGGAACGGGCCGAGATCAGCCGCGCCAAGCAGAAGCCGACCGAAAGCCTGGATGCCTACGATTGCTACCTGCGCGGCATGGCCAGCTTCCACCAGCGCACCCGCCCGGCGATCGACGAGGCGCTGGCGTTCTTCCACCGGGCCATCGCGCTCGACCCGGAGTACGCCGCGGCCTACGGCATGGCGGCGTGGTGCCATTGCTGGCGCAAGGTCAACCGCTGGATGGTGGATGTCGAGCGTGAATCGGCCGAGGCCGCGCACCTGGCCGACCGCGCGGTGGAACTCGGCCGCAACGATGCCATCGCCCTCACTCGCGGCGCGCATGCCATGGGCCACTTCGGCGGCACCATCGGCCGCTGCAGCGATCTGCTCGACCGCGCCCTGGCGCTGGACCCCAACCTCGCCGCGGCCTGGCTGCTCAGCGGCTACCTGCTGCTATGGCGCGGCGAGCCGGACGGGGCGATCGAGCGCTTCGAACACGCGATGCGCCTGAATCCGCTCGACCCGGAAATGTTCCGCATGCAGGCCGGCATGGCGCTGGCGCACCTGCTCGCGGGACGCTTCTGCGCCGCGTGGGCGTGGGCGGAGAAGGCGCGTGCCGACATGCCGACTTTCGTTCTGCCCATCGGCATCATCGCCGCCAGCCACGCGCTGGCCGGTGAGGTCGAGAAGGCGCACCAGGCGATGCAGCTGCTGCGCCAGCTCGATCCGGAACTGCGCATCGCGACGCTGCCGGGCTGGCTGCCATTCCACGATTCGGCCGACGGCGGGCGGTTTGCCGAAGGCCTGCGCTTGGCGGGACTTCCCGAATAGATCACGCCGGCCACCCGCGCGACGGCGCGTGCGTGCGCGTAGCGGCGGCGGGCGGCTCGCTCACGCCTGCCGTTGCCGGCTGTCTTCCGATGGGCGCGCGAGAACGGCAACGTTCACGTCGCATCTCCACTCGAAACCAAGCGCCCGGTAGAGCGCAATGGCCGCATCGTTGGTCTTCCACGCATGCAGGAAGGCCGTTTCGCCGCGTGCCGCGATGGCTGCGGCGACGTGCCTGGACAGTCGGCTGGCCAATCCATGCCCCCGGAAATCGGGATGCGTGCAGACGCCGCTGACTTCGGTGAAGCCAGGAAAATGGAACCGCTCCCCCGCCATGGCGGCAAGCCGGCCATCGACGCGGATGCCGACGAAGCGGCCCATGCGATGGGTGTGGCGCAGGAACGGCCCCGGTTCGGTGAGCGTGGCAAGCGCCAGCATCTCGGCCGCGTCCTGGTCCGACAGCGCGACGATGTCGCCGGCTTCACCGGGTGCGGCCACCGGGGAACGGGCCACCATCTGCACGCCTTGTGCGGCCTTGATGGTGGTCAGACCTTCGGGCACGCGGATCTGCGGCACCTGCAGGATGAATACCGGTTCGGATGGCGGCACCAGCCGGGTCAGCGCCCGCAGGGCGGCCTCGCTGTCGTCGCGGGCGGAGGCGAAGCGATTGACGTCAGGCTCGTACCGGCGTGCCAGTTCATCGCCCAGGGACAAATCCCGGTGGGCCGTACTCAGGGCGGACCATACCGGCCGGTCAAGCAGGTTCATTGCCACGTTCTTTCCGTGCGGTGAAACGTAAAACCTGCGCCAAAGTGCGTCGTCCTGCAAGCCAGGCAAACAATCACCAAACTGCGGGCTCGCCACCGCGGGGCGGCGGCGAGGATGTCCGAACCCTCGCCGACCGGGTGCCGCTTCCCGTTGTCCGAAGCGGCCCGCGCCAGGCGCGGGCCGCTTCCACCTGCGGCAGGCGGCCTAGTGGCCGTGATGCCCGACATCCAGACCGAACCGCAGCACCTGGCCCATGCCCGGCGACAGTCCGAAGCCCCCGTTGGACACGAACAACGCGCCATCCGGCCCGAACGTCATCGCGGTGGGCAGGGTCAGCCCGGTGATGATGGCCGTGCGTGCCCCCGACGGCTCGATCCGCACCACCTTGCCCGTGCCCGGCGTGGGTCCCAGGTTGCCCTTGCCGGTGGTGTTTTCGAGCACGTACATGCGCGAGTAGCAATCGAAGGCGAGTCCGACGACTGTGGTCAGGCCGTCCGCGGCCGGCCAGAGCTGGCGGTTGCGGGTGAGCTTGAGCACCTTCGATGAGCCGGCCGCGATCGGGAACGTGTTGAGGTTGCCGATGAAGAAATGGTCGCGGAAGGCCAGCGCGGTCGGCACGATGTGCCCTTGCGATGCGGAAATGTCGACGATGCGCTTGATCGCCCCGTCCGGACGAATGCGCACCAGTTCGCCGTGGTTCGGTTCCAGCGCGAACAGGTTGCCATGCAGGGAGACCATGCTGTACCAGGTTCCGTCGGGCTCGAAGTCGTCCGCCTCCGGGTTCTGTACGGGATGATGCTTCTGGTAGCGGCTCAGGTTGGCGATCCAGTGGATCGAGCCGTCCGCTCCCACGCGCGCCACCCCGTTGAAGGTACCCGCCACGCCATGCGAACACCCGGCGCCCGCGGTGATCGCATAAAGCGTGTGGCCGATGAAGGCCACGTCCGCCACGCCGCTGACCAATGATCCGGTTGCCGCGCTGGTCTGGCTGGAGGGGAACCGGTTGGTAACCGTGACACGGTGCCCGTGGCGATCGATCCGCGAAATGCGCCCGCCGATCGGGCTACCGCTGTAGGGACCCACGCCAGGTACCTGCATGCACTGCATCGGCGTGGTCGTGCGCGTGCCGCCCTTGCCGCCCTCGGCCACGTAGAGGTAGCCGTCGGGGCCGAACGCCAGGCCACGCGGTGCGTTCAGGCCCCAGGCATAAACCGATACCTTCACCGGATAGCCCGTGTGGGTGCGGACCAGGCTGGCGATGTCCTGCGGGCTGGGCGAGCTGGCTGTGCTGGCCGCTGTGGCCTCCGGCAGCACGGCAAGGGAAATGGCGAGTGCGAGCGCACTGGCCAGCAGTTGCTTACGAGGAGTCATGGGAAATCCTCCGGAGGAGTGCGGCAGAACCGGCGGTGCCGCTTTCGCCTCGCAACACCCAAGCAGCCGGCGGTCGCCGGCCACCGGGCCACGCCAGCCCCCCCCTGCGCGGCCGGCCGATGCGCGATGCCGACGGGTACGCAGTACCGGGCCTCGCGCAAAGCGCGCGAGGATCGCCCGGCCGGCCTGACCGATCGCGCCACGGGGGATATGCAGTCCCCGTGATCCAAAGCCGCCGATCCTCGGGGCGGCGAGCTTACTCGGCCGCGGTTACCTGCTGGTGATGCGGCCCGCATGGCGCCGTCAAGGCGGACGCTGCCTTCGCAGGCGTTTGCTCCAGAGGCGTCATGCCAGGAGCGCTGCTGCTGGCGCCACCAGCGCTAGGGCTCGTCCGCCGCTTCCGGCGCTCCGAGCGCCTTGCTGTAGTAGCCGGACGGATCGAAGCAGCAGACCCGTCGCTGGCCCGAAGCGAGCTTGTCGCAGGCATCGGCGACCCGTTTGGCGCGGGTGGCCGCTTGTCTGGCCGAGGTGATCCAGTGGATCCAGTCCACGCGCGCCAGGACGGTGGTGCTTTCCCAGGTGGCCTGGGCATCCGCCGTGCCGAGAAGCGCACGGCTCAGATCGGGCGGAAGCTCGGGCTCCGGCTCGCGGGCCACCGGTGCGATCTCGAGCGCGACCATGTCGCCGATGGCGGCACCCGCGGCTTCGCGCAGCGGCTGATCCACTTTGAGCCAATGGCTCAGCCGGCCGTCCGGCTCGAGCGTGGCACTGAATGCCACGCCGTTGAGCGTGCCGGCCACGCTCGTCCTGCCCCGCCGCGGCAGCGGGGCGCTGGCTTCCGCGGGTAGCACCACGAAGCCCCACGACGCATCGCGGGGCTGCGCCGGGCGCAGCAGCTTCGCTTGAAATCGGGACGTGGTCCGTTTCTTTGCCATCGGGCGCGATCTTCGGCCAGGTTGCATCGGCTTCTCAAGCCGCCGGAGGACGAACATCGTGGTGCGTCGCGCGCGACGGCGACAGGATTGCGCACGGGCGCCGGGCTCGATCGGATTTCCCCGCCCACCGTATTCCCGGTGTAGGCGCGCCGGGGACCAGACCCGCTTCCGCACACCGCTGGCAAGGGCCAGCGCGCATTGGACTGCCGGCCGGAGCGGAACCCATCGCGCGGATGGAATCCCGCTCCCGCTATCCGCGCCAGTTGGCGTGCATGCGCCAGAACTCCACACTGCGGCGATAGGCTTCCCGATCCAGCGGCACGCCGGAGCCGCCCTCGTCCACGCCCAGCGCGTTGCGCATCATGGTGATCGGCGCCATCGGCGTCTCCTCCGGCGCGGCGGTGTACATGCATCCCACCACACCCCAGTCGGCCGCGATGGACGAGCCCTCCTTGGCCAGTTGCTCGCGACTGTAGAGGATCGCAATCAGGTAGCCCGCCACCGGAGGATCCAGCCCCTCGAACCAGCGCACCAGCACCGGCAGCTCGTCGCGCGTGCGCGCCTCGTAGTCCGAGCGCAGCCGGTGCCGGTTCACGTCGGTGATGGGCACGGCCAGGCATCGGGTGGACGTCCAGTTGCGATGCACGTGCAGCTTGCAGAACGGCGCGTAGCCGTCGAGCACCTTCAGCGGCGGCACCTCGTTGAGGTGGCGCTCGAACTCGGCGGGCGTGCAGTCCTGGATCGTGTTGCGCCGCGGCTCGCGGGGAAACAGGCGAGGAAGGGCGAAGTCAGTGAGTACGATGGACATGCGACGCCAGCGTCAGTTGCGCAGTCGCGCATTATCGGAGTTCCGCGTGCTCGCCGCGAACGTGGGCCGGTTCGCTGGCACGCTTTCGGAGAAACGCACGGCGTCGTTCCCCGTCGCGATGGAAATCGCACGCGGTGCGCGAGACACGCGAAGGAGCACGAAAGCTCCGTGCAGGACACACCCCGGCCGGGCCTCAAGTTGGCGCGCACCCGGTCGATACCCGCTCGGTAACTCGTGCCGCCCTAGCCTGTGCCACGAGCAGGGAGAGCCCGGATGACAGCGATGCCTACATTCCGTCCGACCAGCGGTAGAGAGCACGACAAGACATGAGGTCGCCACTGAAGAAGATTCCCGCCTCCCGGGCCAGGCTGGGCATGTACGTGCGCCGGATCGAGGGCAAGTGGCGCGACCATCCGTTCTGGCGCAACTCCTTCCGGGTGGCCGATACGCCGACGCTGGAGTTGTTGCACGCGCTCGGCCAGCACGAGATCTGGATCGACACGCGCAAGGGCATGGACGAAGAAGCGCCGGTGCCGCCGCCGCCGCACGGTGATGTACTCCCCGCCTTGCCCGATCCCCTTCCCGAGCCGGACGTTACCCGCACGGATTTCGGCGACGACATCGTGCGTGCCGAAGCCATCCGGGAACGTGCCAAGGCCGCCACCAGGGCGCTGTTCGAGGATGCCCGGATGGGCCGCGCGCTGCGCATGGAGAGCCTCGCCGAGGTGATCGACGAAGTGGACAACGCGATCGCGCTCAACCCGGCGGCGATGCTCAGCGTAGTCCGGCTGAAGAACAAGGACGACTACACCTACCTGCACTCGGTCGCGGTGGCCACGCTGATGATGGCGCTCGGCCGACGGCTCGGCTTCGAGGGCACGGCGCTCACGGAACTGGGGCTCGCCGGCCTGCTGCACGACATCGGCAAGGTCGGCGTTCCGGATGCAACGCTCAACAAGCCGGGGCGACTCGGGCCGCTGGAGTGGGCTTCGGTGCGGCAACATCCGGAGATCGGCTGGGACATCCTGCGCCGCGACTCGGTCGCCGGCCCGGTGGCGCTCGACGTGTGCCTGCACCACCACGAGAAGATCGACGGCAGCGGCTACCCGCACAAGCTCGATGGCGAGTCCATCAGCCGGGTCGCACGCATGGGCGCGATCTGCGACGTGTACGACGCGATTACGTCCGATCGGCCCTACAAGCGCGGCTGGGAACCGGCCGAGGCCATCCGCCGTATGGCCGAGTGGCAGGAGGGCCACTTCGACCGGGCCATCTTCCACGCCTTCGTCAAGCTGATCGGCATCTATCCCACCGGCACCCTGGTTCGGCTGGCCTCCGATCGCCTCGCCGTGGTGCTCAGCCAGAGCGCAGGCAGTTCGCTGACGCCGACCGTGCGGCTCATCTGCGCCGTGGCGGATGGCGAACCGCTTGAGCCCGAGATCGTGGAACTGGAGGACGGCGTGGACCGGATCGTCGGCATCGAGGATCCCGCGCAGTGGGGCGTGCAGGTGCCGCAGTTGTTGCGGGTGTGACTTCAGCCCACCGCCCTGTCGCCGCGCCCGACAGCCCGGTTCGCCATGGCGCGCTGGATGCTGCGGACCAGCAGGACGGCCAGGCCCACGATGACGGCGGCGTACGCGTACTGCGTCCGCGACACGCCGACGCCGAAGGGAAACCAGATGCCCGGCACGCCGAGCGCCGACACTTCCACGGAAAACTGGCTCACCGCCACCAGCAGCACGACGACCAGTGCGAGCAGGCCATCCGGCTGCCGCCTGACAAGCCCAACGACAGCGGGCACCAGCAGCAGAAGCGCCAGCGGGACACGCCATAACGGACTGACCTTGGCGAAGGTTTCGTCATGCAGCGCCAGCACCAGCACCACGCTCAACGCGGTCATCGAGCCGATGACGTAGCCCGGCCACCGCCGGCGTTCGAGCCGGTACCAATGGCGCCACGCCATGAGCCAGGCTGCCAGCCCAAGCGGCGGCAGGATCCGGTAGAGGGTGAAGTACACGGAGAAATTCTCGTACGAGGTCCAGTAGTAGACCGCCTGGTTGAGCCTGAAGGCCGCGTTCAACAGCAGCGCCGCGCACAGCCAGTGGGCGAAGCGCCCGCGCGAAAGCGCGGTGCGGAAACACCAGGCCAGCATCGCCAGCAAGACGAACGCCACGGGCTCGGCGACCTCCACCACGTAGCCGTTGATCGTCTGCAGCCATTGCAGCCGGTATTGCGCGTCGATCGCCTCGCTCGTGCCGAGCGTCGGCGGGATGTGGATACCGCCCGCATCGGCTTCGCGTGCCAGGCCGGGGCGCATCCAGACGCGTATCGCGAGGACGGCCTCGCGGGCATCGGCGACCATGGGCGGCAGAGGAAAGACCTGCGGCCTGGTGCTGTAGACGATGGGCGCCCTGCCTGAGAAATCGCCCGATCCGCCGATCAACCTGCCGTTCCAGAACAACTGGAAGGCGTCCTCCACGTACGCGGGCGCGAGCAGCGCGAGCGAGGCGCCCGCCGGGGCATCGACAGCGACGTGCAGGCGGTACCACGCGTATCCCGCATAGCCCTGGTGGCCGCGCGCCCACCAACCGGGCACGTAGTCGGTGAGGCCGACGTCCGAATCGTGCGCTCCAGGGTTCGGCGTGAGGTCGGTGGTTTCCCAGCGCAGGTCGTCGAAGTGCGGCGCAACCCAGCGCATGTCGTCGCCGGCGTGGAACCGCCACGGACCAGTCAGCAGGCGGGATGCGTGACCTATCTGGATCCACGCCACCGGGCACGGCTGGGCGGGTTTGTCCGCGGCAGCGGTTGCGGATGTGGGGTCGTTATCGGCGGCGCCGCAGGCGACGACTCCGGCCGAGCGCACCGTCGATGCGCCCGCTGGCGTTGCCTGTGCACGCGCGGACGAAACCGCCAATCCCGCAACGGCGGCCAGGACGATGGCGCTGGAGAAGCCGGCATTCATGAGATCTCCGCAGGTGATTCGGCTCGGATGGCGCAACAGAGGCGGACCATCGCGCAGGGCATCGGTGCCTGCCAGTGCGACCACGCGAGCGTGCCTGCCACCTCTACCCAGGGCAACCAAACATGTGGCTGGATGCACGCATGCCGTGACAGCCGGCAGAAGACCTGGGACGAGCGGCAGATGCAACCGGCGCTTCGGCTCCAGGAACCAGCGGCGGCTCGAAAACAACCCGTCTTTTTTCCAACCTGGATGGGCGGTCAACCGGCAACGGCGGTCCGGCTCAGCCGGCGACGCCCACCACCACCGCCTGGATCCTGCCCTCGACCGGGCCAGGACCGAACCGCGCCGCGATGGCCTCGGCCGCGGCCGCGGTCGCCGCCTCCAGGGCTGCCGGGTCGCGTGCCTCTATCTCGCCACGCAGCGGCGTGCCCTGGCAGTAGGCCAGGGCTGCGTTGCCTGGCGTATCGGCGCGGCTGACCGCCGTGACGGTCTCGAACACCGGCGGCCCGACGAATCCTCCGAGCGCCAGATCGCGGGCAATCATCTGAGTCGAGCCATAGCCGTGCGGCAGGCGCTCCAGGAAGCGCGGCGGATCGTCCGGGAACAGCGCAGCCACGGCGGTGCTCACCACCTGCGCGAACTCGTTCGCCTCGATGCGATCCCACACGCTGAACCACAACGCGCCACCAGGCCGCAGCACGCTACGCATTTCGGCGAAGGCACGTCCCTTGTCCGGGAAGAACATCACGCCGAACTGGCACACCACCGCGTCGAACGAAGCATCGGCGAACGGCAGCGCCATCGCATCCGCCTGGCGCCAGTCCACCGTCCGGCCGGTTTCCCGCGCCTGCGCGACACCCAGCATCGACTCGTTCAGATCGGTGGCCACCAGACGCGTGCCCGGTGCCAGATGCGCGGCCAGTTCACGCGTCAGCACGCCGGTACCCGCCGCCAGTTCCAGCACGCTCGCCGCCGGTACACGCGCAAGCCGCGCAGCGAGGTCCACGGCGTAGGGCGCAAAGATCAGCGGTACCAGATGCTTCTGGTAGCACGCGGCGACCGCGTCGCCGAAGCGGATGTCGTTTTTGGACGTCTGCATGGCGCAACTCCGAGGCACGAAATGAGCCTCCTTCCGGATGCAAGGCCGCCGGCTGGCGGGTTCCATGCCGGAGCCGGGCGATCCATGCAGGCCCATGCCAGCGGGCTTTTCCATTTTGCGCTTTCCAGCCGCTTGAGAAAGCGCCCATCGCCCTGATTGCTTGCAAGGCCGACACTTCCTCCACAGGCCATGCTCGACAAAATCAGGAACTGGCGCGTGCGCCGCATCGTCGCCCGCCACCCGATCGCCGAACCACTGTGGCAGGAAGCGCTCAGCCGATGCGCCCCGGCACGCCGGCTGGGCGCTTCCGACCAGGCCGCGCTACGCGTGCTGGCCACGTTGTTCCTGGACCGCAAGTCGATCGAGCCGGTCCAGGGACTGGAACTCGACGATGCCGACTGCGTCCTGCTCGCGGCCCACGCATGCATCCCCATCCTGAAACTGGGCCTGGCCTGGTACGACGGCTGGCACAGCGTCATCGTCTACCCGGACGCCTTCATCCCAAGACGCACGCACACCGACGCGGCAGGCGTGGTTCACCAGACCAGCACCGTGATGGCTGGCGAGGCGTGGGGTCGCGGTCCGGTGATCCTGTCGTGGGCGAACGTGCTGGATGCGGGGCGGAAACCCGGCCACAACGTGGTCATTCATGAAATGGCGCACAAGCTCGACATGCTCAACGGCGACGCCAACGGCTTCCCGCCCCTGCACCGCCGCATGGACCGCCGCGTCTGGACGCAAGTGTTCTCCGGCGCGTGGGACCACCTGCGCGATGACCACCGCAACGGGCTATCCCTGCCGATCGACCCCTACGGCCTGGAAAGCCCGGCCGAATTCTTCGCGGTAGTCAGTGAGCAGTTCTTCGAGGAGCCGGCCGCTCTGCGCGAGCACCTGCCCGAGGTCTATCGCCAGCTCGAGCAGTTTTACCGGCAGCACCCGTACTGATCAGTCACCACCGGCTTTATGCGACGCCCGCTCGCCTCAACCGGGCGGCAGTACGAACGGGCTGTCTACCGCCACCGCCTCGGCGGGCGCCGATGCGGACACGCTGCGACTGTCCGGTGGATCCCGATGGATGGCATGCCAGGCCCTCTTGAGGAGGCGGGTGTTGTCGAAGTCCGACGCTCCGTCTTCCATCGAGAAAACGTACGGGACACGCATGCGCGTGGCGACGGCGTTGCCATCGACCAACAAGGGCAGGCTCCTGCTCGCGCGCAGCGCTTGCCTGATGGCCTGTTCGAAAGCCTCCTTGTGTTCGGCCGCCTTCCCGAACGCTTTCAGCACCCGAATCTGGTCGATCGACCCGTCCGGCTCGACCACGTACTCCACGGCGAGCACCCCCGTCACGTCCTGACGCATCATGGGTACGGGGTACGTTACCGCGACGGGTTGCCGCATAAACGGGCCGTTCGACCCGTAGCGCAAGGCGACATCCACGTGACCGTCGCCGTGTTCGACGAACTGCAGCGTTCCCCTGGCCCAGGTGCGGCCCGTCACCGCTATGCCTGCGATCCTGAGCGGCCGGAACCTCCACTTCAAGGTCGCCTGTTCCACCGTCCGGGCCAACGCTTCGGGCAAAGGCAGGTAGCTGGGGCCTTCGGGGACCAGGCGACCATCGCTGGTGGCCTCCACGACAGGCACGGGATCCATGACCTTGGCCGCCGTGACCTGTCCGGCCGTATTGACGTCCAACTGCAGCGTGACGGGCCGCTCCTGCACCCGGTCAGCTGCAAAGGCAACGGGCATGACCATCCACGCCCAAACAAGCAGGACCGATCGACGCATGGTTTCCCCCAGGAAATGACGAGGCCGGATAGCAGAGCCGGCGACAGCATACCCAAGGAGGACTGGCCGATTCCGTCCGCCCCGCCGATCATCACCTTTTGCTTCACTCTTCCCACACGATCCGACGCGCACGTTGCCGCCGCGTCGTCGCCGCGCACCCGGCGCCAGCATCCCAGCCCGGGCGACCGCAAGCACCAGCCCTCGCCCTCGCAAGAAAGGACCCCCGACCTCGCTGGTTCCACCCGCCGCAGGAGGCTTTCGGTATGAACACCCGTCACCCTGGAACGTTCTGCCTCGCGTCGTTGTTGTCCTGCGCAGCAGCCTTGTCCTCGACGGCGCGGGCCGATACCGACGCATGCACGGTATTGACCCAGGCCCAGGTCGGTGCCGCCACAGGCGTCCCCGTATCCGCGGGTAAGCACGTCACGCCCACCTTCGTCAAAACCTGCACATGGACTGCATCGGGCAGCTCGGACGTGAAATTCGTGACGCTCTACCTGCAGACGGCCGCGGCGTACGACGGTGGCAAGCAGATGGCGCGCGAGATGGCCGCCGCGGGCGCCACGATGACGCCTGCCGCCGTAGGCGACGATGGCTACTACTTCGTCGCCGGAAGCCAGGTCGGCCTGCTGGTCAAGAAGGGCGACATCTCGTTCAAGGTGACGGTGTATGCAACGCTTCCCGTGGCCCGGAAGGAGGCCATGGAGCTGACCCTGGCGCAGGCAGCCCTGGCCAAGCTTTGACGCGGGGAAAGTCGAGCCCTCGGGCCCGGCCCCGGCTTTTGGCGACAGCACAGGCACTGGGCCCGCCCTCGGCTTCTTGCGCCCTGACAGACGAAAAAGCGCCGGGGCAGGCTGCTGCCCCGGCGCCAGGTGCGATCACGCGAGCCAGGCGGCTGCGTTTGGTGCGGTCCGTTGCTATCGCCGCGGCGAGAGCGTGTTGCTGGACTTGGTGATGGCGTACGCGGTCCTGGCCACCTGGATGTCGCGGTTGGCGCTGCCTCCGGCCCGCGTGGGCGAGACATAGCGGGTGCTGTTGTATTGCAGCCTGTTGTTGTGGATGTACACATGGTGCGTCCTTGCGCTCATGCGAAGACCCGCCAGGCCGTTGCGCGTGGCGTGGTTGCCGGACATGTTCATGTGGTTGGCATTGATGGACATGAGCCCGAAGCCATGGTTGCCGGTAAACAGGTTGTTGGCGAAGGTAACGTTGGAAACCCGGTCGTGCATTTCCACGCCGTTGCCGTGGTTGCCGGAAAAGGTGCTCTTTTCCACCCGCACCGTATCGGCCGGGCCCTGGCTCTGGGGCTCGAAGTCGATGCCCGCTTCCGGCTTGGTGCCGCGGGTGTTCTTGAACGTGCTGTTGAAGATGTAGACGTGGTGCGCCGGACCGATCGACAGGCCCTGGCGGCGGTTGTGCGAGGAGGTGACGTGGTTGAGGGTCACGTAGCTCGAGCGGTCCAGGCGGCGGCCCCTGCCGAGGGCGCCGATCCACATGCCGTCGCCCCAGAACTCGGAAAGCGTGACATCGCGCACCAGCACGTGGTCCGAGCCGGAGATGTCGATCCCGTAGCCCCACTCGCCGCGGTTGCCCCGGTGGCGTGAGCGGTCGCCGGTGATCTTGCCGCCGACGATCGCGACGTTGGTGGCGTTGGTGACCTTGACCGCGTAGTAGCGGGTGGCGCCGTTGGGGATCACCCGGAGTTCGGCGTTCGCGGCAAGCTTCAGGCGGGTGTGCGAATGCAGCCTGAGCGATCTGCGGGCGTTGATCATGTAGCGGCCGGCCGGGACGTAGACCGTGCCGCCGCTGCGCGGAAGCGCGTCGATGGCGTGCTGGATGGCGGCAGTGTCGTCGTGCTGGCCGTTACCGCGGGCGCCCATGTTCTTGACGTTGATGGTGCGCGAACCGACCGAGATGTGCGGCGTCGCGTCCCACCAGTTGGAAGCAGCAGCAGGAAGTGCCACGGCAGACAGTGTCAGCGAGACAGCGATGACCAGGGGCTTTGCAAGGAACTTGCGCTTGGTGGTGGCCGGCTTCGCCGCGAACTGGTTGTCGTGCTTTTTCGTCATCAGGTTTTGACCCTCTCGTCACGTGAAAGTGAGGCCGACCATGCAGGACCTTCACGCGGGCTAACAAGCTCGACCATTGGTTCCCGTTCAGGAAGCGGCGTGATCGAGCCGGCGATTTGAGAGGTCGCCGTAACCGTTGCGTTTCATGTGCGCAAACAAGGCGTTAAGAAGCACCGGTTCGAGCGGACTCGGCTGCGCGTGCAGGCGTGTATATGCGGGCTCTCCCTCGGTCGCAGGAACGTGCGTGCACACCGCCTTGACGCAGCTTTCACGGAATCGGCCCGGCCCGGCTTCACTACTCCAATGGGAGGCGCGCGAGCGCCGGACTGCCGAACGTCCTCGCATACACCTCGAACACGGGCATGCGCCGGGCAGCGCTGCGCCCCAGGGCGCTCGGGCCGGCCGTGGTTTTCGTCAAGCTAGACTATGCGGATGAGCACCGACGACCTCACCCTGATCCGCCCCGACGACTGGCACCTGCACCTGCGCGATGGCGCCCTGCTCGCGGCCGTGCTGCCGCACACCGCCCGCTGCTTCGCACGCGCCATCGTGATGCCGAACCTGAAGCCGCCGGTGACCACCGTGGCGCTGGCCCGTGCCTACCGCGAGCGCATCCTCGCCGCGCTGCCGGCGGGCATGACGTTCGAGCCGCTGATGACGCTGTACCTCACCGAGGCGACGACGCCAGACGACATCGCCGAGGCAAGCGCCAGCGGCTTCGTCCACGCGGTGAAGTACTACCCGGCCGGCGCGACCACCAATGCGGCCAGCGGCGTTACCGAGCTGCGTCGCTGCTATCCCGTGTTCGAGGCGATGCAGAAGCACAAGCTGCCCCTGCTGATGCATGGCGAGGTCACCGATCCGGAGGTGGACGTGTTCGACCGCGAACCGGTGTTCGTGGAGCGCCACCTGACCACGCTGCTGCGCGACTTCCCGGCGCTGCGCATGGTGCTCGAGCACATCACCACGCGCGAGGCGGCGCAGTTCGTGCGCGATGCGCCGGCGCACGTCGGCGCCACCATCACGCCGCAGCACCTGCTGCTGAACCGCAACGCCATCTTCGCCGGCGGCCTGCGCCCGCACAGCTACTGCCTGCCGGTGCTCAAGCGCGAAACCCATCGCCAGGCGCTGGTCGAGGTGGCCACCAGCGGCGATCCGGGCTTCTTCCTGGGTACCGACAGTGCGCCGCATCCGCGCCACGCCAAGGAAAGCAGTTGCGGCTGCGCCGGCATCTATTCTGCGCACGCCGCCATCGAGCTTTACGCCGAGGCCTTCGAAGCCGCCGGTGCACTGGACAAGCTGGAAGCCTTCGCCAGCTTCCACGGTGCCGACTTCTATGGCCTGCCTCGGAACACCGGGACGATCACCCTGCTCAGGCAGCCGTGGACCGTGCCCGAGGAGGTCGATTTCGGCGGCGTGCCCGGCGTGCCGATGCGTGCAGGCGAAAGCATCGCCTGGCGGTTGGACACGTAACGGCTTTCCGGATAACCAGGGCCCTGCTCGGCCGCGACCTGCCCACGCCAGCGCGCGGGGCATGGCTCGATAGCGGCGTCCGCCCTAATCCCAGATGCCCGGGTGATGCGCCGGCGCCTGCGGCGTCTGGATGCGCACCAGCCCGTAGTAGCCCCCGAACTCGGCGCTGTCGAAATACACCGTTTCGCCGCCCGGCCGGTTCCAGTCCGCGCGCATGCTGGCGTAGGTCTGCACCGGCTCGGTGGTGGATACATAACGCGGCTCGGCCCTGCCGAAAGCGTCCTGCAGCGCCGCGAAGTCGCGGCTGTCGCGAGCCGGCCCATGCGTCCGCACCGACACGCTCGCCACTCGCCCGTCCCGGAGCTGCACCACGGCATCGCTACCGCTCATGTAATCGGGTCGATCCGGCAAGGCCACGTTGACGACGACCTGCCCGTTGGCCGGGAGCGAGCCATCGTCCGTGGGACCGGCGGGAAGCTTGAAACAGGTTGTGCGGTCGTCCGGCAGGTATTCGCCCTGGCGCTCGTCGCACTGGGGCAGCTGCAGTGCCTGACCGATGGAAATACCCGGCAACGCTTCCGCGTGGCAAGCATGGGTCACCCCCCAGCCGAGGGCGATCGTCACGGCAAGCGCAACAATGCGGTTCATGGCCGACGTGCCGAGGCGCCCGAGGCTGCCCGATACCGCCCGTCGTCCCATATCGCCGGCAACCATGAGTACCGCAGATCACTTCCCGTCGCGGCGGGCAGAGTCATCTCGCTCACGTAGTGACGCAGGGTTTCTCCCAGCGCAGGATCGGGTACCGCATCGAGCAACCAGGCATGCGCCACCGAACCGTCCGGCCGGAAGACCAGCAGGTAGTCGGCAAAGCCCGAATGCACGGCGAAGCGTCCGTGCGGCGTGACCACCGGTCGCTCTTTCGGCCTGGGCTTGGGGGCCTTACCGCCGAAGTGGCTGTCGGTGCCCGCACGGATGCCAGCGTCGTGCTGCGCGATGAAGCTGGCCACGTCCGGCATCACTTCTGGAATGCTCGAACGTCCCAGCTTGTCGAGGATCCGCTGCACCAGTTCGGCCGTGTAACCCTCGGACGGACGCTCGCCATCCGGCAACTGCATGGCGTAGTGGGCGAAGACCTGCGCCCAGACCATGGCTTCGCGATACTTGCGGGTGGCCAGCTTGATCTCGGCCATCTTGGCCATCGCGAGCAGGCTGCCGCGCAGCGCCGCGTTGCCCAGGTACAGCGTCGCCTTGTCCAGGTCCTGGGCCACCAGGGCACCGGAGGCATGCGAGCCCATCTCATATAACGATCCGAGCAGGTACAGCTCGCCCTGATCGTCGTTCTGCGCATTCCCTTCGAGCTCCGCAAGCGTCTGCTGCCGTACGGCCAACGGCTGCTGTGGATCGAGAATGACCGACCATGCCTTGGTGGAGTCGTCGTGGGCGGGAGTGGCGCCCATCGCCGGTGCGGCAAGCCCCATTGCCATCATCACGCACGCCAACGCGCCCACGTGGCCAAGCCGAAACCCTGCACGAGACATGAGGTCTGCTCCTTCAGTCATCAGCCTCGCCGAGCATGCGCCCGACGCGTCTGCTCATCAACTCCAGAGGTCGACTGGCTTCCTAACGAGTCGGCCGTGTTTCGCATCACGTGAACCAGTGGTGGGTGAACCTGAGCCAGTTGGGTGTGTACTACGCCCGATGCCATCCGCTTCCCCCACAGGAGTTGCCCCATGCGTCTGTTGCCACGCGTTTTCCTGATCTGCGCGCTTGCGCTCGCCTCGGGCATGGCCGGCGCCAGTTCGCCTGGCGCGCACGACCTTCGCGTGATGACCTTCAACGTGCGCTACGGTGAGGCCGACGACGGCATCAACGCCTGGCCCAAGCGTCGTGACCTGATGGTGCAGGTCATCAGGCAGGAACATCCCGACATCCTGGGTACGCAGGAACTGCTCTCGCCACAGGGCGACTACCTGCAACGGCACCTCCCCGGCTATACCTGGTTCGGCATGGGCCGCAACGGCAACGAGATCGACAGGAACGACAACGAGCACATGGGCGTCTTCTACGACAAGGCGCGCCTGGAGGTGCTCCAGTCCGGCAACTTCTGGCTGTCGGACACGCCGGACAAGCCGGGCAGCATCGGGCCAGGCCTGTTGATGCCGCGCATGGTCACCTGGGCGAAATTCCGGGACCGGCGCAGCGGCAAGCAGTTCTACTACTACGACACGCATTTCCCCTATCGCGACGGCAAGGAAGCCGAGGCGACCCGCGAGCGATGCGCCGAGCAAATCCGGCAGCGCCTGGCCGGGCTGCCTGCCTCGGTACCGTTCATCCTGACCGGCGACTTCAACACCACGCCGGACAGCAAGACGCACGCCTCCTTGACCGAAGTCCTGCACGATGCACGCATCTCGGCGCCGCGGCGCGAAGGCCCGGAAGGCACCTTCCACAACTTTACCGGCCATGCGACCCATCGCATCGACTGGATCCTCTACCGTGGCGTGAAAGCCGACGACGTGCGCACGATCACCACGCACGACGGCAAGGTCTACCCGTCGGACCATTTCCCGGTCGTCGCCGACTTCAGCTGGTAGCAAGCACGGACCAGGCGCTTTCAGGTCACGCGTTCCCCGGCCGCCACGCGGGCGGCCAAGATGTCCTGCGGTTCGGGATGGATGGCAAACCGCCATCGTCCCGCCTCCGAGCGCAATCGCAGCCGCCGGTGCCTGACGAGGTAGTCGATCGCCACGGCGGCCGCCCCGGCGCCCGCCAGCGCACCGACACCCAGAGCCCAGCGTGCGCCGAAACGATCGACCACCCAACCCACGAACGGCGCGCCGATCGGCGTGCCGCCCATGACCACGGCGATACGCAACGCCAGCACCCGGCCGCGCATGGCGCGTTCGGTGGTGAGCTGCATCATGGAGTTGCTGGCGGTCATGAAGATGAGCGCCGACAGCCCGACGACGAACAATACCGCGGCAAACAGAAACGGGTTCGGCATCACCGCAGCGACCGCCACGGACACGCCGAAGGCCGCCGCGGCCACGGCCATCAGCACCATGCCCGGAAACTGGCGACGTGCCGAAAACAAGGCACCACACATGGTGCCGGCGGCCATGGCGGAGGTCAGCAGGCCGTACTGGCCGGCGTCGCCATGGAACACGGTCACCGACATGGTCGAGATGAAGATGGCGAAGTTGAAGCCGAAGGTACCGAGCAGGAACAGCATCACCAGCACGGCGATCAGGTCGGGTCGCTGTCCCACGTAGCGAAACCCAGCCAACAGGCTGCCGCGCTTGCGTTCGGGTCGCGGTTCGGTATGCAGTTCGTGCAGGCGCAGGAACCACAGCGACACCATCACGGCACCGTAGGATCCGGCGTTGATCAGGAACAGCCAGCCCTCGCCCACCGCCGCGATCAAGGCGCCCGCCACCGCGGGACCGACCATCCGCGCGGCGTTGAAGGATGCCGAGTTGAGCGCCACGGCATTGGCCAACACCTCATCGGTGACCAGGTCCGACACGAATGCCTGCCGGGCAGGCGCGTCGAACGCGGTGACACAGCCCAGCAGCAGGGCAAAACCGTACACCTGCCACAGCTGCACCGCGCCGAAGATAGTGAGCAGGCCCAGCCCGAGCGCCAGCACGCCGGAGACGCCCTGGGTCCATAGCAGCAGCTTGCGGCGGTCCAGGTGGTCGGCAGCCAGGCCGGAGAGTGGCAACAGCAGCAGCGGCGGCCCGAACTGCAGCGCCATCACCGTACCCACCGCCGTGGCGTTATGCCGGGTGAGCACGGTAAGCACCAGCCAGTCCTGTCCGACGCGCTGCATCCAGGTGCCCACGTTGGAAACCAGCGCACCGGCGGCCCACAGACGGTAGTTGTAGCTCCTGAGCGAATGGAACATGCCGTTCATTGCGTGCCTGACGACTCCATCGAAAACCACAGCGGCAAACACGAGCGGACGCTGAGGCGGGCGCGCCGGGCACCGGCTGCACCTGCCCGCGACGCTTCAGCTTCGTCGTCCGCATGCGCGCACGAACCATCTGCGCGCCACCGCCAACCGGCCGGATTCGCGCCATTCGCTTGCGAGTGGGATTTGCGCCGTCTCAACCGGCGCACCTTATCGTGATCGGCCCGAACGAGGCGTGATCGGCCGCAAGCGCGGGGCCTGAACGGCGACGACGTGCCACGATCACCGCGTACGACGGCAAGGCGTACCCGACCATTCGGCGGTCGCCGATGTCACCTGGAAGAATCGGCACGAAGCGGCGATCCTGGCCAACCAGGCGAGCGCTCCCCTGCAGGGCAACATGCTGCCCCGTGTCGATGCCTTCATCCAGGCCGGGCACCTTGCCGGCGCGTTGCTCTGAAGTTGACGGGCGAGATGACAATAATGTTGCGGATCAGTTGACCGCAGGCTGTTGCGATGAAGCGACTAGCGATCGGTTCGGTGGTCGTGCTCGCTTTGCTGTTGATGGTTCCCGATGTCGTGCTGGTAGTGGCGGGCACGCATGCCAGAAGTCTCACGTGGATCACGGCCAGCCTCGGCGTGCCGGCGGCCCTGCTGCTGGGTTACTTTGCCGTGCTGGGGCGCCGCCCCTGGCTTGCCTGCATGCTGATGGTGCCCTTTGCCGCCCTGGTTCCGGTGGTGGCGTTCTACATCGTTCGCTATCGGACTCCCATCACCGAATCGGTATTGGGCACGGTGGCGGCGACCAATCCCACCGAAGCGGCCGACTTCCTGGGCCAATGGTTGTGGGCCATCCTCGCCCTGTCCCTGGGCGCAGGCGCATCCGCCGGGATTGCCGGCTGGCTTAGTGCGCGTTCCCATCTGCATTGGGTGACCTCGCGCCGCGTCGATACCGTCCTGATCGCACTGGCACTGGTGACGATGACCACGGTCTTCGGCCTGCAGGTGGTCGCCGAAGAAAGCCCGCCCGGAACCGACTCTGCGCGTTCAGGAGACATGGACCAGCGCACGTTCCGCATCGTGCAGGACAGCTATCCGTTCGGTATCCCGATCACCCTGGGCAACTGGTGGCACGACGACATCCGCCTGCATGCGGCCACGGCCAGGAGGCGGAACTTCCGGTTTCACGCCCGTCGCACCGCACGGCCAGGCAGGCGCCAGATATACGTGCTGGTGATCGGCGAAAGCAGCCGGACCGACCATTGGCAACTGTTCGGTTACGGCCGACCCACCAATCCGGAGCTCACGTCCCTGACGCACCTGATTCCGGTCAGGAACATGGTGTCGCCGTGGCCGATGTCGATCGGCGGCGTCCCTGCCATGCTCACACGCAAGCCCCCGCAGCAGGCGCTTACCAGTGCGTTCGCAGAGCGTTCGATCGTCGGTCTCCTGCGGGAGGCCGGCTTCGATACCTGGTGGTTGTCCAACCAGAGCCCGAGCGGCGAGTGGAATTCGCCCATCACGGTCTACGCCAACGAGGCGCGACACGTCCAATGGCTCCACCTGCAAAAGTACGACAGCAGCCTGCCCGAAGGCCTTGCCCAGGTCGTGCGCGAATCGCATGGCGACCTTTTCGTGGTCCTGCACATGATCGGAAGCCACGGCAACTACGACACGCGCTACCCGCGGGCTTTCAAGTATTTCGTACCGACTGTCCAGGATGGCGGCGTGTTCGACACCAACTACCGGCACGTCACCAACAGCTACGACAACACCATCCGCTATACCGACCACGTGCTGGGGAGCGTCATAAAAATCCTGCAGCACACCGATGCGATCACGGCCCTTTGGTACCAGTCCGACCACGGCGAAACGCTGCCGACGGCAAGCTGTTCCGCGACCGACCACGGCCACGGGTTCCGCTACGAATTCCCGGTGCCGGCCGTATTCTGGTACTCCGACGCCTATTCGCAGGCTTTCCCGCAAAAGGTGGCCACGCTGCGCGCCCATGCGGGCCAGCCCGCGACCAGTGCCGACACCTTCGCGACGCTGGCGGACATGGCAGGCGTCGACTTCCCCGGGCACGTGGAGTCACGCAGCCTGTTCAGTCCCGCGTGGCGATACCAGCCCCGCCTCATCCATCCGCAATGGCAGGACGGGAATGCGGTGATCAACTATGACGATGCCGACCTGGGCAACGGTTGCGAACTGGTGCGGGAGCGAATCCATCCGGCGGGGGTGCGGCGCCGGTCACAGGCGTAAGGCGCGGGGCAGCGGCGCAGCTCTTCTCGTCCGTCAGGAAATGGCGTCCATGCGCGATGTCAGCACGTGCCAGCCGTTTGCGTCGTGGCGGAGCACTGCGGTGTGCCAGGAGGCACACAAGGCACCGCACCAGAACGTGTACTGGATGTCGAAGTCGCCGTCCTGTCGGCGCATGGGCAGACCTACGCTCATCTGCATCATCGTTGCGTCCGGCGGGGCTTTCCCGGACGGCCATGCGCTTCCCGGAAACAGCCGCAGGCCGGAGTCAGCCAGACGCTGGATCGCGGCGGGGGAAAGGTCGAGCTTGCGGCTGCCGTCCGGCCAGCTCATGGACACGTAGACAGGCATCCGGTTGGCGTGGAGATAGCCGTCCTCTGCGGTGACCTGGTAGCGCACCAGCGCGATCATCACGCCCTGAAGGTCCGGCGCTAGATGAAGCACTGCATCCTCCTGCGCTGCGTGCCGCTCGCGCGCCTCCCTGAGCTGGGCCGCCGCACTACCTTGCGCGACGCACTGCCCCGAAGCGGGATCGTGCGCGCACACGGCGCCGGTGGTTTCGTCGAGCGTGACCTCGAGCGAGGCCGGGTTCTTGCCGGGGTCCCGGTCCAGCCGGAAATGCCACACGCCGCTGGCGGAATCGAAGGTGATGGCGCTGATCGCGCCGTCGCCGACCTCCGGGTGGAGCGCGGCGAGCGAGGTCTGCATGGCCGCCATCCCGTCGAGCAGCGGTTTGGCCGGGGCGCGCTGGGCGTGCGCTGCCATCCCCGCCGGCAGGATAGCGAAACAGATCCATGCAAGGCATCGGCACAGGTTGCGCATCGCCATCCCTCCTGGCTGGTGCGGCAACGGTAGGTCCGTCCCCGCTCGCCCGTCAATCGAACGACGGCCTGCCGCGCCCCCGATAGCGGGCGATCTGGACAGATCTTCTTGCTCGGTTCGTGTGGCCTCCTACACCGTCAGCGGACGTCGAACTCCGCCGACTGCGTCGCCTGCGAGCTGCCGCCGACCCACACCGTGTAGTGCGTGGGCTCGACCACCTGGTGGCTGTGCACGTCGTAGAAGGACAGCTCCGGAAAGCCCAGCTCGAAGCGCACCTGCCGCGACTCGCCCGGCTTCAGCGTCACACGCTGGAAGCCCTTCAGGCTGCGCACCGGTTGCTCGACGCTGGCGCCGAGGTTGCGCACATACAGCTGGGCGACCTCGGTGGCTTCGCGCTTGCCGGTGTTGGTCAGCGTGGCGGTGACCGTCACCAGCGACCGCGCGTCCGGCCGGTTGGCCTGGGCGAGCGGCAGCGTGCTGCGCGAGACGTGCACGCCGGCGTAGGCGAAGCTCGTGTAGCTCAGGCCATAACCGAACGGGAACAAGGCATCGTTCGGCACGTCGAGGTAGCGCGAGACGAAGCGCGTGTCGCCGCCGCTGGGCGGCCTGGACAGGTCGGCGTCGCCGGCCGGCCGGCCGGTCGGGAACTGGTTGTAGTAGAGCGGCTCCTGGCCGACCGCGCGGGGGAAGCTCATGGTCAGCTTGCCGCTGGGCGCCACGTCGCCGAACAACACGTTCGCCAGGGCGTTGCCCGCCTCGGTGCCCGGAAACCACACCGCCATGATGGCCGGCACGTGCCCTGCGGCCCAGTCGAGCACCAGCGGGCGACCGGAGAACACCAGCAGCACCACCGGCTTGCCGGTCGCCACGACCTTCTCCAGCAGTTGCTGCTGGTTGCCTGGCAGGTCCAGGTAGGCGCGCGAGCCCGCTTCGCCGCTCATCTGCGACGACTCGCCCAGCGCCATGACCACCACGTCGGCCTGGCGGGCCGCCTGCACTGCGGCGTCGAAGCCTTGGGTCGAATCGCTGTCGATATCGGTGCCATGCGCGAACAGCACGTGGCCGCCACGCTGCTGCATGCGCCGCTCCAGCGCCTGGCGGAGCGTCACCACGTCCGGCGCCTGCGCGGCACCGCCCCATGCGCCCTGCATCTCGTTGGCCGCATCGGCGAGCGGGCCGATGAGCGCCACCGATGTCACTTCGTTGCCCAGCGGCAGCACCGCCTTGCCGCCAACCGGCGCATTGCGCAGCAGCACGAACGACTCCTCCGCGGCGCGGCGCACCAGCGGGCGATGTGCCTGTACCGCGTGGGTCACCTCGGTGCCCTGCGCATAGGGGTGCTCGAACAGTCCCAGCGCAAACTTCACGCGCAGCACGCGGCGCACCGCTTCGTCCACCGTGGCCATCGACAGCTTGTGCTCGGCCAGCAGCTTCGGAATTTGCGTGTCGTAGAAGTGGGACATCATGTCCACTTCCACGCCCGCCTCCAACGCCTTCTTCGTGGCCGTGGCAGCGTCCAGGGCGATGCCGTGGTGGGTCAGTTCCATCACCGCCGTGTAATCGCTGACCACGAAGCCGTCGAAGCCCCATTCCTTGCGCAGGATCTCATCCATCAGATACGGGTTGGCCGTGGCCGGCACGCCGTTGAGCGCATTGAACGAGCTCATCATCGTGGCCGCGCCCGCCTCGACTGCCGCCTTGTACGGCGGCAGGTAGACCTGGCGCAGGCGGATGTCGGACATGTCGGTGGTGTTGTACTCGCGCCCGGCCTCGGCCGCGCCGTATGCCGCGAAATGCTTGACCGAGGCGGCGACGCTGTCCGGCCTGGACAGGTCGCTGCCCTGGTAGCCGCGCACGTAGGCGCGCGCCATCGCTGCCCCGAGGTAGGCATCCTCGCCCGCGCCTTCGGTCGAGCGGCCCCAGCGCGCATCGCGCGAGATGTCCACCATCGGCGAATAGAACCACTTCACCCCGGCGGTGGTGGCTTCGGTCGCGGCCATGTGGGAGAGCTGCCGGACCAGCGCGGTATCCCACGAAGCGGCCAGGCCCAGCGGCACCGGATAGATGGTGCGATAGCCGTGGATCACGTCCGCGCCGAACAGGATCGGGATGTGCAGGCGGCTGTGCATGGCCGCCTCCTGGAAGGCACGCGTCTTTTGTGCGCCGATCACGTTGAGCATGGAGCCGAGCCGGCCCTGCTTCGCCAGCGCCATGGCATCGACCTGGGTCTTGGTCTCCGGGTTGGCGGCGAGCGCCTTGTCGCCGTTGGACGGCGTCGGCGCACTGAAGCCCTGGTCGTTGTACTGCACCAGCTGGCCGATCTTCTCCGCCAGCGTCATCTGCTTGAGCAGGGCCTCGACCCGCCGTTCGATTTCGGGCGAGGCCAGTTGTGCGTTCGACGGGGCCACCGTGCCCGTCATCGCACTGCCTTTCTGCCCACTCGCCTCGGCATGGATGCCGGCACAGGCAAACGTGCCGGCGAGCAGCAGTACGGCGGGACGCAGGCAGGAGGTGGGCGATCGTTTCATGGGGGGGCTCGAATGCGGGCGGCAGCGCTGCTGCCGTGGACATGAAAACGTGTACACGAGCAGGGTAGAAAAGCAAAGATCCAGGCCAACCGGTGAATTTGCCGTCCAGCCGAGGCCGCATGCCATGCCACACCCCTGCCCAGTCCGTTTCCGTCTTGCCCTCGCCTTGCTGATGGCCGGCGGCCTTGCCGCCCCCGTTGCCCGCGCCGCTGTGGATCCGCATGCGCGCACCTGGGCCAATCCGGTCGACGTCGACTACCGCTACAACTACGAACAGATGAACCAGGGCATCTCCTACCGCACCGGCGCCGACCCGGCGGTGGTGCGCTACGGCGACGCCTATTACCTGTTCATGACCCTGGCCGACGGCTACTGGCGCTCCACCGATCTGGTGCACTGGGACTTCATCAAGCCGGACCGCTGGCCGTTCGATGGCCCGGTGGCGCCGGCCACGCTCGTCGCCGACGGCAAACTCTTCCTGATGCAGTCGGCGATGCAGCCGGTGCCGCTGCTCTATTCCACCGACCCCGCGCATGGCCACTGGGACTTCTGGACCCGCCTGCTGCCGCCGGTCCCTGGTGCCGTCTGGGCCGGCCACGAGAGCGAAATGAAGCCGGGCGACCTGCCGCCCGGACCGTGGGATCCGGGCCTGTTCCGCGACGAGGACGGCAAGACCTACCTGTACTGGGATTCGTCCAACGTGTTCCCGATCTACGGCGCGCAGATCGACCTGGCGCTGGATCACGCGGACGAAGGTGAAGGCAAGCGCGTCACCTTCGCCAGCAAACCGCGGACCCTGATGCGCCTGCACCCGGACCAGCACGGCTGGGAGCGCTTCGGCCAGGACCATACCGACGAGAGCATCCAACCGTACGTCGAAGGCGCCTGGATGAACCGCCATGGCGACACCTACTACCTGCAATACGGCGCGCCAGGCACCGAGTTCAACGTCTACGCCACCGGTGTCTACACCAGCGACAAGCCGCTTGGGCCCTTCCACTACGCGCCCTACAACCCGGTCGGCTACAAGCCCGGAGGCTTCGTCGTCGGTGCCGGCCACGGTTCGACCTTCGACGACGCCTACGGCAATACCTGGAACACCGGAACGATGTGGGTGGCCGTGAACTGGCGCTTCGAGCGCCGCGTCGACCTCTTTCCCGCCGGCTACCACGGCGACGGCCAGATGTGGGTCGACACCCGCTTCGGCGACTTCCCGCAACGCATGCCCGAGCACAAGCTCAGGCCCGGCGAGAGCACCTTCACCGGCTGGATGCTGCTGTCCTGGCACAAGCACGCCACCGCCTCGTCGCAGTTGCCCGGCCACGGACCGGCCGAGGTCACCGACGAAAACCCGCGTACCTACTGGGTCGCCGCGCAGAGCACGCCGGGCCAGACGCTCACCGTCGACCTCGGCGCCACCCGCACCGTGCGCGCGGTGCAGGTCAACTTCACCGACTACAAGGCCGGCCGCTACGGCGACGCGCCGGACATCGTCACCCGGTTCAAGCTCGAGGGTTCCACCGACGGCGCGCACTGGACCCTGCTTGCCGACCTGTCGCATGAGCAGCGCGACCGGCCCAACGCCTACCTCGAGCTCGATGCGCCCGCGCACATCCGCTACGTGCGCTACGTGCACGGGCACGTCGGCGCGAAACACCTGGCGATCTCCGACCTGCGCGTGTTCGGCCATGCCGACGGCACGCCCCCGCCGGCGCCGGAACTGGTCTCCGCCACCCGCGACGCGGACACACGCAACGCCGACATCGCCTGGAAGCCGGTGCCCGGCGCCGTGGGCTACAACGTGCGCTGGGGCCTCGCTCCCGACCGCCTGCACGAAACCTACCAGCGCTTCGCCGACCAGCCCACGCACCTGCAGCTTCGCGCGCTCAACAAGGGTGTGCGCTACGTGGTGGCGGTGGAGGCCTTCGACGAACACGGCGTGTCGAAACTGTCGCGCGTGGTGACGCTCGCGCCCTGATGGCCACTGCGCGAGTCACGCCGCGCGTTTTTTTTGATCACGCGTCGATGGGGCGTCGAGGGTTGCGATGTCGGTTTGCGACGCCATGAACGAGGGTGACGCGGCCATCCCCGGTAGCGGCGAAAAATCGGCCGCTGCTTGATCTCCATCAATACCGCCAGGCGTTGCGGTCGCAGCATCGGGCCAGGTCACCGCACCGGAGCGCGCCATGGCACCTGCCAGCCCCTTGCTCATCGTCTACTACAGCCGCAGCGGCACCACCGCGCGCGTGGGCCACGCCCTGGCCCAGCGACTGGCCGCGGACGAGCTTGCGATCGAGGACCTGCGGGCAGAGAGGGGCGTGCCGGTCTGGCGGGCGATGCTCGATCGCCTGCTCAATACCTTGCCGCCGATCGCCCCTGTCAGCGTGCCACTGGGGAGCTACGATCTGGTCGTGCTCGGCACGCCGGTCTGGGGCGCACGCCCCGCAGCCCCCATGCGGCGGTTCCTGCACGACTACGCCTCGATCCTGCCCGAGGTGGCCTTCTTCTGCACGATGGGCGGCAGCGGTGCCCAGAGCACGTTCGCCGACATGCAGGCGCGGCTGGGCAAGCCACCACGCGCCAGCTGCGCGTTCGACGCCAAGGCCCTGGGCGACGAAAGCTACCTGGACACGCTCGACGGTTTCGCCACGCAACTGGCCGACGGCGTTCACCCGCCGCTGCATCACACGCCGGCGACGAACGGGATCCGGGTGCATTCCTAGGGCGAGCCGCCTGAACAGGCGGGCTCGCGCGCCGCAGACCCAGCGATGCGAAGCGCGCCATGCCGTCATGGGCAGCGAGGCTCGATAGCCCCTTCGCCGTCAGCATGGCCGCATAACCTCCAACTCACGGGAGCGAGCGCATGGTGACGATCCTCCGCCCCGTCTCCAGTTCGCCCTTCCCCACGGTGAGCGCCCGATGATCATGGGTCCCGTTTTTCCAGCACGTCCCGAGCGGGCCCTGGCGCGCCGATGCACCGCCACGGCAGTGCTGCTCTTGCTGGGAAGCCCGGTGGCTGCCGCCCCGCCGACGAAAAGCAACGGCTCCACCGACCAGCTGGTGGGTACCTGGCAGGGCCGGTCGCTCTGCGTGACGACGACACGGCCGGCGTGCAGCGACGAAACCGTGCTGTACCGCATCCGCCGGCCCACGCCGCACGTCGAGGCGTTTGCGATCCAGGCAGACAAGATCGTCGCCGGCCGGCCCGAAAGCATGGGCGACCTTTCCTGCCGTTTCGAACCCATCCGCCAGCAACTCATCTGCCCCATGCAGGGCGGGCAATGGCGGTTCCGCTGGGACGGCGATGTCCTGGTCGGCGTACTGGCCGACAGCGACGGGAGCCTGGTGCGTGTCATCCAGGTTCGCCGCGTCTTCGCCCGACCGGGCGTTTCGCGGGGGCGGTCGTGAGGCCATGGATCCGCTGTCCTTCGTGCTCCAGTCGATCCGCCTCGACGGCGCGGTGTTCCTCAACGCCGAGTTCACCGCGCCATGGTGCGTCGAGGCCAGCTTTGGCATGCCCGAGCCGCGATTGCGACTGACCGGCGCCGACCACGTGGTGTTCTTCCATTGCCTGATCGAAGGCACGTGCCTGGCCGGCCTGATCGGTTCGCCGCACGCGCTGGCGCTGCAGCCGGGCGACCTGATCTTCTTCCCGCACGACCACCGGCACCGCATGGGCAGTTACATGGGCGCTCCCATGATGAGCACGGACGACCTTCCCCGGTCGGTGCCGGCCGGCGAACTCATCCAGCTCTGCCACGGCGGCGGCGGCGACGCCACCCGCTTCGTGTGCGGCTACCTGGCCTGCAACCGCCAGGTCAGCCGCGGCCTGCTGTCGGCGCTACCGGAGATGTTCCGCGTTTCGCTGCGGGAGGATTCCGGCAGCGCCTGGCTGTTCGACATGCTGTTGCTCGGCGTGCGGGAATCGACCGCGCACCGGCCCGGCGCGGCGTCGATCCTCACCAAGCTTTCCGAACTGCTGTTCGCCGAGGCGCTGCGCCGCTATGCGGACGACCAGCCGGCCGGCCAGGGCGGTTGGCTCGCCGGGCTGCGTGACCCGCTGGTAGGCCGCGCCATGGCGCTGCTGCACCAGCAACCGGCGCATCCGTGGACCGTCGATTCCCTCGCCCGCGCCGTCGCCTCCTCACGCTCGGCGCTCGCCGGGCGCTTCGTGCGGCTCACCGGCGCCCCTCCCATGCAGTACCTGGCCAGCCATCGGCTGGCGCTGGCCGCGCAAGCCCTGCGCTGCGGGCAGGAACCGGTGGCGCGCATCGCCGAGAACAACGGCTATGCGTCCGAGGCGGCCTTCACCCGCGCTTTCAAGCGGCGCTATGGCGTGCCGCCTTCGGGCTGGCGCCGGCAAGGCGAAGAGGGCGCGACCAGCGCCGCGCCCTCCCCTGTCCCGGCCGGTTGCGCCTGAGAGCGGCGAGACCGGCTATCCCTGGACGGATCAGGCGACCTTGCGCCCGGCAGCCAGCGCCTGCACGTCACTGGCGAACAGGGGCTTGCCGCCGATGGCCCACTGGCCCTGCGGCACTTCCTCGACGATCACCCAGGTGACCGCGCGCATGTTCTCGCCTTCGACCGCCACCATGGCGTCGGTCAGGCGGGACACGATCTGCCGCTTCTGGTGGTCGTCGAAAACGCCCTCGATGAGTTTGACGTTGATCATCGGCATGACTGCTACCTCGTTGGTTGGACTGGTTGATGCAACGGAGCTGTTGCGGCGGTGAGTGTGGCCGCGCCGGCCATCGGCCTGAATGACCGGGACGCCTGGGGAATTGGCTGGGGCGCCGGGAGGTGCCTGGCCCCTTTCACGCCTCCTTTGGACGCTGGCGACTAAGCCGCTCACATGTCCGCCGCCGACCTCAACGTGGCTGCCGCATTGATGGATGCCTTCGCCCGGCGCACCGGCCTGGAGGGTCACGCCCCTGCGGTGCGCTACCTGTGGACCGACGCCTTCGCCACCTGCAACTTCCTGGGGCTGGCCGACGCCGGCGGCGGCAGCGCGCGCTACGACGCCCTTGCCGAGCGCACGATCGCGCAGGTGCACGAGGTGCTCGCGCATTTCCGCACCGACGACTTCCGCACCGGCTGGCTGCGCGGACCGCACGGCCACGCGGAGCAGGATCACCCGACCCGCGCCGGGCTGCGCATCGGCAAGCCGCTGGCTGAACGCGGTACCGGCGAGCCGTTCGACGAGCGGCTGGAGTGGGAACGCGACGGCCAGTACTTCCACTACTTGACCCGCTGGATGCATGCCCTCGACCGTTGCGCGCGCCACCGCCGGGCGGCGCACTTCAACCGCTGGGCCCGCGAGCTGGCCGATACCGCGCATCGCGCCTTCACCGTGCACGGCGGCAGGGGCATGTACTGGAAGATGAGCACCGACCTCGCCCGCCCTCTGGTCGCCTCGATGGGCCAGCACGATCCACTCGATGGCCTGCTCACCGCGCGTGCGCTGCGTGCCACGGCGCAGGTCCTGGGCGATACCTCCGGTCCTGGCCTGCTCGATGCGATCGCCGACTACACCGCCATGGTGCAGGGCAGCCGCATGGCCACCTCCGACCCGCTGGGCCTGGGCGGACTGCTGCTCGACGCGCTGCGCCTGGATCGCCTGTCACGGCCCGGCGACGAGGCCGACCGCGCACTGCTCGACCAGTTGCTGGCCAGTGCACTGGCCAGCCTGCCGCATAACCAGCTCGCTCTCGATGCACCGGCCGAGGCGCGCCTGGGTTTTCGCGAGCTGGGGCTGGCGATCGGATTGGCGGCGCTCGAACGACTGATCGTCGCGCCTGCGGGCCGCCCGGACCCGCATCGGCTTCACGCCTTGCGCCCTTATCTGCCGCTGCGCCAGGCGATCCAGGATTACTGGCGGCAGCCGGCCCATCGCGTCGCCGCTACCTGGACCGAACACCGCGACATCAACGAGGTGATGCTTGCCACCAGCCTGGCGCCGGAGGGCTGGCTGGGGGATTAGCCAAGAGCCATGGGCGGGCTGCCGCGCCGCGTCGCATGGCCCGCCGGTCGCGGCGGACCGCGTCCCTAACTGGCCGCGGCCTCCACCCGGTTGCCGCCCTGCTCCTTGGCGCGATAGAGGGCAAGGTCCGCACGCTGCAGCACGGTATCGAGCGTGTCGCCCCTCTGGATCATGGTGGCCCCGAACGACGCGGTCACCGCCTGTACCGGTGCCACCGGCGACCCGGCGATGGCCGCGCGCAGGCGCTCGGCGACCTGCAGCAGGCCGGAGGCGTCGACCTCCGGCACGAGCGCCAGGAACTCCTCGCCGCCCCAGCGCGAGATGCATTCCTCTCCGCGCAACAGGCCCTCGCAGCCGCTGGCCACCGCCTGCAGCACCCGGTCGCCCACCGGATGGCCATAGGTGTCGTTGATCGCCTTGAACCGGTCCAGGTCCAGCATGATCACGCCGGCAGGTGCGTCCGCGTCCAACGCTTCACGCAGCCGCCGCTCGCCGAGCAACCGGCTCTGGACGCCGGTCAACGGGTCGCGGTGAAGCAGTGCTTCCATCCGCTGCCGCTCCGTCGCCAGGCGCCGGATCTTGCCGGCCAGCCCGCGTTGCACGGGCAGCAACACCACGGCCATGATGCTCGCCGGTCCATACGCCATCAGCAGATCCATGCCTCGCGCCGACCACATCTCCTCGCGGTGGAGCAGCAGGTGGGCCAATACCGGCAACGCGATCATCACCCAGGCCAGGGCGGCCAGGAGAAAGGCCAGCCGGCCGGGCACGAAAATCATCAGCATCACCAGGAGCACCACGAACAGCGACGACACCGGCGGCAGGATGTCGATCAGCTGCGTGCCTGGCGTCGAGGTAGCCTGCAGCGTGTAGAGCCAGGACGGCGCCGCGAGCGCCAGCACCCCCGCCACCAGGGCGATCCGCGCGATGCCGACCACCCACTGGGGCCGCCGTGTCAGGGCGACGATCAGGCCGATATACAACGCGCTGATCGCGGGGGGCACGATCAAGTCCATCGGCCGATGGACCGGTGCCGCCCAATGGATCGCGGTGGCGCAGGTCGCGCCCAGCAGCGCCAACGAAAGCATGAACAGTACGGCCATGCGCACGTAGCGGTCGTCGATGTCAGGCGCTTGCATCCGGAAGATCCGAGAAGTCCGCTGGCGAGTGGAGTGGGGGGCGCTTTGGAGAACGGGCACATCGCCTGCAAGGCGGGCGCACGTGGTTATCGGCACAGTGCGCATCCACTCAAGCAAAACCGTCCGCTACCGGTCGGCCAAGACTTCGCTATACGCCTTGTCCGGTACTCACCGGGCCCGGCAGACCAGACTGCGCAGGCGCACAAAATGGTTCGTCCGCATCGTCGGACGACCATCGCCGCCGACATGGGCGACCGTCTCGGTCAGCGTCCGGCCGTCCGCCGCGACGGTATAGACACGTGTCGATGCCGGGATGCCGCTTTTCACCAGATCCATGACCAGGACATCGGGAGCAGGCAGCTCCAGGGCTACGGTGTCGGCCTCGGTGCTGTCCTGGATGGGTGCGGAAGTGCCATCGAGACCGGCGGTACTCACGGCATGGCTCGCCGCTCCGCCCGCGTCGAGAATGTCGACGCACGTCGTCCACTTTCCTTTGCCCGCGTCGCTGAACGTGATGGTGACGCTCCTCGGCCGCGCTGCCGGCGGCATCGGCAGGCGCGAGACATCGACGGCCGTGCAAAAAACGCAGGGCCGGGCACCGCCAGGGCAACCAGCGAGACGAAAAGCGCTTTCATCAGGAGGCCCCGATGGGACGGCTGGGCGGCAAAGTAGCATGGCGCGCCGACGCGCCATCACGGCGCACCGTGCAACATGGCCTCGCAGTTCCGGCGTGGCGCTGGAACCTCCATCCCTCCCTGACGACTGAGGACACGATGAACGCCTGGCAAAGGATCTTTGCACTAGCCCTTGCGACGATGCTGGCGTGGATTGTCATGCCGGCCCACGCACTCGACAACGGTCTGGCGCGCACGCCGCCGATGGGCTGGAACAGCTGGAACAGCTTCCATTGCGACGTCAGCGCGGCCCTGGTGGAAGCCACCGCGGACGCGATGGTCGCCTTCGGCATGAAGGACGCCGGCTACACCTACGTCAACATCGACGACTGCTGGATGCTCAAGCAGCGCGGCGCGCGGGGCGAACTGGTGGCCGATCCGGCCAAGTTCCCGCAAGGCATCGAGGCCGTGGCCGCCTACGTGCACCGCAAGGGACTGAAGCTGGGCATCTACGAGTCGGCCGGCGCCACCACCTGCGCCGGCTATCCCGGCAGCATCGGCCACGAGCAGGCAGACGCCGCGCAGTTCGCACGCTGGGGCGTGGACTACCTCAAGTACGACAACTGCGGCGACTACCAGGGCAAGACCTACCCGCAGCGCTACACCGCCATGCGCGACGCCCTGGCCCACTCCGGCCGCGCGATCCTCTACAGCATCTGCGAATGGGGCAACCAGTCGCCGTGGGACTGGGCGCCAGCGATCGGCAACCTGTGGCGCACCACGCAGGACATCACGCCGCGCTGGTCCACCGACCAGCCGGCCAACCGCTACCCGCAGGGCATCTTGGACATCCTCGACCAGCAGGCCGGGCTCTCGCAGGCCTCGCACCCGGGCGCCTGGAACGACCCGGACATGCTCGAAGTAGGCAACGGCTACCTCGACGACGACGAGAACCGCGCGCACTTCAGCCTGTGGGCCCTGCTCAACGCCCCACTGATCGCCGGCAACGACCTGCGCCACATGTCGAAGGAGGTGCGCGAGGTGCTCACCAACCGCGAGGTGATCACCGTGGACCAGGACTGGGGCGGCCACCAGGGCACCAAGGTGCGCGACGACGGCGACACCGAGGTGTGGGCCAAGCCGATGTCGGACGGCTCGGTGGCGGTGATCCTTCTCAATCGCCGCCGCGGGCCGGTGGAGATCGCCACCACCACGCGCGAGATCGGCCTGAAGGCGGCCAGCAGCTACACGGTGCGCGATCTGTGGAAGCACACCGAGGCGGCCAGCCAGGGGAGCATCAGCGCCTCGGTGCCGACGCATGCGGTGGCGATGTTCCGCGTGTGGCCAGGGAACGGGGAGCGAGCCAGGTGACGTGCGGCTCCGCTGCGGCCTGAAGCCCTCGGCGCCGCACTGCCCTGCGGCACCAAGGTCGACCACGGTATCCGGGACCCGGCGGCTATGGCCGCTTGCCGTTGCCAGGCACGTTGGCCCGATCCGTCCGCATGTGGTCCGCCGGCGTGCTCGTCGGGCCGCCAGCGGATGCCTAGAGTGACGGCTCCCACCACCGGAGCCGCACCATGTCAGACACCCCCGCCATCCTCGTCATCGACGTCCAGCAATCCTTCCTGCATGCGCCCTACTGGCGCGAAGACGACGTGCCAGCCTTCCGCCAGCGCCTGACGCACCTGCTCCATGGCGCCGCCGAAAGGGGCTGGCCGATCGTGCGGATCCTGCACGAGGACAACGACGCGAACTTCCGTGCCGACTCCGGCCTGGTCCGTCCGCTGGACTGGGTGCCCGAACGGCATGACGTGGTCTTCCACAAGCACGTGCACAACGCCTTTACCGACACGGGGCTGGAAGCCTGGTTGCGCGAGCGCGGCATCCGCCGCGTGATCGTCACCGGCATCCGCTCCGAACAGTGCTGCGAGACGACCACGCGGGTGGCCTCCGACCTGGGTTTCGAGGTCGACTACGTGACCGAGGCCACGCTCACCTTCCCGATGGTCCACGCCCGCAGCGGCCGGCATTACGATGCGCAGGACATCAAGCAGCGCACCGAACTCGTCCTGGAAGGACGCTTTGCCCGCATCCGTACCGTCGATGACGTCCTCGCCGACCACTGAAATCTGCTTCGTGCTGCCGCCGGCGTTGCTCCTGCTGGACTTCGCCGGCGCTGCCGACGCGTTCCGCATCGCCAGCCAGATGGGCTTGCCGGTGCGGCTGCGCATGGTGGCGCCCGTGCGCGAGGGCGAGGCCGCACCAACCGGGCTCGGCGTGAGCCTGTCCGGGGTCGAGCCGCTGCCCGCACACCTGGGTGACGACGTCCTGGTCGTCGTGTGCGGCGCGGTCGGCGACGGCGAGGCGGTGCTGTCCCGCCGCGGTAGCCGCACCCTGGTCGACTGGTTGCGGCTTCGCGTGGCCGATCGGTCCGTCGCCTGTGTCTGCTCCGGGGCGCTGCTGGCCGCCGCCGCCGGCCTGCTCAGGGGCCGGCGCTGCACCACCCATCACACCCTGCTCGATGCGCTCCGGCGGCTGGAGCCCACGGCGGACGTGCTGGACAGCCGGGTCTTCGTCGAAGACCGCGGCGTGTACACCAGCGCGGGGGTCACCGCCGGCATCGACCTGGCGCTGCACCTGATCGCCGGGCTGGGATCGCCACGCCTGGCCGCGGCGGTGGCGCGGGAAATGGCCGTCTATCTGCGCCGCGCGCCCGGCGACCCGGCGTTGTCGCCGTGGCTGGAGGGGCGCAACCACATGGACGCGCGCATCCACCGGATCCAGGAGGCGCTGGCGCACGCGCCGGCGGAAAACTGGCCGCTGTCCCGCCTGGCCGAGATCGGGCACATGAGCGTGCGCAGCCTGACCCGGCGGTTCCGCGAGGCCAGCGGCATGTCGATCAACAGCTACCACGCACGGCTGCGGCTCGCCCTGGCGCGGCAGGCGCTGGCCACGGGCGACACGGTGGAACGCGCCGCGGAGCGGGCCGGGTTGGGATCGGCGCGGCAATTGCGCAGGCTCTGGGCCGCGGGCGCCGACGGCACGCCCGCGACGGCGCGGGGCAAGGGGCCCGATTGATCACGGCGCGGGGCCCAGATGCACCCGCGCCTGCTCCACCACCGCCTGGCGCAGGTGTGTCAGCGCCGCCGACGGTTGGCCGGGCGCGGCATGCAGGCACAGGTCCACGCGTGGCAGCGCCGGCAGGCCGTGGCGCTCGTCCAGGCGCATCAACGTCGGTGGAAGATCGGCGCCCAGGCGCACGGTGATCCCCAGGCCCGCGGCAACGCCGGCCCACAGGCTGTGCAGGCTGGCGGTGACGAACGCCGCTCGCCAGGCGATGCCGGCCCGATCCAGCGCGGACGTACCAGCCTGGCGGAAGAAACACGGCGGCTGGTACAGCGCCAGATCCAGCACCCCGTCGGGCCGCACCACCTCGCCCGTGCCGGCAGGCCCGATCCAGGCCATCGGCGGCGTGGCCAGGCGTTCGGCATCCGCGCGCCCGCCCTGGTTCATGGCAAGTACCAGATCCAGTTCGCCCCGATCGAGCCGTTCGAGCAGCAGGCGGTTGGGCTCGACCAGCACATCGACCCGCACCGCCGGATACGCCTTGCGGAACTGCCCCAGCGCCGTCGGCAACCAGGACTCGGCGAAATCGCCCGGCAGGCCGAAACGCACCACGCCGTCGACCGCCGCGCCGCGCACCGCGTGCACCGCCTCATCGTTGAGCTCCAGGATGCGGCGCGCATACGCGTGGACCCGGTCACCCGCCTCGGTCAACACCACGCGGCGGCCCTGCTTGCGGAACAGCGCCTGGCCCAGCTGCAGCTCCAGCTTGCGCATCTGCTGGCTGACGGCCGAGGGCGAGCGGCCGACCCGTTCCGCGGCACGCGCAAGGCCGCCCAGGCGCAGGATCGCCTCCAGGCTGCGCAATGCGTCCATGTCCAGATTCGGGACAGACATAGGTAAGAAATCCGAAACGATGGCCGCTGAATTATTGGGTTTTTCCGCACATCGGCAAGCCCTACGATGGCCTGCCCCACCCGTGCGCCAACCGATCCGACGGAGGAACCCCCATGCGCCTGCATCGCACACTCTCCCGCCTCGCCATCATCGCCTGCCTGCTGCCCGGCCTGGCCTGGTCCTCCGGCGCCCGCATGGCCGACACCCGCGGTGACGTTTCGCTGGCCGGCACCTGGACGCTGGTGGCGGCCGACGTGCTGCACCCGGACGGCTCGCGCTCGCACGACTACGGCGATGCGCCCAAGGGCCTGCTGCTGATCGACCGCATGGGCCACTACTCGCTGCAGATCTTCCGCGCCGACCGCCCGCGCTTCGCCGACAAGGACAAGGCCAAGGCCAGTGCGGCCGAATACCGGGCGGCGGTGATGGGCTCGAGCACCCACTACGGCACCGTCGCGGTCGAGCCGGACCGGCACCAACTGGTGTTCCACATCGAAGGCGCCTCCTTCCCCAACTGGGAAGGCCAGGAGCAAAAGCGCGCCTTCGAACTGCACGGCGACACGCTCAGCTACCGGGTGCCGCCGCGTCCGGACGGCAATGTGCCCCTCTCGGTCTGGCGGCGCATCGGCGGCTGAGCCACGCGTACCGGCGCCAAGCCGTCAAGGCACCGGTCTGCCGGTATCGCCCCGAGCGGACGGCAGCCTCCCTCGCCGTGCGGCGACCCGGTCCGGTCGCCGCACGACGCAGACCATTCTTCCAGGACCAGGATACGAGGGACATATGCCCCACTTCGTGGTTGATTGCTCGCAGGGCATCCTGCGACTGCGCAGTGAGGATGAGGTCCTCGCGCGACTGCACCTGGCCGCCAACGCCACCGGATTGTTCGAGGCGTCCGACATCAAGGTGCGGCTCCATCCTTTCTCGACCTACACGGTCGGCGGGGGAAAGGACGACTTCATCCACGTGTTCTCGTACATCATGCAGGGTCGCACCGTCGAGCAGCGCGCCAGCCTCTCCAGGAGCATCGTCAGCGTGCTGGCCGAGCTGTTCCCGACGGTCCGGCGCATCGCCATGAACGTCGCGGAGTTCGAGCAAGCAACCTACGTCCATCGGGACATGCTGTAGAAATCGGGTGTAAAACAGGTCCGCGCCGCTTCCCCGAGCGCGGCACGCAGGCCTCGCGGCGGGGCTCGGAACGCGCACTCTGACCCGGGTCTTCTTTGGCCATGATCATCCATCCCGGTTTCATCAAGACGGGGACGACATCGCTGCAGGATTTCCTGTTCTTCGTCCACCCGCAGATCCACGCGTTCGGCCATCCCCACCGCTCGGCCTCGGATGCCCGAATCTCGCAGGCCCTGCGAAGGATCGAAGGCTTCGATGACGACCCGCAGGCGCTCCACCGTTTGCTGGCCACGGCCCTCGCGGCTTGCCCCGGCGATCGGCTACCCGTCCTTTCCGACGAAACGCTCACCGCCGACCCGCACCTGACCGCCAGCATCGCCCGGCGCCTGCACCAGCATTTCCCCCAGGCCCGGATCCTCTTCACCCTCCGGCGCCAGGACGACATGATCCGCTCGTTCTATGGCCGCCACGGCAGGGTGCTCTTCAACGTTCCGGCGCCCTACCGCGACAGGCACGTGCGTTTCGAGGCCTGGCTGGAGCACGCCTACCGCAACCGTCCCGCCGGCGTGCTCGGCGTGGCCGACTACCGGCGCACCATCGACATCTATCGCACGCTGTTCGGTGAGGAGCGCATCGCGATCGTGCTGCTGGAGCAACGGTCGGCCGATCAGCAGGCTTTCGCCGACCGCCTGTCGGCCATCCTGGGGATCGACGCGGCGACCACGCGACAGTTGCTGGGCGACCAGCGCACGCACGGGCAGGAGACCGGGCGTTACGTGCTCTACGACCGCTTGCGCAAACGCTTCCCCGCCGCCGGCCGCGTGGCCGCGCACCTGCCGGCCGGGGTGCGCGCCCTCGGCGGCGGGTTCCTGAAGCGGGGCGACACGCAACGGGTCGAGTTCCCCCCGGGCTGGCCGGAACGGCTGGGCGATCTCTACCGGGAGGGCAACCGGAAGCTTGCAGAACAATACGGGCTGCCTCTGCGCGAGCACGGGTACGCGGTTTGAGGCCGCGGCGTAGCGCATCTGCCGCGGCCTCCACCCTGAAGAAAGTTCCGGGTTGATGTCGATCCACGGGCGTCCTGGTCGTCGTACCCGTGAGGCCGCAAGGGCCGAACGTCGACAGGAGAGACCACCATGAGAAGGGCCGTGCTGGAGAGGTTCGTTTCGATCGCGGAGGGCGGCTTTCCCGGAGCCGTGCGGGGCAACCTGCGGACGAAGGGGGTTGGCCGGCTCGCCGCCCGGCTGACGGCATGCACTGCGGCCTTGCTTGCCGTCACCGGCGCCGTCGCCGCTCCTGCCGTTCCCTATCCGCGCATGGCCACGGTCGATGCCTATCTCATGGACCGCGCCCAGGAAATCGCCCTGGCCCGAAGCGCCGCTCCCGAATCCATCTCCAAGGATGCGACCGTGCTTGTCCTGACCCGCACCGGCTATGAAACGGCCGCCACGGGCACCAACGGGTTCGTCTGCTGGGTCGCGCGCAGTTTCAGCGGCGCTCCGGACTGGGTCGAGCGATGGAACCCGAAGGTCCGCGCCGCCGCATGCGAAAACCCGCAGGCCGCCCGCACCGTCACTGCGATCGCCACGCTTCGCACCGCGATGACCCTGGCCGGCCGCACCGACGCCGAGGTTGCCGACCGCGTCCGGGCCGCCCTGCGCAGCAAGGAGATCCCGCCGCTGGCGGCAGGCGCCATGTGCTACATGATGTCGAAGTCCTCCTATCTGTCGGACGACGGCGGCCATGACATGGCGCACCTCATGTTCTATATCCCGTCCAGGGATGGCGCCAGTTGGGGCGCCAACGCACCCGGCTCGCCGGTGCTCGGCGGCAACTACTGGTTCTACACGGCCGAGCACCAAGCCGAGGCGGCCGCCCTGCCGCCGCTTTCGGTCCTGCTGGTCGGCGTCCCCACCTGGTCCGATGGCACGCCTGCCATCCATCCGATGTAGGCGGCTCGGCCAAGGCGGGTCGCTGGCTGCCCGGTGCCGGGTGTGCTGGCGCTGTCGGCAGCAGCGGAAAGCGCAAGATCGGTCGAGCGCGCGGCGGCACCAGGAGGTCAAATGGCGTCGCCACGACGGAAGGAACGATGAAGGCGGCGCTTGAGAACTACAACGTCCGGATGCAGCGGGTGCTGGACTACATCGACCGCAACCTGGACGGCGACCTGCACCTGGACAGCTTGAGCCGCGTCGCCGCCTTTTCGAAGTTCCATTTCCACCGGCAATTCGCGGCGACCTTCGGGTTGTCCGTGCATCGCTACGTCCAGCTGGCCCGCATGAGGCAGGCTTCGGGCCGGCTGGCCTGCGGTGATGCCCGGAGCGTCACCGAGATCGCGATGGATGCCGGCTACGGGACACCGGATGCCTTTGCCCGCGCCTACCGGCGACGGCTGGGGCAGTCGCCTTCGTCGTTCCGGAGCGCGCCCGACTGGGCGCCGTGGCTTGCGGCCTTCGGGCCCCTGGACAACGCGAGGAGCAAGCTCATGCAGATCATCTTTGACCCACACGATGTCACGATCCGCGACGTGGCCCCGACGCCCGTCGCGGTCGTCGAGCACCGCGGCGACCGGGCCACCTTCGGCGCCAGCCGCGAGCGGTTCCTCGCCTGGCGCAAGACCGCCGGCCTGTCGCCGGAGACCAGCCCGACCTTCATGGTCTTTCGTTCCGAGCGGTGCCCCGACAACCCGGACGACTACCGGGTGGACCTGTGTGTCGGGACCGACCAGCCCGTCGGGGAAAACCCGATGCAGGTGAAGCCCGGCCTGATCCCGGGCGGGCGCTGCGCGGTGCTGCGCTACCCCGGCAATACCCACAACCTCGAACCGGCCGCGCTCTTCCTTTACCGCGACTGGCTACCGGCCAGCGGCGAAGAGGCCGGCGACTTCCCGATCTATGGCAGACGCCGCCTCTCGCGCATTGCGGAAGTGCCGGCACACGAGGTCGTCGTGGAACTTTTCCTTCCGCTGAAATAGCGCCTTCGGAAATCCTGGCGGCGGATACGGCCGTCCGCCAGGCCGTCGATGAAATCGCCTGTCAGACCGACCCGGCCGATCGGGTAGCATTCCGGCTTCTCCCCGGGCAGCCATTCCATGCGACGTCCTCACCAATCGCGCCGGAAGGCGCGGCTCGTCCTGGCCATCCTTGTCGCTGCTTGCGTGGTCGCGGGCCTCTGGGGATACGGACGATGGCGCCAGGCCAGCATCCCGCCCCTTGACCGCCTTGCGCTGGACGCGGCCTACCCGCAGATGCCCGCGGATGCCCATCACCGCTACGTCAACCTGCCGGTCGACTACGCCGACGAAAGCCGCGGACGCTATCGCGCGTTCTATGTGCTCAGTCCGCACTTCGATCCCAACGGCCCGGTCGTTTTCTTTCTTACGGATGGCCAGATGGAACTGGTCGGGCCGAACCCGGACTTCTCCTTCTTCGATGAGCAGCTTCCGGGGCTTTCCTATGTGCTGATCGGTCACCGCGGCCACGACCCCACGCTCTTTCCCGAGGTCTATCCCGGCGGCAAGCTGGACCTGCGACGGGCCATGAACCTATACGGTTCCTGGCAGCGCGTGGAGGACATCGAGCGCGTACGGCAGGACATGGTGGCGGCGAAACTGCTGCCGCCGGATGGCCGCATCATGATCTTCGGCGCCTCGGGCGCGGGCGTACTTGCCCAGCAGTACCTCCAGCGCTACGGCCAGCATGTGATACGCACCCTGCTGGTGTCGACGGGCGCGCCGGACCTGGCACGCGGGCACGGATGGACATACGCGCGCCATCTCGCGGAACTGGATCCGCAAGCGGCGGCCTCCCTGGCGCAAATCGCCCGGCGAGGGCACGGCGAGCCGCCCGGGCTGGCCTACATGACTTTCCAGCTTGGGCGAGAAGGGCGGTCAGGCCTGGCGAAGATCGACGAGGTACTGCATGCCGAACTGCGTCACAACCCCTTGCCGTACGCCTGGAACGCGTTGAATCCGCGCCTGAACTGGAGGCTCATCCGCACGTTGCTGGGCCTGCCCGCTGCCGACGCGGTCAGGGTCCGGATGTACGAGCTGCTGGGCGCAGACCTGCAGAACCCGGCGATCGCGCACAGCGAGGACCTGCCCCTCTACGTGTGGTCGTCGCGCATCCTCAGCGATTACCTGGACGCGCACGTTCCCCTGCCTGATCTGCGGCTGGATCGCAGCCGCTACGACGGCGAGGTGCTGGTGATCTCGGGAAAGGACGATGTCGTGTTCTCTCCCGCGATCGGCCAGGCCATCGCAGCGGCTTATCCCAAAGGCCGGTGGCTGGTGATCCCCGGGGGGCACAGGCTGGAGCGGGATCCCGGGTACCAGCACGCCGTACGGCGCGCGTTCTTCCTGCACGGGCTGCAGGCACGCGACACCGCCGCGCTCCTGGACTCGCCACCGTCTGCGAATTGACCCGGCCAGCAGGGCCGGCCAAAACGACGGGAGCCCACAGAAGGCGCGCCGCACCGCTTCCAGCGGCACACCCGCCAGCTGGGCGAGCTGGATCACGCAAGCCGGCGCAGCGCGCCACCGCGCAACGCCGCCGGTTCCAGGCCGTGCGCAAGCTGCGGACCAGGCCCTTCCGTTTCGCAGAAGTGCATGGCGGCACCCCCGCTGCAATCGGCTGAGGTGGAGGCCGTCGCTCCGGCATCGTGCGGGTCGAATCGTGCCGGTCGATCGCGAGACCTTGCTGGTCACGGGCGGGGCGGTGAGGCGGTTGGGGATGACCGCCTCATGCGTGCACGGGCGTGTGTGCCGCGTTGGCCGCCCCCCGGAAAATGCACCCGCCCTCCTTTTTAGATCCCTCTCCGGCCAGCGCCCGCGTTGTCGGGGGGAGCCGCCAACGAAACGGAAAGCGCACGGAGGCCAACGCGTTCAAGCGGACCTGACGTTGCCGTCCCACCTACTTCCGCATGCGCACCATCGCGACCCGCAGATCACCCGTCTGGATCGACGCCACGCGCTGCGCGGACGCGCCGGCCGTTGCCCGGGCCGCCATCTGGCAACGCTGGCCTTCCGAAGGCATGGCCCGCTTGCAGTACACGTTGACGATGGCCACCGTCTCGTTGTCGGCATTGACCAGCTGGAACTGTCGCGCCACGCCCGGGGCGGATGAGTTGTCGATGGCCACGGAAACCACCGGCTGCTGGGCGAGGCCCTGCATGCGCAGGGATTCCAGTTGGTCGGCCGCGCGCTGTGCCTTCATGTACTGCCTGTGGGTATGGCCGACAAGCGCCTGGAACTGATAGCCCGCGTCCAGCTGGGTGACATAGGTTTCATAGGCCGCACGTTCGCCGGTGACGACGACGTTTTGAAGCTGGGTGGTCTGCGTCTGGTCCTGGGCGAGGGCGACGCCGCCGATGCTGGCGAGACCGAGTGCGGTGGTCGTGGCAAGGATGAGCTTTTTCACAGGGGCCTCCAGACGGACGCCAATGTCCGTGGGGCGATCGTGGACTTGAGCCCCGGCAAGTGCTTGAGGGAAACCTGCGGGATGTGCGTGGATTCGATGAGGTTTTCATGGATGCGCCGGCTGGATGGAAAGGCCCGCAGCGCCCGGAACCGGACACAACGTCACATGCTCGTTCCAGGCCGGCTTTCTCCTCGCTCCGGGGTCACGCTTTCACAACACCCGCCAACACCCACCGCTGGGATAATCCCCGCCCGTGGCCCCACCAACGACCAGCCCGCGAGTGGACTACGCGTTCGGCGACATCCGCGTCGAGCCGACGGCCCACCGCGTGCTGCGCAACGGACACGAGCTCGACCTGGAACCGAAGGCCTACGCCGTGCTGCTGCAGTTCCTCACCCGTCCGGGCGAGCTGATCCAGCACGACGACCTGCTGGAACGGGTGTGGGGGCACAAGTACGTCACCGCGGCCACGCTGAGCCGGGTCATCTCGCAGTTGCGGCAGAAGCTCGGCGACGAGGCGGCCGAGCCGCACTACATCCAGACCGTGCACGGCCTGGGCTATCGGCTGATCGCCAGCGTCGCGGCCGGGCCCACGCCCGACGCCGCCGTCGCCAAGGTCGACACGACCGCCGCGCCGCCCCGCCTTCCGGACCGCGACAGGCACAGCATTGCCGTGCTGCCGTTCGTCAACATGAGCGGCGAGCTGGAGAACGAGTACTTCAGCGATGGCATCGCCGAGGAGATCCTGAGCCTGCTGACCAAGCTGCCGCAGCTGAAAGTCTCCTCGCGCACCTCCTCGTTCTTCTTCAAGGGCAAGGGGGCCGACCTGCAGATGATCGCGGCCAAGCTGGACGTCGGCACCGTGCTGGAAGGCAGCGTGCGCCGCGCGGGCAACCGCGTGCGCATCGCCGTGCAGCTGATCGACGTGGCGTCCGACGCCAACCTGTGGGCGGAAACCTACGACCGCGAACTGCGTGACGTGTTCGCCATCCAGGACGACATCGCCCAGAGCATCGTCGATGCGCTTAAGGTGACCCTGTCGCCGAAGGAACGCCGCGCGATCCAGTACGTCGCCACGGCCGACGTTCAGGCCTATGACGACTATCTGCGCGGGCGCAGGTATTTCTATGCGTGGAACCGGCGCGATTCGCTGCGCGCCATCGCCATGTACGAGCGCGCCATCGCCCGCGACCCGAAATACGCCGCCGCCTGGGCTGGCCTGTCCGATGCGTATGTCATGCGCCATCGCTTCCTGGATGCCAATCCCGAGCATGTCGCCCGCGCCATGGAGGCCAGCGAGCGGGCCCTGCAGATGGACCCGGATTCGGCCGAGGCGCACGCCTCGCGCGGTCTGGCGCTGTATGTCAGCAAGCGGTTCAAGCAGGCCGAGCGGGAGTTCGAGACGGCCATGATGCTCAACCCGAACCTGCTCGAAGCGTATTTCCTGTACGGCATGATCTGCAGCTCGCTGGGCCATTTCCAGAAAGCAGCCTGGCTGTATCTGCGCGCCGCCGAAGTCAGTCCGGCCGACTACCTGCCGCTGGTCTACCTGAGCCAGGCCTACAGCGAGATGGGCCGCAAGGAGGACGAGCGCAAGTCTCGCCATCGCGCGATCGAGCTGATCGAGCGCGCCCTCAGCGTGAATCCCGACGACGCCCGCGCCCGCTACATGGGTGCCGCGAACTTCGCGGCTATGGGGGACAGGAACAAGGCGGTCGAATGGGCGAACCTTGCCCTGCGGTCGAGCGAGGACGAGCCAATGGTGTACTACAACGCCGCCTGCACGTTTGCGGTACTGGGCGAACACGACCGGGCCGTCGACCTGCTCGAGCGCGCGGTGCAGCTCGGCTGGGGCGACCGCGCCTGGATGGCGAACGACAGCGACCTCGCCTCGCTGCGGGACAAGCCGCGGTTCCAGGAATTGTTGAGCAGCCTGAACTGAGGCGCGTGAGCGCCGACAAGCTCACCAGGGGCTGCCAATGGAGCTGCCCACCCTGCCCGGGCTATCGCGGAAATGCGCAGTCGAAGCAGGTGACTTTGCCCGGCTTCTCGCTGCCTGATTGACGTTGCCCCGTGCGGACCTTAGCGTCGCCCTATCTTGGGCTGATCGGGAACATGCATGGGGCGGTCGATCTGCTGCATCACAGGCACCCTCGCGCTGCTCGCATGCGTGGCGGCTCACGCACAACAGGTCACGCTGCCGGTCTGGCCGGGTGCGGTACCCGCCCTGCCCCATGAGGCCTACCCGGAACGCACCGTCACCGGCACACCGCTCGGCACCGTGGTCCTCGACGTGACCCGGCCTACCCTTACCGCGTACCTGCCAGACCCCGCACGCGCCACGGGGACAGGCGTCATTGTTGCGCCGGGCGGCGCATGCCTTGCGCTGGCGATGGACCTGGAAGGCACTAGCGTCGCGCGCTGGCTGCAAGGCCAGGGCATCGCCGCGTTCGTGCTCAAGTACCGCACCCAGCGCAAGCAGCAGGAAGGCATCCCGCCTGACCTGGACATGGACCGCGCCTGCCGCGACGGCATGGCCGATGGCATCCAGGCGGTCAAGCGCGTGCGCGAGAAGGCGCGGGCATGGGGCCTGTCCCCGCGCCGGATCGGTTTCCTGGGCTTTTCCGCCGGCGCCATGGTCGCGAGCGGCGCGCTGCTGCAGGCGGACGCTGCCGCACGCCCGGATTTCGTCGCCCTGATCTACGGCGCACCGTTCGGCGCGATGCCCGCCATACCGAAGAACCTGCCGCCGGTTTTCATGGCATGGGCCCAGGACGACGACCAGGCACGGGCGGCCGCCGCCCGCTTCTACAACGCGCTGCTGAGCGCCGGCCAGCGCCCCGAGGCGCACATCTATGCCAACGGCGGCCACGGCTTCGGCCTGCGCCGCCAGGGCACGAGCAGCGACCAGTGGAGCGACTCGCTGCGGGCATGGATGAAGGCGCAGGGGTTTCTGGGCCGGGGCGCACCGACCCGGACGCCGGGCCGGTAAGGCGGGGCCCGCGAAGTGCGGGCCTCGAATAGCTTCGAAAAGTGCGAGCGGGGCCGCCCCTCATCTGCATGAACTCCCCGCCAAGCTTCCCCGCCTGCGTGTACTCGAGCTCGCGCATGCCCGAACCCCTCCGCCATCGGCGTTCAGCCTACCCGCTTGGACAGGCCAGCCGGAGCTCACCGCAGGCTCCCCCTGCGGCCGGTTAGCCATAACGGGCCGCGGGGGCGGCGCTACTGGCGCGATCTGCGCGCCGCTCGAACACGGCGCCCCGCGGCGAGAAGGCGACATCGATTGCTTTCAGCGACCCGACACGATACGAAACGAAGGCAGCGACTCCAGACTCCTGCGGCCTCGCAGCTTCGCATTCTTCAGGTTGTACACGGCGAACAAGGCCGGCTCGTTCACGTCGGCCACGGCGTTCGCGATGGCGTCGTTGATGCAACGCGCTTCAGCCGCGCCCGACCTGAACCAAAAATATGAGCAGACAGTAGCCGCCGCAGCATCGATGCGGTGGTACAGCTCGGCCGCACCGGCCGGGCTCGATATCTCCAGATCTGCATATTTCACGATCCTGCTGACGGACTGGGTATCGGCTCCGGCGGCAGAAACGCACAGGCTCGCGGCGAAGGCGCCGGCCATGATCGCACTCGTCATCACGCCACACAGAGTTCTGGAACGAAAGATCGCGTTCATGTTCCTCTCCTGGGTTTTGCGGATATTTCACGCCTGGTGAAATCGCGTGGCAGACACTGCTCACGCGCGGAGGATGTAAGCCGCTCGGGATCGGAAAAGCTTGTGGTGACCGCTGGATTTTTCCGACGAAAAGTTGACCGCATCGAACATGTTTTCGGTCAGGACGACCTGCGATGTCCGAAGCTCGCCGAGTCGTTTACGAATTCGGTCGATTCGTCTTGGCGCCGGCCGAGAAGAGGCTCTTGCGCGACGGAAAAGTGGTGTCGCTAACCCCGAAGGCCTTCGACACGCTGGTGCTGCTGGTCGGCAACCAGGGACGGCTCATCGAAAAGGATGAGCTTCTCAAAACCCTCTGGCCGCATCGCGTCGTCGAGGAGGTCGCGCTCGCGCACAACGTTTCCCAGCTGCGCAAGGCCCTCGGTGACACCGCCGAAGCCCCCCGGTTCATCGAGACCGTGCCCAAGCGCGGGTATCGTTTCGTCGCCGCGGTGCAGGAACGGTACGAGCAGCAAGAAGCACCCCTGGCCGTGGGTGTGGAGAGTGGCAAGCCGGTTTCGACCGTGTGGCACTACCTGCCGTCCCGCGCGGCCGTCGTGGCGGCGTTCGCGGCGGTGCTGCTGCTGGCCTCCGGCACTGCGGCGTACTTCTATCTATCGCCAACCGCCGAGCCTGTGGAAGGAGTCCCTCCCGCCATCCACTCGCTGGCAGTGCTGCCGTTCGAGAACCTCTCCGGGGACAAGGAGCAGCAGTATTTCGCCGACGGGATGACCGATGAACTGATCACCGAGCTCGGCACCATCGGATCGTTGCGTGTGGTTTCGCGGACTTCGGCGATGCGCTACAAGGGCACGCACAAGCCGCTGCGCGATATCGCCGACGAGCTGCAGGTCGACGCGGTGGTCGAGGGGACCATCCTTCGCTCCGGTCATCGCGTGCGCATCAACGCGCAATTGATTGCAGCCACCAGCGACCGCCACCTATGGGCGCAGAGCTACGAACGCGACCTGCGCGACGTCCTCGCCCTGCAGGATCACGTCTCGCGCGATATCGCGGCAATCATCGGGGTCAAGCTGACCCTCCAGCAGCGCGCCGTGCTTTCTGGCGGCCGTGCCATCGATCCGGAAGCGCATGACGATTACCTGAGGGGCCGCGCCGTCAACCCGGAAGCGCACGACGACTACCTGAGGGGCCGCTACTGGTCGAGCGGGATCCCGACTGAACGTTTCGCCAGCGGCGATGACTTGCGGCGGGGGCTCGACTATTTCCGTAAGGCCATTGCCATCGACCCGGACTACGCACCGGCTTATGCCGGCGTCGCCGATGCCTACCGGTCCCTGGCAGGCGGCTCGCTGACTTTCAAGGAGGCTCTTCCCAAGGCCAGGGCGGCCGCCGTCAAGGCGTTGCAACTCGATCCTTCCCTCGCAGAAGCTCACCAGGCGCTGGCCGGTGTAAACCTCTACCTTGGAGACTGGCCGGGTGCAGAACGGGAGTTCAGGCAGGCCTTGGCGCTCAATCCGAACTACGCCTTGGCGCACGAGGGATATGCGGCATACCTGGCCTCGATGGGCAAGCTCGACGAGGCGGTGAAGCAAGACGAACGCGCCGTCGATCTGGACCCCTTCTCCATTGATGCCAATGCAAACCTGGGGATCACGCTCTACCTTGCGCGCCGGTACGACGACGCCATGCGGCAGTTCCAACGGGGTCTGGAAATGCACCCAAACCTGGGTCTGTGGAATTTCTTCATGGCGTATGTGTTCGAGCAGAAGAAGAGGTTCGCCGAGGCTTATGCCCAATACCACCGCTCGCTCGTCCTGAACAGACAAACGCTACGCGCCGAAGCGGCCGAGCGGGCGTACAAGCGATCGGGGTACACGGGCGCGTTGCAGCAAATGATTCAGTTCCTTCTGCCACCGAACTCATCGGACGAAGAACTCAACATTCCATTGATCGTGCACAGGTACGCCATGCTCGGTGACGACGCTCACGCGATGCTCTGGCTCGAACGTGCCGCCCAGGAACGCCAACCCAAAATGTCGTGGTGGCTGAACGACCCCGCGCTGGATCGCCTGCGCGCATCGCCACGCTTCGGCGACCTGGTTCGCCGCATGGGCCTGCCCACTGCCGGAAGAAGCGGCAAGAGGCCCATGCCTGAAAGCGGACGGTAAAGGCGGATCGGGCTGTCCAGGGCGTGGGGCTGGGCGGGAAGGCCAACGCCGATCAAGCGGGCCCACCCGGCACTGCAATCGAGCGAGCACGAACCCATGTTTACTACAGCACCGCCGCGCGTTCGCAGTGCGGAGGAACACGATCGGCCCATTGACCTGTCCGGAGCGCGCGGTGATCCGCGGCTGGGGCGATCGTGCCTGGATGGCGAACGACTGCGACCCCACCTCGTCGCGCGGCAAGCCGCGCTTCCGGGCGTTGCAGACCGCTTGAACCGGACCCTCTGGGCCTTGGGCCGATTGCCCGCGCCACATGCGTAGCTCGAATGCCTTTCACGCTTTCCAGGACGCTCGATCCCTAGGCTGGCGGAATGTTTCCTGGTTGGCTTCACCAATGTGCGATCGCGATGCTCGTACTTGGCGGGGCCTGCGCGATCGGCATCGGCATCAGCGTGGTACGTCGTCCCGAGCGGATGGCGATCATGAACGTCGTATGGCCGATCTGCGCCCTGTTCGGCAGCGTGCTCGTGGTGGCCGCTTACGCGAAGCTCGCCACGCCCAGGCAGAAGGTGGGGCGCCCTGAGCCGCCGTTTGCGGCCGTGGTCGCCAAGGGCGCCCTGCACTGCGGCAGTGGCTGCACGCTCGGCGACCTCATGGCCGAATGGCTCGCGTTCGCCGCACCCGTGGTCGCCACCTGGTTTGGCTGGCACTGGTTGTTTGCGGAGAAGACCTTTGCCGTGTGGGTGCTGGACTTCGTCTTCGCGTTCCTGCTCGGCATCGTGTTCCAGTACTTCGCCATCGCGCCGATGCGCGGCCTTTCCTTCCGCAAGGGGATGGCTGCCGCCGTGAAGGCCGACGCGCTGTCGCTGGTTGCGTGGCAGGTCGGCATGTACGGCGGCATGGCGCTCGTGCAGTTCGGGCTGTACCGGCATGCCTACGGCCACATCGCCGCCGTCGACACGCCCGAGTTCTGGTTCGCCATGCAGCTGGCCATGCTCGGCGGCTTCGCCACGGCCTATCCGGTCAACTGGTGGCTGATTCGCTCGCACCTCAAGGAGGCGATGTAGGCCATCCAAAGCGGGGCACGAAAGGCGGGCCGGCGTGCAATGTGGCAACCTTCCAAGCCCGACTGCGCCACGGCGCGGGATCGCCATGAACATCCCGGGGCCTCCGCGATCGGATCTTTCCGCGCACTGCATCGCCCGCTGCCATAGGCTGGCGGTTTACCCAAAACCGTCCGGTCGCCCGGGCAGCTCCGGCGCTGCGGTGGCCCGTGCGGAGCGAGGTTTCCTGTGGCGCACGCTTGCGGTGCGAGGCCTTTCCTGCGCGGGCAACGCCGGGACCGCTCCCACGTCCACGCCGCCTTGCCGGTAGCGGCGTAGCCTTGGCCTTTCCCGCAAGGAGGATCAAGGCATGTTCCGTCGAACCTGCACGCTGCTCATCCTGCTGGCAGGCGCGGCGTGGCTGCCGGGTGTCGCCCCGGCCCAAGCCACCCGCTCACCCGACAGCGCCCTGACGCTGCAACAAGCGGTCGACGGCCCATGGCGCCCGGCCGCCAACAGAGCGCGCGACCGCTATCGCCACCCGGTCCAGACGCTGCAGTTCTTCGGCATCCGGCCGGACATGACCGTGGTCGAACTGGCGCCCGGCGGCGGCTGGTACACCGAGATCCTGGCGCCCTACCTGGGCGCGAAGGGCCACCTGATCGAAGCCGGGGCATCGGCCAAATTCGCCGCCCGGCTCAAGGCCGAGCCGGCGATCTTCGGGCGCGTCGCCGGCACCGTGCCGTTCGCGCCGCCCGGACGGGTCCAGTTGGGTGCCGCCAACTCGGCCGACATGGTGCTCACCTTCCGCAATACGCACGACTGGCTCAACGACAGTCCCGCGGCGCTGGCGGCGGCCTTCAGGGCCGCCTTCGCCGTGCTCAAGCCCGGCGGCGTATTCGGCGTCGTCGAGCACCGCGCCAGGCCGTTCGCCGACGCCGTGCAGAGTTCCAGGGCACTGCACCGCCTACCCGAGGACTATCTGATCGCGCTGGCGCTCAAGACCGGCTTCCGCCTCGACGGCGTGGCGCAGATCAACGCCAACCCCAGGGATCCGGAAGACGTCAACGTCCACCGTCTGCCGCCAGACCTGGCCGGCCCCGATGGCGAGCACGCCAAGATGAGGGCGATCGGCGAATCGGACCGGATGACGCTGCGGTTCGTGAAGCCTTGAGGCTGCTGTGGCGTCGATGGACACCCGATCGCGCCTGCGACGCCCCGCTCGCATGTCACCATCCATGAGCGATCCCGGGCAGCCGCAGGCTCCGAAGCGGACCGGCTGCCCGTTGCAAGCTCTTCCGGAGCGCGTCGATTTCCGATCGCCAGCTTCGTCGTCAATGTATTTCCACGCCCGAAGGACCCCCAATGAAATATCTCGGCCTGGCCTACTTCACCCCCGAAAAGTTCGCCGCGATGGCGCCAGGTGAGGTCAAGGCACTGGTGAGCCAATGCCCGGCATTGGACGAGAAGATGCGCGCCACCGGCAAGGTGCTGGTTTCCGCATCGCTCGGTGATCTGGATACCTGGGCGACCCTTCGTCCGCGCAGCGGCAAAACGCACGTCAGCGATGGGCCCTACACCGAGTCGAAAGAAGTGGTGGGCGGCCTGTTCATCATCGAGGCGGCGAGCCGCGACGAGGCGCTGCGCATCGCCTCCATGCACCCGGCCGCCACCTTGGGCGAAGAAGGCGGGTGGGCCGTCGAGCTGATCCCGATGGACTTCTACCTGGCTCCATGAGGGCTTCCCCACCGGCCAGCGCCCGCCGGCCGGCCGCCGTGACTTCCAGCCCTTGAACCTTCCGCGGCAACGTGCGCAGAGTGCCCGCTTTAGTCTGCCCGCCGCCCCCGGAGCCACCCATGCGTCTGCGCCACCGCCGCGCCCTGCTCGCCCTCGGCATCACGACGGCGCTGGCCGCGCAGGCTTCCGTCGATCCATCGCTGTACCAGGGATTGCACTGGCGCCTGATCGGACCGTTCCGCGGCGGGCGCGTGCTGACGGTGGCGGGCGTACCTGGCGACAGCCGGCATTTCTACTTCGGCGCGGTGGATGGCGGCGTCTGGGCCACCCAGGACGCCGGGCGCACCTGGCAGCCGATCTTCGACGACGAGAAGGTCGGCTCGATCGGCGCACTGGCGGTGGCGCCGTCCGACCCGAAGACGCTCTACGTGGGCAGCGGCGAAGCCGACATGCGCTCGGACATCGCGCACGGCAACGGCATGTACAAGAGCACCGACGGCGGCAGGCACTGGTCGCACGTCGGGCTGGAGGACAGCCGGCAGATCGCCAGCGTGCTGGTCGACCCGCGCGATCCGAACGTGGTGTTCGCCGCCTCGCTCGGCCACGCCTACGGTCCGAACGCCGAACGCGGCGTGTTCCGCTCGCGCGACGGCGGCAAGAACTGGCGCAAGGTGCTGTTCAAGAACGACGACACAGGCGCGATCGACCTGGCCTTCAGGCCCGGCGATCCGGACACCATCTACGCCGCGCTGTGGCAGACCCGCCGCCCGCCGTGGAGCGTCTACCCACCCTCGAACGGCCCGGGCAGCGGGCTGTACGTATCGCACGACGGTGGCGAGCACTGGAGCCAGCTTCAGGGCAACGGCTTCGCAGCCCATCCTGGCCGCATCGGCATCGCGGTGGCGCCGAGCGAGCCTGACCGGGTATACGCACTGGTCGACGCAGCGGCGGGCGAAGGCGGCCTGTATCGCTCCGACGACGGCGGCGCGCACTGGAAGCACCTGACGTCCGACCAGCGCATCTGGCAGCGCGGCTGGTACTTCTGCCGGCTCACGGTGGACCCGAAGAACGCCGACCGCGTCTACGTGATGAATACCATCGTGTTGCGCTCCGACGACGGTGGCAAAAAGTTCATCGCACTGAAGGGCGATCCGACCGGCGACGACTTCCACCAGATGTGGATCGACCCGACCGACGCCGACCGGCAGATCCTGGGCGTCGACCAGGGCGCGCTGATCACCCTCAACGGCGGCAAGACCTGGAGCAGCTGGTACAACCAGCCCACTGCGCAGATCTACCACGTCAGCACCGACAACCGCTTCCCCTACTGGGTCTACGGCGCGCAGCAGGACTCCGGCGCGGTGGCGCTGCCCAGCCGCACCGGCAACGGCGACGGCATCACCATGGAGCAGTTCCACGAGGTCACCGCCGGCGGCGAGAGCGACATGATCGCGCCGGACCCGGACGATCCGGACATCGTCTACGGCGGCCGCGTGGACAAGCTGGACACCCGCACCGAGCAGACCCGCAGCGTCGATCCCACCCTGGCCTACCCCGCCGCGCATTACCGCGCCGCGTGGACGCTGCCGCTGACCTTCTCCAAGCGCGACCACAAGGTGCTGTACTTCGCCAACCAGCGACTGTTCCGCACCGCCGACGGCGGCGACCACTGGGCGCCGATCAGCCCCGACCTGACTCGCGAGGACGCCGGCGTGCCGGCCAATCTCGACGCCGCCACCGCAGCCGACGACGGCCACGTCGACAAGCGCCGCGGCGTGATCTACACCATCGCGCCCTCGCCGCTCGACGCCAAGGCCTTGTGGGTGGGCACCGACGACGGCCTGGTCTGGCGCACCGAGGACGAAGGCGCGCACTGGCAACCGGCCACGCCGCAGGCGCTGACGCCGTGGTCGAAGGTCGCCGGCATCGAGCCCTCGCACTTCGACCCGAACACCGCCTACCTGGCGATCGACCGGCATCGGCTGGACGACGACACGCCCTATCTCTATCGCACCAACGACGGCGGCAAGACCTGGGCACGCATCGACACCGGCATTGCGCGCGACAGCTTCGTCAACGTGGTGCGCGAGGATCCCGAGCACCGCGGCCTGCTCTACGCCGGCACCGAACGGGGCGTCTACGTCTCGTTCGACGACGGCGCGCACTGGCAGGCGCTGCAGCAGAACCTGCCGATGACCTCGGTGCGCGACATCGACGTGCACGGCGACGATCTGGTGATCGCCACCCACGGCCGCGGCTTCTGGATCATGGACGACGCCAGCGCGCTGCGGCAGATGGCCGGGCTGCACACGGACACGGCGACCCTGTTCAAGCCGGCCGATGCCATCCGCGTGCGCGTAGCCGGCTTCACCGGCACGCCGTTGCCGAAGGACGAGCCGATGGCGGCCAATCCGCCGGACGGCGCGATGATCGACTACGTGCTGCCCAAGGCGGTCAAGGGCGCGGTGACGCTGACCGTGTTCGATGCCCAGGGCAAGCCGGTGCGCAGCTTCAGCAGTGCCGAGCCGGTGCGCAAGCCCGATCCGGCCAAGCTCGCCGCCGCACCGGAATGGCTTCCGGCACCGATGCGCCTGTCGACCGCGCCGGGCATGCACCGGTTCGTGTGGGATTTGCGCTATCCGTCGCAGCTGCCGGCCAAGCCCGACAGTTCAAAGGAGGAAAGCGGCGTCTGGGCGCCGCCCGGCCAATACACCGTCGAGCTGCAGGTGAACGGTCACCGCTACCGGCAGCCGCTGCAGCTGAAGGCCGACCCGCGCGTGCAGGTGTCCACGGCCGCACTGCAACGCGAGTTCGAACTGGCGCGCAAGGTGGAAGTGGCCTCGGCACGCGCCGCCAGCGCCAGCGCCGAAGCGGGCAAGCTGCTCGAGGCACTGGACGCACTGCCCAAGACCACGCTGCATGCCCAGGTCACGGCGTTGATCGACAAGGCGCAGGACCTGTCCGGCGTGCAAGCCCATCCCGATCCACGCAACTCGATGGGTGCCCCGCCGCAGCGCACCGACAGCCTGCTTGCCCTGTCGATGGACCTGGCTAAGCTCGAACAGGCGGTCGACGGCGCCGATGCCGATCCCAGCCAGGACGCGCTGGCGTCGTATGCGACCTTGTCCAAAACGCTGGATGCCACCTTCGGCGCCTGGCAGCAGTTGAAACGTGGCGACCTGGCCGACCTCAACGCCCAGCTGAAGACGGCCGGTGTCAAGCCGGTCACGCTGTAAGCGAAGGGAAGTCAGGGACGATGCGAACGGTGCGGCGGTCGCCGCTGCACCGCATGGTGCGAAATACAGGGAAGACCAAAGCGCGCGAGCCGCGCCATGCGCGCGTCAGCCGGTGGCCAGGAGTTGTCCCTGACACCTCTTCCTCGACCTGCTCGGGCGCGCAGTACTGCCCGGCTGGGGCGATCGGGCGTGGATGGCCGGCGACAGCAACTTGCCTCGCACGCGGCAAGCCGCGGTTGCGGGCGTTGCTGAGCCGTTCGAACTGACGCGTGCGGCCCAGGTAGAGGCACACGGCCTCACCTGTACAGAGCCGCCCCGCACCATGGGCGGGGCCTGGCCATCCCTGGCGGATCCGCTTCCCGCACGCCGCTGGCAGGGCTCCCTGCTTTCATGCATAAACTACCCAGGGCGACTTTTTGAAAAACGCCGGCCGTCCACCCGCGTCCACGCCAGTGGACTTCATGGCGAACCAAGGAAAGCACGCATGAAAAGGGCCGTCATCGGAACGCTCCTCGCCACGCTAGCCATGGTGGCCCACGCCAGCACCCCCAGGGACCTGGAATCTTCCGCCGTCGTCGACGGGACCCTCGTGCTGGCGAAAAACGGCACGGTGCAGACGGTGCAGATCAAGGACGAAGCCAGGTACGGCAAGCCGATTGCCGACATGGTGCGCAAGGCCGCGCTGCAGTGGCTTTTCTATCCGGTGCTGAGGGAAGGCCAGCCGGTACTCGCCAAAATCGACATGCATGTACGCGTCGTGCTCCAGAAAGCCCCGGACGGCAACTACACCGCCCGCATCAAGGGGGCCACGTTCGGCGACATGGATGCAAAGTCCACCGATGCGCTGAGCAACGCCGAGAGCAACAAGCGCATCGCACCGAGGTATCCCATCGACGCGGCCCGCGCCGGCGTGCAGGGAACGGTGTACCTCGCCCTGCGGATCGACCGCAGCGGCCACGTGACCGACGCGGTGGCCGAGCAGGTCAACCTTGCCAACATCGGTCCGGACAGCGCCCTCAGGCAGTTCCGCGACGAGATGGCCAAGACGACGCTCGCAGCAGCAAGGCGCTGGACCTACCAGGTTCCCACGACAGGCCGGCTGGCCTCGCAGGACCACTGGACGGCCCGTGTTCCGGTGACCTACACGCTGAACGACAGGGGGGAAGCAAATCCCGACAGCGTGTGGAGAACGTATGTACCGGGCCCCTACACGAAGGCCCCCTGGAGCGACAAGTCCGACATGGACTCGGTCGATGCCGTAGTGAACGACGACGTTCGGACCGAAGGCGCCGGCCCCGCGCTGCTTGTGTCGTTCCACCAGGGATAAGTTGTCCGAAGCGGGTCGGGCTGCGTGGCTTTGAATCGGCTGGCTCCGCGAGCCGCCGTGAGCTGGCGCGTCCCGAAGCGGACGCGGAGCGCTACCGCCCTCTACCGTGTCTCCGATTGCCGCAACGCGCGCCAGATCCCCTCCGTCCCTTTCCCACCTATTTCCCCTGGCAGTCTTGCTGCCCATCCGGCCGTGCGCGCGATCCGCTCGACGGCCTTGCCCAGCGCGACGGACCCGCGCGGCTCGCTCCGCTGCGGCGACCTGGTTCGCCGCATGGGTCTGCCCACATTCGGAAAAAGCGCAGAAAAAACCGCGTCATCCCGCCGCACCGTTGACCTGGATCAACAGGCCCAGCCCGCAGCGCGCGACCCTTTCGGTACAGAACCGTCCTCTCCCTTGACCGCCACGCGGCGGCGCAGTGGGCAACTGCGCATGCCGCCGGGACGCCCGACCACCGGCGCCACATGGCGCTCGGCCTGACAGGAGACGCATGATGCAACGGCCGACGCTGATTCCACTCCTCGCCCTGGCCGGCGCGCTGTCCGCACCGGCCTGGGCGCAATCCGACCCGATGAAACAGGCGCAGGGCCTGTTCAAACCCCTACCCACCCAGCCACCCGCGGTGCCCGGCAACCCGGCCTCGCCGGCGAAGGTGGCGCTGGGCAAGATGCTCTACTTCGACCCGCGGCTGTCCGAAAGCCACGCCATCAGCTGCAACTCCTGCCACATGGTGGGCATGGGTGGCGTCGACCTGCAGGAAACCTCGCTCGGGCATCGCTGGCAGCGCGGCGGGCGCAACGCTCCGACCGTATACAACGCGGTCTTCGACGTAGCGCAGTTCTGGGACGGTCGCGCCAAGGATCTGGAGCAGCAGGCCGGCGGGCCGCTGGTCAACCCGATCGAAATGGACGCCACCGAGAAGCACGTGGTCGAGCAACTAAAGGGCATCCCCGGCTACGCCCCGCTTTTCGCCAAGGCGTTTCCAGGCGGCGAAGCGATCACGTTCGAGAACGTCCGCCGCGCGATCGCGCTCTTCGAGGCCACGCTCATCACGCCGAACGCGCCGTTCGACCGCTACCTGCGCGGCGATGCCAGGGCGCTCGATGCCAGGCAGGCGCAGGGCCTGGCGCTGTTCATCGGCAAGGGCTGTGCGGGCTGCCATAACGGCATCAACGTCGGTGGCGGCCAGTACGCCCCGTTCGGCGTGGTCGAGCGCCCCGGGGCGGAGATCCTGCCGCCCGGCGACAAGGGCCGGTTCGCCGTCACCCGCACGGTCAGCGACGAATACGTATTCCGCGTGCCTTCGCTGCGCAACGTCGCGCTCACGCCTCCCTATTTCCACTCCGGCAAGGTGTGGGACCTGCGCCAGGCGGTGGCGGTCATGGGCAACAGCCAGCTCGGCGCGAAGCTCACCGATGCGGAAGTGGACCAGATCACCGCTTTCCTCGGCTCGCTCACCGGCAACCAACCGCAGGTGACGTTGCCGATCCTGCCGCCGAGCGTGGCTACGACACCCCAGCCCAAGCCATGAGCATCCCCATGCATCCCGCCTCGAACGCTCGATCCTCGTGGCCGAGGCACTGCAGCTCCGACGCACCCGGCTAGCGCGCCGAAGCGCTCCGCTGCCGGGCCGTGCCATCGCCGCGGGTGCCGGCGCATGGCAATAGGTTGTCATTCGCACGCGCCTTTGCATCACAGGCTTCACGCGCCGGCGCAAGACGAGGCTTGCCGCTTGCCCTGCCGATCACCCTTGTTTGCGACGGACGACAAAGCGCGCGGCCGCGCAGGTGTCCATGGTCGAAGCCACGGCCCGGCGCATGCTGGACATCCCGCCTCACCCATTTGGCCATCCGAACCCGATCCCGCATGTTTCCCTCGGGTCGGCATGGACTCACAACGCCACCCAGGCAAACAGGAACACCGTGTCGTTGTCGCTCGCCCGGCGGCCGGCATCATCGATGTTGCGTACCCGGCCGGCGAAACGGCTGTAGTGGATGTACTGCGCACCCAGGCGAAGGTTGGCCCACGGCGCCAGCCATGAATCGGCCTGCCCAAACGGGTTCCAGTCGAGTTCCAGGCTCTGGCCGCGCGTATCGGGGCGGCCGGAAGGTGCGTACAGGAGCGCGTCACGGCTGCCATCGTCGGCGAACGCGGCCAGTGTCGCGCCCCAACGATTGCGATACCAGTAACTCGCGTTGACGTGCAAAGCATCCAGGCTGCCGTGCAGGTGTTGGGCGTCGCCGGCGGCGAAGGTCGCATCCAGCCGCTGGCGCTCGTGCACGTACAGCGCGTTGGCCGTGAGCTGATGGTCACCGCCTGCCCACTGCCAGGACGCGTCGAGGCCGATGTCGCGGTAGCGGTCGTTCGGGCCGCGCACGGCCACGGCGTGCCCGGCCGCATCCTCGCCGGCCAGCCCGCGCCGGACGTCCAGCCCGAACGCGCCGAGCGTGACGCTGCCGGCGGGCAGGTTCCAGCTGTAGGCCACCCGCGCGTAGGGCGTGATCCCGGCCAGCCGGCCGTCGAAATCGGCATTGACCCTGCGCAGGAACGCAGGCGACAGCGAGCGATAGCCACCCACTTCGGCATACAGCGCGCCACCGAGCTGCACGTAGCCGGTGAGGCCCACCACCTGGCCACCGAGCGCGCCGAACAGCGCCGGCTGGACAGGCGACGAAGGCGCCAGGTCGGCGGCGATGTAGGGGTACTGCCAGGCAGGCGCGGTGTTGAACACGTCGCTGACGGTGGGGTTGTTGTTGAGCGAGAGGCCCCAGATGCCGGCGTGGCGCCCGGCGGAGAACATGCGCGCGTAGCGCAGGTCGATGTTGTCCCAGCCCAGGTCGTGGCCGTTCTGCGAATAGGTGGCCTGGGCGAAGATCCCGATGTGCTCGGACAGGCGCCCGGCGAGAAACGCCGACGCCTGCTGCATCTCCACGTTGTCATTGCGCGAGAAGTTGTCCGCCGGCCGCTCGCTCTGCGCCTTGCGCGTGTGGGTAAAGGACTCGACCAGCATGGCCGACAGCGGCAGATCCGGCGCATCGCTCGTCTTCACCGTGTAGCCGAGCAGCTTGAACTGGCGACCGAAGGCGGTCAGCTGCGGACCGAATGCGCCAACGTGGCAGGCCACGCAGGGCTGCCCGGTCTGCCGGGCATACGACGGCACCGCATGCGCCTGCCATGGCAGCAGCAGGCAGGCCAACCACAGCCGCCCCAAGGCGCGCCGTCCGCACGAAAAGGCCATCCCGATCATCCATCGCATGGCGCAACTCCCTCGCTTCAGGCACATGCCAGGGGCGAGATTGCGCTGCCGGAAGCGGGGAAGGCTTGACCTCGATCAACCGCATGGGGCTCGAAACAGCGGCGCGGCGTGGAAGCCACCCGGCTGGCAACGACGACTATCGCCAGCGTCGCGGCCGGAGGCACACCCGATGCCGCCGTCGCCAGGATCGACGAGGGCCTCCCACCCGCCGACCGCGACCGCGAGCCTGCTGTCAGCCCAGCCAAAGTCAGCCCATCGGGAAGGTGCACTCGCACGCGGGTTTTGCCCTAACCTGTTGAGGCACGACAGGCAGGGGTGCCGGCATGGGTAGCGAACAGGAGCTTCTAGATAAGCGGATGCGGGAAGCTGCGTTCCAGCACGTCCGCCTGTTGAGCGCTACCCGCGATCATTTGACTTCAAGCGAACTGGCCGAGGGCTTCATGTTCGATGGGGAGCGAATCCCTCTCGTGAACCCTCAGCGAGGCATCTTCAAGCCGCGGCAGATGCGCTACTTGTTGTCGATCCGGACCGTATTCCCACGGCCTGGAGCAAAAGTTTGGTACGACGACCAGCGACACGTGCACAGCCAGCTCTATGAGAGCACGGACTTCGTTGACTACGCCTTCATGGGCAAGGATCCCGATGCGGCTGATAACCGATGGCTTCGGGAAGCCTTCGAGAACCGCATTCCCATCATCTACTTCATCGGCATCGCGCCTGGTCGTTTCACCGCGATCGTGCCTAGCTATGTTGGGGGATGGAATCGAGACACCTTTAAGGCGTCGATCGGCTTTGGTGATCCAAGCGCCTATGACGAATCACGCTTCCCCGACACGGAACCCGCCCGTCGTTACGCGCTGCGCACCGTGCAGCAGCGGTTGCATCAGGCATCGTTCCGCCAGGCCGTGATCACGGCGTACGACGGCCGATGCGCGCTTTCCGGCTTGCCCGAACCCTTGCTGCTCGATGCCGCGCACATCGTCTCCGACAAGCACGAAGTGCTTGGCCAGCCTGTCGTTCCCAACGGGATCCCGCTGTCGAAACTCCACCACGCGGCCTTCGATGCGCACCTACTTGGCATTGATCCCGACTTTCGAATGCACGTTTCTGCACGACTGCTGGAACAGAAGGATGGACCGATGCTTGAGGCGATAAAGCAGCTCGATAAGCAGGTCATCCGCTTGCCACTCAGACTGCAGGACCGTCCGGACCGCGACCGTCTCGCCATGCGATTCGAGGTTTTCAGAGCCAGGGCCTAGCACCTACGACCTGACCCTCCGGCCATTAGCGCAACACGTACAAAGGAAAGTGACATGCCCAAACGCAAGGAAAGCGGCTTCGAGCAGCTCGCATCGATGCGGTGGCCCGTCCCCGTAGTGCTCGGAATCATCGCCTATGTAAGCATCCACTACGGGATCGGTTGGCTCTTCGGCTCCAGCCACAATGTCTACCTCGCCGGCCTGGCTAGAGGATTTTCCAGCGACGCCTTCGCGCCGCTGGCGTGGCTCGTACTCGGCCTTTGCTGGCTCGCAGCCTTGGTCTCCTACATTGGAGCGAAAGGTCGCCGGCGCCTGCTCGAAACGCAGACGGGCCTGGACAGCGTACGCGGGCTGAGTTGGCGCCAGTTCGAGCTGCTGGTGGGCGAGGCATTCCGGCGACAGGGCTACACCGTGCAGGAAACCGGACTGGGAGGCGCGGACGGCGGCATCGACCTGTTGCTCCACAAGGACGGCAAGCTGACACTCGTGCAGTGCAAGCGCTGGAAAACCCAGCGCGTGGACGTCAAGGTGGTACGCGAGATGTTCGGGCTCCTCGCCCACCACCAGGCTTCCGACGTGAAGATCATTGCCGTGGGGGATTACACCGCCGACGCACGGCGCTTCGCTGCAGGGAAGCCGATCGAACTGATCACAGGCGCAACGCTGCTCGATATGGTTCGGAGCGTGCGGACCGCTCCCGCCAGCCTGACGCCGCAAGCGCGCGCGTCCGCCGCACTCGAGACGCCACCACCTTGCCCGAAGTGCGGCAAGGAGATGCAGCTACGCACCAACCGCCGCACCAACGAACGCTTCTGGGGCTGCACGTCCTACCCGAGCTGCCGCGGTACGCGTCAGCTCGTCGAAAATGCACTCTGAGCCGAATTTCTGTAGTCAGCGGTGGGCTGGCCCACGCCTCCATCAGGCGTCGATGGCCGCGTCGCGGGTTTCGTTGTCCGGAAACACCATGAAAACGAAGAACGGCACGCCCCGCGCGTGCCAGTCGCGGGCGACGCTGGCCAAGTGGTCGCGATAGGTGGCGTAGACCTCGGGCGCCTGGGCGCGCAGGACATCGGCATGGTCGAGCACCAGCACGTGGCCGGGTGCGGACAGCCAGCCCAGGTCGCGCAGGCCGGCCGTGACTGCCGGCCAGTCGTCGGCTGGCATGGGGAACTCGAACGCCTGGGCCAGGCATTGCACGGCCCGCTGATGGTTCGCGCAATCGCGCAGATCGATCCGGCTCAGGCGCAGGCCGGCGCGGGCCGCGTCATCCACCAACGTCATGGGATCGTCGGGCACGACGCGGTAGATGCCATCGCGTCCGGCATCGCGCAGGTCGATCTGCAGGATTTTGCTGGTCATCGGCGGAACGCTTGAGAAGTGTCGAACCACCGCTCATACACGCAGGAGTGTGTGAACCGCGTTGAAGCGGTCGGTGCCAGAGGGTCAGGTGTCAGACCTATCCGAAGGCGGTGACCGGCCATCGACGACTTGCGGCGCGGCCAAGGTGTCCAGGCGGGGTGCCCGGTCTGCTACCCGCGCCGGGTGGTATTCGAACCGGACTTGGTTGGCCGCAACCCTGAGCGCCTGCGCGCGAATCCAGGGCCTGGCCGGATCGCCGGACCGACGGCGCCTCTGCCAGGAAATTTCGTGATGGCGCCAGATCGCCACGAGCGGCCAACGCGCACGCATTGCGTAGATCCGATCCCCGGGCCGGCCTCGTTTCTGGTTGCCAGCAGCGCCCGTGCGACATGCGACGCACTGCCCGCGCGCGAATGCGCTCGCCCAGCACGGTATGCGCCCCGCTCTTCGCCCACGCCGGTGTGCGGACCGCGAGCCCGCCCGAGTTTCTGCGACTCCACCTGGCGGATGATCTCGCGCGCAGCTCTCGCGTCGTTGGAGATGGCCTCCCTCAGCAACGACAGCGTGTGGTCAGCGAATGCGAGGTCGCCGCTGGCGGTCACCACGTCGCCATGGGCCAAGATCATGTCGATCAGCCTGCCGAGCGTATCGACCTGCTCCAGAGTAACGCCGAAGATGCAGCGACCCTCCACGTCGTCAGGTGTCTCCCCTGCGGCTTCAGGAACCGTCCCGGCCCCAGACGCAGCCTTTTCGTCGCACCGATCCGCTGGCCACGAGACGTCATCCAGTACGCGTTCCAACTGCTCCGCCAGCAATTCCAGGCAGATCGCCACTTCGCCCGCGCGAAGCTGGGGCATGCACTCCTGCTGCTCGTCCGCCATCCGCGGTTGAGCCAGGTGCGACAGGAATTGGACGTACTGGCGTAGCTTCTTCAGCCGCAGCTGGCTGTCCTCCGGCAGGAAATAGCCCGGCATTTCCGAATCATCCGGATCGAATTTCGACATGGTCGTCTCCTGGTTCCATGAAGTGCCCGTCCACGCAATGGCGGCGGACGGCAGTCGGGAGCTACCTGCGTGAATCGACGATGCGGCACCCCTGCCAGCAACGCCCACTACCCGTTCAGAAGGTGGTCTGCGCCACGGCGAAACCGGCCGCAGCGTGGTCGAGCGGCTGGCAACGATGGCGCCGATCCACTTCATGGCTAGAACGTTGCAATCAATACGTGGATTTGTCAACAACCCAAAAGTGGCTATCGCCGAATGCGGGTGCGCAACAATCGTGGCGTCCACGCAACGTCTCCGTGCGCAAGCGCAGGTGACGGCCCAACCACAGGAATCTGGATGGCTGCCCCCTACGAGGAATTCGCCGATCGCCTGCGACAGATGCTGGATCGCGCCCGCTTTGAGGAGGGCCGTGGGAGGACAGGCGCCCTGGCCGACCGCTACGCCGTGTCGCGTGAGACCGCCCGCAAATGGCTTGCCGGCCTCACCCTCCCCGAGCTTGCCCGCATCATCGAACTGGCGAAGGATTTCGATGCCAGCTTCGAGTGGCTGGCCACCGGCCGCGGGCAGGTCCACTTGGCCGTGGCAGAGAAATCCCCCACCTATCGACGCCTCACCGACAACGAGAGCCGCCTGCTCGATGCCTTTCGCAAATTGCCCGAGCACAAGCGGCGTCTGTTGGTGGAATTCCTCTCCTAGGCGAAAGGTGTCAGCGGCCCTTTGAGGTCACGGCGCCCGTCCAACCGCGCGCACGCTTGCGAACCGGAAGCAAGCAGTCCGCGCGGCCCTCGGCATGGGCAGCGCAGCTCGACCAAGGGCATGCGTTCGGCTGGCCCACCATCCCTGCGCTAACCAGATTGAGCTCGATGCAGCGACTGCAGACAGGGAAAAAAACCGCTTCCCTCCTCCGGTTCCGAGGATTCGGTCCAGGCTTCACACCGCCAGACCCGCATCCCCTTCCACCACTATCTGACGCATCCGCGGCCGCTCGCCGGCTTGCCACAGCGGCACTTCGTGGCGCACGCGGTAGCGCAGCGGGCCGCCGTCGGGGCTCGGGCTGCGCTCGATCGGGCGCGGGATACAGACGAAATCGGTGGCCATCGTGCTGGCGTCGACGCGGACGGTGGCGTAGCCGTGACCGCCCATGTCGACGAAGCTCAGGTGCGGGGCCAGCTCGGGGTTGCTGGCGGCATGCGCCTTCTTGAGGTCGCCGCTCTTGGCGAACTCCAGCGCCGAGCGCACGCCGTGGTGCAACAGCAGGTTGACGGTGGGCTGCGTCGGCCCGTCGCCCGGGTTGGCGACGTACAACGGGCGCAGCGGATCGCTCTTTTTCAGGTTGTGCTCGGACGCTTCGAGCATCCCCGGGGAAATGAGCGAGCCGCCCACGAAGGTGACGCCCACGGGCTCGAACGCGGCGGGCGGCAGGGCCTTGGCCGCGTAGCCGGCCCAGAAGCTGTGGCGGTCGCCCGAAACGATCGCGAAACCGGTGATGCCGGCATCACGCACGGCGTCGAAGATCTCGGCGCGTTCGTGGTAGGCGGCGCCCCAGTCGCCGGTGGCCATGACGGCAAAACCATCCCCCGACCATTTGCCCAGCGCGGCTGGAAGGTGCTGCGGGTCCACGCGCCAGTCGGGCGTGCCCAGCGAATTGCCCCAGATCTTCCAGGTCGCTTGCGCGCCGCGCAGGCGATCGAGGAACCAGGCCTTCTGCTGTGCCCCCAGGAAGGTTTGTGCGGCTTCGCCGGCGCGGACGTTGGCCACGCGCTTGCCGCGGAAGGACAGCGTCGCCGGCGGATGGCCGTCGGCGTAGTCGCGGCCTGCGTCGAGCTGCATCGCCAGTTCCTCGGGCACCCAGCCCAGAGCGTCGCCTTCGAACAGCGGGTTGAGCTCTTCGCGCGAACCGGGATCGCGCGAACGGAAGCTGTGCTGGTCGGTGAGGATCAGGTCGATGTGCCGGCCCCAGCGCAAGGCGCGATACACGATCAGGCTGTTGATGGCCGCCAGGTTGTTGGCCTCGCGCCCCAGGCCATCGTCATCGAACGCGGTGACCGGGGTATCGGCGACGTGCGGCGCGACGAAGGTGTCCAGGCGGGCGCCCGGCGCCGCCACTCGCGCCGGCTGGTATTCGAACCAGGCCTGGTTGGCCGCGACCTTGAGCGTCTGCGCGGGCACCGGTCCTTCCCCGAATTCCTGGATCGACTGCCAGCCCTGCCAGGAGAATTCGTGGTTGTCCCACACCGCCACGAACGGCCAGCGCGCTCGCGCATCCTGCAGGTCCGGGTCCTGCAGGTAGGCGTGGTAGAGGGCGCGGTAATCCTCCAGCGAGGCCGGTACCCAGAAGCGGTTGTGGGCGACCGTCTTGCCGGTCGGGAAGTGCACCGGGAACTTGATGCGGCGGTCGTAGCGATGGCCGTTCCTGACCTGGTCGGGGTATTGCACGACCTCGTAGATGAAGTCGCCCAGGTGCAGCACGAAGCCGAGCCTGTCCTCGGGCGCGGCGCGCTCGTCTTCGAAGATCATGCGCCGATAGGCGTTCAGGGCGCCCTCGCAGACGTCCTGGCAACTGACGAAGGCGAAGCGCGCCGGTCGCGTATCGTCGGGGCCGGGGGCAGTCATCGTGCGGCCGATCCGGCTGCCGTTGCCCTCCTCGTCCACGAAGCGGTACCAGTATTCGCGGGCCGAGGGCAGATGGCCGACCAGCACCCGGCAGGTCCAGTCGGAGTCGGCCGACACCCGCGCCGCCGTGGTCGCGATCACCCGCGTGAAGTCCGGATCCTGTGCCACCTCGACCCGCAGCGTGGCGCTGGTGCGCCGGTCCCCATACGGGCGCCGCGTCCAGAGCAGCACGCTGTTGTCGTCCGGATCGCCCGAGGCGACGCCCTGCGGGTACAGCTCCCGCCGCTCGCGCCAGCCGCTCGATGACGGACGCACGGGCGTGCAACCCAAGGCCAGCGCCGCGCCGAGCGAGGCGGAGAGCTTCAGGAACTGACGGCGGTTCATGGTCGGCATGAGGTCCCCTTTCTCGCGGCGGATCGCGAGGATCGATGCGCGCGAATGCTGGACCTGATGGCCGATTCGGGAGTGTGCCGGAAGTACCGAGGGAGGCGTTGGAGCGCGCCCGCGTGGGCAGGTGCACGTGTGGCATGTTGGGCGGCGACGCGGCCCAGGCAGCCTGCCGGGAAGGTTGACTCCCCCGGTTCCCTTTATGTCGTCGCCAGAGCATTACCATCGCCCCACCCCACACGGAGCGACCGCCATGCCTACCCGGACCCCGCGCCTGATCGGACGTTGCCTGACCTTGCTGGCGTTCCTGCTGCTGCCGCTGGCCGCCCGCGCCGGCGAGCCGATGACACTCAAGGCCAGTGACGGCGCCACGGTATACGGCACGCTGAGCCAGGCCGGCAGCCATGCCGACGCGATCCTGCTGCTCTTCCACCAGGCCGGCGCCAGCCGGCACGAATACGATCCACTGGTCGGCGTGTTCACCAAGATGGGCTACGACACGCTGGCGATCGACCAGCGCTCGGGCGATGGCCTGTTCGGCGGCCGCAATGAAACCGTGGACAAGCGCGGCGGCTCGGCCGACTACCTGGATGCGCTGCCGGACCTGGAAGGCGCGCTCGCCTGGGCCAAGGCGCACCACTACGCCCGCATTGCGCTGGTGGGAAGCTCCTACTCCTCGTCCCTGGCGATCATCCTGGCAGCCAGGCGCCCCAAGGACGTCGCCGCCGTGGCCAGCTTCTCCCCCGGCGAGTATTTCGACACCGACAAGGACATGGTCAAACGCGCCGCCGCGAAAATCACGGTGCCGTTCTACATCACCACCCGGCCGGAAGAAGAGGACAAGGTCGCCGAGGTGCTGCGCGACGCCCGCGGCACCAACATCACGCACTACCGCCAGGCGGTCGGCGTGCACGGCGCCTCGACCCTGGTGCAGTCGCGCGACCCGAAGGGCTACGCCGCCAACCTGCGCAGCTTCAGCGACTTCCTGCGCCGGGCACTGCCGGTGAAGACGCGATAGAGGGAGCGCCCGCGGGGAATGCCCACGTTTCCCGGTGACATGGCCGGCGGCTGCGGCTAGCCGCCGGCCCGGCGCACGTAGGCCTGGGGGTCCTTGTCGCGCGCATCGATGCCGCCACGGTGCGCGGCCTCGAACGCGGCGAAACGCACGGCCAGCTCGTGGCGCGCCTGCAGGGGCGCGTGGCGGCGGAAGTCCGCCAGCGACTCGCGCTCCTCCTCGCCCATGTGGGTGCTGTTCGCCTTGCGCGCGGCCGCTACCGCGTCGAACCAGCCATCGCTGCCGACCTCATGCTGCCCGGCACGCGCGATGGCGTCGCGAATGTCGTTGTGGTCGCTGATGGCATCGATCGTCTCGCCCTTGGCGTCGGCCTTGCTGCCCGCGCCCTGCCCATGCCGCAGCAGGCTTGGGTAGAAATGCCGCTCTTCGGCCTCGGCGTGGACCTCCAGGAAGTCGGCCAGCTGGTTCCAGACCAGGCCCAGCGTCTCCCGGTCGGCACGGTCGATTTCGTCGAGCAAGGCAAACAGCCGGCGCTGCTGGTGGTGGTCATCGAGGATGAGTTGCGTGATATCCATGAATGCTCCTGTCGCTCCTGGTCCGGGCATCGGGGCGCCAGGCCTGGCGCGCACGGGTTCACCCCTCCGACCTGGCTCCCGGGTGACGGCTAAACGGTGCATCGAGTGGCGCCCCGCATGCGCAAGGCGCACAAGGGGGCCCATCCGCACCGTGCGGTTCACCGCCCGGCAGTGCCGCGGTTCTTCTGGGTGAGCTGCTCGACCAGCTGCAGGTGCGTCTTCAGCTTCGGCAGCGTGCTCTGTGCGAACTGGCGGACGGGCTGGTCGTCCAGCTTCTTGCCGGCCATCGAGAACAGCTTGATGTCCTTGCGGTGGTCGACCAGGTTGCCGTGGATCCACTCCTTGTCGAACGCCTTTCCGTTCTTGCCCTGCAGCTTCTGCACCTTCTGCTGGTCTTCCGGCATGAGCTGGTCCGGCAAAGTGACGTTCTCGCGCTGGGCGATCTGCTGCAGTTGCTGGTTGGCCTGCGTGTGATCGTCCATCAGCTGCCAGGCCACCTGCTTGAGCTGCGGATCGTCCGACTGATCGAGGGCCATCTGGCAGATCTTCACTTCGGCCTTGCCGTCGGACGCGGCCTTCTTCATGAAAGCGGTCTTGTTGCTTGCCGTCTGCATGACGGATGCGTCGTCGTGGCCGGCCATAGCCGCAGTGCCGATGCCGAACAGCAGCAGGCTGCCGGCCAGCATGGTGGCGCGTCGAAGGTTCATTGGCGTAACTCCCGTAGGTAGCGCTGTGGATTCCATCCCGGAGCGTGCCCCGCCGCGGCACAAGCTGGCGTGACCGAATGGTCAGCATGGCGCGAGCCAGCGGGCTCAAGCATCGCGTTGCATACATCGGGGGCTCGATTACCGGCTCGCCGGCTGCGGGGGCGATCGCCTGCCAGCACGCTTGCGCGTATGCCACATCGCCCGCGCCTCCAGCTTGCAGGCACTCCCCTTCACGTCACCCAGCGGGGCATCAATCGCTGCGCAATCTTCGTCGACGACCTCGATGGCAGGCACCTCGTGAACGCGCGACCGCTTGGCGTGCCTGATCGCTACACTGAGCGCCCTGACTTCCCCGGCGCTGATCCATGTCCGATCCGGTTCGACTGGCGAAATACGTCGCCGACCTGGCCCGGTGCTCGCGCATCGAGGCCGAGCAGTACATCAAGAACGGCTGGGTGACCGTCGACGGGCGCGTCGTCGAAGATCCGGCGCTTCCGGTGTCGACCGAAGTCGTCGCACTCAATCCGGCCGCGCAACTGGAAGCGGTCGAACCGGCCACGATCCTGCTGCACAAGCCGGTCGGCTATGACGCGATCAAGGGCCGCAAGGCCGCGGCGGGACTGGTGCAGCCGGGAACACGCTGGCCCGACGATCCTTCGGGCGTGCGCCTGCTCGAGCGCCACTTTCAGCGCCTGACGCCGCTGGTGCCGCTGGATACCGATGCCAGCGGATTGATGGTGCTGACCCAGGACCGCCGCGTGTGGCGTCGCCTGACCGAGGACGGGCACCAAATCGAACAGGAGTACGTGGTCGAGGTCCGCGGCCAGATTGCGCCCTATGGCCTGTACAAGCTCAACCACGGCCTGCAGTTCCGCGGCCATCCGCTGCGTCCTTGCAAAGTCAGCTGGCAGAACGAGTTCCGCCTGCGCTTTGCGATCAAGGGAGTGCAAGGCGGGCAATTGCGCGACATGTGCGCGCAGGTTGGGCTGGACGTGGTGGCGATCCGGCGCATCCGCATCGGCAAGGTGGCGCTGGCCAAGATGCCCGCCGGCGCGTGGCGCTACCTGCCGGTCGGTGGAAGCTTCTGAGACACGCGCGAGTCAGGCACCGCGCACGCGCAGCGTCAGCCCCTTGAGGAAATTGCGCAGCAGCTGGTCGCCGCACGGGCGGTAGTTCTTGTGCCCGGGTTGGCGGAACAACGCCGACAGCTCCGGCTTGGACACGGGCAATCCCGCATCCACGAAAACCTGGTGCATGTCCGCGTCCCTGAGCTCGAACGCCACCCGCAGCTTCTTCAAGACCACGTTGTTGCTGACGCGCTTTTCCACCGGCCGCGCCGGCGCGCCCTCGTCCCTGCCGCGACGGTGGATGATCAGCCCGTCGAGAAAGTGCGCCAGCACCGTGTCGCTGCAGGCCAGGTAACCGGGCTCGTCTTCTTTCAGCAGGAAGGCGCGCACCTCGTCCTTGTCGACGACGAACGCCGGGTCCGGCAGGCGGACGATCTCGGCCACCTTGTTGTCGCTGAGGTCGAGCATGTAACGGATGCTGCGCAGGACGTCGTTGTTGATCATTGATCTACTTTGCGGTCAGGTCGGGCGCCCAAGTTTACCGGGGGCGAGAAAAGGGGACGGGCAAGAAAAGGGGACGTGGCGAATTAAGCCCGCGCCGACCCGGACTTGGGCCGCCCGCCGACATATCCGCCAAGTGCGTCGACGCAAGCTGGCCGAAGACAAGCAACCGGCTACGTCCCATGCCCCGACTCCCGCGCCTCGAGCTGCCTGGCGTACCGCTGCACATCACCCAGCGGGGCATCAACAAGGGCGCCATCTTCCTTGACGAAGAGGATCGCTACCACTTCAGGCACCTGCTACGCAGGGCCTTTCGCGACCAGGCCGTCGCACTTCATGCATTCGTCCTGATGGACAACCACTTCCATCTGCTGGTCACACCGGCGGCCGTCGGGACGCTTTCGAACGCCATGGGGCGGGTCGGCCAAGCCTACGTCCAGGCCTTCAACCTCAGGCATCACCGATGCGGGGCGCTTTGGCAGGGACGGTTCAAATCCTGCCTCGTGCAGAGCGAGCGCTACCTGCTGACGGTCATGCGTTACATCGAGCTCAACCCGGTACGCGCCGCCATGGTCGATGCGCCGGAGGACTATCGCTGGTCGAGCGTGCACACCCACCTGGGTCGCGCTCGCGATCCGCTCGTTACGCCGCACCCGCTCTACCTCGCGCTCGGAAGCGACCCAACCGCACGCGCCGATGCCTATCGACGGTGGCTCGACGCCGGCATCGCACCGGATGACCTGCACCACCTACGAGCGTACGCCCGCCAGGAGCGAGCACTTGGCGACGAACGATTCCAGCGCATGGTCGAAACCACGCTGGGACGACCTGCCAGCTGCCGCCCGCGCGGCCGACCCGCCAAGCGGGCGAGCCAGAGGGGACTTAATTAGCCACGTCCCCTTTTTTCCCAGCTGCCGCCCGCGCGGCCGACCCCGCCAAGCGGGCGAGCCAGAGGGGACTTAATTGGCCACGTCCCCTTTTTTTGCTCAAATATTCTAATTCACAGACCTCTGGTTACGGAAGCCTTGTGGCCTTTTTTCCTACCGCTTCACACAGAAATCCGTGATCCGTGATGTTCGTCGTAATAACATCCATTCCTGGAGGGCACATCGCAGCAAAGTAGGCATCCCCAACAGCACGACACAGAGACTTGTTGAATCTCAGGGGGCCATCTACCTTAATCGCTTTAAGCGCTTTTCGGCGTTGCTGATTTTCGCGCTTGCTTGCGGCTTCGTCACCGAGATTGTCCGGATGAAGCGCATCTATCAATTTCGTCAACAACGTTTGATTTTGCGAAAGATACATTGCCGCCGCGCACCGCTCCCCTCCAAGGCAGTTGAAGGAATCGTTTGGTCCACGTAGCTCACCCGCCTCTCCTCGCGCAAGATCACCTGCATTAAAGCATGCCAACGACTGTACTGCGGCACACTGGCTAGGTCTGCGCGCCTGCTTCCATAGGCTCGCAATTTTCAAGGAAAATGCTTGGAGCATTTCTCGCTTCAGATCGGAACGCGGCCCGTCAGGGTTGGCTTTAAATGCTTCACTCAACTCGACCGCAAGCGCACGTATAGCCGAATCCTTTTTTCTGCCCGCCACCGAGTGCAACGCGGTAAGCACAAGGAATGCTTCCGCAGGGTTTTCGGCCGCAACCAGCTTATTATGCGCATCGCAGAGTGTACGCAACAACCCAGCCAACAGCTCTCTTAGAGCATAATAAGGAACTTCCGCTGGCTGATTTGCGGAAATAAACGACCTGGCGGAAGAACCCGCTTGCAAATCAGCAATTTCGACTAAAACAGTCGTGTCCAAGAAGCTCCCTGCCATTAGTCACTCCGACCGAATAGTTCGGACTGCAATTCCTCCTTGACCTCGGGCTCGGCCATGAGATCATCGGATTCCATCAAAAGTTTCACTAATGCATTGACAGCCTCGTGATCGCCCCTCCAGCCTTGTTCTCTCAATGTATCAGTCATATCAACCGCCTCGCTCAATTTGACGGCCGGATTAGATGCAAGAGATGCCAATACGCTGACTAAAGAATTAAGCGCAGGCAGGGTTAGCTCGTCTGGAGTTGCAGCAAGAGCCGCGCGGCGAATGAAAGAGACTACGGCACCGTAATCTTCATTGAACGTTGTTTTTTTGTACGCTTCCTTCATTAGAGCCGCGATCGTCGCAAGGGAACTACCCACGGTATCGAGGTCAGCGGTGGCATAGGACTCTAGTGCCCGCCTAGCATCCGTTCGCGCTCTATCAATATAGGTTTGGAGTTGACCCGCCTCTGTGTGTTCGTCAAAAAACTGGGGATAGAGGCGATCAGCTGATGCGATTTCATCGAGGGATGCTGCATTCGAGATAAACTTCGTCCCGAGCTCATCGGAAAATGTAGCGAACGCCTCCCAAACTTGAAGTTTTTTGTCGATTTCGCTGGGCGTGTCTGCAGCGCCGCTAAGGGAAGGCGGTGTGTTTTCACGGCTGGATCGGAAAACTTCTTTCCACAGGCCCTGAGGAAGAACGGTGAAGTCTATGCTCATGCGGGCCTCCCAAGCACCTTGTCTATGTCACGCCTTAGGACGTGGACGTAACCTTTAAACCACTCGGGTATTTGAAGCTTAGAGAGAGGGATCGACCCTATATTACCCCTATCGAAATCGACCAATACGCGACAGATCCTCTTCTCAATGGGCGCTTCCATTATATCGGGATCCACATTAAGCTTAATTGTCTTTCGCTCAGACCGTATCCGCACAAAGGCGAAAGATTTCTCATCCTCAAACCGAAAAGTCAATTCCGGAACATTCCTAGAAGAATCGATGGGCTGGTCGAAAACTTTCTGTTCAGGCCACCTAATAAGATCCAGGCCAAGAAGAAATTCCCTAGCGTCACTGATTTCAGGAAAATCTTTCGCGAAAACCACACGAGCGCTGATCCGCGTAAGCTCGATAAGCTCTAAGCCGGACCGCCAAACCTCAAAGGCTTCTGAAACAGATTTTAATGCCTGAGATTGAAGCACCTGTTCGCTACGGAGAGTAATTGTCGACTGAGTCAGACCCGTATTTATCTGATACCCATTGCCCGACAATATTTGCTGATTGGGGGTGCCATCTTGCACACCGAGATCGGGCCAAATCCGCTTCATTGCAGCGGCAATTTCACCAGCCCGATCCCATAAGCTAAACGCCTCCTTGTACTGAATTTGGAAGACGAGACTGTGCGTCTTGAAGGCGTCTAGAAACATACTTCCCCCAAAAAGTTATTGTCGATAGAAGTCGCGATCGAAGAGCATCTAACACGTGGCGTTTGGAAGGCCCTCGCCAGGAGAGGCATCAGGCGTAAGTCTACATATTCCGCCGATATTCCCCACCCACCTCATACAACGCGTGGCTAATCTGCCCCAACGAGTTGTACTTCACGGCTTCGACCAACTGCTCGAACACGTTCTTCCGCTCCCGCGCCGTCTGCTGCAACCGCTTCAAACTCTCCGGCTCCAACCCATTCCGCGCCTCCCCGAACGCCCGCACATTCGCAATCTGCTGCCCCTTCTCCTCCTCCGTCGACCGAATCAGCTCGATCTCGGTCGCCACCTCCCCACCATGCTCCTTGGCGAGGAACGTATTCACCCCGATCAGCGGCAGCGAGCCGTCGTGCTTCTTGTGCTCGTAGTACAGCGACTCTTCCTGAATCTTGCCGCGCTGGTACATGGTGTCCATGGCGCCGAGCACGCCACCGCGCTCGCTGATCGCCTCGAACTCCTTGTAGACGGCCTCTTCCACCAGGTCGGTCAGCTCCTCGACGATGTAGCTGCCCTGCCAGGGGTTCTCGTTGAAGTTGAGGCCCAGTTCCTTGTTGATGATCATCTGGATCGCCACGGCGCGGCGCACGGACTCTTCGGTCGGCGTGGTGATGGCTTCGTCGTAGGCGTTGGTGTGCAGGCTGTTGCAGTTGTCGAACAGCGCGTAGAGCGCCTGCAGCGTGGTGCGGATGTCGTTGAACTGGATCTCCTGCGCGTGCAGTGACCGGCCGGAGGTCTGGATGTGGTACTTCATCATCTGGCTGCGCGGGCTGGCGCCGTAGCGCTCGCGCATGGCGCGGGCCCAGATGCGGCGGGCGACGCGGCCGATGACGGTGTACTCCGGGTCCATGCCGTTACTGAAGAAGAAGCTCAGGTTCGGCGCGAAATCGTCGATGTGCATGCCCCGGGCGAGGTAGTACTCGACGATGGTGAAGCCGTTGGAGAGGGTGAAGGCGAGCTGGCTGATCGGGTTCGCGCCGGCTTCGGCGATGTGGTAGCCGGAGATGGACACCGAGTAGAAGTTGCGGACCTTGTGCTCGACGAAGTACTGCTGGATGTCGCCCATCATGCGCAGGGCGAATTCGGTGGAGAAGATGCAGGTGTTCTGCGCCTGGTCTTCCTTGAGGATGTCGGCCTGCACGGTGCCGCGCACGGCCTGCAGGGTGTCCTGCTTGATGCGGGCGTAGGTCTCGGCGTCGACGAGCTGGTCGCCGGTGACGCCAAGCAGGCCGAGGCCGAGCCCGTCGTTGCCCTTGGGTAGCTCGCCGGAGTAGCGCGGGCGCTCGCGGCCTTCGTAGAGCTTGGCGATGGTCTTCTCGGCCTCGGCCCAGCGGGCGGCGTCGGCCTTGAGGTGCTTCTCCACGTTCTGGTCGATCGCGGTGTTCATGAACATCGCCAGGATCATCGGCGCCGGGCCGTTGATGGTCATGGAGACCGAGGTGGTCGGCGCGGAGAGGTCGAAGCCCGAGTAGAGCTTCTTCATGTCGTCCAGGGTGGCGATGTTGACGCCGGAGTTGCCGATCTTGCCGTAGATGTCCGGGCGCGGGGCCGGGTCTTCGCCGTACAGGGTGACCGAGTCGAACGCGGTGGACAGTCGCGTCGCGGCGCCGCCCTGGCTCAGGTAGTGGAAGCGGCGGTTGGTGCGCTCCGGGGTGCCCTCGCCGGCGAACATGCGGGTGGGGTCTTCGCCGGTGCGGCGGTACGGGTAGACGCCGCCGGTGTAGGGGTAGTGGCCGGGGAGGTTTTCCTTGCCGAGGAAGAGCAGCTGGTCGCCCCAGTTGTTCGTCTTGGGCGGGGCGACCTTCGGGATCTTCTGGTGGCTCAGGGATTCGCGGTAGTTCTCGACGCGGATGGTCTTGCCGCGGACCTGGTATTCGTTGACGTCTTTGGTGACGGACTCGCGCAGGGCGGGCCAGTCGCGCAGCAGGTGCACAGACTCGGCGGAGAGTTCTTTCACCGCTTCGTTGTAGCGCTCGCGCAGCAGGGTCAGGGTGCGGTCGCCCTCGGCCTTGAGCTGGTCGACCGGGTAGCGGTCCAGCGGCTTGGGCAGCGAGTCGTCGCCCAACTCTTTGAGCGATTCGTAGTAGTGCTGCGCCTTGCTGGCCGCTTCGGCCTGGCGGGCGATGGAGCCGTTGATGCCCCTGCCCTGCTCGGCGATCTCGGCCAGGTAGCGCACGCGGCTGCCGGGGATGAGCACGGTGGCGCGCGGTTCCTTGAGCGCGGTGTCGACGTTCGGTGCGAAGTCGCAGTGCGGGCTGCCGATGGCCTGGCCGTGCCTGGCGCTGACTTTTTCGCGCAGCAGGCGACACAGGTTGGAGAACATCCAGGTCACGCCCGGGTCGTTGAACTGGCTGGCGATGGTCGGGTAGACCGGCACCTCCTCGTCCTTCAGGGCGAAGGCGGTGCGGTTGCGCTTCCACTGCTTGCGCACGTCGCGCAGGGCGTCTTCGGCGCCGCGCTTGTCGAACTTGTTGAGCACGATCAGCTCGGCGAAGTCGATCATGTCGATCTTCTCGAGCTGGCTGGCGGCGCCGTAGTCGGACGTCATCACGTACATGGGGAAGTCGACCAGGTCGACGATCTCCGAATCGCTCTGGCCGATGCCGGCGGTTTCCACGATCACCAGGTCGTAGGGCTGGCTCTTGAGGAACGCGATGCAGTCCTTGAGCACCTCGTTGGTGGCCATGTGCTGGCGGCGGGTGGCCATGGAGCGCATGTACACGCGGTGGGAGCGCAAGCTGTTCATGCGGATGCGGTCGCCCAGCAGCGCGCCGCCGGAGCGGCGGCGGGTCGGGTCCACCGCGAGCACGGCGACGCGCATGCCGGGGAAGGCGTGCAGGAAGCGCAGCAGCAGTTCGTCCACCACGGACGACTTGCCGGCGCCGCCGGTGCCGGTGAGGCCCAGCACCGGGGTCTTGCGGCCGGCCAGCTCCCATTCCTTGCGCAGGCGGGCAAGCTCGCCCTCGCCGAGGCGGGATTCCTCGATGTCGGTGAGCATGTGGCCGACGGAGATCTCGTCGTCGATGTCGACCTTGGACACGCCGGGCTGCTCGGCCTTCAGGCGCTGGGCCTGGGCGGCGCGGGTGCGCTGGATGACGTCCTCGATCATCTCGGTCAGGCCCATCTTCATCCCGTCGTTGGGGTGGTAGATGCGCTCGACGCCGTAGGCCTGCAGCTCGCGGATTTCTTCCGGGGTGATGGTGCCGCCGCCACCGCCGAATACGCGGATGTGGCTGGCGCCGCGCTCGCGCAGCATGTCCACCATGTACTTGAAATACTCGACGTGGCCGCCCTGGTAGGAGGACAGCGCGATGGCGTCGGCGTCTTCCTGCAGCGCGGCGCGCACGACGTCTTCCACCGAGCGGTTGTGGCCCAGGTGGATCACCTCGGCGCCCTGGCCCTGGATGATGCGGCGCATGATGTTGATCGCCGCGTCGTGCCCGTCGAACAGGCTGGCGGCGGTGACGAAACGCAGCGGGGTGGTTTCGGCCTGCGCGGCGGCGGCGGGGACGAGGTTGGCGGGGGAACTCATGGGGACTCCGACATCGGTGCTCTGAACCTCCCGATTCTAGTGGATCGGGGTTAAGGGCGCGGGGAGTCGGGGTGGTCGGGGCGAGGTGCGCTGGCCCGGGTCAGGGACGCGCGGTGCTCTAGCAGCGGATGGCCCAGGCCGCAGGCAGGCGTAGTTCGGGTGGGGCTTCGCGTGACTCGATCCCTTGTTACACGCTTCGAGCGGGTTTGCCCGCAAGCCTTGGCCCCACACCCCGGCCCTCACCCCGGAGGGAGAGGGACCGAAGCTGCGCGCCGGGACGCGGATCGCGCCTGGGTGGCCGCGGTCGGGTCAGCCGCCCCGGCTGTCGGTGGAGGTCCAGGTGGACACCCAGGTCTTGCCTCCGTCGGTCGAGATGGCCCAGTGCTGTCGGCAGGTCTTGGCGGTGATGTCCGACCAGACGTTGCGGGTCAGCACGGTCTTGCCGTCGACCTCGTCCATGCCGACGAAGGTGCCCACACCGTCCTTGAATCCGCCTGCCAGCGGCGCGGCGAGCGTGCCGGAGGTGCTGTTGGCGAGGTAGACCCGCCACTGCCGCGTCTTGCGATCGTAGAGGCGCAGCGCCAGGTCCTCGACATGATGGCCGTCGGGCCCCTCGACTTCGAGCTGGCCGATATTGGCCCAGTCGTCCCACACGCGATAAACCTCGTGGGTTCCGGCCAGGCGGCTCGTCGCGCCGGGGGCGGACAGCGGATGCAGCACCGCCTGGATGCGGGTCGACCAGCGGCCCATGTTGAAGTCGAAGTCGTGCTCCGGTCCGGTGCCCGGCGTGTGGTGCGTGTCGTAGTCGGGGGCTTTCTTCAGCCGGGTGAGCTGCGCGACGAAGTTGGTGACCCAGGTCTTGCCGCCGTCGAACGACGAGGCGATCTCGTAGTGGTAGGCGTTGGGCGTGATGTTCGACCAGATGTCGCGCTCGAGGACTTTCTTGCCGCCGGATTCGGTCCAGCCGTGGAACACGCCGCGGCCGTTCCTGAACTCGCCGTAGGTTGGCGCCTGCATGGTGCCTTCGTCGCTGCCGGCGAACTGCTCGCTCCACTGCCCGGACGTGGGGTTGTAGAGAAACAGCGTCAGGCCCTGGAAGTGGCCGCCGGGGCCGGCCGCTTCGATCTTTTCCAGGTTAGCCTTGCCGTTCCACAGGGGCTGGTCGATCACCGTGCCGGTGAATCGGGTCCACGCGCCGACGCCCGAGGGCGTGACGTCGCGGCTCTTGATCTGGGTCTTCCACGTGCCGAAGTGGAAATCGAAGGCGTGCTGCTGATCCTCGCCCCTGGCCGTGCCCGCGATCGATGCGGACTGCCATCCGATCGTCGCCGCGAGCACGAGCAGGCACGCCCGGAAGTTCGTCTTTGCATGCATGGTGGTCACCTTGTTGGTTGGAGTACCTGCCGGCGCGAGGCCGGTCCTGCCCGGCCCGCGTCAGTGCACGTAGTTGATGGCGATCGCCGGCGTGACCGAGCGGGTGACGTTGTGCCCGCCGGGAATCACGCGCACGCCCAGCAGCACGCCCACGTTGGCGTTGAAGTTGTATTCCACCGCCGGTGCGAAGCCGAACGCCTCGCTGCGGCCGGAGCTCGCGCGCACGGGTGTCGCCGGCAGGCCGAGCGGGTCGTCGTAGCCGGCCACGTGGGTGGCATCGCTGCGGCTGTAGGTGAGGTCCAGCGCCAGCACCCAGCGGCGGGTGAGGCTGTATTCGACCGAGGTGCCCAGGTAGAACGCGTCGCCCGGCATGGCCCGGCCGTGGAACTGCGGGCCGGTGCCGTAGCTGCTCACGCCGTCGACGTCGGCGTGTCGGGCGAAGGTCCAGGTGGCGTTGAGGCGTGCGCGCAGGATGCGGCCGTTGGGCATCCAGAAGTAGGTCTGCGCATTGAGCGCCAGCGTGGTCGCCCAGGCGCCGCCGCCCATGCCGTCGGCCGAGCGCGCCAGGCGCTTGTAGCGGCCGGTCGGCACGGTTTCCTGCAGCATGAGGGCGATCGTGGGGAACCAGCTGCCTTCGTGGAACCGCGTGAGGCGATATTGCGCCTGCAGGATCTGGTCGCCCGCGCCGATGCCGGAGCTGTTCGGGCCGTGGTGCAGGCCGTTGTAGCCGATGATCGGGATGGCGCCGACGGTGAGGTCGTCGGTCAGGCCGTAGAGCACGTAGGCACGCGAGCCGAAGCCGTCGTTGCCGCGGGTCTGCACGTCGTAGACGTAGGGCTCGATCAGCACGTGGCCGCGCGGCAGGGTCTCGGCGGAGTTGGCGAGCATCGGGCCGGTCCACCAGGCGTCGTCGCGGGACTGGCGGGAGGTGTCTGCGTCCTGTGCGAACGCGGTGGCAGCCAGCAGCCAGGCGAGGATGCCGCCGAGCAGCCGCAAGCCGCCCCGCCATGCCGTCGATTGCCGTTCGATACCCACGCCCCTGCCTCCACCCTGTGTCGTGACGATGCGCACGATAGGCGGTGCAGTGGCTCGCGCGAATAGCCACTTCGGTATGATCCGGCATGACCACTTGGGAGTCGCGCATGAAACGGGTATCCGCCAGCCTGCTGCCGCCGATCGCGCTCGATCCGCAGGGCGTCGCGCCGATCTATCGGCAATTGTCGGACTGGTTCCGGCGGGCGATCGTCGACGGGCAGCTGCAACCGGGCCAGCGCGTGCCCTCGACGCGGGCGCTGGCCGGCGAGCTGAAGGTCTCGCGCCTGCCGGTGCTCAGCGCCTACGAGCAGTTGCATGCGGAGGGTTACCTCGAAACGTTCACTGGCGCCGGTACCTGCGTGGCGGGAGCGATCCCGCTGGGTGCACCGGATAAGCCGCGGCGGCGGCGCGGCAGCGCTTCGTCGGCACTAACGGCCTCGCCCATGCGTCGTGTCGCCACGCGCGCCATGGCGATGGCGGGCCCCGAGCAGACCTGGCTCGACAGCCAGGGCGCGTTCCGCGTCGGGCTGCCGGCGCTGGATGCGTTTCCGCACGAGGCATGGGCGCGCCTGCTCAGCCGGCACGCGCGGCACGTCGATACCGAGTCGCTGGTCTACGGCGATCCGCTGGGCTACCTGCCGCTGCGCGAGGCGATCGCCGACTACCTGCGCACGGTGCGCGCGGTGCGCGCCGATGCCTCGCAGGTGATGATCACCACCGGTGCGCAGCACGGCGTGCAGGTGTGCACGCACGTGCTGCTCGACGCCGGCGACACCGCGTGGGTGGAAGAGCCGGGCTATCCTGGCGCGCACCAGGCGCTGGCGGCGGTCGACGCGAAGGTCGTGCTGGTCCCGGTCGACGAGGACGGGCTGGACGTGGCCGAGGGCATCCGCCGGGGGCCGGACGCGCGCATGGTCTACCTCACCCCGTCGCACCAGTTCCCGCTCGGCGTGACCATGAGCGCGTCGCGGCGCATGCAGTTATTGCAATGGGCTGCGCGCGAGGGGCGCTGGATCGTCGAGGACGACTACGACAGCGAGTACCGCTTCGGCGGCAAGCCGGTGCCCTCGTTGCAGGGGCTGGATGCGGACGGGCGGGTGATCTACGTGGGCACCTTCAGCAAGGTGATGTTCCCGGCCCTGCGGCTGGGCTGGCTGGTGGTGCCCAAAGACCTGGTGCCGGCGTTCCGTATGGCGCGCGATGCGCTGGATACCTGTTCGCCGATGCTGCCGCAGCGGGCGATGACCGACTTCATCCGTGAGGGGCATTTCGCGCGGCACATCCGGCGCATGCGGGCGCTGTACGCGGCGCGGCGCGCGGCGTTGCTGGGGGCGATCGAGCGGCACCTGCCCGGACGACTGCAGGTCGTCGGCGCGGAGGCGGGCATGCAATTGGCCGCGCTGCTGCCCCGCGGCATGGACGACATTGCGCTGTCGCGCGCGGCGGCGCGGGCGGGGGTGTCGATACGTCCCCTGTCGCAGTGCTGGCGTGGCCCGGGCGCTCGCCACGGACTGATCCTGGGCTATGGCGGGGTCGATGCGCACGCGATCGAGGAAGGCATTCGCCGGCTGGCGCAATGCATGTAGCAGCCGCCGGCGAATGCCCGAGGGCGGTGAGCTCAGCCGCCCGGATGGTGCGGCGGCGGCGCATTTCCGCTACCACCGGCATGGCCGCTGCCGTGCAGCGCGGCCTGGGCGGCGGCGAACTCGTTGGCGTCGAGCATGCCGTCGTGGTTGGTGTCGTAGGTGGTCAGGCGGGTGCGCAGCAGCGTCATGTCCGACGGAATCTCCGAACGAGTGAGGTGTCCGTCGTGGTTCTTGTCCAGGCTCTGGAACGACGCGCTGGTGTCGCTGCTGGCGCTGCCCGCAGCGGCCTCCTGGGCCGAGGCGGTACCCGCCGTGGCCATGGCCAACAGGGCGAACGCTAGCGCGCTGCCTCCCATGGCCAGGAAACGCCGTGTCTTCATGAGTCTTCTCCTTAGCGGCAGTCGATCGGATGCGCGCCCCCGGACACGCTTCATCGACACTGCGCCGGGAGGGGTGAAGTACGGCTAAAGACCGCGTGGCGGACGCCACGACGCGAACTGTCTCAAGCCAGGCCGTAGGGAAGGTTGGCCGAGGCGACGACGCGCTCGCCGACCGTCTGGCCGCGGGCAAAAGCGAGCACGGCCTCGATGACTTCCGGCGCATCCAGCACGCGATGGTGGCCCAGGCCCTGCGTGGTGAGCAGGCGCGCACCGGGCCAGTGGCGGGCGTAGCGCTCACCCTCGTCCCACGGCACGTCGGCGTCGTCCAGGTCGTGCACGATCAGGCCAGGTTGGCCGAGCGCGGTGACGTGGCGGTGCATCTGCAGTTCGTCCACGGTGATGCCGGTGCGCTTGACCAGCCAGGCGTAGAACGGGCGGCGCAGGTGCTCGCCCAGGCGCACGAAGCGGAAGTAGCGGGTGGCGGCGGCATGCATGTCGGCAGCCGGCGCGATCAGCACCAGCTTGCGCGCGCGCCAGGCTTCGCCCTGGGCCAGCGCGACGGCGGCGCCGCCGAGCGAGTGGGCGATCGCCAGCTCGGCCTCGCCGTAGTGGCGGCCCACGGCGCGCACGGTGTCGGCGAACTCCGGCAGCGTGCAGTAGTGCCCGCTGCTCAGGCCGTGGCCGGGCTGGTCGAAGCTGACCACCGCATAGCCCAGCGCGCGCAGGCGCCCGACCCACGGCAGGAAGCGCAGGCCGAAGCTGGACCAGCCGTGCACCAGCAGCACGTAGGGCTGCGTGGCCGGATCGCCCCAGACATAGGTGGCGATGGACTGGCTGTGGATCGACAGCGTCTGGCGACGCATGGCCGCATCGGGCGCGGCGGCGCGCGCGCGGGCCCGGCTGCTGGCGAACGGCGTGGCGAACAACCTGGCCGCGCGGTCGGCGGTACGGCGCGGCGCCAGCCGGCTCCCGAGGACGAAGCTGGTGCGTACGGTGGCGAGCTTGAAGCGGGCTGCCAGGCCGGGGCGGCGCATCACGGTGGACATGGTCGGTTCCTCTACGGTTGCCAGCTGCGCCACAGGCGCTCCAGGGCGGCGTGCGTGCGGCGGTTGGCCTGCTCGATGCCGAACAGTCCGGCGTCGTGGTGCAGGCCGAGCATCAGTGCGTAGATCTCGAAGGCGAGCTGCGCGGCGTCGGTGTCGGCGCGCAGGTGTCCCGCGGCGACGGCCTGGCCGATCGCCTTTTCCAGCTCGCCGCGCCAGCCGCCCTGCTGCGCCACCACGGCATCGTGCAGCGGACCCTCGCGGCCGTCGTACTCGCTGGCGGCGGTCAGCAGCACGCAGCCGCGCTGGTGCATGCGGCCCCACTCGCACCACTGCGCCACGATGGCGCGCAGGCGCGGCAAGCCGCGCGGGGCGGACAGCGCCGGCACCAGCACGCTGGCCATGAAGCGGCGCGCGGCGGCGTCCAGCACGGCCAGTTGCAGGTCTTCGCGCGAGCCGAAGTGGGCGAACACGCCGCTCTTGGACATGCCCACGTCAGTGGCCAGCGAGCCGATCGACAGGCCTTCCAGCCCGCCGGTGCGGGCCAGTTCGTAGGCGTGGTCGAGGATCAGCTCGCGGGTGGCGGGGCCCTTGGCGGAAGCGGTGGCGGTGGTCATGCGCCACAAAATAGCACGACCGTTCGTTCTTTTACATCCTTGCGGGCCAGACTCGTCCGCGACCGCCATGCACCCGCTCGCGCACAGGTGCGCCCTACAGGACGTTCATCCGCTCTCGCCGGGAGCCGCGGCTATGCTTGGACGCTGCCTACGCAAAGGAGCCGCCATGAACCCCCGCATGCTGATCGCCCCCGCCCTGGCCGCGCTGCTCGCCGGCTGCGCCACCTCCCCCACCGGACGCTCGCAACTGATGATGGTGTCCGATGCGCAGATGAGCCAGATGGGCCTGGCTTCCTTCAACGACATGCGCAAGCAGGGCAAGTTTGCGAACGCGCCGAAGGAGCGCGCCTATGCCACCTGTGTCGCCCAGGCGCTGGTCGCGGTGCTGCCGCCGCCGTGGAACACGCAGCAGTGGGAGGTGCAGATCATCGACGACAAGACCGCCAACGCCTTCGCCCTGCCTGGCGGGCGCATCGGCGTGAACCAGGGCATGTTCAAGGTGGCGACCAACCAGGACCAGCTCGCCGTGGTGCTGGGCCACGAGCTTTCGCACGTGGTCGCACGGCATGGCGCCGAGCGCGTGTCGGACAACATGGCCGCGCAGGCGGCGGTGGCCGCCGGATCGATCTACGCCGGCACGCGCGGCAGCGACGCGGGCAACGTGGCGGCGCTGCTCGGTGCCGGCGCGACGGTGGGCATCCTGCTGCCGTTCTCGCGCACGCAGGAATCGGAGGCCGACACGCTGGGCCAGCGCTACATGGCCAAGGCCGGTTTCGACCCACGCGCGGCGGTGACGCTGTGGGACAAGATGGAGAAGCAGGGCAGCGGCGGCACGCCGCCGTTCCTGTCCACCCATCCGGCGCCGAACAAGCGCGCGCAGGTGCTGGGCCAGCAGGCGCAGCAGCTGTTGCCGGTGTACCAGCAGGCGCGGGCCAGCGGGCATTCGCCCAACTGCAGGCTGTAACGCTGGCTGATGCGCTCGCCTGCTCGCGGCTGAATGCGGGCGGGGGGCGCGTCAACACCCGGCGGGCCTCGTCGTTTTCCGGTCTGCACGCCGCCGCCCGCGGCGCCACCGGAGAGATCGATGACTGCCATCACCCGTCCTCTTGCCCTGCTGGCCGGCTTCGGCCTGGCGCTGGGCGCCGTCGCCTATGCCCCGGCCTCGCAGGCCGGCCACGTCTCGGTCGGCGTGGTCGTCGGCGTGCCGCCCCCGCCGGTGCGCGTGGTCCACGTACGGCCGCGGCCCGGCTACGTGTGGGCGCCGGGCTACTGGCGCTGGAGCGCGCGCGGCCATCGCCACGTGTGGGTCGACGGCTACTGGGTGCGCGCCCGTCCGGGCTACCACTACCGCCCGGCGCGCTGGGTGCACGAGGGCCGCGACTGGCGTTTCCACCGCGGTTACTGGGCACGCTGAAACCGCCCGCCGGCGCCCCGCGCGTCCGGCTTGCTGCGCCGCAGAAACGGCCGTCACGCCGACGTATTAAACTAGCGGACTAAATTCACCGCCCCGGCCCCAAGCCGGGGCTTTGACTTTCAAGCGTTTTCTGTCGCTTTCGACGGTCCGCACCGATCGGCCCGCCGCCTTTTTTCTGCGGGATGCCATCCCCGTGGCATCCGCCAAACTCGTGGAGTCATCGTTCCAATGATCTTTGAAACCATCGCCAAGACGGGTCACGAAGAAGTCGTCTTCTGCCACAACCAGGACGCCGGCCTGAAGGCCATCATCGCGATCCACAACACGGTGCTGGGCCCGGCGCTCGGCGGCCTGCGCATGTGGCCGTACAAGACCGAGCAGGACGCGGTCAACGACGTGCTGCGCCTGTCGCGCGGCATGACCTACAAGAACGCCGTGGCCGGCCTGAACCTGGGCGGCGGCAAGGCGGTGATCATCGGCGATCCGTCCAAGGACAAGTCCGAGGCGCTGTTCCGCGCGTTCGGGCGCTTCGTCAATTCGCTCGGCGGCCGCTACATCACCGCCGAGGACGTCGGCATCGACGTCAACGACATGGAATACGTGTTCCGCGAGACCGAGTACGTGACCGGCGTGCACCAGGTGCATGGCGGCTCGGGCGACCCCTCGCCGTTCACCGCCTTCGGCACGCTGCAGGGCCTGATGGCCGCGCTGAACTTCAAGCACGGCAACGAGGACGTGGGCAAGTACAGCTATGCCGTGCAGGGCGCCGGCCACGTGGGCAGCGAGTTCATCAAGCTGCTGCGCGAACAGGGCGCCAAGGTGTTCGTCACCGACATCAACAAGGACGCGGTGCAGCGCTGCGTCGACGAGCTGGGTTGCGAGGCGGTGGGCCTGGACGAGATCTACGACGTCGACGCCGACGTCTACTCGCCGTGCGCGCTGGGCGGCACGGTCAACGAGCAGACCATCGACCGCATCAAGGCCAAGATCATCTGCGGCGCGGCCAACAACCAGCTGGCCACCGACGCGATCGGCGACGAGCTGAACAAGCGTGGCGTGCTGTACGCGCCGGACTACGCGGTCAACGCCGGTGGCGTGATGAACGTCTCGCTCGAGATCGACGGCTACAACCGCGAGCGCGCGATGCGCATGATGCGCACGATCTACTACAACCTGGGCCGCATCTTCGAGATCTCCAAGACCGAGAACGTGCCGACCTACAAGGCGGCCGACCGGCTGGCCGAGGAGCGCATCGAGTCCATCGGCAAGATCAAGCTGCCGCACATGGGCAATGGCGGTACGCGCTTCCAGGGGCGCATGCGCGGGCAGTAAGCGACCCGTTGCCGGTTTGGAAAAAGCCGCCCTCGGGCGGCTTTTTTGCTTGAGTCCCTCTGCCCTCGGGGGCGGGGTTGGGGAGAGGGTCCGGTATCGCCGTGCATTCCGCTTCGCCCGAACCCTCACCCGCCTTGCGGCCCGCCTCTTCCGGAGCGAGAGGGATCCAGGTGCGGGTTGAGGAGGACGCTTCGACTTCGCCCCGGCGGACTGCGCTCAGCATGAACGGTTTACCAAAGGCAGCTCGAGGCCGTTCGTCCTGGGCGTAGCCCGCGGGGCGGCGTCGAAGGGCCGCACAGCCCCGACACATCCCTGCGCTAAAATCGCCTCCTCGACCCCAAGGAATTCCACGGATGCGCCCGTTCCCGCTCGGAGAAGACATCGACCTGCTGCGCGAAAGCGTCCACGCGTTCGCGGAGAAGGAGATCGCCCCGCGCGCCGACCGCATCGACCGTGAGAACCATTTCCCGGAAGACCTGTGGCTGAAGTTCGGCGAGATGGGCCTGCTCGGCATGACCATTCCCACCGAGTACGGCGGCACCGGCATGGGCTTTCTGGCGCACATGGTGGCGATGGAGGAGATCTCCCGCGCCTCCGGTTCGGTCGGCCTCTCCTACGGCGCGCATTCGAACCTGTGCGTGCAGAACATCTTCCACAACGGCAACGAGGAACAACGCCGCAAGTACATCCCCAAGCTGTGCTCGGGCGAGTATGTGGGCGCGCTGGCGATGAGCGAGCCGGGTGCCGGTTCCGACGTGGTCGGCTCGATGAGCTGCAAGGCCGAGCAGCAGGGCGACGTGTGGGTCGCCAACGGCTCGAAGATGTGGATCACCAACGGCCCGGACGCCGACGTGCTGCTGGTCTACATGCGCACGGCCCCGCGTGCGGCCGGCAGCCGCTGCATGACCGCCTTCATCGTCGAGAAGGGCATGGCCGGCTTCTCCACCGCGCAGAAGCTCGACAAGCTCGGCATGCGCGGCTCCAACACCTGCGAGCTGGTGTTCGACAATTGCGAGATCCCGGCGCAGAACATCGTCGGCGAGGTCAACGAAGGCGTGCGCGTGCTGATGAGCGGCCTGGACACCGAGCGCCTGGTACTCTCCGGCGGCCCGCTCGGCCTGATGCAGGCGGCGCTGGACCTGACCCTGCCCTACGTGCGCGAGCGCAAGCAGTTCAACGCGCCGATCGGCACGTTCGGGATGATGCAGGCGAAGGTCGCGGACATGTACACCGCGCTGCAGTCCTCGCGCGGCTTCGCCTACATGGTGGCGCAGCAGTTCGATGGCGGCATCAAGTCGCGCATCGATCCGGCCGCCTGCCTGCTCAATGCCTCCACCAACGCGGTGAAGGTGACGCTGGAGGCGATCCAGGCGCTGGGTGGCAACGGCTACATCAACGAGTTCCCGGCCGGGCGGCTTTTGCGCGATGCCAAGCTTTACGAGATCGGTGCCGGCACCAACGAGATCCGGCGCATGCTGATCGGGCGCGAGCTGTTCCACGGCAAGGCTTGAAAAAGGCCCGCATGGCGGGCCTTTTGGCTGCGAGTGCTTCGGCTTCGCCCACGCTCAGCACGAACGGGTATGGAACCCGTGCACCCTGAGCGCGGACGCGCAGCGCCGAAGTCGAAGGGCAGCCACACTCCTCAGAACGCCAGCCGGTACGCCAACGTGGCCATGCTGCCCTGCTCGCGCTGGGCGAACCGGTGGTCGAGGCCGAACGACAGCCCCGCCCGCGGCGTCATCGCCCAATCCAGCGTCACGCCCGCCACGCCGCCATAGCGCGACAGGCCGATGCCGCCCAGCGGCGCCCACTGGTCGATGCCGGTGAAGCTGGCCTCGAAGACGTCGCCACTCATGGCGAAGGCGCGTTGCCAGGCCAGATGCGCCTGCAGGTCCAGGCTGCCGCCGTTGGCGAAGTTCCACTCGCGCGTCGCGCGCAGGCCCAGGCCGGCCTGCCAGCGCTGGATCGTGCGCGCGTTGGCCTTCAAGCCGAAGCCCCAGGCGCCCGGCTCGTTGAAGCCGCTGCTGTCGATGCGCGCGTACTGCAGGCTGGCGTAGGGGGTGAGGGTCAACCGCCCCAGCGTGGCGCGGTAGCCGCTCTCGCCATAGGCGACGTCGTAGCGGCCGTGGCTGTCGCTCGCCACCCCGGCCAGGGCCGGGCCCAGTTCCAGGTTGCGGCGCATCGTCTCGCGGTAGTTGCCGGTGCCCACGCGGCCCATCAGATACGCATTGCCGCGCACCAGGCCGCCGTAGAGCATGGCCTCGAGCGCGTGGCTGTGGCCCTGGTCGGCGCTTTCGGCCAGGCGGCCCAGGCCCTGCGACTGGCTGAGCGCGAAGCCGGCCACGCCGTTGTTGCCCAGGCGCATGTCCTGCCCGACCAGCGTGCCGTAGAGGTCGACGCCGACGTTGGAGTAGCCGTTGCGGGCCATGCCGCCGTGATAACCCAGGTCCTGCACCCAGCCACCGGTGCCGCTGCTGTCGAGCAGGCGGTCGAAGCGTGCGGACAACGCACGCGTGCCCGCGTCGATCGCCTCGAAGGTCATCGCCGCGCTGGCCGCGTGCAGCTGGCCGGAGAGGCTTTCCAGCGACTGGCTGGCGCTCGACAGCGTCGCCGCCTGCTGTAACTGCGCCGCGCCCGCGACGAAGCCGCCGACCGCCGTGGCCGAAGTTGCACCTCGCTGTCCGAGCTGCTGGTCGAGCTGGGTGAACGCGCCTTCCACGCGCTGTGCGGCGTTGTAGCTCGAGGCGCTGTAGCTCATGCCCTGGATCGCGGTTACGTCGGCGCGGGTGACGTCCAGCCACGCGCTGGTGGCGTCGTAACCGGGAGTGGCGGTGAGCATCACGTTGGAGGCGGCGTCGATCGCGCTGAACGTGCCGGTCAGTCCGCCGGCCGCGGTGAGCACTCCGGTATGCAGGCTCACCACGTAGTCCGAGCGCTTGCCGGTGACGTAGAGATCCCCGCCGGCCAGCGTGGCCGTCCCATCGACGCGCAACTCCGATCCGAGCACCAGCGCCAGGCGGCCTGCGCCCTGCTGGCTGTAGTTGCCGGCCACGTGCACGTCGTCGTTGCCCACGGTGAGCACGCCGGCATTGGTCACGTCGCCGCCGATGGCGGCCACCGGGCCGAGCGTGCCGGCCGCACCGATCTGCACCGCGCCAGCGAGCGACTGCGCATTGAGAATGCCGCCCTCGATCTGCGTCAGCCCGGTGTAACTGGAAACCTGGGTCAGGTTGAGCGTGCCGGTGCCCTGCTTGATCAGGCCGCCCGCGCCGGAGATCGGATTGTTCCAGTCCGATTCGCCGGTGAAGTCGACGGTGACATCGCCCCAGTCGAATTTCGCCGGACCGTTGACCGCCTTGCCGACGTTCAGCATGCCGTAGCCGAAGACCGCATCCGGCCCGGGCGCGCCGAGATCGTCGGCCGTGCCCAGCAACGTCTGGCGCACCAGGTCGTTGGTGAAATAGGGATAGGCCTGCCACACGAGCGCCGCGGCGCCCGATACCTGGGGCGCGGCGAAAGAAGTGCCAGTGACGATCCAGTAGTCCTTGCTCGGATCGCTTGTCGGATAGTCCTTGTCGGTAACGATCACGTCACCGGGTGCCGTCAGGCAATAGTCCATCGCCTTGCCGCAGGCATTGGAATAGGTGGCCAGCTTGGTCTTGCCGGCGGCCGCGCTGATGCTGTCGGCCGCCACCGCGACCAGCCAGCCGCGTTCCAGCTCCGGCGCCACGCTGGGTAGCGCGGCGATGTCGCTGGGGTCGGCCTTGCTGTCGTTGCCGGCGGCGAACACCACCAGGCCGTCGTGGTTGATGACGAAGTCGTCGTAGGCCTGCCCGAAGGCATGGTTGATGGTCGCGTTGCTGGTGTCCCAGTAGATGCCGCCCCAGGAATTGTTCTGGATGCGCACGCCGTCCTTGATCAGCCCCGGATTGAGGTACTGGCCGAAGAAATCCGCGTCCGATGCGCCCACCACATTGCCCTGGCCGCTGCCGTCGTCGGTCGGCTCCTTGTCGGAAATGATGCGTGCCGAGACCAGGTCGGCACCCGGCGCGATGCCGCCCGGGAACTGGCCCACCGGCGTGCCGGCGGCGATCTGCGAGACCCAGGTACCGTGGCCGACCACGTCGTCGATGCTGGTGTTGTTCACCGTCGAATCGACATAGATCTGCTCGTCGAGCACCCGCCCGGCCAGGCTCGGATGATTGCGCATCACGCCACTGTCGACGATGCCGATGGTGACGCCCTTGCCGGTGTAGCCCTGGCTGTGCGCGGCGTAGGTGTTGGTCAGCCTCAACTGCGCATCGATCGGCGGCTGGGGGGTGGGTGTACTCGGCGAGCTCGGTGTGATCGGCGGCGGCGCGGGCGGCGCAGGCCGGACATTCCCGCCACCCCCGCCGCAGGCGCTCAGCCCCAGCGCCACGACGATTCCCAGCGCCAACTCGCGACGGCGCATCAAGTCTTTCTTCATGTCCACTCCCCCGAACAGCATCGCACCCGTTCCTTGCGGACCCACGCGACGCCGCGCAGCCATGCCCGCAACCGCGGCCAGTTTCCCACAACCAAGCGCGCGCAAAGCGTGCACGGCTGGGCGGCGCAGCGGGCATCCAGCCCTCCTCCGCCCCTTCTGCTCTAACCGGCGACCCGCACGACGCGGTTTGCCGCACTGCGGCATGGGCTGCGATAATGGGCAATCGTCCACGGCGCGCAGGGCGCGCCCCAAGCCTCGCGGAGAATCCCCATGTCCGACGTCGTCATCGCCGGCGCCAAGCGCACTGCCATCGGCTCCTTCCTCGGCCAGTTCACCGGCGTGCCCACCCCCACGCTCGGTGCGACCGCGATCCGCGCGGCGCTGGAGCAGTCCGGCGTGGCGCCTGCCGACGTCAGCGAGGTGATCATGGGCTGCGTGCTGACCGCCAACCTCGGCCAGGCGCCGGCACGCCAGGCCTCGCTCGGTGCCGGCCTGCCGAGCGCCGTCGGCTGCACCACCATCAACAAGGTGTGCGGTTCGGGCATGAAGGCGATCATGCTGGGGCACGACCTGATCAAGGCCGGCTCGGCTGCGGTGGTGGTGGCCGGCGGCATGGAGTCGATGACCAACGCCCCGCACATGGTCAACGCGCGCACCGGCATCCGCTACGGCGACGGCCAGCTGGTCGACCACATGGCCTACGACGGCCTGACCAACCCGTACGACGGCAAGGCGATGGGCGTGTTCGGCGAACAGTGCGCCGACAAGTACCAGTTCAGCCGCGAGGAGCAGGACGCGTTCGCGGTCGAGTCGGTCAAGCGCGCGCAGGCAGCGCAGACTTCCGGCGCATTCGCGGACGAGATCGTCCCGGTGACTGTTAAGGGCCGCAAGGGCGACGTCGTGGTCGACACCGACGAGCAGCCCGGCCGCTCGGACATCGCCAAGATCCCGACCCTGAAGCCTGCTTTCCGCAAGGAGAACGGCACCATCACGGCCGCCAGCTCGTCGAGCATCTCCGATGGCGCAGCCGCGGTGGTGCTGCTTTCGGCCGACGATGCCCAGGCGCGCGGCATCAAGCCGCTGGCGCGCGTCGTGGCGCACGCTACCAACTCGCAGGAGCCGGAGTGGTTCACCACCGCGCCGGTCGGTGCGATCCAGAAGGTGCTGGACAAGGCCGGCTGGAAGGTGGAGGACGTGGACCTGTTCGAAATCAACGAGGCGTTCGCCGTGGTCGCCATGGCACCGATGCGCGAGCTCGGCGTGCCGCATGAGAAGCTCAACGTCAACGGTGGCGCCTGCGCACTCGGCCACCCGATCGGCGCCAGCGGCGCACGCCTGGTGGTCACCCTGCTCAACGCCCTGAAGACCCGTGGCGGCAAGCGCGGCGTGGCTGCGCTGTGCATCGGCGGCGGCGAAGCGACGGCGATTGCCGTGGAGCGGCTGGATTGAGTCCATGGGTGGCCGCGGCCGGCCGGACATCGGCAGGCTGACGCCACCCGCGAATCTGGCAACGGAGGCCAGCCCGTCACTTTCTGTCCACGAAGCGAATGAAAGCCTGTTAACCGGCTTTTTAATACGTACTGAAGGGCACTCGTTTAAACATATGGCGCGTGTACCCCGAAAGCGCTATTAATACGCGGCCAAAACGGCATTCCACGGCAAAGGAGATCCACCATGAAGTTGACGCGTACCCTACTCGCCTCCGCGCTCGTCGCGCTGCTGGCGGCTTGCAGCAACGGCGCGCAGGATTCCGCGCAGGACGCCCAGAAGTCCGCTGACCAGGCCCAGCAGTCCGCTGACCAGGCCCAGCAGGCTGCTGCCCAGACCCAGAGCCCCGCCGCCGACCAGGCTGCCAAGCAGGCCACCACCGAAGCCAACGCCGCCGGCCAGGCCGCTGACCAGGCCCAGCAGGCCGCCACCGCTGCCTCGGCTGCCGCCCCGGCCAACAACGACATGTCCAAGAACGCCATGTCGCAGGCCAAGGACGCCGCCAACAACGCCGCCGACCAGGCCGACAAGGCTGCCGACGCTGCGAAGGACGCTGCTGGCAATGCCAAGGATGCTGCCGACGACAAGAACAAGGGTCACTGATCCTCGTTTCGTCCGTTCGAAAAAAAACCGGCCGCTTGCGGCCGGTTTTTTTATGTCCGGCGAAAACGCCCTGCACACCGGAAACCATACATGCCCGATGCCGCGCTATTGGCAGCCACATCGTCGCCGGGACGGTTGCTGCCGAAATACAACCTTGCACGCGATCGCCGGTTATCATCCTTCGTTTCGCTGGCGCGACCGCATCCGCGCTTGCCGGACGAAGCAGACTTGTGAGCCCCGCCGCATGAGCATGATCACCTCGCAGATCGACCCCCGTTCGCCCGATTTCCAGACCTCCAGCACCGCGCTGCGCGCGCTGGTCGACGACCTGAGGACGCAGCTGGCGCGCAACGCCGAAGGTGGCGGCGCCAGGGCCCGCGACAAGCACACCGCGCGCGGCAAGCTGTTGCCGCGAGAGCGCGTCCGCGCGCTGCTCGATCCCGGCTCGCCCTTCCTGGAGCTCTCGCCGCTGGCCGCACACGGCATGTACGAGGATGCCGCGCCCGCGGCCGGCATCATCACCGGCATCGGCCGCGTCCATGGCATCGAGGTGGTGGTGGTCGCCAACGATGCGACGGTCAAGGGCGGTACCTATTTCCCGATGACCGTGAAGAAGCACCTGCGCGCGCAGGAAGTGGCGCTGGAGAACCGGCTGCCCTGCATCTACCTGGTCGACTCCGGTGGCGCCTTCCTGCCGTTGCAGGACGAGGTATTCCCGGACAAGGAGCATTTCGGCCGGATTTTCTACAACCAGGCGCGCATGAGCGCGCTGAACATCCCGCAGATCGCGGTGGTGATGGGCAGCTGTACCGCCGGCGGCGCCTACGTGCCGGCGATGAGCGACGAGACCATCATCGTGCGCGAACAGGGCACGATCTTCCTGGGCGGCCCACCGCTGGTAAAGGCGGCCACGGGCGAGGTCGTGGATGCCGAGACGCTGGGCGGCGCGGACGTCCATACCTCCATCTCGGGCGTGGCCGACCATTTCGCGGAGAACGACACGCACGCGCTCGCCATTGCCCGCGACGTGGTGGCGAGCCTGAACCGCAAAAAGACGATGCCACTGGCGCTGCAGGCCCCGGTCGAACCGAAGTATCCGGCCGAGGAGCTCTACGGCGTGATCCCGCAGGACACCCGCCGGCCGTTCGACATCCGCGAGGTGATCGCGCGCATCGTCGACGGGTCGGAATTCCACGAGTTCAAGGCGCGCTACGGCAAGACGCTGGTCACCGGCTTCGCCCACATCCACGGCTATCCGGTGGGCATCGTCGCCAACAACGGCATCCTGTTCGCCGAGAGCGCGCTCAAGGGCGCGCACTTCATCGAGCTGTGCAACCAGCGCAACGTGCCGCTGGTGTTCCTGCAGAACATCACCGGCTTCATGGTCGGCAAGAAGTACGAGCAGGCGGGCATCGCCAAGGACGGGGCCAAGATGGTCACCGCCGTGGCCTGCTCGCACGTGCCCAAGTTCACCGTGGTGATCGGCGGCAGCTTCGGCGCCGGCAACTACGCCATGTGCGGGCGTGCCTATGGCGCGCGCTTCCTGTGGATGTGGCCGAACGCGCGCATCAGCGTGATGGGCGGCGAGCAGGCCGCCAGCGTGCTGGCCACGGTCAAGCGCGATGGCCTGGAAGCGACCGGCAAGACCTGGAGCGCGGAGGACGAGGACGCCTTCAAGACACCGATCCGTGAGCAGTACGAGCGCCAGGGCCATCCCTATTACGCCAGCGCGCGGCTGTGGGACGACGGCATCATCGATCCGGCCGACACGCGGCGCGTGCTGGGGCTGGCGATCTCCGCGTCGATGAACGCACCGATCGAGCCGCAGCGCTACGGCGTGTTCCGCATGTAGCTCCACTCGACTGCGCAGCGGTTCGACTTCGCCCTGCCGACTACGCTCAGCGCGAACGGTGACGAGGTTTCCGACAAGGGTTGTCCCGGCCGGAAGCTCAGCCCTGCAGCCGCTCGGCGCCGTGGATGGCTGCAGCCTGCGTGCGATGCAGGTCGAGCACCAGCAGCTCGTTGTCGCCCTCGCGCAACCAGCAGCCCGGGCAGAACAGGCGCTGCTGCGGACCGACGTGCCAGTAGCGGCCGAGCAGCCGGCCGTTGACCCACAGGTAACCCTTGCCCCACTCGCGCATGTCCAGGTAGGTGTCGCCCACGCGGCCCAGCCTCGCCCGGGCACGGAAGAAGCGGCCTGGCCGCGCGGTCGACGCCGTGGCCGTGCGCACGCGCGCCAGGTGGGCCTCGTCCAGCGGCAGGCCGTGGACCTGCCAGCCGCGCAGCGGGCGGTCGTCGAGCCAGGCTTCGCCGAGCAGACCCTTGCGGTCCTGCATGAAAGCGCCATAGCCGACGTGGCCGAAGGTGTCGACGAGCACGTCGAGCGTCGCCCTGGCCGTCGTGGGGGGCAACGCGATGTGACCATCGCTGTGCAGGCCGGCGTGGCGCAACCGCGACACGTGTTCCAGGTAACGTCCATCGAGGAACACGGTCGCGTAGTCGTTCACCCCTTCCAGCCGCAGGCGCCCGCCGTGCGGGACCCCGATGTGCGTGCGGTACAGGGCCAGTCCGTGCACCTGGCCAAGCAAGCTCTCCATCGACTGCGGCCTTTCGGTGGCGACCGGCGCAGGCAAGGCATCCCATAGCGATGCGATCGGTTCGGGCGTCAGGTCCGCAAAGCGCATGCCCGCCGGTGCGGCCGGCAGTGCCGGCGGTCGACGGCCGAGCGCCGCACCGATCGCGCTGCGGAAATGATGGTAATCGGCGGTCGGCGCGCCCCGTTCGTCGATCGGCGCGCCGTAGTCGTAGCTGGTGATCACCGGCTGGAAGTCGCTGCCGTCGCCCTTCGCGTTGGCGCCGGCGCCGAAGCCGAAATTGGTGCCGCCATGCACCACGTACAGGTTGAACGAGCGTCCGTCGGCGAGCAGGCGCTGCAGCGTCGACAGGTAGTCGCCGCGCTGGAAGTCCGGCTCGCCCCAGTGCGTGAGCCAGCCCGGATAGCCTTCGCCGACCCAGACCGGCGCCTCGCCCGCGATGGCCTGCCCCCCGGCGAAATCGGTATCGCCGTCGAGACCCAAGGCGGCGCCTTCCAGGTAGGTGTGCGCCTCGCGGATCTGGCCCAGCCCATCGGAGACCGAAAACGGCCCTTCGATGCCTCGCTCGATCCACATGCGACGAAAGGTTTCGAGGTACTCGCGGTCCTTGCCGAACGAGGCGTACTCGTTCTCCACCTGCACCATCAGGATGGGACCGCCGTTGGCTGCCATCAGCGGCGCCATCCGCGGTGCGACGGCGTCCAGGTAGCGCGCGACCGCATCCATGTAGCGGCGATCGTGGCGATCGCGCACGCGGATGTCCGGTTCGCGCAACAGCCAGGGCGGCAGGCCGCCGAAGTCCCATTCGGCGCAGACGTAGGGCCCCGGGCGCAGGTACACCCACATGCCCTCTTCCGCACACAGCCCGATGAAGCGGGCGATGTCGTTGCGCCCGTGGAAATCGAACCGGCCGGGCGCGCGCTCCAGCGCGTTCCACATCAGGTAGAGGGCGATCGTGTTCAGGCCCATCGCCTTGGCCATGCGGATGCGGTGGCGCCAGTACGCGGCCGGAATGCGCACTGGATGCAGCTCGCCGCTGCGGACCTGGAAGGGTCGACCGTCCAGCAGGAATTGGCCCCGGCCCAGCGTGAAGCGGTGCGGCCGGCCATCCGGAACGGGCGTCGCCGATGCCACGGCGGGCATGCATTCCAGGCGCCGTGTGGAAGCGGCGACCAGGGGCGCCAGGACGCTCAGGCGCAGGAAGGTTCGTCGTTGCATAGGATTACCATGCACAGCGGAGGCGGTTGCAATTCGCGGTTTGCCGGTACGGCCGACGCATGGTTCATGGCCGGCAGATCGCCAGTCGCTGCGCCACCTCGGAAGCCAGCTGCCATGGGTCACCTTGCGGCACGACGGGTTCGGCTTCACGCGAACGCGCCCAGGCGTGTTCCATCGCGAACCAGTCGATTTTCGCCGGCGGCTTGCCGCTGGCCAGAGACTGTTCCAGCGTGGCGAAGTAGCGGCGCCAGCGCGCCTCGTACAGGCCGCTGACCAGGCCGGCGAGCTGGCGATTGGCGTAGTCGTGCAGGCCGCCCCGGTCGGCACCACTGCGGTTGCCCCAGGCGGCGAGGATCGAGCGTTGGTCGTATTCGAACTGCGCCGCTTCCGCCGCATTGCCCGCCGCGGCGCGTGCGGGTGCCAGCCAACCGCCAAGCAGGAAATGCGGGTCGCTGGCGAGCAGGCGATCGAGCAGTTCCATCTCGCCAAGCCACTGCGTCGAGAGCGCATGGAAGCGCGCGGCATCCTTCGACACGTAAGCGGTCTTGAGCCCGGGCAGCAACACACGGGCATGGTTGCCCAAGGCCTGCCGCGCGACGTCCACCAGGTCGTAGCGGTACGCACTGGTGTGGCGCAGCGGCGGTGCCACCTGCAGCAGTTCGCAGGTGGCCTGGGCGAGACGGCCGGCGTCGTAGCGCATCGACGGCGGTGACCAGGTCGCCGCGGTGGCGACGTCGAGCGAGGGCCTGGCATTGAACAGGCTGTCCTGCGGTTCGGACCATTCGCCCGAAGGCATCGCATAGGCGGTCTGTCCGAGGATGCGCCAAGCTACGGCGGCATGCGCATCGGCGCCGCCGTAGCGATAGGTGGCGTAAGAGGCGAACCACGCCGACGCATCGCGTGGCACCGGCTCCCAGGCCAGCGCGGTGAACAGGGCGAAGGCCGCCGGATCGTAGCCGCTGCCCTCGGGCATCCAGGCGATGCCGCGCAGGCGGCTGCCGGGCTTGTTCCGCCACTGCGCGTAGCGCTCGAGCCACACGCCGGCATTGGCGCCCAGCGTGCTGTGGCCGCCGAAGTTGGGGATGCTGCCGAAGGCATAGGGCGTGCCGTGCCAGTCCCGTTCCCGGTCCAGGCCGTCGTAGCGGTCGGACAGGCCGTCGACGATCAGCACGCGGCGATGGTCCAGCGCATCGATCACGGCCGGCAGCGGGTTGTGCTGCCAGCCCAGCATCACCCAGCGGGCGCCCGGATGCGCGGCCTGCAGCGCCGCCATCACCTGGTGCGCCGCGGCCTCCACCGGCACGTCCCCGGCACGGCCGCCTTCATGCAGCAGGTCCATCTTGTACATCGTGGCGTTGCCGAGCAGCGCGCGCTGCTCGCGGTAGAACGTGGCGGCCACACGGGCGTACAGCGGGTCGCGGGGGTCGAGCCAATCCGGCCGTTCGAAGCCCACCCATGAACCCTGCGGCACCACCTTCGCGCCGGGATGCTTCGCTGCGAAGCTCGGGGGCACGGTGCCGAAGTAGCCGGGAAACACCGGCGCCATACCCAGCTCGCGCAGGCGCGCGACGATCTTCTGCGCCAGGGCGGTACGGCGCGCGAACTGGCGCGGCGACAGCGGCGCATCGAAGCCGGACATGTTCTGCAGCAGCCACCACGGCTGGTGCGCCGCAGCCGGGATCCAGGCGCGGATGTCGGCATCGCCATAGCCGAAGGCGCGGAAGGTGCGCCGGTAGGCCTCCTCCGTGCCGACCGGCATGAACACCTCGTCGATGCCGTGCAGCGCCAGCCGGTCGATCTTGCGTTCCCAGGCGGCCCAGTCGAGGTAGGCGTTGGAGTAGCCGTCGTCGGTGTCATTGAGCGAGTAGCGATCCGGCACTACCGCGCGCCGTTCGATCGGCGAGGCCGGTGCCGGCAGGACTGCCGGCAGCCGCGCGAGGCTGTCGCCCGGCCAGCCGATGCTTACGTGCGCCACTTGCTCCAGGTAGGTCTCCACGCCGGCCAGCTGTACGGCCGGCGAGGTGCCCTCCACCACGATGTGGCCTGGCGTGCCGCTGATGCGGAAGCGGTCCGCGTCCGTTCGTTGCAGCGCGACCAGGGCGAGTTGCGATTGATGGTGCGGCAGCAGGCGCTGCAGCGCAGCGCGCGCCGGCGCGGTGTCGAACGCCGGCGCGGCCGGCACCGGCGCGCCGGCGCCGAGCCACGCCAGCACGGCGAACAGCCAGCGGATCCGCGAGCGATGCGCCATCACGTGCACTCCGGGATGAAGGTGGTGCTTCATCCCGATAGTGGTCAACGCTGGGGCGTCAGTTCAAGCGTCAGCACCTGGAACGGGGCCAGCTCGATCGTCTGCGGCCGGTCCGCGTCCAGCTCCCGCGCCGGTTGCGCCGCGTCCGCCCGCCAGGGGCTGTGCGCCCGGAAGCGGCGCACCGCGCCTGTCGGCAGCTCCAGCTGCCGGCCCAGGTCGATCACCGCCTGCTGCGGCTTGTCGCTGGGGTTGCGCAGGGTGAGGATCGCCTTGGCCGGCGTCCACGATGCCCATCCGTACACGTCCAGCCGCCCGGGATCGCCGCCGATCCAGTGCGTGTCCTTGAGCACCTGCGCGTTGGCGCGCGACCACTTCGCCGCCTCGGCCAGCACGTCCCAGTCGGCTGGCGAGAGCAGCGACGGGGTGATGTAGAGCTCCTGCAATTGGGTGCCACTGCCGAAGTAGGAGTGCACCTCGTTGCCGAAGTCGTGTCCGGGGTCGGTGTTGAGGCGCTTGTTCTCCTTGGCGTAGATGATGCCGTGGAGCATCAACGAGTTGAGCGGGAACAGCGGCCCCTTCTCCACGATGTTGCGGTAGGTCTCGCGGTCGCGGTAGGTGATCCAGCGCTCGCGCTCGGTGCCGACGCCGGCGTGCCAGTCGTCCTCGCCGTCGCGCCAGATCGAATCGGCATAGCGCAGCCAGAACGGTGAGGCCTGGGTGCCGGTGGTGAGGTTGATGAACAGGTCCGGCTTGGCCTTGCGCAGGTCCTCGATCAGCTGGATCGCCGCGTCGAAGTCGCTGGCGAAGCGGCTGCCCGGAAACACCTTGTCGGCGTTGCCGGTGCCGTCGAACTTGAACTGGTTGATGCCCTGGTGCAGCACCAGGTCCATGGTCACGTCGTGGAAGCGCTGGTAGTACTTCGGGCCGGACAGCGCCAGGCCGCCGTCGATGATCTCGTAGCCGTGCGCGCGCCCGTTCTTCACCCGCTCCTCCTTGGGCGGGCCGTAGCCGCCCCAGGGCGAGAGCCACATGCCCGGCGCGGCGCCGTACTTCGCCGCCGCGTCGCGCAGCGGAAGGAAGCCGTGCGGAAAGTCCTTGCTGAAGTTCCAGCTGCCGCTGCGGTCGTCCCAGCCGTCGTCGAACAGGAACGAGTCGAGCTTGACCCCGCGCTTGACGGTGAGCTCCTCGCCGAAGGCGTGGATGCGGTCGAGCGCCTGCGCCTGGGTGTAGGGCGTGAAGTAGCCGATGTCGTACCAGGAGTTGTAGTGCAGGAAGGTACGGTATGGATGCGCACGCTCGCGTTCGACGTAGGCAAGGAAATCGCGCCGCAGCTGGTTGCCATGGGTGGCGCCGACCACCGCCGAGTAGGTCATCGACTGCCCCTTGGGCAGCGGCAGGCCGCGCTCGATCCACAGCTGCACGCGGTCGCCCCAGGCATTGCTGGACGAGAGCGGGTGCTCGAAGCCGAAGTAGTCCGGCCCGGCTACCACCGGCGACCCAGGCACCGAGCCCGCCACCTCGACGTCGTTCGCCTTCGCCTGGAGGAGGTCGACGCGGGCGATGTCCTCGTCCTGCTTGAGCGCGGTGATGGTGACGATTTCGCGCAGGTAGTCCGAGCCCTGCCGCTGCACCCAGCGCCAGTCGATGCGCAGGCGGCCGCCGGCGTCGACAAACGTCCCTTCCGCGGCCTTGCCGGGCAGCCGCTCCGCCGCGCGTGATGCCTTTGGATCGGCGGTGAGCGGCATCTCGCGTACCTTCGAGGACAGCTCAAGCTGGGCCGGACCGAGCTTGCTGCCGTCGCGGAAGGTGATCAGGAACGGCGCCGTGACCGCGATGTCGCGGTGGTTGATGTGATCGGTCACCTGCATCCCATCCAGGTGGCCGTCCGCCTGTTGCCACTGCACCGAGATCGCCTGGTTGCCGAACGTCGTCCGCGCATTCGCATGTGCCGGAACGGCAACGGCGACCGCGCAGGCGATCGCGCCGGCCAGCAGGCATCGCAACGGGCGATGCCCGGAGCTCGTTGGAGCAGGATGTACAGCCATCGATATCTCCTGTGTCGCCGCCTGCGCGGCGCGAGCCGGGCGGCGCTCGAGCGCCGCCCGGGTAGTGGTTACTGGAAGGTGTAGCGCACGACCAGCGAGGTCGTCCGCGGCGCCTGCCACACGCTGGCGTTGTAGCTGGGATTGGGGATCGGCTGCCCGTCGGACTGGAAGCCGCCGGTGTCGTAGCGCTGGTTGGCGTCGATCCGGCCCTCGCGGTTGGTCAGGTTCTGCACCTGCAGGTCGAGGCTCAGGAAATTGTCCTGGTTGATCTGCCAGTCGTAGCCCACGCCCACGTTCCATTGCGCGAAGAACGGCATGCGTCCGGCGCTGCCCAGTGGCGAGGGTACGTTGTCGCAGAAATGGCTGGCCGCGCCGTACTGTTCGGCCGGGTTGTTGATGTCCGGATAGGTGCCCATGCAACTCTGCGGGGTGCCGGTGGACAGGTCCAGCGTGCTGCCCACGCGCAGGCCGTTGGTGAAGTAGTACACGCCGTTGAGCTTGACACTGTGGCGCACGTCGCCGGCCAGGTTGCCGTTGCCGTGTTCCATCAGGCCGGGGAAGTCCCAGTAGATCTGTTCGGACGGGCCACCGTTGGTGCGCGTGCCGAGATTGAGCAGGCCGTCGTAGTTGCCGTACAGGTGCGCCCAGGTGTAACTCAGGTCGAGGAAGTACGGCTCCTGGTCGTTGCGCGCGTGCGAAAGCTCCACGGTCAGGTGCACGTACTTGCGGCTGGGTGGCGGACCGAACACGCTGCCCGGCAGGGTCAGCGCCTCCTCCTTGCCGTCGCCGTTGTAGTCGCGCACGAAGGTCTGCGCCACGCCCGGGTTGATCATCGGGCAGCCGCTGGAATCCTCGTATCCCGGATAGCCGTTGGCCTGCGCGTAGTCGGTGATGCCCTGGGTGTAGCAGGTGTCCTCGATGGCACGCTTGAGCGAGGAGTAGCCCACTTCCACCAGCGACGACCAGCTCTGGCCGAGGGTCTTCTGCAGGTAGACCTGGAACTCGTACTGGTAGGGCGCCTTGATGTCGGAGGTCGCCACGTTGTACGCGCTCGGTGCCTGGCCGTTGATCAGCGTTTCCTGCGGGCCGATCTGGTTCAGTCCCTGCGGTGCCTGCGTGGAAGGATCGCGGCCGGTGTAGGTGTAGTAGCGATGCCACATGGTCACCGCGCCGGCCGCACCGTTGTTGACGCTGGAGGGAATCGGGATGGTGTACTTGCCGGCGTTGGCGCCGATCTTCATGGTGCTGTCGCCGTAGACGTCCCAGGCCACGCCCAAGCGCGGCGAGAACAGCGGCAGGTGGAAGAAGTTCTGGCCGTTGACGTTCTTGTTGATGAAGGTGTCGTAGCGCGCGCCCGCATAGACCACCCAGCGATCGCTCGCCTGCCAGTAGTCCTCCAGGTAGGCGGCCTTGTTGACCGTGAAGAACGGGCCGCCGGTGCTGACGAAATACTGGTCGACGTAGCGGCCGTCCGCCGGCGCGGTCGCGCCGTTGGGCAGGATCGTCCCCGGCTCGTCGTGGTAGGTCCAGTCGCCGCCCTCGGTGGTGGTGCTGACGTTGTTGATGTAGTGCTTGTAGTGCTCGCCGCCGACGGTGATGCGGTGGTCGCCCAGCTGCCAGGTGAAGTCGCCCTTGAAGCCGCGGCGCCAGTAGTCGAACGGGAACAGCTGCGTACTGTTGGTGGTCAGGCCGATGTTGCGCCGCACCTGGGTGACCGGATCGACCTCGCCCACGTACGGCAGGCCGCTGCCGCTGGTCGAGGTGGGCTTGAGCGAGGACTGGCTCAGGTAGCCGCCCATCAGCCGCAGGCTCATGTCCTCGTTGATCTGCCAGTGGTAGTTGCCGATCAGGAACTGGTTCTTCACCTGCTCGGAGGTCCAGCCGTAGTACGGGCCGACCGAGGACGGATCGTAGTCGCGCTCGAGCGAATACTGGTTGTTGAAGGTGTTCTTCCAGTCGCGGTAGCCGACCACGTTGAGCGACTGGTCGGCGTTGATGTTCCAGGTGAGGTTGAGCAGGCCGTTCTTGTCGCGTCGGGCTGTGCGGGTCTGCAGCGTCTGCGAGTTGCTGAGGCTGGTGTTGTCCGGTGCATTGCCGAGCATCGCGAAGAAGAACAACCGGTTCTTCACCAGCGCGCCGGACGCCCACAGGTACTGGCCAGTCACGTTGGCGCTGTGCGTGTTGGCGGAGTTGAACCGGTAGTAGTCGCCCTGCGCGGTGAGCGAGTCGCGCGCACGCGGGTTGAACCACGACGTCGCCGGCGTGAAGTACAGCGAATAGCCGGCCTTGAAGCGGTTGCTGCCTTGGCGCACGGTGGAGGCCATCAGGCCACCGGTGGTGCTGGTCCAGGTCACCCCGGCGTTGCTGCTGAGCACCTGGGTCGACTGCACCGCCTCGGCCGGCAGGTAGGTCGCGCCCAGGCCCTGGTAGTCGTAGGTGCTGTCGAACTCGTTGTAGTAGTAGCGGTTCTCCGCCGGACTGGCGCCGCCCATCTGGATCAGGTCGGTGGTCTGGTTGTCGTAGCGCACCTTGGAGCTGAGCAGCGCGATGCTCTCCGGCCCGCGCCCGGTCGGCAGCTGGTTGACCACGCTCATGTCGTAGCTGTTGGAGAACTCCGGCGTGCTGACGTCGATCGGGATGACGTCCTGCCGCAGCGCGGCGGCATCGACCTGCACGGCGCCCAGTTCGGTGGCATGCACGCCCGCCGTCGCGGCGGCCGCCGTGGTCAGCGCCGGCACGGGCGTCTGCACGTTGGCGGTCACGGTCACCGTGCGCGTGCCGATGACGCTGCCGCCCTCCTCGACCGTCACCGTGTAGCGCCCCGGATTGAGGCCGGCCAGGCTGTAGCGCCCGTCGGCGCCGGCCTGGAGCGTCTTGTGGTAGCCGGTCGCCGGGTTGGCCACGCTGATCGTGGCCGCCTTGCCGGCCGGCTCGCTGCCGTACAGGCCGCCGGTGATCGACTGGGCCAGCAGTGGGCTGCTGCCCAGTGCCGCCATCAGGCCCATCGCCAACAAATTACGCCGCACCCTGCTGCGGCGGTTCCCCACCGTTGCTCCGCTCATGTCACCCTCGCTTGTGTGTGGTGGCCGCGGCCGGCGTTCCCCCCTGGCGCGCGGGATACTGGAATGGCCGCGGAGCCTTCCGCGGCGTCGTGTCGTTAGCTGTCCATCCGCCTGACCTGCACCTGCGGTTGCAGCGCGAGTACGCGCTCTCGCCGCACGTATCCGGTTTCCTCGTCCATCGCGTTGGCGGCGCCACAGGCCACGCCCAGCCGCAGCGCCTCCGCCATCGGCTCGCCGCGCTTGAGCGCGACGGCCAGACCGGCGAGCAGGCAGTCGCCGGAGCCGACCACGTTGGCGCTGCGCTCCAGCGTCACCGAGGCATGCCACACGGAGCGGCCGTCGAAGCCAACCGCGCCTTCGGCGCCGAGTGTCACCACCGGCAGCACGATGCCCTGCGCGTGCAGCGCACGTGCCAGGGCGGCGGCGTCCTCCGGCGTGCGCACCGGCCGGCCGGCCAGCTCGGTGGCTTCGTCGCGGTTGGGCTTGAGCAGGAACGCGCCCGAACCGGCGGCGTGGCGCAACACTTCGCCGCTGGCGTCGACCAGGCAGGGCCGGCCGGCAGCCTGGCGCACCATCGACGCGTAGGCATCCGCATCGAAGCCGCGCGGCAGGCTGCCGGAGAGCACCAGCAACACGCTTTCCTCGGCGCAGTGCCACCACGCGCGCAGCAGTTCTTCGCGCTCGGCCGGCCCGAGTTCCGGGCCAGGGCCGAGGATCTCGGTGACGCGTCCGGCACGCTCGCGCACCGCGATGCAGCTGCGCATCGGCTGCTCGATCTCGATGCCGTGGAACAGCACGCCGCGCTCGGCCATGCGCCGCGCGACGAGGTTGCGGTGCGCGGCATCGACCAGACCGACCAGCTGCACCCGCTCGCCCAGCGCGGCCACGGTCTGCGCCACGTGCAGACCCTTGCCGCCCGGATACGGCTCGGCCTGTGCCGCGCGCTGCACGGTGCCGGGCACCAGCGCGTCCACCGTGAACAGGTGGTCGATCGCGGTGTTGAAGCCGGCGACGGTGATCATGGCTGGTCGGCCAGCAGGCGTTCGACATCGGCCACGCCCGCCTGCGTGGCGGTACCGCCGATGCCGCGCGTGGACAGCGCGCCGCAGGCCGCGCCCCAGCGCAGGCAATCGCGCAGCGGCAGGCGGCGGCGCCAGGCGTAAAGGAATCCCGCGTCGAAGGAATCCCCGGCGCCGGTGCTGTCGAGCGCGCCGACGGCAAAGGCCGGCACCGCGAGCATCCGGCCGTCGTCGTCGAGCGTGATGCAGCCCTCGCCGCCGCGCTTGACGACGGTGCGCGTGCGGCCGTTGGCGAAGACCTCGAGCGCCGCTTCCGGCGAGGGCGCGCCGCTGATTGCGCAGGCCTCCAGCGCGTTCGGCAGGAACACGTCCACCAGCGGCAGCATTTCGACCAGCGTCTCGCCCCACGCCTCCTGCGGATCGAAGCCGGGGTCGAGCGAGATGCCGAGGCCCAGCGCGCGTGCACGCTCGAGCAGGCTGCGAAGGCCGGGACGCAACGCGTCCTGCAGATAATAGGAGGACACGTGCAGGTGGCCGGCACGGGCCAGCAGCGCGTCGGGGATGTCGTCCGCACGCAGCGCCGCGATCGCGCCGGGGTAGGTGACCAGCGCGCGGTCGTGCGCGGCCGAAAGCGCCACGGTCAGGCCCGTGCGCAGGTCTGGCCGCAACTGCACGGCAGCGACGTCGATCCCGGCTTCGCGCAACGCGGCCACGCAATAGCCGCCCCAGCCGTCCTGCCCCGCGACGCCGGCGAACAGCACCGCCTCGCCCAGCCGCGCCAGGCCCATCGCGCAGATCATCGAGGAACTGCCCGGGCCCTGCTGGAAGCCTTCCGCCAGCACTTCGCGGCCGAAGGCAGGCAGCGAGCTGCAGCCGGAGAACACCAGGTCGGCGTTGATCTCGCCGGCGACCAGGACGGGTTTCATCGGCCCGCTTCCGTGCCGTGGATGGCGAACGCCTCGACCACGCGGGTGAGTACGCCCTGCGAGGGCGCATCCGGCTTCTGCTCCAGCGCCAGGCAGCGGAAGAAGGCCAGCAGCTGCCCCACCATCACGTGGACCATCAGTTGCTGCGCCTCCTCGAGCGCGTACAGCCCGGGCAGCTCGACGCCCAGGCCGTGCACGCCGAGGACGTCGGCGGGAATCGATTCGCCCACGACAATGCGCCGTCCGCCCAGGCCCTTGCGGGTCAGCTCGCGCAGCAGGTCGTACTCGTAGCCGCGCACGCTCGGTTCGGCGGCGAGGAAGGCGACCACCAGGCTGTCCTCGTCCAGCCAGGACATCGGCCCATGGCGCAGGCCCAGGAAGGTTTCCGGCAGCGTGCGAACGGCGCCGCCGGACATCTCCAGCATCTTCAGCGCCGATTCGCGCGCGGCGCCGGAAGCCGCGCCGCTGCCCAGGTACGCCACGCCGTCGACGGGATGCTGCGCGATGGCGGCGAGCGCATCGCCGTGGCGTTCGAGGAGCGCGCCGGCAATCGACGCCGCCGCCTCGGCCAGGCGCGGATCGGGATCGCCCGAGCCGACGTGGCGCAGGCCGCTGCCGGCCAGCAGCAGGTTGGTGAAGCTGCTGGTCATCACCAGGCTGCGATCGTTGGTGGCCTCGTCCAGCAGCAGCACGTGCATGCGCGGCTCGTCGCGATACCGCGTGGCGAGCTGGCCCTGCGCGTTGCAGGTGATGGCCAGGTGCGCGTAGCCCGGCTCGGCCGCCAGCACCTGGTCGACCACGCCGGTGCTCTCGGGACTGTCGCCCGAGCGCGCGATCGACACCAGCAAGCCGCGCCCCGGCGGCAGCACGCCGCGGCGCGAGGTCAGCAGTGTGCCCGCGGCGATCGCCAGGCACGGCACGCCGAGCGCCGCCTGCAGCACCGGCGCCAGGCACTCGCCGACGTAGAGCGAGCTGCCCGAGCCGGTGAACACGACATGCGCCGGGCGCGCGGCGAGCAGCTCGCGCAGCATCGCCGCGACCGCCTCGCCGGCCAGCCTGGCGGCGGTGCCACCCCAGCTCTGCGGTTGCTGCAGGATCTCGCGCAGCGTGTGCGCATAGCCGCGCCGGGCCTGCTCGGCATCGGTGGCGGACTTCAGTTGCGCCAGCGCAGGAGGAAGAACGGAAGGTTTGACAGGCATGGGCGTCTGAGGAAAGATGGTGGCGAACGAAAGATATCGAAACTTTCATCCAAAGGTATTCGAAATGAAAGACAACTTGCAAGCCGATCCTGCCAGCCCCTCGATCCTGGACTCGCTGAGCCTGTCGCACGGCAAGCGCACGCGCCTGTGGCGGATGCTGTACGGCCACGGCCCGCGCAACGGCACGCTGCTGGTGCTGCCGCTGGACCAGGGCCTGGAACACGGGCCCACCGACTTCTTTCCCCACCCGCCGGCGCTCGACCCCAGCTACCAGTTCGAGCTGGCCGAGGCCGGCGGCTTTTCCGCCATCGCGCTGGGCATCGGCCTGGCCGAGAAGTACATGGGCCGCCACGCCGGGCGCGTGCCGCTGATCCTCAAGCTCAACGGCAAGACCAACATCCCCAGCGACGCCGAGGCCACCTCGCCGCTGTTCGCCTCCGTCGAGGACGCTGTGCGGCTGGGCGCCGATGCGGTCGGTTACACGATGTACGTGGGCTCACCCCGCCAGCACGACGAAATCCGCCAGTTCGAGCAGGTGCGCCGCGACTGCGAGCGCTATGGCATGCCGCTGGTGATGTGGTCGTATCCGCGCGGCGCGGCGATCGAGGCCAAGGGCGGCAAGAACAGCCTCTACGCGCAGGACTACGCCGCGCGCGTGGCGCTGGAGCTGGGCGCCGACATCGTCAAGCTGCACGAGCCGGTCGCCGAACGCGGCAAGTCGCCGGCGCCCTACGACACGTTGGACGAGGACGCCGCGGCACGCTCGGCCCGCGTGGTGCGCTCGGCCGGCCGCACGATGGTGTTGTTCTCCGGCGGCGAGAAGAATGACGACGACGATGCCGTGCTGCGCAAGGTCGAGTTCTACATGCAGTCCGGCGCCAATGGCGTGATGTTCGGCCGCAACATGTGGCTGCGCCCGTTCGACCAGGCGGTGGCGCTGGTGCGGCAGGTGCATGAGATCATGCGGCGCTACCCGCGCTGAGCCTTCGGATGACGGACGAACGCGATCTCCCTACCCCGCCGCGCCACCGCTTCTGCGGCTGCTGTTCCGCGCCGCCCCGCGCGGCGGCGCCGGCAGGCGCGGTGGCAAGCACCTGCTCGCCACCGCGCCGGACGCGGACAAGCTCGAGCTGCCATTGGTGGACTACGCGCCGCGCAGCGTGCTGCGGGTGCCGGTCACGCGCATCGAGCGCCCGCGCTTCCCGGTGATCGACGTGCATACGCACCTGTCGTGGATGCGCGAGGTGCGCGGTGCGGTGCCGGTGGGCGAGGCGATGACGTTTTTCACCGACCCGGCCGCGCTGCTGCCGCTGATGGAGCGCAAGGGTATCCGCGCGATGGTCAACCTGACCGGTGGCGTGGGCCTGGGACTGGAGGCAACCATCGCCCGCTTCGACCGTGTGGCGCCCGGGCGATTCCTGACCATGACCGAGCCCTCGTTCGGCCTGTTCGACCAGCCGGACTACCCGCGCCTGCAGGCCGAGGCGCTCATGCACGCGCACCGCGCCGGTGCGCGCGGACTGAAGTTGCTCAAGACGCTGGGCCTGTACCTGCGCGAGCGCATTGACGAAGGCGCCCTCGTCGGCGTGGACGATGCCCGCTTCGACCCGATGTGGGAAACCTGCGCCTCGCTCGGCCTGCCGGTGTTCATGCACACGGCCGATCCGCTGGCGTTCTTCCTGCCGACCGACCGCCACAACGAGCGCTACGAGGAACTGGCGAAACACCCGGACTGGTCGTTCTACGGCCCGGAGTTCCCCAGCCACGAACAGCTCATCGCCGCACGCGACCGCGTGATCGCGCGCCACCCGCGCGCCACCTTCGTGCTGATGCACGTGGGCAGCCAGGCCGAGGACCTCGACGCCATCGAGGCGTGCCTGAAGCGCTTCCCCAACGTGATGGTCGACATCAGCGCGCGCATCGGCGAGCTCGGCCGCCAGCCGCGCCGAAGCCGCGATTTCTTCGAGCGCTACCAGGACCGCATCCTGTTCGGCACCGACGCGGTGCCCTCCCCCTGGGGCGACGACGTGCCGCAACAGTTGCTGGGCGACGCGCTCTACGAGATCTACTACCGCTTCCTTGAAACCGAGGACGAATACTTCGACTATGCGCCGGCGGCCGTGCCGCCGCAGGGGCGTTGGTCGATCTACGGGCTCGGCCTGCCGGAAGCGATCCTGCGCAAGGTCTACCACGACAACGCCGCACGACTGCTCGGACTGGATCGATGAGTGCAGGACGAAAGGGAGCCGCCCGCAAGGCCGCCGCTCCACCCAAGTTGCTGGTCGAGGAACGCCGCCGGCTGATCGTCGAGCAGGTCGAGGCCAAGGGCCGTGCCACGGTCGAGGAACTGGCCCGGCGCTTCGACATCTCGGCGGTCACCATCCGCCAGGACCTGGAGGCGCTGGCCCGCGCGGGCACCATCACGCGCTCGCACGGCGGCGCCATCCCGGCCGGCCCGGCCGCGCAGGACACACCGCTGACCATCAAGGAAACCCGCCACCACGCGCAGAAGCGGCGCATCGGCGAGGCCGCCGCGAAGCTGGTGCAGGACGGCGAGACGATCATCATCGATTCGGGCTCGACCACCGTGGAGATCGCACGGCAATTGCGGCAGCGGCGCTGGAACGCGCTCACCGTGATCACCAACGCGCTCAACATCGCGCTGGAACTGTCGGGCATCGCCGGCGTGCGCGTGATGATGCTCGGCGGGCTGCTGCGCCAGACCTCTTACTCGCTGGCCGGCCCCGATGCCGAGCAGGCGCTGTCGCGGCTTTCGGCCGACCGGCTGTTCCTTGGCGTGGACGGGCTCGACCCGGACGTCGGCGTGACCACGCCCGACCCGCTGGAAGCCTCGCTCAACGCGCTGATGATCCGCGTCTCGCGCCAGACCGTCGCCGTGCTCGACGCCAGCAAATTCGGCCAGCGCAGCCTGTCGGTGATCGCGCCGCTGGACAGCCTCGATCTCATCATCAGCGATGCCAGCCTCGGCACCGATTACGTGCAGGCGCTCGAGACGCTTGGCGTGCGGTTACAGCTCGTCTGAGCCCAACGGCTGCTGATCCATCCCTCCTGTCGCAAGGAGGTAGCCATGCATCATTCGCCGCGGGGGCGGAACTTCAGTGGCATCGCCTCGCCGCTGCCCGCCTTCGCGCCAGCCGGTTTCTTCGGTCCGCAGGCGCCGCAGGTGTCGCAGCCATCGGCACAGTTTCCGCTGGCCTGCCTCGGCTGCAGCCGGCCGGCGAGTGCATGGGCAAGGCGCGAGCGGCCCGGGCGCGCCAGGCGGATGGAGGCGGCGGCGAGCCAGCGGCTGGTCAGCTGCGGCGCGAGCTTGCGCAGCACCACGCCCACGCTGGCCAGCACGATCAGGCCGACCACCGTGTACTGGACCAGCAGGCCGGCGCTCATGCCAGCGCGCTCGCGATCTGGTAGGTGAGGAACGAGGCGGCGTAGGCCAGCACGAACATGTAGCTGAAGGAGATCGCGACGTTGCGCCAGGAGTCGGTCTCGCGCTTGATCACCGCAAGCGTGGACATGCACTGCGGCGCATAGGCGAACCACACCAGCAGCGACAGCGCACTGGCCAGCGGAATGTGCGAGGACAGCGCCGGGCCCAGCGCGCCCTCGCCGCCGACTGCGTAAACCGTGGCCAGCGCGGCCACCGCGGTCTCGCGCGCGGCGAAGGCGGGGATCAGCGCCAGGCTCATCTGCCAGTTGAAGCCGATCGGCTTGAACAGGTGGGCGAAGCCGTGGCCGAGATAGCCGGCGATGCTGTAGTTGATCGCCGGCCCGCTCGCGCCGGCCGGCGGCGCGGGGAAGCTGGACAGCGCCCACATCAGCACGGTAAGCGCCAGGATCACGCCGGTCAGCCGCTTGAGGAAGATCATGCCGCGCTCGTACAGGCCGATCGCCACGTCGCGGGCCTTGGGCAGGCGGTAGGAAGGCAATTCCATCAGCAGCGCGTGCTCGCCCTGGTCGCGCCGCAGGCGCTTCATCACCCAGCCCACCAGCATGGCGCCGGCGATGCCCGCCGCGTAGAGCGCGAACAGCACCAGGCCCTGCAGGTTGAACACGCCGGCCACGCGGTGGGCCGGAATGAACGCGCCGATCAGCAGTGCATACACCGGCAGCCGCGCCGAGCAGGTCATCAGCGGCGCGACCAGGATGGTCGCCAGGCGGTCGCGCGGATCGGTGATGCTGCGCGTGCCCATGATGCCGGGAATGGCGCAGGCGAAGCTGGACAGCAGCGGGATGAACGAGCGTCCGGTCAGCCCCACCGAGACCATCAGCCGGTCGAGCAGGAACGCCGCGCGCGGCAGGTAACCGGACTCCTCCAGCGTGAGGATGAACAGGAACAGCACCAGGATCTCGGGCAGGAAGCCGAGCACGGTACCCAGGCCACCGCACAGGCCGTCGGTGACCAGGCCCTGCAGCGGCCCCGCCGGGAGCCAGGCGGCCAGGTGCGATCCGAGCCAGCCGAAGCCGTCGCCGATGGCATCGGTCATCGGCTTGCCGATCGAGTAGACCGCCTGGAACACCAGGAACATCACCACGGCCAGGATCGCCAGGCCGAACACCGGGTGCAACGTCCAACGGTCCAGCGCGTCGTCCAGCCGGTCGGTGGCGCGCGGCATCACCACGGTCGCGGCCAGCAACGCGCGGACCTGCGCGTGCAGGTCCGCGCGGCTGGCCGGATCGTCCGGCTGCGCGGCCGCGGCCGGCGGCACGTCGCCATCCACCTGCCCGATCAGGGCCTGCGCTCCGCCGCGCCTGACAGCGATGGTTTCAACCACAGGCAGGCCCAGCCGGCGCGAGAGTTCCGGCACGTCGACGGTGATGCCACGGCGGCGCGCGGCGTCCATCATGTTCAGCGCCAGCACCACCGGGCGACCCAGGCGCTTGACCTCGAGCACGAAGCGCAGGTGCAGACGCAGGTTGGTCGCATCGGCCACGCAGACGATCAGATCCGGCGGCGCCTCGCCGGGGTAGTTGCCCTCCAGCACGTCGCGGGTGATCCGCTCGTCCGGACTGACGGCATCGAAACTGTACGCACCCGGCAGGTCGAGGATCTGCAGCACGCGTCCGGACGGTGCGACGAAGCGGCCTTCCTTGCGCTCGATGGTCACGCCGGCATAGTTGGCGACCTTCTGCCGTCCGCCGGTGAGCAGATTGAACAGCGCGGTCTTGCCGCAGTTGGGATTGCCGACCAGGGCGATGCGCAGGCTGTCGGCGCTCATGCCGCCTCCGCCTTGAGATGGACGCGGGCCGCCTCGCCGCGCCGCAGCGCGAAGCGGGTGGAGCCGATCTGGATCAGCAGCGGATCGGCGCCCAGCGGGCCGCAGGCCACCACGCGCACCGGCTCGCCGTCGACGAAGCCCAGGTCGCGCAGGCGCTGCGCGATGGGATCGCCGGCGTGGGCGTCGTCCACGCGATCGACCACGGCGGGCGAACCTTTGGGCAAGTCGGAAAGGCGCACGGGGAATACGCTGGAATAAGAATGGTTCGCATTATAGCGGCAAAGGCGGTGTTTGCACCGCGCGGACCCGACTCCCGGACGTTCTGCCGCACCTGGCTACAATCCTGCGTTTCCGCAGGGAGCCCGCGCATGTCCGCCATTCTCGTCACCGACCGCGGCGCTGTCCGCCAGATCGCGCTCAACCGCCCCGACGTGCACAACGCTTTCGACGATGCGCTCATCGCCGAGTTGACCGGCGCGCTGGTGCAAGCCGGCCGCGACGATGCCGTGCGCGCCGTGGTCCTCACCGGCGCCGGCGCCAGTTTCTCCGCCGGCGCCGACCTCCACTGGATGCGGGGCATGGCGGCGGCAAGCGAAGAGGAGAATCGCGAGGACTCGCTGCGCCTGGCCGCCCTGGTACGCACGCTGCAGTTCTTGCCCAAGCCGACCATTGCGCGCGTCAACGGCGCAGCGTACGGCGGCGGCGTGGGCTTGGTCGCCGCCTGCGATATCGCCATCGGCGTGGAAGGCACCAAGTTCGGCCTGACCGAGGTCAAGCTCGGGCTGGTCCCGGCGGTGATCTCGCCCTACGTGGTCGCGGCAATCGGCGTGCGCCAGGCACGGCGGCTGTTCCTCACCGGCGAGGTATTCGATGCCGCCGAGGCGTGCCGCATCGGCTTGCTGCACCGCGTGGTGCCCGCGGACGGTTTGGACGACGCGGTGGAGTTCACCCTCAGGCTGCTCGCCAAGGCCGGACCGCAGGCCCAGCGCGAAGCCAAGCAGCTGGCGCTGCGCATGGCCGGCATCGACGCGCAGGATGCCGGCCTGGCGGATGCGGAAAACGCCGGCCTGATCGCCCGGCTGCGGGTCTCGGCCGAGGGCCAGGAAGGCCTCGGCGCCTTCCTCGACAAACGCGCCCCCGCCTGGGCCCGGTAGGCGCACAGGGAGGGCTTGAGCCCATCACCCTCCCGGGCAAACCCTGGCGGGCTGAAGCCCATCCCCACGCCGACCACACCACAGGGTTACAGCCAGCCCTTCTGCCGCGCCAGGCGAAATGCCTCGATGCGGTTGCCCGCGCCGAGCTTGCCGATCGCCTCGGACAGGTAGTTGCGCACGGTGCCGTGCGAAAGGTTGAGCCGGGTGGCGATGTCCCCGGCCGAGAGACCCTCGCCGGCCAGGCGCAGCACCTGCCGCTCGCGGTCGTTGAGGGGGTCGGCCTCGGTCCAGGCCACCAGCGCCAGCTGCGGGTCGATCGCACGGCCGCCACGGTGGACGGTGCGCAGCGCCTCGGCCAGGTTCTCGGCGGGTGCGTCCTTGAGCAGGTAGCCGGACACGCCCGCGTCCAGCGCGCGGCGCAGGAAGCCCGGGCGCGCGAAGGTGGTGACGATGATCACCTTCATCGGCAGTTCGTGGCGCTGGATGCGCTGGGCCAGTTCCAGCCCGGTCAGCCCCGGCATCTCGATATCGGTGACCAGCACGTCGGGCTTGAGCCGCTGCAGCTCGCGCCAGGCGGTTTCGCCGTCGGCGGCAGATCCGAGCACCTCGATGTCGCTTTCCAGGTTGAGCAGCGCCGACAACGCGCCGCGCACCATCGCCTGGTCTTCGGCCAGCAGCACGCGGATCATGCGGCGCTGCCGGCGGCGGGCAGGTGCGCTGGCCCGGCGGCGACCGCAGGCAACGGCGCGACGGCAGATGCGCGGGCCGGCGGCGGCACGTGGATGGAGAGCACGGTGCCGCGGCGCGGCGGTGAATCGATCGACAGCGTGCCGCCCAGCGCGCGTACGCGTTCACGCATGCCGCTCACTCCATTGCCATGCGCGGCCAGCCCGCCACGCCCGTTGTCGCCGATCTGCATGTCGATCCCTTTGCCGCCAATGGAAAGGGCCACGCTGGCGCGGGTGGCGCGCGCGTGGCGGTGGATGTTGGTGATCGCCTCGCGCATGACCAGCGCCAGCGGTGCCTCGATGTGCTCGGGCAAGGCCATGCCTTCGGGCACCGCGCCCTCGAGCGCGACGCCGGAGGCTTCCAGCATCAGCCGAGCGGAGACCAGCTCGGCGGCCAGGTCGCTGCGGCGCATGCCGGTCACGGCGGCGCGCACCTCGGTCAGCGCGTGGCGCGCGACGCGTTCGACTTCTTCCATTTCGCGCTGCGCACGCGCCGGCTCATCCAGCGCCAGGCGCTTGGCCAGCTCGGACTTGAGCGCCACCAGCGAAAGCGTGTGGCCGAGCAGATCGTGCAGGTCGCGGCCGATGCGCTCGCGCTCGGCGAGCGTGGCCAACCGGCGCACCTCGCCCTGCGACAGGCGCAGCTCCGCATCGCGGCGTGCGCTGTGCATGTAGAGCACGTTGCTGAAGCCGCCGAACAGGCCGGCCAGGCCCACGCCTGCAGCGAGCGACAGCTCACCGCCGAGCAGCCAGACCTTGGCCAGGGCGAGCAGCGTGATGGCGGCTACGCCAGAGAGCCAGTGCCGCCACGAGGGCGAATACGCCAAGAGGATTCCCGCCATCATCGGCAGGATGAAACCGGCCGTGTTGACGCACCACAACGCCGTGCCCAACACGGCGATGCCCGCGGCATGCCACTCGAGCTGCCGCAAGGGGCCGAGGTAGACGCGCGCATAGAGGTAGAGGTAGACGGGCACGGCCAGCAGGGTCGGCCCCATCCATTGCCAGTTGAAATGGCCGGTTGCCAGCGGCCCCTGGAACAGCCCCACGATCGCATAGAGCGACAGGCCGGCCTGCCAGCGCACGTACAGCGGCGAGCGCAGCTGCCCCAGCAGCGAGTCCGGGCGCGGCGTGAACCAGCGCATCATCGGCGCGCTTCCACGGCCTGCGGCAGCGTGTCCAGCGTGCCGGCCGGCACGGATGCCGCTGCCGCCAGCGCTGCCGGCAGCGGCACCACCACGCGCAGGCGCGTGCCTTGTCCTCGCATGGAGTGGATCTGCAGCCGGCCGCCGAGCCCGCGCACGCGTTCACGCATGCCGCTCAGGCCGTTGCCCTCCTCCGCGATGCCGCCGCGGCCGTTGTCCGCGACTGCCAGGCACAGCCCGCCATCGACCGTTTCGAACGACACGCTGGCCTGGGTCGCCCCGGCGTGGCGCGCGATGTTGGTGGCGGCCTCGCGCAGCACCAAGGCGAGGGCGCGCTCGATCTCGACCGGCATGCAGGGCGGCTGGCCGTAGTCCAGCTGCACGGCGGAGGATTCAAGCAACAGCCTGGCCGAGGCCAGCTCGGCGGCCAGGTCGGTGGCGCGGAAGCCGGTGACCGCGCAGCGGACCTCGGCCAGTGCATGGCGGGCCACTTTTTCCGCCTCCAGTACCTCGCGGCGCGCCGCCTCGGTGTCGCGGTCGAACAGCTTGCGGGAAAGTTCCAGCTTGAGCGTGATCAACGAGAGCGTGTGGCCGAGCAGGTCGTGCAGGTCACGGCCGATGCGCTCGCGCTCGGCAGTCGCGGCCAGCCGGCGCACTTCGTCGTGCGAGAGCTTCAGCGCGGCGTCCTTCTCGTGCCCGATGCGCTCGACGTGCGTCACCATGCCGATGATGAAGGTCATCAGCGGAAAGGCCACCAGCGCCTGCCACGCATAGCCCACCTGCGAGGCGATCAGCAGGAACAGCGTGTTCAGCATGACCAGGCGCAGCAGGAACGGCGTGAGGCGGCGGCTGCTCAGGCTGCAGGAGACGCAGCCGTAGATGAAGTAGCTCACGCTGCCCGAATAGAACGGCACCAGCAGGATGCCGAACATCGCCAGCCCCATGCCGTAGCGCGAAGCGGTAGCACGGGACACCAGCATGGACTTGGCGAACAGCGCCACGAACACCGGATAGCTGAGCGCGGTGATCAGCGCCCAGCGCCAGGTGTATCCCCGGTCGAACAGCGGCGTGACGAACACCCAGGCCGACCACAGCAGGTGCACCGATTCCATCCGAGGCGACCTGCCCTGCTGGATGATCTCGTGGACGCGCGAGCCGGGCTCGGGCGTAAACCAGGCAATCAGGCGATTCATCGAGCCGGATCCATGCTGCGCAACCGCGGCCATGCTACTTCAACCGAACCGGCGCAGACGTCGTGCGGCCAGCAGCAGGAAGGCGGCAGTGAAGCCCAGCAGCACCAGCACGTGCGGCAGCAGGGCATCCTGGCGCATGCCGACCGCCGCCAGCGCCAGCCGGTCCAGGTGGTAGCTCGGCCATACCGGGGCGATCTGCTGTAGCGCCCTGGGCAGCATCGGCAGCGGAAACCACAGGCCGGAGAGGAAGGACATCGGCAGGTAGATCAGGTTGAGCACGCCCGGCCCGCCCTGCCCCTTCACCAGCGAGCCGACGTACATGCCCAGCGCGCAGAACGGCAGCACGCCGAGCACGCCGCTGGCCAGCAGCGCGCCGGCCTGGACAAGCGACAACGTCACGTGCGCCAGCTGCGAAAGCCCCAGCAGGAGCAGCACCACGAACGCGGCCGCGCCCATCGCCATCACCATCTTGCCGAGCAGGTAGGCGGCCGGCGGCATCGGCAGCGCACGTTTCAGAGTGAGCAGGCCGCCATCGCGCTCCATCGCCAGCGACACGCCGAAGCCGAACAGGCCCGGGCTCATCACGCCGAAGGTGGCGTAGCTGGCCAGCAGGTAGCGCGCGGTATCGGCACCGCCCCTGGCCATCAGTACGCCGAAGACCAGGTAGAACATGCCGGGGAACAGCGTGATGGGCAACATGAAGCTGGGTGCGCGCAGGTAGCGCAGGCATTCGCTGCGCGCTTCGGCGAGATAGGCGCCAAGCACGCGGCCGGGTGGCATCGCCTCGCCATCGAGGGTCGGGTCAAGGGGAAGCAGGGTGTTCATGTCAGGCCGCCTCGCGCTGGTCGCTGGACGATGCTTCGGGCTCGCGGGTCAGTTCGGTCAAGGCTTCGGCGAGGCCGGCGCGCTGCACTTCCAGCTCGCGCAGCCGGGCGTCGTTCTGCAGCAGGCGCAGCACCACCACCTCGGCTTCGGCAGTGGTCAGCTGCAGGCGTCCGCTGTCGAAGCGGACCTCCGCCACCTCTGGCCATTCGGCGATGGCCTCGGGCGGCAGCGTGCTGATGCAGCGGATGCGCTTGACGCCCACGCGGGCGCGCAGCTCGTCGACCGTGCCCTCATGGATGGCGCGGCCGCGGGCCATCACGCAGACACGGTCAGCCAGCGCCTCGGCCTCTTCCAGGTAGTGCGTGGTCAGCAGCACCGAGCAGCCCTCGCCGACCAGCCGGCGGATCGCCGCCCACAGCGCCTGGCGCGCCTCGATGTCCATGCCTACGGTGGGCTCGTCCAGGAACAGCAGGCGCGGCCGGCCGCACAGCGCCAGCGCGAACTGGACGCGCCGCTGCTGGCCGCCGGAAAGCTTGCCGTACGGCCGCTCGAGAAGGTCCTCGACCGCGGCCAGCTCGGCCGTTTCCTGCAGCACCCGCGGGTTGGCGTAATAGCTGGCGGTCAGGCGCAGCAGCTCGCGCACGCGCAGGGTGGGTGGCAGCGTGGCGTTCTGCAGCATTACGCCGATCTGGCGGCGCGGCTGGATACGCTGCGGATCCTGGCCAAACAGCGTGACCTCGCCGGCGTCGGGCCGCTGCAGGCCCAACAGCAGGCCGATCGCGGAAGATTTGCCGGCCCCGTTGGGGCCCAGCAGGGCGAGCAGTTCGCCCGGATACAGCGCAAGATCCAAGCCGTCGACAGCGGTGAGCGCGCCATAGCGCTTGAGCGCACCGCGCAGGCGGGCAACCGGGGTGTTGGGCATGTCCATGGAGCCTCCTTGGTATGGACGCAAACGTTAGGCGCGCCAGTGTCTTGCGGACATTGGTCGGCGTCAGCCGGCGCAAGTGACAGCCGTCATGCGGGGTTACGGCGGAGCCGGGCGCACGGTATCCTTGGGGCTATCCCCGGCCTGCCATACGCGCTTTTCACGCCGCAAGGCGGGTCCGCACAACCGCATGCGCCCGACGCCGCGCATGCCCGCAATCACCGCCAGCGGCGCCACCGAGGCGCCGGCCGGCTTCGAGGAGGACTGCCATGGGTGTGATCGATCAGCTGCGCGAGATGCGCGATTTCGGCGGCAAGCCGCGGACCGTTGGCCTGGACGACGCCAGCATCGAGCGCATGGCCGCCAGCCAGCCCGAATTGGTGCAGGCGGTCGACGAGGCACTGGCGCGGCACCGCGAACTGCGTGGGGAGTTCGGCGATTTCCTCAAGCTCGACGAATCCGAGCAGTTGGCCAAGGCCCAGGCCGGCTATGTCAACTTCTATCCGGACGATGCGATCAACCCGTACCTGCCTGCCGCCGCGCGCGGCCCGTGGATCGTGACTCTCAAGGGCGCGGTGCTGCACGACAACGGCGGCTACGGCATGCTCGGCTTCGGCCACAACCAGCCGGCGATCCTGGAAGCGCTGTCCCGGCCGCAGGTGATGGCCAACGTGATGTCGCCGAGCGTCTCGCAGCTGCGCTTCACCCGCGCGATGGACCAGGAACTGGGCCGCAGCCGGGGCGCCAACCCGTACAAGCACTACCTGTGCCTGAACTCCGGCTCCGAAGCCGTGGGCCTGGCCTGCCGCATCGCCGACGTCAACGCCAAGCTGATGACCGATGCGGGCGGCCGCTATGCCAATCGCACGATCAAGCGCCTGTCCGTGCGCGGCGCCTTCCATGGCCGCACCGACAAGCCGGCGCTGTATTCGGATTCCTCGCGCAAGACCTACCAGCAGCACCTGGCCAGCTACCGCCACGAGGACACGCTGATCACCGTGGCGCCCTACGACGTGGCGCAGCTGGAAGCAGCCTTCGCCGACGCCGACAGGCACGGCTGGTTCATCGAGGCGATGTTCCTGGAGCCGGTGATGGGCGAAGGCGACCCGGGCCGCGCGGTGACGCCGGAGTTCTACAAGGCCGCGCGCGAGCTGACCGAGGCGCACGGCACCCTGCTGCTGGTCGACTCGATCCAGGCCGGCCTGCGCGCGCACGGCGTGCTCTCGATCGTCGATTATCCGGGCTTCCAGAACCTGCCGCCGCCGGACATGGAGACCTTCTCCAAGGCGCTCAACGCCGGCCAGTACCCGCTGTCGGTGCTGGCGGTCAGCGACCGCACCGCCGGCCTGTACCGCAAGGGCATCTACGGCAACACCATGACCACCAACCCGCGCGCGCTGGACGTGGCACTGGCCACGATGGCGCTGCTCACCGACGAGGTGCGTGCCAACATCAAGGCCCGCGGCGAGGAGTTCGTGGCCAAGCTCAACAAGCTCAAGGACGAACTGGGCGGGCTGATCACCAAGGTGCAGGGCACCGGCCTGCTGTTCTCGTGCGAGCTGGCGCCGCAGTTCAAGTGCTTTGGGCATAACTCGACCGAGGAGTACATGCGCGAGCACGGCGTCGGCGTGATCCATGGCGGCGCCAATTCGCTGCGCTTTACGCCGCACTTCAACGTGACCAGCGCCGAGGTCGACCTGGTGATCGACCACGTGCGCCAGGCGCTGCTCAAGGGCCCGCGCAAGCAGACCGCCGAGGCCGCCTGAGCGAGCCGAAGCGAAGGGCGCGCCGGCGACGGCGCGCCCTTTTTCATGCACGGCGGTCGCGAGCCGCCCATTCCCGCGCAGGCCTCTTCATGCCCGTCACCGAAGTCCGCCATCCACTGATCCGCCACAAGCTCGGCCTGATGCGCCGCGCCGGGATCAGCACCAAGGAATTCCGCGAGCTCGCCTCCGAGGTCGCCGCCCTGCTCACCTACGAGGCGACCAAGGATCTGGAGACGCTGGAGGAAACCATCGACGGCTGGGCCGGCCCGGTGAAGGTCGAGCGCATCAAGGGCAAGAAGATCACCATCGTGCCGATCCTGCGTGCCGGCCTGGGCATGCTGCCAGGTGTGCTGGATCTGATCCCTTCGGCCAAGGTCAGCGTGGTCGGCGTGCAACGCGATGAAGCGACGCTCGCCCCGATGGCCTACTACGAGAAGCTCAGCGGCAGCATGCATGCCCGCACGGCGTTGATCGTCGATCCGATGCTGGCCACCGCCGGCACGCTGGTGGCCACCGTGGACATGCTCAAGGCGGCCGGCTGCCGGCGCATCAAGGGTCTGTTCCTGGTCGCGGCGCCGGAAGGCCTGAAGCGCATCGAAGCGGCGCATCCGGACGTGGAGATCTACACCGCATCGATCGACCAGCGGCTCAACGACAGGGGTTACATCCTGCCGGGCCTGGGCGACGCAGGGGACAAGATCTTCGGCACGAAGCAGCTTTCTGGCTGAGTCCGCCTCTCTTAGGGTGGCGTCAGCGCACCACTGGCCTGCCGGCCAGGTCGCCGGGCCAAAGACACACTGGTTTTCTCTTCTTCCCGCGCTATGGCGAGCCCGCCCCTCACCCGCCCCACTCCCGGGACAAGACAGGGAGCAAGGCGTTCCGGGTGCTAACCCTTGAAGCGGTCGGTCGCCTCGACCAGCTCGTGCGTGATGCCCGGCTCGAAGGCCGAGTGCCCGGCATCCTGCACGATGCGCAGGTCCGCTTCCGGCCACGCTCGGTGCAGGTCCCACGCGCTGCGCAGCGGGCACACCACGTCGTAGCGACCCTGCACGATGACGGTCGGGATCCTGCGGATGCGATCGACGTTGCGCAACAGTTGGTCGTCGTGTTCGAAGAAGCCGCCGTTGACGAAGTAGTGGCACTCGATTCGAGCAAACGCCAGCGCGAACTCGTCCTCGCCGCTGCTGGCGATGTACCCGGGGTCCTGCATCAGGAAGCTGGTGCCAGCCTCCCAGGTCGACCACGCGCGCGCGGCGCTGAGCCGGACCTTCGGATCGGCGCTGGTAAGACGCCGGTGGTAGGCGCTCATCAGGTCGCCGCGCTCGGCTTGGGGAATCGCCGCCAGATACGACTCCCACGCGTCAGGATAAAGCGCGTCGCAACCCTTCTGGTAGAACCACTCCAGCTCCCAGCGACGCAGCATGAAGATGCCGCGCAGCACCAGTTCGGTGACCTTGTCCGGGTGCGTCTGCGCATAGGCCAGCGCCAGCGTGGAACCCCAGGAGCCGCCGAAAACCTGCCACCGCGCGATGGCGAGGTGTTCGCGCAACCGCTCGATGTCGGCGACCAGGTCCCAGGTGGTGTTGTCGGTCAGCTCGGCATGCGGCGTGGACCGCCCGCAGCCGCGCTGGTCGAACAGGATGATGCGGTAGGCCGCCGGATCGAAGAAGCGCCGGCAGCGCGGACTGGCGCCCGCACCCGGGCCGCCATGCAGGAACACCACCGGCTTGCCCTGGGGATTGCCGCTCTGCTCGTAGTAGATCGTGTGCAGCCCGGACACCGGCAGCATGCCGCTGTCGTAGGGCTCGATCTCCGGATACAGCGCGCGGCGTTCCTGGGTCATGCGGGGCGTCTCCGTGGGGATGGAAGCCGCCAAGGCTAGCACGCTGTTTTGTCCCGGCGGGCACGACCTGCCCTCTGCAAGCGAGGGAGCCGCAGCTCACTCGAACAGCTTGCCCGGATTGAGAATGCCATGGGGATCGAACACGGTGCGCACCCCGCGCATCAACGCAATCTCCGCCGCGCTGCGCGTGCTGTCCAGGTAGGCGCGCTTGACCAGCCCGATACCATGCTCGGCCGAAATGCTGCCGCCGTGGCGCTGCAGCGCGTCGGCGAGCAATCGCGTCACCCGCTCGCAATGGGCAAGGAATTCCGCCTGCGCCATGTCTTCCGGCGGCAGCACGTTGATGTGCAGGTTGCCGTCGCCGATGTGGCCGAACCAGACCACTTCCATCTGCGGATACGCGCGCGCCAGCAGCGCCTGCATCTCGTGCAGGAACGCCGGCATGGCACTGATGCGCAGGGCGATGTCGTTCTTGTACGGCTTGCGCGGCGCCAGGCTTTCGGTGATGCCCTCGCGCAGCCGCCACAGCGCGGCGGCCTGTGCCTCGTTCTGCGCGATCACGCCATCGCTGATCCAGCCCTCGCGCACGCCCTCTTCGAAGGCCAGCAACGCGGCCTGCTCGTCGCGGTCCTCCAGTGCGTCGTATTCGGCCACCACGTAATAGGGTTCGCTGGCGTCAATCGCGCGCTGCGCGCCGTGAGCCAGCACGTGCTTCAGCGCCACATCGGTGAAAAACTCGAATGCCTGCAGTTTGAGCCGCGAACGGAACAGCCCGAACACTTCCATCAGCGCATCCATGTGTGGCAGCGCCAGCAACATGGTCTGCGCCGGTGGCGACGGATCGGTGAGCTTCAGCTGTGCGCCCACCACCACGCCAAGCGTGCCCTCCGAGCCGATCATCAGCTGGCGCAGGTCGTAGCCACTGGAATTCTTGACCAGGCCGCGGTTGAGCTCCAGCAGCTCGCCGTTGCCGGCAACGACGGTAAGCCCGGCGATCCACTCGCGCGTGGTGCCGTGGCGGACCACCCGGATGCCGCCGGCATTGGTGGCGACGTTGCCGCCGATCGTGCAGGAGCCACGCGCGCCGAAATCCACCGGATACAGCAGTCCATGCTCGCGCGCCGCCTCGTGCACGGCATGCAGGGTGATGCCAGCCTCGACCTCGAGCAGGCGGTCGGTTGCGTCGAACCCGAGCACGCGGTTCATCCGCTGCAGGCTCAGCACCAGCTCGCCGCGCGCCGCTACGGCACCGCCGGAAAGACCGGTGCGCCCGCCCGAGGGCACCAGCGCGACCTGGCGCTCATTGGCCCAGCGTACGATCGCCTGCACCTCGGCGGCATCCGACGGCAACGCCACCGCCAGCGGCGCCGGCCCCCAGCGGCGGGTCCAGTCGCGCCCATAGTGGATCAGGTCGGTCAACTCGGTGAGCAGGCGCAGGCCCGGGACGCGGGCAGTGAGGTCGGCAAGGCGGGATTCGGTCATGGCGGCTCCGGGGGATGCCTTCAGCCTGCCAGAGGGCCCACGGCATGGTCCAGTGCTGCACTGCCGCAAAGCGCCGAAAGCTCTGGCATAGTAGGTCTTCGCCCCGGCACGGACCCGCACGCATGAAGACCTCCTTCCCCAAGCAGGACATCCGCGTACTCCTGCTCGAAGGCCTCAGCCGCAGCGCCGAGGAGACTTTCCGCCAGGCCGGCTACAGCCAGGTCGAGGCGCATCCGAAGGCGCTGCCGGAAGCCGAGCTCAAGGCGCGCCTGGCCGAGGCGCACATCGTGGGCATCCGCTCGCGCACCCAGCTCACGCCGGAGGTGCTCGAACATGCGCGGCGCCTGATCGCGGTCGGCTGCTTCTGCATCGGCACCAACCAGGTCGACCTGGGCGCGGCGCGCCGGCTCGGTGTGCCGGTCTTCAACGCGCCCTATTCCAATACCCGCAGCGTGGCCGAGCTGGTGGTCGCCGAGGCGATCATGCTGCTGCGCGGCATCCCGCAGAAGAACATGCAGTGCCACCGCGGCGGCTGGTCCAAGTCGGCGCTGGGCAGCTACGAGGCGCGCGGCAAGGTGCTGGGCATCGTCGGCTACGGCCACATCGGGACGCAGGTCGGCGTGCTGGCCGAGAGCATGGGCATGCGCGTGATTTTCCACGACATCGAGGCCAAGCTCGCGCTCGGCAACGCGCACGCCGCCGCCAGCCTGGAGGACCTGCTGGAGAGCGCCGACGTGGTCACGCTGCACGTGCCCGACACGCCGGCCACGCGCATGATGATCGGCGCGGAACAGCTCGCCTGCATGCGGTCCGGATCGTTGCTCATCAATGCCTCGCGCGGCAGCGTAGTAGACATCGACGCGCTGGCCGCTGCGCTGTTCAAGGGCCATCTGGGCGGGGCGGCGGTGGACGTGTTCCCGGCCGAGCCCAAGGCCAACGGCGATGCCTTCGTCTCGCCGCTGGTGGGCATGGACAACGTCATTCTCACCCCGCACATCGGAGGCAGCACGCTCGAGGCGCAGGACAACATCGGCGTGGAAGTGGCCAGCAAGCTGGTGCGCTACAGCGACAACGGCTCGACGCTCTCGGCGGTGAACTTTCCCGAGGTTTCGCTGCCGGAGCATCCACACAGCCGCCGCCTGCTGCACATCCACCGCAACGTACCCGGCACGCTCTCGCGCATCAACGAGCTGTTCTCGGCGGGCAACCTCAACATCGACGCGCAGTTCCTGCAGACCGACGCGGAGGTGGGTTATGTGGTGATCGACGTGTCGGCCGACGTGGCGCAGGCGCAAGCGCTGAAGGAGCGGATGGCAGCGATTCCGGGCACGTTGCGAGCGCGCGTACTGTATTGATTGCGCGCTGCCGCGGCTGTGGCCGATCGGGGGGCCCTGCTCCGCCGGCACCCTCTCCGGCCTGTCGCCCTCTCCCTGAAGGAGGGGATGCGGACGCGAACTAGACGCGGCGTATCGACCGCCAATGAAAAAGGCGCCGAGGCGCCCTTTTTCGTACTCCGAATTGGTCGGGGCGGCCGGATTCGAACCGACGACCCTCTGCCCCCCAGGCAGATGCGCTACCAGGCTGCGCTACGCCCCGATGCTTCGGCAAGACGACAAGTCTAGCAGCTGAACGGTCCCGTCCGGAAGCGTCAGCGACGCAGCAAGCTCAGGATTTCCTCCAGCTCCATGCGCACCTGGCGCACGATCTGGTGGGAGATGCTCGACTCCATGCGCGCCTGCGGGCCTTCCAGCCGCGCGCGGGCGCCGGTGATGGTGAAGCCCTCGTCGTACAGCAGGCCGCGAATCTGGCGGATCATCAACACGTCGTGGCGCTGGTAGTAGCGGCGGTTGCCACGGCGCTTGACCGGGTTGAGCGCGGGAAATTCCTGCTCCCAGTAGCGCAGCACGTGCGGTTTGACCCCGCACAGCTCGCTGACCTCACCGATGGTGAAGTAGCGCTTGGCCGGGATGGCGGGCAGTTCGGTGTTATTCCCTTGGTCCAGCATAGCTCTCGACTCGCACCTTGAGTTTCTGCCCCGGACGGAACGTCACCACGCGGCGGGCGGAAATCGGAATCTCCTCGCCCGTCTTGGGGTTGCGGCCCGGTCGCTGGTTCTTCTGACGCAGGTCGAAGTTGCCGAAACCCGACAGCTTCACCTGCTCGCCCCTTTCCAACGCTTCGCGGACGACCTCGAAATAGGCGTCCACGAACTCCTTCGCCTCACGCTTGTTGAGGCCCACCTCGAGGAAAAGGCGCTCGGCCATCTCCGCCTTGGTCAGCGCCATCTCAGCCTCGCAACTTTGCCTTGCATGTGGACTCCAACGCAGCTACCGCATCACGCACGCAGCGGTCCGCGTCGTCGTCGGTAAGCGTGCGTGAAGCGTCCTGCAAAATCAAGCCCATAGCGAGACTCTTTCGGCCCATATCGACGCCTTTGCCACTGTAGCGATCGAACAGCCGGAGCTCTTTGAGCACGCTGCCGAGGGTGCCGCGAACGGCCTGTTCGATCTGTGACCAGCACACATCTTCGGGGAACTCGACGGCAATGTCGCGACGAACCGAGGGGTACCGCGCCACCGGTCGCGCCTTCGGCAGCCAACGGTCCAGCAGCGGCGCCAGGGCCACTTCCAGGACGTGCACGTCCGGGCCCAGGTCCAGCGCCCTGGCCAGCTGCGGGTGCAGCGCGCCAAGGTAACCCACCGTCTCGCCGTCGCGAGCGACGCGCGCACCGCGGCCCGGGTGCAGCCATGCCGGCAGGCCATCGGCATGCCACGACCAACGTCCGGGCTCGCCGCCCCATGCGAGCAGCGCGTCCAGCTCACCTTTGAGATCGAAGAAGTCGAGCGGGCGGATGGGTTCGGCCCATTGCTCGGCATGTGCACTGCCGCAGGCGGCGATGGCCAGGCTGGGGGTTTCCACCGGCGGGTCACCGGCCGCGAACACGCGGGCCACCTCGAACAGCCGCACGCGGTCCTGCTGGCGCGCGCGGTTGTGGCGCAACGCCTCGACCAGGCCGGGCAGCAGCGAGGGGCGCATCACCGCCAGGTCTGCCGACAGTGGATTGGCCAGCGGCACCAGGTTTTGCGTGTAGCCCCAGCGCGCAAGCAACTCGGCGCTGACGAAAGACAGGTTGACCGCCTCGTAGTAGCCGCGTGCGGCGAGCTGTTCGCGCAGCGGGAGCTCGCCGATGCGCGCCTCGGGCTCGGGCGCGAGGGTGAGCGCGCCGGCGGGCGTGTGCGTCGGGATACGGTCGTAGCCGTAAACGCGCGCGACCTCCTCGATGAGGTCCTCCTCGCGCTCGATGTCGAAGCGGCTGGTCGGCGCGGTCACCTGCCAGCCGTCTGCGGTCGGGTGCACCGTCATGCCTAGCGCAGTAAAGATCCGCGTGACCTCCTCGTTCGGCACGGGAAGGCCCAGCACGCGCGCCAGGCGCGCACGACGCAGGACGACCGTGGCGGGCTGCGGCAGGTCGGCCGGGTTCTCGGCCGCCAGCACCGGACCGGCGTTGCCGCCAGCGATGGAAAGCAACAGTTCGGTCGCGCGCTCCAGCGCGCGACGCGGCAGTTCCGGGTCGACGCCGCGCTCGAAGCGGTGAGAGGCGTCGGTGTGCAGGCCGAGTTTGCGCGCGCGGCCCATGATCGCGGCCGGCGCGAAGTGCGCCGCTTCCAGGAAGATGTTGCGCGTGGCGTCGGTGACGCGCGAGTGGTGGCCGCCCATCACGCCGGCGACGGCCAGCCCCTTGCTGTCGTCGGCGATGAGCAGGAAGCCATCGTCCAGCTTCGCCTCGTTGCCGTCGAGCAGTTTCAGCGTCTCGCCGGCGCGTGCATGGCGCACGACGATGTCGCCTTCGAGCGTGTCGTTGTCGAACGCGTGCAAGGGCTGGCCCAGCTCCAGCATCACGTAGTTGGTCACGTCGACCACCGCGCTGATCGGGCGCAAGCCGGCCCGGCGCAGGCGTTCGGCCAACCACAGCGGCGAGCGCGCCGAAGCATCGATGCCTTCGATCACGCGGCCGAGGTAGCGCGGCGCATCCTTGCCGGCTTCCAGGCGGATGCCGCGGCGCGCGTCGGAGGTCACCGGTGCCGGCGCCTGCACCGGCACCAGCACGCGGCTGCCGAACAGTGCGGCCACGTCGTGCGCCAGGCCGACGAGTCCCAGGCAATCGGGACGGTTCGGGGTGAGCTTGAGTTCGATGCTGGCGTCGGGCAGGCCCAGGAGCGTCGCCAGTGGCTGGCCGACCGGCGCATCGGCCGGCAGCTCCAGCAAGCCGGAGGCGTCGGCGTCGATGCCCAGCTCCTTGGCCGAGCACAGCATGCCGGCCGATTCCACGCCGCGCAGCCTCGCGGCCTTGATCCTGATGTCGCCGGGCAGCACGGCGCCGACCATCGCCAGCGGAGCCTTCAGGCCCACGCGTGCGTTGGGCGCGCCGCAGACGATCTGCAGCGGCTCGCCCTGCCCGGTGGCGACCTTGCAGATCCTCAGTCGATCGGCTTCCGGATGCTTCTCGGCGGAGACGATCTCGCCTACCACCACACCGGCCAGGCCTTCGCCCAGCGCGGTCAGTTCTTCCACTTCCAGCCCGGCCATGGTCAGCGCATGGGCCAGTTGGGCGCGGTCGGCCTGGATCTCGACCAGCTCGCGCAGCCAGTTCTCGGAGAATTTCATCGGTACGTTTTCCTTGCCGGCTTACGCGAACTGCTTGAGGAAGCGCAGGTCGTTCTCGAAGAACGCGCGCAGGTCCGAGACGCCATAGCGCAGCATGGCGAAGCGCTCCACGCCCAGGCCGAAGGCGAAGCCGGTGTAGCGCTCCGGGTCGATGCCGCAGTTGGCCAGCACGTTCGGATGGACCATGCCGCAGCCGAGCACCTCCAGCCAGCGGCTCTGGCCGTCTTCCGTTTCCCAGCGGATGTCCACCTCGGCCGAGGGTTCGGTGAAGGGGAAGTAGCTGGGCCGGAAACGCATCTCGAAGTCGCGTTCGAAGAACGCGCGCACGAACTCGGCCAGCGTGCCTTTCAGATCAGCGAAGCTGGAAGTCTCGTCGACCAGCAGACCCTCGATCTGGTGGAACATCGGCGAATGGGTCTGGTCCGAGTCGCTGCGGTAGACCTTGCCCGGCGCGATGATGCGGATCGGCGGCTGGCGGCCCTGCATCGAGCGGATCTGCACCGGGGAGGTGTGCGTGCGCAACAGGCGCCCGTCACCGAAGTAGAAGGTGTCGTGCATGGCGCGCGCCGGATGGTGCGGCGGGAAGTTGAGCGCCTCGAAGTTGTGCCAGTCGTCCTCGATCTCCGGCCCCTCGGCGCGCTGGTAGCCCAGCCTGGCGAAGATCGCCGCGATGCGCTCGAGCGCGCGGGTGATCGGATGGATGCCGCCACGCTCACCGTCGCGGCCCGGCAGGGTGATGTCGAGCTTTTCGGAGTCCAGGCGGCGGTCGAGCTCGGCCTGCTCCAGCGACTGCTTGCGGGAGGCAAGAGCGTCGGCGAGGCGGTCCTTGACGCGATTTACCTCGGCACCGCGGACCTTGCGCTCGTCCGGAGCGAGGGTGCCGAGCGATTTCAGCGCAGCGGTGACGATGCCGCCCTTGCCGAGCAGGCCGACACGCAAGGCTTCCAGTGCGTCGAGCGTGGCGGCGGCGTCTATGTCGGCCAAGGCCTGAGTTGCGCGGCTTTCCAGATCGTCCATCGGTGCGAGTTCCGCTTTGGCTTCTAGCCCCTCTCCCCTCCGGGGAGAGGGTTGGGGTGAGGGGCTGCTCTAGCGTTGTTGCCGCGATCGAAAGCGGCTTTGATGGAGCCCAAGGCAAGCCTTGTCCCCCTCACCTCAATCCTCTCCCCGGAGGGGAGAGGAGGCCAACGCGAGAAGCAACGTTATTAAATAAAAACGGGGAGAAGGCGTTGGCCTTCTCCCCGCTTGATTTACAGCATACCGTCGGTGACGACGATCAAGCGGCCAGGCTGGCCTTCGCCTTTTCCGCGATGGCGCCAAACGCCTTGATGTCGTGCACGGCGATGTCCGCCAGCACCTTGCGGTCGATCGTGATGCCGGCCTTGGACAGGCCATTGATCAGGCGGCTGTAGGACAGGCCGAACTGACGCGCCGCGGCGTTGATGCGCACGATCCACAGCGCGCGGAACTGGCGCTTGCGCTGCTTGCGACCGATGTACGCGTACTGGCCGGCCTTGATGACGGCCTGGTTGGCAACGCGGAAGACCTTGCGACGGGCGTTGTAGTAGCCCTTCGCGCGGCCGATGATCTTCTTGTGACGACGACGGGCGGTAACGCCACGCTTTACACGAGCCATGGTGTTCTCCTTCCCTTAGACGTACGGCAACATGCGAGCCACACCCTTGGTGTCGCACGCCTTGACGTGGTTGGTGGCGCGCAGGTTGCGCTTACGCTTGGTCGACTTCTTGGTCAGGATGTGCGACTTGAAGGCGTGACCGGCCTTGAACTTGCCCGAGGCGGTCTTGCGAAAACGCTTCGCGGCCGCCCGGTTGGTCTTGATCTTGGGCATGGGAATGCTCCTGGGTGGGCTTGATTGCCCGGTTTCTGACTGATTCGGCGGTGACCCGCGAGCCACGCTTTCCGTCCTGCCGACATCGGTTCACGACCCGTCCGTGTGGGTCGAACCGGCGATTATACGGAGGAGTCCGGGGCAAAGCCAGCCTGCGGGGTGGTCTGTCCTCGCCGGGCGGTCGACCGGCTAAAGTGGGGGCTTCCCCGCACCCGGAGCCGCCATGACCGCCCCCGTCGATACCGTCCGGATCGTCGAAGTCGGCGCCCGCGACGGCTTGCAGAACGAAAAGACCCTGCTGCCGGCCGAGGTGAAGATCGCGCTGATCGACCGCCTGTCTTCCACCGGCCTTGGCACCATCGAGGCGACCAGCTTCGTCAGCCCCAGGTGGGTTCCGCAGTTGGCCGACGCGGCCGAGGTGTTCACCGGGATCCGCAAGGTGCCCGGCGTGCGCTACCCGGTGCTGGTGCCCAACCTGCAGGGCTACGAGCGCGCACGGGCGGTCGGGGCGCAGGAGATCGCGGTGTTCACCGCGGCCAGCGAGGCGTTCAACCGCAAGAACATCAACGCTTCGATCGACGAATCGATCGAGCGTTTCATGCCGGTGCTCGAGCGTGCTCGCGCCGACGGCGTGGCAGTACGCGGCTATGTCTCCACCGTGCTTGGTTGCCCCTACCAGGGTGCGGTCCCGGTCACGGACGTGGTGCGCGTGGCCGAGCGGCTGCGCGCGCTGGGCTGCTACGAGATATCGCTGGGCGACACCATCGGCGTAGGCACGCCGGCCAAGGCGCGCGCGATGCTGCGCGCGGTCGCGCAGGCGGTGCCGATGCATGCGCTGGCGGTGCACTTCCACGACACCTACGGCCAGGCGCTGGCGAACATCCTTGCCTGCCTGGAGGAGGGTGTGCGCGTAGTCGACAGCGCGGTCTCCGGCACGGGTGGTTGCCCTTATGCGAAGGGCGCCACCGGCAACGTGGCGACCGAGGACGTGGCCTACATGCTCGAGGGCATGGGGCTGCACACCGGCGTCGACCTGGACCTGCTCGTCGCTACCGGCGCCTGGCTCTCGGCCCAGCTGCACAAGGAAACGGCCAGCCGCGTCACCCGTGCGCGCACGGCCGCCTGATACCCGACATTCCACGACAGCAAGCCCCCCCGACCAATGACCGACAGCTTCCTGATCCGCCCCATCGAGCCCCGCGACGACGCAGCCGTGGCGTCGATCATCCGCACCGTGATGCCCGAGTTCGGCGCCGACGGCCCCGGCTTCGCCATCCACGATCCGGAGGTGGGGCACATGGCCGGAGCCTACGCGCGGGCCGGCTGCGCCTATTTCGTGGTCGAGCGCGAGGGCGTGGTCATCGGCGGCGCCGGCGTGGCTCCGCTGGAGGGCGGCGAGCCGGACGTGTGCGAGCTGCGCAAGATGTATTTCCTGCCGCAGGCGCGCGGCGTCGGCGCCGGCACGGCGATGATGCAGCGCTGCCTGGACGCGGCGCGCGCGCTGGGCTACCGCCGCTGCTACCTGGAAACCCTCACCGGCATGGACGCCGCACAGGTGCTTTACCGGCGCAGCGGATTTGCGCCGATCTGCCAGGCGATGGGCGGGACCGGCCACCACGGCTGCGACCGCTACTACCTGCGCGAGCTCTGAGCGGACCATGGCCATCCGCATCGCCTGTGCCGAGGACGCCGCAGCCGTCCACGCGATCTACGCGCCTTGCGTCACCCACGGCGTGGCCACGTTCGAAACATCCCCGCCGGGCGTGCCGGCGATGCGCGAAAGGATCGCCACCCGCCTGGCGCACTATCCCTGGCTGGTGTGGGAACACGCTGGCGAAGTGCTGGCCTATGCCTACGCCAGCCGGTTCCGCGAGCGCGCGGCGTACGACTGGATCGCCGAAACCTCGATCTACGTGCGCGAGGACGCCCGGCGCCACGGCATCGCCCGGCACCTGTACGGCGTCCTGCTGGAGACCATGCGGCTGCAAGGCATCAACCAGGCGGTCGGGGTGATCACCCTGCCGGGCGAAGCGAGCGTGCGGATACACGAGGCGATGGGATTCGAGTCGGCCGGCGTGTGGCGGCAGAGCGGCTACAAGCTTGGCCGCTGGTGGGATGTGGGCGTGTGGCAGAAGACCTTGCAGGCACCGGCGCAACCGCCGGCTCCGGTGACGCCGTTCGCGACGCTGCGCGATGGATCGGCAATGCGAGCGCTGTTGAGCGGCGAAACCTAGGGCAGGCATCAGGCCAATAAGGTTTGCTTGGTGGGCCGGACCCACCCGACGCTCGCGCCCTGCGGCTGCCTACACCGCGACTGGTGCCTTGATCGCCGGATGCGGCGCATACCCCTCCAGAGCGATGTCCTCGAAGCGAAAATCCTCCAGCGTCTGCACCTGGGGATTGAGCACCACGCGCGGCAACGGACGTGGCTCGCGGCCAAGCTGCAGGCGCGCCTGTTCCAGATGGTTGCTGTACAGGTGCGCATCGCCGAGCGTGTGCACGAAGTCGCCCACGCCCAGCCCGCACACCTGCGCCACCATGTGGGTGAGCAGTGCGTAGCTGGCGATGTTGAACGGCACGCCCAGGAAGATGTCGCCCGAGCGCTGGTAGAGCTGGCAGGAGAGTTTGCCGTCGGCGACGTAGAACTGGAACAGCGTGTGGCAGGGCATCAGCGCCATCTTCGGCAGTTCGCCCACGTTCCACGCGCTGACGATCAGGCGGCGCGAATCGGGATTGCGGCGGATCTCGTCCACCACCCAGCGGATCTGGTCGACCGCACCGCCATCGGCCGTCGGCCAGGCGCGCCACTGCTTGCCGTAGACCGGACCGAGGTTGCCCTGTGCATCGGCCCACTCGTCCCAGATGCTGACGCCGTGCTCCTTCAGATAGGCGACGTTGGTGTCGCCGCGCAGGAACCAGATCAGCTCGTGTACCACCGATTTCCAGTGCACCTTCTTGGTGGTGACCAGCGGAAAGCCCTCGCCGAGGTCGAAGCGCATCTGCCAGCCGAACACGCTTTTCGTGCCGGTGCCGGTACGGTCGGTCTTGTCGGTGCCGTGGTGGAGGACGTGGTCGAGCAGGTCGAGGTAGGCGCGCATGCGGCAAGGATAGCGTGCCCAACCCATCCCCATGACAACGGTCACTCCCCCGGCGCCCGCCCGCCGGCCTAGACTCGGGCCCTTCCACCAAGGGACGGCCAACATGACGCAGTGGTATTTCAGCTACGGCAACAATGAACGCATCGGTCCGCTCGACGACGAGGCCGCCCGTGCCCAGGCGCGCAGCCGGCCGGACGGCTACTGCTGGAAGGAAGGCTTCGGCGAGTGGCGGCCGATCCACAGCGTGTTCCAGCCTTCCACCGCAGTGGCCGTGGCGCCGCCGCCGGTGCCGGCCGGCCGCTACGGCGCCTCGGACGAAGTCGACTACCGCATCGTCGGCAACGACATGCAGTTCGTCGAGGTCGAGCTCGACCCGGGCGAGAGCGCCATCGCCGAGGCCGGCGCGCTGATGTACAAGGAATCGGCAGTGCAGATGGATACGGTGTTCGGCGACGGCTCCAGCGCCAGCCAGGGCGGCGGCCTGATGGGCAAGCTGATGTCCGCCGGCAGGCGCGTCATCACCGGCGAGAGTTTGTTCACCACTGTGTTCACCCACACCGGCAGCGGCAAGGCCAAGGTCGCCTTTGCCGCGCCCTACCCCGGGACCGTGATGGCAATGAAGCTGTCCGAGCACGGCGGGCGGCTGATCTGCCAGAAGGATTCGTTCCTGGCCGGCGCGCGCGGCGTGCAGCTGGGCATCTATTTCCAGCGCAAGATCCTCACCGGCCTGTTCGGCGGCGAGGGCTTCATCATGCAGAAGCTCGAGGGCGACGGCTGGGTGTTCGTGCACGCCGGCGGCACCGTGGTCGAGCGCGACCTGAAGGCCGGCGAACGGCTGGATGTCGACACCGGCTGCGTGGTCGCCTTCCACGACACGGTGAGCATGGACGTGCACCCGGTCGGCGGCATCAAGAGCATGCTGTTCGGCGGCGAAGGCGTGTTCCTCGCCTCGCTGACCGGCCCGGGCAAGGTGTGGCTGCAGTCGCTGCCGTTCTCGCGCATGGCCGGGCGCATGCTCGCGGCAGCGCCGCAGGGCGGCGGCCAGCGCCGCGGCGAGGGCTCGATCCTCGGCGGCCTGGGTGACCTGATCGGCGGCGACAGCAACTTCTAGCCCAGCCATGCGGAGGCGGGCTTCAGGTCCTTCGTCCGCCAGCCCGGGAGCCAGGGTGGGCTGAAGCCCCCCTTCCGGAAGGACTCAATGCGCGGCGGGCACCAGCGTCGGCGCCCGCCGCGACAGCGCCACCAGCACCAGCCCGACCACGATCAGCGGCAACGACTGCACCTGCCCCATGGTCAGCCAGCCCCACGCCAGGTAGCCCAGTTGCGGATCGGGCACGCGCACGAACTCCACGGCGAAGCGGAAGCAACCGTACATCAGCGCGAACAGTCCGGAGACCAGGTAGCGCGGACGCGGCTTCATCGATACCAGCCACAGCACCGCGAACATCACCACGCCCTCCAGCGCCATTTCGTACAACTGCGAGGGGTGCCGCGGCAGCCCGCCGTACTGCGCCAGCTGTTGCGCCAGCGCCGGCTGGTCACGCACCAGTTGCACGTCCTCCATGTGCGCGTTCGGGAAGATCATCGCCCACGCCACGCTGCCGGGCTTGCCCCACAGCTCGCCGTTGATGAAGTTGCCCAGCCGCCCCAGACCCAGGCCCAGCGGGACCAGCGGCGCGACGAAGTCCATGGTGTCGAAGAAATGCAGCCGGTGCCGCCGCGACCACCACCAGGCGGCCGCCAGCACGCCGATCAGGCCGCCGTGGAAGCTCATGCCGCCGTCCCACACCTTGAACAACGCCAGTGGCTCGGTCCAGATCCAGTGCAGGCCGCCGGCGTAGTAGAACAGCATGTACCAGACGCGCCCGCCGACGATGATGCCCAGCATCGCGTAGAAGGCCAGGTCGCTCAGCGCGTCGCGGCTTACCGGCAGCCTGCCCTGCTGGCGTCGCCGTTCGCCCAGCAGGCCCGCGCCCAGGAATCCCAGGAGATACATCAGGCCGTACCAGTGCACCTGCACGGGCCCGACGTGGAAGGCGACCGGATCGAACTGGACGGTGAAAGGCTGGGTCATAAGCGGCAGGCTGTGGGCAAAGACCAAGTGTAGCCGGGCCCGCCCGGCCAGCGCAGACCCTTCCGGCTCGTCGTTCGCCGTCACTAGAATGCGCTGGACGCGAGCGGCGTGGGGACGCCGCCGGCCGGCGGTCGTGCTCCCGGCCGTCGTGCGTGCGAACGAGCTTACGGGGAAAGGGATGATGAACCGATTCACGCAGGCCGTGCTGTGCGCTGCCGTGCTGCTGGCGCCGGCTGCCATGGCTGCCGACCTGTTGCCCGTGGAGGACTTCGCGCGCCACCCGCCGCTGTCGATGCCGCGGCTTTCTCCGGATGGCCAGTATCTGGCCGTGCGCTGGGATGACGGCGACTCGCATGCGTTGGTGGTCTATCGCATCAGCGACATGTCCAAGCCTGCCAGCATGCTGCACCTGCCCAAATACGAGCTTCCGCTCGGCATCTATTGGGTCGCCTCCGACCGGCTGGTGGTTGAAAAGGGCAAGGAGTTCGGCTCGCTCGACCGGCCCGTCTATACCGGCGAGATCATCGCCAGCGATGTCGACGGCAAGCACCAGGACTACCTCTACGGCTACGAAGTCCGGTTCAGTTCGCGCTCCGGCACACGCGGCACCGATCGTGGCTTCGGATTCGTCGATGGCCTTCCCGACAAGGCCAACGGCCATTTCTATATGGCCGCGACCAGTTGGAGCTCGCACGACACCAGTGCGCTGTACGACGTCGACGCCAGCGCCAACACCCGTCATCTGGTCGCCGACATCGGTATCGGCAACATGGGCTTCCTGATCGGTGACGACGGTCGTGCGCGCTATGCCTATGGCCGCAACGACGCTTTCAACTACGTTGTCTACCACCGCGAGAACGACCGCTGGAAGCAGCTGCCGCCCTCGCAGATCGGCGGCACTTTCTCGCCGGTCGAGGTCGCTCCGGACGAACGTCACATCTACGCCTACTACGATGCCGGGGGCGGCCCGGCCTCGCTGGTCGAACAGGATGAGTCGGGCTCGGCCCGCACGGTGCTGGCCTCCGCCGGCTTCGGCAACGTGGGCGACATCGAATGGACTGCCCTGCCCCGCCAACCGTTCGCCACGACCCACCAGACCGGCGTGCCACAGGCCAGCTACATCGACCCCAACCTGCCCGCGGCCAAGTTGCATCGCGCACTCAGCCTGAAGTTCCCGGGCCAGTACGTGCACTTCGTCGACTACAGCGAGGATGGCGGGCAACTGCTGTTCAGTGTGACCAGCGACCGCAACCCCGGCTCGTACTTCCTCATCGACACGCACACCTACAAGGTGCGCAAGCTGTTCGACCGGGCGCCGTGGATCGATCCGGCGAAGATGGCCGAGCGCCGGCCGCTGCATTTCAAGGCCAGCGACGGCAGGGAACTGGAGGCCATCCTCACCCTGCCGCCCGGCCGCACCGAGACCAACCTGCCGATGGTGCTGCTGCCCCACGGCGGTCCCATCGGCATCAGCGGCGACTGGTTCTATGACGACGATGCACAATTCCTTGCCAACCGCGGCTACCTGGTGCTGCAGGTCAACTACCGCGGCTCCGGTGGCCGCGGCGAGGATTTCCAGGAGGCCGGCTACCTCAAGTGGGGCACCGGCATCCAGCAGGACCTGATCGACGGCGTCAGGTGGGCGATCGCGCAGCACTACGCGGACCGGTCCCGCATCTGCGCCTACGGCGGCAGCTTCGGCGGTTATTCGGCCATGATGACGGTGATCCGCGCACCGGGCATGTTCAAGTGTGCGATCGGCTACGCCGGCGTGTACGACCTGAAGATGATGTACAAGAAGGGCGACGTGCGCGAAAGCAGGTCCGGGCGCAGCTACCTGACCACCGTGATCGGCCGCGACGACGCCGACCTGGACGCCAATTCGCCTGACAAGCTGGCCGATCGGATCGACGTGCCAGTGCTGCTGGTCCACGGCGAAGACGACCAACGCGCTCCCTTCGCCCAGGCCAAGGCCATGCGCGCCGCGCTCGACGCCGCGCACAAGCCCTACGAATGGATGAGCAGGCCGGGCGAGGGCCATGGCTTCTACAACGAGAAGAACCGTGTGGACTTCTACAATGCGCTACAGGCGTTCCTGGAGAAGCACATCGGCAAGGGCGCCTGACAGGCGGCGTCGGCACGAAGCGGCCGCCGATCGCGGCCGCTTTCTTCAAAGCAGTACCGGCCGGTCCGGCAACTCGTCGTGCTTGTCGCGGCCGTCCATCGGAAAATGCTCGCGCAGCAGGGCGTGGATCGCAGCCAATCCGGCCAGGCTGCCGTCGCGCCAGCGGGCGGCGGCGAAGTGCTCGCGCATGAGCGCGCAGACCGCATCCCATTGCGGCTGGGCCACGCGGCGCGCGATGCCGCGGTCGGCGACGATCTCGATGCGCTGTTCGGACAGCAGCAGGTAGATCAGTACACCGCTGTTGTCCTCGGTGTCCCACACGCGCAGCTGGGCGAACACCTCCTGCGCACGGATCCGCGCATCCACGCCGGACAGGACGGCGCGCACGGTGAGGCGCGACTCGACCGCGAAGCGAACTTCGCCCATGTGGTCGCGTTCGCCTACGGCGACGGCATCAGCCAGCTCGTCCAGCAGCATCGCCGGGAACCGCTGGCGCAGCTGGAACCAGCCGCCGAAAAGGTTGGCCATCAAGCGCTGCGTGCGCGTCATCACCAGCTCCCCGAGGAACCGCCGCCGCCGAAGCTGCCGCCGCCTCCGCTGAAACCGCCGCCGCCGCCGCCGAAGCCGCTCCCGCCGCCCAATCCGCCGCCCCCGAAACCGCCTCCGCCGAAGCCTCCCCAACCGCCCCAGCCACCGCGCCCGATCGAGCGCCCGCCGCCGCCCGGCAGCAACATCAGCACGCCGCCGATCACCGCGCCCAGCGCCGCCATGCCGAGGCTGGCGGCGATCAGCCACAGCACGCCACCGGTGATCCCCGCGCCCAATGGCGTGCGCACGAACAGGTTGGCGCGGCCGAACAGGTTGCGCAGGAAAAAGGCGATGAACACGCCGATCAGCAACGCCTGCTGGAAGTCGATGCCGCGGTGTTCGCGCGGCGCACCCTGCACCGGCGGCGGCAGCGGTTCGCCGTCGATCAACTGGGTCAGCGCACCGACCGCATCGGCGATGCCGCCGTAGTAGTCGCCTACCCGGAACTTCGGCGCGATGTACTCGCGGATGATCCGTGCCGTAGCGGCGTCGGGAATCGCGCCCTCCAGGCCATAGCCGACTTCGATGCGCACGCGCCGGTCATCCTTGGCGACCAGCAGCAGCACGCCGTCGTCGGTGCCCTTGCGGCCGACCTTGTTCCGTTCGGCCACGGCCAACGAGAAGCTTTCGATGTCCTGCTTACCGATGCTGCCGATCATCAGCACGACCAGCTGCGCACCCTTGCGTTTCTCCAGGTCGACCAGCTTCGCATCGAGCTGGTCCACCTGCTGCGCACTGAGCGTGCCGGTCAGGTCGGTGACGTGGCGCTTGAGCGCAGGCACCTCGGCCGCCTGCGCGCCGCAGCCTGCCGCAAGCAGCAGAGCGAACAGCAGCCATGCCAGCCGCGGCGCGCGAGGGACCATGTCAGTGCCCGGCCGAGGTGGCCGGCGCCGGCGAGGACGTGCCGAAATCCACCTTCGGTGCGGTGGAGATGGCCTTCTCGTTCTCCACGGTGAAGTTCGGCTTCACGCTGTAGCCGAACATCTTGGCGGTGAGGTTGTTGGGGAAGGTGCGGATCATCGAGTTGTATTGCTGCACCGCCTGCACGTAGCGGTTGCGCGCCACGGTGATGCGGTTCTCGGTGCCCTCCAGCTGCGCCTGCAGGTTCTGGAACAGGCCGTCCGCCTTCAGGTTCGGATAGTTCTCGCTGACCACCATCAGCCGCGACAGCGCGCTGGACAGCTCCCCCTGCGCCTGCTGGAACTGCTTGAGCTTCTGCGCGTCGTTGACCATGTCCGGGGTGACCTGCACGCTGCCGACGCGCGCGCGCGCATTGGTGACCTCGGTGAGCACACGCTCCTCATGCTGCGCGTAGCCCTTGACCGTGTTGACCAGGTTCGGTACCAGGTCGGCGCGCCGCTGGTACTGGTTGAGCACCTCGGACCAGGACGCCTTGACCGCCTCGTCCTGGCGCTGGATGGCGTTGTAGCCGCAGCCCGACAGGCCGATGGCGAGCAGCAGCAGGAACAGCGAGCGCAAGTGCTTCATGGGTGACTCCGCTACGTGGACAGCGCCCATTGCATCATCCGGCGCACGCAGGCGCAACGCATGACGCGCACGTCCTCCAGGCGCAGGTTGCCCCCGCGCAGGTATACCATCGGCCCTGTTCACCGGCGGGCATAGCGGTACGCCTTTCACCTGGATGTGCATCGGAGAACCCTCATGCATCGGGCTCATCGCCTGTCCCTCTTGCTGGCCACGCTGGCCGCTCTCGCCTGCACCGCTGCGGCTTCGGACGATCCTCCCGGCAAGAGCGCCGACGAAGTACTGGCCGCCATGGATCGCACTTCGACCTATGGCCATCCGGACGAGTTCCACGAATTTGCCGGAATGCACTGCTACATGGCAGGCAACTACCCGTGCGCAATGGCCCATTTCCTGCAGGCTGCGCGCTATGCCGACAAGCTGTCGCAACTGGGCATCGGCCTGATGTACCTCAACGGCGAGGGCGCCTCGCGCGATCCGGTCGCCGCCTTTGCATGGGTGGCTATCGCGGCCGAGCGCAAGTATCCGCAGTTTGTCGCCACGCGCGACCGCATCTGGGCGGGCCTCGACGCCACCCAGCGGGCCGCGGCAGCGGCCATGGTTGACCAGCTCTATCCAGAGTACGGCGATGCCTCGGCCAAGCCGAGGATGGCCAAGGTACTGCGGCGCGTCGCTTCCGGTATGACCGGCTCGCTCCTGGGCTTTGGGGCAAGCTCGATCGAAACGATGACGCCTGCCCAGTACCTGGGCCTGGCGACCATGCCGGGGCTGGCGAGCGGCTCTGGAGGGGCCATGCCGCCCTGCGGCGCGTCATCCATCGACGGCGCGCCGATTACCGGGTGCGGCAACGTGTATGCGCAGTGGCGTTGGGACCCGAAGCAGTATTTCGAGTCACGCGATGCCGCACGGACCGGAGTGGTCACGGTTGGGCCGCTTGAACAGGTGCGCCGCGATGCCACATCCAACCATCCCGCAAGCGATGGCAACCAGAGATAGGGCCGCGTGAAGCGATCGGCACGCCTGGCCGCAGAGGCCGCTACCCGCTTACCCCCAGGGGTACCAAGCTCTCCAACCTAGAACGCAGCTGGCAACCGGGGGCCCACGATGAGCACCCAGCTCAGCCCCATCAGCACCAGCAAGACGAACACCGCCGCCGAGCCCATGTCCTTGGCGCGTCCGGCGAGTTCGTGGAACTCGGGGCTGACCTTGTCCACCACCGCCTCGATCGCCGAGTTGAGCAACTCGGCAGAAAGCACCAGGAACATCGGCAGCACCAGCGCCAGCTTCTCCAGCGCACCCTGGCCGAGGTAGAGGCCCAGCGGGATCACCAGGACGCCCAGGCAGACCTCGAAGCGGAACGATGCCTCGTGACGCCAGCCGGCGCGCAGGCCTTTCATGGACCAACGGAACGCATTCCAGAGCTGGCGCGGTCCGCGGAAACCTTCGGCAGCCATGCCGTCAGCCCGCCGCGGGCAGGAAACCGGCGCAGTACGAATGCGGCGGAAGCTGGATGGTGGGCATGGCGGCGGCTCTCGCTTTTCCTCGGCGGCAAGCGCGCGATGATGCCATAGCGTACGCAGCGGCACGGATGTCGCAGTGCAGCGTCATCTCCGCGTCGGATGGGTTACCCTCGAGCGATTGCACCCCGGTCCAGGGTTGCAGAGCAGGCCGCGCCGCGGCAGTCAGTATTCGTCCGCTCGGAAATTCCATGGCAATCCAGAATCCTCCCGTGTCGCAGACACGATCCTTCAGCACCGTTTTCCTGATCGAAATGTGGGAGCGCTTCGGCTTCTACGGCATGCAGGTGCTGATGGTCACCTACATGATGAAGAAGCTCGGCTTCGTCGACACCCACGCCAACCTGGTGTGGGGCGCGGCCGCCGCGCTGATCTATGCGACGCCCGCCATCGGCGGCTGGGTCGGCGATAAGCTGATCGGCACGCGGCGCACGATGCTCACCGGTGCGGTAGTGCTGGGCCTCGGCTACGCGATGCTGTGGATTCCCACCGACAATCCATACCTGCTGTATTGCGCGCTGGGCGTGATCATCGTCGGCAACGGCTTCTTCAAGCCCAACGCCGGCAACCTCGTGCGCAAGATCTACGAGGGCGACGACACCAGGATCGACAGCGCGTTCACGATCTACTACATGGCGGTCAACGTCGGCTCGATGATTTCGATGACCCTGACGCCGTGGGTGCGCGACTACGTGGGCGAGCGCTACGGCGACGCCTGGGGCTGGCACACCGCCTTCGGCATCTGCGCCATCGGCCTGCTGCTCGGCCTGGTCAACTACACGCTGATGAGCCGCACGCTGCGCCACATCGGCTCGGCGCCGGACCGCAAACCATTCGACCTCACCCGTTTCGGGCTCGTGATGCTGGCGGCGGTCGGCATGGTGTTCGTCTCGGCCTTCATCCTGCAAAGCCAGACGGTGGCGCGCATCTGCGTGTATGCCGCCGGCGTGGTGATCCTGGGCATCTTCATCCACCTGATCCGCTCCAGCGAGCGCAGCGAGCGCGCCGGCCTGGTCGCCGCACTGGTGCTGACGGTCCAGACGATCTTCTTCTTCATCTTCTACCAGCAGATGTCCACCTCGCTGAACCTGTTCGCGCAGAAGAACGTAAACCTCGACTTCAGCGTGTTCGGCATGCACCTGTTCACCTGGATCCCGGAGCAGTACCAGAACTTGAACGCGATCTGGATCGTGCTGTTGAGCCCCGTGCTGGTGTTCCTCTACAACTCGCTCGGCCGTATCGGCAAGGATCCTTCGGTCGCCGCCAAGTTCGCCTGGGGTTTCGCCGCCGTGGCCGCCGGCTTCTTCATGTATGGCGTCGGCGCGCATTGGGCCGTCGCCGGCCAGGTGTCCTCCTGGACCATGGTCTGGGGCTACGGCTTCTATTCGCTCGGCGAGTTGCTGGTCTCGGGTCTCGGCCTGGCGATGATCGCCCGGTACGTCCCGGCGCGCATGGGCGGCTTCATGATGGGCGCCTACTACGTCGCCTCCGGCATCTCGCAGTACCTGGGCAGCGTCGTGGCCAACTTCGCGCACATTCCCGAAGGCCTCAGCGACCCGGTGCAGTCGCTGCAGATCTACACCAGCCTGTTCACCAAGCTCGGCTGGGTGGGCGTGGGCTGCACGGCCATCGCCGTGGCAGTGCTGCCGCTGATGAAGAAGCTCTCCAACAGCCACGCCGAGCACGCCGCTGCGGCCGACCCGCTGCCGCCGGTGCGCAGCGAGGAAGGCTGGGAACTGCCGGGTTGATCCTGGAGGCGCCGCGGGCAGCCGCGGCACCCAGCGTTTAGCGCCATGCCACACCGGCACGCCAGCCGCCGCATCGGCCCCTTCGCGCTCACACGCACGCTGGCCTGGCTGCGTCTGTGCGCGATCGCCGGGCAGAGCGTCGCCGTGCTGGTCTGCGCGCTGTGGATGCACTTGGCCATCCCGCTGCTGCCACTGCTGACAGGCGTGGGCGCGCTGGCGGTGTTCGCGGTTTTCGCCGCCTGGCGGCTCGGCCAGCCATGGCCGGTGCGCGAATGGGAAACCATCGGGCACGTCGCCGTCGACACGCTGGTGCTGGGCTACCTGCTGTATTTCACCGGCGGTGCCAGCAATCCCTTCGTCACCTTGCTGCTGGTGCCGATCGCACTCTCCGCGGCGGCGCTCTCCGTGCCGGCGGTACTCGCCGTCGCCGCGTTGGCCGGCATCGCCTACCTGCTGCTGCTCTACCGCTACGTGCCGCTGCCGCTGCCCATGCATGGCGGTGGCTTTCCGCTGCACGTCCTGGGCATGGGGGTGAACTTCGTGATCACCGCGCTGCTGATGGCCTTCTTCATCAACCGGCTGGCGCGCGCGTTGCGCATGCAGCAGCTGGAAGTGCAGCGGGTACGCGAGCGAGCGCTGCGCGACGAGGGCATCCTCGCCATCGCCACCCAGGCCGCCGGTGCCGCACACGAGCTCAACACACCGTTGGCCACCATGCGTACGCTGCTGCCGGAATTGCGCCGCGAGCACGCGCAGGATGCCGTACTGGAGGAAGACCTCGCGCTGCTGCAGGAACAGGTCGACCGCTGCCGCACCATCCTGCGCGAGATGGTTGCCTTCGGTCAGGCACAGCTCTCGCAGGAGGCCGAGCGAATGCCGCTGCAGGCATTCGTGCATGGCTGCCTGGAACGCTTCCAGCTGTTGCGCCCGGAGGCCGAACTGGCGCTGGACCTGCCCGAATCCGCCGCGCGCCTTGAACTGCGCGTGCCGCCCGGGTTGCGCCACGCATTGATCAACCTGCTCAACAACGCCGCCGATGCCTCCGCGTCGTGCGATTCCAACGCGGTCGAACTGCAGATTCACTGTGGCCAAGGCTGGCTGGAGCTGACCGTGCGCGACCACGGTCCGGGCTTCGCCTCCGCGGACGAACCGGGCAGGCTCGGTCGCAGCGGCAAGCAGGGCGGCCTGGGGCTGGGCCTGGCGTTGGCCGAAGCCACTGCCGAGCGCCTCGACGGCGAGCTGACCGCCGGCAACACCGGGCACGGCGCGCAGGTGCGCCTGCGCCTGCCGCTGGCGGTGATCGGCGCCGGCTGATCGGGACCGACGGAAGCAGACGTCACGTGCAACCGCCGCGCGCTCGGGCAAGAATGTCCGTTCCATCCCCTGCCCCTTCCACCCACATGACCGACGCCAATGCCTCCCGCCCGCTGCTGATCGTCGACGACGACGCTACCTTCGTCCGCGTGCTTTCCCGGGCGCTGGGCTCGCGTGGCTTCGAGGCGATCGGCGCCACCCGCGCCGACGAGGCGCGCGTGCTGGCCCGTCGCCACCAGCCGCGTTATTGCGTGCTCGACCTCAAGCTCGGCGAGGAGAACGGCCTGAAGCTGATCTCCGAGCTGCACGCGCTGGTGCCGGAGATGCGCATCCTGCTACTGACCGGCTATGCCTCGATCGCCACCGCCGTCGAGGCGATCAAACGCGGCGCGCACGACTACCTGGCCAAACCGGTCGACGCCGATGCAGTGGTGCGCGCGCTGCTCGAGGGCGAGGGCCCCGCGTCGATCGACGACGAGCCGCCGGAGGCGCCCGAAGCACCGCTCGCGCTGCGCCGGCTGGAGTGGGAACACATCCAGCGCGTGCTGACCGAGTGCGACGGCAACATTTCCGAGACCGCGCGGCGGCTGGGCATGCATCGCCGCACGCTTCAGCGCAAGCTGGGCAAGCATCCGGTCCGCGAGCGGCCCGACACCGAAGGCTGACGGACGCAAGGGCCGCCAGGCCGAAGCCGGCCTCTGGTGCAAACCGCACAGCGGCGGGCTTGATACACCACTCTGCGACAACGCGTCATCTGACCGTGCACATTGGCGCCGCTATGCTGCGAAGCCTTGACCAACGTCCAGAGTTGACCGTGAAGCCCCGATCACCTGGCATCTGCGCACTCGTCCTGTTGGCCGCACCCGGCCTGCTGCATGCCGTCGACGCATCGCCGCAGACGACGACGCTTGCCCCGGTGATGGTCCATGCCAGCGACACCCACGTGACCGAGACGCCGGCCGTCAGCGTTCGCATCGACCGCGTGCAGCTGGACCGGCAGAACATCACCACCAGCGCCGACGCGCTGCGCTTCGCTCCCAACCTGCAGGTGCGCGAGCGCTACATCGGCGACCCCAACGCGATCATCAGCGGGCGCAATGCCGGCACGTTGCAGAGTGCGCGCAGCCTGGTCTATGCCGATGGCCTGCTGCTTTCCAACCTGATGACCAACGGCTGGGATGGCGCCCCGCGCTGGGGCATGGTCGCGCCCGGCGAGATCGGCGCGGTGGACGTGCTGTACGGCCCCTACTCCGCGCTCTATCCGGGCAACTCGATCGGCACCACGGTGCTGATCCACACGCGCCTGCCACGGCAGCTCACCGCCAGCGCGAGCGTCCAGTTCATGAGCCAGGATTTCCGCGATGCCTACGGTGCCAGCGGTCACTACGACGGTCGGCACGCTGCCGCCTCGCTCGGCAACAGGCAGGGGCGCTGGAGCTGGCTGCTCAGCCTGGACCGGCTGGACAACCATGGGCAGCCAATGCAGTACGCCACGGCCAAGCCCGGTGGCGACCCGGCGGCCGCGGTCGCCGTCGGTGGCGCCACGCTAGACCGCAATCCCAACGGCAGTCCCCGCCTGGTCTATGGGGCGAACAGCATCGAGCACACCGTACAGAGCCAGGCCAAGCTCAAGCTGGGGGTCGAGCTGACCGATCGCGTGGCTGCGCTGTTTACGCTGGGCTGGTGGCACAACCACGCCGAGGACCGCACGCGCACCTTCCTTCGTGACGCCGATGGACAGGCGGTCACCGCCGCCACGATCAGCGCCTATGGCGGCACCTGGACGTTGCCGCCCAGCGGCCTGGCGCCCACCGCCAACGAAGACACCCACCTGCTCTACGGCGCCGAGTTCAATGGCCACTGGTCCAACGACTGGCGCTGGACCGCCGTGGCCAGCCATTACGATTTCGCCCGCGCGCTCGCGCACAGCGCCGCGCTGCCGCAGCAGACCGGCCCCGGCACGGTAGCCGACAACGCCGGTTCGGGCTGGGACACGTTGGACCTGCGCAGCTCCGGCCCACTCGGCGACACGCACATGCTCTACGCCGGCCTGCACGGCGACCGCTACGTGCTCGACTCACGCGTGCATGCTGCCGACAACTGGCGCGGCACCGCGGACGGCCCGCTGACGGGCGCCTTCGCCGGCCGCACGCAGACCCGCGCCGCCTACCTGCAGGATGTGTGGAGCTTCGCGCCGGCGTGGGCGCTGACGCTGGGCAGCCGCTGGGAACAGTGGCGCGCCTACGGCGGCCGCCGTAGCGATGCCGCCGGCAACGTGCGCTACGCCGACCGCCGGCGCAGCGATCTTTCGCCGAAGGCTGCGCTCGAATGGGACTTCGCCCCGGCCTGGCAACTGCGGCTGGCCTGGGGCAAGGCGGTACGCTACCCGACCGTCGCCGAACTGTTCCAGGGCGCGATCTCCGCCAACGCCATCGTCGGCAACGATCCCAACCTCAAGCCCGAGCGCGACAACTCGGTCGACCTCACGCTCAAGCAGCTGCTCGCCCGGGGGCACTGGCGCGTATCGTTGTTCCAGGACCGCATCGCCGACGCGCTCTATACGCAGACCGACATCACCGTCATCCCTATCGTCACCAACGTGCAGAACATCGACCTCACCCGTATTCGCGGCATCGAGGGCGAGCTGGCACTGACGGACGTCTGGACGTCCGGGCTCGATCTCACGGCGAGCCTTGCCATCAACGACGCAAAGACCCTGCGTGACCGCCGCTACCCGCTGGCCGAAGGCAAGTGGTTCCCCCGCATCCCGCGGCTGCGCGCCAGCCTGTTCGCCGACTACCGTTTCGCGGACGGCTGGGACGCCTCGCTCGGCGTCCGCCGCTCTGGCCGCCAGTACGGTTCGCTGGACAACAGCGACTTCGTCGACACCTACGGCGCCGTCAGCGCCTTCACGGTCGCTGATGCCAAACTGCGCTGGCAGTTCGCCCCGCGCTGGACCGCTTCGCTGGGCGTGGACAACCTCACCAACGCGCGCTACTGGGTCTACCACCCGTATGCCGGCCGCACCTGGGTCGGCAGCGTGCGCTGGGATCTGTAGACGGAAGAAGCGACCATGCGCCGAACATTGCTCCTGTGGCTGTGCCTGACCGTTGCGCCGGTGCTGGCACACGAGCACATGACGATGGCGCAGGAGCCACCGCTCGGCGCCACCGCGGCGTTCGACGCGCACGGCCGCCTGTGGCTGGTCGATGCCGGCGACGGCCACGTGCGCCTGCGGCACTCGGACGACCTGGGCAAGACCTTCAGCGCGCCCGTGCCGGTCAACGCCGCGCCCGAGCCGATCTATGCCGAAGGCGAGAACCGACCCAAGCTCGCCTTCGGCCCGCAAGGCGAGATCTACGTGAGCTGGTCGCAGCCGCGCGCCAGGCCGTGGACCGGTTTCGTGCGTTTCGCCCGTTCGCTCGACGGCGGCGCGCATTTCACCGCGCCGGTCACCGTGCACCACGACCGCGCCGAGATCACCCACCGCTTCGACGCGCTGGCCGTGGACAGCAGCGGGCGCGTCGTGCTGGCCTGGGTCGACAAGCGCGACCAGGTCGCCGCCGAGGCGGCGGGCAAGCCCTATCTCGGTGCGGCGGTCTACTACACCTGGTCGAGCGATCGCGGCGCGCACTTCGAACCGGAACGCGCGCTCGCCCAGCACAGCTGCGAATGCTGCCGCATTGCGCTCGCACGCACGCCGCAGGGAGGTGTCGCCGCGTTCTTCCGCGCAGTCTACGGCGACAACATCCGCGACCACGCCTATGCGGTGCTGCGCACCGACGGGGGCACCAGCCATGCCGAACGCGCCACCTACAGCGGCTGGCACATCGCCGGTTGCCCGCACCACGGTCCGGGCCTCGCGATCGGCAACGACGGCACCCGCCACGCGGTCTGGTACGAGGCCAGCGGCAAGCCGACGATCTGGTACGGCCAACTGCAGCCGGGCCAGCGTGCCGCGCACGCACAGGCGATCGCCAGTGCAGGCGCCAGCCACGCGGACATCGCCGTACACGGCACTACGGTCTGGATCGCGTGGAACCAGGTCGATGCGCAGGGGGATGCACTGATGCTGCGCCACTCGGACGACGGCGGCCTGCACTTCGGCCCGCCTCGGGCGTTGGCGAACAGCACCGCGGCGGTCGGCTCGCCGCAGTTGCTGCTGCACGACGGCCACGCCTATGCCGCCTGGAATACCGCGTCCGGCTTCCGCCTGCTGCCTGTGGGGGACGCGCCGTGAAGCGCTGGCTCGCCCTCCTGCTGCTGATGCCGGCCATCGCGGCCGCCGGCTCGCTGAAGCCGCTAGCGGCGGCCGATGTCTCCGCCCTGCTCGCACCCCCCGCGCACGGCGAACGCCTGATCGCACTGTGGGCGCTGGACTGCGCCTATTGCGAACCCAACCTGCAGGCTCTCGCGCAGCTGCAGCAGGCGCATCCGGCGGCGATCGAATTGGTCACCGTCGCCACCGACGACATCGCCAATCTCGATGCCATCGAAAAGCGCCTGCAAGCCGCCGGCATGGCCGCCTTTCCCGCGCGCGCCTATGCCGATGCGACACCGGAGCGGCTCAACTACCTGATCGATCCCGACTGGGGCGGGGAAACGCCGCGCGTGCTGGTCATCCGCAGCGACGGTTCACGCGACGGCTTCAGCGGCGAGCTGACGGCGAAGCAACTGCAAACCCTCGGACCGAAACCGTAGGGTGCCTCCGTCACGGTGACGCGGGGATTCAAACCCACGCCATGAAGAGGGTCGCTCCAGAAACGCGAAACGCCCCAGTCGGGGCGTTTGCAAATCTGGCGGAGAGAGAGGGATTCGAACCCTCGATAAGGCTTTTGACCCTATACTCCCTTAGCAGGGGAGCCCCTTCGGCCTCTCGGGCATCTCTCCGGGTATGTTCCGCGCTCTCGCGGAGCCGGCAAGGATACTGACCGGCGCCGCCGAGGTAAAGCGTTCGTGATCAGTGCTCGCCGGTTTCGCCAGACGAGGCGCCGCCGGACTCGTGCTCGCCCTTGATCCGCTGGTAGATCTCTTCGCGATGCACCGCCACGTTCTTGGGCGCATTGATGCCGATACGCACCTGGTTGCCCTTCACGCCGAGAACGGTAACGGTCACCTCATCACCGATCATCAGGGTTTCACCGACCCTGCGGGTCAGAATCAACATGTTGTATTACTCCATAAATGCTGTTGGTCTCAGGCCTGCCGCACGATGGAGCCTCACCCCTGAGCCCATCGCCAGTCAGTTCGACGAAAGTCCGTCGAAGGCCCTACCGCCTTCCCCGGCTCACAGCCAAGGCACTCACCATGAATGCCCTTGCCTTGCGGCGACACCATGGGGTAATGCCGCCTGCAGTCAACGGATACTAGCCGAGCGCAAGCGCCGTGCGCAACGCATTTCGCGGGCGATAAATCCCCGATTCACAAAGGTCTGCAAGGCCTAGAGCTGCTCGCCGATCCAGCCCGGCAGAGCCTCCAGCAGGACCGGCAACTGCGCGGTGTCGAGCCCGCCGCCCTGGGCCATGTCGGCACGGCCACCACCCTTGCCTTCGATCTGTCTGGCGACGTGGGACACCACGTCGCCGGCCTTGATCCGGCCCAGCGCTGCGCCGTGCACGCCAGCCACCAGTGAAGCGCGGCCATCCGCGACACCGGCAAGCAGCACCACGCAATCGCCCAGTTGCTGCTTGAGTTGGTCGACGCTGTCGCGCAAGGACTTGGCGTCGAAGCCTTCCAGACGCGCGGCCACGACCTTGATGCCGCCCACTTCGCGGGCATGTCCGGCCAGGTCGGCGGTGGCACTGCCGGCAGCCTTGCTGCGCAGTGATTCGAGTTCGCGCTCGAGTTTCTTCTGGCGATCGAACAACTGGCGCAGCTTTTCGACCACCTCGCCGCCGCTGCCCGACAACAGGTGCGACAGCTCGGCCAGGCGGCGCTCCTCAGCGGCGACGTGGGCCAACGCACCGGCGCCGGTGACCGCTTCGATACGACGCACGCCGGAGGCCACGCCCGCTTCGCTGACGATCTTGAACAGGCCGATGTCGCCCGTGCGCTCGACGTGCGTACCACCACAAAGCTCGGTGGAGAACTCGCCCATCTTCAATACGCGCACTTCGTCGCCGTACTTCTCGCCGAACAACGCCATCGCGCCGAAGGCGATGGCCTCGTCGTAAGCCATGTTGTGCACCTCGGCCGGAGCATTGCGACGCACCTCCGCGTTGACCAGCGCCTCGACCGCGGCAAGCTCGTCGCGGCTGACCGGTTTGAAGTGCGAGAAGTCGAAGCGCAGGCGCTCGGGCGCCACCAGCGATCCCTTCTGCGCGACGTGTTCGCCCAGCACCTGGCGCAACGCGGCGTGCAGCAGGTGAGTAGCCGAGTGATTGAGCACGGTGGCCTGGCGGCGCGCGACGTCGACCTGCGCATCCAGCGCGTCGCCGGTACGCAGCGCCACGCCTTGCCAGCGGCCGGCATGGCCAAAGAACACGCCGCCCATCTTGAGCGTGTCGCCGACATCGAAGCGGCCATCCGCGTGGCTGAGCACGCCGGTATCGCCTACCTGGCCACCCGATTCGGCGTAGAAGGGCGTGCGATCGAGGATCACCAGACCCTCCTCGCCATCGTCCAGCGCCTCGACCTGCCGGCCGTCGCGCACGATGCCCACGACCTTGCAGGCGACCGCGGACAGCGCCTCGTAACCGAGGAACACGGTCGGGGCCAACCTGCTGGCGAGTTCGGCGGGCATCTGGCCCTTGGCCTCGAAGCGCCCGGCGGCGCGGGCGCGCTCGCGCTGCTCGTTCATGGCCTGCTCGAAGCCGGCCATGTCCACCGAAAGCCCTCGCTCGCGCGCGATGTCGGCGGTCAGGTCGACCGGGAAACCGTAGGTGTCGTAGAGACGGAACGCATCGGTGCCAGGGATGATGGTTCCGGCCTTCTTCGCGATCTCGTCGAATACGCGCATGCCATGCTCGAGCGTCTCGCCGAAACGCTGCTCTTCGGTGCGCAGCGCGTCCTCGACGAACGCCTGCCGTGCAGCCAGTTCCGGATAGGCCGCGCCCATCTCTTCGACCAGCGGCGCGACCATCTTCCAGAAGAAGTCGCCGCGCACGCCGAGCATCCAGCCGTGGCGCAGGGCACGACGGATGATCCGGCGCAGCACGTAGCCGCGGCCTTCGTTGGAGGGCAGCACGCCGTCGACGATCAGGAAGGAACAGGCGCGGATGTGGTCGGCGATCACGCGCAGCGACTTGTTGGCAAGATCCCTGGTACCGGTCAGCTCGCCCGCGACGCGGATCAGGTGTTCGAACAGGTCGATCTCGTAGTTCGAGTGCACGTGCTGCAGCACGGCAGCAAGGCGTTCCAGGCCCATGCCGGTATCCACGCAAGGTGCGGGCAGCGGCGAAAGGGCGCCGTCGGGCGCGCGGTCGAACTGCATGAACACCAGGTTCCAGATCTCGATGTAGCGGTCACCGTCCTCGTCGGGCGACCCCGGCGGGCCACCGGCCACGCCCGGGCCATGGTCGTAGAAGATCTCGGTGCACGGTCCGCAAGGGCCGGTGTCGGCCATCTGCCAGAAGTTATCCGAAGCGTAGGGCGCGCCCTTGTTGTCGCCGATGCGCACGATGCGCTCGGCCGGCACGCCGACCTGCCTGTGCCAGATGTCGTAGGCCTCGTCGTCGGTCTGGTACACGGTGACCCACAGCCGCTCGGCCGGCAGCTTGAACACGCCGGTCAAGAGCTCCCACGCGTAGGCGATGGCCTCGCGCTTGAAGTAGTCGCCGAACGACCAGTTGCCCAGCATCTCGAAGAAGGTGTGGTGACGCGCGGTATAGCCGACCTGGTCCAGGTCGTTGTGCTTGCCGCCGGCGCGCAGGCAGCGCTGCACGTCGGCGGCGCGCGCGTACGGCAGCTTCTCGCTGCCCAGGAACACGTTCTTGAACTGCACCATGCCTGAGTTGGTGAACAGCAGCGTCGGGTCGCTGGCCGGCACCAATGAGCTGGACGGCACGATGGCGTGGTCCTTGGCGCGGAAGAACTCGAGGAAGGTCGAACGGATGTCGGCGGTTTTCATGGGCTAGGCGCGGCGAAAGGCAAAAAAGGCACGCCGGCGGCCACCGCCGCTTGAAATCACTCGATTTCGTCGGCAGCGTCGTCCACTTCGGCGTGGGTAGCACGTCGTACTGTGGCGGTGGCAAAGCCGCGACGCAAGAGGAACTGCGCGCGGCGGGCACGTTCCGCGTGGTCGGCCGCGCCCTTGCCGGCGTAGCGGCGGCGCAGTTGTTCGAGCGCCGAAGCTTCCCAGTCGACCTCCGCCTCGTCCAGCAACTGCCGGATGCGCTCATCGGGGACGGCATGGGTTTTCAGTTCGGCGCGGATGCGCTGGGGACCGTATCCCTGCGAGGCACGGCTGCGCACGAGGATCTCGGCGAAGCGATCGTCGTCCTGGTAGTGCTGTTTGCCCAGGCGATCGATGGCAGCCGTCGCCTCCTCGCCCTCGTAGCCGCCCTGGCGCAATTTGGTCCTGAGCTCGCGGCGCGAGTGCTCGCGGCGGGCGAGCAGGCCCAGCGCCTTGTCATAAGCGCTGCGCCTGGGCTTGTCGGAGTTGGTCGGGCGGCGCGTCATGCGCTGCGGGCAGGCGCCGCAGGGATGAAAGGCGGCCTGTTCGTGCTCTTCCCGCTGGACAGGCTTACCGCAGCACCGTTCGCCGACCGAAGGTCGGGGAACGGCGCACTGGCGGGTTCAGGCCATGGCACGGCTCAGGCTTCTTCGAGCGCCTCTTCGGAGGCGGGAGCGGCCTTGCCGCCGACCAACAGGCGCGCGCGCAGTTGCTGGTCGATATCGTCCGCAATGGCCGGATTGTCCCTGAGGAACTGGCGCACGTTCTCCTTGCCCTGGCCGATGCGGTCGCCGTTGTAGCTGTACCAGGCGCCGGACTTGTCGATCAGGTTCTCCTTCACGCCCAGCTCGATGATCTCGCCCTCGCGCGAGGTACCCTCGCCGTAGAGGATCTCGAACTCGGCCTGGCGGAACGGCGGGGCCACCTTGTTCTTGACCACCTTGACGCGGGTCTCCGAGCCGATCACCTCGTCGCCCTTCTTGACCGCGCCGATGCGGCGGATGTCCAGGCGCACCGAAGCATAGAACTTCAGCGCGTTGCCGCCGGTGGTGGTTTCCGGGCTGCCGAACATCACGCCGATCTTCATGCGGATCTGGTTGATGAAGATCACCAGGCAGTTGGACTTCTTGATGTTGGCGGTGAGCTTGCGCAGCGCCTGGCTCATCAGGCGGGCGTGCAGGCCGACGTGGGAGTCGCCCATCTCGCCCTCGATTTCGGCCTTGGGCGTGAGCGCGGCGACCGAGTCGACCACCACCACGTCCACCGCGCCGGAGCGCACCAGCATGTCGGCGATTTCCAGCGCCTGCTCGCCGGTATCCGGCTGCGACACCAGCAGGTCGGCGACGTTGACGCCCAGCTTCTCGGCATAGGTCGGATCGAGCGCGTGCTCGGCATCGACGAACGCCGCCGTGCCGCCGTTCTTCTGGCAATTGGCGATGACCTGCAGGGTCAGGGTGGTCTTGCCGGAGGATTCCGGACCGTAGATCTCGATCACGCGGCCACGCGGCAGGCCGCCGATGCCCAGTGCGATGTCCAGGCCGAGCGAGCCGGTGGAAACCGTGTCGATGGCTTCGTCGGTGCGGTCGCCCAGGCGCATCACGGCACCCTTGCCGAATTGCTTCTCGATCTGGCCAAGGGCGGAGGCCAGCGCCTTGCGCTTGTTGTCGTCCATCGTGGGAATCCCGGGTGTGTGGCGAGGAATGGAGCGCAGCATGCCCGGTCGAAATCTCACGGGCTGCGATAGTCTGCGAAGGGCTCGATTATCCCACACCCGTCAAGCCCTGCCGCCGGCGCAAGGCGCGTCACGGCGTCAGCGCTTTCCGCACGCCGTTGAGCGCGGCGGCCACGCTCTGGCGGCGGATCGCCTCGCGGTCGCCAGCGAACTGGAACAGCCGTGCATGGGCGTAGCCGCCGCGGCGTTTCCAGCCGATCCATACGGTGCCGACCGGTTTGTCCGGCGTACCGCCGCTGGGTCCGGCGATGCCAGTGACCGCCACGGCAACACCCGCGCCATAGCGTGCCATCGCTCCGGAGACCATCTCCAGCACGGTCTCCTCGCTCACCGCGCCAGCGTGCTCGAGCGTGCGCGGGTTCACGCCCAGCAAGGCCTCCTTGGCCTCGTAGCTGTAGACCACGACGCCAGCATCGAACCATGCCGAACTGCCGGGCTGGTCGGTGAGCGTCTTGGCGATCCAGCCGCCAGTGCACGATTCGGCGGTGACCAGCATGAGCTTTTGCTGCAGCAGGTCGCGTGCGACCTCGGCAGCCAGCGCGGACAGCTCGGCATCGGTTGGAGGGGAATGGGGCACGAGGGGATCCGGTTTGCAAAGGCTCGTTCTAACCGCTGGGGCATGTGCGCGGCAAGAAGCCTTTCGGACACCGGGCGCTGCCGCAGGGGTAGAACAGCAGCCGCCAGGTTGCGCGCCAGGTCCGCGCCGGCAAGATGCCTCGCCCCACGCCCCTTTCCCGGGGCATGGAGCACCGGCTCACGCCATGTACACTCCGAGCCCTCCCGGCGCGATCGCAGCCGCCGGCGACCGCCTGAACCTTCCTCGCCGCATGAACCTCAACGATTCCGCCTCGCACACTCCTTTCATGCGCCAGTATCTGGCGCACAAGGCCGAGCACCCGGACGTGCTGCTGTTCTTCCGCATGGGCGACTTCTACGAGCTGTTCTACGACGACGCCCGCAAGGCGGCGCGACTGCTCGACATCACGCTCACCCAGCGCGGCCAGTCGGCCGGCGCGCCGATCCCGATGGCCGGGGTGCCCTATCACGCGGCCGAAAACTACCTGGCACGGCTGGTCAGGCTCGGCGAGTCGGTGGCGATCTGCGAGCAGATCGGCGATCCGGCGGCGTCCAAGGGACCGGTCGAGCGCAAGGTGGTACGTATCGTCACGCCTGGCACGGTAACCGACGCCGCGCTGCTGGAAGAACGCCGGGACAACCTGCTGCTGTCGATCCACGCCGGCGCGCAGGGCACCTTCGGCCTGGCTTGGGTCGATTTGAGCGCGGGCCGCTTTCTGCTGAGCGAGGTGGCCAGCGCCGAGGGACTGGCCGCGGAACTGGCGCGGCTGCAGCCGGCCGAGACGCTGGTCGGCGAGGATGGCGCCTGGCCCAAGCTGGTCACCGCCCTGCCCGGCCTGCGCAAGCGTCCGCCGTGGCACTACGACCTGGATGCCGCGCGCCGCGAGCTCCATCGCTTCTTCGGCACGCGCGACCTCTCGGGTTTCGGCGTGGACGGCCTGCCGCTGGCCATCGCCGCGGCCGGTTGCCTGCTTGGCTACGTCGAGGAAACCCAGAAGAGCGCGCTGCCGCACCTGACCGGCATGGCGGTGGAGAACGCCGGCGAAACCATCGCGCTGGATGCCGCCACGCGACGCAACCTGGAACTGGACACGCATCCCAGCGGTCGCGTCGAGCACACCCTGCTCGGCGTGCTCGATGAAACCGTGACGCCGATGGGCGCTCGCCTGCTGCGCCGCTGGCTCAATCGCCCGTTGCGCGCACGCGACACACTGCGCCTGCGCCACCAGGCCATCGCCACGCTGATCGAGGCCCGCGCCTACGAACCGCTGCGCGAGACGCTGCGCGGCATCGGCGACCTGGAACGCATCCTCGGCCGCATCGCGCTGTGCTCGGCCCGTCCGCGCGATCTCTCGACGCTGCGCGATGGCCTCGCCGCCGCCCCCGGTGTTTGTGCGATCGTCCTTGATCGCGAAGGTCAAAGAGCGGCCAGCCATGGCCGCACTCTCCAGCAAGACCCCAATCCACTTCTGGCCAGCCTGGTGGCGCGCATCGGCGACCACGCCGACACGGCGGCGCTGCTGCAGCGTGCCATCGTCGCGCAGCCGCCGGTGCTGCAGCGCGACGGCGGCGTCATCGCCGAAGGCTACGATGCCGAGCTGGACGAGCTGCGCCGCCTGTCTACCCACGCCGACCAGTTCCTGGTCGAGCTGGAGGAACGCGAGAAGGCCGCCTCGGGCATCCCGACGCTCAAGGTCGGCTACAACCGCGTGCACGGCTACTACATCGAGATCACCCGCGCGCACGCCGACAAGACCCCCACGCACTACACGCGCCGCCAGACCACCAAGAACGCCGAGCGCTACATCACCGAAGAACTCAAGGCCTTCGAGGACAAGGTGCTGTCCGCGCGCGAACGTTCGCTGATGCGCGAGCGCGCGCTCTACGATTCACTGCTGGCCACGCTGATCGAGCGCCTGGCGCCGCTGAAGGATGCCGCCGCGGCGATCGCCGAACTGGACGTTCTGGCCGACCTGGCCGAACGCGCCGAGACGCTGGACTGGCGCGCGCCCGACCTCACCGACGCACCCGGCATCTGCATCGAACGCGGCCGCCATCCGGTGGTCGAGAAGGTGCGCGAGGAGCCGTTCGAGCCCAACGATCTGGACCTCACCGACCGCCGCCGCATGCTGGTGATCACCGGCCCGAACATGGGCGGCAAGAGCACCTACATGCGCCAGAACGCGCTGATCGTGCTGCTCGCCCACATCGGCAGCTACGTACCCGCGTCGCGCGCTTGCATCGGGCCGGTCGACCGCATTTTCACCCGCATCGGCGCCGGCGACGACCTCTCGCGCGGCCAGTCCACCTTCATGGTGGAGATGAGCGAGACGGCCAACATCCTGCACAACGCCACCGAGCACAGCCTGGTGCTGATGGACGAGGTCGGCCGCGGCACCAGCACCTACGACGGCCTGGCGCTCGCCCGCGCTGCCGCCGTGCACCTGGCCGCCGCCAGTCGCGCGTTCACCCTGTTCGCCACGCATTACTTCGAACTGACCGAACTGGCGAGCGAATACCCCGCCATCGCCAACGTGCACCTGGATGCGGTCGAGTACGGCGAGCAACTGGTGTTCATGCACGCGGTGAAGGAAGGCCCGGCCAACCGCAGCTTCGGCCTGCAGGTCGCGGCGCTGGCGGGCCTGCCCAGGTCGGTGATCGCCGATGCGCGGCGCACGCTGGCCGAGCTCGAACGCGGCATGCATGGACATGCCACGGCACCGGCGGCGCCCGAAGCCTCGCCGCAGCTGGGCCTCTTCGCAGCGAGGCCTTCTGCCCTGGAAGAAGCCCTGAAGGGGCTTGATCCTGATGCGATGTCGCCACGCGAGGCGCTGGAGGCGCTGTACCGGCTGAAAGCGCTGGAATGAGAGGCTCTCACTCCTGTGACTGTTCGTCCTTGAACTTCATGATCTGCCGGCGCGCCTGCTTGTCCGGCCGGGTCGGCGGACGCAACAGGCCGGCGGCACCCAGCCTGCGCTGAGCCCGCGCCGCCTCGCGGGCGGCAAGGCTCTCCTCGGTCTCCCGATAGAGCGCCTGCGCCACCGGTGCCGGCCCGCGCTGCCCGGACAACGCCGCCACCACTACCTCGATGCGTTCCTCGCCGCGGCCGATCTGCAGCCGGTCGCCGACATGCACGGCCTTGGAGGGCTTGCAGCCGGCACCGTTGAGATCCACCTTGCCACCGTCGATCGCCTGCTTGGCCAGGCTGCGCGTCTTGAAGAAGCGCGCCGCCCATAGCCAGACATCGGCACGCACCGCCTGCGGATGGTCCTGCACTTCGCTCATCGGCCGCTCGTCTCCGTTCGGGCGCTAGCCAAGCAGTGCACTGCCCAGCGGGATGGTCAGCAAGGACAGGACGATACCCGCTCCAAGAATGGTATTGGCCAAGGGCGGGTCCAGCCCGTATTCATCGGCCAGGATCGTGGCCGAGACCATGGGCGCCATCGCCGCCTGGAGCACGCCGACCGAGAGCACCAGACCGCCGACACCGGCGACCGCGCCCAGCAGCCAGCATGCCAGCGGCGCCAGCACCAGCTTCCAGCCGAGCCCCAGCGTGGCGGCGGCAGCCTGGCGCTCGCCCGGATGGAAGCGGAACTGAAGTCCGACCGAGAACAGCGCAAGCGGCGTCAGCGTCGCGCCCAAGGGGGCGAATACCGCGTCCAGCGCACGGGGCCACCCACCGAACAGGCCGGCGCCGATACCGGCCACCAGCGCCAGGAAGGCCGGGAAGGTGGCAATGCGCCGCACGATCGTCGCCGGCTCGGGCGTCCGTCCGGCATACAGGCTGGCGACCACGATGCCGGCCGAGGCGAGCACCGGGAAACAGCCCAACTGGTCGGCCACCACCGCCAGCGAAAGCCCCGCCTGGCCATACAGCGCCTGCATCAGCGGGTAGCCCATGAACGAGGTATTGCCCAGCCCGCAGACCAGGACCAGCGCGCCAGTGCGTCCACGTGACCAACCCAGCCGCGACCCGATCAACCCGAACAGCAGCCACGCACCGCCGAAGGTGATCCACATGGCCACGATCGGGAACCACAGCTGCCGGTCGAAATGCAGCTTCGGAATCAGCTCCAGCACGAGTGCCGGCAGCGCTACGTTGATCACCCACCAGTTGAGGCCGGCCGCCAACCCGGCCGGCGGCCGCGCCAGGCGCGCCACCAGTGCGCCCAGCACCAGGCAGGTGAACAGCAGCAACAGGGCGCCCATGCACGAACCTTTCGCGAAAAGGCGGCAGTCTAGCGGCCGGCGTGTGTGGCCAACCAAAGGAATGGGGGCACGGATCGCTCCGGGGTCCTGTTCTTGCGGTGCCTCGAGCAACCCCGGGAAGCCGCTACGCGCCGCGCGAGCCCACCGGGGCCGCCTACGACGAAGCCACGGTCACCACTCGCCCATCTCACGGACCAACGGACCGCAGAAAGCCGGACCGAAGCGGCGGCCCGGCATAATGGGCACCTTTGCTGATCTCTCCGGACGACCATGACCAGCCACAGGGTCCACGGCCTGGCCGCCGACGACGTGCCACCCGACTGGCCGCCGCTGGCCAGGGCCGACGTCGATAGCCTGCTCGCCGGTTTTCCGGCGCTGGGGCGGATCGGCACCATCCGCTGGCACAGCCCGCGGCCGCTGTCGGCCGCCGGACTGGTCCAGACCCGACGTGGGACGGTGTTCGTCAAACGCCATCACCGCAGCGTGCGCAGCGTCGCGACGCTGACAGAGGAGCATGCATTCGCCGGAAGGTTGCGCGAGGCCGGCGTGCCCGTTCCCCGGGTGCTCGCCGATACCGCCGGGCGCACCGCGATCAGCCACGGCGAATGGGTCTACGAAGTGCACACACCGGCGGCGGGGTCTGACCTGTATCGAGACACTGCCTCGTGGACGCCGCTGCACGACCTGGCCCATGCGCGCACTGCCGGCGCGATGCTGGCCCGGCTGCACGAGGCTGCGGACGGCTACGCCGCCGGGCAACGCCAGACCCACCTGCTGGTCGCCCGCAGCGAGCTGATCGAGGCGGTCGACCCGCTGGCGGCGATCGCGGCGCAACTGCCGCAACGGCCGGGCCTGGCGCGTTACCTGGAACGACGCGACTGGCACGGCGAAATTGGCGAAACGCTGGCCCCCTTCCACTCTCACTTGCCGTCGCGGCTTGCGGCGCAGCCGCGGCTGTGGACGCACGGCGACTGGCACGTTTCCAACCTGTGCTGGAGCGATAGCGGCCCGCAGGCGGCCATCACGGACGTGCTCGATTTCGGCCTGTCGTCGCGCACGTTCGCACTGTTCGACCTGGCCACCGCGATCGAGCGCAACGCCGTCGCCTGGCTCGCGCTCGACCGGGGCAATGCGGCCCACCCGGATACCGCCCGGGCCCTGGTTGCCGGCTACCGCGAGCGGCGCCCGCTGACCGCCGCGGACGTTCATCTGCTGGCCGACCTGCTGCCGCTGGTGCACCTGGACTTCGCGCTGTCGGAAGTGGAGTACTTCACCGCTGTCACGCACTCGCCGGCCAATGCGGATGTGGCGTACCACACGTTCCTGCGCGGCCATGCGGCATGGTTCGGCTCGGCGGCCGGACGGGCGCTGCTGGAGGCAATCCACGCGCTCGCGTGACAGGCGGATCGCGCCTGGCGCAATGCGCGACGGCCTGTGCAGCCGAGCGCGCGCGAGCACGCGCGCAGCGACCCCGCCTCCGCCGGCGGAGTGCCGGCCGGTTTGGATCGGACGTCCATTCCGTGCTTCAATACCGTTCTTGAAGCGGGGGTGCCCGGCACAACGGCCGGGCTGAGAGAGTCCCTTGGAACCTGATCCGGTTTGTACCGGCGTAGGGAGCTTGATAAGCAGTCGCGCGTCCATCCGGGCGTGTGCCTGGCCGTCGCTTCGTTCCGCCCCTGCCGACGAGCCGACGATGACCACTCCCCGCACGCCCCTGCTGCTTGCCCTTCTCGCCGCGCTGGCTCCGGCCACGCACGCTGCCGCCCTGCCGGACACCACCCAGGCCAAGGAACTCGCGCCAGTGCACGTGGAGGGCCGGACGCACGACGACCGCCACGGCACTGCCATCGATGCCTACGGCAATGCCTCGCTGCACGACACTCCCGCGTCCGTCACGGTGGTCGCGCGCCAGCAGATCGACGACCGCCAGATCCGCAGCCTGAGCGAGCTGGCACGCGAGGACGCTTCGCTGGGCGACAACTACGCCCCGGTCGGCTACTACCAGGACATCGCGATCCGCGGCTATCCGCTCGACCTCGCCACCGGTCTTCGCTTCAACAACCTCACCCTCGCCGGCGAGCAGCGCATCGCGCTGGAAGACAAGCAGCAGGTGGAAATTCTCAAGGGCCTGGCCGGTCTGCAGACGGGCGTGATGGAGCCCGGTGGCGTGGTGAACTTCGTCAGCAAGCGCCCCGCCGACGTGCGCGAGGTGACCCTCGGTACCGACTCGCACGGCTCGCGCTACGCCGCGCTGGACGTCGGCGGCTGGCTCACGCCCGATTTCGGCGTGCGCGCCAACCTGGCCTGGGAAGATACCCACGCCTACGTCCAGCACGCCGATGGTCGACGCAACTTCTACGCGCTGGCGGCCGGCTGGCACATCACGCCCAACGCCACGCTGGAGCTGGACAGCGACTACCAGGCCAGCGCGCAGCGTTCGGTCTCCGGCTACCAGCTGCTCGGCGGCGATACGCTCCCGGAACACGCCGATCCGGCACGCATGCTCGGCTTCGAGCCGTGGCAGCAACCGGTCTCGATCCATTCGGCCAACACCAGTGCGCGCCTCAGCTACGCCCTCAGCGACGACTGGCGCCTGCGCCTCGCCGCCGGCCACAGCCGCAGCGTGATCGACGACAACGTGGCTTTCGCCTACGGCTGCTTTTACTCGCCCGCCTGCGCCAGCGGCGAGCCGGGCAACTATTTCGCACCCAATGGCGACTACGACGTCTACGACTACCGCAGCCCGGACGACACGCGCATCGACGACGAAGCCCGCGCCACGCTGGAAGGCCGTTTCGATACCGGCGCGGTGAGCCAGCAACTCACCCTGGGCGCGAGCGCCTTCCGCCGCCTCAACGACCAGCACGCGGACGTCTACGACTACGTCGGCACCGCCAATATCGCCGAGCGTGACCCGCCGTATTTCGCGCCTTCGCCGAACCAGCCCGGTCCCGCGGTGCGCCGCCTCACCAGCTGGCAGCGCTCGTTGTTCGCGCTGGATCGCCTGCATCTGGGCGAGCAGTGGCAACTGGTCGGCGGCGGCCGCTTCGTGCGCCTGCACGAACGTGCGTACGACGACGCTGGCACGCCGGAACGCGACACCCGCCTGAGCAAGGCGCTGCCGCAGGCTGCCGTGCTGTGGCAGCCGAACGAAGCGCTCACCGCCTACCTCAGCTACAGCGAAGGCCTTTCGCTCGGCATGGAAGCGCCGTACTGGACCAGCAACGACGGCCAGATGCTGGCACCGCGCCTGTCGCGCCAGCTCGAAGCGGGGACGAAGTACGCCGCGGGCGACGCGCTCGAACTTTCCGCAGCGTTGTTCCGCATTCGCCAGCCCTACCAGTTCGCGCAGCCGGACGACTCCGCTGCCGGCTTCACCTTCGTGCAGCACGGCGAGGAAGTGCACACCGGGCTGGAGCTGGATGCCCACGGCCGCCTCGCCGACAACCTCGCGCTCACCGCCAGCGCCAGCTTCCTGCGTGCCCGCGCGCGCGACACCGGCACCGCAGCCTACGAAGGCCACCAGGTCGTCAACGTGCCGCGCGTGCGCGCCGCGCTCCATGCCGACTATCGGCTGCCGTTCGCGCCTCGGCTGAGTCTGCTCGCCGGCTGGCGCTACGCCTCGCCCAACGTCGCCACGCCCGACGGCCGCGTACGCGTGCCCGCCTACAGCGTGTTCGATGCCGGCCTGCGCTACAAAGCCGAAATCCGCGGCCACGCGTTCACCGCGCGCCTGTCGGTCGACAACCTGTTCAACCACTTCTACTGGCGCGACACCGGCAGTTCGCTCGGCGACAGCTACCTGTTCCCCGGCGCACCTCGGCTGGCCCGGCTGTCCGTGAGCTACGCGTTCTGATGGATGCGATCGAACTCGTCGGAGCGGCGCTGAGCGCGTGGGCCGTGTGGCTCACCGCGCGGCGGCGCCCGTGGTGCTGGCCGGTGGGCTTCGCCTCGGTGCTGGTGTACGGCTGGATCTTCATCCACGCCCGGTTGTATTCCGACGCGCTGCTGCAGGCGGCCTTCGCCGGGTTGATCGTGTACGGGTGGCTGCGCTGGATCAGGCACCTGGACAGCGATGGCCGCGTGCAGGTCGCAACGCTCCCGGTGCGCCGGCTCGCCATCCAGCTGATGATCGGCGTAGTCGGCGCACTCGCGCTCGGCTACGCCATGCACCGTTGGACCAACGCCGCCCTGCCCTGGCTCGATGCGGCGCTCACTGCCTTCAGCCTGGTCGCCCAATGGTGGCAGGGGCGCCGCCACATCGCTGCATGGTGGCTGTGGATCGTGGTCGACGTGATCTACGTGGGCGAGTACGTGTACAAGGACCTGTTGATCACGGCCGTGCTCTATGCCGGGTTCGTGGCGCTGGCCGCCATGGGACTGCGACAGTGGCGGCGCGCGGAGCATCCGCTGGAAGCACCTGCCGCCGCGGGTTGATGCGGACGCGGGCGCCGCCCTTTCATGCCTGGGAATCGCCGCGTGCCGAGTTTGCCGCCTGTTACGCGAACGATGCCCGCCCGGTCGGGCTCTCGGGCAAGCGTCCACCGATCGAGGGCAGGGCGGCGATCAGGCGCGCTTACGCGTCGCTGGCCGCCAAGGAGCCCAGGGCGTTCGGCGTCGAAATCCTCAGGCGCACCGTCAGCGGCCCGATCGTGGTCGACCTGGAGCGCACGCTCGTGACGTGCGGCGTCGCCCCGGGTCGCCTGCGCCGCGCAAGTCGCCACGCACCCAGAAACCCTGCTGGGGGAGCTATCCGTCCAGCTCGACCACGCGCGGCATCACCTCGCGCCCGTCGATGAGCAGCTCGCCCACGCAGATCGGCAACTTGAAGCGCCGCCGGCCGGCGCTGCCGGGATTGACGTAGAGCACGTCCTCGCGCCGTTCCACCAGCGGCTTGTGCGAATGCCCAGACACCACGACGTGCACCCCGGCCGTGCGCGGATCGATCGCCAGCTCCCTGCGGTTGTGCAGCACGTACAACTGCATCTCGCCCAGCGGCAGCCGCACCGCCTCCGGCAGGTCGCCGAGGCCCGGCCCCTGATCGTTGTTGCCGCGCACGGCCGTGACCGGCGCCAGCGTCGCCAGCGCTTCGAGGATCGCCATGCTGCCGATGTCGCCGGCGTGGACGATGCGTGCACAGCCGCGCAGGAAGTCCATGGCGGCGGGGCGCAGCAAACCGTGGGTATCGGAAATCAGGCCGACGCGAAACATCGTTTGCGAAAAACCCGTCTATGCGACCGTGCAGGCCAGCCAGGACAACCTAACGCAACCGGTGCGACCGTCCCGTCATCGCCAGGCCAAAACGGGCCGTTCCGTTGTCCGCGGCTGTCCGGATACGGTGCGCCACCGTCCGCGGACACCGCGGCGCAGCAGGCCCGGCGGCTCGCAAACCGCATCGCAGCGCGCCTTTAAACGTTGGCACGCGTTGTGCCATCCAATCCGCGAAAGCTTCCTTCCACCCGAGCGGAGAGTCACCATGAAATTCGAAACCGTCCTGCTGAACAGTTTTTTTGCCGTCTGCATGCTGCTGTGCGTGGCCGTGATGGGCGCCATGCTCGTCCTGCCGACCCCGACGTCGCTGGCCGCCAACCACGCGCGCGCGGCAACCCTGGCGAACGCGGAAGGCTGAACCGGTCCATCGGGCTTCGAAGGGCGAGGATCATGGGCACGACGCATCCCTATACTTGCGCCCCATGGCTTCGCCCCTGCACCTGCTTCGCCGCGCCACGCACGAACCGATCCGCCGCTGGGTGCTGGGCGCCTTTCCGCGCGATCCTGATGGCGGGCTGGACTACGACCATCCGGCGGGCGATCCGGGCCTGTTCGGGCCGGACAGCGTGACCTGGCGCATCCACGCCGACTTCCCCGGCATGCTCTCCGGAGGCCTGGCCGCGCTGATGATGCAGACCCTGCACCCACTGGCGCTGGCCGGGGTCTGGGACCACTCGAACTTCCGTGGCGACCTGGTCGGGCGGCTGCGCCGAACCACCACCTTCGTCGGGGCGACCACCTATGCGCCGTGCGCGGCGGCCGAGAGGCTGATCGAGCACGTGCGCCACGTGCACGGGTTCGTCCGTGGGACCGCCGAAGACGGCACACCATACTCCGCCGACGATCCGGCGCTGCTCACCTGGGTCCATGTCACCGAGGCGCACAGCTTCCTGGCCGGCTATCGGCGCTTCGGCCAACGCGACGTACCGCGCGCCATCGCCGATCGCTACTTCGACGAGGTGCGGCGCATCGCCGAAGCGCTCGGCGCGCGTGGCGTACCCGCCTCGGAGGCGGAGGTGGCCGATTACTTCGCCACCGTGCGCCCACAGCTGGCTTGCAGCGACCGCTCGCGCGAGGTACTGCACATCCTCGCCGGCGTGCGCCTGCCGGTGCCGCTCGCCGGTCTTTCCCGCGACGTGTTCCTCCATGCCGGCATCGCCCTGCTGCCGGGCTGGGCCAGCGACCTGCTGCGCCACACGCCGCGGCAGCACCGGCAGGCACGGCTGGCCGCGCGCGCACTGTGGTCGATGGGGCCGGCGTTCCGCGCAGCGCTGAAGGACGGCATAGTCAGCCGCGCCTGCCGGCGCGTTGGCGTGGAGCCGGAAGCGATGCGGCGTTGGCCTGCAACCGACGGCTGAGCAAGGGCCAGGGTCGAGAAAAAAACCCGCCAAATGGCGGGCTTTTCTTGCGACCAGACAGGCGGATCTACCCCAGCAGCACTCGGTTCATCCGCTGCACGAACGCGGCCGGGTCGGGCAACTGCGCACCAGCGGCGATCTCGGCCTGGTCCAGCAGCAGCGCGGCAAGGTCATGGGCCTTGTCTTCGTCGGTTTCCGTTTCCACGCGCTTGACCAACGGGTGCTGCGGGTTGATTTCCAACGTGGGCTTGGACTCGGGCATGTCGTGGCCGGCTTCGCGCAGCAGGCGGGCCAGATGCGGGGCCATTTCGTAGTCGCTCAGCGCGAGGCACGAGGGACTGTCGGTAAGGCGGGCGGAAACCTTGACGTCGCCGACGCGGTCGCCGAGCAGCTCCTTCAGTTTCCTGAGCAGCGGTTCGGCCGCCTTGGTGGCTTCTTCCTGCTTCTGCCTGTCCGCTTCGTCGAGCGGCACCTCACCCTTGGCGACGCTCTTCAGCGGCTTGCCGCCGTATTCGTTGAGGCTGCCGAGCATCCATTCGTCGATGCGGTCGGACATCAGCAGGACTTCGATGTCCCTGGCCTTGAACGCTTCGAGCTGCGGGCTGCCGGCGGCGGCGGTGTAGCTGTCGGCAGTGATGTACCAGATCGCGTCCTGGCCGACCTTCATGCGGCCGATGTAGTCGTCGAAGCCGACCGTCTGGCCGGCGCCCTCGCTCTTGGTCGAGGCGTAGCGCAGCAGCCTGGCGATGCGCTCGCGGTTGTTGGCGTCCTCGCTGATGCCTTCCTTGAGCGTGTTGCCGAAGGCCTTGTAGAAGGTCGCGAACTTCTCCGGCTCGTCTTTGGCGAGCTTTTCGATCAGGTCGAGCACGCGCTTGACGCAGGCTGCCTTGATGCGATCGAGCTGACGGTTGTGTTGCAGCAATTCACGGCTGACGTTGAGGGGCAGGTCGTCGGCATCGACCACGCCGCGCACGAAGCGCAGGTAGTTGGGCAGCAATTCCTCGGCCGCATCCATGATGAAGACGCGCTTGATGTAGAGCTTCAGGCCCTTGCGCTCGTCGCGGCCGCCCATCATCAGGTCGAACGGCGGCTGCGCCGGCAGGTACAGCAGCGTGGTGAAGCTCTGGCTGCCCTCGACACGGTTGTGGGTCCAGGCGAGCGGATCGTTGAAGTCGTGGCCGAGCGACTTGTAGAAGCTGATGTAGTCCTCGTCGCTGATCTCGCTCTTGGGCTTGGTCCAGAGAGCGCCGGCATCGTTGACGGTTTCCCACTCGTCGGTGGGCTGGCCATCCTTGTCCTTCGGCATGCGGATCGGGAAGGCAACGTGGTCGGAATACTTGCGGATCAGCGAGGTCAGCTGCCAGCGCTTGAGGAACTCGTCCTCGTCGGCCTTCAGGTGCAGGACCACGGTGGTGCCGCGCTCGCCGAGTTCGACCTGCTCCAGCGAGTACTCGCCCTTGCCGTCGCTTTCCCACTTCACACCCTCGTTGTCCGGCGCCCCGGCGCGGCGGGAGAGCACGGTGACCTTGTCCGCCACTACGAAGGCCGAGTAGAAACCCACGCCGAACTGGCCGATCAGCCGCGCGTCGCTCTTCTGCTCGCCGCTCATGGCTTCGAGGAAGCGCCGGGTGCCGGAACTGGCGATGGTGCCGATGTTCGCCACCACTTCGTCACGGCTCATGCCGATGCCGTTGTCGCGCACGGTGACGGTGCGCGCCTTCTCGTCCCAGCTCACGTCGATGTGCAGCTCACCTTCACCGGCCAGCAGTTCCGGATGGGCGATCGACTCGAAGCGCAGCTTGTCGCAGGCGTCGGAGGCGTTGGAGATGAGCTCGCGCAGGAAGATTTCCTTGTGCGAGTAGAGCGAATGGGTGACCAGGTGAAGGACCTGGGCGACTTCGGCTTCGAATTTGCGGGTTTCGGTGGATGCGGTCATTGCAGTGAGACTTCCAGAGGGTTGGTTGGTTGAATCCCTCCCCGCCCGGGAGAGGGGGCCCGCCAGGGTGGGTGAGGTTCGGGCGGAGCGGGCTGCCCGGCGCCACCGCACGCTCACCCCCCAGCCCCTCTCCCGGCGGGAGAGGGCTGAAGGTCAAGCCGTCTGCAGCGCGGCGATGCGCTCGTCCAGCGGCGGGTGGCTCATGAACAGGCGCTGCAGGCCGGCGGCCATGTGGCCGGAGATGCCGAAGGCGGCCATCGCCCTGGGCAGCGTGCTCTCACCGTGGTCGCCCTTGAGCCGCTGCAGCGCCGAGATCATCGAGCCGCTGCCGGCCAGCTGAGCTCCCGCGCGATCGGCGCGGAACTCGCGCCAGCGCGAGAAGGCGGCGACGATCATCGAGGCGAACAGGCCGAACACCACCTGCAGCACCATCACCGTGACGAAGTAGCCGATGCCGATGCCGCCGCGGTTGTCGCGGCCGCCGGAAAGCCAGCTGTCGACCGCGCTGCCGACCACGCGCGCGGCGAGGATCACCAGCGTGTTGAGCACGCCCTGGATCAGCGTGAGCGTCACCATGTCGCCATTTGCGACGTGGCCGATTTCGTGGCCGAGCACCGCCGTCACCTGCTCGCGGTCCATCTGCTGCAACAGGCCGGAACTGACCGCCACCAGCGAACTGTTCTTGGTCATGCCGGTGGCGAAGGCGTTCATCTCCGGGGCATCGTAGATCGCCACCTCCGGCATGCCGATGCCGACGTTCTGCGCGTGGCGGCGCACGGTGTCCACGAGCCAGCGCTCGGTTTCGGTCTGCGGCTGCGCGATCACGCGGGCGCCGGTGGAATACTTGGCGATGGTCTTGGACATCGCCAGCGAAATGAATGCACCGCCCATGCCGAACACGGCGGCGTAGATCAGCAGGCCGGTCAGGCCGCCGTAGCCGCGCGCAGCGGCCCACTGGTCGATGCCGAACAGGCGGCAGACGATGCTCAGCAGCAGCAGGACGGCGATATTGGTGGCAAGGAAAAGGACGATTCGACGCACGGCTGTCCCGTTTGGCAGTCATGGAAAGAAAAGCGGCTCGCGCCGCAGGCTGAGACTCGGGGCGGCGTGCAATAGTTTCAAGAGGCGACCGTCGCTGGCGGCCAGCCGCCGACGCTCAGCGACCGGGCGACACCGGCGGCGGCGCGGCGGTCAGCGTGGCCAGGTCGGCCAGGCCGAACGCCTGCTCGACGGTACCGATGCGCCGGACCGCATCCTCGAAGCCGTCGTGGCCGAACATGTGCTTCTCCAGCGCTTCGAACTGCTCCGACAACGCGCTGTAGCGCGCGGGTGTCAGGGTGCGCTTCCAGGCGGGAAAGACCACCGTGTCCTCGATCGCCGTGTGGTGCTGGTACATGCGCACCATGCCATCGAGCACACCGGCCAGCGGATCCATGCGCGAACGGCCGATGCCCGTCCCGGCGCTGGCGGCCAGGACGTAGTCGGTGATCTGGCGTCCGCGCCGGTGCTGCGTGGCCAGGGTGCGGCAGATCGCCGCTGGCTCGCCGCCGGCGGCCAGCACGGCGGGAAATACGTGTTGCTCTTCCAGGCTGCGCTCGTGGTAGTCCTCGCCGAAACGGCGGAACAGCTCGGCCGCGCGATGCAACGCGTCAGCGGGGATCGCCAGCCCGCGCTTCAGCTGGCCGGCCGCCTGCGCATAGACCAGCAGCGCACGCCGCAACACGCCGTGCTCGCGCATGAGGTCCTCCACGGCGAGCACGTCGGTGGATTTTGCGTCATCCGCCAGCGCGGCCAGCGGCATGGCCGTCGCCAGGCCGACGAACGCGGCCCGGCCGACCCAGCGGCGACGACCCGGATCAGCGGCGTCACCGGCCGGGGCCGGCTGCGCGGGATGGGACGCCGGCCGCATGGCTCAGCGCCACGCCGCTTCGCTGCGTTGCTCGAAGTGCTCGTAGGCGGTGATCAGGCCACCCAGCACTTCGGCCGAAGTCTCGAACAGCGCCTGCGCCTTGGGATCGGAAACCTTCGCCACGTCCTGCCGGACGTGCTCCATGGCCTCGCGCAGCATGCCCTTGATCCTGCGGGTGTGTTCGCGCGGGTCTTCGCGGCCCTGGGACGTATCGGTCATGGCGGGACTCCTGGCAATCGCCGGCCCGGGCGGGAGGCTCGATGGTCGCGCCACACCCGTTGCCGGCGGGTGAACCGGCGCCGTCGCACTTAGAATCCGCCGAATGACCTATCGCGGCCGCTTTGCCCCCTCCCCCACCGGCCTGCTGCACTTCGGCTCGCTGGCGGCCGCAGTAGGCAGCTGGTTGTGCGCGCGTCACGCGGACGGGCAATGGCTGGTGCGAGTGGAGGACATCGACCCGCCGCGCCAGGTCCCCGGCTCGGCGCAGGCGATCCTGTCCGCATTGCCGGCGTTCGGGTTGGTGGCGGACCTGCCGGCGCTGTTCCAGTCGAAACGGCAGGCCGCCTATGACGCCGCCTTCGAGCGCCTGCGTGCGGCCGACCTGGTGTTTCCCTGCTGGTGCAGCCGGGCGCAGCTGGCCGGCGAGGAGGGCATCCATCGGGACGGCCATTGCATTGCGCCGCCCGAGCCCGATCGGCCGCCGGCGTGGCGGCTACGCGTGCCGGACGTGACCATCGCCTTCGATGACGCGCTGCAGGGTCCGCAGCGTCAGAACCTGCGCGAAGCCGCGGGCGATTTCGTGATCCGCCGCGTGGAGGGCTACTACGCCTACCAGCTCGCCTGCGTGGTGGACGACGCTTTCCAGCAGATCACCGAAGTGGTGCGCGGCAACGACCTGCTCGATTCCACCCCGCGGCAGATCTGGCTGCAGCGCTGCCTGGGCCTGCCCACGCCCGTGTACCGCCATCTGCCGCTGGCGCTGGATGAACAGGGACGCAAGCTGTCCAAGTCCGCCCAGGCGCACCCGGTGGACCCGGCCGATCCGCTGCCGGCGCTGCGGCAGGTCCTGGCTTTCCTGGACGTCCAGACGTCCGCGGCGGCAAGCGATGTGCCGGCCCTGCTGGCTTCGGCGCTGGAGCGCTTCGACCCTGTCCGCCTGCCGCCACTGGCGGCGCGCCCGGTTTAGAAGCGCTACGGAAACCGGCCGCAAACCCAGGCACAGCAGTTGTCACCAAGTTGGGGTATACATGCAGGACACGCCGACACCGGCGGCGCTCTCACGGGAAGCTCAGGCAATGAACCCACGCACCGCACTGGTCACCGGCGGCACGGGCGGCATCGGCACGGCGATCGTCCGCTACCTGGCGCGCCAGGGACACCGGGTGGCCACCAACTACCGCGATGAGGCCAGGGCGCAGGCCTGGCGCGCACGCATGGCGGCCGAGGGCATCGACGTGTGCATGGTGCCCGGCGACGTCGCCGATCCGGGCTCGGCCGAGGCGATGATCCGCGCGATGGAGCGCGACTGCGGTCCGGTCGACATCCTGGTCAACAACGCCGGCATCACCCGCGACTCGACCTTCCACAAGATGGACTACCAGCAGTGGAGCGAGGTGGTGAACACCAACCTCAACGCCTGCTTCAACGTCACCCGCCCGGTGATCGAGGGCATGCGCGCGCGCCGCTGGGGCCGGATCGTGCAGATCAGCTCGATCAACGGCCAGAAAGGCCAGTACGGCCAGGCCAACTACGCCGCGGCGAAGGCCGGCATGCATGGCTTCACCATCTCGCTGGCGCAGGAGAACGCGAAGTTCGGCATCACGGTCAACACGGTATCGCCCGGCTACGTCGCCACCGACATGGTGATGGCGGTACCCGAGGAAGTGCGCGAGAAGATCGTGGCGCAGATCCCGATCGGCCGGCTGGGCAAGCCGGAGGAAATTGCGCACGCGGTGGCGTTCTTCACCACTGACGAGGCGAGCTGGATCACCGGGACGAACCTGGCGATCAACGGCGGGCACTACATGGGTTGGTAGCGCTGGCTCCGGTCCAGGCTACTTCTCCAGCACCTTCTCCAGCACCTTCCCCACCGCCGCGAACGCGAACGCCCCGGTGACGTGCGTCGCCGCTCCCAACCCGCCGCCGCAGGCGAGGTTGAGCGAATCCCCGCCCGGCGGACGCAGTCCGCAGACCGAGCCATCCGGCTGCGGATACTGCACGTTCTGCAGCGAGTAGACCGCCGACACGCCGAAGTAGCGATCCGGGTTGCGCGGGAAGTTGAAGTCCTGCCGAAGCTTCTTGCGGATCAGGCTGAACATCGCGTCGTGCTCGGTGCGCGAGAGGTCGCGCACGCGAATCTGCGTAGGATCGGTGCGTCCACCGGCCGAGCCCACCGTGACCATCGGCAGTTTGCGCCGGCGGCACCAGGCAATCGCCTCCAGCTTCACGCGGAAGGCATCACAGGCATCGAGCACCACGTCGTAGCCGCGGTCGAGCAGCTCGTCCAGCGTGGCGGTGGTGAGGAAGCGCTCGACCGCTTCGAGCCGGATGCGCGGGTTGATCGCGTGCGCACGCTCGGCCATCACGCCGACCTTGGGTTTGCCCCACTGGCCATCCAGCGCGTGCAGCTGGCGGTTGGTGTTGGACAGGCATACCTCATCGGCGTCGATCAGGGTCAGCCGCCCCAGGCCGCTGCGCGCCAGCGCCTCGACCGCCCAGGAGCCGACCCCACCGATGCCGATCACGCAAACGTGCGCATTCATCAGCCGCTCGATCGTGCCGCGCCCGTACAAGCGCTCGACGCCCTCGAAGCGTTCGACCGGATAATGCGGCCCGCTCATGCGGCCTGCCCGTGGACGGGGTGGATGCTGCCTGCCATCGCCTGCGGTTTCCTACGATCCAAAAGCCCATTTTACGGCTACGAAAGCCGCCGGCGCTTCGGTATTCTGGCCCTTCACAACTGCAAGGGCGGTCCCCCATGAACGCACGCTCCGCACTCCTGATCCTGCTCGGCCTGGTCATCGGCATCCTCGGCACCGTGTTCGCGATGAAGGCGCTGGGCGACCGCAACCCCATGCCGCACGCGGTGATGACGGTCATGGGGCACCACATGGGCGCGCTGAGCGAGGCGGTCAAGACCAGGCAGTGCGACGCCGCACAGGCCAACGACCACCTGCTGCGCCTGCAGTCGACCGCCGGCGACATCGCCGCGGCATTCCCCGGCGCCGAACAGGATTTCCTCGACCACGCCGGCCGCTTGCGCACCGCGCTGCAGAATGCCGTGCAGGCGCACCCGACCGACTGCGCCGCGCTGGCCACGGCGATCAAGCCGGTGGGCGACGCCTGCCAGTCGTGCCACCAGAAGTACCGCTGACGCACGACTCCACGGCCGGATGCCGCGCTGATGACAGGGACGAGCCACGCAACGCGCCGCCGCGGGTCACGGCTGCGCCAGCTGCGGCGGCGGGTGGACAACGCGATGTTCACCCGAGCGCGTTATTCGCAGCCGATGATGCCGGTGATGTGCCTTCTCGGCGGGCTGTTCATGCCGTTGTACTGGTTCGTCTGGACCTACGCGGTGCCGCAGCCCTACAGCAACCTGTGGCTGCACCTGGCCGGCTGCGTGGTGCTGCTGCCGCTGGCGGCGCAACGCTGGTGGCCACGCGCCTGCAAGCCGTGGCTGCCGCTGTACTGGTACGTGGCGATCACCTTCGCGCTACCGTTCTTCTTCGGCTACCTGATGCTGCGCAATGGCGGCGCGATCGGCTGGATGGCTGCGCATCTGTTCTCGATCTTCATCACCATGATGCTGTTCGATCTGGCCAGCTTCGCGCTGATCTTCAGCCTGGGCACCACGCTGGCGGCGCTCGCGTTCCAGCTTGGCCCCCATGGTGCCTGGCCGCTGCACGCGATGCTGCAGTACACGCCGGTCCTGGCGCTGACGCTGGTCCTGGGCCCGCTGGCCAGCCTTTCGCAGAAATTCGGCGACCAGGCCAAGGTGAAGGCACTGATCGGCGCTTCCAACAACATCGCGCACGAACTGCGTACCCCGCTCGGTTCGGTGCAGCTGGCCGGCCGCGCCATCGGCCGCTACCTGCCCCACCTGCTGGAAAGCCATCGCCTGGCCGAGCAGTCGGGGCTGCCGGTGGCCGCGCTGCGCAGCCCGCACCTGCAGGCGCTGCAGCGCGGCGTCGGCGTGATCGAACACGAGGTCAGTCACGCCCATACGGTGATCGACATGCTGCTCATGGCCGCCCGGCCGATGGGCTCGCTGCAGCTGGAAACGCTGCACGCGCGCGCCTGCGTGGAACAGGCGCTGGCACGTTATCCGTACGCATCGCGGGCCGAGCGCGAGCGGGTCCAGCTCGTTTCCGGGCCGGTCGATTTCGTGGTGAGGGGCTCCGAGCCGCTGCTTACCCACGTCATCTTCAACCTGCTGCGCAACGCGCTGTTCCATACGGGGCGGGCCGGGAAGGGCGAGATCCGCGTCGGCCTGGACAGCGACGCCAGCGGGCACTGCATCCGGGTGCGCGATACCGGTCCAGGCATCCCGCCGGACGTGCTCCCGCGCATCTTCAACCGCTTCTACTCTTACAGCGAAGGCGACTCGGGCACCGGGCTCGGCATTGGCCTGGCCTTCTCGCAGAATGCAGTCGAGCGCATGGGCGGGCGCATCAGCTGCCGCTCGCGCTGGGGCGAGTACACCGAGTTCTTCGTGACCTTTCCGTACCAAGTGCCATCTGGACAGGGACTTTCGGCATGAGCATCGACTTCCACGGCGACATCCTGCCGTTCCACTTTCCGACCACCACGCTCCTGGTCGACGACCACGAGAAGTACCTCGACAGCATGCCGCTGCTGCTCGACCCGACGCTGCGCCTGCGCAGCTACAGCTCCCCGCGCAGGGCGCTGGCGGAACTGGGCAGCCACGGTATCCGCGCCGTACCCGGCGGCGGTTGGATGTACCACTGGAAGGACCGCTCCTCGCAAACGCGCGAGCTCGTCGCGCTGGACATCGACTCGATCCACCGCGTGATGTTCGATCCAGAGCGCTTCGCCGAGGTGTCGGTGGTGGTGGTGGACCTGAGCATGCCGGAGATGGACGGCATCGCGTTCTGCCGCGAGCTGGCCAACCCGCACATCGGCAAGATCTTGCTGACCGGCACCGCCGACGACTGCACTGCGATCGAGGCCTTCAACGCCGGCGTGATCGACCGCTTCATCCGCAAGAGCGACCCGCAGGCGATCGACAAGCTGCAGTCAGGCATCCGCGCGCTGCAACGGCGCTACTTCGAACGCGTCGGCGGCTTCGTCGCCGAGGCGCTGGCGCTGGGCAACGTGCGCTTCCTGCGCGACAAGGCCTTCCAGCAGGTCTTCCGCGATCTGGTCGGCGACTTCCCGGCGGTGGAGTGCTACCTGCACGTCAATCCGACCGGCATGCTGCTGGTGGACGAGCGTGGCCGCGGCCGCTTCGTGCTGGTGCAGACCGACGAGGACCTGCGCGCGCATTTCGAGATCGCCAGCGACCTGGGCGCACCGGCCGCACTGCTGGACGCGCTGCGCGAGGGCGATCGGCTGCCCTGGTTCGGCGCCGGCGACGGCTACTACCGCGAGGACATCCGCGAGCCGGAGGCAACGCTGCATCCTGCAGTCACCGTGCGCGGAGAACATTGGTATCACCTGGCGCTGATCGATGACGTCTCGCGCTTCCAGCTCGGCAAGCTGCGCAGCTACCACGACTGGCTCGGCGAGCAGGACCAGGCGCTCGGCGCCTGACCGTCACAGCCGAAGCCGGCCGCACAGGATCTGCCAGTACATCACCCAGTCGCCGGCCAGGCTGTAGAGCGGGTGGCGGAAGGTGGCCGGGCGATTCTTCTCGAACGCGACATGGCCGATCCAGGCGAAACCGTACCCGGCGAGCGGCGCCAGCCAGAGCCAGCGCGCGTCGCGGCTGGCAATCGCCACGACAACCACCAGCAACACCAGCGTGCTGCCGGCGAAATGCAGGCGACGACAGGTCCGGTCCCGGTGCTCGCCCAGGTAGTAGGGGTAGAACTCGCGAAAGCTGGCGAAGCGGGGCATGGCGACTGGCCGCGGGACGGTCGTTCCAGCGTGCGCCTGCCGCCGCGACGGGTAAAGTCCTTTTGCCCGGGGGAGGAATCGACCATCGTCGAACGCCCGGTCCGCCGTCTGCAGGCACCGCACGGGGTGGCTACGACGCGACGCATCCAGCTAGTGCGATGGCAGCGGAATGAACTCTTGCTCGTCGCCCGGCACCAGGCCGAACCGGCCTGCCGTCCAGTCGGCCTTGGCCTGCTCGATGCGTTCGCGCGAACTGGCCACGAAGTTCCACCACAGGTGCCGCTCGCCATCCAGCGGCGCGCCACCGAACAGGATCAGCCGGCTGGTCCCGCGCGAACGCAATGCTGGCGCCGCGCCGGCGCCCAACACGGCCATGCGGTCGGCGGCGACGGCCACGCCGTCCCAGTCGACCTCGCCCTCGATCACGTAGACGCCGCGCTCGGCATGCTCCGGCGGCCACTCGAGCGTAGCGCCGTCGGCCAGGTTGGCCTCGATCAGGAACATCGGCGCAAACACCTTCACCGGCGAGCGCTCGCCATAGGCGTGGCCGGCGACCAGCAGCAGCTCGGCGCCCTCGCGACGGAGGCGCGGCAATTCCCCGGCGCCGTGATGGTGGAACTCCGGCGCCACCTCCGCGTCCTCGCGCGGCAGCGCCACCCACAGCTGGATACCATGCAGGCGCTGGCCGTCGCGGCGTGGCTCCGGCGGCGTACGTTCCGAATGCACGATGCCACGGCCGGAGGTCATCCAGTTCACCTCGCCCGGGCGGATGTCGGCCAGGCTGCCCAGGCTGTCGCGGTGGCGGATGGAGCCTTCGAACAGCCAGGTGATGGTGGCCAGGCCGATGTGCGGGTGCGGCCGCACGTCCATGCCCTTGCCCGGCGCAAAGTCGGCCGGCCCCATGTGGTCGAAGAACACGAACGGGCCGACGTGCCGTGCCAGCAGCGCGGGCAACAGGCGGCGCACGGTGAAGCCGTCACCGAGGTCGTGCTTGCGGCCTTCGATCAATCGTGGGGTGTGGTCCATGTCGTGCTCCGTGCCCGGGCGCTACCAGGCGCGCTGGTACTGTACCGGCGGGAGGATCGATGCGCCCAGTTCCTGCGCGGCGCGACGCGGGAAGTAGGGATCGCGCAGGCTTTCGCGTGCGATCAGGACCAGGTCCGCCTCGTGGTTGCCGATGATCTGCGCCGCCTGCTGCGACCCGGTGATCAACCCCACGGCGCCGGTGGCAATCTCCGCCTCGCGGCGGATGCGCGCGGCGAACGGGACCTGGTAGCCCGGGCCGACGGGAATCTTCACGTGCGGCACCAGCCCGCCGCTGGAAACATCGATCAGGTCGACGCCCAGCGGCTTGACCTCGCGCGCCAGGCGCACGCTTTGCTCCACGCTCCAGCCACCGTCGGCCCAGTCGGTGGCCGAGACGCGCAGCCACAGCGGCAGCGTTTCGGGCCACACCTCACGCACCGCGGCCAGCACCTCTCGCACCAGCCGCGTGCGGTTCTCGAAACTGCCGCCGTAGCCATCGGTGCGGTGATTGCTCAGCGGTGACAGGAACTGGTGCAACAGGTATCCGTGCGCTGCATGTACCTCGATCAGTTGGAAGCCGGCGGCCAGCGCGCGCTTGGCTGCCGCACGGAAATCGTCGACCACCTTGCGCAAGCCCGCCTCGTCCAGCGCCTGTGGCGTGTGCCAGCCCTGGTCGAAAGGAATGGCCGAAGGCGCCAGCGTGGTCCAGTCGCCCTGCCCGACCGGCAACGGACCGCCACCTTCCCAAGGCCGCTGCGCGCTGGCCTTGCGCCCGGCATGCGCCAGCTGTACGCCAGCGATCGCATGCTGGCTGCGAAGGAAGGCGGTGATCGGCTGCCAGGCCGACACCTGCGCGTCGTTCCATATACCGGTGTCGCCAGGGGAGATGCGGCCTTCCGGCGACACCGCGGTAGCCTCGGCCACCACCGCCGCGGCCCCGCCCACCGCGCGGCTGCCCAGGTGCACCAGGTGCCAGTCGTGCGGCACGCCGTCGGAGGCTGAGTACTGGCACATGGGCGCGACGACGATGCGGTTGCGCAGCGTGAGGCTGCGCTGGTCAAACGGGGTGAACAGTTCCATGCGGAAGCCTTGGCGACGGACAAGCACTCCAGATGACGCCGGGCCTGTCGCGCTTCAAGAGCGAGGCCTCGCATGGAAACCGTGGCCGCACGGCATGGCGGTCGCCCTAGAACCTTCCTACGAGGCTCGGTCGAGCCAGCGTGCGATGTGCGCGGCCACCGGCTGCGGCGCCTTCATCCAGCTGAAGTGGTCCGCAGGGCCGCACAGCTCGTCCGGCCCCAGCACGCCGCGCGTGATATCGGCCCGGGGAAGTTTGCCCAGCAACCAGTCCAGGGAAGCGGGGGGGCCCAGCCAGTCATCGCGCAGGCGCAATGCCAGTGCAGACCCGGTAAAGGCTGCCATGCCTGGTTCCAGATCGCCGATGCCGTCGGCCGCGTAGCGGCCGGTGCAGCCGCTACGGGCCCAGTCGCGGATTACGCCGCGCGCTTCGTTGCCGCCAAAGCCGATCCGCCGCCCGGGGAAACGCCCGAGCAGTGTCGCCAGCATCGGCGCCATCACATAGGCCGCGCCGATCAGCCAGGGACGGTGGAAGTTCTTCCAGTACGGCGCGCCGCTGGCGACCATTACCAGGCCCGTGACCTGGGTGGGATGCAGCCCGGCGTACGCGCACGCCAGTTGGCCGCCCAGGCTATGGCCGCCCAGCAGGGCCGGAGCGTCCGGCCAGGCGGCGCCGGCGCCGGCGAGCCCGGCGGGCAGGTCCTCCTGCAACAGGGCGCGGTAGCCCCAATCCTGCTGTCGCTCGGCGCGGCGGTCGCTCGAACCGATGCCGCGCCACTCGTGCAGCGCCACGGCAATGCCATACGCGGCCAGTGCCGTGGCAAAGGGCAGGTAATGCCTTGCCGGCACGCCCATGGCCGGCAACCAGTACAACCACTGCCGCGGCGTCGCTTCGCCGACCAGCAGCAACTCGCTGGCCGCACCGTCGGCGGCGGTTATGCGCAACACGCGTACAGCGTCATTCGAAATGGCTTGCATGGCCGCGCACCCAAAAGGCGCAGGCTAGCGAAGCGGCGCCGCGCGCACAAAAAAGGCCGGCTTGCGCCGGCCTTTGACAAACGATCGATCGCCCTTCAGGCCGGGGCGACTTCGTCGGCCTGAAGGCCCTTTTGGCCTTGCACCACCTTGAAGCTCACCTTCTGGCCTTCCTTCAGGCTCTTGAAGCCCGTTCCGCTGATGGCGCGGAAATGCACGAAGACGTCGGGGCCACTCTCCCGGCTGATGAAGCCGAAGCCCTTGGCGTCGTTGAACCATTTGACAGTGCCAATCTCACGATCCGACATGACTCACTCCGTTCTGCACGATGCTGAGACAAATCGACCTCCCCTTTGGCCGACGGCTTACTGGGCATGCAGGGAGCAGGGGGTGGAGCGATGCGCGATTCCGGGGAATCCCCGCATCGGGGCACGCACGTGGACCGAGCAGACACAGTGACTCCAAGCATAACGGAAATTCGGTAAAAGCAAGTCATGCGGAATACTTCGATCCCGGGCAAGAAAAAAGCCGGGCATCGCTGCCCGGCTTTCTCGTGGCTCGTGCGGGAATCCGCTCAGGCCGGGAGGACCTCGTCGGCCTGCAGGCCCTTCTGGCCCTGCACGACCTTGAAGCTCACCTTCTGGCCTTCCTGCAGGCTCTTGAAGCCGGTGCCGCTGATGGCACGGAAATGCACGAACACGTCCGGGCCGTTGTCACGGCTGATGAAGCCGAAGCCCTTGGCGTCGTTGAACCACTTGACGGTACCGATCTGACGATCAGACATGAAACACTCCACTAGGTATTAATCAAAAGAGACTCGACCGACGCCGGATGCGTGGCCGACTTACTGGTGTGCAAGGAAAACCCTAGGGGTGAATCGATGAAGCGCAGATCGTGATCGGCGGCATCGGGCCACAAAGCTCTGGTGACCCCGGCAAACACAGTGCACGCATCATAGCCGGTACGGGGCGCCTGCGCGACCGCCAAGCTGAACGGGTGACACGCCCGGCGGAACGCGGATTTCAGGTTTTCTTCACGCTGCCGTTTGTCTAGTGTCGAGGCCGCCAGACGCGCTGCCGGCCACTGCCCGCTGCCTCAGGAACGCCAGCCATGAAGCCTACCTTCCCGCGCCTGACCCTCGCCGTGCTCGGCGCCAGCCTGCTGCTTGCCGGCTGCGCCAACCACCCGACCCGCGCCGGTTCGAAGGAAGCCGCCAGTCACGCACCGGCCGCCGCCGTCCAGAACCCGACGGCACCTGCGACGCGATCTGCCGAGAGCCACGCGGCCCATGGCACTCGCGCCGCAGGGACCACCGCATCCGGACAACCCGCCCAACTGCCCGACAGCACCGGCATTCCCGCCTGCGACGATTACCTGGCCAGCTACGTGGCTTGCCACCGCGCCGCGCAAATCTATCGGCCCGACCAGGTCCAGGGCCGCTACGAGGCGATCCGCACGAGCCTGTTGCGCGATTCGCAGGATCCAAAAATCCGGCCGAACCTCGCCACGCGCTGCAACTCGCTGGCCAGCCAGCTTCGCCAGGCCTTGCACGGCAAGTCCTGCGACTCGACGCCGGCCGCGCCGAGCAGCCAGGCCGGGCACTAATCCCCCGCGCCGGTGGCCTTCCAGCGGGCGCGCAGGGCGCGTCCGAATGCCGCTGGCTCGCTGCGTTCCAGCCTCACCCTCGGCGTGCCGTGCCAACTGGCGGTGCGAGCGATCGCGTCGCCCACCTCGGCAGCCAGGCGCGGCGTGGCGTCCTGGCCCGGCTCCAGGAACAGCGCCTTGATCTCGAACACGCCCTCGCCACGATGCGCCTTGGCGTCCAGCCGTCCGACCAGGCTGCCGCGATGCAGGATGGGAAGCACGTAGTAGCCGTAGCGCCGCTTGGGCGCGGGCGTGTAGCACTCGATCGCGTACTCGAAATCGAACATGGCCTGCGCGCGGGCACGGTCCCACACCAGCGGATCGAACGGCGAGAGCAGCGCCGTATGGGTGGCCGGCAAGCGGCCGGCGCGAACCTTGTCCAGCAGCGGTGCATGTCCGTGATGCACGTAGCCGGGCGCGTCCCAGCCCTGCACCGGCATGGCGATCAACTCGCCCGCGGCAACCAGCGGCGCCAGTTCGGCGTCGTCCACCGAGGGCTTGAGCCGGTAGTAGTCGGCGATCCAGCGCGCCTGGGTGATGCCGAGGGCGCGCACGCTGTCGAGGATGAAGCGCTGGCGCAGCGCCGCCGAGTCGAGCGTGCTCGGCACGAACGGCGGATCGAGCCTGGCCAGAACGCGCTCGGCCAGGTCGTACACGCGCTGGAAGCGCTCGCGCCGCGGCACCATCAGTTCGCCCAGCGCAAACCAGGCCTCCAGCCATCGCTTCTCCGGCTTCCACTCCCACCAGCCGCTCACGCCGCGGTCGGCGCGCGGAAAATCGGCGGCGCGCACGGGGCCTTGCGAGCGGATGCGCTCGAGCATCCCGTCCATCTGCGGGCGATGGTCGCGGTGCATGCGCGCGGCGTGGCGATGCGCCCAGTGCGCACCACGCTCGCGCCAGGCGCGGTGCAGCGGCAGGTCGGCGGCCGGCACGAAGCAGGCCTCGTGCGCCCAGCATTCGGCGATGCGGCCCTGCACCAGCGCCTTATCCAGCCAGTCGCTTTCGTAGGCGCCCAGGCGCGCGTGCAGCACCAGGTAGGGGCTGCGGGCAACTACGTGGATGGAATCGATTTGCAACAAGCGCATGCGCTCGATCGCGTCCACCACGTCGGCCGGACGCGGTCGTCGGCCGAATGGCCGCAGCAGGCCCTGCGCGGCCAGGTGCAGGCGGCGCGCCTGGGCCAGCCCCAATAGTGTCGATCGGCTTGATAAAGGGGGCGGCAACGGCGGCGTCGGCTTCACGGAACCCTGCTGTTCAGGATGAGGCGGCGTTTACAAATCGTTTGCTAGCTTGCCTGGAGCGCGGCAGCCCCATCGATTGCCTTCAGTCCGCGTCCTTCGCATTCTGGCATGGAGTCCCGCTGATGAAATCCCGCAAGCCAATGCTGACCGCTCTCGCCGCCGGTTCGCTGCTGCTGTCCGGCGCCCTGCTGGCGCAGGACGTGCCGAACCCGCCGAGCCCGCCCTCGAACCCGACCAATACCGCGCCACCGCCACCGCCGACCACGCCGATGCCACCGTCACCGCCGGGCTCGCCGCAGTCGAACATGCCGCCGACGCCTCCGCCGCCGCCGAACCCCGCATCCACGCCACCGGCGCCGCCAGGCAGTTCGGGCATGCAGACGATGCCGCCGCCGGCCTCCAGCGCCCCGCCGCCGATGGGCAACGACCAGGGCAGCATGAACCAGGGCCAGAACATGAACGGCGGCCAGAACATGCAGGGCAACGGCATGCAGGGCAACGGCATGCAGGGCAACGGCATGCAGAGCAACGGCATGCAGGGCAACGGCATGCAGAGCAACAACATGCAGGGCAACGGCAGCAACGTCGAGTTCAAATCCTCGATCGCGCCGGCGCCCGACACCGGTCCTGCTCCGGACTTCAGCCAGCTCGCCAACGGCAAGAAGTCGATCAGCATGGATCAGGCGGCCAGCTACCCGCCTCTGGCCAATGATTTCGACCACGTCGACAAGAACCGCGACGGCCGCATCACCCAGCGGGAATACGACAGCTGGAAGTCGCACTGAGGTTTTGCTCGACACTCCCCTCGCCGGCCCCCCGCGGCCGGCTTTTTTTTGCCGTCACTGCCGGTTCGGGCATCGTTGGCTAGACTCGCGCCTTTGCCATCGAGGACCGACGCTTCCATGAAGCCCCTGCCGACCACCACGCTCGCCTTGCTCGGCGGCCTGTGGGCGTGCGCCGCGCACGCGCAGAACCCCAACCCGATGGACATCCGCGCCTGCACCGCGATCGAGAGCGACGCGCAACGGCTGGCCTGCTACGACCACGCCACCGGTCGGGTCAACCTGCCGGTGGCGAAGAAGCGTGAGAGCGAGAGCGTGGCGCAGCCCAGCCTGTTCGCCCACGACCGCAACCCTGGCCAGCCGGTCACGCAGGAAAACCCGGACGTAGACGCACCGCTCTCGTTGCTGGACAGCCGCTGGGAACTGTCGCCGGAGGCCAAGCTCGGCACGTTCAACGTGCGTGGCTACAAGCCGGTGTTCCTGATGCCGGTGTTTGCCACCAGCAACCAGAACGAACGCCCGCAAAGCCCCAACCCGCTCAACACGGTGACCAACCCGGAGCGGCTGGACAACGTCGAGTCGAAGTTCCAGCTCAGCTTCAAGACCAAGCTGTGGCAGGGTGTGTTCGGTGACGCGGGCGACCTGTGGCTGGGCTACACCCAGTCCTCCCGCTGGCAGGTCTATAACAACCGCCTCTCGCGTCCGTTCCGCGAGACCAACTACGAGCCCGAGGCGATGCTGGTGTTCGATACCCACTACCAGCTGCTTGGTTGGGATGGGCGTCTGCTCGGCATCGGCATCAACCATCAGTCCAACGGCCGCTCCAACCCGCTGTCACGCAGTTGGAACCGGGTGGTCGCCAACATCGGCTTCGAGCGCGGCGACTGGACCGTGATGCTGCGGCCGTGGTGGCGCATCCCCGAGGGCGGTACCGACGACAACAATCCGGACATCAGCGACTACATGGGCCGCGGCGACATCCAGATCGTGCACGAGTGGAACGGGCAGGAGTTCGGCATGATGCTGCGCCACTCGTTCCGCGGCGGCGGTCGCAGCCATGGCGCCGCGCGATTCACCTGGAGCTTCCCGCTGGCAGGCAACCTGCGGGGCTACATGGAGGTGTTCAAGGGTTACGGCGAGAGCCTGATCGACTACAACCACAACGCCACCTACCTGGGCTTCGGCGTGTCGTTGCTCGATTGGTACTGAAGCGGGCGGGGACCCTCCCGCCCCGGTTCTTGCCGAGGTCGTCGAGGCCTTCTATCGAGGGGGCGGAACGGCCAGGCGCCGACCGCCCTCAACGCCTGTCAGTGATGGTGACCGCCCGGGCCGTGCACGTGCCCGTGCGCCAGTTCCTCCGCATTGGCCTCGCGCACGCCGGTGACTTCGACGTTGAAATGCAGCGTCTGCCCAGCCAACGGATGGTTGCCGTCGATGTGCACCTTGTCCTCATCGACGCGCACCACCGTCACGTTCATCACGCCCTGCGGACCGCGGCCCTGGAACTGCATGCCCGGCTGGATGTCCTCAACGCCCTGGAAGGCATCGCGCGGCACTTCCTGCACCAGTTCGGCGTGGCGCGGGCCGTAGCCTTCCTCCGGCACGACGTCGACCTTGAACTGGTCGCCCGTCTTGCGGCCGGCCATCATCTTTTCCAGGCCCGGCACGATCTGCCCGGTGCCGTGCAGGTAGGTCAGCGGCTCGCGTCCCTCGGAACTGTCGATGACGCGGCCCTCGTCGTCCGTCAGCGTGTAATGGAAGGAGGCGACGGTGTTGTCTGCGATCTGCATGGCGGTCTCGCTAATAGTGAATGGGCCAGCTTAACAGGTCGCCGTGGACAGGCCGTCGACCGGCGCAGTGGCAGCGCGGTTGCGATACTGCGCGCATGAAGATGCAACGCCTGCCGCGCTGGCTGCCCGCCCTGCTCACCCTCGTCCTGATGCCGCTGCGCGCCGGCGCGATGGACCTGGCCGCTACGCGGGCGGCAATCGACGCGCATATCCACCAGCCGCGCTTCGCCGCCGCGCGCTGGGGCATCGCGGTGGTCTCGCTGGACAGCGGCCGCACGCTCTACGCGCATGACGCCGACAAGCTGTTCCAGCCGGCCTCCACCGCCAAGCTGTTCACCGCGGCGCTGGTGCTGAGCGGACTGGACACCGCCTATCGCATTCCCACTCGGGTACTCGGGCCGGCGCCGGACAGGCGTGGACGCGTGGATGGACCGCTGGTGCTCTACGGCATGGGCGACCCCTCGCTCGGCACCGCCCCATCGACCGCCAATTGGGCCGACGCGCTAGCGGCCCAACTCGAGGCGCATGGCGTGCGCCGCGTGCGCGGCGACCTGGTCGCCGATGCCACCTATTTTGCCGGCGCGCCCATCGGCAGCGGCTGGGAAGCCGCCGACCTGCTGAGCGGCTTCGCTGCGCCCGCCTCGGCGCTGAGCGTGGACGACAACCAGCTGCGGCTGACCGTGGCGCCGGCCGCGCACGACGGTCGCCTGGCGCAGCTCGCCTTCGATCGACCGTCGGCGGCGATGCTGCTGGAGAACCGCCTCATCACCTCGCCGGCCGGAACCGCCGCGGACATCAACCTCTACCGCACGCCGGGCAGCGACCTGCTGCACGCCTTCGGCTCGATCGCCTCGCGGTCTTCCCCGCGCAGCTTCCGCCTGGCCATTCCCGATCCCGCGCGGGCAGCCGGCAATGCCTTGCTGCAGGCCTTGCAGCAACGCGGCATCGAGGTCGACGGCCAATTGCGGGTATTGCGGTGGCCGCAGCTGGATACGGCGCTACGCACCGGCGCCGGCGTGCTGGCCGAAGTGCGTTCGCCGCCCGTGGCGATGATTCTGCGCGAGGGCCTCAAGCGCTCACAGAACCTCTACCTGCAGAACCTGCTGCAGCTGGCGGGTACGCGTGCCGCTATCACGGCGGCGGCCGATCCGGCCGCCACGGCTGGCTTCCTCGGCGCCGCCGACTGGGGCATCCGAGCTCTCCACCAGCTGCTCGACCGCATCGGCATCCCGCCTTCGGCCAGCCTGATCGGCGAAGGCACCGGCCTGTCGCGGCGCGACCTGACCACGCCCGCCGCGCTGGTGCGCCTGCTCAGCTTCCTGGCCGCCGGTTCCGATGCCGCCGAGGTGCGCGACATGCTGCCGGTGGCCGCCGTCGACGGCACGCTCGCCCCGCGCATGCGCGGCACGCCCGCCGCGGGCAACGTGCACGCCAAGACCGGCAGCATGACCTATGTAACCTGCCTGGCCGGCTACGTCACCAGCGCCGCGGGCGAACACCTGGCGTTCGCGGTTCTGCTCAACGACTACGCACCGCCCGCGGGAATGCCGGCCAGCGCCGACGTCGACGCGATTGCCGTGTGGCTGGCCGAGCTGAGCGAGCGTTCGCTCTAGGACGGATCAACCCTGCAGTCGCTTGGCCAGGTCGGCGCCGATCTTTGCCGGCGTGTCGGTCGGCGCATAGCGTTTGACTACCTGGCCGTCGGGCCCGACCAGGAACTTGGTGAAGTTCCACTTGATCGCCTCGCTGCCGAGCACGCCCTTGCCCTCGCGCTTGAGCCAGCGGTAAAGCGGGTGCGCGTCGCCGCCATTGACCTCGAGCTTGGCGAACAGCGGAAAGTCCACCTCGTAGTTGAGGCTGCAGAACTGGCGGATTTCCGCCTCGCTGCCCGGCTCCTGGTGGCCGAACTGGTCGCAGGGGAAGCCGAGCACGGTCAGGCCGCGGTCGCGCCATTCCCGCCACAGCGTCTCCAGCCCTTCGTACTGCGGGGTGAAGCCGCACTTGGAGGCGACGTTGACGATCAGCAGCCACCGGCCCTGCCACTCGGACAACGAGCGCTCCCGGCCGTCGATGTCGCGGGCGGAAAAGTCGTAGACGCTGCTCATGCATGGGCTCCCGTAGCTTGTCGGGCAGTCTACGCCGGCGGGGGCATATGCACATGAGCGATCGCCATTACCGCACGCATCCCGTCCAGGAGATGCTGCCGTGATGCACCTCATCGTTTCAGCCCTGGTCGCGCTCGCCACCCTCGTGCTGCTGGCTTACGCCGCCTGCCGCGAGGCACCGCGCCGCCGGGTGCGCGTCCGCAGCCGCCGCAGTGGCCCGATCGGGCCCTAGCGGCTAGGCCTCCGGCGGAATGTCGAACACCTGCCGCAGATAGGTCACATAGGCCGGGTCGTCGCACATGTTCTTGCCAGGCGAATCGCTGAGCTTGGCGACCGGCTGGCCATTGCAGCGGACCATCTTGATGACGATCTGCAGCGGCGTCGGCCCGACGTCGTTGGTGAGGTTGGTGCCCACGCCGAAGGCCAGCTGGCAGCGCCCGCGGAAATGCCGGTAGAGCTGCATCACCCGCGGCATGTCCAGCGCGTCGCTGAACACCAGGATCTTGCTGCGCGGGTCGACGCGATTGGCCTGGTAGTGCGCCAGCACCTTCTCGCCCCAGGCGAACGGATCGCCCGAGTCGTGCCGGGTGCCGTCGAACAGCTTGCAGAAATACATGTCGAAGTCGCGCAGGAAGGCGTCCAGGCCATAGACGTCCGACAGCGCGATGCCGAGGTCGCCGCGGTACTCCTTCGCCCAGGTCTCCAGCGCCACGCGCTGCGAGTCGCGCAGGCGCGGACCCAGCGCCTGATGTGCCTGCAGGTATTCGTGCGCCAGCGTGCCCAGGGGCGTGAGGCCGAGCTTCCAGGCCAGCCACACGTTGCTGGTGCCGGCCAGCTGCTCACCCAGGCCGTCGCGCAAGGTACGCACCACTTCCTCGTGCCATTCGCGCGAGAAGCGCCGGCGCGTGCCGTAGTCGGCGATGCGGCAGTCGGCGTACTCCGGATCGGCCCGCAGCAATGCAATCTTCGCTCGCAGCCGCGCGCGCCCCTGCGCGAGGTCCAGGCCAGGCTGGGTGTTGCGAAAGTACACCTCGTTGACGATCGCCAGCAGCGGCACCTCGAACAGGATCGTGTGCAGCCACGGCCCGACGATGCGGATCTCGATCTCGCCTTCGGCGGTCTGCGAGGGCGCGATGTCGACGTACTTGGCGTTCAGCTGGAACAGGCCCAGGAAGTCGACGAAATCGCTCTTGATGTAACGCCAGCTGCGCAGGTAATCGAGCTCCTCCGGCGTGAAGCGCAGGCTGCACAAGGCCTCCAGCTCCGCACGGATCTCCCCGATGTACGGCACCAGATCGATGCCCGGGTTGCGGCACTTGAAGCGGTACTCGACCTGGGCCGCCGGATAGTGGTGCAACACCACCTGCATCATCGAGAACTTGTACAGGTCGGTGTCGAGCAGCGAGCGGACGATCATGCGCATGCCTTGCGGGATCCGGCAGGCCGGATCGGAACCTGCATTATCCCTGCGCCGGCGCCAGCGCGGCGAGCTGGCCCTCGATGGCCTGCGCGAACGCCTCGGCACTGGGCCAGCTGGTGATGCGGCCGAGCTTGCGCGTGCCGCAGAACACGAAGAACGCCGGGATGCCATGCAGGCCGAAGCGCGTGGCCATCGCCGGATCCTCATAGACGTTGTCGTGCAGCCAGCGCACGCGCGACCACTGGAAGCGTTCGCGCGCCAGCAGCAGGGCGCCCTTGGCGATGTCGCAGTTGGGGCAGTCGCGCCCCCACAGGAACAGGATGGAAAGGCCGTCGTCCGGCTCCGCGAGCACGGCATCGAGCACGGTTTCGCGCACGCGACGCATCGGGAACTGCTCGAAGAACCGGGGAACGGTGGTGTCGCTCATCCTCCCACGATGGAGGCGGCGCCCTGGCGGCTCAAGGCGAGCGCCCAACCTCCAGCACGGTGAAGCTGCCCGGCAGCACGGACGGGTGACGGTGCGGGCCGCCCTGCTCCGTGTGCACCGCGAACTGCGCGGCCGACAGGAACAGATGGCCAGTGTGCGGATCCAGGGCAAGCGTGCGGGCGGTGGCCTGGGTGGGAACGGTGGCGAGCACGCGATAGTGGTCAGGGTCGTCTTCGTGCACCACCGTCAACGTGCCGTCCTGGCCATTGGCGCTGTAGACCAGGCCGCGTCGGCTGTCGAACGCGGCGGCATCGGGGCCATTGCCGATCGCCACGCTCGCCACGCGATGACCATCGTCGGCATCCAGCACTGTCATGGTGCGGTTGTCGCAGACCGAGAACAGGCGGCGGTGCGCGGTGTCCAGCGCCAGCCCGCTGGGCGACTCGCACGGCGCCAGCGACCAGATCGCCAGCACCTTGCCCGCCTTCGGATCGAGCTTGGCCAGCTGGTTCTTGTCTTCGATGTTCACCCAGACGTGGCCGGCGCCGTCGCTGACCGCGAATTCGGGCTTGCCCGGCAAAGCGATGGTGGCCAGCGCCTTGCCGCTGGCTGCGTCGAACGCGGTGGCATTGGCACTACGCCCGTTGAAGGTGAAGACGCGGTTGCTGGCCGGGTCGTACAGGATCGCATCGGGATTGGCGCCAGTGGCCTTGAGCGTGGCGGTGGGCTTGAGCGTGCGGGTGTCGAACACGGTCACCTCGCCGCTACGGCCATTGCTGATCCAGCCGCGGTGCATGGCCGGGGCAAGGGCGATACCGTGCACGCCATGGAGTTGCCCGATGCGGCCTACGGTCTTGCCGTCGTCGGCATCCAGCACCACGACTTGGTCGCCGTGGCTGACGTACACGCGGCGCGCGGCGGCGTCGACCGCCAGGTAATCCCAGCCCTGGTCGCCGCCAGGGGTGTAACGGTGCAGCACGCGGTAGCCCGAATGCGGTGTCGATGCGGCCAGCGCCGCGGCGGTGCACAGTCCAAGCGATGCAGCGAAGACCCAGCGGGACGTGGCGTTCATGGCGGTTCTCCGTGGCGGACCGGCCGATGCTCCTACCTGCGCCTTATCGTGCGCTTATGTCCACGCCGCCGACCAGGCCGTCCAGCCTGCGGTCACGTTGCGCCTTCGGCTCATCGGCCAAGGTGCGAACCTTCTCGTAGAACGGCTCCCACCGGTGCCCCGCACGGTCGAACAGGAGGGCAAATGCGCCGGTCCAGCGGTCGTACAGCCCGAACGGCAGCAGCCGGGCATTGTTGATGGGCGCGGCGACCCAGGCGTCGTAGCGGTGATCGCCGGGCCATCGTCGGTCCCGCCATTGGGCGTAGTGGCGGCGGAATGCCTCGATCCGGGCTTGCTTGCCGCGTGCCAGCGCTGTCGCGTCATGGGTGGAGCTGTACAACTGCTTCAGGCGGTCGCGCAGCTCCAGCACCAGTGCGGTGAAGCCCTGTTCGATCGCCTGCGCGCGCGCATCGGGCGGCGGCAGCTCGCGTACCTTGCGCCACTCGCGCAAGCCTTGCTGCTCGACGAAGCTGGCGAAGGATTCGTTGAAGGCGGTGTCACCCTTGACGTACAACTTCTGGTGCGCGAGTTCGTGGAAGATCGTGCCTGCCACGTCGTCGTCGTCCCAGCGCAGCATGCTGGAGACGATCGGATCGGCAAACCAGCCCAGGGTCGAATAGGCCGGCACCGGCCCGATCCACACGTCGTCGCCCCCGGCCTTCAGCTGCGCGGCACGGGCCTGCGCACGGGCCTGATCGAAATAGCCGCGGTAGGCCACGCAGCCGGCGATCGGAAAACATTGCGGCACCGCCTCCACCGAGTAGGGCGGCGTGGCGAACACGTTCCAGGCCACATAGGGACGATGCAGGTCGACGTAGCTGGTGTAGCTGCGGTTACGCGGCAAATCCAGCTGCGCGGAAGCGAACCGCCGCGCCTGCGCAGCCAGCCGCAGGCGCCTGGCCAGAACCGGATCGGTGGCCGGATCGTTCACCACCCTGGCAATCGCCCGGCGATGCAGCAGCAACGAGGTCTGCCCATGCGCCACATGCGCGTAGTAGCGCAGGCTGGCGCAGCCGCCGAGCAGCAGGCATAGCGCGGTGGTGGCCAGGCGCAGGGCGCGCCCGCAGAGACGTGGTGAAGGCATGCCGCGATTGTGCCAAGCATGCGCGCCGCGCACGAGCCGCGCGGCTGGTTGCAAGGTCAGTGGCGATCGTGGTCGCGGTCGCGGCGGCCGCGCCAATCACCGCGATCATGCCCGCGCTGGTCGCCGTCCCGGTCGCGGCGGTCGCGGCGGTCGTCGCGATCGTGGCGGTCGTCGCGATCGTGATAACGACCGCGGCCCCAGTCGCGCCCGCGGTAATGGTGCGAGTCGCGATACCAGGTCCCGCTGATGCCGACGCTCACGCCCGGTGCATAACCCCAGCCAGGCCCGTAATAGCCACCGTATCCGTAGTAGTCCGGCTGGTAGATCACCGACGGACCCTCGCCGTAGTAGGCGTCGCCCTGGTAGCCGTTGCTGCGCACGTAGCTATAGCCAGGATCGTATTAGCAGCCCGACAGCGCGGCCGTGCCCAGCACCAGCGCCAGTCCTGCAAACATGCGTTTCATGGGCTTACCTCCGTGACTGTTGTCACGGATGCCACGCTAGTCGGGATGATTTGAATGCGCCCTGAGCGTCGCGCCCGCCCCTTCCGGCACGGACGCGACGCACGGGCCTGGCGGCCTCAGATCTTGGCGCCGCGCTGTCCGGTATGGACCGGGATGGTGGTCTTGGGCGCGTCGCTGGGCAGCTGCGGACTGTCAGGCGTATGCACGGCCGACTCGCCTCTGGGTTGTGGTTGCCCATCTGCAGGGCGGTTGGCCGCGCGGGAGCGGTCATGCTTGGCATCGAGCAGCGCCTGGATGTGCGCGACCGCTTCTTCCGGGCTGATGTGCTGGGTCGCCGGAGCCTTCCCGGGTGCCGCACCCTTGCGGGCGGAAGGCTTGGCAGCGCCCGGCCTGCTGGGCTTGCCGGCGGGAGCGCCCTTCACTGCAGGTTTGCTCGCCATCTTCGTCGGCGCGCTCACCGGTGCGGCCTTGCGGGTAGCGGCCTTTTGGGGCTCGGCCTTCCTCGCAGCGACTTTCGTGGAAGCGGCCTTCTTTACGGCTGCTTTCTTCGCGGGTGCCTTCTTCGCTGCCGCCTTCTTCACCGCGGCTTTCTTTGGTGCCGTTTTCTTCACAGCGGCCTTCTTTGGCGCTGCCTTCCTCGCCACGGCCTTCTTGGTTGCGACCTTCTTCGCAGCGGTCTTGTTCGGTGCCGCCTTTTTGGTCGCGGTGCCCTTGCCGGCGGCCTTCTTTGCGGCCGAACCGGCGGTGCGGTTGACCGGGGTCTTGATGCCGGCCCTCTTCGCGGCGCTCTTCTTCGCCACGCTGTTGCCAGAGGAAGCCTTCTTTGCCGCGGATTTCTTCGCGGCCGACGTGCGGGTCGTTGCCATGCGTCATCACTCCTGCGGGTGGTCGATGCAGCCTTGCCGCGTTGGCATGCTCAACCTACGCGGCGGAAAGACCTGCACGTCCAGTATTGCGCGGGCATCTTCCGCTGTCATGCGCGATTGCCGCATGAAACGGCTGCTCATTCAGCCCTCGGGCTGGCCACGCAGCTCCAGCGCATGCCACTGGTGGCAGACGAATGCCTCGCGTGCGGCGTCGTAGTCCCAACGTTCCACGGCGCAGGCGTCCGATCCACGGCGACGCAACAGGTTCACCGAGTTGGCAATGCCGCCGCGCACGCGACGCGACACCGCGGTGCCGGCCTGCACCACCCACAGCGGCCGGCCGGCCGGCGCGGGCAAGGGGCACAGGTAAGGCAGGTGGATGTGCCCCCCCAGCACCAGCTGGGCGCCCGCGGCGGCCCATGCATCGGCTGCGCCGGCATGCCCGCGCAGCAGGTTGCGCCGGTCCGAATGGCAGATCACCCCCATCGGCTGGTGCACCACCACCACGCGCAGCTGTTCCGGCGCCGCCGCGCGCAGGCGCCTCGCCACCCGGTCGACCTGCCGGGCCGATACCTCGCCCTGCTTGTGACGCCACCAGCGCGTCGTATTGACCCCCAGCACCAGCCACTCCGCGGACGACCACGCCGGCTCAAGCTCGTCGCCGAAGGCGGCCTGGTAGCGGGCATAAGGTGTCAACAGCCGGGAACCCAGGTCGAACAGGGGGATATCATGGTTGCCGGGAATCGCCAGGTGCGGCCCCGGCAGGCTTTGGACGAATTCGCGCGCGGCAGCGAACTGCGCCGCGCGCGCGCGCTGGGTCAGGTCGCCGGAGAGCACCACCAGTGCCGGCCGGACCTCATGCACCAGGGCACGCAGCGCCGCCAGCACGGGCGCCCGCTCCGTGCCGAAGTGGGAATCGGACATGTGCAGCAGCACGCTCATGCAGAGTCCGGCCGGTTGGGTACCAGCAGCCGCAGCGGCTGCGGGGCGACCCGGAAGCGCAACGGCAGCGGCAGCCGGGTGATCTCGCCATCGATCGCCAGCTTGATGTGCCGTCGATGCGGCAGCGTGGCTTCCAGCTCCGTGAACGCGAAGCTGTCGACCTTGTCGACGTCGCCCAGGTGGCCGAACAGCCCGCGCACCGCGGTGAGGATCATCCGCCAGCGCGCCAGCGGCGGCAGCACGATGCCGACCAGCCGGCCGCGTTCGACCGCCTCCGCTTCGGCGATGCCGATATCGGCCAGTTGCAGCCGGTTGTCGCCCACCACCAGCGTCGTGCTGCGGCGCAGCTGGGTTCGCCCGTCTCCGCACAGCGACAGGCGCAGGTCCGGATAGTCGCCCAGCAGCGCGCGCAACCCCGAGAGCAGCGCGACCAGCCGGTGCCGGCCGAAGCGGCGCTTGTCCAGCTCGCGCCGCTCCAGCAGTTCGGGGTAGAGACCCAGGCTGGCGTTCACCAGGAACACCCGGTGGTTGACCATGCCGACCTGCACGCGGGCCTCGCGCGCGTCCAGCAGCCCGCGCACGCCCGCGCCCACATCGCCCTCGGGCAACCCGTGGCAGCGGCCGAAGAAGTTGAAGGTGCCCTGCGGCAGCACGCCCAGCGGCAGGCCGCTCGGCAGCACCGCCTGTACCACTGCGTTGATGGTGCCGTCGCCGCCGGCCACCACGACCGTGCCGCCCTGCTCCTCCGCCGCCGCAACGGCCTGGGCCGCCAGCGTGCCCAGCTCGCGCGGATGCCGTACGCAGTAAAGCCGGTACGGGTATGACGCGGCATCGAGTTCCGCGCGGATGGCCTGTTCCGTCGCATCGGCATCGCCGCTGCCGGAGCGGCGGTTGAGTACGACGAAAAACGGCCGCCGGTGGTCTTGCGGCGTGGGCATGGCCCTCCTATAGGCGTGGATTCATGAGCAGCGCGAGGAAGTGAGTGAACACCCGCGGCTCTATCAGCAAGGTGAAGACCACGCCATAGGCGGCGCCCCACAGGTGGGCGCTGTGGTTGATGTTGTCGCGGCCGACCCGGTCCATGTAGATCGAATAGCCGACGTAGAGCACGGCGTAGAGGATCGCCGGCATCGGCAGCACGAACACGATGATGCGCGACCACGGCGAGAGCAGGATGAAGGCGAACAGCACGGCCGACACCGCTCCGGAGGCACCCAGGCTGTGATAGTTCGGGTTGCGCCGGTTCTTCAGATACGTCGGCAGGATCGAAGCCACCAGGCCGCCGATGTAGAACAGCAGGAAACCCAGCCTTCCGAGCTCGGCCGTGTAGAACTGCTCGATCAGCCGCCCGAAGAAAAACAACGTCAGCATGTTGAACAGCAGGTGGCCGAAGTCGGCATGCACCAGCCCGTAGGTGACCAGCCGGTGGTACTCGCGGTGGCGCTGGATCGCCGGCGGCCAGAGGATCAGGTCGTCCATCAGCTTGGGCTTGTTGAAGGCAAGGAACGAGACGACGCAGGTGACGGCGATGATGGCCAGGGTGAGCATGATCGCTGGGCTTCCTCGGGGAACGGCAGACCGCCCATCTTGGCGCCGGCATTCTGGCTTGTCGACCGCGCTTACGACGCCTGCGGCATCACGGCGTATCATGCGCGCCTTTATCCGCCCGCTCCCCTCGGACCCGCATGGCACCGATCCGCTACCTGCATCTGGACGTCTTTGCCGCTGTTTGCGGCGGCGGCAACCACCTCGGCGTGGTGACCGACGCGCGCGGCTGGAGCGATGAGCAGATGCAGCGCTTCGCGCGCTGGACCGCGCTGGTGGAAACCACCTTCCTGCTGCCACCGTCCACGCCGCGGGCGAGCTATCGCGTGCGCATCTTCACCCCTCAGCGCGAGATCCCCTTCGCCGGCCATCCCAGCGTGGGCAGCGCGCACGCGGCGCTGGCCTGCGGGCTGGCGCAGCCGGTCGACGGAACGCTGTGGCAGGAATGCGGCGCCGGCGTGCTGCCGATCCGCGTGGAGGGCGACGGCGAGGCACGCGACCTCCTGCTGAAGTCGCCCGGCGAGCGCGTGGTTGCCACCGGCCGCGAGGCGCATCCGCTGCTCGCCGCCACGCTCGGCGGCATCGAACTGGGCAAGCTGCCGCCGGCATTGGTCGATGGCGGCCGACGCTGGTGGCTGGCCGAAGTGGCCGACGAGGCCAGCCTGCGCGGCTGGCTGCCCGACCACAGCGCGATCGGAGCGCTGGCACGGGCGACCGACAGCATGGGCCTGTGCGCCTTCGCGCGCAGCGATTCGGGCGACTACCAGCTGGTGGTGCGCGCGTTCCCCGCCGGCGTGGGTATCGTCGAGGATCCGGCCTCCGGTGCCGCCAACGGCCTGATCGCCGCCTACATCGCCCACGCCGAGCCGCACGGCCCGCTGGCGCGCGGCTACGCGATCAGCCAGGGCCGGGAGATGGGCCACGACGCGCGGCTGCTGGCGCGCATCGAGCCGGATGCGATCTGGGTCGGCGGGCGGGCGCGCACCGTGGTCGACGGCCTGCTGCACTGGAACGGCACGTGAGCGGGGCGCCGCAGATCTGGGTCGACGCCGACGCCTGTCCCGGCCCGGTCAAGGAGATCCTGTTCCGTGCGGCCGAGCGCGCGCAGGTGATGGTGACGCTGGTGGCCAACCAGATGCTGCGCAAGCCGGCCACGCGCTGGGTGCGCGCGCTCCAGGTGGCCGGCGGCTTCGACGTGGCGGACAACGAGATCGTGCAACGGCTGGCGGCGGGCGATCTGGTGGTGACCCAGGACATTCCGCTGGCCGCGCAGGCGATCGACAAGGGCGCGCTGGCATTGCATCCGCGCGGCGAGCTGTACACCCGCGAGACCATCGCGCAGCGATTGTCGATGCGCAATTTCATGGACGAGCTGCGCGGCGCAGGCGTCGACACGGGCGGCCCGTCGGCCTTCCACGCCCGTGACCGGCAGGCCTTTGCCAATCAGTTGGACCGCTGGCTGCAGCAGCGCCCGAAGAATCCGTAGGACGGACTTCGACACACCCGTTTTCGATGCGACGGGCGCTGGCGGGCTCAAGCCCTCCCGCGGTCACTCCAGATGCGCACGGCGCGCGGCGACCTGAGCCAGTGCCGCCCAATCCAATCCCTCGCCACCGCCCGCCAGCGCCTCGATCAGCGCATCGCGCAGTACGCCCGCGAACGGCAGCGGTACCCGCGCCGCCTCTCCCGCGGCGAGCGCGAGGTTGACGTCCTTCAGTCCCAGCGGCAGTGCGAAGCCCGGCGGCGCGTAGCGTTCCTCCGCAATCAGACGGCCGTAGCCCTGGTAGGCCGGGGCGGCGAACAGCGTGCTGGTCATGATCTCCAGGAAGTCGGCGGCGGATACGCCATGCGCGCGTACCAGCGCGCTGGCCTCGGCCATGCTCTCGATCGCAGAGGCCAGCATGAAGTTGCCGGCAAGCTTGACCGCGTTGGCGCGCTCGGGAGCCTCGCCCACCGGCCACAGCTGGCTTCCAAGCACTTCGAGCAAGGGCCGCACGGACTCGACCACGTGGGGGTGGCCGGCCACGACGATGTTGAGCTTGGCCGCCGCAGCCACGTCCGGCCGTCCGAACACCGGCGCGGCCACATAGCCGAGTCCCCGCTGCGCGTGCGCCTGTGCCAGTTCGCGCGCCAGCGCCACCGAGATGGTCGCGTGGTTGACGTGCACGGTGCCGCGGTCCATCTCGTCCAGCAGGCCGCGGTCGAGGAACACCTCGCGCACGGCCTGGTCGTTGGCCAGCATGCTGTGCACGACCTGTCCCTGCACCGCCCGCCCGGGAGTGCTTGCGACCTTGGCGCCGAGCGAGGCCAACGGTTCGGCGGGACCTTCGGAGCGGTTCCATACGGTCAGCGCGTGGCCCGCGGCGAGCAGGTTGCTGGCCATGGCGCTGCCCATGGCGCCCAGGCCGAGGAATCCGATGTTCATGCGTCTCTCCTGCCAAGCCCCTCCGACTTCGGCCTGCGGCCTACGCTGAGGGCGAACGGGTACGGAAGCGTAGACCGGGCCGACCGTCGGAGTCGAAGCGCCCGAGTCCACCATGCGCCGCGTTGATGCCGCGCGAACCGCTACACCACCTCGCCTGCGGCATGCCCTGACGCCCACGCCCACTGGAAGTTGTAGCCGCCCAGCCAGCCGGTCACGTCGACCACCTCGCCGATGAAATACAGCCCCGGCACGAGCTTCGACTGCATCGTGCTGGAAGAGAGCCCATCGGTGTCCACGCCGCCCAGTGTCACTTCGGCGGTGCGGTAGCCCTCGGTGCCGCTGGCGACCAGCGGCCAGTCGTGCAGGCGCGCGCCGATCGTGGACAGCTCCGGCTCGCGGTACTGGCGCATCGGGCGGTTGCCGAAGTCGAGCTCGCACAGGCGCTGAGCGAGCCGCTTGGGCAGCAGGTCGGCCAGCACGGTCTTCAGTTCGGCGGCGGGCCTCGCCGTGCGCTGGGCGGGCAGCCAGGCGGCGGCGTCGCGGTCGGGCAGCAGGTCCAGCCGCAGTTCCTCGCCCGGCTGCCAGTAGGAGGAAATCTGCAGGATTGCCGGCCCGCTGACCCCGCGATGGGTGAACAGCAGGCCCGAGCGGAACGACTGCCGCCCGCTGCGGGCCTCGGCCGGCAATGCCACGCCGGCCAGGTCCGCGTAACGCTCCTGATGCTTGCCGCTCAGTGTCAGCGGCACCAGACCCGCGCGCGTGGGCCGCACCTCGTGGCCGAACTGCCGTGCCAGCTCGTAGCCGAAGCCGGTGGCGCCCATGCTCGGGATCGACAGGCCACCGCTGGCGACCACCAGCGCGCCGGCGTGCAGCTCGCCACGCCCAGTAGCCACGCTGAATCCGCCCTCGCGGTGGCGCACACGCTCCACTGCGCAACCGGTCTCGATCCGCACGCCCGCGGCCGCGCACTCGTCCAGCAGCATGCGCACGATCTGCTTGGAGGAGTCGTCGCAGAACAGCTGGCCGAGCTCCTTCTCGTGGTAGGCAATGCGGTGCTTCTCCACCAGCGCGACGAAGTCGGCCGGCGCATAGCGTGCCAGCGCCGACTTGGCGAAATGCGGGTTAGCCGAGAGGTAGTTGGCCGGGGTCACGCCCAGGTTCGTGAAATTGCAGCGCCCGCCGCCGGACATCAGGATCTTCTTGCCCGGCTTGTTGGCGTGATCGAGCACCAGCACCCGCCGGCCACGCTGGCCGGCGGTGATCGCGCACATGAGGCCGGCGGCACCCGCGCCGATGATGAGGACGTCGGTTTTCATGGATCGGAGGGAGCGTGCACCTGGCGCCGGTCGCGCATTATCGCCGAGCGCTTACACTTTGCGCTTCCCAACCCAGCAGGCGCCTCCCCATGCCCTCCTTCGACGTTGTTTCCGAAGTGGACAAGCACGAACTTACCAACGCGGTCGACCAGGCCAACCGAGAGCTTTCCACCCGCTTCGATTTCAAGGGTACCGACGCGGCCTTCGAGCTGGACGGCTACGTGATCACGCAGCGCGCGCCCAGCGACTTCCAGCTGCAGCAGATGCTGGACATCCTGCGCGGGCGCCTGACCAGCCGCAAGATCGACATCCGCGCGCTGGACGTGGCCGAGCCGGAGGTGAACCTTGCCGGCGCGCGGCAGAAGATCACCGTCAAGCAGGGCATCGAGCAGCCGATCGCCAAGAAGCTGGTTGCCGAACTGAAGGCGGCCAAGCTCAAGGTCGAGGCGCAGATCAACGGCGACAAGCTGCGCGTGACGGGCAAGAAGCGCGACGACCTGCAGCTGGCGATGGGCGTGCTGCGCAAGTCGCCGACGGAGCTGCCGCTGCAGTTCGACAACTTCAGGGATTAGCCGGCTACTTGCCCTGCCCGGCCACGATGTTGACGCTTACGGCGATGATGAACACGTTGAAGAAGAACGCGATCACACCGTGCACCAGCACCATCCGGCGCAGATGGCGGCTGGTCACCTGCACGTCGGAGACCTGGAAGGTCATGCCGACCACCACCGCGAAATAGGCGAAGTCCCAGTAGTCCGGCTCCTGGTCGCCGGGGAAGTCCAGGCCTTCGTGCTGCATGCCGTAGTCGCCGTAGTAGCCGTGCGCGTAGTGCAGCGCGAACAAGGTGTTGAGAAACGCCCAGCTCAGCATCAGGCTGGCCGCGGCGATCACGATCGCCAGCAGGCCTCCGGTCCTGCCGGCCTGCAGCTCGGTGCCCAGCGCCACCAGAACCACCGTGGAAACCGCCACGCCGCTCCACAGGATGCCCCAGCGCCCGGCGTCCTGGCGGCGTGCCTGCTCGCGCATGCTGATCGGCGTGGCCAGACTGAACTCGCGCAGCTGCAGGCCGACGAAGGCCAATGCGCCGACGTCGAAGCCCAGCAGGAACGACGGCCCCGGATGCATGCCCAGCGCCCATGCCACGATCGCCACCAGCACCATCAGCCCTCCGCCGAGCGCCAGCGACGGACGGGCGCGCAGCGCATGCCAGGGGCTGTGGTGGTGGCGGTGTGGCTTGCCGTGGGCATGGGCGTCGCTCATCGGGCCTCCTGCAGTCGCCGGACTGATCGCAGTTTGCCCACGGCACACAGCGGGCACAACGCCGGGAACGACGGATCAGGCGCGCAGGTCGGCGAACTCGGGATGGCGACGCAGCCAGGAGGCGGCATAGGCGCAGGCAGGCACCACCGTCCAGCCTTCGGCGCGCGCGGCCTGCATGGCCGCCAGGGTCAGCGCGGAAGCGATGCCGCGGCCCTCCACCGGCGCCGGTACGCCCGTATGGGTGATCGTCATGACGTTGCCGTCGAGGCGGTAATCCAGCTCGCATGGCTGGCCGTCCACGACGGTCTCGAAGCACCTGGCTGTGCGGTCGTGGCGGATGTCGAAGCTCATGCCGGAATCGCCGGGAAAGCCGCGAGGATACGGCCCGCGCGGGCAAAACGCGCGTGAAGCGGCGGCCGGCCGGCGTTCGCACCGCCTGCATGGCGCGCTTGCCACACTGTCCCGTCCACTCGACGAACGGGAGACCCGCCATGAAGAAATCCGCCTCCGCCACCTGGTCCGGCGGCCTGAAGGACGGCCAGGGCACGATCTCCACCGAAACCGGCGTGCTGCGCGAGGCGCCGTTCGGTTTCAAGTCGCGCTTCGAGGACGGCCCCGGCACCAACCCGGAGGAACTGATCGGTGCCGCGCTGGCGGGCTGCTTCTCGATGGCGCTCTCGCTGGGCCTGGGCAATGCCGGGTTGACGGCAGAGAAGATCGACACGCACACGCAGGTGACCCTGGACAAGCAGGGCGAAGGCTTCGCCATCACCACCATCGCGCTGACCTGCCGCGCCCGCGTACCGGGCGCCGATGCCGATACCTTCAGCCGCATCGCGCAGGAGACCAAGCAGGGATGCCCCGTGTCCAAGGTGCTGCGGGCCGATATCTCGCTGGATGCGCGGCTGGAGGGTTGATCCCGCCCTGTTCCAGCAGGAGCGCCCCGGGGCGGGCCCGCGTGGTGATCGCGCCCCTACGATACCGAAAGTGCGCGCCGGACGAGCTCAGGGTCGGCCGCCATGACGCGGTTGCGTCCCGCGCGCTTGGCGGCGTACAGCGCTGCGTCCGCGCGCTGCAGCAAACCCTTGACGTCGTGCTCGCCCGGCGCACCCGCCACCGCGCCGATCGACACGGTCAACTGCAGCAGGTGCCCGTCCACCAGCAACGGCGTGCACTCGACCGTCTCGCGGATGCGTTCGGCCAGCACCAGCGCATCGTCCAGGCTGGTGTCGGGTGCCAGCACCACGAACTCCTCCCCGCCGATCCGGCCGATCACGTTGCTCGCGCGCAGCGTGGCGCGGATGCTGCCGACCAGCGCCAGCAGCACCTTGTCGCCCCCGCCGTGGCCGAAACGGTCGTTGACGCTTTTGAAGTGGTCGGCGTCGATCATCAGCACGCCCAGCGGCCGCCCCACGCGGGCGGCCTGGGACAGCAGCTGGGCGGCCGTCTCGGTCAGCGCCAGGCGGTTCTTCACGCCGGTCAGCGCATCGACCCGCGCCAGCAGGTGCAGCTCGCGTTGCAGTGTCTCGCTGTAGAGCAGCAGGAAGCCGATGCTGAGGAACAGTGGCTGCATGCCCGACAGCAGCACGTAGAGGTAGTTGGCCGTATCCGGCTGCATGATATTGGCCGGCGGATTGAGGTCGAACCACAGCTGCCCGTTGCGCCACAGCAGCAGCAGCACGGAAAGCGAGCACATCGCCAGCAGCGCCACCCGCGCCCGTGAACTTCGCCGCAGCCCGCCATGGAGCAGCGCCTGCATGCGCAGGCCGATGTCGACCAGGATCGCTGCCGAGCCCCACAACACGCGCAGGCGATAGTCCGGCTCGACCACGCCGAGCCAGCCCACGCCCAGCCAGCCGACCACGCCGATCGCCAGCACCACACGCCAGCGCAACGGCTCGCCCAGCAGCATGCGCAGCGCAACCACCGACATGCCTTGCGCCAGCAGGTTGAGCGCGTTGCCGCCCAGCAACAACTGAGCCGGATGCAGCCACGCCTGTGCCGCCAGCATGCCCCATCCGGCCGACTCCACCGCCAGCGCGCCGGCGCGCAGCTTCAGGCTGGTACGCGCCGCGCCGGGGCCGCCGTGGGTGCCCGCCCACAGCAGCACGGCCAGGGCCAGCGACTGGATCGCGCTGATCAGCGAAAGCGTTTCGATGTGCATGGGCATGCTGGGCTCTCCCCGCGCCCGAACGTGACGACCGGCTCCGCCGTGAATCGAAGCGTGCCCGCGATCCCGGTTCCTGCCCTGTCGTCGCCCGTCATATCGGCGCTGGCTGGACCGACTTTAGCGTTGACAGCCGGCTTCAGTCCGCTACTTTCCACGCAAAACCAGGACGGACGCCGCATGGCCACGCTCATCCCCAGTCGCAACAGCTGCCTGCCGCGCATGACCGCGGGGGAGAAGCGCTTTTCCGAACGGCTGGAGCAGAAGCTGGAGGACGACTACCTGCTCTGGTACGACGTGCCCGTCGGCCTGAAGCAGCGCCACCCGGACTTCGTGGTGTTCCACCCGCGCCGCGGCTTGCTGGTGCTGGAGGTGAAGGACTGGAAGGCCGAGACCATCCAGCACGCGGACAGCACCCAGTTCACGCTGGTCACCGAGCGCGGCCTGGTGAAGGAGAACCACCCGCTGCTGCAGGCGCGCGCCTATGCGCTGGAGATCGGCGTGGTGCTCGAGCGCGACCCGGCGCTGCGCTTTCCCCCCGGACACCGCCATGCCGGCAAGATCATCATGCCGTGGGCCTGGGGCGTAGTGCTGTCCAACATCGGCCGCAAGCAGTTCGAGGAGGGCGGGCTGGATGCGGTGATCCCGCCGCACCTGGCGATCTGCCGCGACGAGTTCTACGAGTCGGTGGAGTCCGAGGACTTCCAGGAACGGCTGTGGGCGATGTTCCCGCACGCCTTCCCGGTGGCCCTCACGCTGCCGCAGATCGACCGCGTGCGGTGGCATCTGTTCCCCGAACTTCGCGTGGAGCCGGGCAGCGGCCAGTTCGGCCTGTTCGGCCCGACCGACGCCGCGGTGCGTCCGCTGCAGATCCCCGAGTTGGTCAAGGTGATGGACGCCCAGCAGGAACAGCTGGCACGCTCGCTCGGCGCCGAGCACCGCATCATCCACGGCGTGGCCGGTTCGGGAAAGACCATGATCCTCGGCTTCCGCGCCATGCAACTGGCGCGCGCAATGAACCGGCCGATCCTGGTGCTGTGCTACAACAAGACGCTCGCCGCGCGGCTGGAGCAGCTGATCGGCGAGCGCGGGCTGGCCGAGAAGGTGCAGGTCTACAACTTCCACAAGTGGTGCCACAGGATGCTCACGGCCTACCACGTCGAGTTGCCGCCCAAGGGTTCGGACGGCTTTTTCGAACAAATGGTCGAGCGGGTGATCGACGGCGTCGACCGCGGCCAGATCCCGCGCTTCCAGTACGGCGCGGTGCTGGTCGACGAGGGCCACGACTTCGAGCCGGACTGGTACAAGCTGATCGTGCAGATGATCGATCCGGCGACCAACTCGCTGCTGGTGCTCTACGACGACGCGCAGAACATCTACGGCAAGGCCGACCGGCGCAAGCTCAGCTGGAAGAGTCTCGGCATCCAGGCGCAGGGCCGCACCACCATCCTCAAGCTCAACTACCGCAACACGCTGGAGATCCTGGCCGTGGCCCGCGGATTCGCCAACGAACTGCTGGCCGGGCGCGCCGAGGATGAGGACGGCGTGCCGCTGATCGCCCCGGAGAGTGCCGGGCGCCGCGGCGCGGTGCCGGAGCTGATCCGCGTGGAGACCGCGCCGGCGCAGCTCACCGTGCTGATCGCCCAGCTGCGCGACGAGCACGCGCACGGCCGGCCGTGGTCCGACATGGCGGTGATCTTCCGCAACCAGTGGGAAGGCGAGAAGCTGGCCGAGGCGCTGGAGCGCCAGGGCATTCCCGCGCGGCTGGCCGAGGGCCGCGGCAAGGGCGCGCTGTTCGCGGTGGGCGACACGGTCAAGCTGGTGACCATGCATTCGAGCAAGGGGCTGGAGTTCCCGCTCGTGATCATCCCGGGCCTCGGTTCGCTGCCCAAGGACGGCAAGGACGAGGCCGAGGAGGCACGCCTGCTCTATGTAGCGATGACCCGCGCCACCGAGCGGCTGGTGCTGATCCACCACGACGAGTCGGTGTTCAGCAAGCGCATCCGCGATTCGATCAACCAGGTGCAGGGACAATTGGTCGCGCTGCCGGCCTGAGGCAGCACCCCATGCCTTTGGGCACAGTCCCGCCCCGCTGGCAGCCGCTAGGCTGGGACTTTTCGCTCCAGGGAAAATCCACCGTGCGCAAGACCCTCCAGGCCACCCTGCTGGCCGCCTCGCTGCTGGCCGGCCTCGCCGCTCCCGCGTTCGCTGCCGACAAGCCGGCCGCCGACACCGGCCACGGCCAGTACCACCTGCCCCCCTTCCCCGCCGACGCGCACGTGCAGCAGAGCGCGCAGATCGGCGGCCGCACGCTCAGGTACACGGTCACCGTCGGCTCGCTGCCCGTGCGCGACGAGAAGGGCGATACGGTCGCCGAGGTGGTCTACACCGCCTACACCATGGGCGGCGGCGACCGCCCGGTGACCTTCGCGGTCAACGGCGGGCCGGGCGCCTCGTCGGTCTATCTGAACCTTGGCGCGATCGGTCCGAAGCGCGTGGACTTCGGCGTCGAAGGCGACAACCCCTCCGATCCGACCACCCTGCACGACAACCCCGGCAGCTGGCTGCCCTTCACCGACCTGGTGTTCATCGACCCGGTCGGCACCGGGTTCAGCCGCGCGCTGGTGGACGACAAGAAGGCGACCGGGCTGTTCTACAGCACCGACAGCGACATCAAGTACCTCTCGCGCATCGTCTACGACTGGCTGGTCAAGAACGGCCGCCTGCAGTCGCCCAAGTACCTGGTCGGCGAGAGCTACGGCGGCTTCCGCGGCCCGCGCATCACCGACTACCTGCAGACCCAGCTCGGCGTCGCGATGAAGGGCGTGGTGCTGGTCTCGCCCTACCTGGACCCGGCCGCCTCCAACGACGAGAACGTCTCGCCGCTGCCGTGGATGCTGACCCTGCCCTCGATCGCCGCGGCGCACCTGGAGCGCGAGCACAAGCTCACGCCCGGGGCGATGGCGCAGGTCATCGACTACACCCGTGGCGAATACGCCACCGACCTGATGCGCGGCCGCTCCGATCCGCAGGCCACCGAGCGGGTGATCCGGAAGGTGACCGAACTGACTGGCCTCGATCCGCTGTTCGTGCGCCGCTCCGGCGGCCGCCTGGAGACCCAGGCCTACCTGCGCGAGGTCTACCGCGCCGAGGGCAAGCTGGGCAGCCGCTACGACTCCAACGTCACCGCCTGGGACCCGTTCCCCTACGCGCCGCGCCAGCGCACCGGCGACCCGATCCTCAACGGCATCATCGCGCCGACCACCACCGCGATGGTCGACTTCATCACGCGCACGGTGGGCTGGAAGTACGACGGCCGCTACAACGCACTCAGCTACGAGGTGAACAAGCTCTGGCACGAGGACGACGACGCGATCGAGGGCTCGGTTTCGCAACTGCGCGAGTCGGTCGCCAACGACCCGGGCCTGCGCGTGCTGATCGCGCATGGCTGGGACGACCTGTCCTGCCCGTTCATGGCCTCGGTGCTGATCGTCGACCAGATGCCGCCGATGGGCGATGCGACCCGCGTGCAGGTGAAGGAGTACCCCGGCGGCCACATGTTCTACGCCCGCCCGGACAGTCAGGCGGCCCTGCTCAAGGACGTCAAGGCGCTCTACGGCGTCCGTTGATGGTGTAGGTTGGGATGCGCTTGCCGCATCCCCGCCTGCCTGGTGCCCGCCATGTCCGACCTGCTCACGCCCGACGTCCTTGCTGCGCAGCCGCTCGATCATGCGCGGGCGCTGTCGGCACGCTGCTATACCGACCCGCGCATGCCGGCGCTGGATGCCGCGGCGGTGTTCGACCGGAGCTGGCAGCTGGTCTGCCACCAGTCGCAGCTGGCCGGCGTGGGCGACCACCTGGTCACCACCATCGCCGGTCTGCCGCTCGTGGTCGTGCGCAGCGACGCCACGGCCATCCGCGCCTTCCACAACGTCTGCCGCCATCGCGCCGGCCCGGTCGCCAGTTGCGACGGCAAGGGCGCAACCGCGCTGCGCTGCCGCTACCACGGCTGGACCTATGGCCTGGACGGCGTGCTGCGAGGCGCGCCGGAGATGGGCCGCACGCCCGATTTCGATCCGTCGACGATTCGCCTGCCCGAAGCACGCGTGCAGATATGGCAAGGCCTGGTGTTCGTCGCCACCGGGGCGGCGCCGGCGTTCGCCGAATTCGTCGAGGGCATCGACGCGCGGCTGGGCGAAGGCCGTTCGCTGGCCGGCCTCCAGTTCCACCATCGCGCGAGCTGGGAGGTCGCCTGCAACTGGAAGGTATACGTGGACAACTACCTGGAGGGCTACCACGTACCGCACATCCACCCGGGCCTGAACAGCGTGCTGGACTACCGCAGCTACGTCACCGAAACAGCGCGCTGGTACTCCTACCAGTTCAGCCCGCTGGAGAGCGCGGACGAGCTCTATGGCAGCGGCGAGGCGCTGTACTACTTCCTCTACCCGAACACGATGCTCAACATCCTGCCGGGGCGGCTGCAGACTAACCGCGTGCTGCCGCTGGGCGTGGGCCGCTGCCGGGTCGAGTTCGACTTCTACTACGCCCCGGACGCAAGCCCGCAAGCGCGGGCACGCCGCGAACGCGACATCGCATTCAGCGACGAGGTGCAGGACGAGGACGTGACCATCTGCGAGGACGTGCAGCGCGGGCTCGCCTCCGGCTCCTACGACAGCGGCCGGCTGAACCCGTTGCGCGAGAACGCCGTCCACCATTTCCACGAACTGCTGCGCCACGCCTACCGCGAGCACGCGTGAACGCCACGCCCGGGGCTGGCCCTCCTGCCTGCAGGAGAACGAGCGGATCGCTGCAGTGGGAGCAGGCATGAGCACCCATTCCAGGCCACTGGGCCAGTTGTCCCTGATCGCCCTGGTCGTCGGCAACATGATCGGCTCCGGCGTGTTCCTGCTGCCCGCGGCGCTGGCGCCCTATGGCGCGGCGAGCCTGCTCGGCTGGGCGCTGACCCTGGCCGGCGCGTTGCTGCTGGCATGGGTCTATGCCTGGCTGGCGCGCGCGATCCGCAACCACGGCGGCGCCTACGGCTACGCGCGCCGGGCGTTCGGCGACGGCATCGGCTTCGTGGTCGGGTGGAGCTACTGGGTCTGCACCTGGAGCGCCAACGCGGCGATCGCGGTGGCCTTTGCCGGCAGCCTGGGCGCGCTGTGGCCGGCCGCCACCGCCACACCGCTGCGCTCGGCTGCCTGCGCGCTGGCGGCGCTGTGGCTCTGCACCGCGGTGAACCTGGCCGGCGTGCGCGAGGCCGCACGCATGCAGATGCTGACCACCCTGCTCAAGCTGGTGCCGCTGGTGCTGTTCGGCCTGGTCGGACTGGGCTGGGTGCAGGCCGCCGCCTACCACCCGTTCAACCCGAGCGGCCTGCCGCTGCTGGGGGTCACCACCTCGGTGGCCGCGCTCACGCTGTGGGCCATGCTCGGCTTCGAGGCGGCCACGGTACCGACCGGCGTGGTGCGCGAGCCGGAGCGCACGGTGCCGCGCGCCACCGTCATCGGCATGCTGGTCGCCGGGCTGGCCACCATGCTTGCCTGCACGGTGGTGATCGGCCTGCTTCCGCTGGACGAACTGCGCCGCTCCCCCGCGCCGATGGTGGCGGCGGCGACGCACGCATGGGGGCCGACGGCCGGCATCGCGCTGGCTGCGGTGGCGACGATCTCCTGCTTCGGTGCACTCAACGGCTGGGTGCTGCTGCAGGCGCAGACGCCGCTGGCCGCGGCGCAGGATGGCCTGTTCCCCGCGCGCTTTGCCAGGCTGGACGTACGCGGCACGCCCGCCTTCGGCCTGGTGCTGGGCAGCGGCCTGGCCAGCGCGCTGATCGTGGCCAACTACAGCCGCACGCTGGTGGCGCTGTTCACCTTCTCGATTCTGCTCTCCACGGCCACCACGCTGCTGCCCTACGTGGTGAGCGTGCTGGCCTGGTGGCGCATCGAGCCCGCCCCGCGCCCTTGGCGGCGCCTGGTCGCCGCCGGCGCGCTGGCCTATGCGCTGTGGGCTTTGGTCGGCACTGGCATCGAGTCGCTGCTGTGGGCCGGCGTGCTGGTGGCGATGGGGTTGCCGGTGCTGCTCTGGCAGCGATGGCGGTCGGCCGCCCAGCGACCGCCGGCCGGCTAGCGGGCCACGGCCTGCCAGCGCAGCCAGTCGATCACCGCGGCAAGCGCCGGGCGCGGCTGCGCGTCGTTGGCGCGCACGATCCAGTAGGCGGTTTGCACTGGTACCTCCAGTGCACCAAACGGGCGAAGCAAGGTGCCCGCCTCGAGCTCGTCGGCGACCAGCCGGTGGCGCGCCAGCGCCACGCCCTGACCCAGTTGCGCGGCACGCAGCACCAGGTCCGAGGCCGCATAGCGCGCGCCGCCCTGCAACGAAAGGCCGGCCGGCCCATGCGCGCGACGCCACGACTCCCATGCCGCCTGCGGGTCGCGATCGTGCAGCAGGCGCAGCCCCGCCAGCTGGGCGGGTCGCGAGGGGCGGCCATGGTCCTGCCAGTAGGCCGGGCTCATCACCGGGTACAGCGCATCGTCCATCAGTGGATCGCAGTGCAGGCCCGGCCATGGGCCCCGGCCCATGCGCACGGCCAGGTCCACGCGGCCGTCGCCGAAACCTTCCAGCTTCTGGTCGACCAGCACCGACAGTTCGATCTTCGGGTGCGCCTTCTCGAAGGCAGGCAGGCGCGGCAGCAGCCAGCGGATGGCGAAGGATGGCGTGGTCGAGAGCGCCACGGCGTGTGCCGGCCGCGCCTCGCGCAGCACGGCCACCGCCCGCTCGATCTCGCCCAGCCCGTCGCAGACGGCGCGCCCCAGCGCCTCGCCCTGCGGCGTGAAGACCAGCCCCGCCCGGCCCGCGCCGGCATGCAGCAGGGGCACGCCCAGCCAGCGCACCAGTTCGCCCAGGTGCCGGCTCACCGAGGAATGGGCCATGCCCAGCTCGCGCGCGGCCGCCCGTACGCCGCGGTGCTGGTAGACCAGGGCAAAGGCGCGCAGGGCGTTGAGAGGCAGGTCCATGGTCGGAATTCTAGACCACAGACCACACACCTCCGTCCACCGGCTGGCCCCATGCTGGTTGCGCTGTCGAGGTGGCAGCGATGCAACGGAACGCCATGCACGACCTGCTTGCTCCTGCCGGCCTGCTGTTCGCCGCGGCGATCACGCCCGGGCCGAACAACCTCGTAGTGCTGCGTGAATCCGGTCGCGGCGGCGTGCGCGGTGCCGCCGGCGCCATCGGCGGCATCGTGCTTGGCGGATTGGCCCTGTTCGCGATCGCCGCGGCCGGTGCCGGCACGGTGCTGGCCACGCATGCCACGCTGCGCACCATGCTGGGTGCCGCCGGCGCGCTCTACATGGCCTGGCTGGGGCTGTGCCTGCTCGGCGCCGGCACACGCGGCGCATCCCCGCAGCGTGCCGGGCTCGCCCTGCCGGCCGGTGCGCTGGGGCTGTTCGGCTTCCAGTTCCTCAATCCCAAGGGGTGGGTGATGGTGCTCGCGCTGGTGGCCGCCTGGCCGGCCACCAGCCTGGCCGGCTACCTGCCGCTCGCCCTGCTGTTCATCGCTATCCCGTCGGGCTGCCTGCTGCTGTGGAGCCTGGCCGGACGGTTGCTGGCGGCTCACATGGCGCAGCCGCGTTCGCGCCGGCGCATCGATGCCGCCATGGGCGCGCTGCTGCTGGCCAGCGCCGTGCTGTTGTTCGTCGACCTTGGACCTACCGGAGAACTCCCATGACCCATCGCCCCTTGCGCGTCCTCTGCCTCGCCGGCAGCCTGCGCCGCGCCTCCTGGAACCGCAGGCTGCTGCAGGCCGCTGCATCGCTTGCGCCGGCAGGCGTCGAGGCAGAGGTCTACGATGCACTGGCAACGGTGCCGTTGTTCGACGAGGACCTCGAACGGGCCGAGCCCGAGGGTCCGCCTGGCGTGCGCGCGCTGCGCATCGCCATCGCGGCGTCCGACGGCCTGGTGATCGCCACGCCGGAGTACAACCACGCGCTGCCGGGCGTACTGAAGAACGCGCTGGACTGGCTCTCGCGCGAAAGCCCGCACGGCGAGGTGCTGGCCGAGCGCCCGGTGGCCGTACTCGGCGCAAGCAGCGGCCCGTGGGGCACGCGGCTGGCGCAGGCCTCGCTGCGCCAGGTGCTGCATACCTGCGGCGCGCTGGTGATGCCTTCGCCCACGCTGTTCATGGCTCGCGCGGCGGATCACTTCGATGCACAGGGCACGCTTGCCGACGACGCGGCGCGCGCATCGCTGCAGCGGTTCATGGGTGCGTTCGCCGGATGGGTCGGGCGCGTCGCACCGTCCCGCCCGGCGGCGGGCGCCGCGTGAACCGGCAATACAACGCACAGTGAACAGATGGGCCTGCGGGGACATCCCGTGCACCCAGCCGTTGCTAGCCTGCAGCGGATGTATGGATTTCCCCGCCCCACGACCATCGATGTTATCCCCGCGCGCGCTCCGCCCGCCCCATCCGCGCGCGACCCATGGAAGGACAACGCACGCCTGGCGCTGATCACGCTGGTGGTGTTCGGCCACTGCCTGGAGCCGTTGCGCGGCGTCGCGTGGATCGGTGAGCTGTATCGTTTCCTGTACCTGTTCCACATGCCGGCCTTCGCCGTCCTGTCCGGTGCCGTGGCGCGGGTCGAGGTGGACCTCAAGCTGCTCAGGCGGATCGCGTTCCAGTTGCTGCTGCCCTACCTGCTGTTCCAGGCGCTGTATGCGCTGGCGGCGCGCATGCCCGGCTGGCCCGATCCCGGACCGGTCGGCGTCACCACGCCCTACTGGCTGCTCTGGTACCTGCCGAGCCTGGCGGCCTGGCGCCTGCTGTTGCCGTTGTTCATGCGACTGCGCCATCCGCTGGTGCTGGCCTGCCTGTTCGCGCTGGTCGCCGGCTCGGCGGACGACGTGGGCTACCGCATGTCGCTATCGCGCATCGCCTCGTTCTTCCCGTTCTTTCTGATCGGGCACCTGTATTCGGCCGGGTGGCGCGAGCGCCTGCGCGGGCCGCTGGCATGCGCGCTGGCCGTGGCAGTGCTGCTCGCGATGGGCTGGGCGGCGAGCGCCGTACCCGATCCGCGCTGGCTCTACGGCAGCAACGGCTATGCCGCGCTGGGCGTGGACGATGCCGCCGGCATGCTGTGGCGGCTGCTGCGGCTCGGCGCCGGCATCGTCGGCAGCGCGGCCTTCCTTGCGCTGGTCCCACGCCGGGCCTTCGCCGCCACGGCGGCCGGCGGGCGCAGCCTGCAGGCCTACCTCGCGCACGGGTTCATCGTGAAGTCCGCGGTGGCGGCGGGCCTGTTCGCCTGGCTGGAGTCGGGCGAGCCGCCGCTGGTGAATGCGTTGCTACTGCTGCTGGCCGCGTGGCTGCTGGTGCGCCTGCTGACCAGCGTCCCGGCGGAGCGGCTGCTGAGTCCGCTGACTTCTCCGCAATGGCTGGAGCGGCGTCTGTGGCGGGCGCCTACGGCGTAGCGGTCGGCACGCGTCGGGCAAGGGGCGCGGCCGCCGGCCTGAGCACGGCGACCTGCTGCTCCATCGTCTTGGACAGTTCCATCAGCCGCCGCGCGAAATCCTGCAGCCGGCGGTCCTCGTCGTCGCGCGGCTCCCAGCGCGGTACCGGGGTGGGCTTGCCGTCGGGGCTGTCCAGCGCGACGAAGACCATCACGCAGCTGGTGGCCAGTCGCTGTTCGCCCGTGCGCAGGTCCTGCGCCAGCACGTCCACCGCCAGGTGCATGCTGCTGGTGCCGGTGTGGATCAGCCGCGCGCGCACGCTCACCAGGTCGCCGATCAGGATCGGCGCGATGAACTGGATGCCACTGACCGACACGGTCACGCAGTACGCGCCGCTCCAGCCCACCGCGCAGGCGTAGCCGGCCTGGTCGATCCATTTCATCGCCATGCCGCCGTGCACCTTGCCGCCGAAGTTGACGTCGGTGGGCTGGGCGAGGAAGCGGAAGGTGACTTCGTTCTGCTGGCCGGGCATGGTGGTCCTGTGGTGGTCGCTACGGTCGGCCGATTATGCCCGCGGGCGTGTCCAGCACCATCGGCGTGCTCAGGACGCCGTTGGGCGAGGGCCGCTCCGCCGCGGTCGCGACGAAACCGAAATGCCGGTACACCGGCAGCGCGCAACGCGTGGCGTTGAGGGTGAAGCGGCGCGTGCCGGCGCGGCGTACTGCGTCGCGCATCGCCCGCTGCCACAACCGGCTGGCGATGCCGCGGCCCTGGTAGCGCGTGGCGACGAAGAAATGCACCAGATGGCAGTCGTCGCGCATCGCCGCAATGCCGACGAGCAGCTCGCCCATCCACGCCAGGTGGAAGCGCTGGCCAGCCAGCATGCGCTCGCGCAGGAGCCGCGCTCCCAGCCGCTCCAGCAGTGCCTGGCCGGCCTCGCGCGACTGGTCGGGCAGGACCCACCGGCGCACCACGCGCCGCGCGAGCGCACTGATGGCGCGCGCGTCTTCCGGGCGCCCCAGGCGTAGGTGCAGGCTCGGATCAGGCATGCGTATCCCGGTCACACATTGGGCCGACAGTTTGCGTGGCCCCCGGGCGGAATGCCACGCCCGGCTAGAGCGCTCCGGCGAGCCAGCGCCAGACCAGCGCGACCAGCCCGCTTCCCAGCAGGACCCACCCCATCCCCGCCTTGAAGCGCAGCATGGCCAACATCGCGCCGGCCGCGATCAGGGCCGGGGGCCACTGCAGCGTGCCCCAGGCGGGGCTTTCCAGCCGCAGCCAGCCGTAGTGGCGCTCGTCGATGCGGGCAAACACCGTATGCAGGGTGAACCACACCGACAGGTTCAGCACCACGCCCACCACGGCGGCGGTGACCGCCGACAGCGCCGCATGCAGCGCGCGGTTGCTGCGCAGGGCCTCGATGTACGGTGCCCCCAGGAAGATCCACAGGAAACAGGGCGCGAAGGTCACCCAGGTCGTCAGCACCGACCCGGCCACGCCGGCCGCCAGCGGCGACAGGCCGGCCTGGTGGTAGTAGGCGCCGAGGAAGGCGACGAACTGGACCACCATGATCAGTGGCCCGGGCGTGGTCTCGGCCAGCGCCAGGCCATCGAGCATCTGCCCCGGCGTGATCCAGTGGAAGCCGACCACGGCCCGCTGGGCGATGTAGGCCAGCACCGCGTAGGCGCCGCCGAAGGTGACCACCGCGGTCTGGCTGAAGAACAGCCCCTCGCGCGCCAGCACGCTGTGCCGGCCGAACGCGGCGATCGCCCCCAGCACGGGCACCCACCAGAGCGCCAGCCAGACCAGCACCACCCGCCATGCCCGCGCGCCCGAGGGCCGCGTATGCGTCAGCTTCCCCTGGCCCAGCAGACGGTCGATGAGGAAGTCGGACGAGGCATCGGCCGCGGACGACGCCGGGCCGGGGAAGCTATGCGGCGACCACCAGCGCCCGAGCAGCCCCCACAGCCCCGCACCGAGCACGATCAACGGGAACGGCACGCGGAAGAAATAGATCGCGACGAAGGCCAGCGCGGCGATCGCCACCATCATGCGGTTCTTCAGCGCCTTGCGCCCGATCCGGATCACCGCCTCGACCACCACCGCCAGCACGGCAGCCTTCAACCCGATGAAGATCGCCAGGACCAGCGGGACCTGCCCGTACAGCGCGTAGACGATGCTCAGCGCCAGGATCGTGACGAAGCCCGGCAACACGAACAGCACGCCGGCGAGCAGGCCACCGACGGTCCGGTGCAGCATCCAGGCGATGTAGATCGCCAGCTGCGTCGCCTCAGGCCCCGGCAGCAACATGCAGTAGTTGAGCGCGTGCAGGAAGCGCGCATCGCTGATCCACCGCCGCGTGTCCACCAGCTCGCGGTGCATCAGCGCAATCTGGCCAGCCGGCCCACCGAAGCTGAGCAGGCCGATTTTCGCCCACACGCGTGTCGCTTGGCGCAGCGAGATCGGCGGCAGGGAAGCTGCTTCGGAGGCGGTCTGCTCGTTCATCGGCACAGGTCCGGCACGGGTAGAAACATGATCGGGGTGCCAGTAGTCCATCTTGCCGCCGACCTGCCCACCGGACACTGCCACTGCCGGTGGCTGCACGACGACAGTGTTATAAGCGCCCCATCCTACGCCGTGTGAAGCCTGGAGACATTGGCCATGCTGCCTCGAAGCGTTGCCTGCCGGTGCGCGGTGGCAGGCCTGGCCATCGCCCTGCTGACCGCCACCTCGATCGCCTGCGGCCAGGCGAGGCCACCCTTGCCGCTCGCCACTGTCGCCGATGTGCCTTTGACCGGACACACCACGCGCTGGGACTACGCCAGCCTGGACCCCGTGCGCCACCGCCTGTTCCTGGCGCACCTGGGCGATGGCGTGATCACCGTTTTCGACACGCGCCGCCAGCGGGTGATTGCCGACATTCCCGGAGTCAGCAGCGTGCATGGCGTGCTGGCGGTACCGGAGCTGGATCGCGTGTATGCCTCGGCCACCGGCACAGACCAAGTGGTGGCGATCGACGCCTCGAAGATGGAAATTCTCGCGCGTATGCCGACGGGCGATTATCCCGATGGCATGGCTTACGCACCCGGGGCACACAAGCTCTACGTGTCCAACGAGCACGGCGGCAGCGACACGGTGATCGACGTGCGCAGGAACCGGCGCGTGGGCACCATTGCGCTGGGCGGCGAAGTAGGCAACACGCAGTACGACCCGGTGTCCGGACATATCTTCGCCAACGTGCAGACCCGCGGCGTGCTGGCCGAAATCGACCCGGCAACCGACAAGGTGGTTGCGCGCATCGCCCTGCCGGGTGCCAGGGGCAACCACGGCCTCCACATCGATGCGCCCGCGCGACTGGCCTTCATCGCGTGCGAAGACAACGCGACGTTGCTGGTGCTGGACCTGCGCAGCCGTCGCGTGACCGCTTCCTTCGAGGTGGGCGAAGGGCCCGACGTGCTCGCCTTCGACCCGATGCCCGGCTGGTTGTACGTGGCCAGCGAATCGGGCGTGGTGGCCGTGTTCGAAGTGCAGGGGCGCCGCCTGCGGGCGCTGGGCCGCGGGATGCTCGGCCCGAACGCACACGTGGTGGTGGTCGATCCGGCCACGCACCGTGCCTACTTCCCGTTGAAGGCCTGGAAGGGAAAGCCAATGCTCCGGATCACCGCGCCCCTCGTTCCGCGGACCTGAAGCCTAGCGGCGACCGCGCAGGTGCCGGACGCTGTCCTCCCACGGAGAGGCCTGCGCATGCAACCGCAGCAGCCAGCAACCGTGGATGTCGGCGCGGCGGGCGAAGTCGAACGGGATGCTGGGTGCGCTCCAGTCTTCGATCGTGAAACGCTCCTCCAGCGCCGCCGTGTCGAGCTTGAAGCGGCGGAAGTTGTTGGAGAACACGATCACGCCGTCGCCGGCCAGGCGGTCAGCGCAGGACAACAGCAGCGCCGCGTGGTCGCGCTGCACGTCGAAATCCTCGGCGCGCTTGGAGTTGGAAAAGGTCGGCGGATCGACGTAGATCAATCCGTAGTGGCTGCGGTCCTGGCGCAGGAAGTCGGTGGCGTCGGCCTGCACCAGCCGGTGCGCCTCGCCGGTGAAACCATTGCGCGCCAGGTTGCGCGAGGCCCATTCCAGGTAGGTGCCGGACAGGTCCACGCTGGTGGTATCGCGCGCGCCGCCCGCCGCCGCGTACACGCTGGCGGTGGCGGTGTAGGCGAACAGGTTGAGGAAGCGCTTGCCGCGCGCCAGCTCGCGCAGCTTGGCGCGCACCAGCCGGTGGTCGAGGAACAGGCCGGTATCGAGGTAGTCGGTGAGGTTGACCAGGAAGGTCAGGCCGCCTTCCTCCACCTCGTGGAACTCGCCACGCTGGTCGAAGCGGCCGTACTTGGCGCCGCCCTTGCCGCGCTCGCGCGTCTTCAACGCAATGCGCTCGCGCGGCACGCCGAGCACCTCGCCGGCCACGCGCACGATCTCGCGCAGGCGCGTGCGGGCCACGTCGACCGGAACGTCGGCAGGCGCGCGGTACTCCTGCACGTGCAGCCGCGGCTCCTCGCCCTCGCGGCCGTAGACGTCGATCGCTGCGGCGTACTCGGGCAGGTCCTGGTCGTACGCACGCCAGCAGAAGATGCCCTCGCGCGCAAGCCGCTTGCGCTGGTGGCGCACGGTCTTTTCCAGCCGGTTCTTCAGCATCTGCGCGCCGGGCGAGAGCGGCTTGCGCTCGCGCGGCGCGGTATCCCTAGCGGAGAGCTCGAAGGTCAGCAGCACCGTTTCCAGCGCGCCATTGTAGAGCGCATAGCGCTTGTCCGCATGCAGGCCCAGCGCGTGGCCGAGTTCCGCATCGCCGGCCAGCACCGCCGCACGCCAGCCGGTGAAGCGCGACTTCAGTACATCGCCCAGCGTGCGGTAGAGCTGCGGCATCTGTGCGCGGTCGCCCAGCCGCTCGCCGTAGGGCGGATTGGTGATGACCAGTCCGGTCGACTGGCCCGGCGGTGGGGCGGCGTGCGCCACGTCGTGCTTCTCCAGCGTGAGGAAACCGGCCACGCCGGCGGCCTGCGCGTTGCGCTTGGCCGTCTGCACCATGCGTGGGTCGGCATCGGAGCCGAAGAACACCGGGCGCAGGTTGCGCAGGCCGGCCTCGGCGCGCTCGCGGGCCTCGTCGAGCAGGCCACGCCACAGCGCGATGTCGTGCTGCCTCCAGCCGAGGAAGCCGAAGTACTCGCGGCGCAGGCCCGGTGCCACGTCCGCGGCCATCAGCGCGCCCTCGATCAGCAGCGTGCCGGAGCCGCACATCGGATCCATCAGCGCGCCGCCTTCGGCGCAGATCGCCGGCCAGCGCGCGCGCAGCAGCATGGCCGCCGCGAGGTTTTCCTTCAGCGGCGCCTCGCCCTGTTGTTCGCGCCAGCCGCGGCGATGCAGCGGCGTGCCGGCCAGGTCGAGCGAAAGCGTGGCGCGATCGCGCTTCAGGCGCAGGTTGAGGCGGACGTCCGGCTCCTCGGTATCCACGCCCGGGCGTTCGCCCTCGCGCTGACGGAACTGGTCGACCACGGCGTCCTTCGCGCGCTGCGCAATGAACTGGCTGTGCGTGAGCTTGCTCAGCGCGGTGTGCGCATCGACCGCCAGCGTGCCGTGTGGGGCCAGGTGAGCGGACCAGTCGATCGACTGCACGCCGGCGTAGAGCGCGTCATCGTCGGCCGCGTCGAACTCCGCCAGCGGCAGCAGGATGCGGCTGGCCAGGCGCGACCACAGGCAGGCGCGGTAGGCGGTTGCCAGCGTGCCCTCGAAGCGCACGCCGGCCAGCGCCTCGTGCGCCTCGCTGGCGCCGAGCGCGAGCAGTTCGTCGCGCAGCAGGTATTCCAGGCCCTTCGGGCAGGTGGCGAAGAAGGCGCTCATGCGAGTGTGTCGAGGAACGAAGCGAACTGGTGTTCGATCGTCGGCAGGCTGCCACTGAGCCGATGGTCGTCGTCGAGCACGAGCAACGGCAGATGGCGGCGGCCGGCAAAGGCGACGATGTCTTGCAGCGGGCAGACTTCATCGCGCCAGCCGTGGATCAGCAACGTCGGCACGCCATGGCGCAGGTCCAGCACGGCGCCGGAACCGGGGATGGCCCCTGGCGTGGCGAGCAGCAACAGCCCGGCGACCGGATGCTCCAGCGAGGCCAGGGCCGAGACGAACGCGCCCATGCTGGAACCGACCAGCAACGGTGGCGTCCCGCAGGCTTCGATCGCTGCGTTGAGGCGCGCCAGCCGCAGCGCCACCGAGGCGGCGTAGCCGCGCGCATCGTCCTCGCGGTAGTCGGGCCGCTGCGTGCGCCAGCCGCGCGCTTCGGCCAGAGCCGCCAGCGCGCTGACCTTGGTCGCCTCCGGGCCGGAGTCGGAGCCGTGCGAAAGAAGGATGGTGCCGCGCATCGCTCGGGTCTCCGGGGACCATCGTGGGACCGCGCATGATAGCCGGTGCCGTGCGAGACTTCCTTTCATGCCCGCGATCACCGACCTGCCGTTGCCCTACGCCGACTGCCTGCCCGAACGGCCTGCCGGGTCGGTGACGCTGGTGGTGATCCACTGCACCGAGCTGCCGGACCTGGCCACCGCGCGCGAGTACGGCGAGAAAGTGCTGTACGAGAGTGGCGCAGGCAACAGCGGCCACTACTACATCGATCGCGATGGAACGACGCAGCGCTACGTTCCGGGCACGCGTATCGCCCACCACGTGCGGGGGCACAACGCGGATTCGATCGGCATTGAGCTGGTCAATCGCGGACGTTATCCGGACTGGTTCGTGTCGACCAGCCAGACGATGAGCGAGCGCTATCCGGACGTTCAAATCGCGGCATTGCGTGAACTACTTGCGCAGCTTCGAGAGGAATATCCCAACCTGCGTGCCATCGCCGGCCACGAGGACCTGGACACCGCGCGCGTGCCGGCCAGTGACGATCCGGCCGTGATGGTGCCGCGCAAGCTCGATCCCGGCCCGCTGTTTCCTTGGGACGCGATCGTTCCGGCGTGTGGGTTGGAGCGCGTCAGGGCCTGACCCGGCTGTCCCGCGAGCCCGCCCCTCACCCCAACTCTCTCCCCGCAGGGGAGAGGGAGCCGATGTGCGGCACATCCACATCTCTCGCCAGCACCCGCCTTGGGCTCTTGGGCCTTTCGCTCTGGCCGTGGCTCCTCTTGAGAGCGCGCGCAGGAAGCGCACTGCTCTTCCCGGGGCCGCCATGGCGCGGCGGGCGACCCATCGGGGTGCCCTTCTGTTTGGTTACTTTCTCTTGGGGAAACAAGGGAAAGTGACTCGGGCGCCGACAGGCGTCCGAAAGCTGTCGCTCTCCTCACACAACCGCTGAGGTGAGCCCCGGCCCCTCGCCCAGCCCTCTCTCCCGGAGGGGAGAGGGAGCAAAGCTATAATCCTCCTTCCCCCCACGCACCACGGACACCCCATGCGGGAAGAACACGTCAAGGAACTGGTCGACCTGCTCCAGCTCGAGCGGCTGGAAGACAACCTGTTTCGCGGCCAGAGCCGCGATATCGGCACCCGCTTCGTGTTCGGCGGCCAGGTCCTCGGGCAGGCGCTCTCGGCCGCGCAGCAGACGGTCGATCCCAGGCGCGAGGCGCACTCGCTACATGCCTACTTCCTGCGCGCCGGCGACATCGACGCCCCGATCGTCTACTCGGTCGAGCGCGCGCGCGACGGCGGCAGCTTCTCCGCGCGTCGCGTGGTCGCGATCCAGCATGGCCAGCCGATCCTCAACGGCGCGATCTCCTTCCAGGAACCGGAGAAGGGCTTCGAGCACCAGAGCGCCATGCCCGAAGTACCCTCGCCCGAAGATCTCGAACCCATGCGCCACCTGCCGGCGGACGAGCTGGCCAAGCTGCCGGTGAAACTGCAGCGATGGCTCGGCATCGACGGCCCGTTCGAATTCCGCCAGGTGTGGCCGCGCGACGAGTTGCACCCCGCCAAGCGCCCGCCGATCCAGCACATCTGGTTCCGCCTGACCGCGCCGATCGGCGATTCGTCGGTATTGCATCGCGCCCTGCTCGCCTATGCCTCCGACTTCCACCTGATCGGTACGGCCACGCTGCCGCACGGCATTTCCTACATGACCCACAACGTGCAGATGGCCAGCCTGGACCATGCGCTGTGGTTCCATCGCCCGTTCCGCGTGGACGAATGGCTGCTGTATTCGTTCGACAGCCCCACCGCGCAGGGCGGCCGTGGCCTGGCGCGCGGGCAGATCTTCAGCCGCGAGGGCCGGCTGGTTGCCTCCAGCGCGCAGGAAGGCCTGATCCGCCTGCGCGGCGAGTGAGGCAGTAGACTCGCCGGCATGCGTCCGCTCTACACCTCGCCCCGCCAGGAAAACATCGACCGCGTCGTCGCGCTGCTGTCCGAACACGGCATCGAGACCACGGTCACCGGCCGCTCGAACTGGAATCGTCCCAGCTACCAGCGCTTCAGCTACTCGCAGCGCAACGAGAACCGCCAGAGCTGGCCGCAGGTGTGGGTCAACCGCGCCGACGACTACACCCAGGCACGCACGTTGCTGCGCGGCATCGGCATCGAGCCGATGGTCCGCTTCGGCGAGGAGCTGGCGCTCGCGCGCAATCCCTCGCCGGAAATGCGCCGCGCCAGCGTCGCCACGCGCGTGCGGCGCATCGTGCTGCTGGCGCTCGCCGCGGCATTCCTGGTGCTGATGCTGCGCTACATGGGCAAGCTCTGAGACGACGGTCAAGGCCGCTTTCTCGGAAAATTTGCAACCGGTCGCGCGCTCGGTCATAGAATCGGTTTCATGCGCTCCGAACGCGTCCGCCTGTTCCAGACCCTGCCGCACCCATGCGGCTACTACGCCGAGCGTACGGCGCAGAACCTGGTGATCGATCCGGCAGCACCGCGGCTGGACCAGCTCTACGGGCCGGCGCTGGAACGCGGCTTCCGTCGCGCCGGCGGCCACCTGTACTACCCCAACTGTCCGCAGTGCCGCGCCTGCACGCCCTGCCGCATCGACGTGGAACACTTCGCCCCCGACCGCACGCAACGGCGCTGCCTCAAACGCAACGCCGACCTGGACGTGGTCGAGTGCATGGCCGGCTACAACGCCGAACGCCACGGCCTGTACGAGCGCTACCTGCGCACCCGTCATTCGGGCGGCGGCATGGACGAGGCCGATGCCAGCGATTTCCGCCGTTTCCTGACCGCGCCGTGGAGCCCGACGCTGTTCCTGGAATTCCGCAAGGGTGCGCGGCTGCTGGCGGTAGCGGTGACCGATGTGTGCATCAACGGGTTGTCGGCGGTCTACACGTTCTTCGATCCGGAAGAGAGCGCACGCAGCCTGGGCACCTACGCGATCCTGCAGCAGGTGCAGCTGGCGCGCCGCCGCGGACTGCCGTGGCTCTACCTGGGCTTCTGGATCGAAGGCCATGGCAAGATGGACTACAAGCGCCGCTTCCGCCCGCTGCAGGTGCGCACGCGCGAGGGCTGGGTGCCCCTGAGCCCGTAAGCGGGGTCAGATCGTGGATCGCGGCCCGACCACGCGCGCCGCGCCGACCTCCGGATAGGGGAACAGCTTGATCAACGGCACCGACAGGCCGTCGTCGCCCACCACGCGGCAATGCGTGCGGTCGAGCTGGCGCGGGTCGTCCACGCCGCAGCTGTGCGCGATGATGCCGACCTCGTACATCAGGTTGCGCGCGTAGCTGGCGACCTTCTCGGTCTTGTCGGTGACCACCAGGCCCCTCTGCAGCTTGGGGTTCTGCGTGGTGATGCCGGTCGGGCAGGTGTTGCGGTTGCACTGCAGCGACTGGATGCAGCCCAGCGCCAGCATGAAGCCACGCGCGGAGTTGACGAAGTCGGCGCCCATCGACAGCGCCCAGGCCACGTCGTAGGCGGTGATGCGCTTGCCCGAGCAGATCACCTTGATGCGCTGGCGCAGGCCCTTGGCGATCAGCGTGTCGACCAGCGCCGGCAGCGCCTCGTGCAGCGGCAGGCCCATGCCTTCCATCAACGTCTGCGGCGCGGCGCCGGTGCCTCCTTCGGAGCCGTCGACGATGATGAAGTCGGGCGCGCTCTCGATGCCCCGCTGCCACACTTCGTCGCACAGTTCGGCGAGCCACCGGCAATCGCCCAGCACCGCCTTGAAGCCGGTCGGCTTGCCGCCGACCTCACGCACGTGCGCGATGGCGTCGAGCAGTTGCGGCACGTTGGCGATGTCCAGGTGGCGATTGGGGCTTTGCGAATCCACGCCGACGGGAATGCCGCGGATGGCGGCGATTTCCGGCGTCACCTTCACGCCCGGCAGCAGGCCACCCATGCCGGGCTTGGCGCCCTGGGCGAGTTTGATGCTGACCATTTTCACCTGCTTGAGCGCGCAGATCGCGCGCAGCCTGTCGTCGTCGAGCTGCCCGTCGGCGGTGCGCACGCCGTACTTGGCGGTACCGATCTCGAACACGATGTCGCAGCCACCCTCGAGGTGGTAGGGCGCCAGGCCGCCTTCGCCGGTGTCCAGCCAGATGCCGGCCTTGGCCGCGCCGTGCGAGAGCGCGCGCACGGCCGGAGCCGACAATGCGCCGAAGCTCATCGCCGAGATGTTGAAGAAGGCGGCGTGGTCGTAGGGCTCGCGTGCGTAGGGACCGATCCGTACCGGCCTGGGAGGGACGTGGTGGCCTTCCAGCCGCGGAAATGGTGCGTTGACGAAGAACGGCACGCCCTCGGCGGAAAGATCGCGCGTGGTGCCAAAGCCGATCGTAGTGTCGGCGTTCTTCGCCGCGCGATAGACCCACACGCGCTGGGCGCGATTGAACGGCAACTCCTCCCGGTCGCTGGCGAACAGGTACTGGCGGAAGAACTCGCCCAGGCGCAGGAAGCCGTAGCGGAAGTGGCCGATGACCGGAAAGTTGCGCAGCACCGCGTTGCCGGTCTGGTTGCGGTCGGCGACCCATACGGCCAGCACGACCACCACTGCCAGCGCGAGCAGCAGCACGAAGAAGGCCGCCAGTGCTTCGATCAGCACGATCAGCCAGTGCGCAAAGCCTTCCGATGCCATGGTTGTCTCCTGTGTGATTCCAGAGAAAGCCTAGCCCATTGGGTAAACCGGCTCCCTCTCGCCGGAGGGAGAGGGAGCCCCATCAGGCCAGCATGGCGCTCAAAGCTCGACCCGCAAGCAACCTGCCGACCGCACCGCCTTGGCGCGCGCCGTCTCGATATCGACGTCCCGCGCCAGTGTCACCGCCATGCGCCGGCGCCCCTTCACTTCGGGCTTGCCGAAGATGCGCAATTGCGTGTCCGGCTCGGCCAGCGCCTCGGCTACCCCGTGGTAGCGCGGATGACGGCCTTCGCCCTCGACCAGAACGGCGCACGAGGCCGAAGGGCCCCACTGGCGGATCACGGGAATCGGCAACCCCAGGATGGCCCGCGCGTGCAGCGCGAACTCCGAAAGCTCCTGCGAGGCCAGCGTCACCAGTCCGGTGTCGTGTGGGCGCGGGCTCACCTCGGAGAAGATCACCGCATCGCCCCTGACGAAAAACTCCACGCCGAACACGCCCCAGCCACCCAGTGCCCCGGTGATCGACGCGGCCTGGCGCTGCGCCTCGGCCAGCGCCGCCGCGCTCATCGGCTGCGGCTGCCACGATTCGCGGTAGTCGCCATGCTCCTGGCGGTGGCCGATCGGCAGGCAGAAGCTGGTGCCGTCGCGGTGGCGCACGGTGAGCAGGGTGATCTCGTAGTCGAAGTCGACGAAGCCCTCGACGATCACCCGCCCCTGCCCTGCGCGTCCGCCGGACTGCGCGTAATCCCAGGCCTCGTCCAGTTCGGCAGCCTCGCGCACCGTGCTCTGCCCCTTGCCCGAGGAACTCATCACCGGCTTGATCACGAACGGGAAGCCGATCTCCTGCGCCGCCGCGCGGTACTCCGCCACGGTGTCGCAGAAACGGTAGGGCGAGGTGGGCAGGCCCAGTTTCTCGGCGGCCAGACGGCGGATGCCTTCGCGGTCCATGGTGAGCCAGGCGGCGCGTGCGGTCGGGATCACGCGCAGACCTTCCTGCTCCAGCTCGACCAGGGTAGGCGTGTGGATGGCTTCGATCTCCGGCACCACCAGGGTCGGCTTCTCGCGTGCGATCAGCGCACGCAGCGCTGCGCCGTCGAGCATGTCGACGACGTGGCTGCGGTGTGCCACCTGCATGGCTGGCGCATCGGCGTAGCGGTCCACCGCGATGACCTCGACACCGTAACGCTGCAGTTCGATCGCCACCTCCTTGCCCAACTCGCCCGAACCGAGCAGCAGGACGCGCACGGCGTGGTCGGAAAGCGGCGTGCCGAAAGGCTTCATGGAGGAATTCCCTGGAAAAATCCCACGCATTGTAGGGCTACGCTGCACTGCGCATTGACGCGGGCTTCGCCAAGGGGTCCACTGGCGTCGTCATCCATCCCCGGGGTTGACCATGCGCCGTATCCTGCTTGCCTTGGTCCCAGCGTTCTGGCTGGGCACCCTCGGTGCCGCGTACGCAACCGTGCCCGACCAGACCGACTGGATGACCGTGCTGCTGGGCGGGCGCAAGGTCGGCCACATCCAGATCGAGCGCGAGCGCCAGGACGGCATCCTTACCACCACGCAGATGCTGGCGCTGGATCTCAGCCGCTCCGGCAAACCCATGCACCTGGGCAACATGAGCCGCAGCGTGGAAGGGCCGGCCGGCGAGCCGCTAGGCTTCGCCGCTCGCACGCACATGTCCTCCATGGACAGCACGGTGGAAGCCCGCCCCGACGACAGCGGGCGCTACCAGGTCACCACCACGGTGGGCGGGCAGACGCGGACCGTGCTGATGGGCTGGCCCGGCAACGCCCTGCTCGCCGAGGGACAGCGCCTCGCCACCGTGGCCGCGGGGCGCCAGGCCGGCAGCAGCTACCGGATGCATGAATTCGACCCGTCCAGCCAGCAGGTCATCGACGTGCGGGTCGATATCCTGGGCGACGAAACCGTGGCGCTGCCCGGCGGCGCCATGCGCCTCAGCCATCAGCGCCAGACGCTGTCGCTGGCACATGGCCGGCAAACGCTGGACCTGTGGGTCGACGACCAGGGCATTGCCCGCAAAGGCCTGATGAGCCTGCTGGGCCAGCCGCTGGAAATGCTTGCCTGCGATCGCGCCTGCGCGATGGCCCCCAATCAGCCGGTGGACATGCTGCGCGCAGCAACTGTCGATTCGCCGCGCTGGCTGCCGGCTTACGTCCGCAGCGTGCCGATGCGCTACCGCGTCCACGTCAGCGGCAACATCGGCCAACCGTTCATCGTCACCGACGAACAGAATGTCACGCCGCTCGGTGGCGACGACTGGATGATCGACGTGGGTGTCGCACACCCCGGCCGGCAGGCGCCGCCGCAGCCGGCCGACAGCAAACCGAACGCCTGGCTGCAATCGGATGCACCGGCGATCCGCCGGCTCGCCACCACCGCCGTGCGCGGCGCCCGCGACGACCTGCAGCGCATGCGCCGCATGCGCCAGTTCGTCAGCGCTTACATCACCGGCCACGGGTTGGACGTGGGTTACGCCTCTGCGCTCGAAGTACTCCGCAGTCGCGAGGGAGACTGCACCGAATACGCCGTGCTGCTGGCGGCGATGGCTCGCGCGCAGGGCATCCCGGCGCGCGTGGTCAGCGGCATGGTGTACGTCGACCGTTTTGGCGGCGCGTCGCGCCTGTTCATCCCGCACGAATGGGTGCAGGCATGGGTCGATGGCCGCTGGCAGAGCTTCGACTCCGCACTGAAGCACTTCGACAGCACGCACCTGGCACTGGCCAGTGGTGACGGCGATCCCTGGCACTTCGCCGCCACCACGCAACTGTTCGGCAACCTGCAGATCCGCCAGGCGGTGGCGGACATGGACCTGAGCACGCCGGTCGGCGGAGCGCCGGCGGCGCCAGCGGGCAACAGCGGCAGCAACGGTGGCCGCGGCGGCTGAGGCGCGCTTGATTGTGATATGTTTTTGATATCTACTTTCCGCAGTCCAAGGAGGTAGGGTCATGAACGAACGCAAGGGTTTCTCGATCGCCGGCATCCCCTTCACCGGGGTGTGCCTGGCGCTGGCCGCCATTGGCGCATGGCTGCTGGTCAGTGCCGACGCGGCGCAACCGGCGCCGCACGTGATCCCGGGCATCCTGCTGCTGGTGCTCGCCGGCTTCCTGCTCAAGGGCTTCTTCCAGGTCGCGCCAAACGAAGCGCAGGTGATGCAGCTGTTCGGCCGCTATGCCGGCAGCGTGCGCGAGGAAGGGCTGCGCTGGACCAATCCGTTCTACAGCAAGCGCCGCGTCTCGCTGCGTGTGCGCAACTTCGAGAGCGGGCGGCTGAAGGTCAACGACAACGACGGCAATCCGATCGAGATCGCCGCCGTGGTCGTCTGGCAGGTGGTCGACACCGCCGAAGCGGTGTTCCGCGTCGAGGACTACGAGAACTTCGTGCACATCCAGAGCGAATCGGCGCTGCGCCAGATGGCGCAGAGCTATCCGTACGACGCGCACGACGACGGCCAGCCCTCGCTGCGCAGCCATGGCGAGGTGATCAACAACCACCTGCGCGACGAGATCCAGGCGCGGCTGGAGCAGGCTGGCGTACAGGTGATCGAGGCGCGTATCAGCCACCTCGCCTACGCGCAGGAAATAGCCCAGGCAATGCTGCAGCGCCAGCAGGCCGGCGCCATCATCGCCGCGCGCACCCGCATCGTCGAAGGCGCGGTGAGCATGGTCGAGATGGCGCTGGACCAGTTGAGCCGCCGCGGGGTGGTCGAACTGGACGAGGAGCGCAAGGCCGCGATGGTCAGCAACCTGCTGGTGGTGCTGTGCGGCGAGCGCGGCACGCAGCCGGTGGTCAATACCGGCACGCTGTACGGCTAAGGGAGACGCGCGATGAGCTACGTCATTCCCGTCGTCGTGGTGATCATCATCATCGCCGTAGCCGTCGCCGCGCGCCGCAAGCGCGACTGAGACGATGCCCGCGGAGAAAAAAGCCTATCCCCTGCGGATCAGCGCGACCGTGCTCGAGGCCATGCAACGCTGGTCCGACGACGAGCTGCGCAGCGTCAACGCGCAAATCGAGTACGTGCTGCGCGAGGCCTTGCGCAAGTCCGGGCGATTGAAGGCCGGCATGGCAAAACCCATGGTGGACGACAAGCCGGACACCTGATCGGCGTACTCCCGCCGGGAACATCTCATCCGGGAACGTCTCATCGTGTCCTGGAAGCCAGCGGCTGCGCTCGCAGTCCGGGCAGCCGCACCGCCTTCGGCGCGTCATTTCCCAGCACCACCAGCCAACGTCCCTCGAGCACCAGGCGGTCGACATCGCCCAGGCCGGAGGCCCGATCCAGGGTGCCCAGCGGACGCCCGTCGCGCGCGTCGTAGGCCTGGATGCGATCGTGTTCCCGATCACCCACCAGCAGCCAGTCGTGCCCTTCGCCGGTCCAGCGCACCAGCTGCTTCTGCGGCCGCTCGGGAGGCGACGGTCCGATGAAACCGACGAGCATCGCCGCGGCCAGGAAGGTCGCGGCAAAACCGGCTCGCCGGTCGAGCCGGCGCAGCGATCGTGGCAGGAGCGGGTAGCGGCGCATGCACGCAGCATCGCGCCGGGGGATGACGCGGCTATGACGCGGCCTTGTCCGTGCGATGAAAGGCCAGGCCCAGCGCGATCCATCCCACGATGAAGGCGACGCCACCCAGCGGCGTGATCGCGCCGCACCAGCGCGGCGCCCCCAGCGCCAGCGCATAGAGACTGCCGCAGAACAGCACGAGGCCAATGGCGAACGCGCCCAGCGCGCAACGACGCGCCTTGCCCGGCGGTACCAGGCAGGCAGCCGCGAGTGCCAGCGCATGCCAGAAGTGGTACTGCGAGGCGGTGCGCCAGAGTTCGCGCCCGCCAGCATCGAGCACACCGCGCAACGCGTGCGCGCCGAACGCGCCCAGCAGCACCGCACTGGCGCCGGCCGCACCCACCAGCCAGGGCATCGCACGCGTCATGACAGGGACAGGTTGTCGCATAAGCTCCTCGGCGGCCGCGCCCGCACCACCGCGTGGCGTATGCTGGTGCGATGCATCGCCCGGATTCTTGCATGAAGCCCTTGCGCCTGGCCCGCCTCATCCTGCTGCTCGGCCTGGCCTTGCTGCTGACCGCCTGCCACCGCGACGGCAAGCTGCCCTGGCGCCTGACCGACATCAGCGGTCATATGCCCGATCTCGCCTTCCAGCTTACCGACGACCACGGCAAGCCGGTCACCGGCGAGGACTACCGCGGCAAGGTGGTGCTGCTGTATTTCGGCTATACGCATTGCCCCGACGTCTGCCCGCTGACGCTGGCCCACCTGCACGCGGTGCTGCAGCGCGTCGGCGCGAAGGCGGACGATGCGCGCATCCTGTTCGTCAGCGTCGACCCTGCGCGCGACACGCCGGCCATCATGCACGCCTACGTCAACGCCTTCGACAAGCGTGCAGTGGGGCTGACCGGCACGCCGCGCGAGCTCGAGGCGCTGAGCAAGCGCTACCGCTCAGCCTTCACCCGTGAGCCGTCCCAGGCCAACGGGCAGTACGAGGTCAGCCACAGTTCGGCGATCTATCTGTTCGACCGCCAGGGCCACGCGCGCCTGCTCGCCACGCCGGCGGCCTCGCAGGACGACCTCGTACACGACCTCTACCTGCTGCTGGAAACCGGAACATGATCCTGCGTTCGCTCCCCTTGCTGCTCGCCGGCCTGCTCTGCGCAGGCGCTGCACATGCGACCCAGGCTGGCCACGTGCATGCAAGTGATGCGTGGATCCGCGTCATGCCGGCCAACCTGCCGGCCGGCGGCTACGTCTCGCTGCGCAACGACGGCGACCAGCCGGCCGTGCTTGACGGCGCCAGCAGCGCAGCCTACGGCAGCGTGATGCTTCACCAGAGTTCCACCGATACCGGCATGGGCCGCATGCGCATGGTGGACAGCCTCACCGTGCCGGCGCACGGACAGGTCGCACTGGCTCCCGGCGGCTACCACTTCATGCTGATGGATGCTGGCAAGCCGGTGCAGCCTGGACAGACCGTCCAGGTCGTCCTGCACTTCGCCGACGGCAGCACGCTGGGCACCGACTTCCTGGCCAAGCCCGCCAACGCGCTCTGATCGCGCGGCGCCACGACGGCCCTACGTGTTGCGCGCAACCGGACGCTGCTGCATCCGGTGCTCGCGCCGGATCCGTCCTCGCCGCGACAGCGCCAGCCACTGCCGCAACGCCAGCAGCGCACCGACCGATTCGATCATGGCCGCCGGTACCCAGGTGATCACGCCGCCGACCATCTGCCCTGTCAACACGTTGAAGGTAAACGCACGACCGCAGATCTCGAAGATGGGATAGAGGTCGGTTTTGGAGAACGTGACGATCGCACCGGCCAGGATCTGCGGCGACATGGTGATCGCCGGCGAGAGCACGCGCAGCCCCGGGATCATCCGCCCCGGCGGCCGCGGGCGGTGGTCGAGTACCAGCGCCCAGTAGATGAAACCGCTGCCGAGCATCGTCCAGTTCATGAAGCGGTAGATGCGCCAGTCGAGCATCGCCAGCGTCTGCATGGATGGAATCAGCCAGACCAGGATGAAACCGATGAACAGGAACGTCGCCAGCGCCGGGTTGAACAGCACCGCGCTCACCGCTTGCCAGACCGCCGACTTCTGCACGGGGCGCAGCCAGCGCACGCGCCATTCGAACGGCAGGCCAGCGCGCAGCACTCCTGCCGGATAGGAAGCCACGACCAGCAGCGGCGCCAAGTGGTGCAGCAGCACCTGCTGCAGGCGGTGCATGAAGAACTCGTGCTCCGCGTAGTAATCCAGGTAGGTGTGCAGCGACAGGTAGATGATCGCCATGCCGCTCCAGAACGACACGCGCCGGGCGAGGCTCACGCCAAGCGCGCGCGACCCTCTCCAGTACAGCACCGCGACCAGCAGGAAGCTCGCGAGGAACACCCACGAGAATTCCCACGGCACGATCCATTTGAGCAATAGCGCCATCAGCGGCCCGCATCGTCACCAGCCTGCAAGGATAGACCCCGCCATGCGGCGCCGGGGCGCTTGCGGCAGATTGCCGCCTTGGTGTCCGCCACGGGCGCCCTCTGGAAGTTAGAGGCGAGCCCCGGCCCCTCACCCTGCCCTCTCCCCGCGGGGGAGAGGGCGCAACGGTCAGCGGCGCGAACGGCTCTGACGAACCCGTCGCCAGCCGTAAAGCAGTCCGATCAGGGTAACCAGCGCCGGCACCAGCACGATGTTGATCACCTTCAGTCGCAACCCGAGTGCATCGATCTCGGCATTGAGCTGATGCTGCACGTCGCGCAGCTCCTTGTTGATCGCCAGCCGCCGCTGCTGGAACTGCTCAATTTCGCTCTTCTGTTGAGCGCCGGCGGTGCTGGATCGCCCACCCTTGCCCGGCTGCAGCTCGTCCAGCCGTTGCCGCGTCTCGGCAAGCTCGCGCTCCAGCTCCTGCTTCTTGAGCAGGAACTTCTGGTCCGCCGCCGCCTGCAACGCCCGTACGCGGGTGAACGGCCGCTGCGACGCCGAGCGTCCGCGGATCGACAGCAGCGCCGAGGAGCCGCTGAGGTTGTCGGCCAGGTTGGTGACGAAGTCGCCGTTGTTGGCGAACACCGAAAGCATCGGCTGGCCGAGGAAACTTTGCGTCTCCACCCACAGGCGGTCGCTGAGCAGGTCGGTATCGGCCACCAGCACCACCTCCGAATCGGGCTTCGATTGCGCCAGATGGCCCGGCGTGCCGGCACGTTGCGGGAAAGCGCTTGCGAAGGTACCGCGCAGGCGCGCGGCGATCACGTAGTGCTGGTTGTCCGGCTGGTAGCCCTGCAGCAGCGTGGTCGGATCGCTGGCCGCCTCCAGCACGCGCTGCGCCGGCACCTTCTCGGCCTCGGCACTGCTCTGGATCAGTGGCAGCAGGCGTGTCTGCGCATTCGGTGCAAGGTCGAAGCTGCCCGCGGTGGAGACATTGATGCGTTGCAGGCTGGCCGTCACCACGTCGTTGTGGTTGAGCTCCTGCGGCCCCAGCCCCAGCATCGCCGGATGGTTGAGGTTGCTGCCGGCCAGTTCGATCTGCAGCGCGCGCGAACGGTCGAGCACCACCGACCGGGTGTCGAACGTCACGCCCCATGCGGCGAACAGCCTCGGCAGATCGGAATTGTGGTCGTCGGTGACCCCGTTGCTGTCCACGTAGGGCGTGGTGTCCAGTTCCGCGTCCGGATCGACGAACACCACCAGGTGGCCACCGCGCAGCACGTACTGGTCCAGCGCGTAGACCGCCGAGTCGGACAGCCGCTTGGGATGAACCAGCAGCAGCACCTTGATGTCGTCGCCCACGCGGGTGAGCGTGTCGGCATCGAGGGTCCGCACCTCGAACAACTGCTCGAGCTGCTGCACCACCGCCCACGGCGCCTGGCCGATCGCCGGGTTGCCCGCCAGCGGCAGCGAGCTGATCAGGCCGATGTGCGACTTGCTGGGCTGGTCGAGCTCGTAGAGCAGCTTGGCGACGTCGTATTCGAGGAACGTCTCGCGCGCAGGATCGAAGAACGGTATCGACAGGCTGCGCTCCTCGCCTTCGCCCTCGCTGCCCGGGAGCGTGCTGCCGACCAGTCCGAAGAACACCCGCTCGCCGTTGCTGCCGCCATTGATCGGCGTCAGCCCGCCGCCTTCGGCGCTGGCCTCGTCGTCCGAGTAAGGCACCGGATCGATTACCGCCAGGCGGATGCGCCCGCGCGAGCGCGCCACCATTTCCTGCAGCATCTCGCGAACGCGCTGCTCGTAGCTGCGCAGTTGCGGCAGGTCGCGGGTGGCGTGCTCGGAGAAGTACAGGGTGAGCTTCAGCGGGCGATGCAGGTCGTCGATGATGTGCTGCGTGCCGGACGTGAGCGTGTACAGGTGGTCGGCGGTCAGGTCGATGCGCGCAGCGCGCAGCCAGCGGCTGCTGGCCAGGGTGATGCCGATGAAGACCAGGCTCAGCGCGACCAGCGCGGCGACCAGCACGGTGCGGCGGCCGATGTGCAGGCGGCGCATGTCAGCGAGCCCGCTTCAGGTCGAGCACCAGCACGCCGGCGGTGAGCCAGGCGAAGATGGTGAAGAGGAAATACATCAGGTCGCGCACGTCGAGCACGCCGCGGGCGATCGCCTCGAAGTGGCGCAGGATGGAAAGATGCGCAACGCCGTTGACCAGCTTGCGCGGCAGCGCGCCCTGGACGAAATCGAGCACCTGCGGCTGGCCGACCAGGATCAGCAGCACGCACACCAGCGCAGTGAGGATGAATGCCACCACCTGGCTGCGGGTCAACGTGGAAAGACAGGCGCCGATGGCCAGGAACGCGCCGGCCATCAGCCAGCTGCCAAGGTAGCCGGCGAAGATCACGCCATTGTCCGGATCGCCGAGATAGTTGACGGTGATCCAGATCGGAAAGGTCAGCGCCAGCGCCAGCCCCAGGAACAGCCAGGCGGCGAGGAACTTGCCGAGCATCGCCTGCACCAGTGTCACCGGCAGCGTGAGCAGCAATTCCAGCGTGCCGGCCTTGGACTCTTCGGCCCACATGCGCATCGACAGTGCGGGCGCCAGGATCAGGTACAGCCACGGATGCATCACGAAGAAGGGCTGCAGGTCGGCCAGGCCGCGTTCGTAGAAGTCGCCCGCGTAGAAGGTGAGCAATCCGGCCAGCACCAGGAAGATCACCAGGAACACGTAGGCGACCGGGGTGACGAAATAGCTGCGCAGCTCGCGGCGCATGATGGCGGCGATGGGATGCATCAGGCGCTCTCTCCCATCGTGATCTGGCGGAACACCTCGTCCAGCCGACCGCGCTCGAGCTGGATCTCCGACACTTCCAGGCCCTGCTGGCGCAGCAGGTCCTCGACTGGTTCAAGCACGCGCGCGCCGGGCTTGGGGAACACGGTGATGCGCCCGTCCAGCGGATCGACCTCGATCGCGGCCACTTGCGGCAGACGGCCGAGCATTTCCTGCGAAACGCCGCTGCCCGGCGCGCTGAAAGACACCGCTCCGTGATAACGCGAGCGGGCCTCCAGTTCGGCCGGCGTGGCGTCGGCCAGCAGCCTGCCGCGGGCGATGATCACCACGCGGTTGCACAGCGCGTGGACTTCCTCCAGCAGGTGGGTAGAGATCAGGATCGTGCGCTCGCGCGCCATCGAATCGATCAGCCGGCGCACGGCATGCTTCTGGTTCGGATCCAGGCCGTCGGTCGGCTCGTCCAGCATCAGTACCGGCGGGTCGTGCAGGATTGCCTGGGCCAGGCCCACGCGGCGGCGCAGCCCTTTGGACAGCGTGTCGATGCACTGGTCCAGCACGTCCTCCAGCTGCAGGTGCGTCACCACCTCGTCGAAACGGCGAAAGCCCGTCTCCGCCGGCAGTGCGCGCACGCGCAGGATGAAGGTGAGGAACTCGCGCACGGTCATCTCGCCGTAGCTGGGCGCGCCCTCGGGCAGGTAGCCAAGCGCGCGCTTGGCCTTGAGCGGCTCGCGCTGCACGTCGTGCCCGCACACGCGCGCAGTGCCCGAGGTTGGCGCGAGGAAGCCGGCGATCATGCGCATCGCGGTGGACTTGCCGGCGCCGTTGGGACCGAGCAGGCCCAGCACCTGGCCCGGCTCGGCGCGGATGGAAAGCGCATCCACCGCGATCAGGCGGCCATAGCAGCGGGTGAGTCGGTCGGCTTCGATCATGCGGCGTGGCGGATTGGCTGGCCCGTCACTCTAGCGCACCGGTGTGCGGCTGCGGCAGGCCCGGCGTGCGCCCAAAAAAAATCCTGCCCGCGCGAGGCGGGCAGGATTCATGTGCGACCGGGACGAACTTACTGCCCGGCGCTGGCGGCTTCGGCCGGGGCCGCGCTGGAGCCGGCGGCGGCGGGCGCGGAGGCACTGCTGGCGGGGGCCGGTTCGAGGCTCGGCTGCGGAATGCCGGCAGCCTGTTCCGGCGTCTGCTGCGGGACGTTGTCGCCCAGCAGCGGCAGGTAGACATCGTACTTGGCGTAGGTGGTCACGGCGCCGGTCTTGTCCTTGACCTCCGGCTGCACCTCGATGTCGTACAGACGATTGGTGACCTCGTCGAACTTGTAGCCGTGGGTCTGCGCGTAGGCCTTGAGCATCTCGCGGGTCTGCGGCACGCCGGCGGCGGTACCGTTCCACACGCCGACCAGCGAGGGCTCGCCGAAGGCCAGCGTGGCGCGCACGTTGGCGTCCACGACCAGGCGGCCCCAGCGGTCATGGTCGCCCGGCTGCGGGCCGGCCGGCTTGGCGGCGGCCGAGCTGCTGGCGCTGGCCGGCGCGCTGGAGGCCTCGGCCGGCTCCTCTTCACCGAGCTTGGGAGGCTGCGCCGGGGTCAGTTCCTGGCTCTGGCCGGCGACGGTCAGGCTGGTGGCGTCGATCGGCATGCCCACGTCGAAGGTGTAGGCCTGGTCGCCGTAGTTGGTGGTGAAGATGACGCGCGGGCCGACCACGTTCACGCCCAGCTTCTTGGCCGCGTCCTGGATCTGCTTGACCGCCGTGGCGGTGGCATCGTCCAGTGCAGCCAGGCCGCCGCTGCGCTGGATCGAGGTGGAGACCAGCAGCATCGGCGTCGGCTTGGTCTGCTGGATGTACGGCACCAGCTTGCCGTAATCGATGTTCGGCACCGCGGCCAGCACGTTCTGCAGGTTGCCCAGGCTGGACTGGATGAACGAGTCCGGATCGCCGTGGATGTACAGGTTGGAGTAGCGGTTGACCAGGTTGAAGCCGTAGGCCACGTCATACGACCAGGTGACCTTGGTCAACTGGTGGCGGCTGCCCTGGCGCTCCAGGTCCAGCGTAAAGTGCTTGTCCTGGCCGCGCCAATCGTTGTCCAGGTTCCAGACGATCTTGGCGTCGTTGACTGTGTTGTCGACCTTGTAGAACTCCGGCTCGGCGCTGGCGATCGTCAACTTGCCTTCGCTGATGCGGTCGTTGTCGCTGGTCCAGCTGATTTCCGCACCCGGACCGTAGTCCTTGCCCGAAAGCTTGAACTGGATCTTCGGGTCTTCCTGGCGCAGCGAGGAGAAGTCCTCGAAGCGGCGGAAGTTGTCGAGAGTGTCGTAGACCTGGCGCATGTCCTTGCCAAAGACCAGCGACCGCTCCACATGGCCGCTCCCGGGCATGATCACGCCTACCACGACACCGAGCACGGCGACGATGATCAGGGCCACAATGAATTCAAGAACACGCATCATTACCTGGGTTCTCCGAGCGTTTCCGCGCAGCGCTTAAAGGTTCCCGTCGGTTCCGCGCCACAGGGCTCAGAGCCCCGGAGGAAGGCACGGGCGAGGATCGGCGAATACCGAAGCTCCGGATGGTACTTGCTCGCGGGCTGGAACGCCATCGGGCAAGCAGGCGCCTGGCTGGCTGGCTGAAGCGGCCCGGCGCCGAGGGCGCAACCGAGCCCTTGGCCGGCTTCGGGAGAGGGTGCCGTTCGGCGCTGAAGGGTCGGCAAGGCCGACGGCGCGGCCCCTTCGAACCCTCCACCCAGCCCGCTTCCGACAAAAAAGAGCGCCCGGATCAACGTGCGCTCAGACGATGCCCAGCTCCAGCGCCTTGAGCACCGCGCGCGTGCGGTCGCGCACGCCCAGCTTGGAAAGGATGTTGGACACGTGGTTCTTCACCGTGCCCTCGGCCACCTTCAAGGAATTGGCGATCTCCTTGTTGGAGTAGCCGCCCGAGAGCAGGCGCAGGATTTCGGTTTCGCGCTCGGTAAGCGGGTCGGGCTGTTCCAGGCTGGTGAACTGGTTCTGCATGCGCCCTACCCCGGCCAGCAGGCGCTGCGTCACCATCGGGGCCACCAGCGAGCCGCCGGCGGCAACGGTGCGGACCGCCTCGACCAGTTGCTCCAGCGACACGTCCTTCAGCAGATAACCGCGTGCGCCGGCCTTCAGGCCCTGCAGCACCAGCTGGTCGTCGTCGAAAGTGGTCAGGATGATCGTGGGCGGCAGCTCGCCGCGCGCGGACAGTGCCTGCAGCACCTCCAGTCCGCTCATGTTGGGCATGCGCAGGTCCAGCAGCACCACGTCGGGTTTGATGCGCGGAATATCCGCAACGGCCTGGGCGCCGTCGGCGCACTCGGCCACCACGCGGATATCTTCGGCCAGGTCCAGCAGCGAACGGACGCCCTGGCGCACCAGGTTCTGGTCATCGACGAGACAGACGGAAATCATCGCGGATCCTCAACAGTGCGGTGATCGCGTGCGGTTCACGCGGGCTACGTGCGTGGCGACCGGGCGCTGCCGACCATTTTGGCATGGCACGCGCCGGCCTGCCGTCATGACATGCTCAATGCCGGCGGCTCCGTGCGCGACGGGGCGTGGGCCAGCTCCAGGGCCTCGCCCAGCGGCAGCCGCACGGTCAGCGCAAAGCCCTCGCTTACGGCGGTGTCCACCGCCACGCTGCCACCGAACTCGGCCAGCCGCTCGCGCATCCCGGAAAGCCCGTTGCCCGGCTTGAAATGGGCCGCCCCGCGACCATCGTCGCGCGCGTGCAGTCCGAGCTGGTTGGCGTCGGCATAAGCGAAGGTCAGCCACAGCTGTCGCGCCCCGGCGTGCTTGGCGCAATTGGTGATGATCTCCTGCGCGCAGCGCAACAACACCTGCGCGCGACGCGGGTCCTCCAGGCTGAAGCGCGGTGGCAGGTCCACATGCACGGTCAGTCCGGGTACGCCCTCGATCAGGCTGCGCAGCGCCTGGGTCAGATCGATCGCGTCGTCCTGGCGCAGCTCGCTGACCGCCTCGCGCACATCGGACAGCAGGTGGCGCGCGGTGGCCTGCGCCTTGCGCACGTGTTCGGCCGAGGCATCGTTGGCCAGGTGGCTGGCCACTTCGAGATTGAGGCTCAGCGCCGTCAGGTGATGGCCGATCAGGTCATGCAGTTCACGCGCGATGCGCATGCGCTCGGCGATGCGGGTGGATTCGGCCAGCAGGGCGCGGGTGGCGCGCAGTTCCGAGTTGAGGCGCCGCTGCGCCTCGCGCGCCTCGGTCTGCTGACTGGCGACCATCGAGGCAACGAAGCCGAGCGCGCAAATGCCCAGGTAGATGCTGATCTGCAGGAAGGCCAACCAGACGTTGCGGTCGTACTCGGGAAAATTCATGAACACGAACACCAGCGCCACGTTCTGCACCACGATGCATACCACTCCCAGCCAGAACGGCAGCAGCCAGGGCAGCACGACCGCAGTGACCGCCATGAGCATGGCCGACAATCCGCTGTGGCTGTACCAGCCCACCGCCACCGCCGCGGTGCTCATCACCGCCATGCCGGCCAGGCGCAGGCCGACGTAGCGGCGCGCGCCCAGGTTGGTGGTCACGGCCCAGTACAACATTCCGAATATCAGGTAGCAAAGCGTCCACAGCAGCAGCGACGTGCCGGGGCGGTTGAGCTGGGTCAGCCGCTCGGTCGCCCATTGCGTCAGCAGGGGCGTACCTACGCACAGGTAGGTGAACAGCCCGGTCAGCCGCAGCAGCCGGATGTGGTTGAAGTTGGTCCAGGACATGGCCGCATCATAGGCCGGCGCGAGCCCCGTGCAATGCGCGGGAAGTCACCCTCCCACAAGCCGTGCAGGCTCGCGTTTTACAAAGGTTTTACAGCCGCGCGCAGGATGTGCGCCCCGGCCCCGCATGCCATAATGCGCCCTTGCGGACGCCTGCGGCGCCCACCGGTTCACTGCCTTATCTGCGGAGCAACGAATGGCCCTAGCCATCCGCGACGTGCGCGAGCACGATCTGGATGCCGTACTGGCACTCAACAACGCCGCCGGTCGCTCCATCCTCGCCCTGGACGCTGCGCAGCTGCGCTATTTCTACGAGCGCGCCGAGTACTTCCGCGTTGCCGAGATCGACGGTCATCTGGCCGGCTTCCTGATCGCCCTGCGCGATGGCGGCAACTACGACAGCCCCAACTACCGCTGGTTTGCCGAGCACTACGAGTCGTTCGTCTACATCGACCGTATCGTGATCGCCAACGCCTACCGCCGCCATGGCCTGGGCAAGGTGTTCTACTGCGACGTGACCAGCTACGCCGAAGTGCGCGTGCCGCTGCTCACCTGCGAGGTGTTCCTGGAGCCGCGCGATGACGTGGTGGTGCTGTTCCATGGCACCTACGGCTTCCAGGAAGTGGGCCAGCAACGCATGACCGAGTCCGGTCCGCAGGTCAGCCTGCTGGCCAAGGATCTGCCCAGCTACGGCTTTGTCCGGGAAACCTGGCTCGAACGCGATGGCTTGCCCGACGTGCCGTGGCTGGCCGAACGCGAACTGCCGGTTCCAGCTTCCTCCCTTTCCCCTGCATCCCAGCCGCGCCGCATCGCCGGAGAGCGGCACCAGTGACCGTAAAAATGGATACGACTGACGCTTGCGACCTGCGCTTCGGCCAGGTCGGCATCGCCTGCGTGCGCGTGCGCCGCGTGGACGCCGCCGCACTGTGCGAGGAGCTGGAGCGCCGCGTGCGCTCGGCCCCGCAGCTTTTTTCCCGTGCCGCGGTGGTGCTGGATCTTTCGCACCTGGTGGAGCTGCCCGACGACGGCACGGTCGACGCCCTGCTCGAGGCCGTGCGCAGCGCCGGCATGCTGCCGGTCGGCCTGGCCTACGGTACCAGCGCCACCGAGGCGCTGGCCCAGCGCATGGGCTTGCCGCTGATCGCCAAGTTCCGCGCCGCCTACGAGCCGGCCGACGGCGGCAGCATCGCACCGTCGGCGCCGTCACCGGCCGCAGCGCCCGCGCCTCCGCCCGCTCCGGTGCGCGAACCGATTCACGCCGCGCCGCCGGCCGGCCCTGCGCTCGGCGCGCAACACCACGATGGCAACGTCCGTTCGGGCCAGCAGGTCTACGCGCGCGACCGCGACCTGGTGCTCACCGGCGCCATCGCCAACGGCGCCGAGGTGATCGCCGACGGCTCCATCCACGTCTACGGCGGCCTGCGCGGCCGCGCCATGGCCGGTGCGCAGGGCGACGAGAAGGCACGCATCTTCGTCTCCGATTTCCGCGCCGAGCTGGTGGCCATTGCCGGCCACTACCGCGTGTTTGAACAGATCCCCAAAGACCTCGAAGGCCAGGCTGTGCAATGCTGGCTCGATGGTGAAAAATTGATGATCGCCCGGTTGTGACCGGCGATTCCACCTGATGAGCATTACCGGAGAAGAGCCCTTGAGCGCTGAGATTATCGTCGTCACGTCTGGCAAAGGCGGCGTCGGCAAAACCACCACGAGCGCCTCGCTGGCCACCGGCCTGGCGATGGCCGGCAAGAAAGTCGCGGTGATCGACTTCGACGTCGGCCTGCGCAACCTCGACCTGATCATGGGCTGCGAGCGGCGCGTGGTGTACGACTTCGTCAACGTCGTGCACGGCGAGGCCACGATCAAGCAGGCGCTGATCAAGGACAAGCGCCACGACAATCTGTTCGTGCTCGCCGCCAGCCAGACCCGCGACAAGGACGCGCTGACCCAGGAAGGCGTCGAGAAGGTGCTCGACGGTCTTTCCAAGGAAGGCTTCGACTACATCGTGTGCGACTCGCCGGCCGGCATCGAGAAGGGTGCGCACCTGGCGATGTACTTCGCCGACCACGCGGTGGTGGTGGTGAACCCGGAGGTGTCCTCGGTGCGCGATTCCGACCGCATCCTGGGCCTGCTCTCCAGCAAGACCCGCCGTGCCGAGCGCGGCGAAGGCCCGATCACCCAGCACCTGTTGCTGACCCGCTACAACCCCGCGCGCGTGGCGCTGGGCGAGATGCTCAGCGTCAAGGACGTGGAGGAAATCCTCGGCATCCTGGTGGTCGGCGTGATCCCGGAATCGGAGAACGTGCTGGCCGCCTCCAACGCCGGCGTGCCGGTGATACTGGATGAGAATTCCAACGCCGGCCAGGCCTACCGCGACACGGTCGCGCGCATCCTCGGCGAGGATCGCCCCCTGCGCTTCACCGAAGTGGCCAAGAAGGGCTTTCTCCAGCGCGTATTCGGAGGTTGATCGTGATGGGCATCCTGGATTTCCTGAAGCGCAAGCCGGAACCCACCGCCTCGGTCGCCAAGGAACGCCTGCGCATCATCGTGGCGCAGGAGCGCTCCACCCGCGGCGCGCCGGACTACCTGCCGCTGCTGCGCAACGAGCTGCTCGAGGTAATCAAGAAGTACGTCCACGTCGACATCGACGCGATCAACATCAATGTCGAGCGCGACAGCGGACACGAGGTGCTGGAATTGTCCGTCGCCCTGCCGGACGGCAAGACCGCGCCATGATCCGCGGGTGGGCTTCGGCCCACCTTGCGACAATCCAGCCAGCGGTGGGCCGAAGCCCGCCCGACGCGACCATGAATTCTCCCGCCGTCCTGCGCCTGGCCGACATCGGCTACGCGGCACCCAACGCCCTGCTTGCGCGCCATGGCCTGGCGCTGCACCGCGTGCCCTCCGGCGAACCGATCCCCGGCAGCTACTGGGGTGACGAGGAGGCGGGCATCATCGGCACCGCCGTCTACGCGCGCGACGACACGCCGGTGCACTCGCTGCTGCACGAGACCTGCCACCTGCTGGTGTTGCCGCCCGAGCGCCGAGCGAAGGTACACACCGACGCCACCGATTCGGTGGAAGAAGAAGACGCCGCCTGCTACCTGCAGATCCTGCTCGCCGACGCTCTGCCGGGCGTGGGCCGCGCGCGGCTGATGGCCGACATGGACGCCTGGGGCTACAGCTTCCGGCTGGGCTCGACGCGGGCGTGGTTCGAGCAGGATGCGGGCGAGGCGCTGGCGTTCCTGCAAGCGCGCGGACTCGCCTGACGATCCAGTCCCCTCTCTCCTCCGGGGAGAGGGTCGGGGTGAAGGCGGGGCTTGCCTGAAACTTCCCGCTGTGCTGCTTGGGAACGCCCACCCACAACGACCTTCCCCCGGCCCCTCACCCTGCCTCTCCCCTGACTGATAGAGAGGGGGGAGAGGGTTCACGCCGCTACTTCCTGTGCCACTTGTCGTCGTCGCCCTTCTCGTACTCGTTCTTCACCGCCGACCAGGCCACCTTGAACGAGACCTCCTCCCGCGATTCGTGGCCGCGGCGCTTGTCCGCGTCGGCATATTCGTCCCAGGCGCTGTTGAACGCCTCCTTGAAGATCTCCTGCGCGTGCTCGGGCAGGTTGTCGCGCACGGCGTCGGGCAGGTCGCTGGTGGATTTGTAGGGCATGGCTCGATCTCCTCGATGGAACGCCGCCACCGTCCACCCGCCGCGATCAAGCCAACGTCAACCTCGACTAACGCGACACGTGCCGATCGCCCGGTACGTACCACCGCCAGGGTTCGGCCGCCGCACGGGTGATGCCGATCCGCGGCGAAGCCACGGGCTCCGCGGGCGGTGCCGTGCCGTCATCGACGATGGCAAAACCGCCGGCGCCCTCGACCAGGTCGATGCCATCCTGCGCCCCGGCAATGCCAAGCGCCTGGCACAGTCGCGCCGGGCCGCGGCAGAGGTCGCGGTCGTGCCGGCAGCGCGGCCTCGCCGCGCGCATCGCGGCCAGCCCGGTCAGCGGCGCCAGCGCGCGCAGCAGCACGGCGACACCTTCGCCTTCCTCGCCGCACACCGGGTTGCAGCACCAGTGCATGCCGTAGGTGAAGTACACATAGAGCAGCCCGGCCGGGCCGAACATCGTCGCATTGCGGGCGGTGCGGCCGCGCCAGGAATGCGCGGCCGGATCGATCGCTCCGCAATAGGCCTCGGTCTCGACGATGCGTCCGCTGCGTCCGTCGGCGTTGAGCAGCACCTTGTTGAGCAGCGCGGGCGCCACCGTGCGCGGGTCGCGCGCGTAGAACGCGCGGGGCAACACGGCGGCCGGGCGGCCAAGCAGCGAGGCAACGAAGTCGGGAGTCATGCGCACAGCATGCCCTGCGGGGCGTCAACCCGATATTCGAAGATCCACAGGACGGGGCTTCAGCCCGCCGGCATGATTCGTCGCCGGAGCCGCGGTGGACTGAAGACCATCGTGCGGGCACTCACAGCTCGAAACGGTACGCCAGCTTGACCAGCAGCTGCTCGCTGTCGCGCAGGTCGAAGCTGCGGCCGAACTGGCTGCCCGCCTCGCTGTAGCGTGGATCCAGCGCATAGCCGCCGCGGCCATACACCACGTAGAGGTCGGACAATGGTGCCAGCTCGTAGCGGTAGCGGATCTGGAAGCCCAGGTTGCGCACGCTGAAATCGTCCACCGGATCGTCCACCGCCACCGCGCGCCTATCGCCGTTGACGCGATAGGCCTGCAGCAGCCGCGCGTCCAGGCCCAGTGCCTGCAGCTTGATGCGCAGCTCCTGGCGGTTGCCGATGTTCCAGTTGATGCCGGCATCGAGCAGTACCTGGTGGCTGTCGAAACTGCCGATCAGGTTGTCGTGCTGCCAGACCAGCCAGTCGGGGTCGAACTCGTAGGTGACGCCGCTGAACAGGCTGAAAGCGTCGTTGATGAAGTAGGTCGGCTTGAACTGCGCCATGTAACCGACGCGGCGCAGGCCCACTCGGTCGCTGCCCTTGAAGGTCACTTCCGATTCCCATCCCCAGTTGCCCTTGCGCGGGCTCTGGCGCTCCCAGTCCAGCAGGGCATTGTGCGGAAGACGCAGCGCACCATGGCCGCGGGTGAGGAGGTCGTCGTAAGCGGGGGCATCGAGGTTGAGCTGCCAGTCCGACTCGCCGCCATCGCGCAGCTGGCTCTCGCGGATCACGCGGAACTGCCGCTGCAGGTTCAGGCCGTGGTCGTTGTCCATGCCGATGATGCGCCAATGCCACACGTGCGAGGCGAAGCGGGAGTCGGCGGGCAGGTCGGCGAAGCGGCGACGCACCTCGTAGTGCACGTAGTTGAGGCTGTTGCGCGGCAGGTAGCCGAAGTCGTTGAGGTCGAGCTTGTCGTCGAAGTGCATGCCCAGCCACTCCTGGGTCCAGCGCTCGTTCATTTCGTACTCGACGACCGTGGTGGCGCCGGTACCGCGCACGGTGGTGTTGTGCTGGCCGATCGCACTGCCGACCACGTTGCTGGTGACGGTCAGCTTGGCGTTGGGCTGCCAGCGATGGTCGAAGCCCAGCACGTCGGCGTCGCGGTCGAGCCAGGGGCGGTCCACATGCGTGGCGAGCATGCCCAGCGTCTGCGTGCCGAAGTCATGGATGAGGCGCAGCGCGGAGAAGGTGCGCCCGGCATCACCACTTTCCTGCGCCGCCATCACGCCGTAGCGCGTGGCGCCAACGCTGCCGTTGAGCTTGAGCGCGCCGGTGACGTCGCCGGCACCGTTGCCGTCGTCGGCCGGCCCGCCCACTCGGCGGGTGTAGATCAGCTGGCTGTTGTCGATCAGCATGCCGAAATCGAAGATGCCCTGGTTCTCGGTGAAGAACGGCCGCTTGTCGGTGAAGAAGGTTTCCTCGGCCCCGAAGTTCACCACCAGGTCGTCGCTCTCGACCTGGCCGAAGTCCGGATTGATGGTGGCGGTCAGCTGGGTCTGGCCGTTGGGCTTCCAGAAGATGTCGGCGCCGCCCTTGACGCTGTTGGCGCCGTGCACCTGGTCGCGGATGCCGACCACGTACGGCGTGACCGCGAACAGCGGCTGCGTGTAGGCCGGCAGCGTCACCGGCGTGAAGTCGGAGAGGAAGCGCGGCTTGTTGAAGCTTGCCACCGGCCAGGCGTCGCGCTCGCCGGTCGAGCCGATCACGCGGTCCAGGTACAGCCCGATCGTGCGCTCGCCGCCGACTGCGCTGCGCATCGGCGCGATGTACCAGGGGATCAGCATTTCCACCGACCAGCCTTGCGCGTCCTCGCTGACGGCGTGCTTCCAGTTGCCGTCCCAGTCGGTGTTGAAGCGGCTTTCGTTGGTCAGCACCGCGTCGTTGAGGTCGTCGGTCAGGGTGACCATGAAGTTGTAGCCGGTGCGCCCGTCGTCGTCGAAGTCGACCATCAGGTTCACGCGGTCGACCTGCGCCTGCTCGTCCCGGCGGATGCGCTGGTGCGTGCGCGGCACGCCCGGCGGCTGGATGCAGCGGAAGGCCACCGCCAGACCCTCGGGCGTGGACAGCACCCAGGCCTCGGTCGGCAGGCTGCCCGGCTCGCCGTTGAGCGGCTGGGTCTTGCGGAAATCGGTGATGTGCCGTGCACCCTGCCATTCGACCGGATCGATGTGGCCGTCGACGCTCACCGCCATGGCCGGCAAGGCCAGCAGGGCGAGCGAGGCAACCAGGGCGCGCGCGGCGCGGTGGCCACGAGGTCGGGAAGGGTGGCGGGCGAAAGGGCGCATCGGTTTCATGGCAGCGGGGACGGCCGGCAGCATAGGCGGACGCTGCCTTGTGGCCGACTGGCGAAAGTCACGCCGGAGCGGCTGTCCGCGGACAACCGGACGCTATCGCTCAGCGGGGCTCGACGATCTGCGCTTGCAACGCGGTGTCCCGCGGTGGCGGTTGTCGCGGGTGGCGCGTCGACCGACGGTAGTCCAGCCACGCGACCAGTCCGATCAGGGTCAGGACACTGGAACCCAACGCAAGGTGCAGCATGCTCACCGACAGCAGCGGCGACAGCACGCCGGCCACCACGCTGCTCAGCATCAGGCTGGTGAATGCCTGCACCGAAGCGACGCCGCCCCGATGACGCGGGAACCGGTCCAGCAACAACAGCGTCAGCGTCGGGAAGGCCAGCTGCACGCCGACACCGTGCAGCACCAGCGGCAGGATCGACCAGGGCAACCGTGGATGGGGCAGCACCAGCGCCAGCACCAGGTGCAGCGCGCAGGCCAGCAGCAGCGCGGCATAACCCAGGTTCACCGTGAACGCCACGCCGCGGCGCCCCGCCAGCCGGCCCGACAACCACGAACCGGCCACCAGCCCGGCCACCACCGGTATGAACAGCCAGGGGAAGCCTTGTGCCGACAGTTGCAGCAGCCCGCGCACCACCCTTGGCGCCGAAGCGATGTAGAGGAACAGCCCGGCGAAATTGACCGAGAGCGACACCAGCAACGGCCACAGCGGCCGGTCGCGGGCGAAAGTCAGGTAGCTGCCCAACAATGGCTTGAGCGCGAAGCGGCTGCGCCGCTCGGCCGGGTGGGTCTCCTGGAGCAGCAGCACCAGCAGCAGCGCGAGCAACGCAGTGAACCCCGTCAGTACCCAGAAGATACCGTGCCAGCCGTCCAGGCCCAGCAACTGTGCGCCCACCATCGGCGCGATCACCGGCGCCACCGAGAAGATCATCATCACGCGCGACATCAGCCGCTGCGCCGCCTCGCCTTCCAGCGTGTCGCGGATGATCGCGCGCCCGACCACCAGCCCGGCGCCGGCGCAGGCGCCCTGCACGCCGCGGCACACCAGCAGCATGCCGAAGGACACCGACAACGCCGCGCCCACCGATGCCAGCGCATAGCCCAGCATGCCCGCCACGATCACCGGCTTGCGCCCCAGCGCATCGGAGATCGCGCCATGGAACAGGCTCATCGCCGCGTAGGCGACCAGATACACGCTGAGCAGTTGTTGCAACGCCACCACATCCACGCCGAAGGCGGTGCCGATCAGCGGAAAGGCGGGAAATACCGCGTCGATCGAGAACGGACCGATCATCGACAGGCCGGCCAGCAGCCACGGCAGGCTGCGCCGGATGGGGGGATGCGTGCTGGTCATGGGGGCGGCGCCGGGAGACGGCGGCGAGTATGCCATGCACGCTGCGGGCCCCTGCCCCGGGCCTTTCGCGATTGGCCCTCGCCCCCCGCCATCCGCTAGCATCCGCCGGATGGGAGATGGCATGCCTCCTGTTCCTGCCGGAACGAACCACCCCGACCGAGGGGTTGATGATGCCTGCACACCGGATCGTTCCGGGTGCGGGTGCGTGCCCGTAGCGCGGACGTCCGACGACCTGGATCCTTTGAGGAGGCGTTCTCGTGAGCTACACCGGATTCCTTGCCATCGGCTTCGGCGGTGCGCTGGGCTGCTGGCTGCGCTGGCTGCTTGGCAACCTGCTCAACCAGGCCTTTCCCACGCTGCCGCCAGGCACACTCGTCGCCAACCTCCTCGGCGGACTCCTGATGGGCTGCGCGATGGGCGTATGGGACCACTTCCAGACGCTGCCGCCGGAACTGCGCCTGTTCGTGTTCACCGGCTTCCTCGGCGGGCTGACCACCTTCTCCACGTTTTCCGCGGAGTCCTCCACGCTGCTGCTGCGCCAGCAGTACCTGTGGTTCGGCGGCCACCTGCTGCTGCACCTGGCAGGCTCGATCGGAATGACCTTGCTGGGCATCGCGCTCACCCGCGGAGCGCTGAGGCCATGGACGTGATTACCCGCCTCGGCGCGGCCAAGGCTCCTGCGACCATCCTGCCGTACAAGCAGCGTCCCCTCGCACGGCCGGTCCCGTGCATTCCGCAAGCGGAGCGATGCGCATGAATGACACATCCATCGAAGGCGTCCGGCTGTACTTCTACGCCCACCTGCGCGCACGCCACGACGGCATGCTGTTGTCCGAGTGGCTGCTGCAGCAGGCCCGGCACCAGGGCATCGGCGGAGGCTCCGTATTCCGTGCCACCGCCGGCTTCGGGCGCCACGGCGTGCTGCACGAGGAGTCGTTCTTCGAACTGGCGGACGACCTGCCGGTGAAGATCGAATTCCTGCTCAAGCCGGAAGAGGCGGAGGCGTTCCTGGCGCGGGTGCGCGAGGCAGGTGTCCACGTGGTCTATGCAACCTCGGCCATACGCTTCGGAGTTCTGGGCGCGCAATGAGGCGCGCCGCCAGTGTAAGGAGTGCTGCAATGCCGATGCGCCAGCAATCCCTCAAGCGACGCGCTACCGAGTTGCTGGCCCTGGCCGGCATCCACGCGAGCGACAAGCCACCCTGCGACCTCTGCGTGCATGATGAGCGCCTCTACGCCCGCGTCTTCGCGCACGGCTCGCTGGGCCTGGGCGAGGCCTACATGGACGGCTGGTGGGACAGCGAGGACCTGCCGGGCCTGTTCACCCGCCTGCTGTGCGCGCAGCTCGACGAGGAATTGAAGACCCTCGATACGTTGATCGCGCATCTGAAAGCACGCTTCATCAACCTGCAGCGCGGCGAGCATGCATTCGAGATCGGCAAGGCGCATTACGACCTGGGCAACGACCTGTTCCAGGCCATGCTCGGCGAACGGCTGGTGTACTCGTGCGGCTACTGGGCCCAGGCCGGCAACCTGGACGACGCCCAGGTCGCCAAGCTCGACCTGATCTGCCGCAAGCTGCGCCTGCAACCGGGCCAGCGCGTGCTCGACATCGGTTGCGGCTGGGGCGAGGCACTCAAGTACGCCGCCGAGAAGTACGGCGTCCAGGGCGTCGGCATCACGGTCTCGCAGGAGCAGGCGGCCTATGCGCAGTCGCTGTGCGCCGGGCTGCCGGTGGAGATCCGCCTGCAGGACTACCACGAGCTCGACGAGCCGTTCGACGCGATCATGTCGATCGGCATGTTCGAGCACGTCGGCGCGCTCAACTACCGCAGCTACTTCGAGGTGGCGCGGCGCTGCCTGCGCGAGGATGGCTTGTTCCTGTTGCATTGCATCGGCAGCAACGGCGCGCCCTCGCGGCCGGACCCGTGGATCGAGAAGTACATCTTCCCCAACTCGATGATCCCGGTGATGAGCCAGACCGCCACGGCGCTGGAAGGCCTGTTCGTGGTCGAGGACTGGCACAACTTCGGCGCCGACTACGACAGGACGCTGACCGCCTGGCGGGCCAACTTCGATGCGGCCTGGCCGGCACTGGCGCACCACTACGACGAACGCTTTCGTCGCATGTGGCACTACTACCTGGCGGTCTCCGCCGCCGTGTTCCGCAGTCGCCGCGACCAGCTATGGCAGCTCACGCTGAGCCCGCGCGGTGTGCCGGGCGGCTACCGCGTGCCGCGCTGAAGCGGGAGCAGTTGAAGCCGGCGCCGCCGGCAACGATAGTGGTGGCTCTCTCATGGGGAACGCCATCGTGAACCCGCTTGCCAGGCTCCGCGCTCTGCTCCTGGTCCTGCTGACGGGCCTGTTCGCAACTCCCGCGCTGGCGCATCCGGCATTGTGGGTCGTCAAGGACGCCGACACCACGATCTACCTGTTCGGTACGGTCCACCTCCTCCCCAGCGACACCGACTGGCACTTTCCTGCGCTGGACAAGGCGCTGTCGGACAGCCGGGCGCTGTACGTGGAAATCACCGACGACGACCAGTCCAACATGACCGCCCTGGTCATGCGCTACGGCCTGGACATGGCGCATCCGCTTTCCACCTTGCTGACGCCGTTCGATCGCGACCGGCTGGACCGCGCCGCCCGGCTGGCCAACGTGCCCGGCGGCGTCGCCGCGCTCAACGTGATGCGCCCATGGCTGGCGGCGCTCACCCTTACCGTCGCGCCGCTGACCCAGGCCGGGCTGGATCCGGCCGCCGGCGTGGACAAGCAGTTGCGCAGCGCCATGGAGAAGACCGGCAAGCCGGTTCGCGCGCTGGAAACCGCCGAGCAGCAGATCCGCTTCCTCGCCGACATGCCGCAGGCCATGCAGCTGGCGCTGCTGCGCTCGACACTGCGCGACACCGACCGCGCCAGCGTGGAGCTCAAGGCGCTCATCGATGCATGGAAAGACGGTGACGACCAGGCCATCGCCCGGCTGGAGAACGACCTGATGCGCCGCGAGGAGCCGCAGCTCTACCAGCGCCTGCTGGTCGAACGCAACGAAACCTGGGCGCGGCAGATCGCGGGGATGCTGCAGCAGCCGGGCGTCGTGTTCATCGCCGTCGGCGCCGCTCACCTGGCCGGTACCGACAGCGTGCAGGCGCAGCTGGCCAAGGACGGCATCACCGCCGAGCGGCGCTGAGCCCCGCCAGGAACGGCCGCCAGCGCCCCGGCGGGGCGGCCGGCTGTCCCCCCCGCGGCCGATCTGGCACCATCGGCCGGTTACCTGTGCCAGAACCCCCTGCATGAACCTGCAAGCCAACTTCGAACAGATCCCGCTCAAGGAATACGCCGAGCGGGCCTACCTCGACTACTCGATGTACGTGGTGCTGGACCGCGCGCTGCCCTTCGTCGGCGACGGCCTCAAGCCAGTGCAGCGGCGCATCATCTACGCGATGAGCGAGCTGGGCCTGGCCGCCACGGCCAAGCCGAAGAAGTCCGCCCGCACGATCGGCGACGTGATCGGCAAGTTCCATCCACATGGCGATTCGTCGTGCTACGAAGCCATGGTGCTGATGGCACAGCCGTTCTCCTACCGCTACCCGCTGGTCGACGGCCAGGGCAACTTCGGCTCGCCGGACGATCCGAAGAGCTTCGCGGCGATGCGCTACACCGAGTCGAAGCTGAGCCCCATTGCCGAGGCGCTGCTGGGCGAACTGGCGCACGGCACGGTCGACTGGGTGCCGAACTTCGACGGCACGCTGGAGGAACCGAGCTGGCTGCCCGCGCGCGTACCGCACGTGCTGCTCAACGGTTCCATGGGCATCGCCGTCGGCATGGCTACCGACATCCCGCCGCACAACCTGCGCGAGGTGGTGGCCGCCTGCATCCACCTGCTGGACAACCCCGACGCCACCGTCGCCGACCTGGCCCAGCACGTGCCCGGCCCGGACTATCCGACCGCGGCGGAGATCATCACTCCGCGCAAGGAACTGCTGTCGATCTACCAGACCGGCACCGGTTCGCTGCGTGCCCGTGCGGTCTACCAGGTGGAGGACGGCAACATCGTCGTCACCGCGCTGCCGCACCAGGTGAGCCCTTCGAAGATCCTCGAGCAGATCGCCGCGCAGATGCGCGCCAAGAAGCTGCCGATGGTCGAGGACCTGCGCGACGAGTCCGACCACGAGAACCCGATCCGCCTGGTGGTCGTGCCGCGCAGCAATCGGGTCGACCCGGCCGAGGTCATGCAGCACCTGTTCGCCACCACGGACCTGGAGAAGAGCTACCGGGTCAACCTCAACATGATCGGCCTGGACGGCCGGCCGCAGGTAAAGGACCTGAAGAAGATCCTCACCGAGTGGCTGAGCTTCCGCACCGACACGGTCACCCGCCGCCTCACCCATCGCCTGGGCAAGGTCGAACGGCGCCTGCACCTGCTCGAAGGCCTGCACATCGCCTACCTCAACCTGGACGAGGTGATCCGCATCGTGCGCTCCGAAGACGAGCCCAAGCCGGTGCTGATGAAGCGCTTCAGGCTCTCCGACGAGCAGGCCGACTACATCCTCGAGACCAGGCTGCGCCAGCTGGCCCGGCTCGAAGAAATGAAGATCGAGTCCGAGCGCAACCAGCTGGAGGAAGAACGCGCGCGGATCAACGTGCTGCTGAAATCGCCGGCCAAGCTGAAGACCCTGATCAAGGGCGAACTGCAGGCGGACGCGGCCAAGTACGGCGACGAGCGCCGCTCGCCGCTGGTCGAGCGCGAAGTGGCTCAGGCGCTGGACGAGAGCGCGCTGGTCGCCAGCGAGCCGGTCACCGTGGTGCTCAGCCAGAAGGGCTGGATCCGCGCTGCCAAGGGCCACGACGTCGACGCCGAAGGCCTGAACTACCGCGAAGGCGACGGCCTACTCGCGGCGATGAAGGCGCGCACCACCCAGCAGATTGCGGTGATCGACTCCACCGGCCGCAGCTACTCCACGCCGGCGCACACGCTGCCGTCGGCGCGCGGCAACGGCGAGCCTCTGACCGGTCGTTTCAGCCCACCCGCCGGCGCCAGCTTCGACGCGCTCACCGCCGGCGACAACGACACGCGGCTGATCCTGGCCACCGACTTCGGCTATGGCTTCGTCACCCGCTTCGACGCGCTCACCGGGCGCAACAAGGCGGGCAAGCAGATCATCTCGCTGAGCGATGGCGCCCGGGTGCTCGCACCACAGACGAGCGCCGACCCGGCGCGCGACCGCATCGTGGTGGTCACCACCGAGGGCCACCTGCTGATGTTCTCCGTCGCAGAACTGCCCGAGCTCGACAAGGGCAAGGGCAACAAGCTGATCGAAGTGCCCAAGGCCAAGCTCGCCAGCGGCGAGGAGCGCGTGGCCGGCATTGCCGTGGTCAGCGAGGGCAAGGGCGAAGTGACCCTCTACGCGGGCCAGCGCAAGCTCACCCTGCGCTGGAACGACCTGGTCGAATACGGCGGCAACCGCGCCACCCGCGGCGGCCTGCTGCCGCGCGGCCTGCGCCGCGTGGAACGCATCGAAACCACCGGCTGAGACGACCCGCAAGCCGCCGTACACTGCTCCCTTTCCCCTCCGGGAGAGGGGCTGGAGTGAGGGGCCACTCGTGCGACGAGCCTCCACTCAGGCTGGGGGACTCATCCACCTTTCCCGCGCGCCCGCCCCTCACCTCGATCCTCTCCCCGGAGGAGAGAGGCAACAGGAAAGCCGAACTTTCCCTCCCGCCACCACTCCAACCCCGGTACACGCGACCACGTCCCGCCCGTTGATACAGGCACCGCTCCACCGGATCCCGCCATGCGTCCCCAGCTTCCCACCGCCGTCCTCCTCGCCACCCTGCTGGCCATGCCGGCCTGGGCGCAGGACGCAGGCAGGCCGCTCAACCTCAAGCTTCCGCCGGGCGGCCTGCCCGCTGCGGCCAGCACGGCACCGAAGCCGCCCAGTACCCCCGGCGTTTACTACGGCGACCACAGCGGCCGCACCGCCGCCGACGATGAAGCCGCCGCGGTCGTACCCGATTGCGACGATGCCACCTACAACCGGCCGCAGATGCACGGCAGCGTCGGCATGGGCGTCATGAGCGGCAATCACGTCGACGGCAGCTACCAGCAAGGCACGGTCAACCTAAGCAAGGCCTTCGGTAGCTGCGACCATCCCACCGGCGGGGTCAGCGTCTCGATCGGCGCCGGCAACGGGCACTTCCACGGCCGCGGGCACTGACGGTTCTGAGCTGCGTCCTTGCGGGCCCGCCGGCGCCTCGTGGCACCAGCCGAACCCGATGCGCCATCCGAGCTGACGCGTCGTCCCCGATTGCTGGCACCGTCCCTCCGCCTGTGCTCCACTCGCGGGCGAGGCAACACGACCATGCAGCCATCCGTGCCATTCACCGCGACGACCCACCTGCGCGACCTCGCGCGCCTGCGCCGCGTGCGCGACCGCATCGACCGCGAATACGCGCAGCCGCTGGACGTCGAAGCGCTCGCCCGCGGCATCGGCATGTCGGCCGGTCACCTTAGCCGCCAGTTCAAGCTGGCCTACGGCGAATCGCCCTACGCCTACCTGATGACCCGCCGCATCGAGCGCGCCATGGCACTGTTGCGCCGGGGCGACCTCAGCATCACCGAAGTCTGCTTCACGGTCGGCTGTGCGTCGCTGGGCACCTTCAGCACCCGCTTCACCGAGCTGGTCGGCATGTCGCCCAGCGCCTACCGCCGCAGGGAGACGCGGGCCACTGCGGGCATCCCCTCGTGCGTGGCCAAGCAGGTCACCCGACCGATCAGGAATCGAGAAGCGCCCGTCGGCGATCCGCACCTAGACTGAGCGCCCCCACACCGGAGCGACCGCCATGGACCTGACCATCCATTCCGCCTTCCTGCCGCACACCGACCCGAAGGCCTCGCTGGCCTTCTATCGCGACACCCTCGGCTTCGAGGTGCGCAACGACGTCGAATACAACGGCCTGCACTGGATCACCGTCGGTCCGGCCGGCCAGCCGAATACCTCGATCGTGCTGCACCCGCCGGCCGCCACGCCCGGCCTCACCGACGACGAGCGGCGCACCATCGGCGAGATGATGGCCAAAGGCACGTTCGCCATGATCATCCTGGCCAGCCGTGATCTGGACGGCACCTTTGCGCGGCTGGAAGCCAGCGGCGCCGAGGTCATCCAGGAGCCGACCGAGCAACCCTACGGCGTGCGCGACTGCGCCTTCCGCGATCCGGCAGGCAACCACGTACGCATCAACGAAGTGCGCTGACCATGCCACCCCGCAGGCAAGCGCCGCCCGCGTCCGCGACCACGAGCGCCCAAGCGCCGTCCCGGCTGATCGACGCACGAATCGAGGAGCTGGCCGACTGGCGTGGCCAGATGCTCGCCCGCCTCCGCGCCCTCATCAAGGAGGCCGACCCCGACGTCATCGAGGAGTGGAAATGGCGCGGCGTCCCGGTGTGGTCGCACGCCGGCATCCTGTGCACCGGCGAGACCTACAAGAACGTCGTGAAGATGACCTTCGCCAAGGGCGCCAGACTGGACGATCCGGCGAGGCTGTTCAACTCCAGCCTCGACGGCAACACGCGTCGCGCGATCGATCTCCACGAAGGCGACGAGATCGACGAGAAGGCGTTGAAGGCGCTCATCCGCGCCGCGATGGCGTTGAACACCTCCGCGACACGATAGCCCGACAAGCGGGGCGGGGATCGCCGCCGGGCGACGGTTCCGACGCCATCCGCGCGGCGAAAAGCATTACCCTTCCCGCCTGCAAGCGATGGCGCGGAGCGGCCGATGCACGGCGAATACAAGATGCCAGGCGGCAAGCTGGTCGTGGTCGACCTGGCCATCAGCGACGGCTGCCTGGCCCAGGTCCAGGTCAGCGGCGACTTCTTCCTGGAGCCCGACGACGCCCTGCACGCCATCGATGCTGCACTGGAAGGCCAGGATGCCGGGGCCGACGAACATATGCTCGCCACGGCCATCCGCGTGCAACTCGCGCCCGGGGTGATGATGTATGGCGTCTCTCCCGAAGCCATCGCCGTGGCGGTCCGCCGCGCGATCGACCAGGGAGCGGCTGCATGACCCGCACGCTGTGGCGCGACCACGACTGGCACCTCATCCACGTCGATCCGCAACCGCCCGCGCTGCACATGGCGCTGGACGAAGTGCTCACCCATGAAGTGGGTACCGGGCGCCGCCCGCCGACCCTGCGGATCTGGGAATGGGGCGGATCTGCCGTGGTGATCGGGCGTTTCCAGTCGCTGCGCAACGAGGTCGATGCCGAGGCGGCGCGGCGCCATGGCATCGAAGTCGTGCGACGGGTCTCCGGCGGCGGCGCGATGTTCATCGAGCCGGGCAACACCATCACCTACTCGATCTACGCACCGCTCTCGCTGATCAAGGGCATGAGCTTCCAGGAGGCCTATGCCTGGATGGACGCCTGGACGCTGGAGGCGCTGGGCGAACTGGGCATCAAGGCCTGGTACCAGCCGCTCAACGACATCACCTCCGAAGGCGGCAAGATCGCCGGCGCCGCGCAGGCCCACCGCGGCGGCGCGGTGCTGCACCACGTCACCATGGCCTACGACATCGACGCGGCCAAGATGCTGGACGTGCTTCGCATCGGCCGCGAGAAGCTGTCGGACAAGGGCACGCAAAGCGCCGCCAAGCGCGTCGATCCGCTGCGCAGCCAGACCGGCCTGCCGCGCGATGCGATCATCGACCATATGATTGCCACCTTCCGCCGCCTGCATGGACTGGCCGAAGACACCTTGCGGCCGGCGGAACTGGAGCAGGCGCAAGCGCTCGCGCTGGGCAAGTTCAGCGACGGTGCCTGGACCGGCGAGGTCGCCTGAGCCATCGGCTCAGCCCGTCCTTCGCACCGACTCGCCAGCCTGTCCCAGCGCGGGATAATCGATGTAGCCATGCGCACCGCCGCCGTAGAGCGTCCCTCGCTCGGCCGGCGCCAGCGGGGCGTCCTCGCGCAGCCTGCGCACCAGATCGGGGTTGGAGACGTAGTCCATGCCGAAGGCAATCGCGTCGGCGTAGCCCGACTGGATCGCCTCGATCGCCATGATCTTGTCGTAGCCGTTGTTGGCAATCCACGGTCCGGCGAACTTCGCACGCATGGCGCGGTAGTCGAACGGGAGGTTGTCGCGGGGTCCGCCGGTGGCACCCTCGATCACGTGCACGTAGGCGAGCCCGAAAGGGCTGATCCGCTCGACCGCCCGCTCGAACAGCGGTTGCGGGTTGGAATCGTGGGCGTCGTTGGCCGGGGTCACCGGTGACAAGCGCACGCCGCAGCGCTCCGCACCGATCTCCTCCACTACCGCACGCATCACCTCGAACAACAGCCGCGTGCGGTTCTCGATGCTGCCGCCGTAGGCGTCGGTGCGGTGGTTGCTGCCGTCGCGCAGGAACTGGTCGATGAGGTAGCCGTTGGCCCCATGGACCTCGATGCCATCGAAGCCCGCCTGCATCGCAAGCCGTGCGGCGCGGCGGTAGTCCTGGATCAGCCCGGGAATCTCCTCGATGTGCAGAGCGCGGGGGGCGGACACCGGCACGAAGCCCTCGCGGGTGAAGGTCATCGCGTCGGCGCGGATCGCGCTCGGGGCGACCGGCACCTCGCCGGGCGGCAACAGGCTGGTATGAGAGATGCGGCCCACGTGCCACAACTGCACGACGATGCGGCCGCCGCGCCGGTGCACCTCGTCGGTGACGCGCCGCCAGGCACGGGCCTGCGGCTGGTTGTAGATGCCAGGGGTATCCAGGTAACCCTGCCCCACCGGGCTGATCTGCGTCGCCTCGCTGACGATCAGCCCCGCGCTGGCGCGCTGGCCGTAATACTCCGCGGCCAGCGGCGAGGGCAGCCGTTCGGGCGTGGCTCGGTTGCGCGTGAGCGGCGCCATCACCACGCGGTTGGGAATGGCGATGGCACCCAGGCGACCGGGTTGGAACAGGGGGTTCGCGTCGCGAGCAGTCATGCAGGCCTCCGGCAAAGTGAATCCGCCGATGCTGCCAAAAGGCCCGTCAATGCCGCGGCAGGCAAACCTGACGACAATGTTCCCGAATGTCCCGCGCCGCGCTCATAGGCGGCTGTACGACCACGACTGCATGCGGCCTTCCCGGTACGGCATCACGCCGTGGAACGGCCGCGGGTCGTCGTCGAACACCAGCGGCAGGAAGTGCCGGTCGCCTTCCCACATCGGCAGTTCCATCAGCCGGGTGCGCGGCACCCATTCGAGCGTGCCTTCATGGTTGCCCGCGTGGCAACTGCCCTCGAAGGCGTCGATCAAAAAGATGAAGCCGAGCCAGTCCTCGCCCTGCTTGCCGAAACCAGGCCAGTTGAGCGTGCCGCGCAGGCGCATCGAGGTGCACTCGATGCCGGCTTCCTCGCGGATCTCGCGGCGCATGCAGGCGGCGATGTCCTCGCCCGGCTCCATCTTGCCGCCCAGGCCGTTGTACTTGCCCAGGTGCTGGTCGTCCGGCCGTGCGTTGCGGTGGATCATTAACACCCGTTCGCGGTCCGGCGAAAGCACGTAGCCGAGCGTGGCGACGATGGGGCAATAGGGGGTCGGCATCGGCGGGAAACGGCGGCAAAGCGGGCAGTGTAGCGCCGCCGATGAACGCGTGCCGCGCACACACTTGCGCCTGTCGCGCCAAGGCGGCGACCATCGGCGAATGATCCGCCTCGTCCCTCGCCTTCCGCTCGCCTCGATTGCCGCTTTGCTGCTGGCCACCCTGGCCGGCTGTGCACCGCAGGCGCGCGCGCTGGACAGCGAGGTGCGGGCGTTCGAAGGGCAGAACTATCGCGTGGTCAGCATCGACCTCGAGCGCGAGCCGCTGACCCTGCATTGGCGCGAACCGGGCAGCGACGAGCCGTTCGGCACCATCGACAGCCTGCGCCAGTGGGGCGAGTCAAACGGACGGCGGCTGCTTTTCGCCGCCAACGCGGGCATCTACGACGCATCGTTCAAGCCGCTGGGGCTGTACGTGGAGAATGGCAAGACGCTGGTGCCGCTCAACATGGCGCATGGCAACCCGGCCTCGGGCAATTTCTCGCTGCTGCCCAATGGCGTGTTCGCGATCTATCCGGACGGCCGGGCGGCAGTGCAGACCAGCGCGCAGTTCAAGGCGGACGGACGCAAGGCGCGCTGGGCGACGCAGTCGGGACCGATGCTGGTGATCGACGGCAGGATCAATCCCGCCTTCGTGCACGACTCGGACAGCCTCAAGTGGCGCAGCGGCGTATGCGCACGCACGCCGCACAACGTGGTGTTCGCGGTGAGCGAGGCGCCGGTGAACTTCCACACCTTCGCACGGCTGTTCCGCGACGAGCTCGGCTGCCGCGATGCGCTGTTCCTCGATGGCACCATCTCGCAGTTCTATCTGGACGGCGAGGGCTACGCAGGTGCGCCGGCCTTCATGGTCAGGCCCTACGCCGGGATGTTCGCCGTGTTCGCGCCCGAATGAGCCGTCGCTTCCGCCCGTGGCGCTGGCTGCTGCTGGCCGTGCTGGTGCTGCTGGGGGTGACGTTCGCGGCGGGATGGTACCTGCTCGCCGGCAGCCGTGCGCGGCTCGAGGGCAAGCTGCGGGTGGCGGGCCTGACCGCGCCGGTCGAGATCACACGCGACGCCAGCGGCAGCGTCACCATCGAGGCGCGCAGCCGCGCCGATGCCACCTATGCGATCGGCTTCGTGCACGCGCAGGAGCGGTGGTTCGAGATGGACCTGATGCGCCGCGTGGCAGCCGGCGAACTGGCCGAGCTGGTCGGCAAGGCGGCGCTGGACAGCGACCTGGACATCCGCCGCCATCGCCTGCGTTCCGTGGCGCAGGCGGCATACGCGGCGTTGACACCACGGCAGCAGCAGGTGGTGGACCGCTACCGCGACGGCGTCAACGCCGGCCTGGCCGATCTGCGCGAGAAGCCGTGGGAATATTTTCTGCTGGGTAGCGATCCGAAACCCTGGCGTTCGGAAGACACATCGCTGGTGATCGCCGCGATGTATCTGGACCTGCACGGCCACGGCCACGACACCCGCGAGCTCGATATCGCGCGCATGCGCGCGGCGTTGCCCGGTCCGTTGGTGGATTTCCTGCTGGCGCCGGACCCCGACTGGGAGGCGCCGATCACCGGCACGCTGTCGCACCCGCCGGTGATCCCCGATGCTTCGGTGTTCGATTTGCGCCGGGTGCCCGCCACCGCGGCGATCCCGGCGGCCGACACGTCCAGCCGGAGCGACCGTTATCCCGGCAGCAACAACTTTGCCGTCGCCGGCGCGCTGACCGACAGCGGCGCGGCGATGCTGGCCAACGACATGCACCTGGGCCTGCGCGTGCCGGACATCTGGTTCCGCGCGCGCCTGCGCTATCCCGACACCAGTGCGCCCGGCGGCATCCGCGACGCGGTGGGCGTGACCCTGCCCGGCACGCCGGCGCTGATCGTCGGCTCCAACGGGCAGATCGCCTGGGGTTTCACCAACAGCTACGGCGACTGGATGGACTGGGTGCGGGTCACCGGCGATCCGGCCGACCCCTCGCGCTACAGGGTGCCCGGTGGCTGGGCCGCGATCGAGCACCACGCCGAGCGCATCCACATCAAGGACGCGCCCGACCGCGTGCTGGACGTGCAGGACACGCGCTGGGGCCCGATCCTGGCCAACGACACGGACGGCACGCCGCTGGCGCTCGCCTGGATCGCCCACTACCCGCGCGCCTACAACCTTGGCCTGATGCAGCTCGAGCGCGCGACCAGCGTCGCCGCAGCCCTGGAGCTGGCGCCGACCCTGGGCATGCCGCCGCAGAACCTGCTGGTGGCCGACCGCGAGGGCCACATCGGCTGGACCATTGCCGGCAACGCCATCCCGCTGCGCGCGCCGGAAAGCGAGCCACAGCTGCCGATGGACGGATCGCAGGCCAGCGGTACCTGGCAGGGCTGGGTTGCGCCCGCGCAATACCCGCGCGTGGTCGATCCGGCCGGCGGCCGCCTGTGGACCGCCAACAACCGGACGGCCGACGGTGCTGCGCTGGACCTGCTCGGCAACGGCGGCCACGACCTGGGTGCACGCGCCCAGCAGATCCGCGACGACCTGGCAGCGCACGGCGCGTTCACCACGGGCAACCTGCTCGACATCCAGCTGGACGACCGCGCGGTGTTCCTCACGCCCTGGCAGCGCCTGCTGCAGGATACGTTGGCCGGCGCGCGTGATCCGGCGCTGCGGCAGATGCGCGAGCTCACCGCCAGCTGGCGCAACCGGGCCGCACCGGACAGCGTGGACTATCGGCTGGTGCGGGCCTTTCGTGACGAGGTGCATCGGCTGGTGCTGGCGCCCTTCGTTGCGCGCGTGAGGGCACGCTTTGCGGATTTCGCCTGGCCTTACGGCGGGGGCAACGCCGAGGCAGCCGTGTGGTCGCTGCTGCGCGACCAGCCGGCGTGGCTGCTCGATCCACGCTACAAGAGCTGGAACGCGCTGCTGCAGGATGCCGCACGCCGCGTGGCGTCCACGCTCGGCACACGTCCGGGCGGCCTGGCTGCCCGCACCTGGGGCGAGGTCAATCCGGCCCGCATCCGCCATCCGCTCTCGCCCGCGCTGCCGCGTTTCCTCACGCACTTTCTGGACATGCCCGACGAGCCGTTGCCGGGCGACGCCAACATGCCGCGCGTGGCCGCGCCGGGCTTCGGCGCCTCCGAGCGGCTGGCCGTGTCGCCCGGGCACGAGGCGCAGGGCATCCTGGAAATGCCCGGCGGACAGAGCGACAACCCGCTGGCGCCCTACTACGGCGCCGGGCACGCCGACTGGGTCGATGGCCGGCCGACGCCGCTAATGCCCGGGCCCGTGAAATGGACGCTGACCCTGCTCCCCAAATCTCCCTGACCAGACCCCGCGAAGAGGTCGGATGAGGGGCGGGGCTGGCCCTCGGACTTCCACGAGAACCGTCCTGGCACCACGACGTCGCGGGCGATGCCGCTCAAGGCAACTCGTACTCGAACCCATATTCGTGCCGCCCCTGCTCGATGAGAATCGTCAGCTCGCCCCGAATCCCTTCCAGCGCGCCGGTACCCGAATCCGGCACTACCGACACGCGCAGGCCCGGCGTCCCGCGCTCCATCAGTCCGTAGTGCATCAGCACGAAGCTGCCTTCGCGCCCGTGCAGCGTGCCGGTCACCCGCTCGATCGCCACGTAGCCGGCCGAGCCCGGCACTTCGGTACCGGCCGAGAGCATCTCGCCCAGGCTGGTCGCCTCCAGATCGCCGTGGAAACGCTTGTCGATGCTCAGGCGCCCGAGGCCCGCCGGCTCCGTGCCGGGCGCGGGCGGTTGCGGGGCGAGCTTGACGTCGAAAGTGCCGCTGGCGTGCATGGAGAGCTCCTGTCGGATCGTGGATACGAGCCTCGTCGTGTGATCATGGCCGAGGACCGCGGGCCCAGCCATTGCACCACGCGCGCGGCCTCTGCGATTGGAAAAATGCGACCGCCATGAACCCGGACCTCGGCCAACCCCGCGGCGTGCTCCGCCAGCACCTGGACGGCGAGCTCGAACATCGCCGGCATGCGCCCGATCCGGCGCTCGCCCCCTTCATCGAGCACTACTGGCGCGTGCGCTGGAAGCTCGATGCCCCGCAGACGCAGGAGACCCTGCCGCACCCCAACGTGCAACTGATCATCGAGCGCGGGCTCTCGCGCATCTACGGCGTGCATGGCGGGCGCTTCGTGCGGGTGCTGGAGGGATGCGGCTGCGTGTTCGGCGTGAAGTTCCGCGCGGGCGGCTTCCATCCTTTCCTGCGGCGTCCGGTGGCCACGCTTGCCAATCGCTCGCTGCCGATCACGCGGGTGCTTTCCGGCGCCGCCTCGCTGGAGGCCGAGGTGCTGGCCTGCGATTCGATGGAGGCGATGGCTGCGGTCGTCGACCGCCACCTGGTGGCGCACCTGCCCGCGCCCGATCCACAGGCGACCCGCGCAGGTGCGCTGGTGGCACGGATCGCGGCCGACCCGGCGCTCACCACGGTGCAGTCGCTGGCCGAGTCCGCCGGAATGGGCGTGCGCACGCTGCAGCGCCTGTTCGGCCAGTACGTGGGCGTGTCGCCGAAGTGGGTCATCAGCCGCTACCGCCTGCACGAAGCGCTCGCGCAGATGCAGGCCGGGCGGGCGATCGCCTGGGCCGAGCTCGCGCTGTCGCTGGGCTACTTCGACCAGGCCCATTTCGTGCGCGACTTCACCCGGCTGGTCGGCCACCCGCCCGGGGAGTACGAACGCCGCGAAGGCCGGCACTGACCTGCGCATTGTCGAAATCCGGCCCGCCGGCCCGTCGTGCCATCAGGAACCGGCACTCCGCCGATCCGAGGAGACGACGATGCGATGCATGGTGATGGTCCGCGCCACGGCGGAATCGGAAGCCGGCGTGATGCCGAGCGAAAAGCTGCTGCGCGAGATGACGGCATTCAACGAGGAACTGGTGAAGGCCGGCGTGATGCTCGCCGGCGAGGGCCTGCAGCCGAGCGCGCGCGGCAAGCGCGTGTACTTCGCCGGCGGCGGTCGCAGCGTGGTGGACGGCCCCTTCGCCGAAGCCAAGGAGCTGATCGCCGGTTTCTGGCTGTGGCAGGTGCGCTCAATGGACGAGGCGCTGGAATGGGTGCGCCGCTGCCCCGCGCCGTTCGAAGGCGAATGCTCGATCGAGATCCGCCCGCTGCTCGAAGCGGAGGATTTCGGCGAGGCGATGACACCCGAGCTGCGCGCCGCAGAGGAACGCATGCGCGGGGAGATCGCCGGCAAGACATGACGCGTCGGATTGGCTTGGCTTGAGCCCGCCCGCTGCTCATTCGCGCGGTGCACGGTGAGCTGTAGCCCGCCCTGCAGGTCCTCCGCGGGCTTGCCCGCCTTCCCGTGCGATGGTCTGATCGGCCGCATGAGCCAAGCCGATACCCACCGCGCGATTGAAACCGTCTGGCGCCTGGAGGCGCCCAAGCTGGTCGCCGCGTTGATCCGCGTCGTGCGCGACATCGACCTTGCCGAAGAACTGGCGCAGGACGCGCTGGTCGCGGCGCTGGAACGCTGGCCGACCTCGGGCGTGCCGGACAACCCCGGCGCCTGGCTGATGACGGCGGCCAAGCGGCGCGGCATCGACCTGCTGCGGCACCGCCAGCTGGTCGAGCGCAAGCACGCGGCGCTGGATGGCGATCCGGAGCACGAGGCGTTCACGATGCCCAACCTGGAAGCGCTCGACGACGACATCGGTGACGACCTGTTGCGGCTGATCTTCACCGCCTGCCATCCGGCGCTCTCGACCGAGGCGCAGGTGGCGCTCACCCTGCGCCTGCTCGGTGGCCTCACCACAGCCGAGATCGCCCGCGCCTTCCTCGCTTCCGAGCCGACCATCGCCCAGCGCATCGTGCGCGCCAAGCGCACCCTGGCCGACAAGCGCGTGCCGTTCGAGGTGCCGCGCGCAGAGGAGCTGTCCTCGCGCCTTGCCGCGGTGCTCGGCGTGATCTACCTCATTTTCAACGAGGGCTACACCGCGACCGCCGGCGACGACTGGATGCGTCCGGCGCTGTGCGAGGAGGCCCTGCGCCTGGGCCGCACCCTGGTCGGATTGATGCCACGCGAGCCAGAGGTGCTGGGGCTGCTGGCGCTGATGGAGATCCAGGCCTCGCGCAGCCGTGCGCGCGTGGGCGCGAATGGCCGGCCGGTCCTGTTGCTGGAACAGAACCGCGCGCTGTGGGACCAGTTGCTGATCCATCGTGGCCTGGAGCTACTGGAGCGGGCCGGCAGGCTCGGCGGCGCCGAGGGGCCGTACGCCTTGCAGGCGGCGATCGCCGCGTGCCACGCCCGCGCGCCCACGGCGGAGGCGACCGACTGGACGCGCATCGCGGCGCTCTACGCCCGGCTCGCCCACGCGGCGCCCTCGCCGGTGGTGGAACTCAACCGCGCGGTGGCGGTGGCGATGGCCGACGGGCCTGCCGCCGGGCTGGCGCTGGTCGATGCCTTGCGCGCTGACCCGGCGCTGTCCGGCTATCACCTGCTGCCGGCGGTACGCGGGGATCTGCTGGCGAAACTGGGGCGCGGCGGCGAGGCACGCCTGGAGTTCGAGCGGGCCGCGGGGATGACGCTCAACGCGCAGGAGCGGGCGGTGATGCTGGAGCGGGCGGCGAAGTGTGGATCGACGGCTGCGCCGTAGGAGCACCTTTCGCCAGCGCGGCCCCTCACCCCAGCCCGCTCTCCCCGGAGGGAGGGCGCCAGGAGCGCACCCTGCTCACCGCTCTCAGGCCAGCAGCCTTTCGCAGATAGCCTGGTAGAGCGCCGGCAACCGTTCGAGGTCGCCCACGGCGACGCACTCGTCCACCTTGTGGATCGTCGCGTTGACCGGTCCCAGCTCCACCACCTCGGCGCCCAGCGGTGCGATGAAACGCCCGTCGGACGTGCCGCCGCCGGTGCTCTGCTCCGGGTCCACCCCGCAGAGCTCGAGGCACACGGCCCGCACCGTCTCCCGCAAACGCCCACCGGGAGGGCTCAGGAACGGCTCGCCGGACAGGTTCCAGTCCGGCTGCCAGTCAAGGCCGTAGCGATCGAGGATCGCTTCGGTCCGCGCGCGCAGCTCGGCGGCCGTGCTTGCCGTGGAATAACGGAAATTGACCTGCGCCACCAGCGTGCCGGGGATCACGTTGGTCGCTCCCGTGCCGGCGTTGAGGTTGGAGACCTGGAACGAGGTCGGCGGGAAATCCGCGTTGCCCTCGTCCCAGCGCGTGGCCGCAAGCTCCACCAGTGCCGGGGCGAAGGCATGGATGGGGTTTATGGCTTTCTCCGGATAGGCCACGTGGCCCTGGACACCGCGCACGGTGAGCGTGGCCGACAGCGAGCCGCGCCGGCCGACGCGCACCAGATCGCCGAGCCGCCGCTTCGACGACGGCTCGCCCACCACGCACCAGTCCAGCCGTTCCCCGCGGGTGCGAAAGGCGTCGGTCACCTGTCGCACGCCGTCGAGGTTGGTCGGCCCTTCCTCGTCGCTGGTCAGCAGCAGGGCGACCCGACCCGCGTGGTGCGGATGCGCGGCCACGAAACGCTCCAGCGCCACCACCATCGCCGCGACCGAGCCCTTCATGTCGGCGGCGCCGCGACCGTACAGGCAGCCGCCGCGCACCTCCGGTTCGAACGGCGCGCTTTGCCAGGACGACTCGGGGCCGCTGGGCACCACGTCGGTGTGGCCGAGGAAGACCAGCGTGGGGCCGCCGCTGCCATGCGTGGCCCAGAGGTTGTCCACCTCGCCATGGCGCAGGTGTTCGATGGCGAAGCCGGCGCCGGTCAGGCGCCCGGCGATCAACGCCTGGCAGCCGGCGTCCTCGGGGGTCGTCGAACGGCGGGCGATCAGGTCACAGGCCAGTTCCAGCACATCGCTCATGGTGCCCTCGCAATCGCTCCAAACATCCACTTCCGCCCGGGGGTCTGCCGGCGAGCGCGGGCTCGCCCTGCCACTCACTTGCCGAACAGCTTCTTGAAGCCGTTGTCGGTGAAGCCCACCCTCACCGACCCATCGTCCTGCACCACCACCGGCCGGCGCACCAGCGCGGGGTACTCCTTCAGCAACAGCGTCCACTCCGGATCGCTGCCCGGGTTCTTGCGCTGCGGCAGCAGGTTGCGCCAGGTGGTGGAGGACTTGTTGACCAGCTTCTCCCAGCCGCCCAGCTGCTGCGCCCAGGCCTTGAGCGTGGCCGCCGGCACCGGATCGGCGCGGTAGTCGACGAATGTGTGCGGCACCTCGAAGCGTGCCAGCCAGTTGCGCGCCTTCCTGCAGGTATCGCAGTTGGGCAAGCCGTACAGCCGCGCGCTCATTCGGCGCTCCTCAGCAGTTCGTTGATGCCGGTCTTGGCGCGCGTTCTCTCGTCCACCTGCTTGACGATCACCGCGGCGTACAGGCTGTGGCTGCCGTCCTTCGCCGGCAGGCTGCCGGCCACCACCACGCTGCCGGCCGGGATGCGGCCGTAGCTGACCTCGCCGGTGGCACGGTTGTAGATGCGGGTGGACTGGCCCAGGAACACGCCCATGCCGATCACGCTGCCCTTCTCCACTACCACGCCCTCGACCACCTCCGAGCGCGCCCCGATGAAGCATTCGTCCTCGATGATGGTCGGGTTGGCCTGCAGCGGCTCCAGCACCCCACCGATGCCGACGCCGCCGGACAGGTGTACGCGCGCACCGATCTGCGCGCAGGAACCGACCGTGGCCCAGGTATCGACCATCGTGGCGGGCCCGACGTAGGCGCCGATGTTGACGTAGCTCGGCATCAGCACCGCGTCCTTGGCGATGTGCGCGCCGCGGCGCACCAGCGCGCCGGGCACCACGCGCGCACCGAGCATTTCCAGTTCGGCGTCGTTGCCGTGGCCGAAGCGCAGCGGCACCTTGTCGAAGGCCAGCGCCGCGCCGCCGTCGACCACCCGGTTGCCATTGATGCGGAAGTACAGCAGCACCGCCTTCTTCAGCCACGGGTTGACCTTCCAGCCGCCCTTGCCGTCCGGCTCGGCCACGCGCTGCTCGCCGGACTCGAGCAGGTCCATCACCTGGGCCAGCGCCGGACGCAGGTGGGTTTCGATCTCGCTCTGGGTGAGTTCGTTGCGGCGCTCGAAGGCGTCGTCGATCAGGCTGTCGATGGAGGGCATGGAAGCGCGCCTTGATGGATGCATGCGGAAACGCCCAAGTATACGGAGAGGGCGGGCGCGCACGCCGGAAAACTCAAGTTCGCGCACGCGCTGCCGATGTCCCTTCGCTCCGCAAGCGGCTCGCGCGCTTCGGCGGAGCCGGAGAAGCGAAGCCATGCCACGGCGCCCGATCGACCCGGCCGAAATCACGGTCGGACAACCTTTACGCTTCAATGCCTACGACGCCAGGGGCAAGCTGCTCATGCGGCTGGGCCAGGTGATCGGCAACGAGGCGCAGCTGGAAAAGCTGCTGCAGCACGGGATCTTCTACGGCACCGAGGAAGAGTGCCGCGGCCCGTTCCTGCCACCGGCACCCTCGCCGCTGGCGCAGGTGATCGACGCGCGCGAGCGGCTGCAGGTGCTCCTGGCCGATCCGACGCCGGCGGATTTCCCCGGCTCCGTGGCGGAAATCGCCGAACGGGTCCGTGCGGCCTGCCGGCGCCAGCCCGACGTGGCGCTGGCCAGCATCCTGCTGCGCACCGATGGGCCCTACGGCACCCGCCACGCGGTCAACGCCGCGATCGCCTGCCAGCTCACCGGCGCGGCGGTGGGGCTGGATCCGTCCGAACTGGCGGCCACCGTGTCCGCCGCGCTGACCATGAACATCGGCATGTTCGAGCTGCACGACCAGCTGGTCGCGCTGGAGGGGCCGCTGTCGGACGAGCAGCACGCAGTGGTGCGTGCGCACTGCCAAGTCGGTGTGGCGCGACTGCGCGACCACGGCATCGCCAGCGCCGCCTGGCTCAATGCCGTGCGCGACCACCACGAGCGTGCCGACGGCAGCGGCTATCCCGGCGGCAAGCGGGGCGAGGAGATCGGCCGGCCGGCGCGCCTGCTGGCCCTGGCGGACGTCTATTGCGCACGCGTGTCCGGCCGCGACTACCGGCCGCCACTGCAGCCCAACCTCGCGCTGCGCTGGCTGTTCCTCAACGAAGGCGCGGCGCTGGACGAACGGCTGGCGCGCATGTTCATCAAGACACTGGGCATCTATCCACCCGGCACCGGCGTGCGCCTGCGCAACGGCTCGGTCGCGGTGGTCACCCAGCGCGGGGCCTCAGGCCACCAGCCGGTGGTCGCCTCGCTCACCACCCACGATGGCCTGCGCACGTCGACCCCGATCCGCCGCCGCGGCGACGTCGAAGCACACGCGGTCGCCGAAGTGGTCGACCTCGGCGCCCTGGATATCCGGGTGGACATGGAGGCATTGTGGGGCGCCGACGCGGCGGCGTGATCCTCCGACGCATGCTGGAACACGGCTGGCGCGCGGCCGCAGGGCACCCCGGCCGCATCCAGGCGCTTCTACATCGGCGGCATGCACAGCCGTGCCAGCAGAGCCTGTTTCAACCGCTCCTGCTGCGCCTCGTTCAGCGGCGCATCGCTGCGGTCGGTGAGCTGGAAGAAATCCTCCACCCGCTCGCCGAACGTGGCGATGCGCGCGTCATGCACGCGCACCTGTGCTTCGACCATGGCCTGCGCCACTGCGGCGAGCAGACCCGGCCGATCGGTGCACACCAGCGCCAGCTGGGTGCGTTCGCCGGCGGCATGGAAGCTGATGCGTGGCGTCATCTGGAAATGCTTCAGTTGTCGCGACGCGCTGCGCCGCGCCGGATGCACCGGCACTGCCTGCGCCAGTGCGCGGGCCAGGCGCTGCTGTAGTTCCTCCGCGCGGGCGGGCGTGGCCGGCTGCTGCGTTTCGGTATCCAGCAACAGGAACGTGTCCTGCGCCATGCCGTGCGGCGAGACCAGCACGCGCGCCTCGAGCACCGACAGGCGCAGGCGGTCCAGCATGGCGGTGACGGTAGCGAACAACCCGTCGCGGTCGGGCGTGTAGACGAACAGCTCGGTGGTGCCACGCACCGACAACGGGTGCACCGCGATCAGCGGCAGCACGCCGCCGGCACGCAGGATCGCCGCCGTCTGCCAGGCGATCTGCTCGGGCCGGTGTCGCAGGAAGCTGGCCTGCGGGAAATCGGCCCACACGCGCATCACCGTAGCCGCGTCGAAGCCGTCGGCCTCCAGCAGTGGCAGCGCGTAGCCCTGGCATTCGCGCACGCGGGTGGCGGCATCGCGGGGCAGTTCCACGTCGCTGCGCAACGCGTAGCGGGTGGCGCCGTAGAGATCGGCCAGCAGGCGGTCCTTCCAGCCATTCCACAGCTTGGGGCTGGTGCCGATGATGTCGGCAATGGTGAGCAGATAGAGCTGGCCGAGCTGCTCGCGGTTCTCCACCACGTCGGCGAAGCGCGCCACCACCTCCGGGTCGGTGATGTCCTGGCGCTGCGCGGTCACGCTCATCAGCAGGTGATGGCGCACCAGCCAGGCGACGCGCTCGACATCGTTGGGCGGCAGGCCCAGCTTGCGGCAGAACGCGCGCGCCTCTTCCTCGCCGAGCACCGAGTGATCGCCGCCGCGGCCCTTGGCGATGTCATGGAACAGCGCCGCCAGCAGCAGCACTTCGGGTGCCGGCAGGGTCGGCCAGATCTCGCGCGCCAGCGGGAATTCCGCCTGCGCCGCCGGATCGGCGAAGCGCGCCACGTTGTGCAGCACGCGCAGGGTGTGCTCGTCGACCGTGTAGACGTGGAACAGGTCGTACTGCATGCGCCCGAACACGCGGCCGAACGCGGGCAGGATCGCGGCGAGCAGGCCGTGGCGGTTCATCCGCCACAGCGCGTCGACCGCGCGCGCACCCTGGCGCAGCAGGCGCAGGAACGCGGCCAGCACGTCGCGGTCGGCGGCCAGGGCCCCGTCATGCAGCGCGGTAGCCTGGTGGATGCGCCGCATGGTGTCGGCGGTGAAGCCGACGATGCCCGGCTCGCCCAGGCGCGCGGTGAACGCCTCCACCAGTGCGGCCGGACGGCGCACGAACACGTCCGGTTCGCGCGCGGCCAGGCGCGAACCGTAGCGCAGGAAATCCTCGCCCACCGGCACCGCGGTCTGCGCCGGCTCGAGCATCTCCTCGAAGCGCTCGACGATCTGCACCCCCAGCCGCTCGATCTGGCTGGCGGCGCGGTAGTAGCCCTGCATGAACTGTTCGACGCCGAGGTTGGTGGCGTGCTCGTCGACGAATCCCAGGCGCGCCGCCAGCGCGCGCTGGTAGTCGAACAGCAGCCGCTCCTCGGCGCGGCTGGCCTCCAGGTGCAACGCGTAGCGGTAGCGGCGCAGGGTCGCCTCGGACTCCTCCAGCGTGGCGCGCTCGGCCGGATCCAGCAGGCCCTCGCCGACCATCGCCGCGAAGCCGTCGGCATGCGCCAGGCGCAGCCCGAGCCAGCGCAGCGCGTCGAGCGTGCGCAGGCCGCCAGGGCCTTCCTTGATGTTCGGTTCGAGGTTGTAGGCGGTGTCGTCGTAGCGCGCGTGGCGCGCGTCGCGCTCGGCCAGGCGCACGGCCAGGTAGGCGGCAGGCGGCCACAGCGCCGGGTCGTCGACGATGGCGCGCAGGTCCGCGTCCAGCGCCGGATCGCCGGCGAGCCGGCGCGCGTCGAGCAGGCTGGTGAACACGCCGGCTTCCTGCGCGGCGAGGGCACGGCATTGCAGCGGGTCGCGCACGGCATGGCCGACCTTCAGGCCCACGTCCCACAGCGTGGCGAAGCATTGCTCCAGCGCCCGCAGGCGAGCCGGCTGGGCTTCGCGCACCAGCGCCAGCAGGTCCACGTCCGAATGGGGGAACAGCAGGCCCCGGCCGAAGCCGCCTACGGCGAACAACGCGGCGCCTTCGACCTCCCCCAGGCAGGCCGTCCAGACGTGGGCGACCACGCGCGCCACCACTTCGCCGCGGCGTTTCGACAGGTCGCCGGCGTCGGCACCGTCGCGGAAGGCGGCGGCGAGTGCACGGTCAGTGTCATCGAGCAGCTGGCGCAGCGCACGGCGGGCTTCCACCGAGACGCCCGAGCGCGGGACGGCCGGCGGCAGGCGAGGCAGCGGGGGCAGCGCGGGGCGGGTGGGTTCGGCGATCACGACTGGCTTGGTCAGTGGAGCCGCCAGCTTACACGCGCGTTCTGCACGGCGGCCCTTCGGCTTCGCTGCGCTACGCTCAGGGCGAAGGCGTGATGATGAAAACCGTCCGCCCTGAGCGTAGGCGGTCAGAAAGGCCCACCTTACGCATCCGGCCAGGGCGTGAGGATCTCGAAGCCGTCGTCGGTCACCGCCACGGTGTGCTCCCATTGGGCGGAGAGCGAGTGGTCCTTGGTCACCACCGTCCAGCCATCCGGCAGCTGCCGGGTCTGCGGCCTGCCGGCGTTGATCATCGGCTCGACGGTGAAGGTCATGCCCTTCTTCAGCTCCACCCCCGTATCGGGCTTGCCGTAGTGCAGCACCTGCGGTTCGTCGTGGTAGACCTTGCCGATGCCGTGGCCGCAGTACTCGCGCACGACCGAGAAGCCGGCCGCCTCGGCATGCTTCTGGATCGCGTGGCCGATGTCGCCCAGGTGGGCGCCCGGACGCACCTGCTCGATACCGCGCATCATTGCCTCGTGAGTGGTCTCCACCAGGCGCCGGGCCAGCACCGACGGCGTGCCGACGAAGTACATGCGGCTGGTGTCGCCGTGCCAGCCATCCTTGATGACGGTGACGTCCAGGTTGATGATGTCGCCGTCCTTGAGCACCTTGCCCGGCGTGGGAATGCCGTGGCAGATCACGTGGTTGACCGAGGTGCACAGGGTCTTGGGAAAGCCGTTGTAGCCCACGTTCGCGGGCACCGCCTTCTGCACCTTGACGATGTGCTCGTAGGCGATGCGGTCCAGATCCTCGGTGGTGACGCCCGGCCTGACGTGCTCCTTGAGCAACGCCAGCACTTCGGCCGCCAGCTTGCCGGCGACGCGCATGCCTTCGAGGTCCTGGGGAGATTTGAGGGTTATGGCCATGGGTTCCGCTTCGGAGGGGGCGGCAACTTGCCGCCAAGCCGGCGTGCCGGCTACAATTGCACGGTTTTGCAAGCCGCTGAAACCCTCAACCAGGGCCACGGCGCAAGACGAAACGGGATTGTAGCGCCCACGCGCCGCCAAGCCCAACCAACGCCACACACGCATCGGCACCGTCTTCGGGGTGCCGCGGCCCGCCTTCCGGCGGCTGCGGTCGAAGCCGGGGATGCGTGGAGGTCCCAACCCCCGGGCTGTTCCTTTACGGCCCAACAATCAGGAATACCACCATGGCTCAAGTCACCATGCGCCAGATGCTCGAAGCTGGCGTGCATTTCGGTCACCAGACCCGCTACTGGAACCCGAAGATGGCGCCGTACATCTTCGGTGCGCGCGGCAAGATCCACATCATCAACCTCGAGAAGACCCTGCCGCTGTTCACCGACGCGATGAACTTCCTGTCGGGCCTGGCACAGAAGCGCGGCACCATCCTGTTCGTCGGCACCAAGCGCTCGGCCCGCGAGCCGCTGGCCGAAGAGGCCGCCCGCGCCGGCATGCCGTTCGTCACCGCCCGCTGGCTGGGTGGCATGCTGACCAACTTCCGCACCGTCAAGCAGTCGGTCGCGCGTCTGAAGGAGCTGGAAGCGGCCGAGACCGACGGCACCTTCGAGAAGCTGGTCAAGCACGAAGTGCTCTCGCTGCGCCGCGAGCGCGACAAGCTGGAGAATTCGCTCGGCGGCATCAAGAACATGAACCGCCTGCCCGACGCGCTGTTCGTGGTCGACATCGGCCACGAAGACATTGCGGTGCAGGAAGCCAAGAAGCTCGGCATCCCGGTGATCGCAGTCGTTGACACCAACTACAACCCCGAGCTGGTGGACTACGCCATTCCGGGCAACGACGACGCGATCCGTGCGATCCAGCTGTACGCCCGTGCCGCCGCCGACGCGATCCTGGAAGGCAAGGCTGCCGCCCCGGACGCCGCCCACGGCGACGCCAACGAGTTCGTCGAGCTGGACGAGGAAGGCAATCCGGTGGCCAAGGACGAGCGCAAGGCCGCTCCGCGCCGCGACAACCGTGGTCCGGCCAAGAAGGGCGCCGGCGCGCCGCGTCGTGACGGCGGCCGCGGCCGTGGCGGTCGCGAGACGACCGAAACCGCCGAGTAAGCCTTTCACGCTGCCGTGGCGGCCCGGCCGCCACGGCGCACCCAGATTCGAGGATTTCAGATGAGCAATATCTCCGCACAACTGGTCAAGGAGCTGCGCGAGCGCTCCGGCGCCGGCATGATGGAATGCAAGAAGGCGTTGGTGGAAAACAACGGAGACATCGACGTCGCCATGGAGTGGCTGCGCAAGTCGGGTCTGGCCAAGGCCGACAAGAAGGCCAGCCGCGTGGCCGCCGAAGGCCGCATCGTCTCGGCCCAGAAGGACGGCGCCGCGGTGCTGGTCGAGGTCAACTGCGAGACTGACTTCGTCACCAAGAACCCGGACTTCGTCAAGTTCAGCGACGCCGTCGCCGACGTCGCGCTTAAGTCCGGCGCGGCCGACGTGGCCGCACTGAACGCAGCCGCTTATCCGGGTGGCGGCACCGTGGAAGAGGCCGCCAAGGGACTGGTCGCCACCATCGGCGAGAAGATCGAAGTGCGCCGCATGGCGCGCGTGGAGACCACCGACGGCAAGATCGGCAGCTACATCCACGGCGGCCGCATCGGCGTGCTGGTGGCGATCAAGGGCGGGTCGGAGGAACTGGCCAAGGGCGTGGCGATGCACGTGGCGGCAATGAATCCGCCGTACGTGCGCGCCGAGGACGTGCCGGCCGACTTCATCGCCAAGGAAAAGGAAATCGCGCTGAGCCAGATGTCCGACAAGGACAAGGCCAAGCCGGCCGAGATCCTGGAGAAGATCATCTCCGGCAAGATCAACAAGATCGTCTCGGAGGTCACCCTGCTCGGCCAGGCCTATGTGCTGGACACCAACATGACCGTGGGCGACGCGCTGAAGAAGGAAGGCGCGGACGTGCAGCAGGTCGTGCGCCTGGCCGTCGGCGAGGGCATCGAGAAGGTGGAAGAGGACTTCCACGCCGAAGTCATGAAGCAGGCTGGCCTGGCGTAAGCGCCGCTCCATGCCTGATCAAGAAGGCCGCGGGGAACCGCGGCCTTTTTTTGTGCCCCGGGCGGGCCGCCCTCAGCGGCGCGGCTGCAGCAGGTCCCAGCGATTGCCGTACAGGTCTTCGAAGACCGCCACGGTCGCGTACGCCTCTTCCCTTGGCGCCTCGCAGAATCGCACGCCCTTGGCGCGCATCGCCTCGAAGCTGGCCTGGAAATCCTCCGTCTCCAGGAACAGGAACACACGTCCGCCCGACTGGTTGCCGACCGCCTGCAGCTGCCGCGGATCGGCAGCCTTCGCCAACAGCAGGCGGGTCTCGCCCGACCCTGGCGGCGCCACGACGACCCAGCGTTTGCCCGCTCCCTGTGGCGCGTCCTCGACCAGTGCAAAGCCGAGGCAGTCGGTGAAATACGCGATGGCCTCGTCGTAGTCGCGCACCAGCAGGGCGATGGCTCCCAGATGCATGGAAAGCTCCGTGATCGATGGTCCGCCAGCATGAACGATTCGCGCCCTCTCCGCCGCAACGCGCCTGACGATGCGCCGCCGCGCGGCTACAATACGTCGGTTTACCCACAATCCGGAGACCCCATGAGCGACCAGCCCACGTACCGCCGCATCCTGCTCAAGCTCTCCGGTGAAGCGCTGATGGGCGAGGCGGACTACGGCATCGACCCGAAGGTGATCGGCCGGCTGGCCAACGAGATCATCGAGGTGCGCAAGGCCGGGGTGGAAGTGGGCGTGGTGATCGGCGGCGGCAACATCTTCCGTGGCGCGGGCCTCGCGGCCGCCGGGATGGACCGCGTCACCGGCGACCACATGGGCATGCTCGCCACGGTGATGAACGCGCTGGCAATGGCCGACGCGATCGAGAAGCGCGGCGGCTACGCCCGCGTGATGAGCGCGATCCAGATCCACGACGTGGCGGAGGACTTCATCCGCCGCCGCGCCATCCGCCACATCGAGAAGGGCCGCATCGCGCTGTTCGCCGCCGGCACCGGCAATCCGTTCTTCACCACCGACTCGGCCGCCGCACTGCGCGCAGTGGAGATCGGCGCGGACCTCCTGCTCAAGGCCACCAAGGTCGACGGCGTCTACACTGCCGATCCGGCCCGAGACGCCAGCGCCACCCGCTACGACCAGCTCACCTACGACGACGTCATCCAGCGCAACCTGCAGGTGATGGACACCGCCGCCATCGCATTGTGCCGCGACCATGGCATGCCGCTGCGCATCTACGACATGACGGTGCCGGGCAACCTGATGAGGATCATGCAGGGCGGACAGGTCGGCACGCTGGTCACCTCCAGCTGACCGTTCCAGCCGCCGGCCGCCCTCATGGCTGCGCTGCTATACTTTCCAGCTTCACGCAACGCCGGGTGACTCCCATGCTCAACGACATCAAGACCGATGCCCAGACCCGCATGGGCAAGAGCATCGACGCACTCAAGCACGACCTGACCCGCCTGCGCACCGGCCGTGCCAGCATCGCGCTGGTCGACCACATCAAGGTGCCCTACTACGGTTCGGACATGCCGCTGAACCAGGTCGCCTCGGTGTCGCTGGCCGACGCCCGCTCGATCCAGATCTCACCGTTCGAGAAGAGCATGGTCGGCCCGATCGAAAAGGCCATCATGGCCTCGGACATCGGCGTCACGCCGACCACCGCCGGTACCGTGATCCGCCTGAACATGCCGCCGCTGACCGAAGAGCGCCGCAGGGAACTGGCCAAGCACGTGTCGCACGAGGGCGAGAACGCCAAGATCGCGATCCGCAACATCCGCCGCGATGCCATGCAGAAGGTCAAGGACCTGCTCAAGGACAAGCAGATCAGCGAAGACGACGAGCGCCGCGCCGACGACGAAATCCAGAAGCTGACCGACCGCTTCGTCAAGGAAGTCGACGCCGTGGCCAAGGCCAAGGAAGACGAATTGATGGCGATCTGAGCGGGGCTGCGCTCATTGCCATGAACACCCCGGTGCGCCCCTGCCCTGCCCCCTCTCCCCTCCGGGGACAGGGTTGCGGTGAGGGGGCGCGCTTGCGAGAGGCCTCCATCAGAGCTCGTCCTGTCGGCGTTTCCCGCGAGCTCCGCCTCCTCATCCGACCCTTCGGGCCACCTTCTTCCCTTTCTTTGAGTCGGGCCGCGGGAGAAGGACGTATCAGCGCATGACCATCCCCCGCCACATCGCCATCGTGATGGACGGCAACGGCCGCTGGGCGAAGGCGCGCCTGCGCCCGCGCAGCTTCGGCCACAACGCCGGCCGCAAGGCCGTGCGCGAGGTGGTCGAGGGCTGCCTGCGCCAGGGCGTGGAAGCGCTCACCCTGTTCGCCTTTTCCAGCGAGAACTGGCGCCGCCCCGACGAGGAAGTCGGCGCGCTGATGGAGCTGTTCCTGCGCGCGCTCGACAAGGAGGTCGACGAGCTGCACGGACAAGGCGTGCGGCTGCGCTTCATCGGCGACCTGACCGCGTTCAACGCCGAACTGCGCAAGCGCATGGAACTGGCGATGGCGCGCACCGCGGACAACCTCAAGCTCGCGCTCAACGTGGCGGTGAACTACGGCGGCCGCTGGGACATCGTGCATGCCGCACGCCAGGCCGCGATCGCGGTGGCCCAGGGCGAGCTGCGCGTGGAAGACATCGACGAGACGCACCTCGGCCGCTGGACCAGCCTGGCCGAACTCCCGCCGCTGGACCTGTTCATCCGCACCGGCGGCGAAGTGCGCGTCAGCAACTTCCTGCTCTGGCAGATCGCCTATGCCGAGCTCTACTTCACCGATACCTTGTGGCCGGATTTCGACCAGGCCTGCCTGGCCCGCGCCATCGAGGACTTTGCCCGCCGCGAACGCCGATACGGCAAGACCGGCGAGCAGGTCGCCCCGTCCGTATGATCGGGCGATAACCAAGGACCCTCGATGTTGCTCCAACGCACCCTCACCGCCCTGTTGCTCGCGCCGCTCGTGATCCTGGTGCTCCTGCTGCCACCGGGTTGGACGTGGCTGTTCGCGCTGGTGGCTGTGGCGGCGTTCCTGGCCGGGCTGTGGGAGTGGACGCGCCTTTCCGGCCTGCGCAACCGGCCGGTGCGTGCCGGGCTGCTGGGGGTGGCGCTGGCGGTGTTCGCGCTGCTCTGGTGGCTGCGCGACACGATCCAGTGGCCGGTGCTGGCCACGGGGGTGGCCTGGTGGGTGCTGGCCTGCGTGTGGCTCAAGAACTTCGCGTTCGCCGCCGCGCCCACGACGGAAAACCGCAATCTCAAGCTTGCCGCCGGCGCGCTGGTGGTCTTTCCCGCATTCGTGGGCCTGCTGGCCATCCATGCGAGCGAGCCTTACGGACATTGGTGGACGCTGCTGACGCTGTTGATCGTATGGGCCGCCGACATCGGCGCGTATTTCAGCGGGCGCTTCCTGGGCAAGCGCAAGCTTGCGCCCAATATCAGCCCCGGCAAGACGTGGGCCGGCGTGTATGGCGCCTTCGTCGCCGGTGCGCTGGTGGCCGTCGTTGGCGGCGTGCTGCTTGGCGTGGCAGGTTGGCGCCTGCTGGCGCTGGCGCTGCTGGCGGTACTGACGGTGGCCGCCTCGGTGGTCGGCGACCTGATCGAGAGCCTGATGAAGCGCCACGCGCAGGTGAAGGATTCCGGACGCATGTTCCCCGGCCACGGCGGCCTGCTCGATCGAATGGACAGCGTGTTCGCCGCCGTGCCGGTGTTCGCGCTGGGCAAGCTGCTGCTGGGTCTATGACTACCGCCATGCCCCGCCGCGTCGCTGTGCTCGGCGCCACCGGTTCGATCGGCGGCAGCACGCTGGACGTGATCGCCCGCCACCCCGAACGCTTCCGTGCAAGCGTGCTGGTCGCCAATCGCAACGTCGAGGCCTTGGTGGCCGCCTGCGTGGCGCATCGGCCGAAGCTTGCGATCGTCGCCGACCCGGCGATGGAAGGTGCGCTCGCCCGCCAGCTCGCCAACGCCGGCGTGCGTTGCGAGGTAGCCAGCGGCGACGACGCGATCACCGCCGCCGCGGCGGGTCCGCTGTGCGACACCGTGGTCGCCGCGATCGTCGGCGCGGCCGGGCTCGAATCGACCCTGGCCGCCGCCCGCGCCGGCAAGCGGCTGCTGCTGGCCAACAAGGAATCGATCGTGATGGCCGGCCCCTTGCTGCTGGCCGCACTGCGCGAGGGCGGCGGCGAACTGGTGCCGGTCGACTCGGAGCACAACGCGATCTTCCAGTGCCTGCCCGGCGGCCGGCCTGATCTCGACGCCCACGGCGTGCGCCGCCTGATCCTGACCGCCTCCGGCGGCCCGTTCCGCGGCAAGGGACGCGCCGAGCTCGCCAGCGTCACGCCCGATCAGGCCTGCAAGCATCCGAACTGGGTCATGGGCCGCAAGATCTCGGTCGACTCGGCCACCCTGATGAACAAGGGCCTGGAGGTGATCGAGGCCCACCACCTGTTCGGCGCGGCTCCCGACCGCATCGAGGTAGTGGTGCATCCGCAGAGCATGATCCACTCGATGGTCGAGTACGCCGACGGCTCCGTGCTCGCCCAGCTGGGCAACCCGGACATGCGCACGGCGATCGCCCACGCGCTGGCCTGGCCGGAGCGCATCGAGGCGGGCGTGGCCCCGCTGGACCTGGCCGCCTGCGCCCCGCTGGCGTTCGAGAAACCCGACCTCGAGACCTTCCGCTGCCTGGCGCTGGCCTTCGCCGCCTTGCGCGAGGGTGGCGATGCCCCGGCCATCCTCAATGCGGCCAACGAGGTCGCCGTGGAGGCCTTCCTGGCCGGAGCGCTGCCGTTCCTGTCGATCGCCGACCTGGTCGAGGGCGTGCTTGCGGAACTGCCGGCGCAGCCCGTGGTCGATGTCCAGGCGCTGCGCGAACGTGATGCGCAGGCCCGTTCAGTGGCGCGGCGGAAGTTGCGCACGGCTTGCTGATAAGCTCGGACAGAGAAGTAAATCCCCAGGTTTTCGATGAATCCCTTCTTCGGCTCGGTGTTCTGGTTGCTGGTCACGCTGGGCGTGCTGGTGACCTTCCATGAGTTCGGCCACTACTGGGTCGCGCGCCGCTGCGGCGTCAAGGTGCTGCGCTTCTCCGTGGGTTTCGGCCGTGCGGTGTGGAAGCGTGTCGGCCGCGATGGCACCGAGTACCAGGTCGCGATGATTCCGCTCGGCGGCTACGTGAAGATGCTCGACGCGCGCGAGGGAGAGGTGGACCCCGCGCTGCGCCCCGTCGAGTTCACGGGCAAGAGTGTGTGGAAGCGCATCGCGATCGTCGTCGCCGGACCGGGCTTCAACCTGATCTTTGCGGTGGCGGCCTTGTGGCTGATGTTCATGCTCGGCCGCCCCGACGCGGCGCCGGTGGTGACCGCCACGCCCGGCAGCCTGGCCGCCACCGCCGGCATCCAGTCCGGCGACCGTCTGCTGCGCGTCGATGGCGAGCCGGTGGACACCATGAGCGATGCGATGGACGACATCGCCACCGCCCTGCTCGGCCGCGAGCCGTTGCCGCTGGTGGTCAGGGGCCGCGACGGCAGCCAGCGCGACGTACTGCTCCCGCTGCAGCAGCTGCCGGCCGGCCGCAGCATCGACAAGTATTTCGACGCGCTGGGCCTGAAACTCGCACCGCCGCCGGCGATAGCCGCCACGGTGATGCCCGGCCAGCCGGCCGCGCAGGCCGGCATGCGCAGCGGGGACACGCTGCTGGCGGTCAACGGCAAGCCGGTGGCTGATTTCAATGCGTTCGCCGAAGCGGTCGCGGGCGCAGCGGTGAAATCGCCGCGCCTCGACGTCACCGTGCGCCGGGGCGAGCAGACCCTGCACTTGCCGGTGGTCGCGCGCTACGAATCGCTCGAGGGCCAGCCGGCGCGCTGGTCGGTCGGCATCGGCTCGGTCCCGGCACAAAGCGCAATGCGCCGCTACGGCCCGGTCCGGGCACTCGGCGCGGCACTGGGCTCGACCTGGGACACGACCCGCCAGACCTTCACCATGATCGGCAAGATGGTCACCGGGCAGGCCTCCACCAGCAATCTGTCCGGCGTGATCGGCATCGCCCAGGTCGCCAACCAGTCGGCGCAGATGGGCCTGCCCTGGTTCCTCAACTTCCTGGCGCTGGTGTCGCTGAGCCTGGCGATCCTCAACCTGCTGCCGATCCCGATCTTGGACGGCGGTCACCTGCTGTATTACCTTATCGAGTTGGTCAAAGGCAGCCCGGTAAGCGAGCGGACCCAGATGATCGGCCAGTACATCGGCCTGGTCCTGCTGTTCACGCTGATGGGGCTGGCTTTCTACAACGACATACACCGCACCCTGCTTTCGTGACGCGCACGCCCGTTCCAGTGGCTATTGGCCCAGCGGCGGCGGCGACGCCCGTGACGGGTGCGGATGCGTTCCGGGACGGGGTTCTGCTCCTTCCCTCATGGCTCATGCTCGGAACGGCCTCGCGGCCGGCCGTCGGAATAACCCACCGGAATCGACGATGAAGCGTATCGCCGCCCTGCTCCTGCTTGCCTCCCTCTCCGCGAACGCCCTGGCGGGGTTCGAGCCGTTCGTCGTCTCCGACATCCGCATCGATGGCCTCAACCGCATCTCGGCCGGCACCGTCTACAACTACCTGCCGGTCAACAAGGGCGACCACCTGACCGACGACGAGGCCGCGCGCGCCATCCGCGCCCTCTACGACACCAAGTTCTTCAGCGACGTCGAGCTCGCGCGCGAGGGCAACATCCTGGTGATCAAGGTGGTCGAGCGTCCGTCCATCGCCAAGCTCACCCTGCGCGGCAACAAGGACATCAAGGAAGAGGACCTGCGCAAGGGCCTGAAGGAAATCGGGCTGTCCGAGGGCGAGACCTTCGACCGGCTGGCGCTGGACCGCGTGCAGCAGGAACTGATCCGGCAGTACTACAACCGCGGCAAGTACAATGTCTCGGTCGATCCGCACGTGACACGGCTGGACCGCAACCGTGTGGCGATCGACGTCGAGATCCGCGAGGGCAAGGCGGCCAAGATCAAGCAGATCAACATCGTCGGCAATACCGCGTTCACCGACAAGCAGATCCGCGACGACTTCGAGTCGGGCACCACCAACTGGATGTCCTGGTACTCCAAGAACGACCAGTACTCGCGTGAGAAGCTCTCCGGCGACCTGGAGAAGCTGCAGTCCTACTACATGGACCGCGGCTACGCCGATTTCGGGGTCGACTCGACGCAGGTCACCATCGCGCCGGACAAGCGCACGATGTACATCGCCGCCAGCATCAAGGAAGGCGAGATCTACACCGTCTCGGACGTGCACCTGCTGGGCGAGCTGATCCTGTCGGAGGATCTGCTGCGCAAGCTGGTGTTCGTCAAGAAGGGCGACACCTTCAACCGCAAAGCGGTGGAGGCGACCTCCGACACCATCAAGGGCGTGCTCGCCAACATCGGCTATGCCTACGCCAAGGTCACGCCGATCCCGAAGCTTGACAAGGAAAAGCGCACGGTCGACATGACCTTCTACATCGAGCCGGGCCAGCGCGTGTACGTGCGCCGGGTGGTGTTCCAGGGCAATACGCGCACCGAGGACGACGTGCTGCGCCGCGAGATGCGCCAGCTCGAGGGCAGCTTCTACTCGCAGGCGGCAATCGATCGCTCCAAGATCCGCCTGCAGCGCCTGGGCTACTTCAAGAAGGTCGACATCGACAAGCAGCGCGTACCCGGCACGCAAGACCAGGTCGACGTGACGGTGAAGGTGGAGGAGCAGTCCGCCGGCAGCCTGATGTTCGGCGTGGGCTACTCGCAGTACTCGGGCATCATCCTCAACGCCTCGGTGTCGCAGAACAACTTCCTGGGCACCGGCGACAGCTTCAGCGTGGGCGCCGAGCACAGCTCCTACTACTCGCGCGTCACCGCCAGCTACTACAACCCGTACCTGACCGACAACGGCATCGGCATCGGCTACAACGCCAGCTATTCGAAGACCGATTACGGCAATACGGACTTCGCCAATTACGAGAACAGCACCAAGTCCTTCTCCAGCTACCTGGGCATCCCGATCAGCGAGACCGACGGGCTGCGCGTGGGCCTTGGCCTGTCGAGCAACAAGATCAACACCTTCCCGGGCATCACCCCGCAGGTACTGGTCGATTACCAGAACGCGATCGGCAACAAGACCATCCACACCTGGACCGCAACGCTGGGCTGGAACCACGACACCCGCAACGGCTACTGGGCGCCCACGCGTGGCGGCCTGCTTTCGGCCAGCACCGAGATCGCCCTGCCCGGCTCGACCGTGCAGTACTGGAAGTTCATGGGCGAGGCCAACCACTACTGGCCGGTCGGCGGCGGTTTCGTGCTGTACCTGGACGGCCAGGTGGGCTACGGCGACAGCTACGGCAGCCAGACCTACAGCCGCAGCTTCGGCGACTACAAGGCCGGCCAGCCCTACGACTTCCCGTTCTGGGAGAACTTCTATTCCGGCGGCGTGCGCGACGTGCGCGGCTTCCAGGACAACACGCTGGGCCCGAAGGTGTGTATCGGTGCCAACGGCGCCTCCAGCGTGCCCAACGCCAACGGCACCTGCTCCAACGGCTACTACCAGTACGCCCAGCCGATCGGCGGCGCCTTCAAGGTACTGGGCACGGCGCAGGTGTTCATCCCGCTGCCGTTCCTCAAGGACATCAACACCGCGCGCGTGTCGGCGTTCGTCGACGTCGGCAATGCTTTCCGCAACTACCAGTCCTTCAATGCCAGCGACTTGCGCGCCTCGGCGGGCATCGCGCTGCAGTGGCAGGCACCGATCGGCCCGCTGATCATCAACTTCGCCACGCCGATCCGCTCCAAGCCGGAGGACCGGCATTACGAGGAGCGCATCCAGTTCACCTTTGGCAGCCAGTTCTGACCGGCCAGCCATGCAGATCGAAAACGCGGCCCACCGGCCGCGTTTTTGTTTGTGGCCGCCCCGCAGGACCCAGGGCGTCCGCCGTCACCCGGCAGTCGTTCCGCCCATCGGCCTCGCCTACAATGCCCTGCCCAGAGGAGCGCGCATGAGCGAGCACAACTACACGGTGGCCGAACTGGCCGACCGCTTCGGCCTCGCCTTCCACGGCGACGGCGCGCGGCGGATCGGCGGCGTGGGTACGCTGGCGGCGGCGCAGCCCGACCAGCTCAGCTTCCTGTCCAACAGCAAGTACGCGGCGCAGCTGAAGGCGACCCGGGCCGGCGTCGTGGTGCTGCGCCAGGAGAGCATCGGAGACTGCCCTACCGCGGCGCTGGTTGCCGCCGACCCCTACGTCGCCTACGCCAAGATCGCCGCAGTGTTCGAACGCCTGCCCACCGCGCCGCGCGGCATTCATCCCAGCGCGGTGGTCGCCAACAGCGCCAGGGTCAGCGCAAGCGCCAGCATCGGGCCGCATTGCGTGATCGAGGACGGCGCGGTGGTCGAGGATGGCGCCGTGCTCGGCCCGCACTGCATCGTCGGTCCCGATTGCACGGTGGGCGCGCAATCGCGATTGGTTGCGCGGGTCACGCTGGTCATCCGGGTCACGCTGGGCAAGCGCGTGCTGGTGCACCCAGGCGCGGTGATCGGTTCGGACGGCTTCGGCCTGGCCTTCGAGCAGGACCACTGGGTCAAGATTCCACAGCTCGGCGGCGTTCGCATCGGCGATGACTGCGAGATCGGCGCCAATACCACGATCGACCGTGGCGCACTGGAGGACACCGTGCTGGAAGAGGACGTGCGCCTGGACAACCAGATCCAGATCGCCCACAACGTCCACATCGGCGCGCACACTGCCATGGCCGGTTGCGCCGCGGTGGCCGGCACCGCGAAGATCGGCCGCTATTGCCAGATCGGCGGCAATGCCGGCGTGCTGGGCCATCTGGAACTGGCCGACGGGGTTACCATTACCGCCAAGAGCCTGGTCACGCATTCGATCCGCGAACCGGGCGAGTATTCCTCGGGCGTGCCGCTGCAGGACAACCGCCAGTGGCGCAAGAACGCCGCCCGTTTCAAGCACCTGGATGAGTACGCGCGCCGCCTGGCGGCGCTGGAGAAGGACAGTAACGATGAGTGATACCCCCGCGACGTGGGCCCTGCCGGTCAACGTGGAGCAGATCCAGCAACTGCTGCCGCACCGCTATCCGTTCCTGCTGGTCGACCGCGTGATCGAACTGGTCCCGGACAAGAGCGTGGTGGCGCTGAAGAACGTGACCATCAACGAGCATTTCTTCCTCGGCCACTTTCCCGGCCACCCGGTGATGCCGGGCGTGCTGATCGTCGAGGCGATGGCGCAGGCCGCCGGCCTGCTGACGCAGATCTCCAGCCGCATGAAGGGTGACCAGGGCAGTCCGCTGTTCTACCTGGCCAAGGTCGACAATGCGCGCTTCAACGCACCGGTGGTGCCGGGCGACCAGCTGCGCCTGGAAGTCTCGCTCAAGCGCCTGATGCGCGGCATGGGCCTGTTCGTCGCCCGCTCGCTGGTCGAGGGCAAGGAAGTGGCCAGCTGCGAGCTGATGTGCGCGGCGAGGGCGGACAAATGATCCATCCCACCGCGCAGATCGATCCCGGCGCCGTCATCGGCAGAAACGTCGCCATCGGCGCCTACAGCGTGATCGGTGCGGACGTGGAGATCGGCGAAGGCACGGTGATCGGTCCGCACGTGGTGATCGAGGGGCCCACGAAGATCGGCCGCGAGAACAGGATCAGCCAGTTTGCCTCGATCGGCGGCGCGGCACAGGACAAGAAATTTTCCGGCGAGCGTACCGAACTGGTGATCGGCGACCGCAACCTGATCCGCGAATTCGTCACCATCAACCGCGGCACCGGCGAGGGCGGCGGCATCACCCGCATCGGCGACGACAACTGGTTGCTGGCCTACGTGCACATCGCACATGACTGCCAGGTCGGCAACCGCGTGGTGTTCTCCAACTATTCGGCGCTGGCCGGCCACGTGGAGATCGGCGACTGGGTGATCATTTCCGGCTACGCCGGCGTGCACCAGTTCTGCAAGGTCGGCGCCCACGCCTTCATCGGCATGGGCTGCCTGGTCGGCTCCGACGTTCCGCCCTTCGTGATGATGGCCAACGAGCAGCACGGCCGGCCGCGCGGCATCAACAGTGAAGGCCTCAAGCGCCGAGGCTTCGATGCGCCGCGCATCTCGGCGATCAAGCGCGCCTATCGCACGCTGTACATGGCAGGGTTGTCGCTGCCCGAGGCACGCGCGCAACTGGAAGGCCAGGCGCGGGACAGCGAGGACGTGCGCCAGATGCTGGCGTTCCTGGACCGCAGCGAGCGATCGCTGGCCCGTTGAGCGAAGCCACCTGCAAGGCTCGCCTTTGCCCGGTCCCTTGGGGAGAGGCTGCCGGAGAGAGGCGCGGGTGAGAGACCGCTCTTGCGGTGACCCACGCAGCTCGCGCCGCTACACTTCCGCCCCATGAGCTTCTCCCCCCTCATCGCCCTCATCGCCGGCGAAGATTCCGGCGACCAGCTAGGTGCCGAGCTGCTCGCTGCCTTGCGCAGGCGCTATCCAGATGCGCGTTTCGTCGGCATCGGCGGCGCGCGCATGCAACGGGAGGGCTTCCCGTCCTGGTACGACATCCACGAGCTTTCGGTGATGGGCTTCGCCGAAGTGGTCCGGCACCTGCCGCGCCTGCTGCGCCTGCGCAAGGCGCTGGTGCAGCGGCTGCTCGAGGCGCGCCCTGACGTGGTCGTCGGCATCGACGCGCCGGACTTCAACCTGGGCGTGGAACGTCGCCTCAAGGAAGCCGGCGTGCGCACCGTGCACTACGTGAGCCCCTCGGTCTGGGCCTGGCGCGAAAAGCGCGCGGAGAAGATCGGCCTGAGCGCCGACCGCGTGCTGTGCCTGTTCCCGATGGAGCCGCCGATCTACGCCCGCCACGGCGTCGACGCCCGCTTCGTCGGTCATCCGCTGGCCGACCGCTTCGCGCTGGTCTCCGACCGGGTCGGCGCGCGCGACGTCCTGCAGTTGCCGCAGGACGCACCGGTGCTGGCCGTGCTGCCGGGCAGCCGCCCCTCGGAAATCGAACGGCTGGGCGCCATCTTCATCGACGCGGCGCGTCGGATCGGCGCCGCGCTGCCCGGCCTGCGGATCGTGATTCCGGCGGCAAACCCCCAAGTGCATACGCGGCTGAAGGCGATGCTGTCGAAGGGACCGCGCGACGCGGGCGCGCCGCTGCTGCTCGACGGCCACGCGCACGAGGCCATGCTCGCCGCCGACGTGGTGCTGCTCGCTTCCGGCACGGCGACGCTGGAAGCCATGCTGGCCAAGCGGCCGATGGTGGTGGGCTATCGCGTCTCGCCGTGGAGCTACCGCATCGCGCGCGCGTTCAACATGCTCAAGACCGACGTGTACGCGCTGCCCAATATCCTCGCGCGCGCCTGCGGGCTGGCGGGCGAGGAAAAGCTGGTCCCGGAACTGATGCAGGACGACTGCACGGCACCGAACCTGGCCGAGGCGACCCTCGCGCTGTTCGCCGACAGCGAGCGACGCGGCAAGGTGGTCGCGGCGTTCGAGCAGTTGCACCGGGCGCTGCGCGGAGCTGAAGCAGGTGGCGCCGGTGAACGCGCGGCGGCGGGCGTGGCCGAATTGCTGGAGGCTCCTCGTGCGTCCTGACGAGCTCGACGAATCCACCGCCGTGCTACCTCTCCCTTCCGCGGAGCGGGCTGGGGTGAGGGGCCGCTCCAGCGACAAAGCGGCCACGAAGGGCGTTTCGATGGACCTCCCTGCAAGCCTTGGTCCCTCACCTCAATGCTCTCCCCGGAGGGGAGAGCAAGCGAACGTGCTATGCGGTAGCCCGGTAATGGACGCTCCGGCACCAGCACACATCCAGCCTTCGCCGAAAATCGCGCGTTTGATCGCCGGCGTCGACGAAGCCGGTCGCGGTCCGCTTGCCGGCCCACTGGCGGTGGCTGCGGTGATCCTCAACCCGCGTCGACGCATACGCGGCCTGGACGATTCCAAAAAACTCACCGAGGCCCGCCGCGAAGCGCTCTATGCGCAGATCGTCGAGCGTGCGCTGGCCTGGCACGTGGTACTGGTCGAGGTGGAGGAGATCGACCGCATCAACATCTACCAGGCGACCATGGCCGGCATGTGCCGCGCCGTGGCGGGCCTGAAGCTGGCTGCGCACGAGGCCTTGGTCGACGGCAACCAGTTGCCCAGGGCGCTGCCCTGCCCAGGCCGCGCGATCGTCGGTGGCGATGCGCTGGAGCCGGCCATCAGCGCGGCCTCGATCATCGCCAAGGTCACCCGCGACCGCCTCATGTGCATCATGGATGGCCATCACCCGGGTTACGGCTTCGCCAGCCACAAGGGCTACTCGACCCCCGAACACCTGGCCGCGCTCAAGCAGCTCGGCCCCTGCCCCGCGCACCGGCGCAGCTTCGCCCCGGTCAGGCTGCTGTTCGACCAAGGCACGCTGTTCTGACATACGATGGCCGGCGGCACGGCCCGGGGGGCCGGGTCGTTCCGACCACGCACCGCGTGGTGGCCTGTGAGGGGGAGACACGCACATGCTTCGCCATTTCTTGCTGGCCCTGCTCGGGCCGGCCCTGTTGGCGCTGGCGCCTTCCGGTGCCCACGCAGCGTTGCAGCCGGGCACGGCCGCACCGGCGGCGCTCGGCTCGGACCTGCGCGGCCACGTGCTGAGCGTGCCGGACCTGCGCGGGAAGGTCGTGGTGCTCAGCTTCTGGGCCACCTGGTGCGGCTACTGCATGAAGGAGATGCCGGTACTGGCCACCCTGCAGAACGTCGCCGACCAGAAGCACCTGCCGCTGCAGGTGGTGCTGATCAACTACGAGGAAGACCGCGACGTGTTCCGCCACACCAGCCGCGTGTTGCGACAGCAGGCACCGGGCGTGCTGGCCACCTGGGATCGCCACGGCGACATCGGCAAGCCCTACGGTGCTGAAGGCGGCATCCCGGTGATGGTCATGCTGCGCAGGGACGGCACGGTGGCGCACGTGCACGTCGGTTACGGCGAAGACATGCTCGACAGCCTGCTGGCCGAAATCAACGCGCTGCTGCTGGAACCCCAGGCCGCGGCGCCAGGCTCCTGAGCAGCGCCTGGCGCGGGCTGGCGCATGCAGACATGCGCACGCAACAGCACGAGTCCAAAAAAATAGGCCATCGGTCTATGCAACTTTCGGCGGAAGTGGCGCATCCTATCCGCATGGACAAGAGCGCCATGCGGCCTCTTCCAGCGTTCGCACGGACGCCGTCGTCCTCCACCGCGGAAAACCCCTCCGCAGGAGTCGTGCCATGTTGTCGCGCTTCTTCCACGTGCGCTCTGCCCTCAAGCCGTTCTCCGCGCCTACTGCCGCGCCCATCGTCGAGCCGGGCGGGACCCATCCGCCGGCCGCTGGCCTCCACCCCCATGCCGACTATGACCGGCACCCGCTGGAAACCAACGGTTTCGACCACTACGTCGAGTGGAACGAGGACAACGAGCGGTTCTTCGTCCACTGATGCAACCGCAGCGGCGCCGCTTCCAGGCTTGTGGGAAACGGGCGCCGCAGCGTAGCCTTCACGGTTAACCGTGGGTGCCCCGGTCCGTTTGCGCCTGTTCACAGGCGGATGAGCGTCGCCGAAAGCAGCTGGCGGTCGCTGGCAAGCCGGTGCACCGTGTGCCTGCGCACGGCAAGAGGCGACCCCCGCCCTGATTCGGTGACCGGGTGGCGCCGGCTGCGTAGAATGGATGAGAGCACCCAGGGTCTGCATGTCCGCGCGCTTCGTCCATTTCCACCTGCACAGCGAATATTCGCTGGTCGATTCGACCATCCGCATCAAGGCGCTGGTCGATGCCTGCGTGCGCGAAGGCATGCCGGCAGTGGCACTGACCGACGACAGCAACATGTTCGCCCTGGTGAAGTTCTACAAGGCGTGCAACGCGGCGGGCGTCAAGCCGATCGGCGGCTGCGACCTGTGGATCGGCTCGCCCGACGACCCGCGTCCCTGGCGATTGACCGTGGTGTGCCAGGACCGCGAGGGCTACCTCAACCTGTCGCGGCTGGTCTCGCGCGCCTGGCGTGAAGGCCAGCACGGCGGCAAGGCCCTGGTCGAGGCGGGCTGGCTGACACACGACTCCACCGGCGGGCTGATCGCCCTGCTCGGCCGCGAGAGCGAGGTCGGGCGCGTCGCGATAAGCCAGGGCGTGGATGCCGGCATCGCACGCCTGCAGCCGCTCGCACGGCTGTTTCCCGATCGCCTGTACCTGGAACTGACCCGCTGCGGCCGCGAAGGCGAGGAATCCTGGAATACGGCTGCGCTGGCGCTGGGCGATGGGCTCGGCCTGCCGCTGCTGGCCAGCAACGACGTGCGCTTCCTCAAGCAGGACGACTTCGAGGCACACGAGGCGCGCGTGTGCATACACCAGGGCCGCGTACTGGCCGACCCGAAGCGCCCGCGCGACTACTCCGACCAGCAGTACCTCAAATCCCCGGCGCAGATGGCCGAACTTTTCGCCGACCTGCCGGAAGCATTGGAAAACACGGTCGAGCTGGCCAAGCGCTGCAACCTGGAACTCAAGTTCGGCACCTACTATCTGCCCGACTTCCCGGTGCCCGAAGGCTACGACCTCGACAGCTACATCCGCGAGACCGCGCGCGCGGGCCTGAAGGAACGCCTTGAGGCCAACCCACTGGCGCCCGGCTACACGCTGGCCGACTACGAGGCCCGACTGGAGCGCGAGCTCGACGTCATCATCCGGATGGGCTTCCCCGGCTACTTCCTGATCGTGGCCGACTTTATCAACTGGGGTAAGCACAACGGCATCCCGGTCGGTCCCGGCCGTGGTTCGGGTGCCGGCTCCCTGGTGGCCTGGGTGCTGAAGATCACCGACCTCGACCCTTTGCAGTTCGACCTGCTTTTCGAGCGCTTCCTGAATCCCGAGCGCGTGTCGATGCCCGACTTCGACATCGACTTCTGCATGGACCGCCGCGACGAGGTGATCGACTACGTGGCGCGCAAGTACGGCCGCGACCATGTCAGCCAGATCATCACCTATGGCTCGATGGCGGCGAAGGCCGTGCTGCGCGACTCCGGCCGCGTGCTCGGCATGGGCTACAACCAGGTCGACCGCATCGCCAAGCTGATCCCGCCGCGACCGCTGGACCTCACGCTGTCCGACGCGCTCGGCCGCTCGGACAAGTCGAAGAAGGAACCCGACCGCGTAGTGCGCGAGTTCTGCGAGCTCTACGAGCAGGACGAGGAAGCGCGCACGCTCATCGACCTGGCGCTGAAGCTGGAGAACCTCACCCGCAACGCCGGCAAGCACGCCGGCGGCGTGGTGATCGGCCCCAGGCCACTGACCGAATTCGCGCCGCTGTACTGCGAGCCGGGCGGCGGTGGCGTGGTGACGCAGTACGACAAGGACGACGTCGAAGCGGTCGGCCTGGTGAAGTTCGACTTCCTCGGCCTGCGCACGCTCACCATCATCGACTGGGCGGTGAAGGCGATCAACGAACGCCGCGCCAAGAGCGGCGAGGAACCGCTGGACATCGCCGCCCTGCCGCTGGACGACGCCCCGACCTACGAGCTGCTCAAGCGCGCGCAGACGGTCGCAGTCTTCCAGCTCGAATCATCCGGCATGCAGCGCATGCTCAAGGACGCCAGGCCCGACCGCTTCGGCGACATCGTCGCGCTGGTGGCGCTGTACCGCCCTGGCCCAATGGACCTGATCCCCAGCTTCGTGGCGCGCAAGCACGGCCGCGAGGACGTGGAGTACCCCGACCCGCGCGTCGAGCCGATCCTGAAAGAGACCTACGGCATCATGGTCTACCAGGAGCAGGTGATGCAGATGGCGCAGATCGTCGGCGGCTACACGCTCGGCGGCGCCGACCTGCTGCGCCGCGCGATGGGCAAGAAGAAAGTCGAGGAGATGGTCAAGCACCGCGCGACCTTCCGCGAGGGTGCCGCAAAAGACGGGCTCCCAGGCGACAAGGCCGACGCCATCTTCGACCTGATGGAGAAATTCGCCGGCTACGGCTTCAACAAGTCGCACGCGGCCGCCTACGCGCTGGTCTCCTACCAGACCGCATGGCTGAAGGCGCACTACCCGGCCGAGTTCATGGCCGCGACGATCTCCTCGGACATGGACAACACCGATAAGGCGGTGACGTTCCTGGACGAGTCGCGCGCGATCGGCCTGACCATCCTGCCGCCGGACGTGAACGCCTCGAACTTCATGTTCGTGGCGGTGGAGCCCAAGGTCATCCGCTACGGCCTTGGCGCGATCAAGGGCGTCGGGCAAGGCGCCTGCGAGTCGATCGTCGAGGAGCGGCGGCGCGGCGGCCCCTACACCGACCTCGCGGACTTCTGCCGCCGGGTCGATTCGGCCAAGCTCAACCGCCGCGTGCTCGAAGCCCTGGTCCTCTCCGGCAGCCTGGACGCGCTGGCCCCCAACCGCGCCAGCCTGATGCTGCAGCTGCCCGACGCGATCAAGGCCGCCGAGCAGCACCTGCGCGACAAGCAGTCTGGCCAGAACGACATGTTCGGCGCGCTGATGGGTACCAGCACGCCGGCGGTGCAGATCGATCTGCCGACCGCGCCCGAATGGCCGCTGGAGCAGAAGCTGCAAGGCGAGCGCGAGACGCTTGGCCACTACCTTTCCGGCCACCCTACCGACCCATGGCGCGAGGAGCTGGCCCAGCTTTCCACCTGCCCGCTGGGCGAGATCGGCGACCGCTACCAGCCGCCGAAAACGCGCAAGAACGACGGCGAGGAGAACCGCTTCCGACGCGGCCCGGACACACCCTGGACCGTCGCCGGCATGGTCACCGCCGTGCGCAAGCGGGGGGACAGCGACGCCTTCGTGCGGCTGGAAGACGGCACCGGCACGATCGAGGTGAGTTTCTTCGGTGAGCTTTACCAGCAGGTGGCACCCCTGCTCACCCGCGACGAGATGCTGATCGTCGAGGGCGGATTGCGCATCGACGATTTCTCCGGTGGCGGTTTTCAGCTGCGCGCCCGCGGCGCCATGACCCTGGCCGACGCCTGCCGGCGCCACGCGCGCGCGCTCAGGGTCAAGCTCAACGGCATCGGTCCGGGTTTCGAGCAGGAGCTCAAGCAGACCTTGGCCGGCTACCGCGGCGGCCGCGCCACCGTGATCCTGCACGGCTACCACAACCGCGACGCCCAGGCCGATCTGGAACTGGGCGAGGACTGGCGCGTGAACGCCATTCCCGACCTGTTGCGCGCCCTGCGCGGACTGTCCTGGGTGGAGGCGGCCAAGCTCAGGATCATCAAAACCGAGGCCTGATCCGAAGCCCCTTTGGCTCCGGGAGAGGGTCGGGGTGAGGATTCGAGCGTGCCGGGCATTCCGCTGCGCCCGAACCCTCACCCGCCCTGGCGGGCACCCTCTCCGGGGGGGAGAGGGAACCAGGAAATACGTTCATCCCGAGCGTAGGCCGCATGGCCGAGGCCGAGGGCCGCCCCACCGCAGACGGCCTTCTTCTCCGCTGCGCTACGCTCAGCGCGAGCGGCCCTTGGGCCCATACGCCCCCGTTCCCGCCTTTCCACCCACCCCGGCTATACTGCCCCGCTTCAGCGTCACGAACCGCCGCGAATGAACCCAAACTTCCTCGATTTCGAACAACCGATCGCCGAACTGGAAGCGAAGGTCGAAGAGCTGCGCCACGCCAGCTATGGCCAGGCGTTCAATATCGACGAGGAAGTCGCGCGCCTGCGCGAGAAGCTGAAGATCAAGACCGCGGAGATCTTCCGCAACCTCAACTCCTGGCAGATCACCCAGCTCTCGCGCCATCCGGCGCGGCCCTACACGCTCGACTACGTCGGCGTGATCTGCGAGGAGTTCCAGGAGCTCGCTGGCGACCGCGCCTACGCGGACGATGCAGCCATCGTCGGGGGCCTGGGCCGCATCAGCGGCCGGCCGGTGATGATCATCGGCCACCAGAAGGGCCGCGACACCAAGACCAAGGTCCGTCGCAACTTCGGCATGCCGCGTCCGGAGGGCTACCGCAAGGCGCTGCGCCTGATGAAGATGGCCGAGCGCTTCGGCCTGCCGCTGCTGACCTTCATCGATACCCCAGGCGCCTATCCGGGCGTGGGCGCGGAGGAACGCGGCCAGAGCGAGGCGATCGCCCGCAACCTGCTGGAGATGGCCGACCTGAAGACGCCGATCGTCTGCACGGTGATCGGCGAAGGCGGCTCCGGCGGCGCGCTGGCGATCGGCGTGGGCGACCGCGTCAACATGTTGCAGTACTCGACCTATTCGGTGATCTCGCCCGAAGGCTGCGCCTCGATCCTGTGGAAGAGCCAGGACAAGGCCCGGGACGCCGCCGAGGCCTTGGGCATGACCGCCCCGCGCCTGCACGAGCTCGGCCTGGTCGACAAGGTGATCCGCGAGCCGCTCGGTGGCGCCCACCGCAATCCGCGCTCGATGGCGATCCGCCTGAAGGCCGTGTTGATGAACCAGCTCGACGAGCTCGGAGCCATCGCCGAGCCCGAACTGCTGAAGCAGCGCTACCAGCGGCTGCGCAGCTACGGCGCCTACCAGGAATAAGCCGATGACCGGCGTGCGCGGTCTCGCCCACGCGAACATCCGCGCGCCGGAGGCGATGATCGAACGCCTGCGCTGCTTCTACATCGACCTGATCGGCCTGCGCCCGGGCCCTCGCCCGGCGTTCCGCTCTGGCTCGCGCGGCTACTGGCTGTATGCCGGCGAGATCGACGTGCTGCACCTGAGCATCGCCGGTCCCGGCGATGCTCAGCCCGCCGTGACCGGCCATTTCAACCATCTGGCCTTCGCCTGCACCGACCTCGCCGCCGTCCGCGCCCGCCTGGATGCTGCCGCCCTGGCCTATGAGGTCGACGAAGTGGACGAGCCGCACCAGGTGCAGCTGTTCCTTACCGACCCCAGCGGCCTGGGCATCGAGCTTAGCTTCGCCCGCTGAACTGTAGGTGCCTGCGTTGCCCTCGGCCAGGGACTGCACGGTCGCGCACGCGCCCTTCTGCAAGGAGACCCGCGCCCGCGGTTTACTATCCAGGCCTGTACCTGGAGGAGTCCCGCACCATGGCCGACCACGCCAAGCTCGCCGTGCTGATCGACGCGGACAACGCCCAGCCCACGCTGGCCGAGGGCCTGCTGGCAGAGGTTGCCCGCTACGGCACCGCGCACGTCAAGCGCGCCTACGGCGACTGGACCGACAACCACCTGCGCGGCTGGAAGGACCAGCTGCTCGCGCTGTCGATCCAGCCGATCCAGCAGTTCGGCTATACCAAGGGCAAGAACGCCACCGACTCGGCAATGATCATCGACGCGATGGACCTGCTCTACACCGGGCGCTTCGACGGCTTCTGCATCGTCTCCAGCGACAGCGACTTCACCACGCTGGCGCGGCGCATCCGCGAGTCGGGCCTGACTGTCTACGGCTTCGGGGAGCGCAAGACGCCCGGCCCGTTCGTGGCCGCCTGCGACCGTTTCATCTATACCGACGTGCTCGGCGAAACGGACAGCGGCCAGGAAAAGCCGGCCGAGCCGGTGCCACGCCAGAGCACGCAGGATCTGCGCCAGGACGCACGGCTGGTCAACCTGCTGCGCAATGCCATCGAGGACGCTGCCGACGATTCGGGCTGGGCCGGGCTCGGGGCGATCGGCAGCATCGTCAGCAAGCGCGCGCCGGAGTTCGATTCGCGCAACTGGGGCTACGGCAAGCTGAGCGGCCTGGTCAACGCCATCGGCCTGTTCCAGACCGAAGAACGCCAGGTCGGCAACGGCAAGCACTTCTACGTGCGCAACAAGAAGAAACCGGCCAACCGTGAGTAACCCTCGTACGCTGCCGGACGCGCTGAGCCAGGCCATCGACGAGCACCCGGACGCTCCGCTGTGCGTGGCCTTCAGCGGCGGGCCCGATTCCACCGCCCTGCTGCACGCGCTCGCCGCGCTGCCGCACGCCCGCGCGCGGGGCCTGCGCGCGCTGCACGTCGACCACGGCCTGCACGCAGACAGCGGCATCTGGTCAGCGCAGGCGCAGGCGCTCTGCGCCACGCTGGAGGTCGATTGCCAGGTGCTGCGGGTGGACGTGCCGCGCGGTTCGGGCGACGGCCTGGAAGCCGCCGCGCGCCGCGCCCGCTACGCCGCCTTCGCGCAAGCGATCCGGCCGGGCGAATGGCTGTTGCTCGGCCATCACCGCGACGACCAGGCCGAGACGGTGCTGCTCAAGCTGCTGCGCGGTGCCGGCCCACAGGGGCTGGGCGGCATGCGGGCGATCCGCCCGCTCGGTGCCGGCCAGCTCTGGCGGCCGCTGCTCGCCCTGCCGCGCGAGGTGCTGGGCGCGTATCTGCAGGCGCACCGCCTGCCCTGCATCGAGGACCCCTCCAACCGCAACACCATGCTGGCGCGCAACCACCTGCGCCACGAGATCCTGCCGCGCCTGCGGCGGCACTTCCCGCAGGCCATCGATTCGATCCTGCACAGCGCCGCGCTCTGCCGGGCCGCCGACGAAAGCCTGCGCACACGTTGGCTCGAGGCCTTCGGTGCACTGCACGACGTGACGACCGGCAGCCTCGATGCCACCGCATGGCTCGCACTCGATCCCGCCCTGCGCGAGCCCATGCTCGACCATTGGCTGCACGCACGCGGGCTCTCCGCACCCACGGCCGCCCAGCGCCGGCAGATCCAGCGCCAGTGCCATGCCCGCGCGGGCCAGCAGCCGTGCGTGCGCTGGCCGGGCGCGGAACTGCACATCTGGAAGGAACGGCTGTGGGCTCGCGCACCACGGCCACCGGTCGAGCCGAGCTGGACCAGCTGCTGGCATGGCGAGGCGCTGGCCTTGCCGGACGGCGGCCAACTCGTGCTCGAACCGGTCGCCCGCCTGCCCGCACCGCTCACCGTGCGCCTGCGCCAGGGCGGCGAACGCATCAGGCCCGCCGACGACCGGCACTCCCGCGAACTGCGCGACCTGTTCCAGCAGATCGCATTGCCGCCCTGGCAGCGTGAGGCCTGCCCGTTGCTCTATGCCGGAAACGAACTGGTCGCGGTCGCCGATCTCTGGCGGACGGCACGAGGCGCGGCGCTGTTCGATGCACTGGGCGCACACCCGCACTGGCAGCGGGCAAGCTGAGCCCCTCTCACCTCCGGGAGAGGTTCGGCCAGTGCGCTCACCCTGCTTCGCCCGAACCCCTCCCCACCTGTCGGCGACCTCTCCCAAGGGAGAAGGGTGTGCCAGTGGAGGTAGAGACAAGTGCTTCGGCTCCAAACATTGATTCCCCTCCCCCGCTGCGCTAGCGTTGCGGCCCATGGCCAAACCCGCTCCCGCCCCCGCGGAAACCCCGTCCGTCGCCGACTTCGAACACTCGCTGGACGAGCTCGAACAACTGGTGGCGCGCATGGAAGGCGGGGAGCTGAGCCTGGACGAATCGCTGGCCTCCTTCGAGCGCGGCATCGGCCTTTACCGTCACTGCCAGCAGGCCCTGGACCAGGCCGAGCTGCGCGTGCGCCTGCTGCTCGATCCCGATGCGCCCGACGACGCCGAACCTTTCGAATCCGAGTCCTGACGCGCTGTCCCAACTCGGCCCCCGGCTGCTCGCGCTGACCGCGCGCGCCGACGCTGCGCTCGGGCGCGTGCTGCCCAGCGAGCAGCAGCCGCCCTTGGAACTGCACAGCGCCATGCGCTACGCCGTGCTCGGCGGCGGCAAGCGGCTGCGCCCGCTGCTGGTCTATGCGGCTGGCCATGCGCTGGGCAGCGATGGCGCCGAGCTGGACGCTCCGGCCTGCGCCGTGGAGCTGATCCACGCCTACTCGCTCGTCCACGACGACCTGCCGGCGATGGACGACGACGCGCTGCGCCGCGGCCGCCCGACCTGCCATGTGGTTTATGGCGAGGCCATGGCGATCCTCGCGGGCGACGCGCTGCAGGCGCTCGCATTCGAGATACTCGCGCACGACCCGCACGCCGGTACCGAGGCCGCCCGCACGCTGCAGATGCTGCGTGTACTCGGCCGCGCCTGCGGTGCCGAAGGCATGGCCGGTGGCCAGGCGCTGGATCTGGCCGCGGTGGGCCGCAAGCTCACGCTGGCCGAACTGGAACACATGCATGCCTGCAAGACCGGCGCGCTGATCCGCACCTCCGTGCAACTGGGCGCGCTCGCCACCGGTGCCGGCACCGCGGCCGTGGAGGCACTGGACCGCTACGCCGCCGCCGTGGGCCTGGCTTTCCAGGTGCGCGACGACATCCTCGACGTAGAAGGCGAATCGGCAGTGATCGGCAAGACCGCCGGCAAGGACGCGGCGGCCGACAAGCCGACCTTCCCTTCGATCATCGGATTGGAGGCTTCACGCGCGCGCCTGGCGGAGCTCACTGCTACGGCGCTTCAGGCCATCGCCGCGTTCGGACCAGGCGCCGGCCTGCTCGAAGAGCTGGCGCTTTACGCAGCCCATCGCACGCATTGACGGCTGGTGGCGGGCTTCAGCCGGCCACCTGTTCCCTGAAAGCAGAAGCGGGCCGAAGCCCGCCTCGTGTTTACTTGATCAATCGCAGCGTGAAGGGGTAGCGGTAACGTTCCCCCTCATTCGCCTTGACCGCTGCGATGATGGTGAACACCAGCCAGGCGATGCCGACCAGGATACCGATCGGGACCGTCAGCAGCGCACCGACGCCGAACGTGACCAGCGTCAGCAGCAACAGCACCACGCCGACGATGGCCAGCGTGATATTGAAGTTCAGCGCTTCCTTCGCCTGGTCGTCGACGAAGGGCATGGTGTCCTTCTTGATCAGCCAGATGACCAGCGGGCCGATGAAGCAGCCCAGGCCGGCAAAGGCGCCCGTGAGCAAGCCACCGAGCAGCGCGGACAGGTGCGCGAACAACGCCCACTGGCGCTCCTCGTGGCTGGGCATGCCGGCCGAGTCGAACGGCTCGGGCGGCGGCACCGGCTCGCCGGTGGGCGGCGGGGGCGGGACGACGGAATCGGGTGGAACACTCATGCGTGTCTCCTCTTGCCTTCGGGACGCCGGCCCGGTGCCGGTGCGGCGATGCTAGCAAAGCCGCGCGGCGTTGCCATAGGCAAAGGGCCTACTGGCCGGCGATGGTCATCCGGTCCAGCAGGATCGAGCCGGACAGGATCTGCGCGCGCCGGTCCACGTCGTTGCCGACCGCGACGATGCCCGCAAACATGTCGCGCAGGTTGGCGGCAATGGTGATCTCCTCCACCGGATAGGCAATCTGCCCTTTCTCCACCCAGAAGCCCGCCGCGCCGCGCGAATAGTCGCCGGTCAGCGTACTCACGCCTTGACCCATCACCTCGGTGACCACCAGGCCGGTGCCCATGCGCTCGAGCAGTGCTGCGAAATCGCCCTGGCCGGGCTCGACCAGCAGGTTGTGGATGCCGCCGGCGTTGCCGGTCGACTCCAGCCCCAGCTTGCGCGCCGAGTAGCTGCCCAGGATGTAGCGTGCCAGCACGCCGTTCTCGATCAGGGCGCTGTCGGCCGTGGCCACGCCCTCGGCGTCGAATGCGCCCGAGCCCATGCCGCGCGGCAGGAACGGGCGCTCGACGATGTTCAGCCATTCGGGCATCACACGCTTGCCTGCATGGTCCAGCAGGAAGCTGGCACGCCGGTACAGCGCACCACCGCTCACCGCGCTGACCAGGTGCCCGATCAGCCCACGTGCGAGCTCCGGCACGAACAGCACCGGGCATTGGCGCGTGCCCAGGCCGCGCGAGTTCAGCCGAGCGAGCGTGCGCTCGGCGGCCTTGTCGCCCAGCGCCTGCGGACTCATGAAGTCGCCCGCGTCGCGCACCGAGTCGTACCAGTAGTCGCGCTGCATGCCGTCGCCTTCGCCGGCGATCAGCGAAAGCGAGAGCGCGTGCCGCGTGTTGCGTTCGCGCCCGACGAAGCCGTGCGAATTGGCGTACACCGACAGGGTCTGGCCCGCCTGCACGGCGGCGCCGTCGGAATTGGTGATTCCCGCGTGCGCGCGGCCGGCCGCCTCGATGCGCTGGCCCAGTTCGATCGCCCCGGCGGTGTCGACATGCCACGGATGCCACAGGTCCAGATCGGGAAACCGGGTCGCCATGCGCGCCGGGTCGGCCAGGCCCGCGGCGGGATCGGCTTCGGTGTAGCGCGCGATCGCGCAGGCCTGGTCGATCGTCGCCTGCACCGAGGACGCGTTGAGATCGGCGGTGCTCGCAGTGCCCTTGCGCTGGCCGAAGTACACGGTCAGGCCGAAGCCGCGGTCGCGCGTGTGCTCGACGGTCTCCGCCTCGCCCAGCCGCACGTTGACGTTGAGCCCGCTGTCCACACTCGCCGCCACTTCCGCCGCGCTGGCGCCGGCGGCACGCGCGCGGCGGATCACGTCCTCGGCGAGCTCGGCCAGGCGGTCGAGTTCCTGTTGGCTGGTATCGGCGGACAAGGCGGCTGCACTCACGGGGCGTTCCTTCAGGCAGGTAGAATGGGCGGCGGATTCCGCGCGACTCTTCGCACATGGGGTCGCCCCGATGCAATCAAAAGGAGCGCGCATGCCACCGGCCGCCGGCGTCTACCGACACTACAAGGGCCAGCGCTACCAGGTACTCGGTGTCGCCCGCCACAGCGAAACGCTGGAAGAACTGGTCGTGTACCGCGCGCTCTACGGTGAGCGCGGCCTGTGGGTTCGGCCTGCCGCCATGTTCAGCGAAACCGTCAACGTCGACGGACAGTCGCTGCCCCGCTTTGCGCTGGATACCGCCAGCCCCGACCCTTTGGAACAGCCGTGAGCCCGAGCCGCAGCCGCAATCAGACCGAACTCGACGAGCAGGACTACGGCCCCAGCCGCACCCAGCAGCGCCGCGAGGCGCTGGCCGTGCTGGCGCTCGCCACCCAATTGGTCGAGCTGCCCCCCAGCCGCCTGGCGAAACTCGACCTGCCGGAGGACGTTCGCGAAGAGATCGCCAACGTGCGGCGCATCAGCTCGCACATCGCGCGCAAGCGCCAGCTGGCATTCCTCGCCAAGAAGATGCGCCGCCACGAAGACGCGGTATTCGACAGCGTGCGCGCCGAACTCGGCGAGAACCGCGAGCGCCAGCGCCAGGAAACCGCGGCCATGCACCGGCTGGAGGCGCTGCGCGAACGCCTGCTCGAGGACGACGAAGCCGCCGCCGCACTGATCGCCGAACACCCGGCCATCGACCGCCAGCACCTGCGCTCGCTGGTGCGCCAGGCACGCAGCGAGCGCGCGGCGAACAAGCCGCCGCGGGCGTTCCGGGAGATCTTCCAGTTGCTGAAGGACCTGCAGCAGGACGACGCTGGCGGAGAAGACGAGGGCGTCGACGACTGAGCGCCGGTCCATCGCCCGGACGATGGTCGAGACAAGCCCCGACACGCTCGCCCAAACCTTTCCCCGGCGCGGGAGCCCATTGGCCGTCAGCGCACGCACGCCGCCTGTTTGCCTGCCTGCCCGGAAGAGCGGCGCCGGCAAAGCTTGCTCAGAGCGAGCGCCGCGGCGACACCAGCAAATCGCCGAACAGCAGACCGGCCACCAGCGAGATCAGCAGCGTGACCAGCAGGATCAGGCTGTCCATGCCCAGCGTCGTATCGCGCTCGAACAGGTAGGACACGCTGCGGAATCCGACGCTGCCGGGCACCAGCAGGATGATGCCCGGCTCGCGCACCACCGCGCCGGGACGGTGCATGTAGCGTGCGTAGAGGTTGGCCATCGCGCCCAGCAGGAACCCGCCGATGAACACGCCCACCGGCGCACCGGCGATCGCCGTCGACAGCAGGCCGCCCCAGCGCGTGGCCAGGTAGCCGACGACCACCGCGCACACCACCACCGCCCAGTCGCGCCGCGCCGTGCGGAACAGGATCGCGAAACCCAGCGCGCCGACCAGCAGCGAGGGCCAGTCCATCCAGCGCGGCAGCGGCGGCAGCACGTAGGTGCCGGCGCTGATGCCGAACGCCGCGCACAGCTGGCTGGCCGCCACGGTGCCGAAGGTGAGCTTGAGCAGGGTCGCGATCGCGCCGCCCATGCGCGCCATGCCCGAGGTCAGGTGCTGGCTGGAGATCTCGCGCACCGCGGTGGTCAGCGACATGCCCGGCACCAGCACGATCAGCGCCGCCAGCACCACCGACTTGATCGCCAGCGGCACCACGAAGGCACTGACCAGGATCGCGCCGGCGGTTGCCACCAGCGCACTGATCGCCTCGCTCGCCGCCGCCAGCCGTGGCCGTGTCGCCGAGAGCACGGTGATCAGGCCGATCACCAGGCCAATCGCGCCGGCCACCACCAGGTCGGCCCAGGAACTGTGCAGGAACAGCGCCGCCACGCTCGCCGCCGACAGGCCGTAGCTGCCGACCACGCCCGCCTGCGCACGGCGCGTTTCCGGGCGGCCCAGCTCGCGCAGCAGGCGGAAACCCTCGCGCAGGCCGAGCTCGCCGGCGATGGCGCGGTCGGCGATCGCATCGGCCTCGCACAGCCGCGCCAGGTTGACGTCACCGGGCGCCAACCGCACCACCTGGGTGACCTGGGCCAGGCCTTCCTCGCCGCGGCTGGCCTCGGCGAAGGAGATGATGATCGCGGTGGGACTGGACCACACATCGGCGACCACGCCCAGTTGCAGCGCCGCCCCCGCGACGGCCATTTCCAGGCGCGGCGCGGACGTGCCGTATTGATGCAGCCTGCGCGCAAGCTCAACCAGGAACGCGAGGCGGGTGTCGAACGGCGCCTGCGCCGCGCTGCCGACGGCGCTCATGCGGCGGCCCGGACCTGCAGCGTGTTGCCCTCGACCTTCACCACCTCGACCGTCGCGCCCAGCGGCAGGTCCGGCCCCGTGACCAGCCATTCGCCGTCGCCGACGCGGGCCTTGCCGCGGCCGTTGACGATGGGCGCGACCAGCACGTAGCGCTGGCCGACCATCTGCGCGCCGCGGCGGTTGAGCCGCTCGCCGGTCGATTCGGTCCGCCGCAGCTTCGGCCGCAGCATCCAGGCGTAGATCGCACAGGCAAGGAAGGCCAGCACCGCAAAGGCGATCGCCTGCATTAGCAGCGACATTCCGGGCATCAGCCAGGCCAGCGCTCCGGTCGCCCCCGCGCCAATGCCGATCCACAGCAGGAAGTAGCCCGGCAGCGCGACTTCCAGTGCGATCAGCAGCAGGGCCAGCAGCCACCACAAATGATGTGCGGACAACAGGGACATCAAGGAACTCCTGCCTTCTCGGAGAATCCCGGGCGCACGACGTCACGGTGCCCGGGCGAACGGTGGATCAGCGCGGCGGCGGCACCGCTTTCACCGTTCCCTGCTGCGACAGCGACTCCTTCGCCAGTTCGGCGATGCCCGCCAGCGAGCCGATGATGCCGGTGGCCTCCATCGGCAGCAGCAGCATCTTCTGGTTGGGCGAGTGTGCGATTTCCTTCAGCGCCTCGACGTACTTATTGGCGACGAAGTAGTTGAGCGCATTGAGGTTGCCGTTGGCGATCGCGTCGGAAACCATCTTGGTCGCCTCCGCTTCGGCCTCGGCCAGCCGGATGCGTGCCTCGGCCTCGCGGAAGGCAGCCTCCTTCTTGCCCTCGGCGGCCAGGATCGCGCTCTGCTTCTCGCCGTCGGCCTTGAGGATCGCCGCCTGCTTGAAGCCCTCGGCCTCCAGGATGTTCGCCCGCTTCTCGCGCTCGGCCTTCATCTGCCGCGCCATCGAGTCGATCAGGTCACGCGGCGGCGCGATGTCCTTGATCTCGATGCGGTTGACCTTGACGCCCCAGGGGTGCGTGGCCTCGTCGACCACGCGCAGCAGTTGCGCATTGATCGCGTCGCGCTTGCTCAGGGACTCGTCCAGGTCCATCGAGCCGAGCACGGTGCGGATGTTGGTCATCACCAGCGCCAGCGAGGCCTGCTCCAGGTTGGCCACCTCGTAGGCCGCCTTGGCCGCATCCAGCACCTGGTAGAACACCACGCCGTCCACGCGCACCACGGCGTTGTCCTTGGTGATGACGTCCTGCGAGGGGACGTCCAGCACCTGTTCCATCATGTTCATCCGGGCGCCGACCGCCTGGTAGAACGGGATCAGGAAATGCAGGCCAGGGCTCAGCGTGCGCGTGTAGCGGCCGAAGGTCTCCACCGTCCATTCGTAGCCCTGCGGCACGATCCGCACCAGCTTGGCGATGACGATGACCGCCAGCACGATGATGACGACGCCGATCACGATGCTGCCCATGGCTCCCCCTCCTGTGGTTGAGCGGCGAGTATAGGCGAGCGCGGACAGCCGGATGCCTCCCGCAGCCGGGAGGCCCGGGTCAGGACTTGGCGGGCAGCAGCAGGCTCACGCGCAGGCCGCCGTCCTCGCGGTTGGCCAGCGTGATACGCCCGCCGTGCGCCTCGGTGATCTCGCGTGCCAGCGCCAGGCCCAGGCCGGTGCCGGCGCGCTTGGTCGAATAGAACGGCAGCAACGCCTGCGCCAGCACCGTCTCGCTCATGCCGGGACCGCGGTCGGCCACCTCGATGCGCCAGTCGTGGCCGACCTGCGCCAGCGAAAGCGTGACGCCGTCCTCCGCGCCACCGGCTTCGTGCGCGTTCTTGATCAGGTTGATCAGCACCTGTTCGATCTGCGCCTTGTCGAACCAACCCGGGTCGTCCGGCACCGTGCCGACCAGCCGGAAACGGCAATGCAGCGCCAGGCTGTCCAGGAACGCCTGCCAGTCGATCGCCTGCGGCTGCGGCGTGGGCAGCTTGGCGAAGCTGGCGTAGCCGGCGATGAAGCCGTGCAGGTGCCGCGCGCGTTCGCCGATGGTGGCGAACACGCCGGGCAGCCGCGCCATGTCGCCGCGCCGGGCCAGTTCCGCGCCGGAGTGCGCAAGCGAGGAAATGGGCGCCAGCGAGTTGTTGAGCTCGTGGCTGATCACGCGGATCACCCGCTTCCAGGTCGCCACTTCCTGCCGCGACAGCTCGCGCGTCATGCGCCGGAACGAATACAGCTTGTGCGGCCGTCCCTGCAGGCGGAACAGGCGCTGGGACAGGTGGAAGGTTTCCTCGGCGCCGTCCATCGGCACGCTGAGCAGCACGTCCTCGCCGCTTTCCACCGCGCGCCGCAGCGCCTCGGGCACGTTGAGCAGCAGCTCGCCGAAGTCCAGCCCGTTGAGGCTGCGTCCCTCGTTGAACAGGTGCCGCGCGGCGATATTGGCGTAGGCCACGCGGCCCTGCGTGTTGGCCAGCACCAGCGACACCGGCGTGTGCTGCACGACGGTGTCCAGCAGCAGCTCGCGCTGCACCAGGTGCTGGCGTTGTTCGCGCAGGGTCTGGCCCAGCGCGTTGTGCATGCGGATCAGCTCGCCGAGCTCGTCGCGGCGATCGGCGGAGATCGAGAAGCTGAAGTCGCCGTCGCGGTAGCTCGCCACCGCGCCTTCCAGCGCGCGCAACAGGCGGCGGATCGGCGCCATCACCAGCGCCCCCAGCCACAGTGCCAGCGGCAACAGCACCAGCAGGCTGGCCAGCAGGCCGCCGGAGATGCCCGGCAGGGTCGGCAGGTGCGCGCCCAGGCGCGGATCGTGGCGCAGCCAGGAGAGCAGCTCCGGCAGCGGCCACTGGGTGATGCCGGCGTAGACGGCCGCGCCGCTCAGGCTAGCCAGCATCAGCAGCCCGCTCAGCCGGGCCTGCAGCGATCTCAGTTGCATGCGGGGCTCCGGCCGCGGGCCTGGCGTCTCAGTGGCACGCAGGGTCCATCGGCGTCTGCGGACAGTTGACCGCCGGGCGGCCATTGCGGTCCATGGCTCCCACGGTGCCGACCCCGGCGCTGCCCGAGTGCTCCTGCGCCGCGTTGCCCGGCAGCGGCATGGGGCCGCGACGGTCCTTGAACTTGAAGTGGGACGCCTGCCCGTGCTCCGTCGCCGGGCTGGCGGCATCGGAGCGATAGCTGGCCGTAGATGCCGGCGCCGGCTTGCTCCAGCTGTCGCTAGCGGGCGGAGCGGACGGGACCGATTGGGCCTGCGCCGCACCGGCGGCAAGCAGGGAGGCAAGCACGGCAACTCGGATACGCATGGATCCTGCTCCTGGGGCACGGACACCGATCATCCCGCGCCCGCCGCGCAGCGGCAACCGACGGAAGACACGGATGCCGCCCGCTCGCGAACGCACTGCACGCGTCAGCCGGTGGCCAGCCCGTAGCGCTCCATCCGCCGGTACAGCGCCTGGCGCGACAGGCCCAGCGACTGCGCCGCTCGGCTGACCACGCCGTCGGCCCGCTGCAGCGCGGTTTCCACCGCCTCGCGGCTGGGCTCGTCCAGGTTGCGCGCCACCGCCGGCGTGTGCTGCGGCAGGTTGAGCAGGTGCGGGGTCACCACGCCATCGGTGGCCAGCAGGGCGGCACGCTCGATCGCGTTCTTCAGTTCGCGCACGTTGCCAGGCCACGGGTAGCTCACCAGCGCCTCGCGCGCCGCATCGCCCAGCTCGGCGCGGCCGTCGAGGAAGTATTCGGCCAGCGGCACGATGTCGTCGCTGCGCTCGGCCAGCGGCGGCAGGTTTACCTCGATCACGTTGAGACGGTAGTAGAGGTCCTCGCGGAACGTGCCGGCGCGCACCATCGCCTTGAGGTCGGCATTGGTCGCGGAAAGCACGCGCACCTTGACCTGCCGCGTGCGGCCCGAGCCCAGCCGTTCGAACTGCCCGGTCTCCAGCACGCGCAGCAGCTTGACCTGTCCCGGCAGCGGCAGGTTGCCGATCTCGTCCAGGAACAGCGTGCCGCCATCGGCGAGCTCGAAGCGCCCCTCGCGCGCCTTGTTGGCACCGGTGTAGGCACCGGCGTCGGCACCGAACAGCTCCGCCTCGATCAGCTCGCCCGGCAGCGCGCCGCAGTTGACCGCCACGAAGGGCCCGTGCTTCACCGGCGAATTGGCGTGCACGATGCAGGCGATGCGCTCCTTGCCCGCGCCGTTGGGTCCGGTGATCAGCACCGGCACGTGCGAGCGCGCGACCTGACAGGCGAGCTCGAGCGTCTGCGCCATCGCGTCGGAGGCAAATACCAGCGAGTCCAGCTCGTAGGTCTGGCGCAGCACCTCGCGGCGCCGGCGGCGCTCGCGGCGGGTGCGGTTGACCTCGCGGGTCGACTCGGACAGCTCCAGCAGGTTCTCCACCGTGGCCAGGAGCTTGGTGTCGTCCCACGGCTTGGCCACGTAGTCGGCGGCGCCGGCCTTGACCAGCTCCACCGCGGTTTCCAGGTGCGTCCAGGCGGTCAGCAGAATCAGCGGCAGGTCGGTGTGGCGCTGGCGGATCGCGCGGAACAGCGCCACGCCTTCCTCGCCGGAGGTGGTGTCGGCGGTGAAGTTCATGTCCTGGATCACCACGTCCACCAGCTCGCGGTCGAGCGTGGCCAAGCCGTCCTGCGGCGTCATCGCGATCAGCGGGCGGATGTCGTGCAGCGAAAGCAGCAAGGACAGCGCTTCGCCCACCGCGGGGTTGTCGTCAATGATCAGGACGGTTCGCATCTTTTTCCTACACATGCCGGCATGGATGCAGCTCCACGCCAAAAGGTTGCCATTCGGCGACGACGCGCCTGCGACGCCGCCCATAGCCTACCTGGCCCGCAGCTGCCGTGCGTGCCCGCGACCCGCGGCTACGTTGGAGCAGGCATTGGCGCGCTGCTCACACCGAGCGCGTCGCCACCACCGGAGGCACCGCCGCCGCACGCAGCGCCGGGGCCAGCACGGACAGCTGGCCGAGCCCCCACAGCACCAGCGCACCGATCGGCAGGTACAGCAGCGGCAGGCGCGGCAGCTCGTATTGGGTCATCAGCAGGAGGTTGATGCCGAACGCGAGCAGCATGCCGAGCCCGATGCCGAAGCTGACGATGAGGAAGTTTTCGGTCTGGAAGTAGCCCAGGATGTCGCCGCGGGTGGCACCCAGTGCGCGGCGCACGCCGATCTGCTTGCGCCGCTGGGCGACCCAGAAGCTGGTCAGGCCGACGATGCCCAGCGCGGTCACCAGCAGCAGCGCGACGATGACGCCCAGCAGCATGCCGGCCATGGCGCGGTCGTCGCGGAAGTAGCGGTCGCGCAGCTGCGGCAGGGTCTGGCTGCCCAGGCTGTCGACCACCACTTCCGGGGCGATCTTGGCGATCCGCGCGCGGGCATCGCGCAGCACGCGGTTCAGTTGGTCCGGGGCGGCGCGCAACAGGTAGACGCCGGCAAGGTTCTCGCCCGGCAAGGCCGGCACGAACACCGACCACTCGCGCGTTTCCGGACCGCCCTGGCCGCCCGCCGGTCGCGCCAGGTGGTCCACCACGCCCGTCACGCGATACGGACGATCGGCGCACCAGATCACCTTGCCCAGCGGGTCGGCATCCGGCCACAGGTGCGCGGCGAGTGCGCGGCTCACCAGCACCGGGGCGCTCTTGGGCAGGAAGTCTGCCACTGCGCTCATGTCGGTCGCCTGCGGCGCGCGGCCCGACACCACGTGCAGGCCCAGCGCCTCGAAGCTGCCCGGCCCGCCCACGTAGAAGTCGACCACGCCGGCCGAATCGGGCGTATCGCGGCTCAGCTTGATGCCCGCGGTGCCGGCGTGCTGGCCGAACGGCACCGCGTTGATCACGCTGACCGATTGGATGCCGGGAATCGTGCGCAGCCCGTCGAGTACCCGCGCGTTGAGGTCGGTCGCCTGCGATGGGTCGAAGCCGGTGAGCGTCAACTCGGCCAGCGAGGTCTCGTCGACCCCGCTTTGCAGGCGCGTCTGCTGCAGGCGATTGGCGATCAGGAAGCACGCATTGCAGAGCACGGCGCAGGCAAGCGCGATCTCCATGACGATCAGCAGCGTGGCCAGGCGGTGGCGGCGCAATGCGGCGAGGACGGGTTGTATCTGCATGGTTCGTTTGGCTCCTTCAGGAGTGCGGCTGCAATGGTGCGCAGCGCATCAAAGCGTTTTCAGTTGCAGGCCGGGCGTAACGCGGCTCGCGCGCAGGGCCGGCACCAGGCCGGCCAGCAGGGCGGCCAGCACCGCGAGCGCGAAGGTGGCCAGGAACATGCCCGCATCCAGGTGCGCCAGGTCCGCGTACTCGACCGGCTGGCGCCGCACCAGCCACAGGCCCAGCAGGGTCAGCAGCCAGCCGCCGAGTCCGCCGAGCAGGCCGATCGTCCCCGCCTCTACCAGGCACTGGGCGAACACCGCGCCACGGCTCGCGCCAAGCGCGCGCCGCACGCCGATCTCGCCACTGCGGCGCAGGAACTTGGCCAGCAGCAGCCCGACCGTGTTGCACAGGCAGATCAGCAGGAACGCGAACGCCAGAACGACCTGCAGCCGCACGTCGCTGGGCACGACGTGATTGAAATCCAGCCACTGCATCAGGTCCATCATCCGCGTGTTGTCACCGTGCACGAAGCGGCCGAGCGCCTTCTGCTGGGCCGCATAGTCGGCCACGAAGCGGCGGTAGCCGGCGACCTTCGCCGCATCGTCCAGTTGCACCCACAGCGCGACCCACGCGCAAGGTGCCGTCTGCAAATGCTTCATTGCCTCCACGCTGCCCCAGCAGGTGAATACGTTGAACTCGCTGCCGGCGACATCCTGTGCCGTGCTGAAGGGCATGAAGACCTCCTCGGGCTTGGCGTAGAACGAGGCCGTCTTGCCTTCGGAGAACCTTCCCCCGGCCACGTCGTAGAACTGCGGCGACGGACGCCAGGGCGCGAGTACGCCGATGATGCGCACGTCCGAATCCTTCAGCCGCACGGTGCGGCCCACGGAGTTGGCGCCGCCGAACAAGCGGTTGTTGAGGTCGGAGGAGATCACCGCCACGCGTGAGCGCTGCTCGTCGTCGGCCGGCGTCCAGGCAGTGCCGTAACGCAGCGGCACGGAGAACATGGGAAAGAAGTCGCTGGTGGTGGTCAGCACCCGCGCCATCTGCGGCGGCAGGTTCACGCCTGGCGCGCGCAGCTTCAGCTCAGTGCTGGCGATCAGCGCCTGGCGGTCGGCACGGTGGGCGCTCCACAGGTCGACCGCGGAACGGTAGTCCATCACGTCGCGGGGCTGGCTGTCGGGCTTCGGGCTGTCGGTCGGATCGACCTGCGGGTAGAACAACGTGGCGCTCCGCCCGGGCATCGGATCACCCGAGAGCAGGTGCATGACGGTCAGCGTGGTCATGCTGGCGCCGATGCCCACGGCGATGGCCAGCACCATCAGCGCGGTGAGCGCCTTGTTGCGCTTGAGGCTGCGCAAGGCTAGGTCGAGGTAGTAGGTAAACATCGATTACTCCATGGATTCGGAAGCGTGGCTGCGCGCCCCGGTGGTCATCGGCCGGCTCCGCCAGGGGTGGCGCCCCTTGCGCGCAGGAACCGTGCGACAGCGTCGCTGCGGGCCTGGTTGAGCGGTGAACGCCACTGGCCGTCGTCGGCCGCGGCACCGAGGTTGACATCGGCGCCGCGGGAGGCCGGGTAGCGGACAGCCTCCAATTGGTCGCTGCGCACCGCCGTGATCAGCGCCGTTTCGTCGCCCGGCACCACGTCGTTCACCCGTGCACCGGCGGCAAGCAGGCGACCCAACGATTCGAGACGGCCACCGGCTGCGGCGGCGATCAGCGGGTTGCCGTCGCCCGCACAGGCGCGGTTGACATCGGCCCCAAGGCCGAGCAGCGCATCGACCATGGCCGGGGCGCCACGCCGTGCGGCAACGATCAGCGCCGTGCCGTCCCCCGGCACGCAGGTGTCGATCGCAAGGCCCGCGTCGACCTGCTGCCTGACGGTGTCCACGCGTCCCTGGCGGACCGCGTCGATCAGGCGCAGGGCATCGGCGGGATGGCTAGCCGTGGCGCCGGCGGGGAATGGGGTGGCCGGTCCGGGCATGGCCCAGGCACCCGCGCCAGCCATGGCCACGACGCATGCCACGCCGAACCGCAAGCGTGCGCCCCTGCCGAACGCCGCCACGGGCCGCCGCACGCCTGGGCGCGCCGAGTTACGGCTGTCTTCGTGCATGTGGATCCGGACGGTCATGCGTCTGCCTCCTTGTCCATGGCTCAAACCGAGCGGGTCGCGACGACCGGCGGCACGGCGGCCGCACGCATGGCCGGCCCGAGCACCGCCGCCTGCCCGATCAGCCACAGCACGACGGCGCCGACCGGGAAGTAGTACGCCGGCAGCCGCGGCAGCTCGTAGTGCAGCATCAGGAACAGGTTGATGCCGTAGGCCAGCACCATGCCCAGCGCGATACCGATCGTGGCGAGCAGGAAGTTCTCGGTCTGGAAGTAATGGAGGATGTTGCGACGCGTCGCGCCCAGCGCGCGGCGCACGCCGATGGTGCGGCGGCGCTGTGCGACCCAGAAGCTGCCCAGGCCGACGATGCCCAGCGCGGTCACCACCAGCAGTGCGATGCACACGCCGGCGAGCAGTCCGGCCATGGCGCGGTCGTCCTGGAAGAACTCGCCGCGGATGTCGTCCAGCGTCTTCTTGTCCTGGATGATGCGGTGCGGGTTCGCCTTGCGCAGCGTGGCTGCGGCGGCGGCGAGCACCCGTTCGCGGTCCTTGGGCGCGGTGCGCAGGACATAGCGGCTGGCGTTGCCGGTGTCCATGCGCAGCGGGAACACCATCGACCATTGCGCGGTGTCGTCGCCGTTGAACAGCGAGGGTCGGATCAGGCCTTCCACCACGCCGATCACGCGTACCGAATCGTCGCCCAGGTAGATCGGCTTGCCGAGGGCGCTCTGGCCGGGCCACAGCTTTTCGCCGAGGGCGCGAGTGATGATGACGCCGGTGACCTTCTTCTGCAGGGTCTCGTCGCGCTGCACCTGGCGGAACTCCAGGTACTCGTCCGGATTGAAGTTCCGCCCGGCGACGAGCTTGGCACCGAAGGTGGAAAGCAGGTCCTCGCCGAAGTACTGCGTGGCGTTGAGCGTGGGCAGCTTCTGTTTCGGATCGAGCTTGATGCTGGAGTTCCACGAGCTGTTTGTGAACGGCACCTCGTTGACCAGCGCCACCGACTTCACGCCCGGGATCTGGCGAAGCGCAGCCAGGTCTTCCTGCGTGTGGGCCCTGGCGTCGTCGGGCTTGCCGATGCCGAACGCCTGGATCTGCACCAGCTCGTGCTCGGCGATGCCGCTGGTCATCTGCATGCGTTCCAGCCGCTGGCTGATCAGGAACACCGCGTTGCAGACGATGGCGCAGGTCAGCGCGATCTCCAGCACCACCAGCAGGGCGGTTATCTTGTGCCGGCGAAGGGTGGAGAGAATGGGCAGGACGTCCATGGCGGCTCTCCTTTAGTTGCTCTTCAGTTGCAGGGCGGGAGTGACCTGGCAGGCGCGCCAGGCGGGCAGCAGGCCGGCCAGCAAGGTGGCGCCCACTGCCAGCAGGAAGGTGGCCGCCAGCATCGACAGGTCCAGGTGGGCAAGCGCGGCGTAGTCGGACGGCTGCTTGCGCACCAGCCACAGCCCGAGCAACGCCAGCAGCAGGCCGCCGACGCCGCCGGTCAGGCCGATCACGCCCGACTCGACCAGCAGTTGCATGAACACCTCGCGCCGCGAGGCGCCGAGCGCACGGCGCACGCCCAGCTCCGCACTGCGGCGCAGGAACTTGGCCAGCATCAGGCCCACCGTATTGACCAGGCATACCAGCAGGAAACCGAGCGCCAGCCATGCCTGCAGCCGCACGTCGCCGGGCACCACCTTGTTGAAGTCCAGCCAGCCCATCACGTCGTCCAGGCGCACGTTGGGCGGGCGCTGGAAGCGGCCCAGGGTCTTCTGTTCCTGCGAGTAGTGCACGAGGAAGGTCTTGTACGCGGCGACCTTGGCCGGCGTGTCCAGCTGCACCCACAACTGCAGCCACACGCAGGGCGCGGTATCCATGTGGTCCGGATCGGAGCCTTTGCCCCAGCAATCGGTCGAGCCGTTGCGTGCGAGCTTGAGGTCCTTGGCCGTGGTCAGCGGGAGGTACACGCCCTCGTCTTCGGAATAGCTGCCGTTGTTGAGGTCGTAGAAATGCGGCGTCACGCGCCAGCTGTCGAGCACGCCCACGATGCGGAAGGCCACGTCGTTCATGAGCAGCGTCTGGCCGGTGCTGTCCTTGCCCTGGAACAGCTTGTCGTTGAGCTTGCGCGAGATCACCGCCACGCGCGCGCTGCCCTCGTCATCGGCCTGGTTCCAGGCGTGCCCGTAGAGCATCGGCACGTCGAACATCGGGAAGAAGTCGGCGGTGGTGTAGCGCGCGTCCTCGAAGAACGGCTCGATCGCCGACTGCGCCGGCTGGATCGGCACCGCGCCGCCGGTCATCAGCGCCTGGCGGTCCGCCCGCCTGGCGTGCAGCAGGTTCATGCCGTCGATCCAGGTGACCTGCGCCGGCGGATCGTCCTCGGGACGGTAGCCGTCCATGTCCCGCGGATCGAGCTGCGGGTAGTAGAGCTGCGTACTCCTGCCGGGAATCGGATCGCCGGAAAGCACGTGCAGCACCGTCAGCGTGGTCATGCAGGCACCGATGCCCAGCGCGATGGCCAGCACCATCAGCGCGGTGAGCGCCTTGTTGCGCCTGAGGCTGCGCAGGGCCAGGTCGAGGTAGTAGCCGAACATGATCTTTGCTCCTTGAGAAACCCGGACGCGGGCGGAACGCCCCCATCCGCCCTTCGGGCATCGCGGCCCCGTAAAAGGGACGGACGTCCTTCGTGCCGCTGCGGACCTACCCCGAACGCGTCGCCTCCACCGGTGGCACCATGGCCGCGCGATGCGCCGGACCGTAAACCGCGGCCTGCCCCAGCAGCCACAGCGCGATCGCGCCACCCGGCAGGTAGTACCAGGGCATGCGGTCCACCTCGTAGTGCTGCATCAGGTACAGGTTGATGCCGAAGGCCAGCACCATGCCCAGCGCCACGCCGGCGGCACTGAGCAGGAAGTTCTCGGTGCGGAAATAGCTCAGGATGTGCCCGCGCCGCGCGCCCACCGCGCGGCGGATGCCGATCTGCCGGCGCCGCTGCGCCACCCAGAAGCTGGTCAGGCCGACGATGCCGAAGGCGGTCACCGCGAGCATCACCACGCACACCAGCACCAGCATCCAGACCATGCTCGACGCGCCGGAGAAAAAGTCGCCGCGCATGTCGACGAAGGTCTTGCCCTCGGCCACGGCGCCGGGATCGAGCCGGGCGAGCGTGTCCTCGGCCTGGCGTGCGACGCGGTCGCGGTCGGCCGGCGCGCTGCGCAGCACGTAGTAGTTGAGCACGTCGGTCGGCTGCATCGGGAAGAACACCGTGTCGTAGATCCCGGGCAGGCCCGCGCCGGCCCGGGTCGGCCGGAGCACGTCAGCCACCACGCCCACCACCTGGTACCAGTACTTGTCCATGTACATCTTGCGGCCGAGCGCCGACTGGCCTGGCCAGAGCCGGCCGGCCAGCCGCTCGCTGACGATCGCCACGTGCGTCTCCGGCGCGAAGGTTGCGCCCATCGTGCTGCTGGCGTAGTCCTCGCTGCCGAACATGCGTCCCTGCTTCAGACGCAGGCCGAGCGCGCGGTCCGCACCCTCGCTCATCAGGTAGATGTTCGAGTTGATGCTGCCCTTGTCGGTCGGCTTCATGTCCGGCCGGGTGGTGAAGTTGACGTTCCAGCCGTTGCCCGACAGCGGCATGGTGTTGAGCACCGCCACCGCCTGCACACCCGGGATGCGGCGCAGCGCGTCCAGGTTGCGGGGTATCTCGCTCGATGCGCGCTCCGGATCGGCACCGGTGAGCGTGACCACGCTCAGGCCCTGCTCGTCGATCGCATCGGACAGGCGGATTTCGCCCGCGCGCGCACCGATCATGAACACCGCGTTGCAGAGCACCGCGCAGGCCAGTGCGATTTCCAGCACGATCAGCAGCGCCGGGATGCGGTGCTTGCGCAGGCTCGCGAGGATGGGTCCGATTTCCATGGCGTGGCCCCTCAGGAGCTCTTCAGTTGCGGCGCGGGCGCCACCACGCAGGCGCGCCACGCCGGCAGCAGCCCGGCGACCAGCGCCGAAGCCAGCGCCACGACGAAGGTGAAAGCGAACATCGAGAGGTCCAACCTGGCCAGGCTGGCGTATTCGGCCGGCTGGTGGCGGATGCCCCACAGGCCGGCCTCGGCGAACACCAGCCCGAGCAGGCCGCCGGCCAGGCCGACGATCGCCGCCTCCACCATGAACTGCCCGAAGATTGCGCCACGGGTCGCGCCCAGGGCGCGCCGCACGCCGATCTCGCGCGAGCGGCGCAGGCACTTGGCCAGCAGCAGGCCGATCGTGTTGGTCACGCAGATCAGCAGGAAGCCGAAGGCGAGGCCGGCCTGCAGCCGCGCGTCGTCCGGCACCACCTGCTCGTTGCGCAGCCATTGCATCAGGTCCGGCAGCGCCGTGTCGGTGCGGTGGAAGCGGCCCTGCGCGACCTGCTCGCGCACGTAGCCGTCGAGGAAGCGCTGGTAGTTCGCCACGGCAGCGGCGTCGGGAAGCTCCACCCAAAGGCCCAGCCACATGCAGGGCGCGGTTTCCAGGTGTTCGATGTCGCCCGCGGCCCAGCAACTGATGTTGGTGGGCGCCATCTCGGTGGCACGCGCGGCCCGCAGGGGCAGGAAGACCCCGTCGCCGTCGCCATAGCTGCGCCCGATGTTGATCGCGTAGAAGCGCGGTTGCGGAGAGAAATGGCCAAGCACGCCGACCACGCGGAAATCGTTGCCGTTCAGACGCACCGTGCGCCCCACGCTGTTGGCGCCACCGAACAGCTTCTGGTTGAGGAAGTCGGCGATCACCACCACCCGCGCGCCGGCGGTGTCGTCATCGGCGCTCCAGGCGCTGCCGTAGCGGAACGGCGCGCCGACCATCGGCAGGAACTCCGCCGTGGCCATCACCGCGTCGCCGAAGAACGGCCGCCCACCCGCGTCATGCGGCTGGATCTTGGCCGAGCCCAGCGCCACCAGCGCCTGGCGCGGCGCACGATGCGCCTCGAACAGGTTGTTCGCATCGACCCAGGTGAGATTCTCCTGCGGCTTGCTCTGGCCGGGCACGTAGCCGTCCTTCGGGTACGGGTCGACCTGCGGGTAGTACAGCTGCGCGCTGCGGCCCGGCAGCGGGTCCCCCGAGAGCAGCCGCAGCACGGTCAGCGTGGTGATGCACGCGCCGATGCCCAGCGCCAGCGCCAGCACCATCAGCGTGGTGAGCACCCGGTTGCGGCCGAGGCTGCGCCATGCCAGTTGGAGGTAGTACCCGAACATGCCGTCGGCAGCTCCCTGATCAAACGCTTCGCGTCGCCACCACCGGCGGCACGTTCGACGCCCGCCGCGCCGGCGCGAACACCGCGGCCTGGCCCAGCACCAGCACCGCCGCCACGCCGGCGATCACGTACAGCACCGGCAGCCGGTCCATCTCGTAGTGATGCATCAGCCAGAGGTTCAGGCCGATCGCCAGCAGCACGCCGATGACCGCGCCGATGCCCGCGATCAGCAGGTTCTCGGTCTGGAAGTAATGCAGGATGTCGACCTTGCGCGCGCCCAGCGCACGGCGCACGCCGATCTGGCGATGGCGCTGGCCGACCCAGAAGCTGGTCAGGCCGACGATGCCCGCAGCGGTGACGCCGATCAGGATCAGGCACACCACGCCCATCAGCACGGCCATGCCCACGTCCGCGCGGTAGGCCTCCGCACGGATGTCGGCGAACGACTTGACGCTGTCGTCGTCGAGCACGCGCATCGGGTTGACGCCGTACAGCACGGGCGTGACCGCCTTCATCACTGCCTGCAGCCGGCCGGGCTTGGTGCGGATGGCGTAGCGCGAGAAGTTTGCGTTCAGCCGCACCGGTTCCAGTGTGGCGTTCCAGACGAAGCCGTTGGTCCAGCTACCCGTGCCGGGCACCTGCAGGCGCTGGACCACGCCGATGATGGTGGTCGGTGTGCCGGAGCCGTCCAGGTACATCACCTTGCCCACCGCACCCTGGGGGAACAGCTTGTCGGCCAGCGCCTGGGTGACGATCGCGATGGGCGGCTCGCCCTGGTCGCGGAAGCCGCGGTGCTGGACGTCGGCGGCGGTGAACGCGCGGCCGGCCACCAGCTTTACGCCGAGCGTCTTCAACATGTGCTCGTCGCCGAAGTAGTAGGTGGTGCGCGCATTGCCTCCACGCAGGTCGGTGCCGGGCTTGAGCGCGGCCGAGCCGTTCCAGGAGGAGTTGAGCAGCGGCAGCGAGTTGATCGGCACCACCGAGGCGACGTCGGGCATGTTGCGCAGCGCGGCCAGGTCGGCCTGCTGCAGGCTGTCGAGCTTGTCCACGTCGCCCGGCTGGTCGCCGCTGGGCGCGCCGACCCACTGCTGGGTGACCAGCATCAGGTTGCTCTCGTCCAGCCCGGTGGGGCGGTTCACCCGCTGCACGCGCTGGCCGATGATGAACACCGCGTTGCAGACGATCGCCAGGGTCAATGCGATCTGCAGGGCGATCAGCACCACGCCGGCCTTGTGCTTGCGCAATGCCGCGATCATGGGATGCAGGGTCATCGCTTGGCTCCTCAATTGCTTTTCAGCTGCCAGGCGGGCTGCACCCGCGAGGCACGGAAGGTGGGATAAAGGCCCGCCAGCAGGGTCGCGGCGGTGGCCACCAGCAGGGTCAGCACCAGCAGGGGCGCGTCCAGCCTCGCCAGCGAGGCGATGTCCTTGGGCAGCACCCAGCTCACGCTGGCCACGCCCACGCCGGTCAGCAGCAGCCCGAGCACGCCGCCGGCCAGGCCGATGATCCCGGCCTCGGTCAGGAACTGCGCGTAGATCGCCGTACGCTGTGCGCCCAGCGCCCTGCGCACGCCGATCTCGCTGCTGCGGCGCAGGAACTTGGCCAGCAGCAGCCCGGCGGTGTTGACCAGGCACACGATCAGCAGGCCCAGCGCGACCAGCAGCGAGACCTTGGTATCGCTCGGCACCACCTTCTCCGAATCGAGCCAGTCGGGCAGGCTGCGCAGGCGGTTGTTCGGCGCCCAGCCGAAGCGTCCGGCCTGCTGCTGGTCGCGCGCGTAGCCGTCCAGGTACTGGCGGTAGGCGCTGACCGCGGCAGCGTCGTCCAGCTCCACCATGTAGGCGAGCCACACGCAACTGGAATGCTGCAGGCCGACGAAACCCGATTCGGCCGGTATCTCGCTGCAATTGGTGTTGCCGTCGTTGGGCATGCCCACGTCGATGGCACGCTCGAAGGGAAGGAAGACGTCCTCGTTGCCGCTGCTGAAGCCGCCGGTGTTGACCACGTCGTAGAAGCGCGGTTGCGGGTTCCAGTCGTCCAGCACGCCGACCACGCGATAGTCCTTGCCCTCGATGCTGACCGACCGGCCGACGCTGTTGGCGCCGCCGAACAGCTTTTCGTTGAGCTTGCTGCTGATCACCACCACCGCCGCGCGCTGGCGATCGGCGTCGTCGCCCCAGCCGCTGCCGTAGCGGAACGGCGCGTCGACCATCGGGAAGAACTCGCTGTAGACCGCGTGCCCGCTGACGTTGATCGGGTGCTTGCCGGCACCGGTCGGCACCACCGAGGGCGAGACCTGGTACATCGCCGACTGCAGCTTGGCCCGATGCGCGCGCTGCAGCGCCATGGCATCGGCGTAGTCCATGGCGTCCGGCGGCTCGCCGTTGTCGCTGCGACCCTTCGGTCCCCACATGTCGATCTGTGGCACGAACAGCTTGGAGGACTTCCACGGGATCGGATCGCCCGACACCGCACGGAACACCGAGTAGGTGGTCATCGAGGCGGCCACGCCGAAGCCGATCGCCAGCACCATCAGCACGGTCAGCCCAGGACTCCGCTTGAGGCTGCGCAAGGCAAGTTGTAGGTAGTAACTGAACATACCAGGCTCCGTGATCCGCTCACCTCGCTCCGGCTGGAGAGAGGGCAAATAAACCTCAAACGCTGCGCGTCGCCTCCACCGGCGGAACGCGCGATGCCTTCATCGCCGGCGCAAGTACCGCCCCCTGCCCCAGCAGCAGGAGCAACAGCACGCCGGCCGCCAGGTAGAGCGGCGACATCGGCTGCGCTCCCATCCGCACCACCAGCCACACGTTCATGGACACTGCCAGCACCACGCCCAGCAGCACGCCGCCGAGGCTGATCAGCAGGTTCTCGGTGAGGAAGTAGGAAAGGATGTCGCGCTGGCGCGCACCCAGCGCCCGGCGCACGCCGATCTGCTTGCGCCGCTGGCCTACCCAGAAGCTGGTCAGCCCGACGATGCCGGCGGCGGTGATCACCAGCAGCACGGCGCTGATGATGCCCATCAGGATCGCCGTGCCGCGGTCGCTGTCGTAGGCACGCTGGCGGATCTGGGCGAAGCTGCCGCCATCGGAGGGGTCGATGATGCGCTGGCTGTCCAGCGCCAACAACGCCTTGGGCGCTTCGCGCATCGCGGCGGCGAGCTGGCCCGGGCGCGCGCGGACGATGTAGTACAGCCCCGATGGCCAGTCCAGCCGCAAGGGCCAGATCATCGACTGGTAGGCGTAGGCTCGCTGCCAGTCGTCCACGGACTGCGTCTGCAGGCGGTCGACGATGCCGATGATCGTGCTGGGCGTGGCACTCATCGAGTACAGCGGCTTGCCCAGCGCCGAGCCATGCGGGTACAGCCGCTCGGCCAGCGCCCGGGTGACGATCACCTGCGCCGGATGCACTTCTTCGCGCAGGCCCAGGGTGCCGATCTCGTCCGCGCGGAAGTTGCGGCCGGCCACCAGCTTCACGCCGAGCGCGCGCAGCAGGTGCTCGTCGCCCAGGTAGACCGCCGCGTCGGAGGTGGGCTGCAGCTGGTCCGGCTTGAGCCCGACGAAGTTGTCCCAGCCGCTGCCGCGCAGCGGATAGGAGTTGCTCGGCGCGGCATCCAGCACGCCCGGCAGCTGCTGCAGCGCGATCAGGTCGGCGCGCACCTGGGCATCGATTTCCTGTTTGGACTTCTGCTCGCCAGCCCACTGGTTGGCGATCACGAACAGGTTGGCTTCGTCGACGCCGGTCGGCTCGGACAGGTGCGACAGGCGTGCGTGCAGGATGAACATCGCGTTGCACACGATCGCCAGGGTCAGCGCGATCTGCAGCACGACCAGCACGGTGCCGGCCTTGTGGCGGCGCAGCGCGGTGAGGACGGGTTTGATCTGCATCTGGCGTGTCCTCAGTGTGACTTCAGCTGCCAGGCCGGCTGCACCTGGGCGGCGCGCCAGGCCGGATAGAACGCCGCCACCAGGGTGGCCAGCACGGCCAGCACCAGGCACAGCCCCACCAGCGACAGGTCCAGGTGCGCCAGGCGCGCGATCTGCGGGCGGAACAGGATGCCCACGCCGGAGATGCCCAGTGCGGTGAGCATCAGCCCGAGCAGGCCACCGGCCGCGCCCACCGAGGCCGCCTCGACCAGGTACTGCGCGTAGATCTGCTTACGCGGCGCACCGAGCGCCCGGCGCACGCCGATCTCGCCGGCGCGGCGCATGAACTTCGCCAGCAGCAGGCCGATGGTGTTGACCATGCAGATGACGAAGAAGCCCAACGCCACGACCAGCGCGATCTTCGACTCCGGCGGCACCATCTGGCGGTAGTCCAGCCACTGCATCACGTCGCGCAGGCGCACGTTGGGCGCCCAGGCGAAGCGCCCGGCCCGCTGCTGGTCGGCCGCGTAGCCCTCCAGGAAGCGGCGGTACCGGGCGACATCGGCCGCGTTGTCCAGCTCCACCCACGGGGTGACCCAGACGCAGTTGCTCTGCAGCCAGCCGTCGTAACCATTGAACGAGGGATTGCCGCGGCAGCTGTTGTTGCCGGCGGTGTCGAGCTTGAGGTCCACTGCACGGGAGAACGGGATGTAGAAGTCCGTCGGATCCTTGAAGCCGCTGGTGCTGCCGGAGGCGGCGAAGAAGCGCGGCCGCGGGTTCCAGTGCCGGGTGACCCCGACCACGCGGTAGGCGCGTCCGCCCAGGACCACCTCACGGCCCACGCTGTCCGCGCCACCGAACTGGCGCTGGTTGAATTCCTCGCTGAGCACCACGTCGGCCGCACGCCCGTCGTCCTCGGCAGCGCTCCAGCCACTGCCGTAGAGGAACGGCACGTCGAACATGGGGAAGAAGTCCGCTGTCACGGCGTAGCCGTCGGCGCCCCTGGGCAGGCTCTGCTCCCCGGTGGGCTGCGCGGACAGCCACACCGCATACAACAGCGTCTGGCGCTTGGCCTGGTGGGCCCGCAACAGCGCCAGGGCGTCGACGTAGTTCAGGGCATAGGGCGGTTCACCGTGGATGTTCTGCTGCGGTCCCCAGCTGTCGACCTGGGGGGTGAACAGCACGGCGGACTTCTCCGGGATCGGGTCGCCTGACACCGCCCGGAACACCGAGTAGGTGATCATCGAGGCGGCCACGCCGAAGCCGATCGCGATGACCATGAGGGCGGTCAGCACCGGGTTGCGGCGCAGGCTGCGCATGCCGAGTTGGAAGTAGTAGCCGAACATCAGTACTCCGGGTTTGCTCCCTAGCCGCATGCTCGACAAGAGCCGGGGCAGAGGGTCTGGATCACACCGAGCGCGTCGCTTCCACCGGCGGCACGCGTGAGGCCTTCATCGCGGGCGCCAGCACCGCGCCCTGCCCGAGCAGCAGCAGCGCGACCACGCCCACCACCACGTACAGCAGCGACAGCCGCTCCATCTCGAAATGGCTGACCAGCCACAGGTTCATGCCGATCGCCAGCGCCGCGCCCACGATCACGCCGCCGGCGCCGATCAGCAGGTTCTCGGTGAGGAAATAGCTGAGGATGTCGTGCTTGGTCGCGCCCAGCGCACGCCGCACGCCGATCTGCTTGCGCCGCTGGCCGACCCAGAAGCTGGTCAGGCCGACGATGCCCGCGGCGGTAATCGCCAGCAGCACCGCACAGACCACACCCATCAGGATCGCCATGCCGCGGTCGCTCTTGTAGGCCTCGTCGCGTACCTGAGCGAAGGTGCGCACGCCGCGTTCCGCGGGGATCACGCGCATGCGGTTGGTCTTGAACAGCAGCGCCGGCACCGCCTTGGTCAATGCGTCTAGCTGGCCGGGCTTGGCGCGGATGATGTAGCTGCCGAACGCGCCGGTCGACTGGTAGGGCACCAGCACCGAATACTCCACGAAGTTGCTGGCCCAGTTGCCCGACCAGGGCACCTGCAGGCGCTCGACGATACCCACCACCGTGCTGGGCTTGCCGCCGGTCTCCCCGAGGGCGAGATAAATGGGCTTGCCCAGCGCGGAGCCATCCGGGTAGACCTTGTGCGCAAGCGCCTTGGAGATGATGACTTGCGCAGGCGCATCGAACTCGTTGCTGCCCACCCACCTGATTTCCTGCGGCAGGAAGTTGCGACCGGCGATCAGCTTGGCGCCGAGCGCGTCGATCGAATGGTCGTCGCTGTAATAGATGGTGGCACCCGTAATCGGCTTCTTGACGTCCGGATCGGTCTTGACGCCCAGCGACATGCCGCCGCCACGCAGCGGGTAGGAATTGGAGAAACTGGCGTCGCGCACGCCGGGCATGCCGCGCAACGCGAGCAGGTCGGTTTTGGTACGCGACGCGGCGGTCGCGTCGTCGGCGCCGACCCAGCTGTTCTGCACCGTGAGCACCTCGCTCTCGGCCACGCCGGTGGGTCGCACCAGCTTGGACACGCGCTGCTGGATGATGAACAGTGCGTTGCAGACGATCGCCAGGGTCAGTGCAATCTGCAGTGCGATCAGCACAGTGCCGGCTTTGTGCCGCTTGAGCGCGGCGAGAATCGGTTTGATCTGCATCGTCGTCGCCTCAGTTGGATTTAAGCTGCCAGGCCGGCTGCACCTGGGCGGCGCGCCAGGTCGGATAGAACGCCGCCAGCACGGTGGCGAGGGTCGCCACCAGCAAGGTCAGCCCCATCAGAGAGAAATCCAGCGTGGCCAGCCGGGCGATCTGTGGATCGAACACCAGCCCCACCCCCAGCACGCCCAGCCCGGTGAGCAGCAGGCCCAGCACGCCGCCGGCAAGCCCGACCGCGCCGGCCTCGACCAGGAACTGCGCGTAGATCGTCTTGCGCGAGGCGCCCAGGGCGCGACGCACGCCGATCTCCGGCGCGCGGCGCATGAACTTGGCCAGCAGCAGGCCGATGGTGTTGACCAGGCAGATCAGCAGGAAGCCGAGCGAAACCAGCAGCGAGATCTTGCTCTCCGGCGGCACCACCTTCTCGAAGTCCAGCCACTGGGTGACGTTGCGCAGGCGCACGTTGGGCGCCCAGTTGAACCGTCCGGCGTGTTGCTGCTCGGCGGCATAGCCGCGCAGGAACCGTTTGTAGCCGGCGGCCTCGGCGGCCGAGGGCAACTCGGCCCAGAACGCGATCCAGATGCATTCGGAGCGCAGCCTGGCCTCCCATCCGCTGCCCGGCGTGGCGCTGCAGTTGAAGTTGCCCGCGCCGCCCATCTGCTGGTCGATCGCCCGGGTGAAGGGGATGAACAGCTCGGCCGGGTCGCCGAAGCCCTGGGTATTGCTGGCGTCGAAGAACATCGGCTGCGGGTTCCAGGTGTCGATCACCCCCGTGACGCGGTAGTCGTGCCCGTCGAGGTTGATCGTCTTGCCGACGCTGTTGGCGCCGTTGAAGAGTTTGTCGTTGAGCGCCTTGCCCAGCACCGCGACGGGAGCATGGGCGCCGTCCTCGGCCGCGCTCCAGGCGCCGCCGTAGAGGAAGGGGATGTCGAACATGGCAAAGGCGTCGCCGTACCAGGCGTAGGTGGTCTCGCGAAACGGCAGCTGGCTGGCGTCGGCGGGAACTACCGACGGGCCAACCGGGTACAGCGCGGTCTGCCGCCTGGCCCGGTGCGCCTGCATCAGGGCGACCGCATCGGTGTAGGTCAGCGCGTCAGGCGGCTCGCTCTTGTCCAGGTCCTCCGGCTTCCAGTTGGCGATCTGCACCGCGTAGAGCTGGTCCGACTTCTGCGGGATCGGATTGTTGGCGGTGGCGCGGAACACCGAATAGGTGATCATCGACGCGGCCACGCCAAAGCCGATCGCCATCACCATCAGCGCCGTGAGCAGCGGGTTGCGGCGGAGACTGCGCAGGCCGAGCTGGAAGTAGTAGGCGAACATGTCGGGGTTCCCGAAGGGTGGAATGGCCGCACCTGCTCCCGCTCCTCGCGCACCGGCGCAGGAGTGGTCGTATCGCTGCCGTTGAATGGGAGAGAGGAGGAGGCCTTGGCCCGGCTTCCACGGCGAGGGAGCGACCTCCCCTCTCCCGGCCCTGCGCCGGCGCGCCGGCGCAGGGCTTCAAACACGATCCATCAGGCGTCGGCGACGCGCGCGTTGTGCGCGTGGAAGCGCGGTTCCTCGGACAGGTCGACCACCTGGCCGTCGATGATGTGCACGTTGCGCTGGGCGCGTGAGGCCAGTTCCGGATCGTGCGTCACCATCACGATGGTGGCGCCCTCGCGGTGGATCTCTTCGAGCAGCTCCATCACGCCACGGGCCATCTGCGTGTCCAGGTTGCCGGTCGGTTCGTCCGCCAGCAGCAGGCGCGGCGAGCCGGCGAGCGCACGGGCGATGGCGACGCGCTGCTGCTGGCCGCCGGAGAGCTCGGCCGGGTAGTGCTTGGCGCGCGAGGCCAGGCCCACGCGCTCGAGCGCGTCCATGATGCGCTGCTTGCGCTCGGCGCCCTTCATGCCGCGGTAGCGCAGCGGCACCTCGACGTTGTCGTAGACGTTGAGGTCGGGAATCAGGTTGAACGCCTGGAAGATGAAGCCGATCTTCTCGTTGCGGATCTTCGAGCGGGCGTTGTCGTTGAGCTGGCTCACCTCGATGCCGTCGAGGTGGTAGTGGCCACCGGTGAAGGTCTCCAGCAGGCCGGCGATGGTCAGGAAGGTGGTCTTGCCCGAGCCGGACGGACCGGTGACGGCGACGAACTCGCCCTCTTTGACGTCGATGTTGAAGTCGCGCAGGGCGTAGGTCTCCACCACTTCGGTGCGGTAGACCTTGGACAGGTGGGTCATCTTGAGCATGGTTGCGTCCTTCGGTGGTGGTGGTAACTCGGGCAGGGAACGGAGGATGGGGAACGGGAAGGTGGAGCCTGCGGCGTCTGGGGGCACCGCCCCGGAGGATGGCTCCGGATCACTCGTTCCAGTTCCCCATGCTCCGTTCCCCGCTTCGGATCAATCGCTGATCGCGACCTTGGCGGCATCCTTGAAGTTGTCGGTGCCGGAAATCACGATCTTGTCGCCTTCCTTCAAGCCATCGAGGATCTCGACCTTGTCGATGCTCGAGGCGCCGATGCGGATGGGCTTCTTCTCGGCGATGCCGTCGTGCACGACGTAGGCGTAGTTGCCGCCGGACTCGTCGACGAAGGAGCCGCGCTGCACGGTAAGCACGTTGTCGCGCTTGTCGAGCAGGATGCGCACGGACAGGCGCTGGTTCTGGCGCAGTTGCTTGGGCGTGGAACCTTCGAAGCGCAGCCGCGCGGCCACCTCGCCATTGACCACTTCGGGCGAGATCGCGCTGACCAGGCCCTTCCAGGTGTGACCGTTGCCGGTGATCTCGCCGGACATGCCGATGCCCAGGTCACGCGCAAAGCTTTCCGGCACCTGCATTTCCACCTCCAGCGCGGACAGGTCGATCACGCTGACCAGCTTGGCGTCCTTGGCCACGGTGGCGCGCTCGGCGATGAACAGCTGGCCGACCTGGCCGTCGACCGGCGACTTCACGTTGAGGTCGTCGACCTGGCGCTGCAGGTCCTTGACCAGCAGTTCCTGGCGCTCGTGTGCGAGCTTCTTGGACTTGATGTCGAAGTTCAGGCTGTCGTTGTCCATCCCGAGGTCGGCCCTGGCGTGCAGCGTGGTCAGCTTGGCCTTCTGCAGCGTGTCCTTGGCGCGGTCGACGTCCATGCCGGAGACGGCGCCGAGCTTGAACGCCTTCTCGTTGCGGGCCAGGTCGCGCTCGGCCGCCTGCTGGTCGATCTGCGCGTTGTCGAAGGCCTTCTGCAGGGCGGAGCGCTGCTTGCGCGCCTCGATCTGCGCGCGCTGGTAGTCCACTTCCATCGCGTCGGCGTTGGACTCTTCCTGCAGCAGCTTGTTGGTCAGCTCGGGGCTGTCGATGACCGCCAGCACCTGGCCTTTCTTCACCGTGTCGCCGGCATGCACCTTCAGTGTCACCGCACCGCCGGAGGTGGCGTAGAGCGTCGGGCTGACCGCCGCCACCACCTTGCCCTCGGCGGCGATGTCGCGCACGAACAGGCCGCGCTCGACGGTGCCGAAGGACAGCCGCGAGGCGCTCACCGAGGCGTCGGCGGAGAACAGCCGCATCGCCGTGGGCAGCGCCAGCGCCAGCGCGACCAGCACGGCCAGGCCGATGCCGCCGAACAGCATCTGGCGCTTGCGGTTGGGTTTGACCTCGACCATGCGGTCTTGAGCGGAGGTGTCGCGGATCATCGGGCGGTCCTGACCTAAGTGACTGTGGCTGGTTGAGCAATCGCCGTGCCAACTCGGTCGGGGGCCGCGCAGGCCTTGTGGTTGCTGGCTTCCCGCGCGGGTTCAGCGGAGCCGTCCGCTGTCCGCGGACACCGGGACGGACAGGCGGACAAGCGGCCGGACAGGTCGCTTTACAGAAGAACGAGTGCCTTTCGCCTGTACTCCCCACCCCTTTGGGAAAGGGCTGGGGTGAGGGCAGGGTTAGCGGACCAGACCGGGCGAACCGGGCCTCTTCAGACAGCTGCGGGGGCTTCGGGCGAGCCCCGCCCCCTCACCCCAACCCTCTTGCCGGAGGGGAGGGAGAGCAGAGGCTAAGGATCAACCGACTGCCTGCTCGATCCGCTGCTTCAGCGCCGCGTCGATCCGCGGCAACAGCTCCAGCGCCGCCAGGTTCTGCTCCAGCTGCTCGCGTCGGCTCGCGCCCAGCAGCACGGTGGACACGTGCGGATTGGCCAGGCACCAGGCAAGCGCCAGCTGCGCCTGGCTCACGCCCAGTTCCCGTGCGATCGGCGCCAGGTGCCGCACCCGCTCCACCCGCTCGCGCCCCGCACCCAGCACCGTCTCGCGCAGCCACTCGTAGCCGGGCTGGGCCAGCCGCGAACCGTCCGGGATGCCTTCGTTGTAGCGTCCGGCAAGCAGGCCCGACGCCAACGGCGACCAGACCGAGGTGCCCATGCCGAAGCGCTCGTACAACGGTGCGTACTCGCGTTCGACGCGCTCACGGTGCAGCAGGTTGTATTGCGGCTGCTCGGCCACCGGCGCGTAGCAGTGGTTCTCGCGCGCGATGCGGTGCGCCTCGGCGATCGCCTCGGCCGGCCACTCGCTGGTGCCCCAGTAGAGCACCTTGCCCTGGCGCACCAGCGTGTCCATCGCGGCGACCGTCTCCTCGATCGGCGTGTCCGGATCGGGCCGGTGGCAGAAGTACAGGTCCAAGTGGTCGACCCGCAGGCGCTCCAGCGCCTGGTGGCAGGCCTCGATGACGTGCTTGCGCGAGAGCCCGCGCTGGGTCGGCTTGGGCTGCTCCACCGCGCCGAAGAACACCTTGCTCGACACGCAGTAGCTGTCGCGCGGGAAGCGCAGGTCGGCGAGCACGTCGCCCATCAGCCGTTCGGCTTCGCCGTGGTTGTAGGTCTCGGCGTTGTCGAAGAAGTTCACCCCCTGGTCGTAGGCCAGCGCCAGCAGCCCGCGCGCCTGCGAGCGCCCCACCTGCCGACCGAAGGTGACCCACGCGCCGAAGGACAGCGCGGACAGTTGCAGGCCGGTGCGGCCGAGGCGGCGGTAGAGCATGGCGATTCTCCGGGCGCGAACGCGGCTGCCGAGTATGCGGGCCTGCGCCTGAAGATGCAGCGAAGTCCAGGCGGATGCTCAGTGCAGGAGTGCTGCGATCCCCGCCAGCACGACCGCCGCATAAACCCCGGCCACCACGTCGTCCACCATCACGCCCAGGCCGCCCTTCAGATGGCCGTCGAGCCAGCCGATCGGCCAGGGCTTCCAGACGTCGAACAGGCGGAACAGCGCGAAGCCGACGACGACCATCCACCACGGCGCCGGAAGCACGAGCAGCGGCAGCAGCGCCAGCCACTGGCCGACGAACTCGTCCCAGACCAGGCTGCGGTGGTCGTCCACGCCCAGCGCGCGGCCGGCCACGCCGCAGGCCCAGGTACCGAGCGCGAACGCGAGCGCGAGCACCAGCACGTACAACGGGACACCGAGATGGCGCAACGCCAGCCAGGGCAGGATCGCCGCCAGCGAGCCGAAGGTGCCCTGCGCCAGCGGCGCCAGGCCCGAGCCCAGGCCGCAGGCGATCCAGCCGGCGGGCGATGCCAGCAGGCGGCGGCGTTGCCTGGGGGTGAGTTTCCTGCGGTCGGTCATGACGTGTCCGTGCGGCTAGAGGCCGAAATGATCCCAGCCGCCGCGCGCGGCGGCGAGCGGTTCGTTGCCCAGCGCGCGCACGCCCTGCCCTTCGACGATCGTGCCGATGCGTGTGGCCTTGCCGTCCACCGCCGCCAGTGCCGCCTGCATGGCGCCGACGTCGGCGGGCGGGACGGTGAAGCACAGCTCGTAGTCGTCGCCGCCGGAGAGAGCCAGCTCGCGCGCGGCCGCGCTGCCGAACACGCCGCGCAACGCGGATGGCACCGGCAGTGCGTTGGGGTCGATCTGCGCACCGACGCCGCTGGCGGCGCAAAGGTGGCCGAGGTCGGCGAGCAGGCCATCGGAGACGTCGATGCAGGCGCTGGCATGTCCGCGCAGCGCCAGGCCGGCGCGTACGCGCGGCGTCGGCCGGTCCAGCCGCGCACGCAGCGCCCGGTGCGCCTCATCGGCCGGATCGAACGGCAGCCGGCCCTGCACCAGCCGCAGGCCGCCGGCGGCGCCGCCGAGGGTGCCGGTGACGAACACCGCGTCGCCCGCGCGGGCGCCGGCACGGGTCAACGCCTGGCCCGGCGGCACGAAACCATGCACAACGATGCTCAGGCAGAACGGGCCGCGCGTGGTGTCGCCGCCGACCAGCGCCACGGCGTGCTCCTGCGCCAGCTGCGCGAAGCCGTCGGCCAGCCCGTCCACGCAGGCAGCATTGGCCCGCGGCAGGGTCAGCGCGAGCAGCGCCCAGGCGGGCGTGGCGCCCATCGCCGCCAGGTCGGACAGGTTGACCGCCAGCCCCTTCCAGCCAATATCACGCGGCGGCGTACCGTGCGGGAAATGCACGCCCTCGACCAGCGTGTCGATCGCGACCGCCAGTTCCTGCCCCGCCGGTGGCACCAGCAACGCTGCGTCGTCGCCGATGCCCAGCCGCACATCGCCGCGGGCCAGCACGGTGCGTTCGCGGATGCGGTCGATCAGGCGGAATTCCATGCAGGTCCATCGAGGCCGGGCAACGCGCAAGCAGAGCATTCCGGCGCGTCCGAATGCAAGCCTTGCGCCGGCCGGAGCCCCTGCCGAAGGGCATGCCGCAGGCGACGCAGGCGCTCGCTAGAATCCGGCGATCCACTGGAGAGGACACCATGCGCCCCACCCTGCCCCGCGCCAGTCGCGCCTTTGCCGCCCGCATGCTCCGCAGCAACCGCCGGCGGTTGACGCCGCTGCTGGCCTGCCTCGCCCTCGTCTGCGGCGCGGCGATCGCGGACACGCCCGCCTCGCCCGGCGTGCTCGAGCCGGTGCACGCCTTCTTCGATGCGATGTCGCGCCACGACCAGGCGGCCATGCGCGCGCAGGTGCTGCCCGCGGGCACGGCGACGCTGATGCGCAAGGGCAAAGCGGTACAGCTGACCCTCGGCGATTTCGTCGACCACGTGAAGCCGGGCAAGGAGCGCATCGAGGAACGCATCGGCAAGCCGCAGGTGATGGTCGATCAGGACCTGGCCGTGGTGTGGGCGCCCTACACTTTCCTGCTCGAGGGCAAACCGCACCACTGCGGCATCGACGTGTTCAACCTGGTGCGCGTGGACGGCCGCTGGCGCATCGCGGCGATCGCCGACAACAGCCGCAACTGCGAACCGTAGGCGGGCGCAGGGCGGGCTTCGGCCCACCACCGTCCTGCCGGGATGGTGGGCTGACGCCCACCGTGCACTCAGCGGGCACCCTTCTCGGCGACGCGCAGTTCGCCGGCGAGCTTGTCCAGCACGCCGTTGACGTAGCTGTGGCCGTGATCGGCGCCGAAGCGCTTGGTCACCTCGATCGCCTCGTTGATGACCACACGGTAGGGCACGTCGAGGCGGTACTTCAGCTCGTAGGCAGCCAGGCGCAGCGCGGCGCGTTCGATCGGATCGATCTGCGCCACCTCGCGGTCGACGTAGGGCTTGAGCGCGGTGTCGAGCTCATCGACATGCGTCTCCACGCCCTGCAGCAGGTCCTCGAAATACTCCAGGTCGGCCACTTCCATGTCCTGCTCGTGGCGGAACTGGTCGATCACCGCCTTCATGTGGCTGCCGGAAAGCTGCCAGGCATACAGCGCCTGCAGCGCGCGGCGGCGGGCGCGCGAGCGGGCGGCCAGGTCGATACCGTGCGGAGCGCCCATCACAGCTTTCCGTACAGGTTGGCCATTTCCAGCGCGGCCAGCGCCGCGTCGGCGCCCTTGTTGCCGGCCTTGGTACCGGCGCGCTCGATCGCCTGCTCGATGTTGTCGGTGGTCAGCACGCCGAACGCCACCGGCACGCCGGAGCCGTAGGCGGCCTGGGCCAGGCCCTTGGCGCACTCGCCGGCGACGTAGTCGAAGTGCGGGGTGGAACCGCGGATCACCGCACCCAGCGCGATCACCGCCGCATAGCTGCCCGAATTGGCGAGCTTGTGCGCGGCCAGCGCGATTTCCCAGGCACCCGGCACGCGGACCAGGTCGATCGCGTCGTCCTTTACGCCATGGCGCACCAGGGCATCGCGCGCGCCGGCCACCAGTGGCTCGACGACGAAGCCGTTGAAGCGCCCGGCGACGATGGCGAAGCGGCCCGTGGGCGTGGCGAAATCGCCTTCGATGGTCTTCATAGCGGATCCTTGGGACGAAGGGATGCCCTTGCGGGGCCGGGTATTTTACGCATTTTGCGTACATCCCACAGTTGGCGCGATGCGATCGTGCGTTTTATGGGACTGGCGGACGGCCGCTGTGGGTAGGCATCAGCCCACATGCTTGCCGCTGTCAGTGGTGGCCCGAGGCCGCCCCAGGAAGTCACCGGTGCGGGTAATCCGTGCATTCCAGCCGCGCCGTGCCGCCGTTGACGCGCAGCCGCGCCTGGCCGCCGAACGGCAAGGTGAGCTGGCGCGCCGCATGGCCGTGCGGCAGGCCATGGATCACCGGGATGCCGGCCATCCGTGCCAGCTGCGCGAATGTCTCGTCCAGATCGTAGCCGTTGTCCCGCGGGCCCGGCCGGCAGCCGTGGAAATCGCCGACGACCAATGCACGCTGCCTTGCAAGCACGCCGGCCAGCTGCAATTGGTAGAACAGCCGCTCGATGCGGAACGGCGGCTCGCCCAGGTCCTCGACGAACAGGATGCCGTCCTCGATCACCGGGAAGTAGGACGTCCCAAGCAAACTGCACAGCACCGCCAGGTTGCCGCCCCACAGCATGCCCTGCACGTCCACCTCGCCGTCGCCGGGGTGCGGCCAGGTGGCTTCGGAGCTGTCCGCGGCCAGCGTGTTCCAGAAGTGTTCCCAGGTGAACGCCGGGAACGGCTCGGCGCCCAGGTCCGCCAGCAACGGGCCGGCGAAGCTGCGCACGCCGCTCTTCGCGTACAGCGCCAGCTGCAGCGCGGTGAAGTCGCTGTGGCCGACCAGCGCGAGACCGGAGCCGGCCAGGCGCTCGCGCAGGGCAGCGTAATCGAGCTGGCCGAGCAGGCGCGCGGCGCCGTAGCCGCCGCGGGTAACCAGGGCGATATCCGGCAGCTCATCGAGGGTGGCGAGTGCGTTGATGTCCGCCGCTCGTTCGGCATCGGTGCCGGCGAAGCGCAGGTGCGCGCGCCCCAGCACGTCCAGGCCCTCGACCGTGCAGCCGACCTCGCGCAAGCGCGCCACGCCGCGCGCCATGGCGGCGGGGTCGTGGGCGTAGCCGGAGGGGGCGATCAGGCGGATGCGGGCGTGGGGCATGGGCTTGATGGCGATGGAGTGCGGGTCATCCTAAGGCATCGGGGGTCCGGCGGCCTTTCGAAGGGCGCAAGGTCACACGTACTCGACCACTTCGAGATCGAACCCCGCCAGCCCGACCAGCTTGCGCGGCGTTCCCATCACGCACAGCTTGTGCACGCCCAGGTCGGTGAGGATCTGCGCGCCCAGGCCGAGCTGGCGCCACTCCTGCTGCTGCGCATCCTCCGGCGCCAGCGCCACCGGCTGGCGCTTGAGCCGCGCCAGCAAGGCATCGGCGGTGTCCTCGCCGGAGAGCACCAGCAGCACGCCGCGACCCTCGTCGGCGATCCGGCGCAAGGCGCCGGTGACGGTCAGGCCCAGGTCCTCGCGCGTCAGGTGCAACACGTCCGACAGCGTGTTGCGCACGTGCACGCGCGTCAGCACCGGCGTGCCGTCGTCGACCGTGCCGCGCACCAGCGCGTAATGCAGCCCGTGGCGGATGGCATCGCGGTACGCCACCAGGCGGAACGGCCCGAACTCGGTCTCGACCTCCTCCTCGTGCACGCGCTGGATGGTCTTCTCGGTTTCCAGGCGGTAGCGGATCAGGTCGGCGATGGTGCCGATCTTCAGGCCGTGCTTGTGCGCGAACAGCTCCAGCTCCGGGCGGCGCGCCATCGAACCGTCTTCGTGCAGGATCTCGATCAGCACGGCGGACGGCTCCAGCCCCGCCAGCGCAGCGAGGTCGCAGCCGGCCTCGGTATGGCCGGCACGGGTGAGCACGCCACCGGGCTGGGCGGTGAGCGGGAAGATGTGGCCCGGCTGGGAGAGGTCCTGCGGCCGCGCATCGGACTTGACCGCCACCTGGATGGTGCGTGCGCGATCGTGCGCGGAGATGCCGGTGGTCACGCCCTCGGCCGCCTCGATCGAGACGGTGAAGTTGGTGTGGTAGGGCGAGGTGTTGTCGCTGACCATGGGCTTGAGGCCCAGCTGCCGGGTGCGCTGCTCGGTCAGCGTCAGGCAAAGCAGGCCGCGCGCCTCGCGCACCATGAAATTGACGTCCTCCGGCCGCACCATCTGCGCGGCCATGACGATGTCGCCTTCGTTTTCGCGGTCCTCGTCGTCGAGCATGACGACCATGCGGCCGGCGCGAAGGTCTTCGAGGATCTCGGGGATGCTGTTGAAGGGCATGGTGGAATCCGGTGGGTGTTGCGGATGAAGGTTCGGGTGGGGCACGCGCTCGGGCGCATCCTCACCCCCTCTCCCGGCGGGAGAGGGGGCGCCGGATCAGGCGAAGCCGTGCTGCTTGAGGAACGCCTCGTCCAGCCGCGGCGCTTCGCCGCTGCCGATCAGACGCTCGACGTAGCGGGCGATCACGTCGACCTCGATGTTCACCGCATCCCCCGTGCGCCTGGCTTGGAAAGCCGTGTGTTCCACCGTGTGCGCGATGAGGTTCACGCCGAAGCGGCTGCCGGCCACCTCGTTGACGGTCAGGCTGGTGCCGTCGATGCAGATCGAACCCTTGGCCGCGATGTAGCGCGCCAGGTTCGCGGGCACCTCGAAGATCCAGCGCTGCGAGCGCGCGTCGGGCGTGACCGAGACCACCTTGCCGACGCCGTCGACGTGGCCGGAGACCAGGTGGCCGCCCAGCCGGTCGGCAAGTCGCAGCGCCTTTTCCAGGTTGACCGGATCGCCGGCCTCGAGCTGGCCCAGCGTGGTCAGCGACAGCGTCTCGTTGGAGACGTCCGCGGCAAAACCGCGTTCGCCGAGGGCGATGGCCGTCAGGCACACGCCGGACACGGCGATCGAATCGCCCAGCTGCACGTCGGAAAGATCGAGGCTCGCGGTGTCCACGTGCAGGCGCACGTCGCCGCCTCGGGGCTCGAGCCGCGCGACGCGGCCCACGCACTGGATGATGCCGGTGAACATCAGCGCACCTCCTGGCCGGAGGCAGCAATGGAACGAACGGGATGGGACATGAAACGTTCTCCGCAATGGGTCAGCGAAAAACGCCCCAAGGCATGAGGCCGACGCAGCCACGCAGCCTTTCGGCCCCGCGGATGCGACCTGCCGTCTTCTCTCATCCGGACTGTGGGCCATCCCGGCGAACCGGACTGGCCTGACCGTCGGCTCCGGCATCGGACCGGATCTGCTGACCCTTCGCCGGAGGCGAAGGCGCTCGCGGGCTCGTGTTCCGGGATCCTTCGGAACACCTACCGCCGGTGGGGAATTTCGCCCCGCCCTGAAGACGTCGTTTTGCCGGGAAAACCCGGTCGCGCCAGTCTAGCACCGCGGTGCTCAGGCCTGCGCCAGCGCAGCGGCGAGATGGTCGATCAGCCGCCGCAGCGCCGGCGTGCGGTCCGCACCTGGCAGCCACAACAGGTGCACCGGGTGGGCGGGCAACTGCCACTCCGCCAGCAGCTCGACCAGCGAACCTTCAGCCACCAGCCCCGAGGCCATGTAGTCGCCCTGCAGGCCGATGCCCACGCCAGCCAGCACCGCGTCACGGATCGCCTGCGCATCGTTGCAGGTCAACACCGGATCGACGCGTACCGGCCGTCGCTGGCGCTGCCTGGTGAAGGTCCACAGGGTGCCGCTGCGGTAGCCGCTGAAGGCGATGCAGCGGTGGGCCTTCAGCTCGGCCGGGTCGCGCAGCGGCGGTGCCGAGGCCAGGTAGCCGGGCGAGGCGCAGGGAAAGTAGCGCATCGTGCCCACCCGGCGCGCCACCAGCTGCGCGTCGGCCAGCCGCCCCACGCGCACCGCCAGATCGACCTTGCCCGCCACCATGTCCACATAGGCGTCGTCGTAGACCGCCTCGATGCGAACCTTCGGGTGCTCGCGCAGGAAGCCCGCCAGCAGCGGCGCCACGCGATAGCGACCGTAGTTGGAGGGCAGGTGCACGCACAGGTGGCCGGCCAGTTCGCCGTCGGGCGGACGCAGGCCGGCGGCCAGTTCCGTCATCACCGCTTCCATGCGTTGCCATTGCGCCAGCAACTGCTCGCCGCGGGAAGTCAGGGCCATGCGCCGCGTGGTGCGCAGGAACAGCCGCTCCCCCACTGCCTCCTCCAGCGTGGCAATGCGCCGGCTCAGCACCGAGGGCGTGCAGCCGACCTCCAGCGCTGCCCGCGAGAAGTTGAGCCGCCGCGCGGCGGCTGCGAAGGCACGCAGCTCGCGCAGGCGGGTGGGCGTGAGCTCGAAGGATTGATTCATGAGGCGAACAAAAGTTTGGCCATTCGTGCGGATTATCGCAGGCCTGGCGTGGATGGACGATGTGCGCATTTCCACCACGGAGCAATGCCCATGCGCGCCTTCCAGCTTTCAGCCTTCGATCTCGATCACCTGCAACAGGTCGAGCTGCCCGCTCCACGCCCCGGCCCGAACGAGGTGCTGGTGCGGATGGAAGCCGCCTCGCTCAACTTCCGCGACTGGATGCTGGTCGACGGCAAGCTCTATCGTGGCGTGCAGCTGCCGATCGTGCCGGTGTCCGATGGCGCCGGCACGGTGATGGAGGTCGGCGCGGCGGTGCAGCGCTTCAAGCCGGGCGACCGCGTGACCACCTTCTACAAGTCGCGCTGGATCGCCGGCGCGATGCGGCCGGAATGGGAGGGCGCCGAGATCGGCGCGCCGCATCCGGGCGTGATGCGCGAACTGGCCTGCTTCGACCAGTACTCGCTGGCGCGCGCGCCCTCGCACCTTTCCAGTCTCCAGGCCGCCACCCTGCCAATCGCCGCGCTGACCGCCTGGCAGGCGCTGGAGCTGGCCCACGTCACCACCGGCCAGACGGTGTTGCTGCTGGGCACCGGCGGGGTTTCCCTGTTCGCGCTGCAGTTCGCGAAACTGCGCGGCGCGCGCACGATCCTGCTGTCGTCCAGCGACGAGAAACTGGAACGCGCCAAGGCGCTGGGTGCCGACATCGGCATCAACTACGCGAGTCACCCGCAATGGGGCGCGCTGGTGCGCGAAGCGAGCGGCGGTGCGGGTGTGGACGCGGTCATCGAGACCATCGGCGCGGCCACCCTCGCGCAGTCGCTGGAGGCCGTCCGCATGCATGGGTTCATCGGCGTACTCGGCTGGATCGGCGGGATGGACGCCACGCTGCCCTTGTCCAAGGTGGTGCTGAAGCGGGTGCGCGTGCAGGGCATTTCGGTCGCGCCGCTGGAAGCACACGAACGGATGGTGGCGGCCATCGAGGCTACGGGACTGGAACCGGTGATCGACCAGGTCTACGGCTTCGGCCAACTGCGCGAGGCCTTCGAGCAACTCGCCGCCGGGCGCCACTTCGGCAAGCTCGCCATCGACTTCAACCGGTAAAGGACATCCCATGCGCTTCCCTTCCCTGAGCCGTGCCGTGCGCGGCCTGCTGCCCGTCCTTTGGCTCGCGTTTGCCACGCTGGCCCATGGTGCCGGTGCCTCTCCCGACATCCGCCTATACGTGCTCGACTGCGGCCGCCTGGATTTCCAGGACCTGGGCATGTTCGACGACAGCGGCGCGCTGGACGGCAAGCCCGGCAGCATGTCCGCACCGTGCTTCCTGATCCGCCATCCCAAGGGCCTGCTGCTGTGGGATACGGGCCTGGGCGACGCCATTGCCGACCGGCCGGGCGGCGTCGCAGTGGCCCCCGGTATCCGCGCGACCGTCCCGGTCAGGCTGGTCGACCAGCTCAGGACACTGGGCCTGGCGCCATCGGACATCGATTACCTGGCGTTCTCGCACTGGCACGAGGATCACACCGGCAATGCCAACCTGTTCGGCAAGGCCACCTGGATCATGCAGCGCAAGGAGCTGGCGGCGGCCACCGGGCACACGCCGCCGCCGTTCGAGTCCTTGGCACCGGTCAGCGCCTGGCGTGTCGCACCCAAGCGGATCATCGATGGCGACACGGACGTCTTCGGCGACGGTAGCGTGCGCATCCTGTCGATGCCCGGCCACACTCCCGGCCATCAGGTGCTTGAGCTGCGCCTGTCCCGCGCCGGCGTGGTGCTGCTGGCCGGCGATCTCTACCACAGCCGCGAGAACCGCCGGTTCCGGCGCGTGCCACGGGTCAACACCGACCGCGCGCAGACGCTGGCCTCCATGGATCGCTTCGAGGCGATCGCGGCGCGCACTCACGCATGGGTGGTGATTCCGCACGACTCGCGCGATATTGCTGCGTTACCCCGCTTCCCCTCGTACCTGCACTGAATCGTAGGGCGGCGGCGCCACCTTCCCTCCAGAGGATTGGATATGAGTTCGGATTACCCCAGCGCGGAGGAGTATTCGGCCGAGATGGCCCGCTATCCGGCCATGACCGTGGTCGACATCCGCTCGGAGCATTCGCTCGTTACCGACTCATACAAGAACCAGGTGCTGTTCAACATCAACGGCGAATGCATGCGCCTGTCGGTGTTCGAGGGCCAGTATCGCTGGCACCAGCACCCGGACACGGACGAGTTGTTCGTCGTGGTGGCGGGCGAACTCCGGATCGAATTCGAGGATGGCGCCCGGGTCGCCCTCACCGAGTGGCAGAGCATCGTCATCCCGGCGGGCACCGTGCATCGAACGCGCGCCGTCGGACGCACGGTGAACATTACATGCGAAGCGCAAAACGCGACTACGGTGTTCCTGGAGCCGCCGCCCGACCCTGTGCCGCCCCGCGGCACAGGTTGATCAAAGCGTCATACCGGCCGCAGCCGAAGCCGCCAGTCCTCGCCCAGCGCACGCCTGTCGAGCATGCGCAGCGGCCAGCGGCCGGCCATATCCGCCAGCGTGGGCAATTGCAGCAGCGGGCGCGCCTGGTCGCCCAGCAGGAGCGGGGCGACGTAGAGCAGCAACTCGTCGGCCAGACCGGCGGCGAACAACGCACCGCAGAGCGTAGGGCCGGCTTCGACGTGGACCTCGTTGATCCCGCGCCGGGCCAATTCGGCCATTGCTGCGCCGAGATCCAGCCTGCCTTGGTGCTCCGCAACCACGGCGCACTCGACCGTTCCAAAGCGGTTCCGCGTGTCGTCGGCGCCGGCGGCGTGCAGCAGCAGCGTCGGTGCCGAACCGTCGAGCACGTGGCTGCCTTCGGGCGTGCGCAGGTGGCGATCGAGCACCACGCGCAACGGCGGGCGGAAGCCCTCGTCGGCTGGGCAGGCATGGGAAACAGGGGCAACGGCCTCCTCCACCTCCCGACCCTCTTCCCCGGCACAGCCCGCGAAGAGGACGTCGGAGCGCACGGTGAGGCGGGGGTTGTCGGCCAATACTGTGCCGCTGCCGGTGAGGATCGCCGAACTGCGCGCGCGCCAGCGCTGCACGTCGGCGCGCGCGGCTTCGCCGGTGATCCACCTGGACTCGCCGTTGGCCAGCGCGGTGCGGCCGTCCAGGCTCATCGCCAACTTCACCCGCACCCACGGACGACCGCGCTCCAAGCGGCTGAAGAAACCGATATTGAGCTCGCGCGCTGGCTCGCGCAGCAGGCCGCTGTCCACGGCGATGCCGGCCGCGCGCAACTTCCCGATCCCACGTCCGGCGACCTGCGGGAATGGATCCTCCGCCGCGATGACCACCCGCGCCACGCCGGCGACGACCAGCGCATCGGCACAGGGCGGCGTGCGGCCGAAATGCGCGCAAGGTTCCAATGTCACGTAGGCCGTGGCGCCGCGTGCCGCCTCACCGGCCTCGCGCAGTGCGAACACTTCCGCATGCGGCTCGCCCGCCCGCGCATGGAAACCCATGCCGATCACTTGCTCGCCGTGCGCGATCACGCAACCGACGCGCGGGTTCGGCTGTGCCGTATACAAGCCACGCTCCGCCAGGCGCAGCGCGTGCGCCATGTGCATGTGGTCGAGCGAGGAAAAGGAGGGATGGGTCTCAGGGGACAACGCGCTTCCTCCAGCATCTCCAGGCGGGCTTGCCTCGCGATGCTCTTGGTTCCGGCGGCGAAAAGCAAAGCCATCGCAGCCTGGCTCGCTGCGAAGGTCCTGGCCGAAGCACCGTTACTTCGTGGGCGTGCGCTTGCCGGTGCCCAGCAACGGCAGCTGCAATCCATCGAGCCCCGGCAGGTCGCGCTCGAGCTTCTCGATCTCCTCGCGGAACGCCTGCACGTCCTCGAACTTGCGATAGACCGAGGCGAACCGCACGTAGGCGACCTGGTCGAGCTTCTTCAGCTCGCGCATCACCAATTCGCCGACCTGGCGCGAGGGCACCTCGCGCTCGCCGCTGCGACGCAGATCGTTGACGATCTCGCGAACGGCGGTGTCGACGTCCTGGCTCGCCACCGGACGCTTCTGCAGCGCGCGCTCGAAACTGGTGCGCAGCTTGCGCTCGTCGAACACCTCGCGCCGCTCACCGCTCTTGACGATCGCCGGCAGCTTCAGCTCCGCCGTTTCGAACGTGTTGAAGCGCTCGCTGCATTGCGGACATTCGCGCCGACGGCGCACGGTGGCGCCGTCCTCGGTCAGCCGCGAATCGATCACGCGGGTGTCTTCGTGCTGGCAGAAGGGGCAATGCATCCGGCGCCGATCAGCCGTACACCGGGAACTTCTTGCACTGCGCCTCGACCTTGGCGCGCACGGCGCTAATGACCGCCTCGTCGCCCGGCGCGTCGAGCACATCGCACAGCCAGTTGGCCAGTTCGACGCAGTCGGCTTCCTTGTAGCCGCGGGTGGTCACCGCCGGGGTGCCCACGCGCAGGCCGGAGGTGACGAAGGGCTTCTGCGGGTCGTTCGGCACGGCGTTCTTGTTGACCGTGATGTGCGCCTTGCCCAGCGCCGCTTCGGCGTCCTTGCCGGTAACGCCCTTGCCGATCATGTCGACCAGCATCAGGTGGTTCTGGGTGCCGCCGGAGACGATCTTGTAGCCGCGCTCGATGATGGTCTTCGCCATCGCCTGCGCGTTCTTGACCACCTGCTGCTGATAGGCCTTGAAGTCCGGCTCCAGCGCCTCCTTGAACGCCACCGCCTTGGCGGCGATCACGTGCATCAGCGGGCCGCCCTGGATGCCCGGGAAGACGATCGACTGCAGCTTCTTCTCGATCTCCTCGCCCGCCTCGCCCATCGCGTCGCGGCTGGCCACGATGATGCCGCCGCGCGGGCCGCGCAGGGTCTTGTGGGTGGTGGAGGTGACCACGTGTGCGTGCGGCAGCGGGCTCGGGTAGACGCCGGCGGCGACCAGGCCGGCCACGTGCGCCATGTCGACGAAGAGGTAGGCGCCGACCGAATCGGCGATCGCGCGCATGCGCTTCCAGTCCACCACCTGCGAATAGGCGGAGAAGCCGCCCACCAGCATCTTCGGCTTGTGCTCGTCGGCCAGGCGCTGCACTTCGTCGTAGTCGATCAGGCCGGCGTCGTTCACCCCGTACTGCACGGCGTTGAACAGCTTGCCGGAAATGTTCACCTTGGCGCCGTGGGTGAGGTGACCGCCATGGGCGAGCGACATGCCCAGGATGGTGTCGCCCGGCGAGAGCAGCGCCAGGTATACCGCCTGGTTGGCCTGCGAGCCCGAGTGCGGCTGCACGTTGGCGTAGCTGGCGCCGAACAGCTGCTTGACGCGGTCGATCGCCAGGCGCTCGGCCACGTCGACGTATTCGCAGCCGCCGTAGTAGCGCTTGCCCGGGTAGCCCTCGGCGTACTTGTTGGTCAGTACCGAGCCCTGCGCTTCCATCACGCGCGGGCTGGCGTAGTTTTCCGAAGCGATCAGCTCGACGTGGTCCTCCTGGCGACGGGCTTCGTCGGCGATGGCCTTGGCCAGCTCAGGGTCGAAACCTTCGATCGTGCAATCCTTCGGGAACATGCGTCGCCTCGGTGGTGGGGAGCGGGGGATCAGCCGAAAAGTGTAGTCCTCGCGGGGAATGGCGGCCACTGCGGAGCTTGCGGCGAGTTTGCGTACATCGTACCGTACACCGCACGCCACCCATGGAGCTCCCCGATGGCCTTGACCCGCCGCACGCCTGCCCTCGCACGCCGCCTGTACCGCCTGCTCGCGACCGCCTTGTTGTCGATCCCGCTGGCGCTGTGCGCCGCCACGGTCGAGGGCGTGGGGATCCGGCCGATCACCTATCCGGACCCGGTCAACCAGGGCCACACGCCGGGTTTCGTGTTCTACCCCTCGTCCGGGCCGACGCACGGCACGACGGCGTTCGGCCCTTACGACGTCGCCGCCACGCCCGGCGCACCCGCCGCGACCGGTACCTGGCCGCTGGTGGTCATCTCGCACGGGCATGGCGGCTCGGACCTGGGCCACCACGACCTGGCCGCCTACCTCGCCCGGCACGGTTTTGTCGTCGCCACGTTCGAGCAGCCCGGCGACAACTTCCACGACCAGAGCGGTTCGGCCACCTCCAGGGTGCTGGTGGGACGCGCCGTCGAGGTGCGCACCGTCATCGACACGCTGCTTGCGGATGCACGCTGGAAAACCCTGATCGATCCGACCCGCATCGGCGTGGCCGGCTTCTCGGCCGGCGGCTACGCCAGCCTGCTGGTCGTGGGCGCCAAGCCGCGATTCGACCTTTTCATCGGTTACTGCCACCGTCACCCGGATGACGAGGAGACGTGCGGGCCGGCCAAGAAGCTCACGCCCAAGGCTGCCGCCGCCTACCTGGCCAATATCCAGCGCGATCTGCCCCGCTGGGGCGACACCGCGGACCCGCGCGTCAAGGCCGCCTTCGTGATGGCGCCTCTGTCGCTTGTCTTCGACAAGGCTGGCGCCCATGCGATCGACCGGCCGGTCGAGCTCTGGTACGGCCAGCACGACCACGTGCTGCTGCCGTCGGAAAACGCACTGCACCTCGAGCCGCTCGTTCGCACGTTGGCGCACGTGCACGAGGTGCCGAAGGCCGACCACTGGGTCTTCCTGGCGCCCTGCTCTGCTGCGCTGGCGAAGGAGGCTGGAGATATCTGCAAGGACCCGCCGGGCGTCGACCGCACGAAAGCGCACCAGCGCATCAACGCCGATGCCGTGGCCTTCTTCGGCAAGACGCTCCGGGTGCACTGAGATGCCCAAGGCGCTCAGCGAACAGGATGCGGAGGCTTTCCGCGAACGCATCTGCCAGGCGGCGGCGCGGCTGTTCGTCGAGGAAGGCCCGGCCGCCGTCAGCATGCGCCGCATCGCCGCGGAACTGGGCTGCGGCACGATGACGCCCTACCGCTACTTCGCCAGCAAGGAGCAGATCGTCACGGCGGTGCGCACGCGCGGCATGCACCGGTTCTCCGAGGCACTGGAACGCGCGCTGGACACGCCCGGCGACGGCCGCACGCGCAGCCGCGCCGTGCGCGATGCCTACATCGCCTTCGCCCGCCGCGAGACGGCCACGTACCGGCTGATGTTCGAATACCCCGAACCGCGCCGCGACGACCCGGCCTACCGCCAAGCCCACGCGCGCATGTGGCGCACGGTCGCCGCCCACGTCGAGGTCCTGGTGGCCGAGGGCGTCGTGGAAGCCGACGCGCCGCTGCTCGGCCACCAGATCTGGGCGGCGCTGCACGGTGCGGTGATGCTGGAGATAGCCGGCCTGCTGCCAGAAGGTTTCGATGCCGCCTCGCTGCACACCCGCACCGCCGGCACCCTGTTCGAGGCCGCGCGTCCCAGGGGTGGTCAGGCCTGACTGCCGGCGCCTCCCTTGCGCCGGTGCAACGCCCATACCATCACGTAGCTGATCACCATCAACAGCAGCCACGAGCCGAGCTTGTCCAGCGGCACCATCGACCAGCCGTGGCGCTGCGCCGGGTAGAGCCAGGCGCGGCTGAAGGTGCCCACGTTCTCCGCCAGCCAGATGAACAATGCGACCAGCACGAAACCGAGCAGCAGCGGCATGCGCCGGTGCACGCGGCGGATACGGTAGTGCGCCCAGGTGCGCCGGAACAGCCACACCAGCACCGCGAACAACAGCACCCGCACATCCAGGTAGTGGTGCGCAAAGAAGTCGAGGTAGATCCCCAGCGCCAGCATGGCCGCCGGGCCGAGGCGCGGATGCCCGCTGAAGTGGAAATCGAAGAGCCGCCATGCTCCCGAAGCAGGCGAACTCCACCGCGAATACGGCCCAGCGCCGCTCCGGCTGCCACCACCACAGGCGACGCCCGGTAGCGGCGCGGCTCATGGAACGATCGGCCAGGGCCGTCGGTGCTCTCCGAAAGACGACTCGCCAGTCTTGCGCGAACCGATGGCAGACCGCCGGCGTGGGCATGACGCCGACCGGGCAGTCCGGGGTGCAGATCGATGGCTGGCTTCGGCTACGACGCGTGAGCTGCTATACCAGCCGCTTCTCACCGCTCTGGAGCGATCCGATGGAAGCACGCACGCTGGGCCGTCACGGCCCGCAGGTTTCCGCCCTGGGCCTGGGCTGCATGGGCATGTCCGACCTCTACGGTGAGGCCGACCGGCGCGAGAGCATCGCTACCGTCCACGCCGCCCTGGAGGCGGGAATCACCCTGCTCGACACCGGCGACTTCTACGGCATGGGCCACAACGAAATGTTGCTGGCCGAGGCGCTCGCCGGCCGGCCGCGCGACAGCTATCTGCTGAGCGTGAAGTTCGGCGCCCAGCGCGGCCCCGACGGCGCCTGGCTGGGCTACGACGCCCGCCCGCAAGCGGTCAAGAGCGCGCTGGCCTACACGCTGCGCCGCCTGCGCACCGACTACGTGGACATCTACCGTCCCGCCCGGCTCGACCCAGCCGTGCCGATCGAGGACACCGCCGGCGCCATCAGCCAGTTGATCGATGCCGGTTACGTGCGCCATTTCGGGCTGTCGGAAGTCGGCGTGGAAACCATCCGCCGCGCGCATGCGGTTACGCCGGTGGTCGACCTGCAGATCGAATACTCGCTGATCTCGCGCGGCATCGAGGATGCGATCCTGCCGGCCTGCCGCGAGCTCGGCATCGGCCTCACCGCCTACGGGGTGCTTTCCCGCGGACTGATCAGCGGGCACTGGTCGAAGGACCGCCAGCCGGCAGCGCGCGATTTCCGTCAGCACAGCCCGCGCTTCCAGGGCGCCAACCTCGAGCACAACCTGGCCCTGGTCGACCGCCTGCGCGCGCTCGCCCAGGCGAGCGGCGCGAGCGTGGCGCAACTGGCGATCGCCTGGGTACTGGCGCGCGGCCAGGACATCGTGCCGCTGGTCGGCGCGCGCACCCGTCCACGGCTGGAGGAGGCGCTCGGCGCGCTTGGGGTGCGATTGCAAAACGGCGACCTCGCCGCGATCGAATCCGCGATCCCACCCGGCGCCGCTGCCGGCGACCGCTATGCCGCCGCGCAGATGGCGATGCTCGACAGCGAGAAGCGCTAGCGGGCCAGCACGCCTTGAACGCCTGGTCGATGACGCCATGTCTGCGGCCTGGCCGCGCCGCGCGGCGCCGGCGCCCCGCCATGACCGCAGCTTCGGCCGGACCGGCCGAGCCGCTATACTGAACGTTTATCGACGCCCTCTTCCCGCCCGCCGCCGCAGGCGGCCACGGCGTACGTCTTCCGGAGGCTCCATGCAGTACATCTACACCATGAACGGGGTGAGCAAGATCGTCCCCCCGAAGCGCCAGATCATCAAGGACATCTCGCTCAGCTTCTTCCCCGGCGCCAAGATCGGACTGCTGGGCCTGAACGGCGCGGGCAAGTCCACGGTGCTCAGGATCATGGCCGGCGTGGACACCGACTTCCAGGGTGAGGCCCGTCCGCAGCCGGGCATCAAGGTCGGCTACCTGGCGCAGGAGCCGCAGCTGGATCCGGAGAAGACCGTCCGCGAAGTGGTCGAGGAAGGCGTGCACGAGATCCTCGATGCGCAGAAGCGCCTGGAGGAGGTCTACGCCGCCTACGCCGAGGACGGCGCCGATTTCGACGCGCTCGCCAAGGAGCAGGAGCAGTTGGAGAACCTGCTCGCCGCCAACGACGCCCACGCCCTGGAGCGCCAGCTCGAAGTGGCCGCCGACGCGCTGCGCCTGCCGCCGTGGGACGCCAAGGTCGGCCCGCTGTCCGGTGGCGAAAAGCGCCGCGTGGCGCTGTGCCGCCTGCTCCTGTCCAAGCCCGACATGCTGCTGCTGGACGAGCCGACCAACCATCTGGACGCCGAGTCGGTCGAGTGGCTGGAGCATTTCCTCCAGGACTACCCTGGCACCGTCGTGGCGGTCACCCATGACCGCTACTTCCTGGACAACGCCGCCGAGTGGATCCTCGAGCTCGACCGCGGCCGCGGCATCCCGTGGAAGGGCAACTACACCGACTGGCTGGAGCAGAAGGACGCCCGCCTCAAGCAGGAAGCCCAGCAGGAGAAGTCGCGCCAGCGGGCGATCGAGAAGGAGCTGGAGTGGATCCGCTCCGCCGCCAAGGGCCGCCAGTCCAAGGGCAAGGCGCGCCTGAACCGCTTCGAGGAGCTCAACTCGGTCGAGTACCAGCGCCGCAACGAGACCAACGAGATCTTCATCCCGCCCGGCGAGCGCCTGGGCAACGAAGTCATCGAGTTCAAGAACGTCAGCAAGTCCTTCGGCGACCGCCTGCTGATCGACGATCTCTCGTTCAAGATCCCGGCCGGCGCCATCGTCGGCGTGATGGGTCCCAACGGCGCGGGCAAGTCCACGCTGATGAAGATGATCATGGGCAAGGAGCAGCCCGATTCGGGCGAGGTCAAGCTCGGCCACACGGTCAAGCTGGCCTACGTCGACCAGTCGCGCGACGCGCTCGATGCCAAGAACAACGTCTGGCAGGAAGTGTCCGGCGGCTCGGACATCCTCACCATCGGCAACTTCGAGATCCAGTCGCGCGCCTACATCGGCCGCTTCAACTTCAAGGGCACCGACCAGCAGAAGATCGTCGGCAACCTGTCCGGCGGCGAACGCGGCCGTCTGCACATGGCCAAGACCCTGCTGCAGGGCGGCAACGTGCTGCTGCTCGACGAGCCGTCCAACGACCTGGACGTCGAAACCCTGCGCGCGCTGGAAGACGCGTTGCTGGAGTTCCCCGGCTGCGCGGTGGTCATCTCGCATGACCGCTGGTTTCTCGACCGCATCGCCACCCACATTATCGCCTTCGAGGGCGACTCGCACGTGGAGTTCTTCCCCGGCAACTACAACGAGTACGAAGCGGACAAGAAGCGTCGCCTCGGCGACGACGCCGGCCCCAAGCGCGTGAAGTACAAGAAGCTGGCGTAAGCCCTTCAGCGGGAAGCCACCTGCTCCCTCTCCCCTGTCGTTGATCAGTGCCGGGGGAGAGGGTTGGGGTGAGGGCCGCCCTGGCCCGGCCGCACCATCGAGCGAAAGACAACTACACGACCACGAGGAGCCCTCCATGCACTTCATGCAGTCCCTGCACCAGGCATGGCAGCGCAACAACTCCCTCGTCTGCGTCGGCCTCGACCCCGAGCCGGCCAAATTCCCCGCCCACCTGCGCGACACCCCCGACGCGGTCTACACCTTCTGCCGCGCCATCGTCGACGCCACCGCCGACCTCATCTGCGCCTACAAGCCCCAGATCGCCCACTTCGCCGCGCTGCGCGCCGAAGGCGCGCTCGAGCGCCTGATCGCCCACATCCATGACGCGCACCCGGGCATCCCGGTCATCCTCGACGCCAAGCGCGGCGACATCGGCTCGACCGCGCAGCACTACGCGACGGAAGCCTTCGAGCGCTACCAGGCCGACGCCGTCACCCTGAACCCCTACCTCGGCCGTGACTCCATCCAGCCGTTCCTGGACCGCGCCGACAAAGGCGTGATCCTGCTCTGCCACACCTCCAACCCCGGCGCCGCCGACCTGCAGGACCTGATCGTCGAAGGCACCGGCAGCGAGCGCCTTCCGCTCTACCAGCACCTTGCCCGCACCATCGCCCGCGACTGGAACGCCAACGGCAACTGCGCCCTGGTCACCGGCGCCACCTGGCCCGAACAACTGGCCCAGGTCCGCGCCCTGGTCGGCGACATGCCCCTGCTCGTCCCCGGCATCGGCGCCCAGGGCGGCGACGTCGAGGCCGTGGTCCGCAACGGCCGCACGGCCGACGGCACTGGCCTGATGATCAGCTCGTCCCGCGCGATCCTCTACGCCGGCCACGGCGAGGGCTTTGCCGCAGACGCCCGCCAGGCCACGGAAACGTTGCGCAGCCAGGTCAATCGCTGCCGTTGAGGCTGCCAGCGCTCCCATGGGCGAGGATCGCGCATGAGTAGCCGGCACTTCCACGTGATTACCGGCGCTTCGGGAGCCGGGAAATCGACCCTCCTGATGGCCCTGGGCGACCTTGGGCATTCGACCGTGCCGGAAGCAGCCCTCGCCATCCTGCGGGAGCAGCAAGCATGCGATGGCAAACTCCTTCCTTGGATTGACCGCGTGGCTTTCACGGAGGAGGTGCTGGCGCGGAACGTCCGGAATCATCGGGATGCCCACGCGGTGGAGGCGCCGGTGTTCTTCGATCGCGGCATCCCGGAATGCCTGGCCTGGTTGCGTTTGTCAGGCGTGACGCCGAAGCCGCGCCACGTGGCAGCTGCGTCTCAGTATCGCTACGCCGCCACCGTGTTCGTTGCCGAGCCCTGGCCGCAGGTGTATGTCTGCACCGCGGAGCGTCGTGCAAGTTTCGAACGGGCAGCGAGGTCGTTCGAGGCTACCGTGGCGGCGTATGTGCAGGCCGGATACAGGACTTGCGTTCTTCCGAAGATGCCAGTGCACGAGCGGGCGGCATTCGTTCTGGACAGGGTTGCCGCTGGCGCCTGACCGTTGATCGTACGCAGAGGCCAAACCCATGGCGACAGATCGTTCCTTCGTCGAGTACGTCACCGAGCAATCGGGCCTGGATGACCGACTCACCTTCAAGCGCATGTTCGGCGAGTACGGGATCTACATCGACGGCAAGATCGTCGCCTTTGCCTGCGACAACAGCCTGTTCGTCAAGGCGGCGGACGCTACCGCGGTGCTGACGGCTGACCTTCCCCGGCGCCCGCCGTATCCCGGCGCGAAGCCCTACCCCGTGGCCGACGAGCTGCTCGACGATTCGGAACGACTGCAGGCTCTGCTGGTCGCGACGGCGAAGGCGATGCCGGAGCCCAAGGCGAAGAAGACGAAAGCGCGAAAATGAATCGCGTGCCGGGGCAACCAGGGGATCATTCGGCCCCGCCCCGGACGACCTGCTCCAGACGAGCATCCTGCCTCGCCCGATCGCGCCTATCGCCTGCACATCGCCGCGAGGCCATCCCGCACCGGAGGCGTCGGACGAAGGAACCGATGGGCGCACACCCTGAGGCATACCCGTTCCCCGAGCTGGATCTGCCGCGGCGCGCCCGCCGGCGCCTCAGTGGAACTGGTCGCTCGCCGGCACCCAGGAACTGGCGGCCGCGGCCGGTGCCTGCATCGGTCGCGGCGACGCCGGACCTTCGTTCGGACAACCAGGCGGCAGCGGGCCGCCGCTGACGCGCGCGGCGGCGCATTGCGCGGCATTGTCCAGGTGGATCGGTGCGGCGGGTGCGGGCGCCGACCGGGCCTTCGCCGCGCTGGCGGATGCGGAGGGATCGAGCGGCTTTACCGGCGCCAGGTCCAGGCGCTTGTAGAGCCCCGGATCCTTGGCGGCCCTGGCGGGCGGATCGCCGCCGCAGCCGAACAGCCCGATGGGGAACAGCGGGCTGATCTTGCAGTTGATCCGTACACCGCGCGGCAGGTGGAAGGTGTGCCTGACGGTGGTCTTCTCGACCGCGTGGCGCAGGGCGGTATCGATGGAGCTCTCGCCTTCGGGCGCCCAGGCGTCCTCGAAGCGCGTGGGACGGTAGCCGATGTCGGGCGCGCGGTGCTCCATGATGGCGGTGTCGCCATGCGGCTTGAGCTGGATATAGCTGCCCAGCTGGCCGTGCTCGGCACCCTCGGCGGCACCCGGTTGCGCCTTGCCCTGTTTGCCTTGGCCCTGCCCCTTGCCCTGCCCGGCGCGCGGCGCTGGCGCGCCGGTGCGGCTGGCGCTTTCGGTGGCACCCTCGCGGGCGCCCGGATTGCCGCTCTCGCTGCCTTGCGGCGTGGCGTCGGGCGCGCTGCTGGGCGTGCTCTGCGGTGTGCTGGCGTTGCCGGGTGGGGCGCTGTTCCCGGTAGCGGAAGCGGCCTCCTGCGCGGCCGGCGCCTTGGCGGGTTCGGTCGACGGCACAACCGCCGTCACCTGCGGCTGCGTGAGGATAATCGACGCCGCGGGCGAGGCGGCCTTGGACACGTCGATGGCCGGTGCCGCCGGTTGCTCCGTGACGGGTGCCTTGGTCGTGTCCAGCGGCACGGCGGCGAGCTGCGGCTCGGCGAGCTGGATGCTGGGGGCCTGCACCTGCGGCCGTTCGCGTGGCACGACCGGCGCGGTCGCGCTGACCTGCGGCGCGAGGTTGATCGCCGGCGCGGCCTGCGCCGGCAGCGGGATGGGCTCGACCTGTGGCGCGGCGGGCGTCATCGCCGGCTGCGGGCGCACCAGCGACACCGTGCTGGGCGGCTGGTTTGCCGGCGGCGCGACGCGGTCGAGCGCAATGCTCGGCGCGGCGATCGGCGGCGGCGCCTGTGCCGGCACGGCAGGCATCGCCAGCGAAGGCGGCGGGGGCATCGGCCGGTTGCCCTCCATTTGCGCCTTGCGCACCGGTTCGGGCTGGAACTTTGGCGGCACCGGCCGGACGGCGGGCGGCGTGTCCAGGTTGATCTGCGGCGGCGTGCCGGCCAGCGGCACCGGCGCAATGTCCGGAGCCGGCTTCGGATTCGGCAGCGCAAGCGGTGGCGACGGTGCGGCAACCTGCGCGATGCGAATGGTTGCCTTCGGCGCAGTGACGGTGATGACCGGAATGTCGGGTGCCGCCGCCGGTTGTGGCTGCTTCGCCGGCGCGCGCTCGGCGGGCCGGGCGGCGACGGTGGGCGCACTGCCGCGATGGTGCGGTCCGAGCTGCCTCGGCGGCGTGCCGCGCACGGGTGGCGGAGGTGGCGGCTCGGGCTTGTCGATCAGGCGCACCTGCAGGGGCGCGGACTTCGGTTGCGGCTCCTGCAGGTCGTAGGCCGGGCCGAGGATGGCGCCGAACAACACCAGCAGGTGCACCAGCAGCGCACCGACCATGCCGGCGATGCGCAGGCCGCGGTCGCGCGGCCGTTCGGCCCGGCGGCGGCGGTAGACGATCGCCTGCGCGGCGGCGTCGCGCGGCGACCGCAGCATGACCACCGGGTGCGCGTTGGCGGGCGAGTCGCTCGGCTTGTGCGCGGGTGGCAGGGGCATGGCGAAAGTGTAGCTTGCGGGTTGGCTCTGCCGAGCGGGCGTGCAGGGTGCGGACGACCGACGTGGCGAGCCCTAGGGCTTGCGACAATGCGGCGGCAGCGGCTTGCCGGCCTGCTTTGCCTCGCCGCACTCGGCGTCGACCGCCCGGTCGGGCGTATCGACCGGGCAGCCGTGGGGCAGCGGCTTGCCGGCGCGGTAGAGGGCGATGCACTCGGACAGCTTCCGCTTCGGCGGCGCCAATGACGTGTCCAGCGGCGCCGGCGCCATGTTCAGGCGTTCGTCGCCGTCCTTCTTCGAGGGCCGCGCGGGCGGCATGCCGCACATCGGCGTGGGAATGCCGAACAGCGTCTTGCACTTCAGGTGGATGCCGTGGCCGAGGTCGACCGATTTGTTCTCGTTCGTATGGGTGGCGCTGAGCGCGCGGCGAATGCCCTGGCCGAGGATGGTTTCGTCCGGCGGCGGGAAATCGTGTTCGAAGCGGGTGGCGTCGTACTTGATCGGACTGTCGTGGCGCATCACCCGGCTGTCGCCTTGCGGCATGCGCTGGACGTAGCCGGGCGTGGGCGCGGCGGCACTGGCGACGTGCGCGGGCAACAGCGGCTGGCCGGTGCGGTCGTACAGGTGCGGCGGTGCCGGCGGCATCGAGCTGGCTGGCGCGGGAATACTGGCGGTCATCGCGTCCGGGCGCGGCCGTTCACGTGCGGGAGGCCGTGGTGCCGCGGGCGCGGGGGGAGGTGGCACCGCCGGCGGTGGCGCAGGCGTGGCTTGCCGTGGCTGCTGTATGAGGCGCACCTGCAATGCATCGCCCAGCCGCACCCGGACGACCTCGTGCGCGGGCTGCGGGCGCATCTCCCACCACACGACGGCGCCGAACAGGCCGTGCAATGCCAGCATCACGCCGAACGCGAGCCGGATGCGCCAGGGTTCGCGCGGCGCAGGCCGCCCGCGCCATGCGCGCAGCAGCGCGCGGGTGTCCTCGTCCAGCGGCGCCAGCCCGGGGCGTGGCGGCGCCGCGCTTTGCCAGCGATGGGGTTCGACCTGCGGCGGGGAAACGATGGGGAAAGCTCCGTGCGCGGGGAAAGCGGGATCATCGTGCCCGCCTTCGCAAGACCGTCACGTGTTCGAGGGGTTCCCGGCCGCATTGCCGCTTGACCGCGCGGGCGGATCGCACAAGGCTACACGAGCGGCAACCGCCGCACCCCGCCATGACCGCCCCGCCCGCGCCCGCGCGCTCGAAGGACGACCATGACGGCCCGCCATCGTCAGCCGCCATGCGCGGCCTCGTGCGGCGCCGTTCATGCCGATGCGAGTCCCGCGCCCAGCCATGGGAGGGACGTCTCGTGTCGTACAGCACGGAAAACATCCGCAACATCGCGCTCGCCGGCCACGCCGGCAGTGGCAAGACCACCTTGTTCGAAGCCTTGCTGCATGCCGGCGGCGTCATCCAGGCGCAAGGCTCGGTCGAGCGCGGCACCACCCAGTCGGACACCGACGCGCAGGAGAAGGCGCGCGGGCATTCGATCGACAGCGCCATCGCCAGCATCGACCGCGACGGTTGCCACATCAACCTAATCGATACCGCCGGCTATGCCGATTTCCGCGGCGGCACGCTGTCGGCCTTCGCCGCAGTGGAGACGGTGGCGATCGTGGTGAACGCCACCAACGGCGTCGAGCACGGCACGCGACGCATGATGGAACGGGCGCGACAGCGCGCCCTGGCGCGCGTGCTGGTGGTCAACAAGATCGACTTCGAGGGCGCGCGGCTATCGATGCTGGTCGACACGCTGCGCGATGAATTCGGACCTGAATGCCTACCGGTGAACCTGCCTGCACAGGGCGGCAAACGGGTGCTCGACTGCTTCTTCCACAACGAGGGCACGACCGACTTCTCCTCGCTGGCGGCCGCGCACCAGCAGATCGTCGACCAGGTGGTGGAGATCAATGAGGCCACCATGGGTGCCTACCTCGACAGCGGCGAGGGCGCGCTCAGCCGCGAGCAGTTGCACGACGCCTTCGAGCAGTGCCTGCGCGAGGGCCACCTGGTGCCGATCTGCTTCGTCAGTGCGCGCACCGGCGTGGGTGTGGCCGAGTTCCTGGAGCTGGCCAGCCGCCTGCTGCCGAACCCGGCCGAGGGCAATCCGCCGGCGTTCGCCAACGGCCAGGGCGAGGCGGTCACGGTGGACGGCGATCCGTCCAAACACGTGGTCGCGGACGTGTTCAAGATCGTCAATGACCCGTTCGTGGGCAAGCTGGGCGTGTTCCGCGTCTGGCAGGGCACGATCCGGCGCGACACGCAGTTGTTCGTCGACGGCTCGCGCAAGCCGTTCAAGGTCGGCCACCTGTTCCGACTGAACGGCAAGGCGCACGTGGAGATCGAGCAGGCGATACCCGGTGACATCGCTGCGGTAGCCAAGGTGGAGGAAATCCACTTCGATGCCGTGCTGCATGATTCGCACGAGGAGGACGGCATCCACCTGGCGCCGATGGAATTCCCGCAGCCGATGTTCGGCCTGGCGCTCACGCCCCGGCACAAGGGACAGGAGCAGAAGCTCTCGCAGGCGCTGGCACGGCTGGCCGAGGAAGACCCGTGCCTGCGCACCGAGCATCACAAGGAGCTCAACGAGACGGTGGTGCGCGGGCTGTCCGAGCTGCACCTGAAGGTGGTGCTCGAGCGCATGCGCGAGCGCTACGGCGTGGAGGTGGACACGCATCCGCCGCGGATCGCCTATCGCGAGACCATCGCCGCCCATGCCGACGGCCACCACCGGCACAAGAAGCAGACCGGCGGCGCCGGGCAGTTCGGCGAGGTGTTCCTGCGCGTCGAACCGCTTGATCGCGGCGCGGGTTTCGAGTTCGTCGACGGGGTCAAGGGCGGCGTCATCCCCAACCAGTTCCTGCCGGCGATCGAGAAAGGCGTGCGCCAGGCGATGGCGTCCGGAGCGATCGCCGGCTACCCGATGCAGGACCTGCGCGTGACCGTATACGACGGCAAGTACCACCCGGTCGATTCGAAGGAGGTGGCGTTCGTCAGCGCCGGGAAGAAGGCATTCATGGATGCGGTGGGCAAGGCGCGGCCGATCGTGCTGGAGCCGATCGTGGACGTGGAGGTCGCCATTCCCGAGGCCAGCGTGGGCGACGTCACCGGCAGCCTGGCCGGCAAGCGGGCGCGCATCATGGGCACCGACACGCAACGTGGCGGCGAGCTGATGATCCGCGCGCAGGCGCCGCTGGCGGAACTGACCGATTACCCGACCGAATTGAAGGCGATGACGGGCGGCCAGGGGCGCTACAGCCTGGATCTCTCCCATTACGAACCGGTGCCGCCGCCCGTGCAGAAGCAGCTTTGCGAAGCATGGAAGCCGCACCTGGAGGACGACTAGCGGCAGGCCGCCCTGCCCCTTTCCTTCGGGTGGGGGCAGGTGGGCCGGGGCCCGCGCGGAATCAGGTCAAGACGCCGCAAGGCCTACGCGGCGAGATGGACGCTACGCCGCCAGCGCCTCGATCACCGCATCGGCGAACGCCGGAATGTCATCCGGCTTGCGGCTGGTGATCAGGTTGCCGTCGCGCACCACCTCGCGGTCTTCCCACTTCGCGCCGGCGTTCTCCAGGTCCTGCCGCAAGGACGGCCACGAGGTCACCTTGCGCCCGTCCACCTGCCCCGCGTTGATCAGCGTCCACGGCCCGTGGCAGATCGCCGCCACTGTCTTGCCGGCACTGGCAAACGCCTTCACCAGCTCGACCGCCGCCGGCTGCGTGCGCAGCTTGTCGGGATTGATCACGCCGCCAGGCAGCACCAGCGCGTCGAAGTCGGCGGCGTCGGCGTCCTCCAGCTTCATGTCCACCGGCACGCTGCCGGCCCAGTCGCCGCCCTTCCAGCCCTTGATCTCCCTGGCATCGCCCGGCGCGATCACCTGCACTTCGGCACCGGCCTCTTCCAGCAGACGCTTGGGTTCGGTCAGTTCGGAATATTCAAACCCGTCGGTGGCCAGCACCGCGATGGCGCGGCCGGTGAGCTTCTTCGATGGCGACATGGCAATCCTCCTGCAATGAAGCGCAGAGGATGGCGCGCAGGGCGTCTTGCGCATGTCTTCCAGGTGTTAGCGGCGTATCGCTTCGCGGGAGAGGCTCATGGGCACAAGCGCGGCAGGCTGTGCGGCGCCGCCTGTGCGCCGGCACGCGAGGGACGGAATCAGGACTTGGGCTTGAGCAGCGTCCCGGTGCAGTCAGGCGAGCCGCAGCGGCATTCCCACAGCTTCTTCAGCCGCGCGGTGTAGGGCACGTCCAGCACGATGCCATAGTCGTAGGTCAGCTCTTCGCCCGGCTTGATGTTGCGGATCGCCTCGATCAGCACGCGGTCCTTGCGCGGGTCGCCGCCCTCGCTCTCTTCCACCACCGCGCGGCAGTTGGGCGCGCAGCTGTGGTTGATCCAGCGCGCGGTGTTGCCCTTGCGGTTGGCGTCGATGATGTATTCGTCATTGAGCGTGAACAGGAAGGTATGGCCGGTCTCGCCGCCGTCGCCGTACATCGCGTCGGCGTCGGCGTGGGTCATCAGCGTGCCCTTGTACTGGATGATCTCCTCGCCCTTCCTGATCGGCGCGGTGGCAAACACCCCGTTGCCATGGATGGGAGAGCGGCGGGCGACGTAGCGACGGAGCATGCGCGGGGAACCTTGGACGAAAGACGCTGATGATGCCCGGTCGGCGCGTGCGGCGAAACCGCGGCCAACGTGGAGGCCGCTTGCCGCGCCGGCTGACCCGAGCGGCCGGCTGTGGTTAGAATCAGGAATTCGAACGATCGTTTGGAGAAGCCCACGATGCGTTTCCTGCGCTGGATCCTCCCGCTGTCGCTTGCCCTGGGCCTGGTCGCCTGTGGCCCGCCGCGCAAGAGCGTGTTCCCGCCCACGGTGAGCATCCAGCAGCTGGTGCTGCAGCCCTCGGGCGCATGGCGGCTGACCGTGCGCATCCAGAACAACAGCTATGGCGGCATGGACTTCAGCGCGCTCGACGCGCAACTGGCCATGGCCGACAGCGTGCCGGTGCGCGTGCACGGCAACTTCGATCGCGACATTCCCGCGTTCGCCGGCGACATCGTGCAGATCGACGTGCTGCCGACCACGGCCATGGCCAAGGCGCTCGCGGCCAGCGCCGCCAAGGGCAGTGCGGGCGCCCTGCCCTACACCCTATCCGGCTCGGTGCGTGCCAAGCCGGAGCAGGAGAAGGAACCGCGCGATTTCGACTTCTCCGGCAAGGACTGGCTCTCCCCCGTACCCGGCATCGCACACACCTGGCGTTGACCCGCATCCGAAGGATTCACCCATGACGATCTACAAAGCCCCGCTCGACGACATACGCTTCGTGCTGCACGACCTGTTCGGCGCAGAGGCCGTCCTGGCCGCGCTCGCTGGCGGTGAGGGCCACACGCGCGACCTGCTCGATGCGGTGCTGGAGGAGGCGGCGCGCTTCAACGAGCAGGTGCTCGCACCGCTCAACGCGCCGGCCGATGCCGAGGGCTGCCATTTCGACAAGGCCACCGCCACGGTGACCACGCCGAAGGGTTTCAGGGAGGCCTATCGCACCTACGTCGAAGGCGGCTGGGCAGGCCTGACCATGCCCGAGGCGATGGGCGGCCAGGCGTTGCCGGAAGTCATCGGCGTGGCGATGAAGGAAATGCTCGACTCGGCCAACCTGGCCTGGGGCAACTACCCGCTGCTCAGCCAGGGCGCCGCGCACGCGCTGCAGCTGCACGGCGACGCATGGCAGAAGGAGGTCTTCCTCAAGCCCATGGTCGAGGGCCGCTGGTGCGGCAGCATGTGCCTGACCGAGCCGCAGGCCGGCTCCGACCTGGGATTGCTCAAGACCCGCGCCGAGCCCGCCGGCGACGGGAGCTACCGCATCACCGGCACGAAGATCTTCATCACCGCCGGCGAGCACGACCTTACCGAGAACATCGTGCACCTGGTGCTGGCACGTCTGCCCGATGCGCCAGCCGGCAGCCGTGGCATCTCGTTGTTCGTGGTGCCGAAGTTCATGGTGGCGCGCGACGGCGCGATGGGCGAGCGCAACGCGGTGGCCGCGGGCGCCATCGAGCACAAGATGGGCATCCACGCCTCGCCCACCTGCGTGATGAACTTCGACGGCGCCGAGGGTTGGCTCATCGGCCAGCCGCACAAGGGGCTGTTCGGCATGTTCACCATGATGAACGCCGCGCGCCTGGCCGTCGGCGTGCAGGGCGTGGGCCTGGCCGAACGGGCGCTGCAGAACAGCCTGAACTATGCCCGTGAGCGCTTGCAGGGCCGCGCGCTGAGTGGCGCGGCCTACCCCGACAAGCCGGCCGATCCGCTGGTGGTGCATCCGGACGTGCGCCGCATGCTGCTCACCCAGCGCGCCATCGTCGAGGGCGGCCGTGCGCTGATGCTCTACGCCGCGCTGCAGCTGGACATCGAAGAGCGCGCCATCGACGAGGCCGCGCGTGCGAAGGCCGGCGAGCTGGTCGCCTTCCTGATTCCGATCGTCAAGGGCGTGCTCACCGAGCTTGCGCAGGAAAGCGTCAAGGAGGCCGTGCAAATCTACGGCGGCCACGGCTACATCACCGAGAACGGCGTGGAACAGTTCGTGCGCGACGCACGCATCATCACGCTGTACGAGGGCACCACCGGCATCCAGGCGATGGACCTGCTGGGTCGCAAGATCGTGCAGCTCAAGGGTGCAGGCTTCCGCCACTTCCTGGAAGAGATCGGCGGCTTCTGCCAGCAACAGGTGGGGAACGCGGCGCTGGGCGAGTTCATCGCGCCACTGGGCAAGGCTGCGAATGAATGGCAGGCGCTGACGATGACGCTGGCCGAACGGGCGCAGGCCAATCCGGAAGAACTGGGCGCGGCCGCAGTGGACTACCTCTACTACTCCGGTTACGTCGCGCTGGCCTACCTGTGGGCACGCAGCGTGGCGGCCGCCGAGGGCAGCGCGCAGTCGGCAGCGCTCAAGCAGGCCAAGCGGGATACCGCACGGTTCTACTTCGCGCGGCTGCTGCCGCGCTGCGCGATGCATCGCGCGGCGATCGAGTCCGGCGTGGCGAGCATTCCCGCCATCGGCTGAAGACGCCCTCCCCTTTGTGGGAGGGCACGAAGCTTCAGTCGCGCCAGATCAGGCTGGCGAAGCGCCCGCTGCTGGCGCCGTCGCGGCGGTAGGAATAAAAGCGCGCGTCGGCGAGCGTGTCGAAGCCGCCGCCGTGGATGCCGGCCACACCCGCCGTCGCAAGACGCTGGCGGGCCAGCCCCGCGAGGTCGCAATGCCAATGGCCCGGGCGGGTGGCGGCGAAACAGGTCGCCGCGCCACCGTTGCTGTCGACGAAGGCCGCGCGCACCTCCTCGCCCACTTCGTAGGAGGCCGCGCCGATGCACGGCCCCAGCCATGCCACCAGCCGCGCGGGTGGTGTGCCCATCGCCGCGATGGTCGCTTCCAGCACGCCCGCGGCCAGGCCCCGCCAGCCGGCATGCGCCGCGCCGACGCGTGCGCCGTCCTCGCTGCAGAACAACACGGGCAGGCAGTCGGCAGTGAGGATCGCAAGCACCGTACCGTTCAGATGCGCGACGGCCGCATCCGCCTGCGGCTCGTCGTCGCTCGCGAGCGGACCGAGCTGCGCCACCGTCGCACCGTGCACCTGGCGCAGCCAGCGCGGTGCGGCGGGCAGGTCGAGCGAGTGGTGCAGGGCGTCGCGGTTGCTGGCGACTGCCTCGGCGGCATCACCGCTGCGCAGGCCCAGGTTGAAGCGCGCGTAGGGGCCGGCCGAGATGCCCGGTCCGTGGCGGGTGGTGACCACCGCATGCACGCCGCGCGGCGCGGGCCAGTCGGGGAGGATCCAGGGCTCGGTCATGGGGATGGCCGTGACGGGGAGCGGCAAGCATAGCGCGCCACGGCTCGGACTCTCGCGGCCGAGGGCAAGGCTTCCACTCACCGAGTATGGCGCATGTCGCTAAGGCCCGCGGTGCTCGAGCGCATCGGCGCGCAAGGTGGCGATCAACGCCTCCATGTCCGCTGGACGCCTTGCCTCGAACGCCATCGCCTCACCCGTCACTGGATGCTCGAACGCCAGCCGCTCGGCATGCAGCGCCTGCCGGCGGAAGCCACGCAGCGCCGCGACCAGTTCGGGCGTGGCGCCCTTGGGCAGGCGCAGGCTGCCGCCGTACAGCGGATCGCCGACCAGCGGATGATGGATGTGCGCCATGTGCACGCGGATCTGGTGGGTGCGCCCGGTCTCCAGGTTGCACTGGATCAGGCTGTGCGCGCGGAACCGTTCGCGCAGGCGGTAGTGGGTGATGGCGTGCTTGCCGTCCTCCTCGTCGCGCACCGCCTGGCGCAGGCGATCGCCCATGTGCCGGCCGATGGGTGCATCGACGGTGCCGCCCGCTACCAGGGTGCCGAGGACGGCAGCTTCGTACTGCCGCTCCACCGCATGGCGCGAGAGCATCTCCACCAGCGCCGTGTGCGCGGGCAGCGACCTGGCCACCACCATCAGTCCGGAAGTGTCCTTGTCCAGCCGGTGCACGATGCCGGCGCGCGGCAACTCGGCCAGCTTCGGGTCGTGGTGCAGCAGGGCGTTGAGCAGCGTGCCGGCCGGGTTGCCGGCGCCCGGATGCACGACCAGACCGGCCGGCTTGTCCAGCACCAGCAGGTGGGCATCCTCGTGCACGATGGCCAGGTCGATGGCCTCCGGCGCGCTTTCGACCTCGTTGGCCAGCTCGGCCTCCAGCCGTACCTGCTCGCCACCCCGCAGCAGCTGGCGCGGCGGCGCCACGGCGCCGTCCAGCGTCACCGCACCGGCCTTGATCCAGCCGGCCAGGCGCGAACGCGAATAGTCCGGGAACATCTCGGCCAGCGCCTGGTCGAAGCGCCTGCCTGCCGCCGACAGGGGCACCTGCGCCTGGTGCCGGATGACGGTCATGCCGCCCTCCGCGGGGCGCGGGCGGTTTGGGCTATCATCCCCACGATCACATCCATACAAAATTCCCAATGCGCCTAATCTTGAAATTGCTCGCCGTGCTGGTCCTCGGCCTGTCCCTGGGCGCCTGCTCGATGTTCGGGCACAAGCGCGATTCCATCGACACCATGCCGGTGGAAAAGCTCTACAGCACGGCGCACGACAGCCTGATGAACGGCGACTACGCGGCGGCCACCAAGGCCTACCAGCGCCTGATCGCACGCTTCCCGTCGGGCGACTACAACGAGCAGGCGCAACTGGAACTGGCCTACTCGCAGTACAAGGACAACCAGCCGGACGACGCCTACTCGACGATCAACCGCTTCATCAAGACGTATCCGACCCAGAAGCACGTCGATTATGCCTATTACCTGCGCGGTCTGATCAATTTCGACCGCACCAGCGGCGTGATCGAGCGCTTCTTCCCGCGCAACAGCTCGCAGGCGCGCCGCGACCAGGCCTATAACCTGCAGGCGTTCGACGACTTTTCCGAGCTGGCACGACGCTATCCGGACAGCGCCTACACCGCCGACGCGCGCCAGCGCATGATCTACCTGCGCAACGTGCTGGCGCAGTACGAGATCAACGTGGCCAAGTTCTACCTGCGCAACAAGGCATACGTGGCCTCGGCCGACCGTGCCCAGTACGTGGTGGAGCATTACCAGCAGGCGCCGCAGACCGGCGATGCGCTGGCCATCCTCGCCCGCAGCTACCTGGCGCTGAACCAGAAGGCACAGGCCGAGAACGTGCGCAAGGTGCTGGCGCTCAACTATCCGGATCACCCGTATCTCACCGATCCGAAATGGCCGCATGCGCCTTCGACGTTACGCAAGATGGTGCCCTTCTCGGGACACCACTAAAAAAAATGCCCCTTTCCGGGGCATTTTTTTTGGTGCAGCTCAGCTCTTGCCTGCGCCCGAGGCGATGATCTGGCACATCAGCGTCATCTCGTGCTTCTTGCTCACCGAGTAGCTGGGCGGCGTCGAGTTGTTCACGCTGATCTTCGAGCCGTTGCCGTTCTCCTCGACCAGAATGTCCCAGTGCAGACTGACTTGATCGTCGTTGCCGCCGAAGGTGGTGCCGGCATTGGGCTGCTCCAGGGTCAACGCACCGACGTCCTTGTCGGAGCTGATCACCTTCATGCCCGACTTGATCGCATCGCGGTAGATCTGCTTGAACGCCTGTGGTTGCGGCGTGGCGACCTCCCCCCAGGTGCTGAACCGGCGCCCCAGTATGAAGTTTCCTTCCTGCTTGTAGTGGGTCACGCATGCCTGCGTGTCTTCCGCATGGGCATGCCCGGCCAGCCATACGCTGGCTGCCACGAAAATCCATCCATATCCGACCATCGGAAAATCTCCTGTCGCGCAGGGCCCGGCATGGGCATCCTTTGCGCGCGGACATCTTAGGAATCGCCTCCGACCACTTGCATCAGCGATTACCGTCACGTGCGTAGGACAAGTACCTTGCGGACGCCTGCACGGACGGCGTTCGCCCAGTGGCCCCGTGGCGGTGGCCACCGGACTTACGGGCAGCCATCATTTCCAGCCAGAGGTGATCGGATAGCGCCGTTCGCGGCCGAAAGCGCGGGTGGTCACACGCGGTCCCGGCGCGGCCTGGCGGCGCTTGAACTCGTTGCGCAGCACCAGCCGGGCGACCCGGCGCACGGTCTCGAGGTCGAAGCCGGCAGCGGCGATCTCGGCCTGCGACTGCTCGCCCTCGATGAAACGCTGCAGGATCGCGTCCAGCACGTCGTACGGCGGTAGCGAGTCCTGGTCCGTCTGGTTCTCGCGCAGCTCGGCCGAGGGCGGGCGGTCGATCACCGCGGGCGGAATGGCCGGGCCGGCCTCGTTGCGCCAGCGCGATAGCCGGTACACCACCGTCTTGTAGACGTCCTTGAGCGGTGCGTAGGCGCCGCACATGTCGCCGTAGAGCGTGGCGTAGCCGACCGCCATCTCGCTCTTGTTGCCGGTGGCCAGCAACAGGTGGTTGTGCTTGTTGGAGAGGCCCATCAGCATGACGCCACGCGTGCGCGACTGCAGGTTTTCCTCGGTGGTGTCGGCACCCTTGCCCGCGAACGCAGGCGCAAGCGCGGCGAGGAAACTCTGGCAGGTCGGCTCGATGTCGATCACGTGGTAGGCCACGCCCAGGCGTTCGGCCTGCTCGCGTGCGCCATCCAGCGAGAGCTTTGAGGTGTAGCGGGTGGGCAGCATCACGGCAGTGACGCGTTCGGCCCCGAGCGCATCGACCGCCAGCGCCAGCGTCAGCGCCGAGTCGATGCCACCGGAGAGGCCCAGCAGCACGCCGGGGAAGCCGTTCTTGTCGATGTAGTCGCGGATGCCGCGGACAAGCGCGGCGTACAGGGTGGCTTCCGGACGCGTATCGGCCGCCACCGGCCAGTCGTCCGCCGCAAGCGTCCGGCTGGCCGGGTCGAAAGTGGCCCACAGCAGCGCGTCGACGAAGGCCGGCGCGCGTGCGGCGACCGACCCGTCGCCATTGACCAGCAGCGAGGCGCCGTCGTAGACGACCTCGTCCTGCCCGCCGACCAGGTTGAGATAGACGATGGCGCAACCGGTTTCCTTCGCCCGCGCGGTGAGCAACGCCTCGCGCGTGGCCTGTTTGGCATCGTCCCAGGGCGAGGCGTTGACGACCACGATCAGCTCGGCGCCAGCACGCGCGGCTTGCGCCGCCGGCTCGGGTTCCCAGATGTCCTCGCAGACCAGAAAGCCCACGCGCACGCCGTTGACCATGCCGGTGGCGGTCGCGTGGCCAGGACGGAAGTAGCGCTTGTCGTCGAACACGCCGTAGTTGGGCAGCGCCTGCTTGTGCGCGACGCATTCGATGCGGCCCTCGCGCAGCAACGCGGCGGCGTTGTAGACCTCGCCCTCGCTGTGCGGGAAGCCCACCAGCGCGGAGAGGCCGTCGGTGCCTTGTGCCAGCGCGGCGATCGCCTCGTTGCAGGCTTCAAGGAAACTCGGGCGGACCAGCAGGTCCTCGGGCGGATAGCCGCTGATCGCCAGTTCCGGGAACACCGCCAAGTCGGCGCCACCGGCGTGCGCCCGGGTCATCAGTTCGCGGATCTTCGTGGTGTTGGCGGCGACGGCGCCTACGGGAAAGTCGAACTGGGCCAGGGCGAGGCGGAGTTGGGCGCTCATGGGCGAAAGGGGCGTTGGGGGACCGCCATGATAGTGGGGGCGGGTATTCGGAGAGCCAAACGCGCTTAAGCTCCCTCCCCTCCGGGGAGAGGGGCAAAGAAAAAGGCCACGCTTGTGCGTGGCCTTTTGTCGTGCGCAGATACCGCCCGCGCCTTACTTCATCAGCTTTGCCAGCGTCTTGCCCAGGTCGGCCGGCGACTTGACCGTCGTTACGCCCGCCTTTTCCAGCGCCGCGAACTTCGCCGCCGCCGTGCCCTTGCCGCCGGAGATGATCGCGCCGGCATGGCCCATGCGCTTGCCGGCCGGGGCCGAGGCGCCGGCGATGAAGGACACCACCGGTTTGGTCACGTACTCGCCGATGAACTCGGCCGCGTCTTCCTCGGCACTGCCGCCGATCTCGCCGACCATGATGATGCCCTCGGTCTGCGGGTCGTCCTGAAACAGCTTCAGGCAGTCGATGAAGTTCAGGCCGTTGATCGGGTCGCCGCCGATGCCGATGCAGGTGGACTGGCCCAAACCCTCGTTGGTGGTCTGGAACACCGCTTCATAGGTCAGCGTGCCGGAGCGCGACACGATGCCGACCTTGCCCGGCTTGTGGATGTGGCCCGGCATGATGCCGATCTTGCACTCGCCCGGGGTGATGATGCCGGGGCAGTTCGGACCGATCAGCACGGTCTCCGGATGCTGGGCGAGCACGTTCTTCACGCGCAGCATGTCCAGAACCGGAATGCCTTCGGTAATGGCCACGATCACGCGGATGCCCGCGTCGATCGCTTCGAGGATCGAGTCGGCCGCGAACGGCGGCGGCACGAAGATCACCGAGGCGTCGGCGCCGGTCTCGGCCACGGCCTCGTCCATCGAGTTGAAGACCGGCAGTCCGATGTGCTCGGAACCGCCCTTGCCGGGGGTCACGCCACCGACGACCTTGGTGCCGTAATCGATCGCCTGCTCGGCGTGGAAGGTGCCCTGCTGGCCGGTGAAGCCCTGCACCAGCACCTTGGTATTCTTGTTGACCAGAACGCTCATGCTTTCTCGCTCCTCACTTCGCGGCGGCCACGGCTTTCTGCGCCGCGTCGTTGAGATCGTCGGCCGGCGTGATCGCCAGGCCGGAGTTGGCCAGCAGTTCGCGGCCCTTCTCCACGTTGGTGCCCTGCAGGCGCACGACCACCGGAATGGTCAGGCCCACTTCCTTCACCGCGGCGATGATGCCCTCGGCGATCAGGTCGCAGCGCACGATCCCGCCGAAGATGTTGACCAGGATGGCCTTCACCTTGTCGGAGGAGAGGATCAGCTTGAACGCCTCGGTCACGCGCTCCTTGGTGGCGCCACCGCCGACGTCGAGGAAGTTGGCCGGCTCGCCGCCCGCCAGCTTGATCACGTCCATGGTGGCCATGGCCAGGCCCGCGCCGTTGACCATGCAGCCGATCGAGCCGTCCATGGTCACGTAGTTGAGGTTGTGCTGCACGGCGGCCGCTTCGGCGGCGTCTTCCTGGCTCAGGTCGCGCATGGCGACGAGCTCGGGATGACGGAAATCCGCGTTGTCGTCGGAATTGACCTTGCCGTCGAGCGCGGCCAGGTTGCCGTCCTCGAGGATCGCCAACGGGTTGAGCTCAACCAGCGACAGGTCCTTCTCGTTGAACAGCTTGTACAGGCCCAGCATGATCTTGGTCAGCTGGTTGACCTGCTTGGCGTTCAAGTCCATCGCGAAGCCGAGGTTGCGGCACTGGTAGGGCTGCAACCCCTCCACGAAATCAACGACGATCGTGTGGATGTCCTCGGGCGTGTCGCGGGCGACCTGCTCGATGTCCACGCCGCCGTGCTTGGAGGCGATGAAGGAGATCGCCTTGGAGTCGCGGTCCACCAGCACCGAGAGATAAAGCTCCTTGGCGATATTGGTGGCGTCGGTCACCAGCACCAGGTTGACCGGCAGCGCGCGGCCGGCGGACTGGTAGGTCGCCATGTTGGTGCCCAGCATGCCTTTGGCGGCAGCGCGCACGTCGTCGAGGCTCTTGCAGAACTTCACGCCACCGGCCTTGCCGCGGCCGCCTGCGTGGATCTGCGCCTTGACCATCCACTGCGAGCCGCCCAGCGCCTTGGCGGCATCGACGGCGGCGTCGGGGGAATTGGCAACCTTGCCCGGCGGTACGGCAATGCCGTACTGCGCGAACAGCTCTTTGGCCTGGTACTCGTGGAAATTCATTCCTATACCTCGAGCGAACGAAAGGAAAACGTATCGGGCCGCACGCGCGCTTGACGCAGCGTGGGCGCGGGAGAGGGGCGGACGGCGGCTTTCGGCACGCTGCCGGCGTGCAATGCGCGCTGCCCTGGAGTCAACCGGGCACGAATCGCGCAATACGGCCGGGCATTTTCGCGCAAAGGCGGCCGTGATGGAAAGTGCCGGCCGGCGGCCCGCTCCGTGCGCCCCGCCGCTGGCGGCGCGCGCCGGCCTGTCTATACTCCGACGAACGCCGCGCCGAAGCCGTCAACGTGCCCTCCACGATACCCACCGCCGAACCGCCCGTTTTCCAGCCCGCGCGCCCCGCCGCGCTGGCAATCCGTCACGAACTGTTCTTCCTCAACTACTTCCGGCTGGCGCAGGCGCTGGTCTACGCCGGCCTGGCGCTCAGCTCGCCGAGGCTGACCTGGCCGACCGTCGAGCAGCCGGTACTGGCCTACGTGGTGATCGGGGTCTACCTGCTGTTCGCCATCGGCATGCTGATGCAGACGCGCAATGCCATGGCGAACGCGCGGCTGGTGGTTTCCGGCGCACTGGTAGTGGACATCCTGGTGGCGGTGCTGGCGGCCTGGCTGATCCACGAGGCGCGCATCGGCATCGCCATGATGCTGGCGGTCAACCTGTGCGCCGGCGCGCTGGTGCTGCCGCTGCGGCTGTCGTGCTTCTTCGCCGCACTGGCCACGCTGGGCATGCTTGGCCACACAATGATTGCGCGGACGCCCGGCGACGGCGACCTGCTCGAGTCCGGGCTGCTCGGCCTGGCCTACTTCGCCAGCACCACCCTGTGCCACGTGCTCGGCCGCCAGTTGCGCGCCAGCGAAGCGCTGGCCGAACAGCGCAGCCTTGACCTGGCCAACCTCAGCCAGGTCAACGAGCTGATCATCCGGCGCATGAAGACCGGCGTGCTGCTGGTGGACGACGCCAACCGCATCCACCAGTTGAACGAGTCCGCCTGGATGCTGCTGGGCAACCCGCCGGCCGACCAGCGCGACCTGGGCAAGCTGGCACCGGAGCTCTCGCGGCGCCTGTACCACTGGATGACCTCGGGCAAGCTGGACGAGACCGCCACCCAGCTGGCCGATGGCGTGCCGGAAGTGGTGCCGCGTTTCACCCGCCTGGCGCCGAACGACGATTCGCACGTGCTGATCTTCCTGGACGACACCTCGTTGCTTTCACGGCGGGCGGAGGAACTCACGCTCAGTTCGCTGGGTCGGCTCTCGGCGTCGATCGCGCACGAGATCCGCAATCCGCTGGCGGCGATCCGCTACTCGGCGCAGCTGCTGGCCGAGTCGCGCGAGCTCAATCCGGGCGACGCGCGCATGGTGGAAATCATCAACAACCACTGCGTCCGGCTCAACGAGATCATCGAGAACATCCTGCAGCTGTCGCGGCGCGAGCGCTCGCGCCCGGAAACACTCGACCTGGGCCGCTGGGCCAACGGCTTCGTCGACGAGTACAAGCAGGGCAACGACATCGGCGAGGATTCGCTGCGGGTGATCACCGGCAACGCCGCCGTGGCGGCGGTAGCCGACCCGCAGCAGCTGCAACAGGTGGTTTGGAACCTTGTGCAGAACGCGCTTCGCTACGGCCGCATGCCGGGCGAGCCGGCGCGGGTGATGGTGGTGGTGCGCGGCGGAGAGCACGGCGTGCCGATCCTGGAAGTGATCGACCGCGGCCCCGGCATCGCGCCCAAGGTGGCCGCGCAGATCTTCGAGCCGTTCTACACCACGCACGAATACGGCACCGGCCTGGGCCTCTACCTGGCGCGGCAGATGAGCGAGGCGAACCAGGCCTCGCTGGAATACGTGCGCGTGGCCGGCGGCGGCAGCTGCTTCCGGCTGACCCTCACGCCGCCGGCGCGGCACGCCGCGGACGGCGGCGAAGCGGGCTGACGCCTAGCTCCTCTCTCGTGTCGGGGAGAGGGACTGGGGTGAGAGGCAGGGCTTGCCGGGAATCTTTTCTGCCACGTTGTTGCGCGCCGAAAGAACAAACCTCCCTCACCCAACCCTCTCACCGGCGGACCAGCCAGAGCGGTAGGTCAAGGCCAGCCACGCTCCTCCCCGCGGCACTTTCGCCGAAGAGAAGAGGGCGCAGAGCGTGAAGCCCTCCCTCACGCGCCTTGTTGCCCCGGACCAGAGCACAGAACAGCCAAACTGCTATACCCTTCGACCGTTAACCGCTGACGAAGAGAACCATGTCCGCACAGAGCGTCCTGGTCATTGACGACGAACGCGACATCCGCGAGCTGCTCACTATCACGCTCGGTCGCATGGACCTGCAGGTGGAAGCGGTAGGCACCGTGGCAGAGGCCCGCCGGGCGCTGGGCGAACGCAGCTACGACCTGTGTTTCACCGACATGCGCCTGCCCGACGGCACCGGCCACGAGGTGATCGAACTGATCGCCGCGACCCATCCGGACATGCCGGTGGCGATGATCACCGCCTACGGCAACGTCGACGCCGCAGTGAACGCGCTCAAGGCCGGCGCCTTCGACTTCGTCTCCAAGCCGGTCGACATCCAGATGCTGCGCCGGCTGGTGCGTACCGCACTGCAGCTGGCCGAGGAGCGCAAGACCGGCGGTGGCACCGCTGCCGCCACCGGGGCGGCGGGCCGGCTGGTCGGCGACTCGCCCGCGATGCAGCAGGTGCGGGGCACGATCACCAAGCTCGCGCGCAACCAGGCGCCGGTGTACATCGCCGGCGAATCGGGCGTGGGCAAGGAGCTGGTGGCGCGGTTGATCCACGAGCAGGGGCCGCGCGCGAGCGGGCCGTTCGTGCCGGTCAACTGCGGAGCGATTCCCTCCGAGCTGATGGAGAGCGAGTTCTTCGGCCACAAGAAGGGCAGCTTCACCGGTGCCGGCGCCGACAAGGAAGGCCTGTTCCAGGCCGCGCACGGCGGCACGCTGTTCCTGGACGAGGTGGCGGAGCTGCCACTGCACATGCAGGTGAAGCTGCTGCGCGCGATCCAGGAAAAGGCCGTGCGCCCGATCGGCGCGCGCGAGGAGGTGCCGGTGGACGTGCGCATCCTCTCCGCTACGCACAAGGATCTTGGCCGGCTGGTCGAGCAGGGCCAGTTCCGCCAGGACCTGTTCTACCGCATCAACGTGATCGAGCTGCGCGTGCCGCCGCTACGCGAGCGCCGCGGGGACGTACCGCAGCTTGCCGGCTTCATCCTGCGCTCGTTGGCCGCCAAGAGCGGCGGCGTTCCCGGCCGGCTTCGTCCCGATGCCCAGCAGGCGCTGGAGGAATACGACTTCCCCGGCAACGTGCGCGAACTGGAGAACATCCTCGAACGTGCGATGGCGATGTGCGACGGCGACACCATCGGCGCACCCGACCTGATGCTGCCGCAGCGCCCGCTGCGGCAGGCCGAGCCGGTCAACGCCGCCCATGCCGCCATGCACGCGCCCCAGCCGGGTGCGCCGGTGGCCGCACAGCCAACGGTGCCGCACGCCGGCCCGGGCAGCGGCGTTCCGCTGGACGACTACATCAGCAACCTCGAGCGCACCGCGATCATCAAGGCGCTCGAGGAATCGAGGTACAACAAGACCGCGGCCGCGAAGAAGCTCGGCATCACCTTCCGCGCGCTGCGCTACAAGCTCAAGAAGCTCGGCATCGACTGAGCCGGGCGCTGTTGAACGGCTCCGGCCGCTATTTTTGTCAGGGCCGAGCCATGCACGATCCCCGGGACGCCGCCCGCAGCCACCTGCGGGCGCATACGTCGGACATCCACGCACGCCTGGAGACCCTTCCGGTCTTCGAGCCGATCCTTGCCCGGCGCGCCGGCTGGGGTGATTACCGCCGGCTGCTGGGCGCGTATCACGACTTCTACACATCGGCTTGGCAGAATCTTGAGGTTGGCTATCGGGAGCTGGCGCGTGTCGGGCCGGGCGTCCCGCCACGGCAGCCGCTCGCCCTGCTGGATGAGGATCTGCGGTCGGTCGGTGCGCGGGCGCGAAGCGTACGTCCGGGCGCGGGGGCGAGCGCCACGCCGGCGCAAGCCGTCGGATGGGTGTGGGTCGCCGAGGGTTCCGCGCTTGGCGGTGTCGTCATCGACCGGGCGCTGGACAGCCTGTTCGGTGCACGCCGGGAAGGGCGCCGGTTTTTCGAGCCTGTGTCCACTAGTGGGCTGAGGTGGCGTGCGGTATGCGCCAGCATTGAAATTTTGGGAAACACTAAAGAAGCACTCGGCAGCATGACCGAAGGGGCGCGGGACGCCTTCGGATGCATCGAGCGCAGCCTTTTGAACGCCAAAGATGACGCCTGAGACATTGACGACCAGCAACGATCTGCTCGACCGGGATGCCTGCGCACGCGAGGCGATCCGCACGCCCGGAACCATCCAGCCCTACGGCCTGTTACTGGTGATCGAGCCCGCCACCGGCACGGTCGTCCAGTGCGCGGTCGCCCGTGCCGGACTGCTGGCGCGCCACGGCTCGCCGCTCGGGCAGCCGCTGGACCAGGCGCTGGGCGGAGCGCTTGCGGATACGGCACGGAGCCTGGTCCGCACGCCCGAGGCGGGCCATGCCTACCTGGGCACGGTGACGCTCGAGGGTGTCGTGCATCATGCGGTGGCCCATCGCGCCCAGGGCATGATCCAGCTGGAACTGGAGGAAGCCACCCCGGGCGAGCCCGGGTCGCTGGAGGATCTCTACCCGCTGATCCGGGCATTCATGGGCGACCTGGAACGCGCGCGGGATACCGCGGCGCTGTGCGACCTGGCGGCCAGCCAGCTCCGCTGCATCACCGGGCTGGATCGCGTGCTCATCTATCGTTTCGACGAAGCGTGGAACGGCACCGTCGTCGCCGAGGCCCGCAACGAGGCGCTGCCTTCCTACCTGGACCTGCGCTTCCCGGCCTCGGACATTCCGCCCCAGGCGCGCGAGCTCTACCGGTTGAGCCGCCTGCGCCTGATTTCCGATTGCGACTACGTCCCGGTGCCGATCGAACCGGCGCTCAACCCCGCGACCGGCGAGCCGGCCGACCTGAGCCTGACCGTCCTGCGCAGCGTCTCGCCGGTGCACCTGCAGTACATGCGGAACATGGGCACGGGCGCCTCGATGTCCATCTCGCTGCTGCGCGAGGGCCGGCTGTGGGGCCTGATCTCGTGCCACAACCGCGCGCCGCACCGCGTGCCGTACCACGTCCGCACCGCGTGCGACTTCCTTGGCCAGATCCTGTCGCTGCAGATCGCCGCGAAGGAGCACGCCACGGAAGTCGAACATCGCGTCGGCCGCCGTGCGATCCAGGCGCGCCTGCTGGCCCTGATGGCGGCCGAGGACGACTTCCTCAAGGGCCTTGCCGCGGAGCCCGGCCAGTTGCTGTCGTTGACCCAGTCCGACGGCGCCGCCCTGGTCCACCAGGGCCGCTGCATCCTGCTTGGCCGGACGCCCACCGAGGCGCAGGTCCGGGAGCTGGTCCGCTGGCTGGATGCGCGTCGCCGCGGCGACGAGTTCCATACCGCCAGCCTGCCCGCCGAAGTGCCGGCGTCGATGGCCTTCAAGGACGCCGCCAGCGGCCTGCTGGCGGTATCCATTTCGCAGATGCATGCCAGCTACGTCATGTGGTTCCGTCCCGAGCTGATCCACACGGTCCGCTGGGGCGGCGACCCGCGCAAGCCGCCGGGCGCCGCGACGCTCGATCCCCGGACGTCCTTCGAGGCGTGGAAGGAAACCGTGCGCCTGCAGTCGCTGCCATGGTCAGCCGCGGACGTCGAAGCGGCAACGGAATTGCGCACCGCCATCGTCGACATCGTGTTGCGCAAGGCCGAGGAAATGGCCGACCTGAACGAGCAGCTGGTGCGCAGCAACAAGGAGCTGGAAGCGTTCTCCTACTCCGTCAGCCATGATCTGCGTGCGCCGTTCCGACACATCGTGGGTTACTCCGAGCTGCTGTTGCAGGCGGCGGGCGACCAGCTCGGCGATCGCGAGAAGCGCTTCATCGCCACCATCATCGAATCGGCCAATTCGGCCGGCTCCCTGGTCGACAATCTGCTGAGCTTTTCCCAGATGGGGCGCTCCACGCTGGGCAAGGTGCGCATCGACATGCGGCAGCTGGCGCACGAGGCCAGGCACCTGCTCGAGGTGGACGTGGGCGACCGGGCGATCGAATGGCACTTCGGCGACCTGCCGGTGGTCGAGGCCGACCCGATGATGATCCGCCTAGTGCTGCAGAACCTGTTCTCCAACGCACTGAAATTCACCCGCGGAAGGGACCCTGCCGTGATCGGTCTGAATTGCGAGACGGTCGACGGCGAGCACCGCTTCTGCGTGTGCGACAACGGGTGCGGTTTCGACATGCGCTACGTCGGCAAGCTGTTCGGCGTGTTCCAGCGCCTGCACCACACCGAGGAGTTCGAGGGCACCGGGATCGGGCTGGCCAACGTGCGGCGCATCATCGAACGCCATGACGGCCGTACCTGGGCCACGAGCGAGCTGGGCAAGGGCGCGAGCATCTACTTCACGTTGCCGGCGACGGGTGAGACGCAGCCATGAAGGAGCTGAGGCCGATCCTGCTGGTCGAAGACAGCCCCAAGGACGTCGAGCTGACCCTGGCGGCGCTGCAGCGGTGCCAGTTGTGCAACGAGGTCATCGTCGTCCGCGATGGCGCCGAGGCGCTGGATTTCCTGCGCAGCGAAGGCCGGTACGCCGGGCGCCAGGATCCCGGGCCGGTGGTGATGCTGATGGACATCAAGATGCCCAAGCTCAACGGCCTGGAGGTGCTGGAGGAGATCCGCAAGGATCCGGGCCTGCGCAGCACGCCCATCGTCATGCTCACCTCCTCGCGCGAGGAGCAGGACCTGATCCGCAGCTACGAACTGGGCGTCAACGCCTTCGTGGTCAAGCCCGTGGACTTCAGGGAATTCTTCGAGGCAATCCAGGGCCTGGGCATGTTCTGGGGCATCACCAACGAGCCACCACCGCACAGGTACCCGGGAACCAAGCGCGAATGACTAAACGCGAAGCCGAAAGCATCGACGCTGCACAGACGGTCCGCGTCCTGCTGCTCGAAGACAGCGCGCTCGACGCCGAACTGGTGGTCAACCAGTTGATCACCTCGGGGCTGCAACTGGACCTGCGTCGGGTGTGGACGCGCGAATCGTTCCTCGATGCACTCGGCCATGATCCCGACGTGATCCTGGCCGACCACGTGCTGCCGCAGTTCGACGGCGATGCGGCGCTGGAACTGGCCCAGGCCCGCGCACCCCATATCCCCTTCATGTTCGTGTCGGGCACGCTGACCGAGGAACTCGCCGTCCAGGCCCTTCGCCGCGGCGCGATCGATTACGTGGTCAAGCAGCGGCTGCACCGGCTGCCCGATGCGGTCCGCCGCGCCGTTGCCGAGGCGCGCGAGCACCAGGCGCTGCGCCAGACCGAAGCGGCGCTGCGCAAGACCGAGGAACGGCTGCGCCTGATCGCCGACTCGCTGCCGGTGCTCATCGCCTACGTCGATGCCGAGCAGCGTTACCGCTTCGCCAACCAAGCCTACGAAGACTGGTTCGGCCGCAACCCGAGCGACATCGTCGGCCGCCACGTGCGCGAGATCGCCGGCGAGGCCGCCTACCAGCGGGTGCGCCCGGCGATCGAGCGCGTCCTTGCCGGCCAGCGGCAGAGCTTCGAGGCGACGGTGGCCCACCGCAACGACTCGGTGCGCCAGTTGCAGATCGACTATGTGCCAGAAATCCGGCCGGACGGGTCGATCAGCGGTTACTACGCGCTGGGCACCGACATCAGCGAGCGCAAGGCCGCCGAAGCGACGCTGCGCCGGCTCAACGAAACGCTCGAGACCCAGGTGCACGAGCGGACCCAGGCCCTGCTGCAGAGCGAGGCACGGCTGCGCGCGATCCTCGAGACCAGCTTCCAGTACCAGGGATTGCTGTCGCTCGAGGGCACCGTGCTGGACGCCAATGCGACGTCGCTTCAAGGCATCCTGTCCACCCGCCACGAGCTTATCGGCCGGCCGTTCTGGGACACGCCATGGTTCGGCGGCACGGCGGGCATGCCCGAGCTGGCCCGGCGGATCGTCGCCAGGGTGGCGCAGGGCGACACCGTCCGCGAGGAGATGACGTTGCAGTTGCCAACCGGCGAGCGCTCGTTCGATTTCTCCATGCGTCCCCTGCACGACCACGATGGCAAGCGCGTGGCGCTGGTCTTCGAGGCGGTCGACATCACGGCGCGCCGCCAGACCGAGGACGCCCTGCGGCAGTCGCAGAAGATGGAGGCTGTCGGCCAGCTCACCGGCGGCATCGCGCACGACTTCAACAACCTGCTTACGGTCATCTCGGGCAACATCGACATCACCCTGAGCCGGCTCGAACGCGCCGACCAGGCCGACCCGCGCATCACGCGCACGCTGGAGAACGCCTTGCGCGGCGCGGAGCGCGCGGCCGCCCTGACCCAGCGCCTGCTCGCCTTCTCCAGGCGCCAGCCGCTGCAGCCGCGCCCGCTCGACCTCGGTCAGCTGGTGCTGGGTATGACCGACCTGCTGCGCCGGTCGCTGGGCGAGACGATCGAGCTGGAGGTTTCCGACGGGCCGGGCCTGTGGCCAGTGGAAGCCGATCCCAACCAGCTGGAGGCGGCCATCCTCAACCTGGCGGTGAATGCCCGCGACGCGATGCCTGAGGGCGGCCGGCTGCTGATCGAAACCTCCAACGTGCACCTGGACGATGCCTACACCGCCCACGACGTGGAAGTGCTTCCCGGCCCCTATGCCATCGTCTGCGTCACCGACAACGGCTGCGGGATGTCGCCGGACACGCGGGCCCGCGTGTTCGAGCCGTTCTTCACCACCAAGGACGTCGGCCGTGGCACCGGCCTCGGGCTGTCGATGGTCTACGGATTCATCAAGCAGTCCGGTGGCCACATCGAGCTCGACTCGGAACCCGGCCGCGGAACCTCCGTCAGGCTCTTCCTGCCGCGGCTGGACCGGGACGCCCACCTGCCCGACGACCAGCCCGGTCGCGCGCGGCCCGAAAGCAGCATGCGCGAGGAGACGGTGCTGGTCGTGGAGGACGACGACGACGTGCGCGCGTATACCGTCGAATGCCTGCGCGGCCTGGGCTATCGCGTGCTGGAGGCGCATGACGGCGACTCGGCGCTTCGCCTGCTGGAGCGTCCGGAAACGCGGGTCGAGTTGCTGTTCACCGACGTGGTGATGCCGGGCATTTCGGGGCGGGAGCTCGCCGATCGCGCGCAGGCACTGCAGCCCGGCCTGCGGATCCTGTTCACCTCCGGATACACGCGCGACGCCATCCCGCAGGGCGGCTTCCTCGACCTGGGTATCGCCATGATCCCCAAGCCTTTCACCTACGCAAGCCTGGCCAGCCGGGTGCGCGACATCCTCGGCCATCCCGGCCACGCCTCGCACTGAGGCCAGCCGAAACCGCCGCGCGCCCCGGCCGGCAGGGGCGCGCGTCCGGCCCTAGCCCGCCTCGCGGATGGCGAGGGCCTGGCGCATGGTACGGAGCAGTTGCTGCGTATCGATCGGCTTGTCGATAAGGTAGAGCTGCTCGAGCGCGGGCAGTTCCTCCAGATCCGGCGGTGCCTCCGGCCTCGCCAGCAGCAGCACCGCGCGGCGGTAGCCGTGCTCGATCAGCGCGGCGAGCGTGCGCACGCCGGTGAACAGGTTCATGTCCGCGTCCATGACCACCAGGTCGGGCACGCCGTGTGCCTCGATCCACTGCAGCGCGGCGGTCCCGCTCTGGCTGGCGTGCGGCTGGTAGCCGTAGCCATCGAGGATGTCGACCAGCAGCGACAGCGGACCGGCCTCCTCCACCACCACCAGCACGCGTTCGGCTTCGCCCATCAGGCTTTCACCCTGCTCTTCCTGCGCCACCACTTCGGCGGCCGGTTCCTCGATCGGGATGTAGAGGTTAAAGACGGTGCCCTTGCCCGGCTCGCTGTCCAGCCGCATCACGCCGTTGTGGCTGGCGACGATGCGCTTGCACGAAAGCAGGCCCAGCCCGGTGCCGCTTTCCTTGGTGGTGAAAAACGGCTCGAACAGGTGCTCGCGCACCTCCGGTGACATGCCGGGGCCGGTGTCGGCGACGGTCAGGCACAGAAAACGGCCCGGATGCGGCTGTTCGCCGGGCAGGAAGAAATCCGCCGCCAGCTCGCACTCGCGCGCCACCACGCGCAGCTGGCCGCCGTCCTCGCCCATCGCCTGGATCGCATTCAGGCACAGGTTGAGCAACGCCTGCTGGAGTTCAGTGTGGTTGCCCTCGAAGGCCAGTTCACGATCGTCGACTTCCACGTCCATCTTCACCGCACGCGGCACGCTGCCGCGCAGCAGCAGGCCGAGCGCGTCCATCAGCGCACCCACCCGTACCTGCTCGGCGCGCCGCGCGCCGCGCGCGAAGGAGAGCATCGACTGCACCATCTGCAGGCCGCGCCGGCCGCAGTCGCGTACCAGCGAACCGAGCCGCGCGAGGCGTGGGTCGTCCTGGTAGTCCTGCAGGCTGTCCCCGGCCAGCAACAGGGGTTGCAGCAGGTTGCGCAGGTCATGGCTCAGGCCTCCGGCCAGCATGGCCAGGCTCTCGAAGCGCTGTGCGCGGATCAGCTCGGCCTCGGCCCGGCGCTTGGCGCGCAGCGCTTCCGCCTCGGCCAGCGCACGGCGCACGGCGCTGGCCAGCCGGGTGGGGTTCTGCTTGAGGATGTAGTCGGTGGCGCCATTGCGCAGCGCCTCCACCGCGGCCTCCTCGCCCAGCGTGGCCGAGACGTAGATGAAGGGCAGGTCCTCGTCGTGCTGGCGCAACAGCTCCAGTGCGCGCTGTCCGGAGAAGCCCGGCATGCTCAGGTCCGACAGCACGATGTCCGGCTCGAACTCCCGCAGGCAGGCAACATAGCTGGCCTCGTCGTCGACAAGGCGGGCCTGGTAGTCGATGCCGTCGGCATCCAGTTCGGCCTGGATCAACTCGGCGTCGAGCGGGTCGTCCTCGACCTGCAGGATGCGGATGGTGGGCAACGCGCGCATGTTGGGATTGGGCATGCAGTCTATTGCGCTCCTGTTTCGTTTCGTCGTCCAGCCTTCGTCATTCGTGCCTTCCTCATTCGTGTTCGGGCAACTGGTTGAGCACGGCCCAGAACCGCCCCAGCGTGCGTACCGCCTCGAAGAACTGGTCCACGTCCACCGGCTTGATCACGTAGGCATTCACGCCCAGATCCCAGCTGCGCGCCAGATCACTCTCCTCGCGCGAGGAGGACAGGATCACCACCGGGATCAGGTTGAGCCGCTCGTCCTCGCGCAGGCGGGTGAGCACCTCCAGCCCGTTCATCCGCGGCATCTTGAGGTCGAGCAGGATGACCGAGGGGTCGACTGCCTCGCGGCCCTGCCACGGGCCGCGGCAGTACAGGTAGTCCAGGCAGTCCACGCCGTCCTCCACGTGCACCACCGGATTGGCCAGGTTGGCCTCGCGCAGCGCGTCCATGGCCATCTCCGCATCGGCCATGCTGTCCTCGACCAGCAGCACGGGACCCAGGTGACGGTTGTTCATGGCGAACGCCTCGTCGTGCGCGCCTCGGCCAGTTCAGTGGCAGGCAGCGAAAAATGGAAACTGGCGCCGCGGTCCGGTTCGGCCTCGGCCCAGACCCGGCCGCCATGACGCGCGACGATGCGACGCACGTTGGCCAGTCCGATGCCGTTGCCGGGAAATTCAGAGGCGCGGTGCAAGCGCTGAAACACGCCGAACAGCTTGCCGGCATATTCCATATTGAACCCCGCGCCGTTGTCGGCCACCGTGAAGACATATTCACCGTCGCGATCACGTTCCACGCCGACCGCGATCTGTGCCACCTCGCGCCGGCCGGTGTACTTGACCGCGTTGCCGATCAGGTTCTGCCAGACGGTACGCAGCATGTTCTCGTCGCCGATCACGATCGGCAGCGGGCTGACGATCCATTCGATGTTCCGTTCCCCGGCCTCCGACTCGGCCAGCGCGCGCGCCTCCTCGACCAGCGATTGCATGTCCACCGCCTGCAGCCGGAGCGCGCCGCGGCCCAGCCGGGAGAACACCAGCAGGTCATCGATCAGCTGCGCCATGCGCGTGGCCGAGGTGCCGATCACCTCCAGATAGTGCGCGGCGGTGTCGTCCAGGTGCTGTTCCAGGTGGCGCTTGAGCTTGCCGGTGAAGCCGGCAATGTGGCGCAGCGGCGCGCGCAGGTCGTGCGAAACCGAATAGCTGAAGGCTTCCAGCTCGCGGTTGACGTCGGAGATCTGCGCCACCTTGCCTTCCAGCTGGCGGTTGAGCTCCTTCACCTGCTGCTCGACCAGGGCGCGCGCGGTGACATCGCTGACGGTGAGCAACACCACCGGGGGCTCGCCCTCGTGCTGCTGCAGGCGCCGGGCGTTGACCATGACGTGGCGGTCGATGCCGCCCACCGTACGCTGCACGAGTTCGTAGTCCCACAGCTCGCGGTCGTGCAGCAGCACGTCGCGCAGACGCTGCAGCAGCGCGCCGTCGGTCCAGGCACCATCGCCCACTTCCTGCAGCGCCCTCAGTTCGCGCTGGTCTTCCTGGGGCAGGCCGTAAAGCTCGCTGAAGGCGGTGTTCACCAGCAGCGTGCACAGCTGTGCATTGAGCAGCGCGATCGGCTCGCGCACCGCCTGCACGATCATCTGCGCGCGGCGCACGGCCTGGCTTTCGCGCGTCTCGGCGCGCATGCGGCGTGCAATCTGGCGCTCGGAAACCAGCACGATCACCGCCAGCAGCACGACCTGCGCGATCGAGGTGATCGCCAGCACCAGCCCGCTTTCGAAGGCGCTCTGGCGGGCGTGGGCGCGCCGCTCCATCAGCACCGTGCCCTCGTTGCGCACCACCGTCTCGATCTGCTGGTCCATCTGGAACAGCGTGCCGGCGTCGTGCAGCGCAGCGACCGCGCCCGCATGGTCGCCATGTTGAATGCGTGCAAGCGCCTGCTCCAGCAGCGCCAGCCGGCCGTTGACCACGTTGCCCAGCGCGCCGATCGCCGCCTGCTGGGTGGCGTTGTCGCGGGTCATGTCGCTCAGCTGGCCGAGCAGCGCGGGAACTTCGTTGCCGGCAAGGCGTCCCTTGGCGACCAGGGACGGGTCCTTGTCGCCCTCGAGCAGGCGGTAGATCGCCGCCTCGCTGCTGCGGGTGACGTAAGCGATGCGATAGGTAAGCGACTTGACCTCGGATGAATGGGTGACCAGCTGGGCCGCCTCCATCGCATCGTCGTGGCTGGTGCGCGTGGCGAGGTAGGGCAGCAGCACGATCACCACCACCGCGAACAGCAGCCCAGCCATTCGCCAGCGCGGCACGCGCCAGCGGTGCAGGCCGCGGCGGAGCTCGGGCAGCAGGGCGCGGTGGCGGATGGGCATGCAGGGGGGTCCTCACGGCGCGTCGACCAGGCGGAGCTTACGACCTCACGCCCGCGGCCGGTAAACGTGCAATGAAAGCCCGGGCCGCGTTAGGGCCAGGTGATGGCAGCACGTGATCGGTTCTCTCCCTGAAGGGGAGGACTCACGCATGCGGGCCTGGGCCCTCTCCCCAGGCGGGAGAGGGTTCAAGAGCAGGGTCGGCGGGCCTGTGTCGCGGGGGACGTCCAAGCCGTTACCGCGCCGGATTCGCCTGCATGCGGAAGTGCAGTTCACCACCGGCGAGGATCTGCGCGTGGTGCAGGAACGGCTTGGCCAGCGGCTTGCCGTTGAGCGTGACCTCGCCGACATAGGGATGGGCGTCGTCCAGCGGCGCGGCGCTGACGGTGAAGTTCTTGCCGTTGGTCAGGTGCAGCGTGGCGCGCCCGACGAACGGCCGGCCGATCGCATAGACGTCGCTGGCCGGCGTGACCGGATAGAAACCCAGCGCGGTGAACACGTACCAGGCCGACATCTGGCCCAGGTCGTCGTTGCCCGAGAGCCCGTCCGGACGTGCGGCGTACTGGCTGTCCATGATCTGCTTCAGGCGCCGCTGGGTCTTCCACGGCGCGCCGGCGTAGTCGTAGAGATAGGCGATATGGTGGCTGGGCTCGTTGCCGTGGGCATACCAGCCGATCAGGCCGGTGATGTCCTCGACGTGCTTGAAATGCGCCGGGTCGATCTTCGCGTCGAAGACGTCATCCAGCCGCTGCACGAATTTGGCGTCGCCGCCCATCGCCCGGATCAGCCCCGGCACGTCCTGCGGCACGTACCAGGAGTACTGGTAGGCGTTGCCCTCGGTGTAGTCCGTGCCGTAGCCGGCGGCAGCGGGGTCGAAGGGCGTGCGGAACGGCCCGTCGGAAAGCCGCGCGCGCATGAAGCCGGTCTTCGGATCCCAGGCGTTCTTCCAGTTGCCGGCGCGCTTTTCGAAGGTGGCGGCGACGTCCTTGCGGCCCATCGCCTTGGCCATCTGTGCCAGCGACCAGTCGTCGTAGGCGTATTCGAGCGTCTTGGAGGCACCCTCGGGCTCCTTGTCGATCGGCACGTAGCCGAGCTTCATGTAGTCGGCCAGGTCGCCGTAGGGTGCGTAGGTGGCACTCGCGACCATGGCGTCGAGTGCCTTGCCGGCGTCGAAGCCGCGCACGCCCTTGACGTAGGCGTCGGCGATCACCGGCACGGCGTGGTAGCCGATCATGCACCACGTCTCCAGGCCCTGGTACGCCCACACCGGCAGGATGCCGAACGGGCTGGCCTCGCGCGCGGCGACCAGCGAGCGGATGAAGTCGGTGCTGCGCTCGGGGTTGAGCAGCACCATCAACGGCTGCTGCGCGCGGTAGACGTCCCACAGCGACCAGGTCGAGTAGAACTCGAAGCCATTGGCCTGGTGCACGGCGTGATCGGGACCGCGGTATTGACGGTTCACGTCCATGCTCAGCGTCGGCGAGAGCATGGCGTGGTACAGGGCGGTGTAGAACTGCCTGCGCACGGTGGCGGAGGCGTCGACGTCGATCACCGCCAGAGCCTTGTCCCACGCGGCCCTGGCCTGCGCGCGGCGGGCGTCGAAGTCCCAGCCCTTGCCGTCGGCATCGAGGTTGGCCACCGCGTTGGCGGCACTCACCGGCGAGATCGCCACCTTCACTTCGAGCGGCTTGGCCAGCGTGCCGAAGTCGAACACGCCGACCAGCGCGCGGCCGTTCTGCGCGTCGTGGTCGACCGGCTGGTTGCCCGGCCCCTTGAAACCCTTGTAGACCACGTCGTTCTCGCGGTCATACAGCGTGCGCGAGGCGATCGGCTGGTTGAAGCGCATGGCAAAGCACAACTTGCGCCCGGGCGCCCAGCCGCGGGTGGTGCGGCAGCCGGTGACCGTACCGTCGCCGGCCACCTGCAGCTTCGACCACAGCACCTTGCCGGGGTAGTCGTAGATGCTCGGGCGCAGGTCCAGCAGCAGGTGCGCGCTCTTGCCCGTGGGGAAGGTGTAGCGGTGCCAGCCCACGCGACGCCCGGCGGTGAGCTCGGCGCGGATGCCGTAGTCGGCCAGGGTCACCGCGTAGTAGCCGGCCTGCTCGACCTCGCTGGCGTGGTCGAAGCGCGAGCGGTAGCCGCTGCCGGGATGGGCCGGATCGCCGGGCTCGAGCTTCACCTCGCCGGCGATCGGCATCACCAGCACGTCGCCCAGGTCCGAGTGGCCGGAGCCGGAGAAGTGCGTGTGCGAGAAGCCCATGATGCTGTCGTCGCCGTACTGGTAGCCGGCGGCCCACTTGTAGGCGTGCTTGAAGTCCGGCATCGCGGTGTCGGGCGAGAGCTGGATCATGCCGAAGGGCACCGTGGCGCCCGGGAAGGTGTGGCCGTCGCCACCGGTGCCGATGCGGGGATCGACGTCGCCGGCGTGGCCGGTGGCGGCGAGGACGAAGCTGGGCAGCAGGGCCACGGCGAGGACCAGGCGGGACAGGCACGAGCGCATCGGGGGTCTCCGGTTTGGATCGTTCTAAATCCCTAAGCTAACAGCGCCGGCGAGCGGGTGCATGCTGCGGTGCGCGAAGCGCAGGGCCTGGGCCTGGGCCTGGGCCGAACGTACCTTGTTCACGCCGGATGCCGGCATTGCGGGTCGCGTTGCGCGGTCGCCGTGGATCGACGGCCTTCCCGGCCGGCGTGCCGAACGGCATCTGCCGTATTTCCCGGAGTCTTCACGACGAAAAACACCGGGAGGCGGATGGTGCCCTCGCATCCCACTGACGCCCAACGAGCATCCGAGACTTGCACCCACGCACCGATCCGCTAGATTTGGATCGTTCCAAACCGGGGTCTCCCATGGAAAGCAACCCTCCTCTGCGCCGCAAGGTCACCGTGCGCGACATCGCCGCCGGTTGCGGCGTCTCGCGCGCGACCGTATCGCTGGTGCTGCGCGGCAGCCCGCTGGTCAACAAGGACACCCGCGCGCGCGTGGAGGAGGAGCTGCGCAAGCAAGGCTACGTCTACAACCGTGCGGCCGCCAACCTGCGCCGCCGCACGACCTCGTCGATCGCACTGGTGATCAACGAACTGGCCAATCCGTTCTTCGCCGAGTTCGCCGCCGGCGTGGACGACGTGGTGGGCGAGGCAGGCATGGTCACCCTGCTCGGTTCCTCCAGCGAATCGACCAAGCGCGAGCAGGCCGTGCTCGGATCGCTGCTCGAACACGGACCCGGCGGCATCATCCTCTCGCCTGCCGAAGGCAGCGACGCCAGCCAGGTGCTGGCGGCGGTCGGCGCACGTACGCCGCTGCTGCTGTTCAACCGCGAGCTGGTCGGCGAGCAGCCCGAATACGCGCACTGGGACACGCTGGCGCTGGACAACCAGCAGGGCGCGCGCGAGGCCACGGCGCACCTGGTCGCCCAGGGCCATCGGCGTATCGCCTTCTTCGGCGGCCACCGCGACTCGAGTTCCTGCCGCCAGCGCCGCGCGGGCTACCGCGAAGCGATGCAGGCGGCCGGCCTGGCGGTGGCGCCGCACTGGGAAGTCGAATGCATGCCGACCCGCCTGGATGCCGCCCGCTGCGCCGAGGCCCTGTTCGCCGCCGATCCCGCGCCGACCGCGGCGGTCTGCTACAACGACGCGGTGGCGCTGGGCCTGATGCACGGACTGGTCGAACGCGGACTGTCGCCCGGCCGCGAGTTCGCCCTCACCGGCTTCGACGACATCGCCGAAGCTGCGCTGGCCACGCCCTCGCTCACCACGCTGGCGGCCGCACCGCGGGCGCGCGGCCGCCAGGCGGCTCAGATGCTGCTGGACCGGCTGCGCGATCCGGATGCCGAGGCACGGCGCATCGTCGCCCCGGTACGGCTGGTGATCCGCGCCAGCAGTTGCCCACCCACCGCCTGACCGAATTCCGAGCTGTTCGATGCCTTTCCGTCGCCCGCGCTGCCCGTCGATGACCGTCCACCGGCCGCGTGCGGTCGCGCGCCCGATCGGCGCCCAGCTCCCTGCCGGCGCCTGGCGCCCAGCGGCGGCCGACGTTGCATGCCCGGCCTGCGGGTCCGCCTTCCTGCACTACCCCGTCGCGTACGCACGTACGCTCCCTCGCCCTCCCCTGCCCTGCGCGCGAACGATTCGCGCGCCGGCCACGGGAAGACATTGACAGGCTCCAAGGAGTCCCCATGGCCATCACGCAAGCTCCCCACCGGTCGCCCGCCGCTCCCGCGGACGGACCGCGCGAGCGCTACACCGACTATCCGGCGGCACTGGCGGTGGTCACCACGATCTTTTTCATGTGGGGCTTCCTGACCTGCCTCAACGACATCCTGATCCCGCACCTGAAGGCGCTGTTCGAGCTGAACTACAAGCAGGCAATGCTCGTGCAGTTCACCTTCTTCGGCGCGTATTTCCTGATGTCGCTGCCGGCCGGGCGGCTGGTGGCGCACCTGGGCTACAAGCTGGGCATCGTCGCGGGCCTGGGGATCGCCGGTGTCGGCGCGGCCGGGTTCTGGCCGGCGGCGGGTCTGCACTCCTACCCGGCCTTCCTCGGTGCGTTGTTCGTGCTGGCCACCGGCATCACCGTGCTGCAGGTGGCGGCCAACCCGTACGTGGCGTTGCTGGGACCGGCGCGTACCAGCTCCAGCCGACTCACGCTGGCGCAGGCGCTCAATTCCTTCGGCACCTTCCTGGCGCCGCACTTCGGCGGCCTGCTGATCCTGTCGGTAGTGGTGAAGAGCTCGCTGGAGGTCACGCAGCTCTCGCCCGCCGAGCAACTGGTCTACCGGGCGCAGGAGGCGCAGGCCGTGCAGGGACCCTACCTGGGGCTGGCCGTCGCGCTGTTCGTGCTGGCGATACTGGTGTACCTGTTTCGCCTGCCCGCACTGACGGAAGCGACCGAGCAGGCCGACCGCAGCCACCACACGCTGCTCGATGCGCTGCGCATCCCGCACGTGCTGTTCGGCGTGATCGCAATCTTCTGCTACGTGGGGGCCGAGGTGGCGATCGGCAGCTTCCTGGTCAGCTACCTGTCGATGCCGCAGATCGGCAACATGCCCGAGACCACCGCGGCGACCTACGTGTCGTACTACTGGCTGGGCGCGATGATCGGCCGCTTCGCCGGCTCCTGGCTGCTGAAAAACTATTCCCCCCGCGCGCTGCTGGCGCTGTTCGCCCTCATCAACATCGCCCTGCTGGCCGTCACCATGAGCACCGGCGGCATGACCGCCACCTGGAGCATCGTGGCGATCGGCCTGTTCAACTCGATCATGTTCCCGACCATCTTCACGCTGGGCATCGAGCGGCTCGGACCGCTGACCGAGAAGGCCTCGAGCCTGCTGATCATGGCCATCGTCGGCGGCGCCGTGGTGCCGTTTGCGCAGGGCGCGCTGGCCGACCGCATCGGCGTGCAGGGTGCGTTCGTCCTGCCGGTCATCTGCTACGCCTACATCGTGTTCTACGGCTTGCGCGGTTCGCGGGTCGTCGGCGCACCGCTGGAGGTCCGATGAGCCGTCCGATCCTTTGCTTCGGCGAGGCGCTGATCGACTTCCACGCCGAGGGCGCCGGCGCGGCCGGCTTCCCGCGCGCATTCGTGCCTTTCGCCGGTGGCGCGCCAGCCAATGTGGCCGTGGCGGCGGCCCGGCTGGGTGGCACGGCGCGCTTTGCCGGCATGCTCGCGCGCGATCCGTTCGGCGATTTCCTGCTCGACAGCCTCGAGCGAGCCGGCGTGGGCCTGGCCGACGTGGCGCGCACCGACGAGGCCAATACCGCGCTGGCCTTCGTCAGCCTGGATGCGCGCGGCGAGCGCAGCTTCAATTTCTATCGACCTCCCTCGGCCGACCTGCTGTTCCGCCCGCAGCACTTCCGCGCACAGGCGTTCGACGGCATCGCCGTCTTCCATGTCTGCTCCAACAGCATGACCGACCCGGACCTGGCCGAAACCACGCGCGAAGGCATGCGCCGCGCACAGGCCGCCGGCGCGCTGGTGAGTTTCGACCTCAACCTGCGCCCGGCGCTGTGGCCGCGGGCGTCGAACCCGCGCCCTTCGGTGTGGCCGGCGCTGCACCTGGCCGACGTGGTGAAGCTGTGCGCCGAGGAATTCGCCTGGCTGGCGGAGGACGGTGCGCTGCTCAACCGGCTGTGGCGCGGGCGCACGCGCCTGCTGGTCGTCACCGACGGCCCGCGGCCGCTGCGCTGGTTCCGCCGTGACGCGAGCGGCGAGTTGCCTTGCCCGCAGGTCGAGGCGGTCGATACCACCGCCGCGGGCGATGCCTTCGTCGGCGGCCTGCTTTGCCGGCTGGCCGCACTGGAAAACACGGGCGCCTTCGACGCCTTGCTGCATGACGAGGCGGCCCTGCACGGCATGCTCGCCTTCGCTGCCGCCTGCGGCGCGCTCACCGTCACCCGCCAAGGCTCGTTCACCGCGATGCCGAGCGCGGCGGAAGTCCACGCCTTCCTGGAATCCAACCCATGAACACCCTGCCCGACTTCCGCAGCGAGAACTTCCTGCGCGAGCACATCGCCAAGACCATGGCGTTCTACCACCCGCGCGCCATCGACCCGGCCGGCGGCTTCTTCCAGTACTTCAAGGACGACGGCACGATCTACGACCGCAGCCACCGTCACCTGGTCAGCAGCACGCGATTCGTCTTCAACTACGCATTTGCGGCGATGGAATTCGAGGATCCGGATTACCTCGAGGCCGTACGGCACGGCCTGCGCTACCTGCGCGAGGTGCATCGCGACCCGGCCACCGGGGGCTACGCCTGGACCATCCGCGACGGCAAGCCCGAGGACCGCACCAACCATGCCTACGGCGTCGCCTTCGTGCTGCTGGCATACGCCAGCGCGCGCCGTGCCGGCCTGGTCGAGGCGGAGCTGTGGATGGACGAGACCTGGGCACTGCTGGAGCACCGCTACTGGGACGCCGACGCCGGCCTCTACCGTGACGAGGCCGATGCCGACTGGCACTTCTCGCCCTACCGCGGGCAGAACGCCAACATGCACATGTGCGAGGCGATGCTCGCTGCCTACCAGGCCAGCGACGACGTGCGCTACCTCGACCGCGCGCTGCTGCTGGCCGACCACATGACACGCCGCCAGGCGGCCAAGACCGGCGGCCTGGTGTGGGAACACTACGACGCGAACTGGAATGTCGACTGGGACTACCACCGCGACAACCCGCGCCACCTGTTCCGCCCGTGGGGCTTCCAGCCTGGCCACCAGACCGAGTGGGCCAAGCTGCTGGTGATCCTCGAATCGCACCTGGCCGAACGCGGCCGCGAGGAGCGCTGGCTGCTGCCGACCGCGCGCCACCTGTTCGACACCGCGCTGATGCGCGCCTGGGACCCGAGGCACGGCGGCATCCACTACGGCTTCGCGCCCGACGGCAGCATCTGCGACGCCGACAAGTACTTCTGGGTGCAGGCCGAATCGCTGGCCGCCGCGGCGCTGCTGCACGCGCGCACGGGGCTGGCCCAGTATGACGAGTGGTACGAGCGGCTGTGGACCTACGCGTGGCAGCATTTCGTCGACCACGAGCATGGCGCGTGGTATCGCATCCTTACCCACGACAACCGCAAGTACGACGATGAGAAGAGCCCGGCCGGCAAGGTCGATTACCACACCATGGGCGCCTGCCACGAAGTGCTTGCGCTGATCCGCGCCGGCGGCCAACCGTAAGACAGGGGACTTTGATGAAGGCGATCGCACTTTCCTTGGCCGGCGCGCTGGCGCTGGCCACCACCCTCGCCGCGGCTGCCGACGCGCCGCGCTACGACCCGCTCCAGACCTTCGCCCCGTACTCCTATCCCGATCCGGTCAACGCCTATCGCGTGGGCGACGGCAAGCCCGGTCCGTTGTTCTGGCAGAACCGTGCCGACTACGCGATCGAAGCCACGCTCGACCCCGCCCACCGCCTGCTCACCGGGCACGAGACGATCACCTACACCAACCACAGCCCCAACGCGCTCGACGTCCTGTGGCTGCAACTGGACCAGAACCGCTACAAGCCCGACGCGCGCGGCGCGTTCACCAGCGAGTTCCCGACCGAGTTCACCAGCGGCTACCACATCGCTTCGGTCGAGGTGGAAGACGGCAGCGGGCACCGCCAGCCGGTGAAGTGGGTCGTCTCCGACACACGCATGCAGCTGCGCCTGCCCGAAGCGGTGAAGGCCAAGGGCGGCGGCGTGCGCGTGCAGATCGCCTGGAGCTTCACCGTGCCGGGCGAGTTCGGCGGCCGCATGGACGTCAACCACAGCAAGAACGGCGACATCTTCGAGATCGCGCAGTGGTACCCGCGCCTGTGCGTCTACGACGACCTGCGCGGCTGGGACACGGCGCCCTACCTGAACAGCGAGTTCTACCTGGAGTACGGCGACTTCGACTACAAGGTCACCGTGCCCTCGGACATGATCGTGGCCGGCTCCGGCGAGCTGGTGAACCCGCAGGACGTGCTCACCGGAACGCAGATCAAGCGCCTGGACGAGGCGCGCCACAGCGACAGGACGGTGATGATCCGCACCCCGGCCGAGGTCACCGAGCCATCCAGCCGTCCCAGGCAGGGCGGCACGCTGACCTGGCACTTCCGCATGCAGAACACGCGCGACGTGGCCTTCGGCGCGTCCAGGGCGTTCGTGTGGGATGCCGCACGCATCAACCTGCCGCATGGCAAGACCGCGCTGGCGATGTCGGTCTATCCGGTGGAGAGCGCGGGCGACGCGGCCTGGGGCCGCGCCACCGAATACCTCAAGGCGTCCACCGAGTACTTCTCGAAGGAGTGGTTCCCCTACCCGTGGCCGGTGGCCATCAACGAAGCGGGTACGGCCGGCGGCATGGAATACCCGGGCATCACCTTCGATGCCAAACGCGCCAAGGGCAAGAGCCTGCACATGGTGATCGCGCACGAGATCGGGCACAGCTGGTTCCCGATGATCGTCGGCTCCAACGAGCGCCGCCACGCATGGATGGACGAAGGCTTCAACACCTTCGTCGACGTCGGCGAGGACGATGCCTTCAACCACGGCGAATACGCACCCAAGCGCGACAGCGAGTACGCGCCCAAGGGCGGCAATCCGGCCGACGAGATCGCCGCCGTGCTCGCCGATCCGGACGCGCCCGCCCCGCTCAACGGTGCCGACATGACGCCGGAGAAGTACCGCCACCCGATCAGCTATTTCAAGGGTGCCTTTGGCCTGGTGTTGCTGCGCGAGCAGATCCTGGGGCCGGAGCGCTTCGACGACGCCTTCCGCAAGTACATCGCCACCTGGGCCTACCACCATCCGTCGCCGTCGGACTTCTTCCGCTTCATGGAGAGCGAGTCGGGCGAGGACCTGGGCTGGTTCTGGCGCGGCTGGTACCAGCACAACTGGCAGTTCGACATGGCGGTACGCAAGGTCGAAGCGATTGACGGCGACTGGTCGCAAGGCGCGGCCGTGACGGTGGCGAACCTGGACCGGCTCGTGCTGCCCGACACGCTGCGGGTGACCTACGACGACGGGACCACCAAGGACATCCGCGTGCCGGTCGAAACCTGGCAGCAGCACCGCGACTACGTGGTGCGGGTGGCCGGATCGCGCAGGGTGGTGTCGGCCTCGCTCGATCCGACGCATGCGCTGCCTGAGGCCGATCGCACCAACGATACATTGCGGGTGAAGTAGGCTATTGCGCCGGATCTGGCGTGAGGGCTCGCGCCGAAGGCGAAGCGCCTGCCTCAGACCACGCATTCGAATCCCTCTCCCTCCGGGAGAGGCTGCCCGCAGGGCGGGCGAGGGTTCGGGCGAAGCGATATCCGGCGATCCCGAATCCTCACCCCAACCCGAACGGAGCGGGGGGCGGCCCCAAACCTGGCTCCGCCCGAACAACCGTTCGTGCCGGGCGTTGGCCATCGCAACCGAAGTCGAAGCGCCTGCATCGGCCCCAGGCGATCCCTACACCCTGGGCAACCGCTGCTGCAGCTTGGCCATCCCCTCCCACGGATCTTCCCGCAGGCTCTGCGCCCGCTCGAGCGCCGCCTGCATGCCGAACGCGGAGCCGCTGCCGATCTTCCCCAACTCCTCCCACCGCAGCGGCACCGCCACTGGCGCCCCGTCGCGCGCCCGCAACGACCAGTTGCAAACGCTGGTCGCACCGCGCGCGTTGCGCAGCCAGTCGATGAAGATCTTCCCCTCACGCTGCGCCTTGCTGGCCGTGGCGATGTAGCGCTCGGGCGAGTGCGCGACCATCGCGTCGGCGACCGACTCGCAGAAATCCTTTACTGCCTGCCAGCCCGGCCCGCGCCGGAACGGCACCACCACGTGCAGGCCCTTGCCGCCGCTGGTGCGCACGAAGCTGTCCAGGTCCATGCCTTCCAGCAGCTCACGGATCCCGCGCGCGCCCTCCACCACCGCCGCCCACGCCACGCCGGGTGCGGGATCGAGGTCCAGCACGATACGGTCGGGCGAGTCGGGCCTGTCCACCCGCGAGCCCCATGGATGGAACTCGATGGTGTTCATCTGCACCAGCTGCAGCAGGCCCTTGCGATCGCGGATATAGACGTAGTCGTCCTCGCCGCCTTCCTTTTCCTCGATCGGTATGGGACGCACGCTCGAGCCGAGCTTGGCCGCGTGGTGCTTCTGGAAGAAGCACGCGCTGTCGGTGCCGCCGGGACAGCGCACCATCGACAGCGGCCGGTTGACGAGCCCGGGCAGTATCCGGTCGGCGACGGCAGCGTAGTAGGCAGCCACCTCGCCCTTGGTGATGTTGTCGTCCGGATAGACCACGCGGGACGGGTGCGTGACCTTTACGCCGGCAACGTCGATGGGCTTGTCGGCGCTCATGCCTTCCCCAGCAGTTCTATCGGACACGGCCGCCGTGCAACCCCGCCGCGGGCGTGGGCGTCGAGCGGACCACCGCTGGCGGGCCTCATCCGGCCTTTCGGCCCTTGCGCGTGGTGGTGGCCTTCTTCGCCGGGCTCTTGCGCGAAGCCTTCTTGGTCGTCGGCTCGGCCTTCTTGCCGGCCTTCTTCGCCGCCGGCTTCTTTCCGGTTTTTTCCGGTTCGTCCTTGCCCTTGGCGGGCGTGCGCTGCTTGCCCTCGATGCTCTTCTTGAGCAACGCCATGAAGTCGACCACGTTGGTGGTGGCGTTGGCGTGCGCCGGCTCTTCTTCCTCCAGCGTGGTGGTGACACCCTTGCTCTTGAGCCGCTGCTCGATCACCGCGGTGAGGCGGTCGCGGAACTCGTCGCGGTAGTTGTCCGGCTGGAACTTGCCGGACATGGACTCGATCAACTCCCCGGCCATGTCCAGCTCGCGGTCGCTGATGCGGTAGTCCGACAAGGCCTTGTCCGGCAGCGCGTACTCCTCCTCGCTGACCAGCTCCTGCGGGAAGCGCAGCAGGATCAGCATCAGCGCATCGTCCTGCGGCATCACCGCGCACAGGTATTCGCGGGTTCGGATCACCACCCGCGCGATGCCGATCTTGCCGGTGCGCTTGAGCGTCTCGCGCAACAGTACGTAGCCCTTCTCGGCCTTCTTGCCGGGGACCAGGAAGTACGGCTTCTCGAAGTAGGCAGGCGTGAGCTGGCCGGCGTCGATGAAGGTGTCGATCTCCACCGTCTCGTGCGCCTCGGCGGCGGCGTTCCGGATGTCCGACTCCTCCAGCACCACGTAGTTGCCCTTGGAGTACTCGTAGGCCTTGACGATGTCCTTCCAGGGCACTTCCTCGCCGGACTCGGCGTTGACGCGCTCGTAGCGCACCGGCTGGTTGTTGCGCTGGTCGAGCATGCGGAAGTGCAGGTCGACCCTGCGCTCGGCGGTCATCAGGCGGATCGGGACGTTGAGCAGCCCGAACGACAGCGTGCCGGTCCAGATGGGGCGAGCCATGGCCTACCTCCATAAGTGGCGGGTTTCGATGGTAGCCACGCGGGCCGTGCACGAAACGCCAAGGTCACCGGCTGGCACCCACGCGAGGGATCGTCCAGACTTGGCCTGATGAGCGCCCTGCCCTCCGCCGCCCGCCTGCTTGCCTGCGCCGCTCTGCTGTGGCCACTGGTGAGCCACGCGGACGGGCACCGCTACAGCTACGACACGGTGCACAGCCAGATCGTCTTCAGCGTCGACCACGACGGCTACTCGCGCCCGTTCGGCCGGCTGCACATCGCCCGTGGCTGGTTGCGCTTCGATCCGGACGACTGGAGCCACGCGACCACGGAACTGGACATCGACCTGGCCAGCCTGGACATGGGCGACGCGGACTGGAACCGGGCGGTGCTCAAGCCGGCCTTCCTCGATGCCGCAAAGTCCCGCTACGCCCATTTCGCCAGCACCTCGGTCGATCGCAGGGACGACAGGCACGGTGTGCTGCACGGCAAGCTCACCCTGCGCGGCATCACCCGCACCGTGGACATTCCGTTTACGTTCAACCGCAATGCGCGCACCATTTTCGGCCTGCACACCATTGCCGGGTTTTCCGCCACCGCCATGCTCGACCGTACCGATTTCGGCATGACTTCCAACCTCGGCTCGATCGGCCGGCACATATCCATCTGGCTCGAGATCGAAGCCATCCGCGACGATCATGCGGACGCACCGGAGAGCGCCCATGCTGCGCAATGACGAATGGCGCTGGGGCGCCATCGCCAAGTTCTTCCATTGGACCATCGCCCTGCTGATCCTGGGCAACGGCGTTTTCGGCCTGCTGATGGACCTGGCCCGATCGCCGATGCAGAAGGTCGACTGGATGGCCCTGCACAAGTCGATCGGCCTGACGGTGCTGGCGCTGTTCTTGCTGCGCCTGCTGTGGCGCGCGTTCAACCGTCCGCCGCGCGAGCTTCCCGCGCCGCGCTGGCAGTTGTGGGCCGCGCGCATCGTGCACGGCGTGCTGTACCTGCTGGTGGCGGCGCTGCCGCTGTCGGGCTGGTGGTTCAACTCGGTACGCGGCTATCCGCTGCAGTACTTCAAGCTGTTCAACCTCCCGGCGATCGCGGCAAAGAACCCCGACCTGCGCCGCCTGTCGCACGAAGTACACGAATACCTGTTCTGGTTCCTGCTGCTGGTGCTGGTCGCCCACGTGGGCGCGGCGCTGAAACATCACGTCTTCGACAACGACGACGTGCTGCGTCGCATGTGGCCGTTCGCCCGCCTTCGCCACGGACCCAAAGGAGATTCCGAATGACCCGATCGGCCCTGGGGCGCCTCGCGCCGTTGCTGCTGTGCCTCGCCCTGCCGGTCGCCGCCCCGGCCACCGATTACCGCGTGCTGCAGGACCAGAGCACGCTCGGCTTCGCCGCCACCTTCCAGGGCGCATCGTTCCAGGGCAGCTTCGCGCAATGGCACGCGGCGATCCGCTTCGACCCGGCGCATCCGGCGGCTTCCGGCTTCGATGTCACCGTGGACACCACCAGCGCCAGCACCGGCGACAGCGACCGCGATGGCGCGCTGCCGGGCGCGGATTTCTTCAACGCCACCAAATACCCGCAGGCCCACTACGTCACCACCGGCTTTCGCCGGCTCGACGGCACCCGCGTGATAGCCAACGGCAACCTGACCCTGCGTGGCGAAACCCGCCCGGTCAACCTCACCGTCACCTTTGCCCCGCAACCCGGCGGCACCGCGACGATGGACGTAACCGGCACGCTCAGGCGTCTGGACTACGGCGTGGGCGGCGGCGAGTACGCCGACACCTCGGTGATCGGCAACAACGTGACGGTCAACGCGCACCTCGTACTCGCGCCGAAATAGCCGCGAGGGCGCCGCTAAGCGCCCACGAACGCCCGCACGGCCGCCGCGTCGAACGGCCAGTCCAGCTCGCGCCCGTCGCGCCCATCGCGCAGTACCGGCACCCGCGTGCCGTAGCGCGACTCCAGCGCCGCATCGTCGTCTACCCATACACTGTCGAACTCCGGCGCGCGCGCTTGGGCGAGCACCGCGAGCGCCTGGTCGCACAGATGGCAGTAGTCGCGCTGGTAGAGGACAAGGTCGGCCATGCGGCGGCGAATGGACTGCCAAACGTGAAGGGGGCGCGTAGAATAACGGGTTCACCCCCTGCCCGCAGCGCATCCATGGCCGTCAGCGTTTTCGACATCTTCAAGATCGGCATCGGGCCGTCGTCCTCGCACACGGTCGGACCGATGCGCGCAGCGGCACGTTTCGGCGAGCGCTGGCTTGAGGAGAAGGGCGTGCTCGACCGCGTCGCCCGCGTGCGCGCCGAGCTGTACGGTTCGCTGGCGATGACCGGCCGTGGCCACGGCACGGACAAGGCCGTGTTGCTGGGCTTCGAGGGCCACCATCCGGACACCATCGACGCCGACCTCATTCCCGACATCCTCGCCCGCATCCGCGCCAGCGGCCGGCTGCGCGTGCTGGGCAAGCACGAGATCGCGTTCGACGAGAAGGCCGACCTGGTCTTCAACAAGCGCCAGAAGCTGCCGTTCCACACCAACGGCATGCGCTTCACCGCCTACGACGCCGACGGCAGCGAGCTGGCCACGCGCGACTACTACTCGGTCGGCGGCGGCTTCGTGGTCAACCAGGACGAGGCGGCCGAAGACCGCATCGTCGCCGACACCACCGAGCAGCCCTACCCGTTCTCCTCCGGCGACGAACTGCTCGCGACCTGCGAACGCCATGGGCTGACCATCGCCCAGCTGATGATGGCCAACGAAAGCGTCTGGCGCCCGGAAGCCGACATCCGCGCCAGCCTGCTGACCATCTGGAAGGCGATGGCCGACTGCGTGTCGCGCGGCCTGCGCTCGCCCGGCACCCTGCCCGGTGGCCTGCACGTGGCGCGCCGCGCCCCGGCGATGGCCGAGGAGCTGCGCAACCAGCCCGAAGCCGCGCTCAAGGATCCGCTCACCATCCTGGACTGGGTCAACCTCTACGCGCTGGCGGTCAACGAGGAAAACGCCGCCGGTGGCCGCGTGGTGACCGCGCCGACCAACGGCGCCGCCGGCATCGTGCCCGCGGTCGGCCACTACTACCTGCGCTTCTGTCCCAAGGCGGACGAGAACGGGATCGTCGACTACCTGTTGACCGCCGCCGCCATCGGCATCCTCTACAAGGAAAACGCCTCGATCTCCGGCGCCGAGGTCGGCTGCCAGGGCGAGGTCGGCGTCGCCTGCTCGATGGCCGCCGGCGGCCTCACCGCCGCGCTCGGCGGCAGCGTCTGGCAGGTCGAGAACGCCGCCGAGATCGGCATGGAACACAACCTGGGCCTGACCTGCGACCCCATCGGCGGCCTGGTGCAGATCCCCTGCATCGAGCGCAATGCCATGGGCTCGGTCAAGGCCATCAACGCCAGCCGCATGGCGCTCAAGAGCGACGGCAAGCACCGGGTCAGCCTGGACAAGGTCATCAAGACCATGCGCGACACCGGCCGCGACATGAAGGACAAGTACAAGGAAACCTCGCGCGGCGGGCTTGCGGTCAACGTCATCGAGTGCTGATGTTCCCGGTTGCTCGGGCTGGCACGTCGGGGGTGTCGCCCGGTTCGATGCGCATGTTTCTTTCGTCTTTAGGCCAACCGGCTTCGGGCGTGGGTATGAGGCCGATTCTGGTCGGTGGCTGGAAGAGCTTCCGATCGCCTGCGGCGCTCGGGTCACTTTCTTTGCTGGCCCAAAGAAAGTAACCAAAGAAACGGCCTGGCTCGGCACGGTGAGGGATAAGAGCTAGGTGCCGGCTCGCCTTGTCGGGAGCATCTCTTGCTCTTAGAGGAGCTGCCGCCGCTTTACCGCGGGCGCTCGGGGGCTGAGGCAAGAGAGGGGTCGCGAGTGCTCGGGGGTTGAGGCTAAAGCTGGGTCACGAGTGGTCGGGGGCTGAGGCAGAGATAAATTCTGCTGCGCGCGCATGGTTCATGGGTTGGGGTGTGCGGGGCGGGCGGCCGTGTGCGCTTGTTCCCTCTATGGGGTCGGGGTGAGGGGCCGGGGCTCGCGGGAAGCTCCATCGGCGTCCAGGCGCCAAATTCTTCGCTACGCCAGCCCTTCCACCCCCACCGGCCTGCGCACACTCAACGCCGTGCCAGCCGCCGCCACGATGATCGCCCCGATGGCCAGCCACTGCAGCGCACTCAGGCGCTCACTGAGCAGCACCACGCCCGCCAGCGCGGCGATCGCGGGCTCCAGGCTGAGCAGCGTGCTGAAGGTCCGCGACGGCAGGCGCGTCAGCGCCACCATCTCCAGCGAATACGGCAGGGCCGAACTCAGCAACGCCACGCCCACTGCATAAGGCAGCAGCGACGGCGACAGCAAGGCAGTACCCGCGTGCACAACGCCGAAAGGCATGACCAGCAGTGCCCCAGCCGAAGTGCCCCACGTCACCGCATCCCCGCCATGGGCGGCGCCGGCCTTCTGCCCGGTGATGATGTACAAGGCCCAGCCCAGTCCCGCGGCAAGCGCGTACATCACGCCTACCGGATCGAGCGCGTGCGCCTGGCCGCGCAATGGCAACAGCAGCGCCAGCCCCAAAATCACCAAGCCGATCCACACGAAATCGAGCAGCCGGCGCGAACTGAACATCGCCAGCGCCAGCGGCCCGGTGAACTCCAGCGCCACCGCCAATCCCAGCGGGATCGTGCGCAGCGACATGTAGAACACCAGGTTCATCGCTCCCATCGACAACCCGTAGGCCAGCAACCCGCGCCAGTCCTGCCCGGCCCGCAGACGCCGCCACGGCCGGCGCCACACCAGCAGGATCAGCGCACTGATTCCGAGGCGATACGCGGTGGCCCCCTGCGCCCCCACCTGCGGAAACAGGTGCTTGGCCAGCGACGCGCCGCATTGGTACGAAACCATGGCAACGAGCAAGGCGCCGATCGCCACGGCGACCTGGGAGAGATCCGAACGCGAGGACATGGGGAAACCACGACGGGGAAGGCGTCCCATGATGCCAGCAGAACGCAGGCCTTGAAGGCCCCTATCCCCTCCGGGAAGAGCGATGGGTCGAGGGGCCGGGGCTCGGCTCACCCCGCGCTCCTCCGGCAGTGTCAGGAAGGCCTCGAACGCAATGCGCTCATGCCCCGCGCACCTGATCCGGCCGACGCGTCGCGCACTCCCTTGTGCGACCGATACTCGAGTTCGTGCGCCTCGATACCGAGGATCGCGGCCAGCGCCTCGACGGGCTCGGGCCTGTGTTTGCAATCGGACAGCCTGCCGATGTGCAGGCCGGCTCGGCTCGGCCGGCCCCATTTTCCAAGGGAGCCCCTCCGCTTCTGACGATTACTGCATTGCCGCATGCAAGCCTCGGAGAGCGATGCTACCTTGCGATATAGATCGATCTAAACGACAGGCAACCATGAGCCATCCGCAGCCGATCCGAGGCGCATCCGCTCGCTCCGCCCGCCGTGTAGCCACGGCCGCTCGCCGAAGGGTGCGTTGATGGCTGCGTCCGCCGCCCCGCTGCTGGAGGTCGCCGCCAACTCCATCGCCTCCGCGCTGGCTGCGCAGGAGGGCGGTGCCGGGCGCATCGAGCTTTGCACGGCGCTGGAGCTGGGTGGAGTCACGCCCTCGTATGCCGAGATCGCCACCGCGCGGGATCGGCTGGCGATTCCGCTGTATGTGCTGATCCGGCCGCGCGCGGGTGATTTCCTCTACAACGACTTCGAATGCGAGGTGATGCTGCGCGACGTCGAGGCGTGCGTGGCACTGGGCTGCGACGGCGTGGTGCTTGGCGTGCTCGATGCCGAGGGGCGCGTGGACCAGCGGCGGTGCCGGGCATTGATGGCCGTGGCGGGCGGGCTTGGCGTCACCTTCCATCGCGCGTTCGACATGGTGCGTGAGCCGGCGCCGGCGCTGGAGGCGGTGATCGGGCTGGGCTGCGAGCGCGTGCTCAGTTCCGGTGGCCGGGCGAGCGCGGCCGAGGGCGCGGCGCAGTTGCGCGCGCTGGTGGCGCAGGCCGCCGGGCGCGTGGCGGTGATGCCGGGCGCCGGCATCCATGCACGAAACATCGCGTCGCTGGCACAGGCGACCGGCGCCAGCGAATTCCACGCCTCGGCGAAGCGCGCGTTGCCCTCGGGCATGCGCCATCGGCAGCCGGGGCTGGGAGACATGGCTACCGGGGAGTGGCGCACCGATGCGGCGGAAGTGCGCGCGATGGTGTCCGCGCTGCACGCCCTGGACGCGCACGAAACCACGCCATCGCCCTAGCACGGAGCTTCCATGACCTCACCGGCGCCGCCCACGAGACCACGCCCGATGCCGCGCACCGCCGGCCTCGCGCTGGCGCTGCTGGCGCTACCGGGGCTGGCCGCGGCCGCAGCACCGCTCACGCAAGTCCTCGACCAGGGCTGGCAGCTGCGGCTTGCACCCGGCGACACGCATGCAACCGCCCATCCGCAGGCCACCCGCTGGCTGCCCGCCACCGTACCGGGCACCGTGCAGACCGACCTGATGGCGGCCGGTTTCGCCGCCGGTCCATTCGTGCGCGACAACGAGGCGGCGATCCAGTGGGTGGGGCTGTCGGACTGGGTCTACCGCACCACCTTCACCGTCGACCAGGCCACTCTGGCGCGCCGGCATGCCGAACTGGTGTTCGACGGGCTGGACACCTTCGCCGAGGTCTACCTCAACGGCCACAAGCTGCTCAGCGCGGACAACATGTTCCGCCGCTGGGCGGCGCCCGCGAAGCCATGGCTCCACGCCGGCGCCAACACGCTGGAGGTACGGCTGTACTCGCCCATCCGGCGCCTGCAGCCGTGGCTTTCGCGCCAGCCGTACGCGTTGCCGGGCGAGTTCGACTCGGCCTTCGGCGACGAGCCCAAGGGCCGCCAGAGCGCCGGCTACGTGCGCAAGGCGGCCTACCAGTACGGCTGGGACTGGGGCCCGCGCATCGTCACCGAAGGCATCTGGCAGCGCGTGCATCTGGACAGCTGGAACGCGCTGCGCGTCACCGGCTACCACGTCGCGCAGCAGCATCTGGATGACGTGACAGCGCAGACCCGCGTGCAGCTGGACGTCCAGGCCGATGCCGCCACGACGCTGCCGCTGGACGTGCGCGTGCTCGGGCCCGATGGCGCACCGGTCGCGCACCTGGCGCAACCGCTGCGTATCGAGGCCGGCCGGCACACCGTCGAGGTGCCGCTCACGATCGACCATCCGCGCCGCTGGTATCCGGCCGGCTACGGCGCGCAGGACATGTACGTGTTCGAGGTGCGCCTCGGCGACGGCGACGACGTTCGCTACCGGGGCACGCGCGAGATCGGCCTGCGCACGGTCGAGCTGCGCCGCGACAAGGACGCCTGGGGCACCGGCTTCGCCTTCGTCGTCAACGGCATTCCCGTGTTCGCCAAGGGTGCCAACCTGATCCCGTTCGACAGCTTCCCCACCCGCGTGGGCGAGGCGCAGATGCGCCAGGTGCTCACGTCTGCACGCGACGCCAACATGAACATGCTGCGCGTGTGGGGCGGCGGCACCTACCTGCCGGACGACTTCTACGCCATGGCCGACCGGCTGGGCCTGATGGTGTGGCAGGACTTCATGTTCGGCGGCGCGATCACGCCGTACGACCCGGCCTACGCCGGCAACGTGCGGCAGGAGGCGATCGAGCAGGTCGAGCGGCTGCGCGACCATCCCTCGATCGTGCTCTGGTGCGGCAACAACGAGGTGCAGAGCGGCTGGCTGTCGTGGGACGACCGCAAGGCATTCCGCCAGTCGATCGGGCCGGCCGAGGCGGCGCGCATCGAGCAGGGCATGCGCGACCTGTTCGGCACCGAGCTGCGCGAGGTGGTGGCCAGGCACGCACCCGGCGTGCCGTACTGGCCAAGCTCGCCGAGCGAAGGCGGCGATGGTTTCGCCAATGGGCTGGATGCGGGCGACTACCACTACTGGGAGGTATGGTCGGGCCAAGCCAGGCCGGCGAGCGCGTACCTCGACGTGACGCCGCGCTTCCAGTCCGAGTACGGCCTGCAGTCGATTCCCTCGATACGCACCATCCGCGCGTTCGCCGGCGCCGGCGACCTGAAGCTCGACTCGCCCGTGCTGCGCGCGCACCAGAAGTACGACAGCGGCAACGGCAATGCCCGCCTGGCGATGTACGTGCACCGCGAGTACGGGCAGCCGAAGGACTTCCCCGCGCTGGTCTACCTCAGCCAGGTGATGCAGGCCGAAGGCATCGGGCTGGCGGCCGAGCACCTGCGCGCCTCGCGGCCGCGCAGCATGGGCTCGCTGTACTGGCAGTTGAACGACGTATGGCCGGCCATTTCCTGGTCGAGCATCGACTACTACGGCCGCTGGAAGGCACTTCAGTTCCACGCCCGGCGCTTCTATGCGCCGCTGCTGGCGACGGCGCTGCGCGAGCACGGCACGACACAGGTGACGCTGGTGTCCGACCGCACGACACCGGTGCAGGCGCGCTGGCGCCTGCGCGTCATGGACTTCGCCGGCAGGGTGATCTCGGAGCAGCAACATGGCGTCACGCTCGCGCCGCTGGCGGCCACGCCAGTGGGCAGCTTCGGCGATGCGCAGCTGGCCGACGCCGATCCGCGCTCGCGCTTTGCGGCGGTCGACCTGCTGGTGGACGGCCGCAGCGTTTCGCGCTCGCTGGTGTTCTTCGGTGCGCCCAGGCAACTTGCCCTGCCCCAGCCGCACATCCATGCCGGTTGGGCGCCATCCGGCGACGGCTACACGCTGACGCTCGACACGGATGCGCTGGCGCGCGAGGTGTGGCTCTCGTTCGGCCAGGTGGATGCGCAGATCTCCGACAACGCCTTCGACCTGTTGCCTGGCGAGCCGGTCAGCCTGCACGTGCGCAGCGCGGCCGGGCTGGACGTGCTGCGCCGCGCGCTGCGCATGCAGGACCTGGCCAGCGCCATGCAGAAGGGCACGCCGTGACAGCGCGCTGGCCCGCACTCGCGTGCCTCGCACTGGCCGCGTTCGCCGCGAGCGCCACCCCGCAGGACGACGCACGCGCGCGCGCCCAGGCGCTGGTCGCGCGCATGACCCTGCCGGAAAAGGTCGCCCAGTTGCAGAACCACGCGCCGGCGATCCCGCGCCTGGGCGTGCCCGCGTACGACTGGTGGAACGAGGGCCTGCACGGCATCGCGCGCAACGGCTACGCCACGGTGTTCCCGCAAGCGATCGGCCTGGCGGCGAGCTGGGATCCGGCGCTGCTGGAGCAGGTGGGCGAAGCCGTGGCCACCGAGGCGCGCGCCAAGTTCGACGCCACCGGCGTGCACGGCCTGTTCCAGGGGCTGACCCTCTGGTCGCCCAACATCAACATCTTCCGCGATCCACGCTGGGGCCGCGGGCAGGAGACCTACGGCGAGGACCCGTTCCTCACCGCGCGTCTGGCGGTCGCCTACATCCGCGGCGTGCAGGGCGACGACCCCGCCCACCCGCGCGCGATCGCCACGCCCAAGCACTTCGCCGTGCACAGCGGCCCGGAGCGCGGGCGCCATGGCTTCGACGCGGTCGCCTCGCCGCACGACCTGGAAGACACCTACCTGCCCGCCTTCCGCGCCGCGGTGACCGAAGGCCGCGCCGGCTCGGTGATGTGCGCCTACAACGCGATCGACGGCACGCCCGCATGCGCCAACCGCTGGCTGCTGACCGACCTGCTGCGCAACGCCTGGGGCTTCGATGGCTACGTCGTGTCCGACTGCGACGCCGTGGACGACATGACGCAGTTCCACCGCTACCGGCCTGACGACGCGCGTTCTTCCGCTGCCGCGCTCGCCGCCGGTACCGACCTCGATTGCGGCCAGGCGTATGCGGCGCTGGGCGAGGCCGTGGCGAAAGGCTATGCACGGCAGGCCGACCTCGACGCCGCGCTGGTGCGCCTGTTCACCGCCCGCTACCGGCTGGAGCTGGCCGATCGTCCGGCGCCGCCCGCCGATGCCGTGCTCGACAGCCCCGCCCACCGCGCGCTGGCGCTGGAAGCCGCGCGCCAGTCGATGGTGCTGCTGAAGAACGCCCACGCCACGCTGCCACTGCGCACAGGCGCGCGTATCGCGGTCATCGGCCCGGACGCGGACGCGCTCGAAACACTGGAAGCCAACTACCACGGCACGGCGCGCGCGCCGATCACGCCGCTGCAAGGTCTGCGCGAGCGCTTCGGTGCCGAACGCGTGAGCTACGCTCAAGGCTCGCCCGTCGCTGCAGGCGTACCGGTACCGGTGCCGGAAACCGCGCTGCGCACGCCAGGCGGCCAGCGCGGCCTGCAAGGCGACTACTTCGGCGTGGCCGACCTGCGCGGCACCGCACGCCTCAGCCGCACCGACCGCGTGATCGACTTCGACTGGGACCGCGTGGCACCCGACCCAACCCTCCATGCCGGCCACTACGCCGTGCGCTGGAGCGGCACGCTGGTGCCGCCCGGCCCCGGCGACTACACGCTGGCCGTGCACGTCGACCGCTGCTTCGATTGCCGCGGGCACGACCCGGTGCGCCTGTACGTCGATGGACGCAGGCTCATCGACGACGCCGGCAGCGACGCGCCGACCCTGCACACCCAGCTGCACTTCGCCGACCGCTCGCCGCACGCGCTGCGGCTGGAGCTGGTGCACAGCGGCGAAGACCAGGGCGTCCGCCTGCAGTGGATCGCACCGGTGCGTGCGCAACTCGACGAAGCGCGCGCCGCCACGCGCAAGGCGGACGTGGTGGTGGCCTTCGTCGGCCTCTCGCCGGACGTCGAAGGCGAGGAGCTGCATATCGACGTGCCCGGCTTCGACGGCGGCGACCGCACCGATATCGCGCTGCCTGCCGCACAGCGCGCCCTGCTCGAACGCCTGGCCGCAAGCGGCAAGCCGCTGGTGGTCGTACTGATGTCCGGCAGCGCGGTGGCGCTGGACTGGTCCCAGCAGCACGCCGACGCGATCCTCGCCGCGTGGTATCCCGGCCAGGCCGGCGGCACCGCGATCGCCCGCGTGCTGGCCGGCGACGACGATCCGGGCGGACGCCTGCCGGTCACCTTCTACCGCGCCACGGCCGACCTGCCGCCGTTCACCCATTACGCCATGCAGGGGCGCACCTACCGCTACTTCGCCGGCACGCCGCTGTACCCGTTCGGCCATGGCCTGAGCTACACGCAGTTTGCCTATGCGGATCTCGCGCTCTCGACCAGCACGCTTGCCGCCGGCACGCCGCTGACCGTCGACGTGACCGTGCGCAACACCGGTCCACGCGCCGGCGACGAGGTCGTGCAGGCCTACCTGCAGGCCATCGACGTGCCGTTGGCGCCGCGCCGCGCGCTGGTCGCCTTCCGCCGAGTGCGCCTGAATCCCGGCGAGAGCCGGCACGTGAGCCTCGACCTCTCGCCGCGGCAGCTGAGCACGGTCGATGCGACCGGACAGCGCGCCGTGGTGGCTGGTCGCTACCGCCTGTCCATCGGCGGCGGGCAGCCGGGCGATGCGCCGGGCGAGCAGGCCACCTTCACCATCACCGGCCAGCAAGCGCTGCCGAAATGACCGGAGACGCCATGACCGATCGACGCCAGTTCCTGAAACTGCTCGGCACCGCGGCCGCAAGTGGCGCGCTCGGCGGGCTCACGCCAGCGGCGGCGGCGGCATCGGCGTCCGCCCCCGCCACGCGCTTCGCCAGCCGCCGGCCCGCGCCGGGGCAGCGCAGATTCCGCAGCGACGTGGTCGAACGCGAGATCGCACGCGTCAAGGCGCGCATCGGCGACCCCAAACTCGCCTGGATGTTCGAGAACTGCTACCCGAACACGCTCGACACCACGGTGGAACTGGGCACGCTCGAGGGCAAGCCCGATACCTTCGTGATCACCGGCGACATCGAAGCGATGTGGCTGCGTGATTCCTCCGCGCAGGTGAATCCCTACGTGGCACTGGCCAGGCACGATCCGGCACTGCGGCAACTCTTTCGCGGCCTGATCCGGCGCCAGGCGCACTGCATCCGCCTGGATCCGTACGCCAATGCCTTCCTGCCCGATCCCCACGCCAGGCCGCTCAGCTGGGCGCGCGAAGACGACACCGCGATGGCGCCGGGCGTGGGCGAGCGCAAGTGGGAGATCGATTCGCTGTGCTGGCCGATCCGCATCGCGCACGCCTACTGGAAGGCCACCGGCGATGTTGAGCCTTTCGACAAGGGGTGGCGCGCGGCCATGCAACGCGTGCTCACCACCTTCCGCGAGCAGCAGCGCCTGCATGGCCGCGGTCCGTACCACTTCCAGCGCCCCTCGCCCCGGCCGACCGAAACCCTGGCGCTGGACGGCTACGGCAACCCGACGCGGCCCAATGGCATGATCCATTCGATGTTCCGCCCGTCGGACGACGCGTGCATCTACCCGCTGTTCGTGCCGGCCAATCTGTTCGCGGTGCTGTCGCTGCGGCAGCTCGCGGCAATGAGCCAGGCGATCCACCACGACGCGGCCTTTGCCGCCGGCTGCACGAAGCTCGCGGACGAAGTGGAACGGGCCACCCATCGCGACGGCCGCCTGCGCGACGATAAAGGCGGCGACTGCTGGGCCTACGAGATCGACGGCTACGGCAACCAGCTGTTCATGGACGACGCCAACATCCCGAGCCTGCTCAGCCTGCCCTACCTCGGCTGCTGTGCGGCGGACGATCCGCTCTATCGGCGCACCCGTGCGCGTGCATGGAGCGAACACAATCCTTACTTCTTCAAGGGCACGGCGGCCGAAGGCATTGGCGGTCCGCACGAAGGCCTGCGCACGATCTGGCCGATGTCGATCACCGTACGCGCGCTGACCAGCCGCGATGCGGCGGAGATCCGCCAGTGCCTGCGCTGGCTGCGCGATACCGATGCGGACAGCGGTTTCATGCACGAGGCGTTCGACCAGGACGACCCGACGCACTTCACGCGTGCGTGGTTCGCCTGGGCCAACAGTCTGTTTGGCGAGTTGATGGTGAAGCTCGCCGATCGGCAACCCGACGTGCTGCGAAGCCTGTGAAGGCCACGCTCGCAGCGCCGAACTTGCCGACCTTGCCGAAGGCCGGGCCCAGGATCGAGCGCCTTTGTTCGTCGTCCCGAAACGCACGCTTGATAGCCTTGCCCGCGAGCCCCGGCCCCTCGCCCAAACCCCGAAGGGGAGAGGGCTTCAGGGCCCCACCTCCCCACACTTGCATGACCGACACACAGGAGAACTCACCATGGTGACGCGCAGACGCTTCCTGCAGGGCATGGGTGCCCTGACCATGCTGGGCAGCGGCACCGGCATGCTGCCGGCGTTCGCGCTCAGCCGCCCCGGCCGCGACCGGCTCGCCTCGCTGCCGCGCGATCGCGTGTCGCGCTACGTCGACGTGTTCGTCGGCACCGGAGGCCACGGCCACACCTTCCCCGGCGCCGCGCTGCCCTACGGCATGGTGCAGCTCAGTCCCGACACCAACGACGCCGGCTGGGACGCCTGTTCGGGCTACCACCAGCGCGACGGGTCGATCATGGGCTTCTCGCACACGCACCTGTCCGGCACCGGTGCCAGCGACATGCTCGACGTGCTGGTGATGCCGGCACAGGGCGCGGTGCTGCTGCAACCGGGCGAGCGCGGCCTGCCCGACAAGAACTACCAGTCGCACTTCGACGAGGCGGCCTTCGCCAGCACCCGGCTGCCGCCGGATGCCGTCGGCAAGCCCGGGCGCGGCTACCGCTCCCGCTACGACGGCGAGCAGGCGCAGCCGGGCTACTACCGGGTCCATCTGACCGATCACGACATTCTCGCCGAGCTGACCGCCACCCTGCGCACCGGCCTGCACCGCTACACGTTCAACAAGACCGGTTCCGGCCACCTGCTGGTCGACCTCGCGCACGGTTTCCACGACGATCCCAAGGTGCCGGCCAAGGTGAGCGATGCGCAGCTCACGCTGATCGGCAGTGACCTGCTGGTCGGCAGCAGGCGCGTGCACCAGTGGGCCAACGGCCGCTACCTCTATTTCGCGATGAAACTGTCGCGTCCGGTCAGCCGCGCGACGCTGTACTCGGAAGACAAGGCACTTCCCGAGGGCACGCGCGAGGCCAAGGGCACGCACCTGAAGGCCGCGCTGCACTTCGACGACGCGGCCAGCGCGCCGCTGCTGGTGAAGGTGGGCATCTCGGCGGTCGACGTCGACGGCGCGCGGCGCAACCTCGACACCGAACTGGCCGACTGGAATTTCGAGCGCGTGCGCGAGGACGCGGCCGACGCCTGGGAGCAGCAGCTCTCGCGTATCCGCATCGAGTCCTCTTCCGAGCCGGTCAAGCGCACCTTCTACAGCGCGCTCTACCACACCATGCTCGCGCCCACGCTGTTCAGCGACGTGGACGGCCGCTACCGCGGCATGGACCTGAAGGTGCACACGCTGCCCAACGGCCAGCACAACTACAGCACCTACTCGCTGTGGGACACCTACCGCGCGCTGCATCCGCTGCTCACGCTGTTCCAGAGCGAGCGCGTGCCCGACCTGGTCAACGGCCTGATCCGCATGGCCGCCGAGAGCCCGGACGGCCCGCCGGTGTGGCCGCTGCAGGGCGTGGAGACCGGCTGCATGATCGGCTACCACTCCGCCGTGGTGATCGCCGAGGCGCAGGCCAAGGGCTTCACCGGCATCGATTACGCCAAGGCCTGGCCGCTCTACCGCAAGCGCGCGATGGACGACGATTACCGCGGCCTGACCTGGTACCGCAAGCTCGGCTACATCCCCAGCGACAAGGACTGGGAGGCGGCCAGCAAGACGCTCGAATACGCCTACGACGACTGGGCGATGGCCAGCCTGGCGCAGGCCATGGGCGCGCACGAGGATGCCAGGCATCTGCGCGAGCGCTCGCGCAACTACCGCAATCTGTTCGACAAGCAGAAGACGTTCATACGCCCGCGCGGCAGCGATGGAAAGTGGCTCGAGCCGTTCGACCCGCGCTCGATGGGCCACTCGGACAAGTGGCGCGACTTCACCGAATCCAATGCGTGGGAAGCGACGTTCCTCAATCAGCACGACCTGTACGGCTACATGCAGCTGTTCGGCGGCGAGCAGGCGTTCGAGCGCAAGCTCGACGCCCTCTTCAGCACCAGCTCCGCGCTGCCGGCCGACGCACCGCCGGACATCGCCGGCATGGTCGGACAGTACGCGCACGGCAACGAGCCCAGCCACCACGTGGCCTACCTCTATGCCTACACCGGCGCGCACCACAAGACACAGGCACGCGTGCGCATGCTGCTGGAGAAGATGTACCGCCCCGAGCCGGATGGCCTGGCCGGCAACGAGGACTGCGGCCAGACCAGCGCGTGGTACGTGCTCGGTGCGCTGGGCCTGTACGCGGTCGACCCGGTCAGCACCCACTACGTGTTCGGCAGTCCGCTGCTCGACCAGGCCGAGGTCGCGCTGGCCGGTGGCAAGACGCTGACGCTGCGCACCCGGGGCAATGGCCCGGACACGCCCTACATCCAGTCGGTGACGTGGAACGGCAAGCCTTGGACCAGGAGCTGGATCAGCCATGCGGAGCTGGCCGCCGGCGGCACGCTGGAGTTCACCATGGGCGCCACGCCGAACACCCGCTTCGGCGCCGCACCGGCCGACCGTCCGCCGTCCTTCGGCGTACCGGCCGGCGCGATGGGGTGACAGTCCGGTCATGCGCATGAAGGCCGCCCCGCTGGTGCTCGCGCTCGTCCTGCTCGGTCGGCCCCTGGCCGTCCGAGCGGACGAGGGCGCCTACGTCCCGGAGACCGATCCGCTGGTATTGAAGAAACTCGCCGCCTGGCAGGACTGGAAGTTCGGCTTCATGGCGCACTGGGGTCCATACAGCCAGTGGGGCGTGGTGGAGTCGTGGTCGATCTGCTCGGAGGACGTGCCCTGGTGCGCGCGCCCGCCGGGTATCAGCTACGTCGACTACAAGAAGAAGTACGAGCAACTGCCCCTTACCTTCAATCCGACGAAATTCGATCCGGATGCCTGGGCGCGCGCCGCCCGGGACGCGGGCATGCGCTACGTGGTGTTCACCACCAAGCACCACGACGGCTTCTCGATGTTCGACACGCGGCAGACCGGCTACCGCATCACCGCGCCCGACGTGCCCTTCCACACCAACCCCCGCGCAAACATCACGAAGGAGGTGTTCGACGCCTTCCGCGCGCAGGGTTTCGGCATCGGCGCCTACTTCTCCAAGGCCGACTGGCACAACAGCGACTACTGGGCGCCCGAATGGGCCACGCCCACGCGCAACAACAACTACGACACGCGCAAGTACCCCAAGCGCTGGCAGCGCTTCGTCGACTTCACCCACAGGCAGATCGGCGAACTGACCTCGCAGTACGGGCGCATCGACATCCTGTGGCTCGACGCCGGCTGGGTGAACCCGCACAGCCACCCGCACGCGCTCGCCTACAGCGACGAGGTGCCCTGGCCGCAGGACATCGACATGCCCGGCCTGGCCGCGCTCGCGCGCAGGAACCAGCCCGGCCTGATCGTCGTCGACCGCGCCGTCGGTGGAAAGTACGAGGACTACCGCACCCCCGAGCAGCAGGTCCCCGACCGCCCGCTGCCCTACCCGTGGGAAACCTGCATGACCATGGGCGACTCCTGGTCGTACAAGCCCAACGACCGCTACAAGTCCGCCCGCGAGCTGGTGCACATCCTGGTCGACGTGGTCGCCAAGGGCGGCAACTTCCTGCTCAACGTCGGCCCCGACGCCACCGGCCAGTTGCCCAAGCCGGCGCTCGAACGCATGCGCGACATCGGCAAGTGGATGAAGGTCAACGGCGGTGCCATCCACGCCAGCCACCCGATTGCCCCTTACGCCGAAGGCAAGCTGCGCTTCACGCAGCTCAAGGACGGCAGCGTCAACGTGATCTATCTCGCTGACGAGGGTGAAGCGCTGCCGGCGACCATCACGCTGAAGGGGCTGCAAATGACGCCGGGATCTGCAGCCCGGCTACTGGGCTCCGACGCCCGGCTCACGACCACGCAGAAGGATGGAACAACCACCATCGCGATCCCACAACGTGCAACGCAGCCGCTCGCCGGCGCCTATGCCTGGACGATCCGCCTGACGTCGGTGCGACGCTGACCTTTCTTGCCCCGGGCCTATGGCCAACCTCACGCACGCTTCGCTTTCCCTGGGACCGAGGGCCTCGAGCCGTGCAATATGCACCGGGAGGCACGCAGTGGCCGTCGGCTGCCCCGGGTGTTGCACTTGGTTTGTTAAACTGCGGGGCCTGACCACTCTTCAATCGGACGCGTGTACCGCGCGCCATTTAGCCGTCCAGCCTCGAGGATAGCCACAGTGTCAGGTTCGCGGAATGCAAAACGCAGCGGCTATCTCTTCGTTGGGGCTGGTTGTATGTTTTTCGTCGCCGCCTGCTTTTCCAAGCAAGCCGCGTTTTGCGGTGTCGGCGCAGCCTTCATTGCGATGGGTGCTTGCTACGTGGCTTGGGCCAAGCGCGCTTAGCGTCATCATGGGCCGTGCACCTCGGCACCGGGTAAGCCCCATGGAAGTGGGCGGCTTTTCGGCCGTCCAACTAGAGCGTCACGGATAACCAACATGGACTTTGCTGATCTCAGAAAATCGGCACTAAGGCTCAATGAGCTTTACGAGCAGCTTGAAACAAAAATGTATGGCCGTGTCTGGACCACGGAAGAGCTGGCGCTCGGCTTCGTGGGCGACGTTGGCGATCTGGCAAAGCTGATTCAGGCGAATGCCGGTGTCCGTAACATAGATGACTGCAAAGCGAAGCTTGGGCATGAGCTGTCGGATTGCCTGTGGTCGATCCTGGTGCTCGCGGACAAGTGCGGCATTGATCTGGAAGCAGAGTACGCCAGGAACACCGGAGAATTGATCGAGTACGTATCCGGCGAGCTCCGCAAGGCAGAAATTTGATATGACGCGGTAAGGTGTAACCCACAAGCCGAAGGGAAGGCCCGCTGGGCTTCCGGGTTTTCCAGTCGCTCGTGCATCTGGTTTCGGTCTCCCCGACTGCGGTCAGCATCCGCTTCACTGCCTTTGCCGTGCAGCTGGCGATCGGCCTGTACTGGGGCGTCAGGCTGCTGGCACTGGCATGAGGCTCCGGGGAGGGCCTCCCTGGCTACCCGATCCTGGCCGCGGGCTCCCGACATGAACATCCAACCGCTCGCTGCGCCGGCACCGGCTTTCCTGGCCCCGCTCGTGGTCGCGAGCGAGGCCGAGGGATTTCGCTTCCTGCGCCGGCTCGTTCGGGAATGGGAGATCGGTGCGGGGCGATTCGCAGGGCCGGGCGAAATCCTGCTGGGTGTTGTCGACGGGCCGGCATGGGTGGCCATCGGCGGTCTCACGGCCGATCCCTACAGCACGGAGGATGGGCTCGGACGGCTCAGGCACGTCTACGTGCGGCCGGACGCGCGGCGATCCGGCGTGGGGCGCATGCTCGTGGAAGCGCTGGAGGCCCGGGCCCGTCCGCAATTTGCGACTCTGGCCTTGCGAACCGACTCGGAGCCGGCGGCACGCTTCTATGAGGCGCTGGGCTATCGACGGCTGCCGCCGGGCGGAACAGCCACCCACCGCCGCGACCTGTCATTCGGCGCGAATCGGTAGTCACCGCGACACGGCAAGGGCATATGTCCATGCCTCGCCGGTCGCTCGTTCGCGAAAGACGGGTCAAGCGCCGGTACTACACGGCGCTCATCCTGCAAACGGGCTCGGGAGCATCAATAGCTCTTGCCACGGGCCGACACCGGCCAGACCACTTCGACCTTGCCGTTGCGCACGCCCACGTACCAGTCGTGGAGGTTGCAGGTCGGGTCGCAATGCCCCGGGACGAGCCTGAGCTTCTCGTTGATCCGCAGCACGCCACGCTTGTCCTCGATCACGCCGTGTTCGTCCGAGGCGCTGACGTACGCCACGTCGTCGCGGGCATGGACATGGGGAAGGCCGCTGTCGAGCGAAAGCACCTTGAGCCCGGCGTCGCAGACCGCCTGTCCGGGTCTCGCGCGGCTCATCACCGAGGTGAGCACGAACAGCGCGTTCTCCCATTCGCCCTGGTCCAGCCGGCGGCCGTGACTGTCCTTGATACGGCCGTAGTCGGCGTCCATGAAGGCGTAGCTGCCGCACTGCAGCTCGTTGTAGACGCCCGAGCCGGATTCGAACGGGTACGAGCCCGTGCCGCCGCCGGAGACGATCCCCGGCGGCAGCCCGACCGCACGCAGGGCCGCGACCACGGCGTTCACCCGGACGATGGCATCGTCGAGCCTGGCCTTGCGGTCCTGGTAGCTGTCCAGGTGTTGCATGGCGCCCTGGTAGGCCTGGATGCCGCTGAATGTCAGGGCGGGTGCCGCGGTGATGGCCTGGGCGATCGCGACCGCTTCGGCGGGCGTGGCGACACCGCAGCGGCCGGCGCCGCAGTCGATCTCGACCAGGCATGCCAGCGTGGTGCCGTTCTTTTGCGCGGCGGCCGAGAGTTCGGCGACGTTCGCCACGTCGTCGATGCAGACGGTGATTCGCGCGCCGTAGCCCGGCAGGCGGGCAAGCCGGTCGATCTTGAGCCGATCGCGTACCTGGTTCGACACGAGGATGTCGCCGATGCCGCCACGGGCGAAGGCTTCGGCCTCGGATACTTTCTGGCAGCAGACCCCGACTGCGCCACCCAGGGCTTCCTGCAGCCTCTGCACGTCGATCGACTTGTGCATCTTGCCGTGGCTGCGATGGCGCATGCCGTGCGCCCTGGCGTACTGGCCCATCTTCCGGATGTTTCGCTCCAGCGCGTCGAGGTCGAGCACCAGGCAGGGTGTCTGGATGTCCGCCTCGTCCATGCCGGGCCGGGCCGGGACGTCGTAACCGACCTCGCGGTCGGCCGAATCGGTGGGTGTATTCAAGGGAACAGCTCCGGATGGGAGGGCGCGGGCCGAGGCTACAAGGGCGGCGCTCAGGGAGCGGAGAGTATCTCCTGCGCCAGCTCGCGCACGTGGTCGAGGAAGCGCATCTGCACGCAGTTCAGCGGGCTGTCCGGCCGGTAGACGGCGTAGAGCACCACGTCCAGCTGCAACTTCAGCGAGCGCTTCTGCACCGGCTCCCGGCTGCATTGCGCCGTGAACGGATCGACCAGCGCCAGCCCGCCGCCGCGCGCGACCAGCGAGCACGCCAGCTGGTAGGTCTGCACCCAGACGTTGGTCCGCGGTGCCGGCTCGACCTTGGACAGGTGGCTCTGCAGCATTGCGCCCAGCGCGTCCTGGACGGTGATGCCGATCATCGGCTGGCCGGCCAGCGCCTTGATCGGCAGTGGCCGTTCGAGGTCGCGTTCGGACCACCAGCCCGGCGGCGCTATCACCTTGATGTTGCCCCGGCACAGCGGCTCCTGCCACAGGCCGTGGTGGCTGATGTCCTGCAGGGTCAGGCCGATGTCGGCCTCGCGCAGCATCAGCGACTCGCACATCACCGCGGAGTGCTGAGTGAACAGCTCGACGGTGGCAGCGGGATACACCTTGCCCAGTTGGGCGATGGCATCGGGTACCAGCGTCTGCGCCAGGGCGGGCGTGCTGGTCACCCGCAGCGGATGGCTTTCCGGGCGGGTGATGTTAACGGCCAGGCGTCGCAGGTCGTACAGGTCGCGCATCAGCCGGTCGATCTGGTGGCGCATCAGCAGCGCCTGCTGGGTCGGCTGCAGCCGTCCCCGGACGCGGCTGAAAAGCGGGAAGCCCAGGTGGCTCTCGGCCTGCTGCAGCGCCTTGCTCGCCGCCGGCTGCGAGATGTTCAACAGGTTCGCCGCCCCGGTCAGGCTGCCCGTGCTCAGCACGGCGTGGAACAGCTCGATGTAACGCAGACGCATATGCCGTTTCCCCAACCGGTCCGGCGCGGCGATGGCGCACATCGAGTGCAGCACAGATCGTTTTCGCAGACAAACCTGCCAGAGGCCATGGATGGCTGGACGCGCGCACGTGAAAACCACAACCGCCGGTTATGCCTCGTGTCCATCTTTTCATTGGCGAGGCGCGCAGGCGGATGACTATGCTCGTCTCCGCGCGAGTGCCTCATCCAGGCGTATCTGGCCGCTCAGGCAAGCTGCAGGCTCGAGGCCGGGCTCCGCTTCCGCGGCTGGCCGGCACGGGCTGCTTCGCACCGAGTGAGAGCTGCATGGAACGGACGCCCGCGACGCACCCGGCGGGCTGCACACAGGGAGAAACGGCCGATGTCCGATCGAGGCGAAACCGCGCACGTGCCGTGGGGGCCGCCGTATCTGCTGTACCTGGGCAGCGCGACTGACGAACTGTCGATCAAGACGGCCCGGGGGTTGGCCTACTGGCGGCCGCAGTGGTGCCTCGGCCAGCATCGCCGACGTGATTGCACGGTCACGCTGGGATTGCCCGACCTGGCGTTGGACCAGGCAAAAGCCCGGGGCGCGAACACCATGGTCATCGGCGCCGCCAACGCAGGCGGGGTCATGGGCGAGGAGATCGTCGCCGATGCGATTGCCGCGCTGGACGCCGGGCTGCACGTGGCGTCCGGCCTGCATCACAAGCTGCGCGATCATCCGGCCATCGTGGCGGCCGCACAACGCAACCAGAGGGCGCTGTTCGATGCGCGCGCTGCCGGGCCGGGCATTCCGGTCGGCAACGGCAGGCCCCGCTCGGGGCGGCGGCTGCTGACGGTGGGCACGGACTGTTCGGTGGGCAAGATGTACACCGCACTGGCACTGGAGCGGTCATTGCGCCGACGCGGCCATCCGGCGGATTTCCGCGCGACGGGTCAGACCGGCATCCTGATCGCCGGCGCCGGCATTCCGGTGGACGCGGTGGTGGCGGACTTCGTCTCTGGCGCCGCCGAGTCGATTTCCCCGGCGCGCCCCGACGGCGGATGGGACCTGATCGAGGGCCAGGGCTCGCTGTTCCACCCATCCTACGCCGGCGTGTCGCTGGGCCTGCTGCACGGTTCCCAGCCCGATGCGCTGGTGCTGTGCCACGAACCGACCCGCCGCCACATGCGCGGGCTGCCGGAGTACCCGGTCCCGGACCTGCGTGCGTGCATGGAGGCCAATCTCGCTGCCGCACGCCTGACCAATCCCGCAGTCAGGCCGATCGGGATCGCACTCAACACGTCCGGGCTGCCAGCCCATGAGGCCGCGGACATCTGCCAGCGGATCGGTGCGCTGTTCGGGCTGCCCTGCGAGGATCCTGTCACCATGGGCGTGGAATCGCTCGTGGACCACCTGATCGCCAGCTTCCCGAACTGACCACCAGGCGCAGCCGACCGGATACTTGCGCGTGCTGACACTCGACCCGATCCAGACCCTGGCCTGCGGCGGCCTGTTCCTGCTCGTCGGCTACGGCATTCGAAGCCGCGTGCCGCTGCTTGCGCGTTTCAGCATTCCCGCGCCGGTCATCGGCGGCCTGCTGGTCGCGCTCTTCATGCTCGCCTGCCGGCAGTGGGCGGTCATCCCGCTACGTTTTGACGTCGCCTTCGAGCAGCCGCTGATGATCGCGTTCTTCACCGGCATCGGGTTCAACGCCAGCACCGCGCTGCTGCGGGTAGGCGGGCGGCAGATCCTGCTGTTCCTCGGGCTGGCCAGCGTGCTGGCGATCACGCAGAACCTGCTGGGCATCGGCATGGCCGAGGCCTTCGGGCTGCCGCCGCTGTTCGGCGTGGTCACCGGATCGGCGACCCTGGCCGGCGGCCCGGCCACCGGGCTGGCGTTCGCGCCGCTGTTCGCCGGTGCCGGCGTGCCGGGCGCGCGCAGCGTGGCGCTGGCCAACGCCATGGCGGGGATCGTGTGCGGTTCCGTCCTCGGCTCGCCATTGGCGGCGCTGCTCATCGAGCGCCTGGGGCTCAAGCCTGCAGCCTCCATCCAATCCGAAGAGGACGAGCAGGCGCCCGCGATGCCAGAGGCGACCGCACACCGCTTCGCCGATCCGGCCTGCGCGGGGCTCAAGAGCCTGGTGTTCATGCTGCTGGCGATGGGTATCGGCGCGTGGATCAGCGAAGGACTTGGCCTGCTCGGGCTGACCTTGCCCGGCTACATCGGCGCGATGCTGGTCGGCGCGCTGATCCGCAACATCGACGACCAGCTGGGCTGGTTCGGACTGTCGGTGCGCAGCATGGAGCTGATCGGCAACACCAGCCTTTCGCTGTTCCTGGTGGTGGCGCTGATGGACCTGCACCTGTGGGACCTGGCCGGGCTGGCGATGCCGCTGCTCGCCAACCTGCTGCTGCAGTCCGTGCTGGTGGTGGCGTTCTGCTGCTGGCCGCTGCTGCAGCTGATGGGGCGTGACTACGACGCCGCGGTGATGGCCAGCGGCTTTACCGGCTTCATGCTCGGGACGACCGCCAACGCCATGGCCTGCATGAGTTCGTTGACCGAGCGCTACGGGCCTGCGCCACGGGCGTTCCTGGTGGCTCCCGTGGTTGGCGCGTTCCTCATCGACTTCACCAATGCCATCGTCATTACGGTGTTCGTGAATGCGTGGAAGTAGGTTTGCCACGCCTCCGTTGAGCGGCGTTGTCGGAATGGTCACCGCTTGACGCTTTTCCCGGAAGGGAGATCGAGCGCATTTCGCGAGTGCCATTGGATATAGACGCCCATAACCCGCAGTTATGGCGCGCCGATGTTTTTTCATTGGCGGCGTTCGCTGGTCGGGGAATACGCTCGAACGCGCACTTGCGGGTCGGGTGGGAATCCGTTCGAAGCGCATCGCCGTCAGGCGCAGGATCCGGCACGGACACTTGCGTCGCGCGACGTGCCGCGCTGCTGCGTATCGTCCATCCATGCCTGCGAATCAGTCGGCGGACCCGCCATGGGTCTGGCACGACCTGACGTCCAGAAGCCGAACGGGTCCGCCCGCGACGTGGTGAAAGGCTTCCGGACTGGAAGGCGCTGTACCGGGCGTTTCAACAAAGCGGAGTGCACATCCCATGAAGAACCCATCCCTGCGCGCGCTGCATCCCCATCGTTTCCTCAGGCGCAAGGCGCTGCCCCTGGCCATCGGCTCGATCGCGCTGGGCCTGAGCGGCGCAGCCTGGGCGCAGGCGATCAACGGCACCATCTACGGCACCGTGCCGGTGGCGCCCAACGAAACGATCCAGATCAACAATGGCGCGGGCTTCAACCGCACCATCCCGGTGACGCCCTCGGGCAAATACTCGATCACCGTCCCGGTGGGCACCTATACGGTCTCGCTGCTGCAGGACGGCAAGGTCGTGCAAAGCCGCAGCGAAGTGAGCCCCGCCGCGGCGGGTGCGGTGGCGGTCGACTTCGCCTCCACCGCGGGCGCCGCCAACGCGGTCACGCTCTCTTCGGTCGACGTCACTGCCAATTCGCTCCCGCCGATCGACGTAACCACCACCAACCAGGTCACCACGATTACTTCCAAGCAGTTGCAGCAACTGCCGCTGGCGCGCACCGCCGAGGACATCGCCATGCTGGCGCCGGGCGTCAACATGGGCTCGCCCGAACTGACCGGCGGCCCGCTCGGCACGCCGATCAACGTGTTCGGCGGCGCCTCGACGGCCGAGAACGCGTACTACGTCGACGGCATGAACGTCACCGAGGCGCTCAACAACCAGGGCGGCATCACCCTGCCCTACGGCGCCATCGAGCAGCAGCAGACCTTCATCAGTGGCTACGGCGCCAAGTACGGCCGCTCCATCGGCGGCGTGATCAACCAGATCGGCAAGAGCGGCACCAACGAGTGGCACTTCGGCGCGCGCGCCCTGTGGCAGCCGGCGAGGCTGCGGGCCGAGCCGATCAACTACTACTTCGCCAACCCGCTGGTGACCGACCAGGGTAACCGGCCCGGCGACATCTCCGTCTACCGCCGCGGCAACAGCTACAGCGAAACCATCTACGACGCCTACGCCAGCGGCCCGATCATCAAGGACAAGCTGTTCTTCTTCCTTGGCGCCGAGCAGGATGACACGCACTACAAGACGACCGACGAGTTCGCCGGCGAAGGCACTACCAGCAGCTCGTACACCGTCCACGACCCGAAGATCTACGCCAAGCTCAACTGGAACATCAACGACAGCAACGTGCTGACGCTGACCGGCCTGAAGAACTCGCACCGCACCTCGGGCTCCTTCTACGACTTCAACTACGACACCCTCGCGCGCGGCGCCTTCGAAGGCCTGCAGCAGACCAACAAGAACTCGTTCAAGGTCTGGGTGGCCAACTACACCTCCTACATCACCGACGACCTGACCCTGAACGCGACGGTCGGCAAGATGCATGGCAACTACTACTCCGAGCAGCCCGCCTACCCCGGTTTCGACCCCGAGCTGCCGCACATTGCCAGTGCCTCCCTGCAGGACCCGGCGTTCGTGCCGCCGGGCGGCATCCGCAATTCGCAAGGCAATTCGACGTTCTCCGATCCGGAACACAGCGAGTCGGTGACCAACTACCGCCTGAGCCTGGACTACCGCCTGGGCGACCATGACCTGCAGGCGGGCATCGACAACATCAACTCGCGCGACATCAAGGACGGCTCGCAGAACACCGGCCCGGGCTACCAGTGGATCTACGGCGAGAGCGAACCGGGCGTACCGGTGTTCGGCGCCGACCCGAACGTGCCGCCGTACGTCGCGCCGTCAACGCGATGCCACGACGGGCACTGCTACTACGTGCAGCAGCACGTGGACCTGAGCGTCGCCTCGGTGCGCGTGACCCAGCGCGCCCAGTACGTCGAGGACAACTGGCAGGTCATGCCGAACCTGCTGCTGAACATCGGCCTGCGCAACGACCAGTTCGTCAACTACGACGCCTCGGGCGAGCCCTACATACGGCTGACCACGCCGCAGTGGGCGCCGCGCCTGGGTTTCAGCTGGGACGTGCACGGCGATTCCAGCCTGAAGGTGTTCGGCAACGCCGGCCGCTACTACCTGGCGCTGCCGGACCAGGTGGCGCTGTCGATCGCCGCACCGGTGGTGAACGCCGGCGTGTACGGCACCTACACCGGCATCGATCCGGCAACGGGCGAGCCGATCGGCTTCACCCCGCTCCCGCAAAGCCCGTCGACCGGGGTATCCATCGACAGCGAATATGGCCAGGCGAAGGACCCGCGGGTGTCGGCCTCGCAGAACATCAAGGCCGAGTTCTCCGACAACTACGTGCTCGGCATGCAGCAGCAGTTCGAGATGCTCGGCACGCAATGGGTGTTCGGCGCCACCGGCACCTACCAGCGGATGAACCGCATCATCGACGACTACGACGCCATCCAGAACGAGTGCACGGCCGGGCGCGCGCAGGGCTACGACTGGATGACGCCGGACACCTGCGACCAGTGGGCGCAGAGCCTGGTGCTGGTCAACCCGGGCATCACCAACCACCTGCTGATGAAGGCGCCCGACGGCTCGCTCGTGCCGGTGACCTTCAGCATGCAGGACCAGGGTTTCACCAAGGGACCGATCCGCCGCTACTACTCGGTCGACCTGTCGCTGGAGCACGCCTGGGACGAGAAGTGGTTCGCCAAGTTCGACTACGTGTTCTCGCGCACCTGGGGCAATACCGAAGGGCCGGTGAGCACGTACTCCCAGCAGGGCGGCTCGTACGAGTCGCTCACCACCGCGTGGGATTTCCCCGAGCGCATGGAATGGTCCAGCGGCGTGCTGCCCAACAGCCGCAAGCACCAGTTCAAGATCTTCGGCGCCTACGCGATCACCCCGGAATGGACGGTCGGCGCCAACCTGTACCTGACTTCGGGCACGCCGCGCCTGTGCCGGGGCGGTTACGGGCCGGACCAGTTGGCCCTGCACGGCTCGCACACCTATTACTGGTGCGCCGGCAAACCGGTGCCGCCCGGTTCGCTGGGGACGACGCCGTGGGTCCACGACCTGGGCCTCAACGTGGATTACCGTCCCACGTGGGCGCAGCACAAGCTCGACTTCAACTTCGCTGTGTTCAACGTGTTCAATCAGCAGACGCCGGTGTTCTACAACGACTTCTTCGGTACCACCGGCAGCCCAAATCCCGACTACGGCCGAGTCCAGGACACCCGTACGCCGCGCAGCGCCCGGCTCTCGGTGGCCTACGATTTCTGAGCAAGACGCCGCAGGTACTCCCCTCGCCGGACACCACGTCCGGCGCTTTTTTTGCGGCCTGCGCACGGCTTGTGTAGCCTGCCTCGTTGACGCCGCATGCCAGTGACGACATGACATTCCAGACAGCCCGACGGCCTCTTTCGCCGATGGCGGCCCGCCTGCTGGCGAGGGCGCGCGAGGAGTGGAAGCGGCGCCAGTTCGACGCCGCCGAACAGACGATCACCAGCGTGCTGGCGCTGGCGCCGGACGATCCGGACGCCTTGCGCATGCTCGGGGTCGCCGCTCAGCGCCGCGGCGACCAGGCCACGGCCGCCGATTGCTTCGAGCGGGTGCTCGCGACGTGGCCGCAGGATGCCGACCTGCGCGTGGGGCTCGGCATTGCCCTGTACGAGCGCGGGCGGATCGACGATGCCCTCGCGCACATGCGGCGCGCCTGCGAACTGGCGCCGGCGTCCGCGTCAGGCTGGTTCAACCTCGGCGAAGCGCTGTGGCGGCAGACCCACGCGCAGGAGGCCGTGGTGGCGTTGCAGCGGGCGATCGCGATCGAGCCCGCGCACATTCCCGCGCGGCTGTCGCTGGCGCGGGCACAGGCGACGCTGGGCCAGGTCGATGCCGCGGTGGCGGGCTATCGCGAGGTACTGCGCCTCGACGTGGGCAACGCGGAAGGCTGGTTCGGACTGGCCAACCTCAATACGGTCCGCTTCGACGCCGATGACGTCACGCGCCTGCGAGCCGCCTTGGCGCGCCCCGGGTTGCCGCCCCGCGACCAGGAACTGCTCGGCTTCGCCCTGGCCAAGGCGCTGGAAGACCAGGGCGACTATGCGCAGGCATTCGATACCTTCGCGCTCGCCAATGCTTCCCGCCGCAAGCGGGTGCGCTGGGACGCCGCCGGCGAGCGCCGGCGCGTGGATGCGATCCTGCGCGTCTTCGCGGACGCCACGCCGCTGCCGCTGGATCCGTCACTCGGCAGCGAGGCGATCTTCATCGTCAGCATTCCGCGTTCCGGATCGACGCTGGTCGAGCAGATCCTCGCCTCGCACCCGCAGGTCGAGGGCGCCAACGAGATCAAGGACCTGCCGCAGGTGATCGACGCGGAAACCCGCCGCCGCGCCTCGGCGTTCCCGCTGTGGGTGCCCGGTGCGACCGCGCAGGACTGGCAGCGCCTGGGCCAGGAATACCTCGCGCGCACCGCGCGCTGGCGCGCCACCAGGCCGCGCTTCACCGACAAGAGCCTGGTGACCTGGTACCTGGTCGGCGCCGCGCTGGCGATGCTGCCGGCCGCGCGCGTGGTCGTCGTGCGGCGCGACCCGGTGGAGACCTGCCTGGCGTGCTACCGGCAGCTGTTCACCGAGCAGACCGGGTTCACCTGCGACCTCGACGAGATGGCCGACTACTGCATCGACTTCATGCGCCTGACGCGCTTCTGGCTGCAGCGCCATCCCGGGCGCGTGCTGGATCTGTCCTACGAATCGCTGGTAGCCGAGCCCGAACCGGTGATCCGCGGACTGCTGGATTTCTGCGACCTGCCGTTCGACCCGGCCTGCCTGGCATTCCACAAGACCTCGCGCACCGTGCTGAGCACGCCCAGCGCGGCGCAGGTGCGCCAGCCGCTGCGCCGCGACACCGCGCGCAGCGCGCGTTATGGCGACAAGCTGGACCGGCTGCGCCAGCGCCTGCGCGATGGCGGCCTGGCGGTCGAGTGAGCGCGGCTATCCGCCTTCGCCACCGGCGAACCGGCGCTTCCGATTGACGACATCCATGCAAGGGCTCTTCATGCATCCGGCCACCCGCCTGTCTTTCGTTGCCGCACTCGGCCTGCTTGGACCCGGTGCCCACGCCGCATCCTCCACGCCGTACGACATCGTCATCCGCCACGGGCAGGTGATCGACGGTACGGGCGCGCCGGGCTACACCGCCGACGTGGCGATCCGCGATGGGCGCATCGCCGCGATCGGCGCGCTGGACGACGCGCACGCGGCGCGAGTCATCGACGCTCACGGCATGGTGGTCACGCCCGGCTTCATCGACATGCTGGACCAGTCCGGCCACGCGCTGCTGCAGGACGGCCACGCCCCGTCGAAGATCTTCCAGGGCGTCACCACGCTGGTCACCGGCGAAGGCGAGTCGGTCGCGCCGCTCAACGACAGGATCCTCGACGAGGAAGGCGCCGGCGCCAGGCCTGCCTGGCGCACGCTCAAGGGGTATTTCCGGCAACTGCAGGGCAAGGGCATCGCGGTGAATTTCGGCACCTACGTCGGCGCCGCAACGGCGCGGGCCATGGTGGTCGGCTACGGCGACCGTCAGCCGACGGCGGACGAACTGAAGCAGATGCAGGCAATCGTCGCCGGCGCGATGCGCGATGGCGCCTTCGGCGTCTCCACCGCCCTGCAGTACCCGCCGGCGACCTACAGCACCACGGCGGAGTTGATCGCACTGGCAAAGACCGCGGCCAGCTACGGCGGCATCTATGCCACCCACATGCGCAGCGAAGGCGACGGCGAGATGGCCGCGCTGGACGAAACGTTCGAGATCGCGCGCGCCTCGCACATCCCCGTGGAGATCTTCCACCTGAAGGTGGCCGGCCACCAGAACTGGGGCAACATGCCCGCGGTGATCGCCAGGATCGAAGCGGCGCGCGCGCAGGGGCTCGACGTCGGCGCAGACACCTATGCCTACACGGCCTGGGGCAACGACCTGGCCTCGTTCATTCCGCCGTGGGCGCACGCGGGCGGCAACGCCAGGCTGCTCGAACGGCTGCAGGATCCGCAGTCGCGTGCGCGGATCGAAAAGGACATGCGCACGCCGTCGGACGCGTGGAGCAACGACTGGCTGGAGGTCCCCGGCCCGCACGCGGTCGAGATCACCTCCGTCGACGATCCCTCGCTCAAGGACCTCGAAGGCCAGCGCCTGGACGACATCGCCAGGCGCTGGCACGAGAAACCGATCGACACGCTGCTCGACATCCTGATCAAGGACCACGCCGCCACCGACGTCGCCGTGTTCGGCATGGCGCAGCCGGACGTCACCCTCGCGCTGAAGCAGCCGTGGATGTCGATCTGCGACGACGCCTCGGCACAGGCACCGACCGGGCCGCTGGGCCAGGGCCATCCGCACCCGCGTGCCTACGCCGCGTTCGCGCGGATCATCACCCGGTACGTGCGCGCGGATCACGCCCTGACCCTGCCCGAGGCGATCCACAAGATGACCGGCCTGCCCGCGCAACGCATGCACCTGGCCCATCGCGGCACCCTCAGGAAGGGCATGTGGGCCGATATCGCCATCTTCGATCCGGCCAGGCTGCGCGCACCGGCGACGTTCGAGGATCCCAAGCAACTGGCGCAAGGCATGTCCTACGTGCTGGTCAACGGCGTGCCGGTGATCGCGCAGGGCAGGATGACGCCGGCGTTGCCCGGCAAGGTGCTGCGCGGACCCGGCTTCAAGGGCGGCGATCGATAGCTGCAACTTGCACCGGCTGACATCAGGCCAGACTGCCGGGTGTCAGCCGTCAGGCAGCGCGCCTGCCGTGTCCCAATTGCCTCGACCCGGGCAGGTGCCGCCAGAGCAGCAGCGATGGTGGAATGCGCGCCTGCGGCCACCGTGCGCGGAGGGCCAGCAGGGCCGCCTCCGCGCTGTCGTGGCGCCCAACCTCGCGCTCGCCAAGGAGCGCCCGCCACCCGCGACCATGCTTGACGATGCGCACGAAACCGCTATTGCTGGGGTGTACGTACTGAGTCACGGCACGGGTCTTCGCGTGGAGTGGGCGAAGTATCGGTTCGCCAGATGACGGTTTCTTTGTCCGCGAAAGACGGATAGATGAATTCCTGCCGGCAGCGGGAACCTTCAAGCTTCAAGGCAGGACGATGGTAGTTCCCGCCTCGACCCGGTCGGGCGCTATCAACGTGCGGAAGTCCACGACCAGCTCGTTTTCCGAAAACAGGCGGCGCACCGGAGCCTCGTAGGCCGGCATGTCCTGCACGACGATGACCAGCACGAAGCTGATGCCGCCAGTGACGTAGAAGCATGGCTGCACTTCCGGTGCCTTGCTGAAAGCGCCTGCGCAGGCTGTGCCCATCGCTGCTGTTCTGCGCGGCGGGGCCACCTTCGCCGGCCTTGGCCAGGCCGGCCGGCGTTTCCGTCGGGTGAGTTGCCTGCGCGCCCACCGCGTCGGCGACGCCGGGCCCAGCCGCGTAGCTGCCGTGGGTTCGAAACGCGCGGCGCCCTTGCCAGCCTCGCGTCGCCCGACTCAGTCGTCCACTCCGGGCACGGCGACGCCTGCCACGGCCTTGGGCTGGTAGGGCGCCTCCAGCGCCAGGCTTTCCGTTGCCGGCAAGCGCAGGTCGAGTGCACCGACGGCTTCTTCCAGGTGGTGCATGCGGGTGGCGCCCACGATCGGCGCGGTCACCGCCGGTTGCTGCAGCAGCCAGGCGAGTGCGACCTGCGCGCGACTGGCACCGAGCCGCGCGGCCACTTCGCCGACGCGGTCGACGACACGCCGGTCGGTCTCGCGGGTGGCGGCATAGAGGCCGTCGCCCCAGGGATCGGAGCCGCCGCGCACGGTGCTGGGCGCCTCCTCCCATGCGCGCGCGAGGCGGCCGCGGGCGAGCGGGCTCCACGGCACGACCCCGATGCCCTGGTCGCGGCACAGCGCGAGCATCTCGCGCTCTTCCTCGCGATAGAGCAGGTTGTAGTGCGGCTGCATCGATACGAAGCGCGTCCAGCCATGCAGCGAGGCGGTGAACAGCGCCTTGGCGAACTGCCAGGCCATCATCGTGGAAGCACCCAGGTAGCGAGCCTTGCCGGACTTGACCACGTCGTGCAGCGCCTCGAGCGTCTCCTCGACCGGCGTGTGCGGGTCCCAGCGATGGATCTGGTACAGATCGACGTAGTCGGTGCCGAGCCGGCGCAGGCTGGCGTCGATCTCGGCCATCACCGCCTTGCGCGAAAGGCCGCGGGCGTTCGCGCCGTCGTGCATGGGATAGAACAGCTTGGTCGCGATCACTACTTCCTCGCGCCGGGCGAAGTCGCGCAGGGCGCGGCCGAGCACCTCCTCGCTCGCGCCCTGCGAATACATGTTGGCGGTATCGAAATAGTTGATGCCCAGTTCGAGCGCACGGCGGATGAACGACCGGCTGTGCGCCTCGTCCAGGTGCCACGGGCGCGCGCCGGGGGTGACCTCGTAGCTCATGCAGCCGAGGCAGATGCGGGAGACCTTCAGGCCGGAGGCTCCGATTCGGTCGTATTCCATGGCGATACCTCGGGTGGGCGATGCGGCGGGGAAACGGGTCGCGGACGGTGCAGCGCGACGGCGGCGGCAACCAGCGCGATGCCTAGCGTCTCGCGTGGTCCGGGGAACTGGCGCAGCACCAGCGCGCCGACCAGGCAGGCGATCGCCGGCAGCAATGACAGCAGCAGGGCGAAGCTGGCCCGTGGCAGGCGTGCCATCGCGAACTGGTCGCAGACATACGGAATCACCGAGGAGCAGATGCCCACGCCGGCACCGGCCGCGAGCAGCCACGGGCTTGCCATCGCCGGCAACGCGGGCACCAAGCCCAGCAAGGCGGCCGGCAGCAACGCCACCAGCATCGCGGCGGCCAGCCGGTCGACCGGTTCGCTGCCCTCGTCCCCCGCGGTGGCCAGCCGGTGGCCCAGCACAATGTAGAGCGTGAACAGCGCCGCATTGGCGAAGGCGAAGGCCAGGCCCAGTGGTGAGCTGCCCAGGTGTGCGCGCGTCAGCAGCGTGACGCCGGCCGCCGCCAGCCCCAAGGCGAGGCGGTTGCGCGCCGAACGCAACCCGGCTGCCGCCAGGGCGATCGGCCCGACGAATTCGATCGCACCGACCGTAGCCAGCGGCAGCCGGTCGATGGCGAGGTAGAAGCAGGCGTTCATGCCGGCGATCACCAGGCCGAACCCGGCGATCGTGCGGCGAGTGCGCGCATCCTGTTGCGGCAGGTGGCGCCACGGACGCCGCCACGCGGCAAGCAGCAGCGCCGAGGTCGCGATGCGCAGCCAGGCCACGCCCAGCGGTGCGACGCGGGCGAACAGCAGCACCGCGAATGCGGGACCGAGGTAGTGGAAGAGTGCGCTGACCACAAACCAGGCCGGCGCGGGAAATGCGTTGGCAAAGTACCTGAGCGGAGTCTTTTTCATGCCTCCACTTTTGCAAACCAAAGGCGCATCATCCATGGCACCTTGAAGGCATTCATTGGCAGGATTTGCCATTTTCCATGCAAGGTGGACGCAATGCCTAAGATTTCAAAACTGCTCGCAGACGCACGCAACGTCGAGCTGCTGGCCGCCCTGCTGGAGGACCCTCGCCAGCCGGTGACGCGCCTGGCCACCACCGTAGGCATGTCGGCGCCGGCGGTGAAGGAACGCCTCAACCGGCTGGAGGACGCCGGCGTGATCCGCGGCTGCCGGCTCGAACTGGACCCCGCGGCACTCGGCTGGCCGATCACCGCCTACGTGCGCGTGCGCCCCGCCCCGGGCCAGCTGTCGAAGATCGCCGACCTCGCCCGCGCCACGCCGCAGGTGGCCGAATGCCACCGCGTCACGGGCGAGGACTGCTTCGTCGTCAAGGTGCACCTGGATGCGCTCGAGCATCTGGACCTGATCCTCGACCAGTTCCTGCAGTACGGCCAGACGACCACCTCGATCGTGCAGTCCACCCCGGTACCGCTGCGCGCGCCACCCCTTCCGGCGGCGAAGTGAGTCAAGCAGCCAGTGGCCGCCCTGTCGAAACGTACGGCTGCCGTTCGTCCTTGCAGTGAAAGACCGAAGAGCCGTTGGCACGCCAGGCTCTACTACCGTTGCGGCGCGAAGGAGCAGTCATGGCTACAGCACAAAGGAAACTGGTTCTGAAGATGTCCGTCTCGCTGGACGGCTTCGTTGCGGGACCGGAGGGCGAGGCTGACTGGATCTTCCGCTCATCGGGCGGCGCCGATTCCACGGGGTGGCTTCTCGATACGTTGCGCGGCGCCGACGTGCACATCATGGGCAGCCGTAGCTATCGCGACATGGCGGCGTTCTGGCCCTTTTCGGAGATGCCGATCGCGGCGCCGATGAACGACATTCCCAAGGTCATTTTCTCAAGGACGGGGCTGGGCTGGGCGCAGGAGAACCCGGTGTCACGCTCGCTCGCCGAGGCCAGGGTCCGCAATGCCGAGCGCCTGGGCGTCGTGCCTACCGCGGCGGTCCTCGAGTCTTGGGCCGAGCCGACGGTGGCACGTGGCGATCTCGCCGAGGAAATCCGGCGGTTGAAGGCACAACCGGGCGGCTACATCCTTGCCCATGGAGGCGCCCGGTTTGCCCGCAGCCTGGTTGCCTCCGGCCTCATCGACGAATAGATTGGCCATCCATCCGGTGGTCCTGGGCCGGGGCGAGCCGTTGTTCTCGGAACTGCACCGCCCCGTGGATCTTCGTCTGGTCAGCATGAGAACCTTCGCTTCTGGCGTCGTGGCGGCGGTCTACCAGCCCGCGTGAACGCGCGCGCGGTTACTGCACGAGGATCTCGTCGGCGAACACGTATGCCGGTTGGCCGGCGCCCTCATGGCCTGCGGGAAGCGGGCCATAGTTCTTCGCGGTGACGCGCAGGTAGCGCGCGGTGACCGGTGAAATGGCCTCGAAGTGCGCCTCGCGGATGGTCGGGCGCAGGTCCATCGGGTCCATGCCGAAAGGCAGGTCCTCGAGCGTCCGCCAATGTTTGCCGTCGTCCGAGACCGCGAAACGCACGTTGCGCGGCAGCAGCACCCAGGAGCCGCTGTGCTGGGTGAAACGCACCCGTATCGAGTGCAGCGGCGTGGGCTTCTGCAGATCGACCGTGGCGTCCATGTCGCCGCCGCGCCAGCCGACCCACAGGCCGTCCAGGAAGTCGTCGCCGCCGGTGACGCCGTCGACCAGTGCGGTCGCCGCGCCGGTGTAGCGCGGATCCGGCGCCACCAGGTAGCTCACCGGCTTGCCCAGCGCCTTGTTGGGCGTGATCTGGAACGCCTGGCTAGCCAGGTACGGTACGCCGCGACGGAACGGCGCGACCCTGATGGCGGAAGGTTCGTATCGGTCCAGCACGTCACCGAAGGTGGGCGACTGCGCCGTGGGCTCGCTACCGTCGACGGTGTAGTGCAGCTCCAGGTCGTCGAAGCCGCGCTGGGCGCGCAGGCGCCAGCGATGGTGTTGCGGGTTGAAGCTGAGCCGGTAGTCGACCAGGTCGCGGTCTTCCGGGCCGTAGGCCACGTGGTGCTCGTCCAGCCAGGGGTATTGCGCGCGCATGCGGCGCTCGAAGTCGGCGTAATCTCGGGCGTCCGGATTCCATAGCCGCTCGGACAGCGCCAGCACGCGCGGATACAGCATCGCCTCCAGGTTGCGCGGCGTGACGCGCTCGGCCCACAACGGTGCTTCGGCGCCGAGCACCTGGCCGCGGTGCGCGGCATAGGCGGGGCCAGCGAAAGCGTCGGTGCGATAGATGTCCTGCACCGTGAGGTCTTCGATCGGCGTGTCGATGTAGAACGGGCCGGCGACGATGACGCGATTGCCGTTGGCCAGGGCCTTGGCCGCCTCCGCGTCGCCGCGCCACATTTCCACGATGGCGTTGCGGTCGGCGCCGCCCGCGAGGATCTCGTCCCAGCCGATCAGCGTCTTGCCGCGGGCCTCCAGGTCGCGCTGGATGCGTTGCACGAACCAGCTCTGCAGCCCCTCGGCGTCGGCCAGGTGCTGCTCGCGCATGCGCTGCTGCGAGGACGCGCTTTGGACCCACTGCTGCTTGGGCACCTCGTCGCCGCCGATGTGGATGTACGGCGCGGGGAACAGCGCAGCCACCTCGTCCAGCACGTCGTGCAGGAAAGCGAAGGTCGTGTCGTCGCCCACGCAGTAGATGTCGGTGAACACGCCCCATCCTGCCGGCACCTGGATCGGCTGCTTGGGACAGGACAGCCAAGGATAGGCCGCGATGGCCGCCGACGCGTGGCCGGGCATCTCGATCTCCGGCACCACCATGATGTTGCGCTCTCGCGCGTACTCGACCACGTCGCGGATCTGCTGCTGCGTGTAGAAGCCGCCCGTGCGCTCGCCGTCGGGCTCGGTGCGCCAGGCGCCGACGCTGGTGAGCTTCGGATACTTGTCGATCTGGATGCGCCAACCCTGGTCGTCGGTCAGGTGCCAGTGCAGGACGTTGATCTTGTAGCGGGAGAACAGGTCGATCTGCCGCTTGACCAGCGCCACCGGCATGAAGTGGCGCGCCACGTCGAGCATGACGCCCCGCCAGGCGTAGCGCGGGGCATCGTCGATGCGTACGGCGCGAATCGCAAGGGTGCCGCCGTGCCTGGCCGGCAACAGCTGCCGTAAGGTCTGCACACCCCAGAACAGGCCGCGGTCATCGGCCGCGGTAATGTCGATGCGCTGTGGTGTGACGCTGAGCCGGTACGCTTCCTTGCCCTGCACCGCCGGATCGATGCGCAGTTCGATGCGCGGGCCTTTGGCCGCTGCGCCCTGCCGCAGCGAAAATCCGGCCTGCGCGCGGATCGCCTCGCGCAGGAAGGCGCCGATCTCCCGGCCGCGCGCGTCGGCGGGCGCGACGATGCGCGTGCGCGGTCCGAGCACGAAGTTGCCCTTGCCCACCTCGATCGTCTGTGGCTGCGGGACGATCGCCCACTGCGCCTGCGCGGTGCCGGCGAAGGCAGCCATCATCAGGGCCAGCAGCAAGGTCGTCACGCGCATCGGCTTCTCCTTTTCCAAAAAAAAAGCTCCCCGGCCGGAGCCGGGGCGCGCGAACTCGCGCCGGAGAGGAATCCGGATCGATCGGGCCGGCAAGGCCGGCCCGGCTACCTCAATCGAGCTTGTAGTTGATCGTCGCCAGCACTTCGCGACCGTTGTAGTTGGCGCCCTGCAGCGTCGGGATGAACTCGAAGCCGCCCGCGTAGTAGGGGATCTCGCCCTTGTTGTCGAAGATGTTGGTTACGCCAAAACGCAGGTTCGCCTTGTCGCTGAAGCGATAACCGACCGAGCCGCTCCACACGATCCACGGCTTGATGCGGCCTTTGTAGACGACGCAGTCCGGATCGCCGAGGTCGGGCTTGATGCCGTTGTCCAGGACCTCGCACCCGTTGAAGTTGTTGGCGCGGATGCTGCCGGCGCGCTCGCCATAGACGGTCACGCTCCAGCGATCACCCTGCCAGCTGGCCGTGCCGCGCACCCTGCTCGCCACGCGGTCGTAGCGGGTGTTTTCCAGCGGATCGCTCTGCAGGCGGCGCTCCTTGTAGGAGAGGTTGTCGGTGTAGTCGATGCTGAGGCTGAAGTTGCCCCAGTGCTCGGTGGGTTTGGTGTAGACCAGCGAGGCGTCGATGCCGCTGACGTACAACTGGCTCTCGTTGATCGGTCCTGAGTAGACGGCCGTGATGTTGCCGTTGGCGTCGCGCTTGACGTTGGCGATCACACTGCGGCAGTAGGACGAGCCCTGGGCGTGCGCGATATAGGGCGAGCCGTCGACGTTCAGGCCGGTGCGGCAGCCTGCCTCGTCCTTCAGCACATCGTCCTGACTTATGTTGACGATGCCGTTGTCGATCCCGATGTGCCAGTAGTCGGCCGACACGGACAAGCCCTGTACGCCAGGGATCTGCCACACGAAACCGTACGTCCAGGAATGACCGGTCTCGTTGTTGAGCGTCGGCCCGCCGGCAAGATAGGACTGGAAGTACGTGCTGTGCTGGGTCGCATTGCAGGTGCGGTCGCCTGCCTGGATGCACTGGTAGTAGTCGGAGTAGATGCCGACCTGCGACACCGACGGGTTCTTGTAGATGTACTGCATGTCCGGCGCGTGGAAGTTCGTGCCGTAGCCGCCGCGCAGCAACAGGCCCTCGTACGGCCGCCACTCCAGCGAACTGCCCCAGGTACGCGCGACGTCGGCCGCGCTGGCGTCGCGATACTTGTCCAGCCGCCCTGACATGGTCCAGGTGACCTGCGAGGTCAGCGGCATGCGCAGTTCCGAGCCCAGCGAGATGCGGTTACGCGTGCCGCCGCCGGTGATGTAGTCCTGGAAGGGATCGCCGAAGTGCGTGTCGTTGCCGCGCGGGTCCGGCGAGAGCTGGAAGCTCTGGTGCACCGCTTCCAGCACCGCGCCGAAGCCGACTGGACCTGCCCACAGGTTGAACAACTCGTCGGTGTTGACGTTCAGCGTGGCCTGATCCAGCTCGCTGACCGCAGTGTTCTCGCCGGACACGCCGAAGCTCTGGTACTGCGCGGGCGTGATCGGGTTCCAGAAGCGCTGGCTGTTGAGCGCGTAGACCGGAAGCGTCTCGCCGTTGACGGTCGTCGTGCCCTGCTGCGGCCCGAAGAAGAAGTCGAACATGCCCTGCTCGTTCAGGCCGGCGTAGTACTCGTGCACGATGTACTTGTTCTGGCCGAGCATGAAGTCCCAGTTGAAGCGGTCGTCCATGAAAGAGCCGCGCAGGCCGGCGCGCAGGTCCCAGTTCTGTTCGCGGTCGTGGGTATTGCCGTAGCTGCCCAGTTCCTGCGGTGTCAGCTGGCGGAAGTAGTTGCTGATCACCTGACCGCTGGTCCTGTCGTAGAAGCCGTTGGGCAGGCCGCCCATCGGATACAGGAACGGCAACTCGGTGTTGGAGGTGCCGACCGTCTTCCACAGGCCGGCCGAGCCATAGAGCTGCAGGCCGCCGCCCAGGTCGTAGTCGCCGGCGACGTAGGCGTCGGTGTTGTCGCTACCCGGGGTCAGCACCCAGTTGGCGAACAGGTCCGGCTGCGTGCAGTAGTAGCCGTGGTCGGTGACGTCGTTGGTATTGACCGTGTGGCCCGTGGTGGACACGGTCTGCGAATGGCGCAGCGCGAAGTTGTTGCCAAACTGGCCGCAGGAGTTGGCGGGCGGCGCGATGTAGTTGCCGTCGGCGTTGGTCAGCGCCAGGCCCGGGTAGGTGTTCCAGCCGAACAGGCGCGCGTTGTAGTCGTAGGCGCCGTAGCCGGCGTCGGCTTCCGAATCGGTGTAGGGGCGGTCGCGGCCCCACAGCGCGTCACGGTGCGATTTCTCGAGGTTGTAGACCACGTGCCAGCGATCGCCCGAGCGGCCGCCGACGAGGTTCAGGTCGCCGTACTCGCGGCCGCCGTGGGTGGCGCCGCCGAGCGAGAACTGCACGTCATCGCCCTCGTAGTGTTTCTTGAGGATGATGTTCACCACGCCCGCGACCGCGTCGGAGCCGTACAGCGACGAGGCGCCGGTGGCGAGGATTTCGATGTGGTCGATCATCCCGGTCGGGATGTTGTTGTAGTTCTGGAAGTTCGTGCTGGCACCGGAGGACTGCGGATAGTCGCTGACGCGATGGCCGTCGATCAGCAGCAGGCTGCGCCCGGAGCCCAGGTTGCGCAGGTTGAGCTGGCGCGCGTTGACCGAACTTGAGCCCCAGCTCGGCGGCGTCTGCGCGACGCCGGTCTGGGTGATCGAGTTCATCACCTCGTAGACGGTGGTGAATCCTTCGCGTTTGAGCTGCTCGCCGGTGATGGTCACTACCGGCGCGGGGCCCTCGACCTCCACGCGCGGGATCAGCGAACCCGTGACGACGACCTTCTGCAGGGTTACCGGCTTCTTCTGTGCCTTGCCGGAGTCGGCCGGGGCCGGTGCGGTCGAAGCCGCGTCCTGCGCCAGCGCTCCCAGCGGAAGGAACAGCGCAAGCGCGAGTGCGCCGGTGAGTGCTTTGCGGCGAAACCTGATCACGTGATGCATGAGAACTCCCCTCCCCAGACAACAGCGCTATGTATGGTTCAACCATGCGCCGGCGATGCTTGTGTCCGCCTTGCCTGAACGGGCGGCGGATCTGTCTCGCGGGCCACGCCTTGAACAGTCGTTGGTGCTTTAAATCGATCTAATTGAATCGGTCCATACGTTAATCACAAGTTGGCGCGCGCGCATCTTGCACAGCAGCAAGGTGACCGGTCGTGTGGCCGGGCGAGCGGGGCTGGCAGGCGTTCCCCGTGCACTCCGCAGCGGCCCCGACATGGCAACCGCTTCCGTATGGACGGCTGGATGGCCAGCGCACCGTGGCTCGTGGCGGCAACAAAACAGCCGGCGCAGGTGACATGCCCAGCCCACTTTGCGACCATCGGGGTTTTGGCGCTCTGCGCCTGGCAGACACAGGGGCCCTTGATGGCAAACCAGACTTCGATCCGGCGTGACGTCGGTCCTTTCGCACTGATGTTCACCGGGCTGGGCTCGATCATCGGTTCAGGCTGGCTGTTCGGCGCGTGGAACGCCGCCAAGCTGGCCGGCCCCGGCGCGATCTGGGCCTGGGTGCTCGGCGCGGCGATCATCCTCTCCATCGCGCTGACCTATGCCGAGCTGGGCGCGATGTTCCCCGAGTCCGGCGGCATGGTGCGCTATGGCCATTACTCGCATGGTTCGCTGGTCGGCTTCATCGCGGCCTGGGCGAACTGGATCGCGATCGTCTCGGTGATCCCGGTCGAAGCCGAGGCCTCGGTGCAGTACATGGCCGGCTGGAAATGGCAGTGGGCGCAGGATCTCTATCACGCGATACCCGGCAAGCACGGCGAGTTGAGCCCGACGGGCGTGGCGATCGCCGGTGTGCTGGTGATCGTGTATTTCCTGCTCAACTACTGGAGCGTCAAGCTGTTCGCCCGCTCCAACAGCCTGATCACGCTGGTCAAGCTGGTCATCCCGGCGGCCACCGGCATCGCGCTGATCGCCAGCGGCTTCCACGGCGAGAACCTCGCGGTGGGCGCGGCCGGCGGCAGCCATGCGAACGACTTCGCGGCGATCCTCACCGCCGTGGCCACCGCAGGCATCGTATTCAGCTTCAACGGCTTCCAGAGCCCGGTGAACCTGGCGGGCGAGGCTCACAACCCCGGCCGCAGCATCCCGTTCGCGATCATCGGCGCGATCCTGCTGGCGACCGTGGTCTACGTGCTGCTGCAGATCGCCTACCTCGGCGCGGTGCCGCCGGACCTGCTGGCCAAGGCCGGCTGGAAGGGCATCGACTTCAGCTCGCCGTTCGCCGAACTGGCGGTGCTGGTCAACCTCAACTGGCTGGCGATCCTGCTCTACGCCGATGCCTTCGTCAGCCCCAGCGGCACCGGCATGACCTACACCGCCACGACCGCCCGCATGATCTACGGCATGGAGCGCAACGGCACGCTGCCGCGCATCTTCGGCCGGATCGATCCGAAGTCCGGCGTGCCGCGCCCGGCGATGTGGCTGAACCTGGTAGTGTCGTTTTTGTTCCTGTTCTTCTTCCGCGGCTGGGATTCGCTGGCCGCGGTGATCTCGGTGGCGACGATCATTTCCTACCTGACCGGCCCGGTGAGCGTGATGACGCTGCGCCGCACCGCGCCGGAGCTGCATCGCCCGTTCCGGCTGGCCGGGCTGCCGGTGATCGCCGGCATTGCCTTCATCATGTCGGCCGAGCTCCTGTACTGGGCCAAGTGGCCGCTGACCGGCGAGATCATCCTGCTGATGGTGGTCGCGCTGCCGGTGTACTTCTATTACCAGGCGAAGCATGGCTGGAACGAGTTCGGCCGGCACCTGAAGGGCGCGTGGTGGCTGATTGCCTACCTGGTCACGCTGGCGGTGGTGTCGAGGATCGGCAGCGCGAAGTTCGGCGGCTTGGATTACATCCCCTACGGCGTCGATCTCGCCGTGGTCGCGGTGATCGGCCTGGTGTTCTATCTGTGGGGTGTCAGGTCGGGCTGGCGTACGCCGGCGATCGAGGCCGAGCGCGAGCAGGCGGCGCTGCATCCGGACGCGCTGCAGATTCCGCCGGATGAGGAAACGGCTGAGCGGGTCGCCAGCTGATTCTTGGTCGAACGGCAGACAAGACGCGCGGCCTCGAGCCGCGCGTTTTTTTGGTTCATCGCGGAATGCCGGGGAAGGCGGCACGGATCTTCAGGAAGAAATAGTCCTGATCCCGGTAGCCGTAGGCCCGGCGCTTGATGACCTTGATCGTGTTGTTGATGCCTTCGACGACACTGGTGTTGAGCGGGTACCGGCATCGGGAAAGGATGCCGTGCAGATAGGCCTTGAGCCGTTGCGCGAACAGCGCCAGCGCGGCGATGCCGCTGCTCATGGCCTGTTCGAGCCAGTGTTCCCATGCTTGCTTGGCCCAGCCCGGCCGACGGTAAAACCACAGCCGTTTCAGCTCGTCCCGCATGAGATAGGCGGTGAGCAGGGGTTGGTTGGCCTGCAGCAA
>NZ_FOXL01000003.1 GCF_900115705.1 Frateuria terrea
AGCGAACGCCCGCGCCCGATGCCGTAATAGGCCAGCCCCGCCTCCTCCACCTGCGCCGGGTCGTACAGGTTGCGTCCGTCGAAGATCGCCGGGTCCTTCAGCGTGTCGCGGATCTGCGCGAAGTCCGGCGCACGGAATGCCTTCCACTCGGTCACGATCGCCAGCACGTCGGCCCCTTCCAGCGCCGCGTAGGCGTCCTCGCACAGCGCGAGGTCGGCCCGCTCGCCGTAGATGCGCGTCGTCTCCGCGCGCGCCTCCGGATCGAACGCCCGCACCTTCGCGCCGGCCGCCCACAACTGCTCCATCAGCCGCCGGCTGGACGCCTCGCGCATGTCGTCCGTGTTGGGCTTGAACGCCAGCCCCCACAGCGCCACCGTCTTGCCCTTCAGCGCCCCGCCGTAGTGCCGCTCGATCAGCTCGAACAGCTTGCCCTTCTGTGCGTGGTTGACCGCCTCGACCGCGCCCAGCAGCTTCGCGTCGTAGTCCACCGTACGTGCGGTGCGCTCCAGCGCCTGCACGTCCTTGGGGAAGCACGAGCCGCCGTAGCCGGCGCCCGGATAGATGAAGTGATAGCCGATGCGCGGGTCCGCGCCGATGCCGCGGCGCACCTGCTCGATGTCCGCGCCGACCCGCTCGGCGATGTTGGCGATCTCGTTCATGAAGCTGATCTTGGTCGCCAGCATCGCGTTGGCCGCGTACTTGGTCAGCTCCGCCGAACGCTCGTCCATCACCACCGTGCGGTCGTGGTTGCGGTTGAACGGCGCATACAGCTTGCGCAGCACGCCGATCGCCCGCTCGCTGGAGCTGCCGATCACGATGCGGTCCGGCCGCAGGCAGTCCTCCACCGCGTCGCCTTCCTTCAGGAACTCGGGGTTGGAGACCACGTCGAACGGGATCACCGCGCCGCGCTCGGCCAGCGCCTGGGCGATCGTCGCGCGCACCTTGTCGGCGGTGCCCACCGGCACCGTCGACTTGTTGACCACCACCGCGTAGCGGCTCAGGTGCGCACCGATGCTGCGCGCCACCTCCAGCACGTAGCGCAGGTCGGCGCTGCCGTCCTCGTCCGGCGGCGTGCCCACGGCGATGAAGATCACCTCGCCGTGGTGCACCGCAGGCTCCGCCTCGGTGGTGAAGTCCAGCCGGCCGCTCTCGTGGTTGCGCCGGACCATCGGCGCCAGGCCCGGCTCGTAGATCGGCACCTCGCCCTGCCTCAGGCGCGCGACCTTGGCTCCATCCACGTCCACGCACAGCACGTGGTTGCCCATCTCCGCCAGGCAGGTACCGGTGACCAGGCCAACGTAGCCGGTGCCGAACAGGGTGACTTTCAGTGTCATGCTAGATCCTTACGTTTCGATGTCGGGAGCGACTCAGGCCTTGGCGCCGGCGTACTCGTAGTACGCATAGGCGTAGTAGCCCGCGCTGCGCTTCTCGACCGCGTTGAAGATGGCGCCCTTGATCGGCACGCCGTTCTGTTCGAAGCGCTGCTTGGCCAGCGCGATCTCGCGCGCCTGGTTCACGCCGAAGCGCACGACCATCAGGCTGGTTCCCACGTGGTGGCCGATCACCGCTGCATCGGTCACCGCCAGGATCGGCGGCGTGTCGATGATGATCAGGTCGAAGCGCGGCTTGAGCTTCTCCAGCAACGCGGTGAAGTGCGAATGCATCAGCAGCTCGGACGGGTTCGGCGGGACCTTGCCGCGCGAGATGAAGTAGAGGTTGTTCGTCCCCTCCACCGTGCGCACCGCCTCGGACAGGCCGATCTGGCCGGAGATCAGTTCCGACAGGCCCTGTTCCGGCCGGCCGCCGACCACCGTGTGCAATGCGCCCTTGCGCATGTCCGCGTCGATCAGCAGCACGCGCTGGCCGGCCTGCGCGATCACCGCGGCGAGGTTGGCGCCGACGAAGGTCTTGCCGGCGCCCGGGCCCGGGCTTGAGATCATCAGCAGGTTGTTCTTCGCTTCCAGGCGCGCGAAGTGCAGGCTGGTGCGCAGGCTGCGCAGCGCCTCCACCGCCAGGTCGTCCGGCGCGCTCTGCGCCAGCAGGTGCTGCGCATGCACGCCGCGCCGCACCTTGCCATTGCGATCGGTGATCTCGCGCTCGGCCGCCGACAGCGGTACGCAGGCGTACACCGGCAGGCCCACGTGCTCGATCGCGGCCAGGTCTTCCACGCCACGGTTGAGCAACTGGCGGATGAAGATGAAGGCGAGCGCCAGCAGGCCGCCCAGCACGGTGCCGGCCAGCACCAGGATCATCTTCGGCGGCCATACCGGACGGTTGGTGTTGGTCGCGGCGCGGTCGACCACGCGGACGTTGCCGACGGTGCCGGCACGGGCGATGTCGAGCTGCTGGGCCTGGTTGAGCAGGTTGGTGTAGGTCTCGTTGCTGACCTGCACGTCGCGGGTCAGGCGCAACAGTTCCTGCTGCGTGTCGGGCAGGTGGCCGACCTGCTTCTCCAGCGCCGCCTTCTTGGCCTGCAACTGGCCGATCTGCGCGGCCAGGGCCTGGTAGGTCGGATGGTTGGAGGTGTACTTGCGCTCGACGTCGGCCATCTGCATGCGCAGGTTCTCGATCTGCGTATCCAGCGCCACGGTCTGGTCGAGCAATCCCTTGGTCTGCAGGCTGATGTCCACCGAGTGCGCCCGCATCTGGAACGCGTTCAGCGCGGCGGTGGCCTTCTCCAGGTCCATCTTGACCTTGGGCAGCTGCTCCTTGACGAACTTCAGGCTGTTGGCGGCCTCGGCGGAGTTGCGCTCCACGTTCTGCTGCACGTACAGCGAGCTGATCTGGTCGAGCAAGCGGGTGGCGAGCACCGGATCGGGGTTGTCGTAGGTGAGCACGATGATGCCCGAGTCCTTGCCGACCTCGGTCGCCTGGATGGCGCCCTGCAGCGCGGTGATCGTGCCCAGGTGCGAGTGGCGTGCGACGTCGAACACGGTGCCAGGATTGGCATGCAGCGTCTGCACCTGCATGGTGATGCCGTTGCCGGTTGCCGATTGGCCCACGCGGCCTTCCACCAACGCGTTGCCGTCGTCATCGGTCAGCTGGTAGCTGCCGCTCTCGCCGGCGATCAGGTGCAGCGGCTGGTCCAGCAGTGCCGAGGGCACGTCAAGCTGGAAGATGTCCAGCTGCGAGCCGCCCCAGTCGTACTTGGACATGCCCATGAACGGCGGCGCCACGTCGCCAGGCATCTGCGGACTGTAGTGGCGGGCCATGTAGGCGCCGAACAGCGGGAAGCGCTCCGGCTGTGCGCTGATGTCCAGTTTCAGGTTGGTCACCGCCTGCCCGATCACCGTGCGCGAGGTGATCAGGGCGATTTCGGTGGTCGCCTGCGAGGTGGAAGCGCCGAGCGTCTGCGAAAGATCGTCCAGGCCGGGCAGGCTGGGAACCTTCTGCTCCACCTGCACAGTGGCGGTGGACTCGTAGATCGGCGTGGTCAGCGTGACGTACAACACGCTGATGACGAAGAACACCGCGGTGACGCCGATGATCAACCACTTGTGGTCGAGCAGCGTGCCAAGCAGCGCGTGCAGGTCGATGTCGTCATCGCGGCGCGGTGAGGACGGAAAAGTCTGTTTGGTGGTCATAGCCCGATTCCTAGGCTGGAGGGTTCACAGGTAGCGCAGCCAACGGCCAACGCCACGTTCGATTGAGTCGTGTACTTGCTCGAACACACTGCGCGAACGTCGATAGGGATCCGGCACGTCGCCGCCCGCGTGCCATTTGTCGAAGAGAAAAATCTTGCCGCTGGCCTCCGGCGCGAGCCGGACCGCCGATTTGAGGTGCCGGTGTTCCATCGCGAGGACCAGGTCCGCGTCACGCAGCATGGAAGGCTCGAGCTGGCGCGCACGGTGCCCGCTGGCGTCGATGCCCTCCTCGTGCAGCAGTTCGGCGGCGTCCTTTTCCATCGGCCGCCCGACCAGCGCACCCAGGCCGGCGCTGCTGACACGGATGTCGCGCTCGCCCAGTTCGCGGCGGAACAGGAACTCCGCCACCGGGCTGCGGCAAACGTTGCCGACGCAGACCACCAGGATGCTGTTGAACACGATCCGCACACTCCCGAATACCCAAGGCCATGTGGCCCCTGTCGACGCCCGGCCGGCGAGGGCGCATGGATAGCGCCGAACCGGTCGGGAGAGAGCCGGCAGTCTAAACTCCTGTTCCGTGAAAAAATCATGTTGGACACGTCCTTCATTTACGTGAAGAAAATGCTTTCGACGCTGCATCTTTCCTTCACGCTGGCTCGCCGCCTTCAATCGCCAACTTGAAGACCCCGCTTTCTCGCGGGGTTCACGAACGATCGCGTTAGATTCGAAGAGCCCGCTTGGCAACCATTCAACTCCGGGGGATCTGAGCCCATGCACATCCTGAAGCTCGCGCTTCCGCTTGCCGGCTTGCTGGTGAGCGGCCAAGCCTTGGCGCACAAGGCTTTGCACGCCGGCACGAACATCATGCAACCCACCCGACTGGCGGCGTCGCGGACCGACACCAGCCCGACGGCACTGCTTGGCGAGGTGAGTGGGCGAGGTGTCCAGGGGACGTCCGCATTGCCCGGCATGGTGCCAGTGCTCGCACCCGCCAAGAGCAACGATATTTCAGGTCACATTAACCGTCGCCATTAAGTCAAAACCGCCGCGAACGGGGTTTGGGTCGGACGGGCATTCATTCCCCCGTCATGATTATCCCGCAGTGGCCTTGCAGAAAGGACGCAATATGAAAACGCTATCGGCAGCAGCCATCCTTCTCTTCGTGGTCGCGCTGAACGGCTGCGCGATCATTCCCGGCCAGCGCATGGACGAGGGCGCGCTGCAACGCGAGGGCAGCCACATGCAGCTCGTGCAGATCACGCCGGAGCTGGTGGACAGCAGCAAGCAGCCGGCCACGATCCCGCAGGAGCTGCTCTCCTACCAGCCACAGGACTACCGCATCGGCCCCGGCGACACGCTGTACATCACGGTGTGGGACCACCCGGAACTGACCTCGCCGGCAGGCTCGCAGCAGCAGACGGTCGCCAACGGCCGCCTGGTGCGCCCTGACGGCACGCTGTTCTATCCCTACGCCGGCACCATCAAGGCGGCCGGGCTTACCGTCGAGGAGCTGCGCCAGTCGCTGACCAAGAGGCTGAGCAGTTTCGTGCGCCAGCCGCAGGTGGACGTCAACGTAGTCGGCTACGGCAGTCAGCGCGTGACGCTTGAAGGCGCGTTCCAGCACACCGACGCGCAGGTGCTCAACTCGGTCCCGGTGACCTTGTCGCAAGCGATCGGCATGGCCGGCATCGATGCGCAGAACGCCGACCTCTCGGGCTTCACGCTGACCCGTGACGGGCGGACCTATCACCTGGACCTGACCCAGATCAGCCAGGCCGACAACGGCCAGCCGATCTACCTCAAGCCCGGTGACAAGCTGTTCCTGCCGTACAACGACAACAAGGAAGTGTACGTGGTGGGCGAGGTGATCCGTCCGCAGGCGATCACCTTCAAGACCACCACCCTGACGCTCACCCAGGCGCTGGGTCGTGCCGGCGGCCTGAGCCCGATCACCTCCTCGGGCGATGCGGTCTACGTGATTCGCGGTTCGGAGAAGCTCAGCGAGACCCCGGCGCAGGTATTCCACCTCAATGCGCGCTCGCCGGCCTCCTACGCTTTGGCAGACAACTTCCGCGTGCTGCCGGGTGACGTGGTGTTCGTGGGTGCAGCCGGCATCACCAAGTGGAACCGCTTCCTGAGCCAGTTGCTGCCGCTGTCGGGCCTGATCTACCAGACCGCCGGCGCCGCGGACCGCGCCAACAACTTCTGACGCCGAGTTGGCTGGCGAGCCATGGAGGGCTCGCCGGCACGGACGAAAAAGCCCGGCTCATGCCGGGCTTTTTTGTACACGCCGACGGACGGAACGCCTAGCTTTCGGCCAGCCAGACCACCCCGCGCTCGACCCGTACCGGCACCGCGCGCAGCGACTGACCGCGGCACGGTCCACCGACGCAGAGCCCATCCCCGGTGCGGAAACCGGCGCCGTGCACCGCGCAGATCAGCGTCCCCCGGCTGATGAGGAACTGTCCCGGCGCCCAGTCCAGCCGCCGCCCGGCATGCGGACAGACGTTGATCCAGGCGCGCGCATCCTCGCCGTCGCGCAGCAAGATCAGGTTTTCCGGGCCGTCGGGCAAGACGGCATCCACCGCCACGGCAGTGCCGTCGGGAATGTGATCGAGGCGGCAGAGCGCCCCGGGGGGTGTATCCATCGGCACTTGCCTCGGGGGCATGAAAGCCCCATCGTTTGCGCACGTAAGTCGTTGATTTTACCACACGGATTTTTAACATGCGCCTGTTCCAGCTGCCTTCGCATCGTCCCCGCCACCCGCTTGCGCGGGCCCTGTCGCTGGTCGTGGGGGTTGCCCTGCTGGGCGCGATGCTGGTGTTCGGGCTGTTCGTGGCCGGCGTGCTGCTGGTCGGCGGCGGCCTGTGGCTGGCCGTGCGCCAGTGGAATCGCGCGCGTGCGGTCGGTCGTTCGGCACCGGCTGCCGGCAACGCGCGCGCGCCGGTGCTGGAAGGCGATTTCGTGGTGCTGCACGAGCGCGGTCCGATCCCGCGCTGACGCACAAGAAGCGGATGGTCCACGCGGGCCGTCCGGGCCACACTGGCGGCCACTGGAAACCGGAACGCCGCCATGTCCGCGATCGAACCCCTTGAACAGGCCCGTCGTTTGCTCGACGAGGCCGACACCGCTCCCAGTCTCGACGAGCTGGCCAGCGCCGTTGCGCTGAGTCCCACGCATCTGCAGCGCACCTTCCGCCGGCGCTTCGGCATGAGTCCGGCCGAATACCACCGCTCGCGCCGCTTCGGCCAGTTCAAGGCCGCCCTGCGGGAGGGTGCCGCAGTGACCGACGCGGTCTATGACGCGGGCTTCGGCTCGGGCAGCCGCGTCTACGAACACAGCAACCGCCTGCTCGGCATGACCCCGGCCAGCTACCGCGCCGGCGGCGCGGGCGCCAGCATCCGCTACACCACCACCGCCACGCCGCTGGGCCGGCTCCTGGTCGCGACCACCACGCGCGGCATCTGCGCGGTCACGCTTGGCGAGGACGACCCGGCGTTGGAGCGTCGCCTGGTGGCGGAATTCCCGCATGCCGCTCGGGAGCGCGTCGACGCCGGCCGCGAGGAATGGCTGGACGCGGTGATCGCCCGCATCGCTTGCGAACTGGGCTGGAGCGACAAGGCGGCGCCGGCGATGCCACCGCTGGACATCGCCGCCACCGCCTTCCAGTGGCGCGTGTGGAATGCGCTGAGCCGCATTCCCGCCGGCGAAACGCGCAGCTACCGGGCGCTGGCCGAGGAGATGGGTACGCCGAAGGCGGCCCGTGCCGTCGGCAATGCCTGCGGCAACAACCGGCTGGCGCTGATCGTCCCCTGCCATCGGGTGGTGCGCGAAGACGGCTCGCTGGGCGGCTGGCGCTGGGGCGTGGAACGCAAGCGCGAACTGCTGGCGCGCGAACGCAGCCGGGCTCGCCCCGTCGGGTGCAGCGCGGCAAAGGGCACAGGTTGAAGCCATCAACAACTTGAAGCGCGGCACCAGAGCAATCGCGCCACCTTGCGCTTCTTGACCATCGGTCAAGGCTGCCTTGCACGTTTTTCGCTACCGCCGCGCAGATGCTCCGGCTATCGTGGGCATTCGGGCCTTCCCCTTGAACCCCACGCGCCGGCAGCCGCCGGCGGCGGGCGTGCCCGCCGCCCAAGGACCCCCATGCCTGCGCACAAGCCTGCCGACCATCCCGCCGTCTCGCCTTACCTGCTGGTCGCCGATGCCCGCGCCACGCTGGCCTTTCTCGCCGCGACCTTCGGCGCGCTGGAGCTCTTCCGCAAGGTGCGCGAAGACGGCTCGATCATGCATGCCGAAGTGCGCATCGAGGATTCGCTGCTGATGATCGGCGAGCGCCCCGAACGCGCCGCCGCATTGTGCGGTTCCACCCACGTCTACGTGCCCGACGTCGACGCCTGCCATGCCCGGGGCCTCGCCTCCGGCGCGGAGTGCATCTCGCCGCCTGCCGACCAACCCTATGGCGACCGCACCGCCGGGCTGCGCGACGCCGAAGGCAACCTCTGGTGGATCGGCACCCACCTGGGCGGCTGACCCGTTCCCTCTTCCTCGCCCGCCGACCATGTCCACCATCGACGAATCCGCCACCCTCCCGCGAACGCAGGACAACCCTCGCCTGCTGATCCCGGTCGCGCTGCTCGCGCTGTACGTGATCTGGGGCTCGACCTACCTGGGCATCCGCTTCGCGCTGGAGAGCTATCCGCCCTTCCTGCTCGCCGGCGTGCGCTTCCTGGGCGCGGGCCTTGCGATGTACGCGTTCCTGCGCCTGCGCGGCGTCACCCCGCCGACATTGCGGCAGTGGCGCAACGCGGCGATTACCGGCGTGCTGTTGCTGCTCGGCGGCAACGGCCTGGTGTGCTACGCGGAGGAAACCGTCAGTTCGGGCATCGCCGCGGTGGCGGTGGCTAGCATGCCGCTGTTCGCCGCCGTGTTCTCCGGCATGTACGGTCAGTGGCCGAACCGGCGCGAGGCGATCGGGCTGCTGGTCGGCTTCCTCGGCGTGGTCGTGCTCAACCTTGGCAGCGGCCTGTCCGGCTCGCGGCTCGGCGCGCTCGCGCTGATCACGGCGGCGATGTGCTGGGCTTTCGGCTCAGCCTGGAGCAAGCGCCAGGACATGCCCGCCGGCCCGATGAACACCGCCGCGCAGATGCTCTGCGCCAGCGTCGCACTGTTATGGGTCGGCTTCGGCACCGGCGAACACCTGCCGGCGCATCCCACCCTGCGCGCCACCGCGGCGGTGGTCTACCTGGCCATCTTCGGATCGATCGTCGCCTTCAGCGCCTACCTTTACGTGCTCAAGCATGCCCGCCCGGCGCTGGCGACCAGCTACGCCTACGTCAACCCGCCGGTGGCGGTGCTGTTCGGCGTGCTGCTGGCCGGCGAGCACGTGGGCCCGTTCGACCTGGCCGGCATGGCGATCATCCTGCTCGGCGTGTGCGTGATCACGCTGGCCCGGAAGCCGGCACGCTAGCGGGGGTCTCGCCGGCTTGTCCCGGCGTATGCCGCCCGCCACCATGGCCGGAGCCAAGGCACCGGAGAGCGGCATGAACCCCTCGCAGCAAAGCCTGCCTGCGCGCGCGGCATTGCGTTGCGCCGCCTGGTCCGAACGCTGGTTTCCCGACGCCTGGGTGTTCGCCGCACTGGGCGTGGCGCTGGTGGCGGCCCTCGCGTTGGGATTCGGCGCCACGCCGTCGGCCACCGTGCAGGCCTTCGGCGACGGCTTCTGGAGCCTGATCCCGTTCACCATGCAGATGGCGTTCGTGGTCATCGGTGGCTACTTGGTGGCCAGCGCGCCGGCGGTGGCGCGGCTGATCGATGCGCTGGCGCGGGTACCGCGCAGCGGACGTGGCGCGGTGTGCTGCGTGGCGCTGGTGAGCATGCTGGCCTCGCTGTTGTCGTGGGGCTTCTCGCTGGTCTTCGGCGGCCTGCTGGTGCGCGCGCTCGCGCGGCGCGACGACCTGGACATGGACTACCGCGCCGCCGGCGCCGCGGCCTACCTGGGCCTGGGCGCGGTATGGGCGATGGGCCTGTCCTCCTCGGCGGCCCAGCTGCAGGCCAACCCGGCAAGCATGCCGCCGGGGCTGTTGGCGATCACCGGCGTGCTGCCGTTTGCCCAAACCATCTTCCTGTGGCAGTCGCTGTTGCTCACCGCGGCGCTGATCGGCGCCTCGCTGCTGGTGTGCTGGCTCACCACGCCAACCGGCGCAGCCGCACGCACCGTGCACGCGTGCGGCGTGGAAGACGCCGCCGCCGTGCCCGCTTTGCCGCCCCGCACGCGTCCGGGGGAGTGGCTCGAATACAGCCCGCTGCTCACGCTGCTGGTCGGCGCACTGGGGCTGGGCTGGCTGGTCCAGCGCTTCGCCGCGGTGCCGGTGGCGACCGCCATCGCCGACCTCAACACCTACAACCTGCTGTTCCTCACCGTCGGCCTGCTGCTGCACTGGCGCCCGCGCAGCTTTCTCGACGCGGTGGCGCGAGCCGTGCCGAGTACCGCCGGCGTGCTGATCCAGTTTCCGCTCTACGGCGGCATCGCCGCCCTGCTCACCCGCGCGCCCAGCGCCGATGGCGTGACGCTGGCGCACCGGCTGGCCGGCGTATTCGTGCACGTGGCGACCACCGACAGTTTTCCGCTGGTGATGGGTGGCTACTCGGCGGTACTCGGCTTCTTCGTACCTTCCGGTGGCGGCAAGTGGCTGGTCGAGGCGCCCTACGTGATGCAGGCGGCCAACGACCTGCACGTGCACCTGGGTTGGGCAGTGCAGGTCTACAACGCGGCCGAGGCCCTGCCCAACCTCATCAACCCGTTCTGGATGCTGCCGCTGCTGGGCGTGCTGGGGCTGAAGGCGCGCGACGTGGTCGGCTTCACCTTCATCCAGCTGCTGGTGCACGTGCCGTTGGTACTCGGCCTGCTGTGGGCGTTGGGACTGACGTTGGAGTACGTACCGCCGCTCATGCCCGGATGAAGACGCGGGTGGACTTGCGCCCACCCGCGTCTTCCCGGTCAGGACTCGCGCAAGGCGGTGGTCACCGGCAGGCGGGCGGCGCGCACGGCCGGGAACAGGCCGCCGATGAAGCCGATCGCGAGCGCCCACTTCAGCCCCGTCCACAGCAGCGCCGGCGTCACGCGCAACTCGAAGTTGAGCGAGCCGACGGTGCCCTGGGCCAGCGTGGAGGCGCTGTAGCCGTTGAACAGCGCCCAGGCGATCAGCCCGCCCAGCAGACCACCCAGCGCCGCCAGCAACATGGTCTCCAGCATCACCGCCACCACCACCGGGGGCCCACGGAAGCCGATCGCGCGCAGGGTGGCGATCTCGCGCGCCCGCGCCGCGACCGCGGCGAACATCGTGTTGAGCGCGCCGAAGATCGCGCCGATGCCCATGATCCCGCCGACGATCATGCCGATGATGCTGATCACCTTGGTGAAGCCTTCGGACTGCTTGCTGAAGTAGTGGAGCGTGGTGTCCACGTCCACCTGCAGGCGCGGGTCGCCGGCCAGCGCAGCCTTGAACGCGTCGAAGGCCCTGGCGTCGGTCAGTCGCACGAACACCGAGGTACGCGAGCTGCCGCGGCGGTAGGCCGAGGCGATGATGTCCGCATCGCCCCAGAGCTCCGAGCCGAGCGCGTTGCCCGAGTCGAAGATGCCGACCACGGTCCAGGTCTGGCTGCCCAGCTTGATCTCGTGTCCTGGCTCCAGCCCGGCGAACTGGCGCTGCGCGCCCTTGCCCGCGACCAGCTCGCGCAAGCCCGGCTTGAACTTGCGGCCGGCGACGATCTTCACGTCCGGGCGCAAAGTCCACGCCTCGTCGCCGACGCCGCGCACCTGCACGCTGCCGTCGTCGCCGCTGCCGTCCTTGAGCGGCAGGTTGGCCGCCACCACGAGCTCCGGCGAGGCGATCGGCTTGCCGGCCGCGTCGCGCGCGATGCCCGGGGCCTCGGCGATCGCCGTGACGCTGGCATGGTCGAGCACCGAGGACACCTCGGACGCCGAACCACCGCGCATCACGATCGCCGTGTCCGCGCTGCCGCTCTTGCTCAACGTTTCGCGGTAGCCCACCCCCATCGCCAGCAGCGACACCAGCACGGCAACCACGCCGGCGATGCCGACCACCACTACCGACGAGGAGCCGACGCGCTGGGGCAAGGTACTGATGCCCACGCCGGTGGCCGAGCCGGCCTGGCGGCCAATGCGCGTGAACCGCGTCCACAGGAAGAACAGCACCGCCATTACCAGCAGCACCGGCCAGGGCAGCACCGTCCAGGCGACGATGCTGAGCAGCACGACGATGGCCAGCGTCAAACCACGCAGGAACGTTTTCATGGAATCTCCTTAGCGCCCGGCCAGCGCATCGACGATGTTCAGGCGCATGGCGCGCAATGCGGGCAGCACGCCGACCAGCAGGCCGATGGCCACCATCAGGCCGACGCCGATCGCCCAGCTGCCTGCCCCCACCGGCGGCATGTTGAGCATGCCGCCGCTGCCGGCGCTCATGATCGGCCCCAGCATCGCGGCCAGCCCGAGTCCGATCACGCCACCGAGCAGCACCAGCAGCACCGACTCGGCCAGCACCAGCCCAAGCACGGCCTGGCTGGAGAAGCCGATCGTCTTGAGCACCGCCAGCTCGGAAGTGCGCTCGCGCACCGCCTGCGCCATGGTGTTGCCGGTCAGCAGCAGCAGGGTGAAGAACACCGCGCCCATGATCGACACCACGATGAAGCTGATGTTGCCCATCTGCTTCATCCACGAGGCCATCGCGGCCTGTTCGGTCATGGTCTTGGTCTCGTGGTCGGAGTTGGCCGACAACGCATCGATCGCCCTGGCCACGCGGTCGGACTGGCTGGCGTCGGCCACCGAAGTGACGTACCAGCCGACCTGGCCGCGGTTGTACGGGTTGGATTCGTCGAAGTACTTCCAGTGCATCAGCACGACGCCCTGCAGGAACTGCTTGTCGTCCGGCTTGGTCGCGCGGATGATGCCGGCGATGTCGAAGCTCCAGTTCTTGCTGCCGTCCCGGTTCGGGAAAATGTTCGACTGCAGCGGCAGCTTGTCGCCTACCTTCCAGTGGTACTTCTTGGCCAGCGTATCGCCCACCAGCACGCCGGTACGGGTGGCGTCGAATGCCTTGCGCTCGGCGGGCGTGACGCTCACTTCCGGGTACTGGTCGATGTAGTTGGGGCTCACCGCAAAGGAGAACACCTGGTTGTGCGGATCCTGGTAGGCGCCGCCGAACCAGTTGGCATAGGCCACGTCCTTCACGCCCGGGACCTGCGCGATGCGCGCCTGCAACGACTGCGGCAGGGTCTCGATGAAGGACAGCTTCGAGCCGGTCTGCAGCCGCTTGGCCCCGGCGGCGCTCTTGCCCACGTTGGCGAAGCTGGTGCGCACGCCATCGAGCATGCCGAACAGCAGGAATGCGGTGAGGATCGACACCAGCGTGAGGATGGTGCGCGTCTTGCGCCGGAACAGCGCGGCCCAGATCAGGTGCAGGTATTTCATGCGAGCCTCCTCAGGCGAGCGCCTGCTCGACCAGCGTGCCCTTGTCCAGGTGCAGGGTGTGGTTGGCGTACTCGGCGGCCTTGGGGTCGTGGGTGACCATCACGATGGTCTTGCCGTGCTCGCGGTTGAGCGTGCGCAGCAGGCCCAGCACGTCCTCGGCCGACTGGCGGTCGAGGTCGCCGGTGGGCTCGTCGCAGACCAGCAGCGTGGGATCGGAGACGATCGCGCGGGCGATCGCCACACGCTGCTGCTGGCCGCCGGAAAGTTCGCTCGGCTTGTGCGAAGCACGCTCGTCCAGCCCGACCAGCTTGAGCGCGATGGCCGCGTTCTGCTTGCGCTGCGCCGAGGACAGCTTGGTCAGCAGCAGCGGAAGCTCCACGTTGCGCTGCGCCGAGAGCATCGGCATCAGGTTGTAGAACTGGAACACGAAGCCGACGTTGGCCGCGCGCCACTTGGCCAGTGGGCCGGCGCCGAGCTGGTCGATGCGCTGGCCGCCCACGCTGATGGTGCCGGCCGTCGGCGTGTCCAGCCCGCCGATCAGGTTGAGCAGGGTGGTCTTGCCCGAGCCCGAGGGGCCCATCAGTGCCAGGAAGTCGCCTTCGGCGATGTTGAGGTCGATGTGGTGCAGCACCTCGACCTTCTGCTTGCCGCGCGCATAGACTTTGGCCAGGTCGCGAATTTCGATCAGGTTGCCCATGGGCTTCTCCAGTCAGCCGTAATGGTTGCTTGTCCTTCGATGGGTGCCGCCTGCGTGGCGCCCACACTGCTAGCGACGTTCAGGATCGCTTGTCCTCGACACTTACCTCGGCGCCGTCGCGCAGTTCGGCCGGTGGCGAAACGACCACCGTCTCGCCCGGCTGCACACCTTCGGGCAGCAGGCGCTGCTCGCCCATCGGCGTGGGCTGGACGCGGCGCTGCTGCGCACGGTCACCCTGCACCACGAACACCACTTCGCCGCCATCGCGCCGGACGACGGCCGAGGCCGGTACCAGCGCGCCGCGCGGCGCCTGGGCGGTGGCCTGGGGCTTGGCTTCGAGGAACGACACGCGCACGCCCATGTCCGGCACGATGCGCGCATCCTTTTTCTCCAGCGCTACGCGCACCTTCACGGTGGCCTTGCCGCGGTCGGCGGCCGGCACGATCGCGATCACGTGCGCCGGAATGGTCCAGTCCGGATAGGCGTCGAGCACCGCCTCGGCCGGCATGTCGGGCTTGACGCGGCCGATGTAGGCCTCGTTGACGTCGACATCGACTTCGAGCGAGTCCATATCGACGATCGTGCCCACGCCCGTGCGGGTGAAGCCGCCACCGGCCGACAGCGGCGAGATGATCTCGCCGACCTGCGCGGCCTTGTCGGTGACCACGCCGTCGAACGGCGCGCGCACCACGGTGTAGTCGAAGTTGACCTGGGCGACCTGCGCCTGCGCCTTGGCGGCCTCGGCCTGCCTGCGCTGGGCGATGAGCTGCGCAGCCAGCGCGTCCACCTGGGTACGCGCCTGCTCGGCAGCCTGTTTGGCGACCAGTCCGCGGCCGACCAGCGCCTCCTGCCGCGCGGCGTCGTGCCGGGCCTGCGCCAGCTGCGCCTGCAGCTGGCCGATCTGCGCCTGGGCCGCGCGGGCGCTGGCCTGGGCGGCTTCAAGGTTGGCGCGGTAGGCGCTGTCTTCCAGACGCGCCAGGACCTGGCCCTTCCTGACGTGGTCACCCTCCTCGATCAACACGTCGGTGAGCGTGCCGGTGATCTGCGCCGACACCGTCGCCTGCCGGCGCGCGGTCACGTAACCGGTGGCCTGCAGCACCGCGCCGGCTCCCTCTGCGCCACCGGGCGCCGTCGCCGTGGCGGTCTGCACCGCGACCGGGCGATGCGCCAGCACCCACCAGCCGCCGACGCCCAGCGCCAGCAACGCCAGCAGCACGCCGCCGACGACCCATGGCCAGCGCGGCGGCGCGGAGTGCACCGTCTCGCGCTGGCTGCGCTCGATCTTCAGCTGCTTGAGCAGTTCCCCGTTATCCACGCCAACCCGGCCTTCATCCATTTTTGCAGGCGCCAACGATGCGGCAAGCGGGCGCCGGAGGACAGCGATCGCCATCAACTATCGGCGATGACAGATGTCACTCGCTACCGCGGGACCGGCCCGGCCAGGCCCGATCTGGCGACCTGCCGGCCAGCCGCAGCGTCCGTGGTCCGGGCAAAGCCGCTGACGGTGCGGGCCAGGCACGCGGCGGCCCCCTCGATCCTCCCATCCGGAACATCGAGGTAGCGCAGCAGCAAGGTCAGGTGTTCGGGCGGCCGGGCGTAATACACGTGGGCCGCTTGCAGCCGAGAGCCCTCGGCGAGCGCATGGCCGAGAAACACCGCCGTTGCAGAGGCGGCGACACCCGGCACATCCCAGATCGGGCCCCGCCCCCCCGGCGGCCTTTTTTGTCCGGCAGCGGCACACGCCGTTGGCGGCGTCACCACGATCCGCTCTGCTACGCTTCCGGCCATGCGCTACGCGATCCCCCTGCCTGCCGTCCCCAGCCTGCCGATCCTGGGCAGCGACTCGCGCTTCCCGGTGCGACGGATCTTCTGCATCGGCCGCAACTACGCCGACCACGCGCGCGAGATGGGCGCAACGGTCGACCGCGAACAGCCGATGTTTTTCTGCAAGCCGGCCGACGCGGTGGTCACCGACGGTGCCGACGTGCCCTACCCCTCGGGCACCACCGAACTTCACCACGAGGTCGAGATGGTGGTGGCATTGGCCGGCGGCGGACGCGACATCGCGCCCGAGCTGGCAGACACGCTGATCTTCGGCTACGGCGTCGGGCTGGACCTGACCCGCCGCGACCTGCAGGCACAGGCCAAGGCCAAGGGCCATCCCTGGGACGTGGCCAAGGCCTTCGACCATTCCGCGCCGGTGTCGGCGCTGTGCCCGGTCGAGCAGGGCCGGCCCGGCCCGCGGACGCAGCTCAGCCTGGAGGTCAACGAGGTGCTGCGCCAGCAGTCCGCGCTCGACGCCATGGTGCATGACGTGCCGTCGATCATCGCGGCGCTGTCGAAGCTGTTCGAGCTCAAGCCGGGCGACCTGATCTTCACCGGCACCCCGGCCGGCGTGGCCTCGCTGCAGCGCGGCGATCGGTTCCGCGCCGAGCTCGAAGGCCTCGCCGTGCTGGAGGGCCGCGTGGCCTGAGCGCCGCACGAACGTTCGTCTCACCGCAACCGGAGGACCAGGGCATGGGCATGTTGCAGGAGTTCAAGAAGTTCGCGATGCGCGGCAACGTGATCGACCTCGCCGTCGGCGTGGTCATCGGTGCCGCGTTCGGCAAGATCGTCAGCTCGCTGGTCGACCAGGTGATCATGCCGCCGATTGGCCTGATGACCGGCGGCGTGGATTTCTCGCACCTCAAATGGGTGCTCAAGCCGGCCGATCCAGCCACCAGGACCGCCGAGGTGGCGATCCAGTACGGCGCCTTCATCAATACGGTGATCACCTTCATGATCATCGCCTTCGTGATTTTCCTGCTGGTCAAGACGATCAACCGCCTGGCGCCCAGGCCGGAGGACGCGCCGGCCGTGCAGCCGCCAGAGGTGCTGCTGCTGACCGAGATCAGGGACCTGCTGAAGACCAGGCCGTAAGAGAAGAGGGAACGGGAGGCCTGGCCGCTATCCAGCTTGCAGGCCCCCGCCCCCGCCTTTCGTGACTTCTGGCCTACGCCGCCGTCCGGCGCGACCCCAATAATCGGGCGTTCATCCCAAGCGGAGTCCCCGATGCGCCATCCCTCCCTCACCCTGCTCGCCGCCAGCCTGCTGCTGGCCAGCGGCGTCGCCTGCGCCGCCGATACCACCATTCCATCTGCAGCCGTAAAGACAGCCGAACAGCTGCGCGACAAGGCGATGCACGACGACACCGGCTACCGCATCGTCACCTCGCTCACCGAGATCGGTCCGCGCCTGGCCGGCAGCCCGGCCGACCAGCGCGGCGTGGACTGGGCCGTGGCCGAGTTCAAGGCACTGGGCTTCGACAAGGTCTATACCGAGCCGGTCACCTATCCGAAGTGGGTGCGCCGCAGCGAGCACGGCGCGATCGTCTCGCCCTTCCCGCAACGGCTGGTGCTGACCGCGCTCGGTTACTCGCCGGGCACGCCCAAGGGCGGGCTCACCGCGCAGATCGTCAGGTTCGAAGGCCTGGATGCGCTCAAGGCAGCCAATCCGGCGGCGATCAAGGGCAAGATCGTGTTCGTCGACTACCGCATGCACCGCTACAAGGACGGCCACGACTATGGCGTCGGGTCGCCGATCCGCGTGGAAGGTCCGGTGATCGCGCAGGCCAAGGGCGCCGCCGGCTACCTGCTGCGCACCGTCGGCACCGATCCGCACAGCCGCACGCCCAATACCGGCGTGACCGGCTTCCGCGATCAGACCAAGACCATTCCTGCCGCCGCGGTGTCCAACCCCGACGCCGACCAGCTCGAGCGGGCTCTGGCCACCGGCAAGCCGGTGACGGTCAGGCTCGACCTCGATTGCGGTATCGAGGGCCAGTACACGGGCGCCAACGTGATCGGCGAGATCACCGGCGCGAAGCATCCCGACCAGGTGGTGGCGATCGGCGGCCACCTGGATTCGTGGGACCCGGGCACCGGCGCGATCGACGACGGCGCGGGCGTGGCAATCGCCATGGCCGCGGGCAAGCTGATCCACGACCTGCCGCAGCGCCCGGACCGCACCATCCGCGTGATTGCCTTCGCCAATGAGGAAATGGGTCTGTGGGGCGGCCGTGCCTATGCCGAGAAACACGCCGGCGATGTGCGCAAGTTTCAGCTCGGCACCGAATCGGACTTCGGTGCCGGTCAGGTCTGGCGCATGAGCGCAAGCGTCAAGCCCGAGGCTCGCGGCGCCATCGAACAGATCGCCAAGGTGCTCTCGCCCATCGGCGTGGCCTACGACGCCAAGCGCCCTGGCGGCGGCGGCTCGGACCTCTCGCAGATGCACGGCAAGGGCATGGCCGCGCTATCGCTGACCCAGGACGGTACGAACTACTTCGACTGGCACCACACTGCGGCCGACACGCTGGACAAGATCGATCCGAAGGACATGGCGCAAAACGTGGCCGTGTACGCGGCGTTCTCGTACATGGCCGCGCAGGCCGATGGCGATTTCGGCTCCGCGCCCGGCGCCTTCGCCAACGACGGCGCGGGCGACTGAGGTACCTCGCACAGGCGCGCAGGATGCGGGTGCAGGGCGGGCTCCAGCCCATCGTCTCTGATGCGGAAGAAGAGCCGTGGGCTGATGCCCGCCCCGTGTCCGCCCTGCGCCCGCCCCTCGGCTGGGGCTAGCGCGTGTAGTAGCCGCCGTCGGCCGCCAGCGCCGCCGGTATGCAGAACGTCTTCTGCATCACTGTAATCGCCACCGGCACGGCCACGCTCTTGGTCACCCCGCCCGCGGCCGCACAGTCGGCGCCCGCCGGCAGCCGGTAGTGGATGATCCGCACGGTGTACTGCGGACAGACGTCGGCGCAGGGGAATTCGACCACCACCGGCAAGCCGTGGTTGCGGCCGAGCTCCACCGTCTGGCCCATCATCGCGTGCTTGTCGAATGGCTTGGCGGCGTAGGCTTTCAGCGCCGCATCGCCTAGCAGTCCCGGCTCGCTCGCGCGGGTGGCGCAACCGGCACCGGCCAGGGTGCACAGGATCGACAGCACGACCGAGGTGATGCGTGGCATGGCTCGTCTCCGTGGACAGCTCGCCACCCTAGCGCAAGTTGCGCCGCGATACCTCCAGATCGCGCCTACGTCCTCAGGCCGTCTGGGTCGCGGGCCGGACTCAGCCTCCGCGCAGCGGCATGGCCTGGTCGTGCCGCGCCAGTCGCGTGCGCACGCGATCGAGCGCCAGGTAGATCACTGGCGTCAGGTACAGCGTGAGCACCTGGGACACCACCAGGCCGCCGACCACGGCCAGGCCCAGCGGCCGGCGCACGTCGGCGCCGCTGCCGATGCCCAGTGCGATCGGCAGGGTGCCGGCGAAGGCGGCCATGGTGGTCATCATGATCGGGCGGAAGCGTACGCGGCAGGCGTCGAAGATCGCCAGGGCCGGTGCCATGCCTTCCTCGCGCTGACGTTCCAGCGCGAAGTCGATCAGCATGATCGCGTTCTTCTTGACGATCCCGATCAACATCACGATGCCGACGAAGGCGAACAGGTCCAGCGACGCGCCGAACAGCACCAGCGTGAGCAGCGCGCCGACCGCCGCGGCGGGCAGGCCGGAGAGGATCGTCAGCGGATGGATGAAGCTCTCGTACAGGATGCCCAGCACCAGATAGATCACGAATACCGCGAGCAGAAGCAGCAGGCCCATGCCCTGCATCGAATCGGCGAACGCCTGCGCGGTGCCCTGGATCGAGCCGGTGATGGTCGCCGGCAGGCCCATCTTCGCCATTGCGCCGTCGATCTCGCTGACCGCTTCGCTCAGGCTCACGCCGGGCGCCAGGTTGAACGACACCGTCACCGCCGGCAGCTGGCCCTGGTGGTTGACGGTGAGCACCTGCGGCTTGCGCGCGAAGCTGGCGACCGTATCCAGCGGCACCGCCTTGCCGGTGTTGGAGGTCACGTACAGGCGCGAGAGCACCGCCGGATCGTTCTGCAGCGCGCGCTCGACCTGCACGATCACCCAGTGCTGGGTGGCCGCGCCGTAGATGGTGGACACCTGGTTTTCGCCGAACGCCGCGCCGAGCGCGCTCTGCACCTGCGCCATGGTCAGGCCCAGCGGCGCGAGCTTGTCGCGGTTGACCTGCACCATGATCGACGGGCTGTTCAGATCCAGGTCGTTGGTGACGTCCTGGAAGCCGGGCAGCGCGGCGAAGGCATGGGTGACCCTGGCCGACCAGTCGTACAGCGCCTGGATGTCGATCGACTGCAGCGTGTACTGGTATTCGGACTTGCTTTGCCTGCCGCCGACGCGGATCGCCGGCGGATTCTGGATGTAGGTGCGGATGCCGGTGACCTGCGCGAACTTGCGCCGCAGTTCCGCGGTGACCTGGTCCACGTCGAGCTTGCGCTCACCGGCAGGCTTGAGCAGCAGGAAGATCGAGCCGTTGTTGACCGTCGCGCGCGAACCGCCCGCGCCCACGCTGGACATGTAGCCAGCAATATTCGGATCGTGCGCGACGATGTCGGCCAGGCGCTGCTGGCGCGCGACCATCGCGTCGAAGGAGATGTCTTCCGGCCCCTCGGTGTTCACGTGAAGCTGGCCGGTGTCGCCGGCAGGGATGAAATCCTTCGGCGCGACCACGAACAGCAGCGCGGTGACCACCAGGCTCGCCGCGAACGCCGCGAGCACCAGACGCGGGCGCTCCATGCACCAGCCAAGGCTGCCCAGGTAGCCGCGCTGCACGGCGTTGAAGCCGCGGTCGAAGCCGCCGATCAGCCAGTTCTTCCGTTCATGGTCGTGCGCCTTGACGAAACGGCTGCACAGCATCGGCGTGAGCGTGATCGCCACGACGCCGGAGATCAGGATCGCCACGCTGATGGTCACGGCGAACTCGTGGAACAGCCGTCCCACGATGCCGCCCATGAACATCACCGGGATGAATACCGCGATCAACGACAGGGTCATCGAGAAGATGGTGAAGCCGATTTCGCCGGCACCCTTGATCGCGGCGTCGTACGGCGCTTCGCCCGCCTCGATGTGGCGCACGATGTTCTCCAGCATCACGATCGCGTCGTCCACCACGAAGCCGACCGCGAGGGTGAGCGCCAGCAGCGAGAGGTTGTCCAGGCTGTAACCGAGCGCGTACATCACGCCGAACGTGCCGATCACCGAGATCGGCAGCGCCACCGCCGGGATCAGCGTGGCCGAGAGATTGCCCAGGAACAGGTAGATCACCAGCACCACCAGCACACCGGCCAGCAGCAGGGTGAACTGCACGTCGTCGACCGAGGCGCGGATCGACTGTGAGCGGTCGTACAGCACCTGCAGCTTCACCGACGGCGGCAGGCCGGCCTCGAAGCCGGGCAGCACCTGCTTGATGCGATCGACCGTCTCCACCGTGTTGGCGCCGGGCTGGCGCTGGATCGCCAGCACGATGGCGCGCTCGCCGTCGAACCAGCTGGCCTTCTGGTCGTCCTGCACGCTGTCGCGCGCCTGGCCCAGGTCACCCACGCGCACCGGCGCGCCGTTGCGGTAGGCCACCACCACGTCGTTGTATGCCGGCGCCCGCTCGAGCTGGCCATCGCTGCGGATCGGCAGCTGCTGGCGCTGACCGTACAGCGAGCCGGTGGCCTGGTTGACGTTGGCGTCGGCCACCGCCGCCTGCACCTGGTCGATGCCGATGCCGCTGGCGGCGAGCTTGTCCGGGTCCAGGCTGATCCGCACGGCGTACTTCTGCGAGCCGTATACGTTCACCTGCGCCACGCCGTCGACCATCGAAAGCTGCTGCGCCAGCTCGGTCTCGGCGTACTCGTCCACCTGCGTCAGCGGCAGCGTGGAGGAGCTCATCGCCAGGTACAGGATCGCCGCATCCGCCGGGTTGACCTTGCGGAAGGTCGGCGGCGTGGTCATCTCCTTCGGCAGCTGGCGCAGCGCCGAGGAGATGGCCGCCTGCACGTCCTGCGCGGCGGCGTCGATGTTGCGGTCCAGCTCGAAGGTCAGCGTGATCGAGGTCGAGCCCAGCGCGCTGGTCGAACTCATCGAACTGATGCCGGCGATGGTCGAAAGCTTGCCTTCCAGCGGCGTGGCCACCTCCGAGGCCATCGTCTCGGGCGAGGCGCCGGGAAGGCTCGCGCTGATGCTGATGGTGGGAAAATCGACGTTGGGCAGTTCGTTCACCGGCAGCCGCGGGTAGGCCACGATGCCGAACACCAGCAGCGCGGCCATCAGCAGCGTGGTCATCACCGGGCGGCGGATGCAGAGCTGGGGGATGTTCATGCGAAAACCGATTCAGTAGCGCAGTGCAGCTCCCTCACCCCTCCGGGGAGAGGGTTGGGGTGAGGGGCGGCTCTTGCGGGAGACGTGGCTTGCCCGCGGGCGTGTGGCTCTTTGATCCGGCTCCGTGTTGACGGCCCCGCGAGCCCCGGCCCCTCAGCCCGGCCCTCTCCCGGAAGGGAAGAGGGCGTAAGGGACCTAGGACGCGACACGGACTTTCGTCCCGTCGACCAGCAGCATCTGCCCTTCTGTCACGACCCGTTCGCCGGCGCTCAGTCCCTTGGCGATCACCTGCCGCCCGCCCGCGACCGGCCCCGGCGTCACGTAGCGCTGCGTGACGGTGTCGTCCGCTCCCACCACGAACACGAAGCTGCCGCGCGAGGAACTCTGCAAGGCCACCACCGGCACGGTGACCGCGTTGTCGATGCGCGTGGTAGGCAGCGTCACCTGTACGAACTGGCCCGGCGTCAGGCGCAGGTCCGGGTTGTCGAAGCGTGCCTTGAGCAGGATCGTACCGGTGGTGTTGTCCACCGCGTTGTCGACGAACTCGAGCTTGCCGGCCAGTGGCTTGGCGCCCGGCACGGTGGCGCGAACCGTTACCGGGCCGCGCGACAGCGCCGTGCGCACGGCGCCCAGGCTGGCCTCGGGCAGGCTGAAGGCGACGCGGATCGGCTGCACCTGGTTGAGTACCACGATGTCGGTGGACTGCGCGCTCACCTGCGCGCCGGGCCACACCAGCGGCGCGCCGGTGATGCCATCGAACGGCGCCACGATGTGCGCGTAGTCGAGGTTGGCCTGCGCCAGCTCCTGCGCGGCATGGTCGCCCTGCAGCGTGGCCTGCGCCACGGCAAGGTTGGCCTGGTAGGTGTCGTAGTCCGCCTTGGAGACGTAGCCCTTGGCCAGCATATCGGCATAGCGCTTGCGGTCGGCCTGGGCCTTCTTCAGTTGTGCCTGGTCGCGCGCGACGGCGCCCTTGGCCTGGTCCAGCTGCGCCTTCAGCAGACGGGTATCGAGCTGAGCCAGCAGTTGGCCTTTCCTCACCCGGCTGCCCGGCTGGAAGGCCAGCGACTCGAGCTGGCCGGAAACCTGCGCGCGCAGCGTCACGCTGGACCAGGCCTCGGCGCGGCCAACCAGGTCGAGCGAAAGGTCGAGGTTGCCCTGCCGGGCCGCGGCCACCTGTACCGGTACAGCGCTGGCGGCCGGCTTGGCATCGGAGGCGTTCGTGCCAGGATGCCACGCGAAACGCGCACCGAGGGCGAAGAGCACGAGGACGGCCAGGAGCAGCAGGGTTCTTTTCGGGGACATGCCGACGTTCGATCCGGGGAGAGCCCGCGGTTACCGCGCGGGCAGGCCTCTGCCATGGGGCGAGCCTGCCACAACGCGGCAGCCGGCCAGAGGTTTACCTGTCATGGCATTTTCCCCCTCCCATGCCTGCTGGCCCACTGCCAGAGGGCATGCCCGGGTCACTCGCCGCCGGTCTCGGCCTGGTCCAGCGCCTGCAGGTTGTCCTTGATGCGGCCGATCACGGCCAGCGCCTGGCTCAGCTCCTCGGCGCTGATGCCGGCGGTGGCGTCCTTGCGCAGGCCGCGGCCGATGTCCTGCATGTCGTCGATCACCGCACGCGCACGCGGGGTCAGGTGCAATCGCCAGGCGCGGCGGTCCTTCGGGTCGGGCCGGCGTTCGACGAAGCCGGCGGCCTGCAGGCGGTCGATCACGCGGCCCACGGCGATCGGTTCCATTTCCAGGAACTCGGCCAGCTCGGTCTGACGCAGGTCTTCCGCGCGGTGGTGCAGCATCTTGATCGCCCGCCACTGCGCCCGGGTCAGCCCGAAGCGCACGGCGCGCCGGTCGAAGTGCTTGCGGAACAGCAACGTCACGTCGCTGAGCAGGTAGCCGAACGGAATGTCTTCGGGTTTCATCTTCTTGTTCTGCATGTCCCCATCCCAGCGCCAAGGATAAGGCGCCGTCCGCGCGAAAAACCATCGTCCATGTCGATCACCCTGATTACCGCCGATCTCACCCGCCTGGCCGTCGACGCGATCGTCAATGCCGCCAACCGGCAGTTGCTCGGTGGCGGCGGCGTCGACGGCGCGATCCATCGCGCGGCAGGACCGCGCCTGCTGCAAGCCTGTCGCGCGCTCCCGGAGGTGGCATCCGGCGTGCGCTGTCCGACAGGGGAGGCGCGGATCACGCCCGGTTTCGAGCTGCCGGCCGCCCACGTGATCCACACGGTGGGCCCGGTATGGCGCGGCGGCAGCCACGGCGAGCCGGAACAGCTGGCCGCCTGCTACCGCAACGCACTGCAACTCGCGCGTGAACACGGGCTGCGCTCGATCGCCTTTCCCGCGATCAGCTGCGGCGCCTACGGCTATCCGCCGGAGCTGGCTGCCGAGGCCGCTTGCCGCAGCCTGCGCAGGACATTGGCCGAAGCGTATGCGCCAGCGATGGACGTGCGACTGTGCTTCCTCGACACAGCCATGACGCAGCTGTGGCAGCGCGTCTTCAACGCAGCTTGAACGGATAGAGCGGCGGCAGCGGCGGCTCGTCGCCGGCGCCCTCCCCACGCCACTCAAAACCCTGCCGGAAGGCGGCAGCCAGGTCGGGTGCCGCGGTGCCTTCGCCCGCGGCGAAGCGGCGGCGCTGCAACTGCTCGATCGCCTCGCGCTGGCTGGCCGAGGCCAGTGCCGCGGCCAGCGCACCCAGGCTTGGCAGATGCGGGCGCTCCGCACGCGCCCAGGCCAGCAGCGCGTGCGCCTGGGCCGCTGCATCGCTGCCGCGCGCGGCAGCCAGGAAGGCCAGGCGCAAGGTGCGTTGCGAGCCTGCCGAAGGCGCGGATTCATCCGGGGTCGTTCTTTTGCGACGACGCCACGTCCATCCGGCCGCAAGCGCGCCGCCGAGCAGCAGCAGTGCCACCGCCACCAGCACCACGACGCGCCACGCGGGCGCACGCGCGGGAGAAGCCGGTGCGGCCACGGAGGCAGGCCTGGCCGGCACGACGCGCGCCGGTGTGGAGGTTGGCGCGGGTGCATTCTGGCCGCCGGCGGCGGGCAGCACGGTCAGTGTACGCGCTGGAATGCGCGCTTCTTCGGGCTGCCCGCTCTGAACGTTCCACCACTTCAGCGTGATGGCCGGGATCGTCAGCGTGCCGGCCCGGCCGGGCACCACCGCGAAATTCTGCTGGCGCCGGCCGATCAGCCACTGGCCGTCGTTGCGCGTGCCGGTCACCGGCTTGTCCGGATAGACCGTGGCACCGTCGATGTCCGGCAGGCTCAGCGCCGGGAGCGCCTCGTAGGGCAGCCCCGTGGCCTGCACGGTCATGGCCAGGTCCAGCGGTTGGCCAACGTGCAGCTTGCCGTCGGCGGGGATGCCATCCAGGGTCAGGCTGAGCGCACGGGCCGGCAGCCAGGTGCTGCTGCCCCACTGCGACGGCACCGGCTGCACCTCGATCGGCACCGACGGCGATGCGGCCGTGGCCGGCGTGCCCATGGCGAAGAAGCTGTCCGGATTGGACGGGTCGATCAGCTCGCCCTGGAAGCGCAGCGACGGCAGTTCGATCCTGCCGGCATGCTGCGGGATCAGCGCGTAGCGCCGCTCGATCACGTGGTAGGCGCGACCGCCGCGCACCACGTCGTAGTCCAGGTCGTCGCCCAGCCGCCGCGCGTCGATGCCGGACAGTTGCGGATCTTCCAGCGAGCCGCTGCTAAGGGCCCCGGCGAAGTACAGACGCACGGTGTACAGCAGTTGCTGTCCCACGCGCACCGTGGTCGGCTGCGCGCTGGCCTCCAGGAATACATCCTTGCCGCTGTTCGCCGCCGCCGTCGGATCGGGCGGCGTGACAGTGAGCGTGAGCGGCTGGGTGCGCCCGCCGGCGAAATCCAGCGCCGGTATCGCCAGCTGGCCGGCATGCTTCGGGCGTAAAGCGATGCCTACGGTGAACTGCACACTGCGCTGGCCGTTGACGATGCTTACGCCGGTGCTGCTGGACTGGCCGAGCACGTCGAAGTCGCCGGCCAGCGCGGAAAGATCCGGCGCCTGCGCCAGGCCACCGCCGGCGACCCGCAGGTTGAGCGTGACGGTGTCGCCCAGCTGCACCTGGTTGCGGTCGAGCGAAGCCTTTACCTGCGCCCCATGCGCCAGCAGCGGCAACAGCATGAGCAGCAGCAATGCGATCCATCGCTTCATGGCAGGTCGTCCTCGGTCGCGCCGCCGTGGCGCTGGCGATACTCCAGCTCGAACTTGCGCCGCAGCAGCGCGCCCGGATCATCCGGCACTCGCTGCAGCGCCTGGCGCAGTTCGGCGGGCAGGCGTGCCTGCGGGTCGTCCTCGTCCAGCGCACCGAGCTGGTGCTCGTTGCCCTTGGCCTTGCGGGATGCGGCCAGCGCGCGATCCATCTGTTGCTTGAGCGCCTGCCCCGCACGTGCCGTGCGGGCCTGCTGCTCGGCCTGTTCCTGCGGTGTCAGCGGACGATTGGCGCCTTGCTGTTCCTGCTGCTTGCCGTCGTGCTGGCCGGCCTGGTCCTTGGCGCCCTGGGCATCGGACTGTTGCTGGCCCTGGCCCTGGCCCTGCTGCCCCTGGTTGTCCTGGCGGCCGTCCTGTTGCTCGCCACGGCGGTTGCCCTGGCTGTCCTTCTTCGACTGCTCGTCGCCCTGTCCCTGTTTGGACTTCGAGGACTTGCCGCCGCCCTGGTTCCGTGCGTCGTTCGGGGAATCCTGTTTGGGCGGCTGCCGGCGCAGCCAGTCCTCGACCGCCTTGCGATTGGCCGCGGCGTCGGCGTTGTGCGGGTCGAGCGCGAGCGCGCGGTCGTAGGCCGCCAGCGCCTCCTGGTAGCGGCCGGCCTTGGCCAGCGCGTTGCCGAGGTTGTATTGGGCATCGGTGGAGCCGAGCGGATGCAGCGCCTCGATCGCCTTGGCGTAGTCACCGGCGCGATAGGCGGCGGTGCCGCGCAACGCCGGATCCCGGGCCAGTGCGGCTGCCTGCCTGGCGTGTCCATCGTCCAGCGCGTGCGCCGCCTGCTGGTCACGGCGCTGCCACAGGTCCTGCCAGGTGCCCGCTTCGGCGCGCCCCGGCAGCAGCGGCAACAGCACCAGCGGCAACAGCAACAGCCAGCCGCGGCGGAAGGCCAGCGCCAGCAATGGCAGCAGCGGCAGCAGCAGCCAGGGGCCGCGATCCTCCCACTGCGCGCTGTCCTGGCCGGTGGCGGCGCCTGCGTCGCCGCTGCGCAGTTGTTCCTGCAGGTTTGCGATGTCCGCGCGGTCGTCGCGCATGGGGACATAGCGCCCGCCGCCGGCCGCGGCCAGCGCCGCCAGCGCCGCGTCATCGCGTCCGGCCATAGCGACGTTGCCCTGGGCATCGCGCAGGAAGCCGCCTTCGGCCAGTGGCACCGGCCCACCCCTGGCCGTGCCCACGCCCAGGACCGACACGTGGACGCCTTCGGCGCGTGCCTGGCGCGCGGCCTTTTGCGCATCCGTGTCGGCGTCGTCGGTGATCAGCACCAGCGAGCCGCCGCCAACGTGGGCATCGCGGATGAGTTCGGCGCCGCGCGCGATCGCCGCGGCTGCGTTGTCGCCTTCGACCGGCATGGTGTCGGGCGCCAGCGCGTCGAGCAGGTCGTTGAGGCTGTTGGCATCGCTGGTCAGCGGCGCGACCACGAACGCCTCCCCTGCGTAGGCGACCAATCCGTTGAGCCCGCCGCGGTTGGCCGCGAACAGGTCGCGCGCCTTGTAGCGGGCGCGGTCGAGCCGGCTCGGCGTGACGTCGCGCGAAAGCATGTGTTGCGACAGCGAGATCGCCACCACCTGCGCGGCGCGATCGGCGAACAGCGGCTGCGGCACGCGGCTCCAGCTCGGCCCGGCAAAGGCCAGCGCCGCCAGCAGCCAGCCGAAGGCCAGTAACGCGGGCGGCACGCCGCGGGATTGCGCATGGCCCTGCAACAGATAAGGCAGCAGCTCGGGATCGACCAGCCGTTCCAGTTGCGCGCGCGCGCCCTGCCCACGCATCGCCAGCGCTGCGACCAGCGGCAGCGCGAGCAGCAGCCACAGCCAGCCCGGCCGCAGGAAATGGAACTGATGCAGCGCTTCGCTCATGCCGCGCGCTCCCGCACGCTGCCCGCGCGCATCATCAGGACCAGCGCGAGCAGCAACATTGCCGCGCCCAGCGGCCAGCGGAACAGCTCATGGCGGGGGCGCAGCACCGGCCCGTGTTGCGGCATGGGTTCCAGCGCATCGATGGCGCGATAGGCCTCCGCCAGCGCGTGGGTGTCGGTGGCGCGGAAGAAGCGTCCGCCGGTCTGGTTGGCAATGCGCGTGAGCATGGCCTCGTCCAGGTCGGCGGAAGGATTGACCAGCCGCATGCCGAAGAAATCGGGCACGCGCATCTGCGTCGCACCGACACCGATGGTGTAGACACGCACGCCGGCCGCCTTGGCCGCCGCCGCGGCCTGCTCGGGCGAGATGCTGCCGGCGTTGTTGACGCCATCGGTGAGCAGGACCAGCACGCGCGCCTGCTGCGGCAGGCCCGCCAGCCGCTTGACCGCTACCGCGATGGCGTCGCCGATGGCGGTCTCGGTGCCGGCCAGTCCCACCGCGGCACCCTTCAGCTGCGCACGCACCGCGCCGAGATCGTAGGTCAGCGGCGTGACCAGAAAGGCGCGGCTGCCGAACAACACCAAGCCGAGTTCATCGCCTGCCCGGCGCGTGATGAAGTCGCCGGCGATCGCCTCGACTGCCTCGAAGCGGCTGACGTCCTGGCCGGCCAGTTGCATGTCTTCGGTACGCATGCTGCCGGACAGGTCGATCGCCAGCAGCATGGCTCGCCCGCTGCGCTGCTGCGCCTGCGGCGGACCGACCCATTGCGGCCGCGCGGCGGCGGCGATCAGGCACAACCAGGCCAGCGCGAGCCACCAGCCGGCCGCGCCGCGGCCGGGGCGCCGCTCGATCGCCGCCAACGCGACGCCCGGGTGCGGCAGATGCAGCGCCTGGCCTGGCGGCAGGGGATGCAACCAGCGGCGCAGCAGCCATGGCAACGGCAGCAGCAGCACGACCCAGGGCCAGGCGAAGTCGGGCCAGCTGAAATCAGGCACGCCGCGCCCTCCGGTTCTGCACGGCGAGCGCGGCGCACAGCCAGCGGCGCACCGCGGCCAGCGCCGCGCTGGTGTCGTAGGGCTGAGGCCGGTACATGGCCGGCTCCAGCGCGAGCAGCCGCTGCAGCGTGTCCGCATCGACCGGCGCGCGCGCCAGAGCCTCGCGCCAGGCCTCTCCACGCAAATGCGCGGCAGCCGGATCGTACAACCGCGCCACACGCCGCAGCAGCTGGTGCAGTCCCGCGGCCAGCGCCTGCGCATCGCCGGCATGGCACGTGGCCAACGCATCGACCTCGGCCAGGATGCCTGCGCGCGCACGACGCCGGCGACGTGCGCGCAGCCACAGCCATGCGCCACTGCCGACCAACAGTAAAACCAGCGCCGCCAGCAACCACCATCCCGGTGCCGGCGGCCACCACGGCGGCGGCGGCGGCGGATGGATGTCGCGCAGGGCCGGTCCGTCCGGCGTTGGCAGGTGCCAGGTCATCGCGCCTGCCTCGCACCGAGCAAGGCCGTGATGGCCTCGAGCGGATCGGCCACCGTGTCGATGCTGCGCCAGCGCAGTCCCAGCCCCTGGGCCAGCGCACCCAGGCGGGCCTGGCCGGCACCCAGCGCCCGCTGGAACTCAGTGCGCTGGCGCATGCCCAGCAGGCTGACTTCGCGGCGCCGGCCGGCGTGCTCGAGCGGATACCGCCCGGGTGGCGGCAATGCGAGTTCGAGCGCGTCGGCCACCACCAGGACGGCGACACTGGCATGCCGGGTCAACTCACGCAGGCGACCGCGAGCCGCGTCGTCGCAGCTCATGCCATCGCTGATCAGCAGCACGCGGTTGGCGCCATGCAGGCGGCCACCGCGCGCAAGCGCTTCGGACAGCGGTTCGGCCGCCTCGACAGCACGCGCGGCGCCGTCCCACTCGGACAGCGCCCCGCACAAGGCGACCGCACCACGCGGGCCGCCCTGCGGCTTGAGCAATTGCCGGCAACTGCCGAAGGCCATTGCGCCGACCCGCTCGCCGGCGCGCACCGCATACCAGCCAGCGATCGCCGCTGCGCGCGCGGCCTGCACCGATTTGAAGCGCACGCGGGTACCAAAGCGCATGCTCGCGTGAGTGTCGAGCAATACCAGCAGGCGTCCTTCGCGTTCTTCCTGGAACAGCTTGGTATGCAGCTCGCCACTGCGTGCGGTGAGCCGCCAGTCGAGCCGACGTACGTCATCACCGGGTTGGTAGACCCGCGACTCGGCGTAATCCATGCCGCGACCGTAGAGCCGGCTCGAACGTTGCCCTGCGGCCAGCGCCCGGCTGTTGAGCGGCTGGGGCCGGACCCGGCCCACGCGCGCGCGCAGTGCGATCAGCTCGGCGAGCGACACGCGGGCGCGACCATCGCCATCGGCACGCACGGGAACGGCGGGCATCACGGCAGCGGCACGAGGTCCAGCAGGCGGTCGATCACCTGGTCGCTGCGCACGCCCTCGGCCTCGGCCTCATAGCTGAGCAGCACGCGATGGCGCAGGACCTCGTGCACGACCCCGTGCACGTCCTCCGGCAACGCGTAGTCGCGCCCGGCCAGCCAGGCGTGCGCGCGGGAACAGCGATCCAGCGCGATGGTGGCGCGCGGGCTTGCGCCCCAGGCGATCCAGCGCTCGAGCTCCTGGCCGTAGCGGCCGGCATCGCGGGTGGCCAGCACCAACTGGGCGAGGTATTCCTCCAGCGCCGGTGCCATGTGCACAGCAAGCGCGGCATCGCGCGCGGCGAACACGTCGGCCTGGGTGAGCAACGCACGCGGCGGCGCGGCCGGGTGCAGCACGCGGCGGGCCTGCTCGCGGGCGAGCTTGAGGATGGCCAGTTCCGAGGCGGCGTCCGGATAGCCGATCGTGACATGCATCACGAAGCGGTCCAGCTGCGCCTCCGGCAGTGCGAAGGTGCCTTCCTGCTCGATCGGGTTTTGCGTCGCCATCACCAGGAACAGGTCCGGCAGGCGCCAGGTGCTGCGGCCGACGGTGATCTGCCGTTCGGCCATCGCCTCCAGCAACGCCGACTGCACCTTGGCCGGCGCGCGGTTGATCTCGTCAGCGAGCACGATGTTATGGAACAGCGGGCCTCGCTCGAACTCGAAACTGCCTGCCTGCGGACGGAACACGTCGGTGCCGGTGAGGTCGGCCGGCAGCAGGTCGGGGGTGAACTGCACGCGGTGGAAATCGGCTTCGATCCGCGCGGCCAATGCCTTGACCGCAGTGGTCTTGGCCAGCCCCGGCGCGCCTTCGACCAGCAGATGGCCATCGGCCAACAGGGCGATCAGCAGGCAATCGATGAGGTGCGGCTGCCCGATCACCTCGCGCTGCAGTTCCTCGCGCAGGTGTACGAAGGCCTGTTGCAGGCGGTCCGGCGTGGCGGTGTGCGGTGTGTCCATCGGCAATCCAAGGGGGCGACGCGGTACTGACCGCGACAACGGGCGGAAGTTTACGGAGGGCGGCGCAAGGGCCGCGTGTGCCGGACTGCATAGCACCCGGTCACCGGACTTGCCGCTGGCGGAAACGAGAAAGGGCGGCCGAAGCCGCCCTTTCTCTTGCCTTGGGCTCTGCGTGCTTACTGCAATGTGTCGCTGAGGATCCGCGGCGTCACGAAGATAAGCAGCTCGGCCTTGCTGTTGTTCTTCACGGTGTGGCGGAACAACGCGCCCAGGCCGGGGATATCGCCCAACCCCGGGACCTTGCTGATGGTGTTGGCCTTGGTGATCTCATAGATGCCGCCGAGCACGACGGTCTGGCCGTTGTCCACCAGCACCGAGGTATTGATCTCGCGCGTGTCGATCTGCGGCACCTGGCCGCTGCCCGGGGCGTCGATGAACTTGGCCAGCGCGTCCTTCTTGACGTTGATCTTCAGGTACACGCGGCTGTCGGCGGTGATCGTCGGGGTCACGCGCAGCTCCAGCACGGCGTCCTTGAACTGCACCGTGGCAGTGCCGCTGCCGGCGGCGCCGGTGGCGCTGTTCTGGTAGGTCACGTAGCCGATCTGCTGGCCCTGGCGGATCACGGCCTCCTGCTGGTTGGCAGTGATCACGCGCGGGCTGGAGATGACCTCGCCACGGCCTTCGGTCTGTGCGGCCGAAAGCTCCAGGTCGACCAGGTAATTGGCGCCCAGGATGGCCAGGCCGAAGCTGCCCATCGGATTGGCCGCCGGCAGGTTGACGTTGAAGCCGCCCGAGCCGGTCTGGTAGGTGGTCACGCCGCTCGCGTTGCTCGCGCCGGAGTTGTTGTTGCCGCGCTCGATCGCCAGGCTGGCCGCGCCGTTGGCGCCGCCCTGCGGGGCGGTGGTGATCACGTTGCCGCCGCTGGTGGTGTGCAAGCCCTGCACACCCCACTTCACGCCCAGCTCGCGGGTGAAATCGTCAGTCGCCACCACGATGCGCGATTCGATCAGCACCTGCTGCACCGGGCGGTCGAGCACGGTGATCAGCTGGCGCAACTCGCGAATCTTGTCGGGCGTCTCGTTGAGCAGCAGGGTATTGGTGCGTTCGTCGAACGACACGCTGCCGCGCGGGGACAGGAAACCGCGGGTGCCACCGGTCCCGCCACCGCCGCCACCGCTCTTGCTGCCGGTGGTCAACAGCTTGGCGATGTCGGCCGCCTTGCCGTAGCTGATCGGCACGTAGTCGGTGACCAGCTCGGCGGTGTCCTCGGCCTTCAGGCGCGCCTCGGCCAGGCTCTGCTCGTAGCTGGCCAGCTCCTGCTGCGGAGCGATCCAGATGACATTGCCGTCCTGGCGCTTGTCCAGGCCCTTGGCGCGCAGGATCACGTCCAGCGCCTGGTCCCACGGCACGTTGACCAGTCGCAGGGTGACGCTGCCACCGACGCTGTCGGCCACGACCAGGTTCTTCTTGGACATCTCTGCAATGAACTGCAGGGCGGCACGCACCGGGATGTCCTGGAAGTTGAAGGTCACGCGGGTGCCGCTGTAGACCGGCGGCTGGCCCTTGGCCAGCTTGCCGTCGGCGGCTGCATCCTTCTTGGGCGCGACCTCGACCACGTACTGGTCGGCGGTCTGGTAGGAGGAGGTTTCCACGTTGCCCTTGAAGGCGATTTCCATGCGCGCGCCGCCACCCATGCCGGCATGGGTGTTGATCGATTCCACCGGCGTGGCGAAGTCCAGCACGTCCAGGCGCTGCGCCTGGCTGGCCGGCAGCGTCACGTGGCTCAGGTTGACGATCAGCTTGTCGCCTTCGCGACGCATGTCGGCATCGGCACCCGCACTGCTGAAACTGACCAGCACCCGGCCCTCGCCGTTCGGACCGCGGCGAAAGTCGATGCCGGAGACCGACGGGCCGTTCATGGCCGACGGCAGCGCCTTGGTCGGATCGATGGCCGAGGCGGTGGTGATGGTCTGCGCATCGCTGCCGTTGTTGACGGTCAGCACCAGGTCGTTACCGTCGACGCGCGTGCGGTAGGACGCCTCGCGCATCAGTTCGACCACCACGCGGGTGCGGCCTCCGGCCGACACCGCCGAGACACCGGAGGTCGAGCCCTTGCCGACGTCGAGATGGCGCTGGGCCGCGTTGGTGGTATCGGCGAAATCCACCGCGATGCGCGGCGGGTTGCCGGTGGTGAAGATGCGCGGCTCGGGCGGCGGGCCGCCGGCGAAGTTCATGTGCACCTCGACGCGGCCGCCAGGCAGCGTGTCGTAGCTGATTCCCTTGAGCGTGTTGGTGGCCGCCAGGGCATCACCCGTCCATGCCGCGGCGACCATCAGCAGGCCCATCAGGCAACGGCGTGCATGACGCATGGCTCGGCCCCGGACAGGTTGGAAGTGGTTGCTCATTACGTCAGCCCCTGTGTTCATTTGTCGCCGAGCCCGATGCTGGCCGAACGTTCCATCCAGCCGCCATTGCCATTGGAGACCAGTTCGACCAGGTCGATATGGTCTTCCGCGATATCCACGATCCGGCCGTAGTTCTGCCCCATGTATTCATTGCGATGGACACGATGGATCACGCCACCGGGGTCTTTCACCAGCGCTTCCATGCCGACGCCGGTGCCGACCGTGCCGACCATCTTCAGGCTGTCCAGCGCGAACATCTCCAGCGGCTCCTTGGACCGGCCCTCGTCCGGACGGGGCCCGCTGGTCGAGCTGGTGGGCTGCATTTCCGCCGTGCTTGCGCTGAACGGATCGCGCTTGCCTTCGTCGGAATACTGGAAGGTCTCGAAGGTCTTGATGACCGGCAAGGGTGGGATCGGTGTCCCTTTCTTGCTCTTCTCCTGTGCGACCCAGTCGCGCAGGTCGGACATGCCCCGGGTGCAACCGGCCAGCACCAGCAGTGCGCCGAGCATCAACACCAACCGCGCAAAGTGGCCAGGCCTGATGGCAATCAACCTGCTCATTTATGCCCCCTTGCCTTGCCCTTCGCGGGCTTGCTCCCGGTCTCGTTGTCTTCCAGGTAGCGGTAGGTCTTGACCGTGCCCTGCAGCACCAGTTGTCCACCGGGTGGCGGCTCGCCGTTGGCGCCGAGGGGCTGCTGGGTGGACAGCGAAACATCGTGCATGGTCAGGATCACCACGCGCGGCAACGAGGCCACGCCGCTGATGAAGTTGCCGAACTGGTGGTAGGTGCCGACCATCTTCAGATTGATCGGTTCTTCGGCGTAGAAGTCCTTCGGATGCTCGCTGCCCGGATCGAACACCTGGATCTCCAGGCCGGAGGCCAATGCCGTTTGCGAGATATCCACCAGCAGTTCGGGCATCTCCGTCTTGCTGGGCAGCTGGCGCAGCAACTGGCGCAGCATGTCCTGCATCTCGTCAAGCTGCTGCTGCAGCGCCTCCAGGTTGACCGACTTGGCCTGCTTCTGGGTGAACTCCTGCTTGAGCGAGTCCTCCTTCGAGGCCAGGCTGGTCAGCGAGTCCTGCTGGTCGCTGACGAGCAGGTACCAGCCCAGGAGCACAACGATCAGGAACACCAGTACGGTGAAGAAGATCTTGATCGACTTCGACCAGCCACCGATGTTGTTGCGGTCGAGGCTGCGCAATTCATCGAAGAACTTCATTTGCCGCCCCCCCCGCTGACGGCCGCGGCATTGGGTGCCGCCGCCGCAGGCTTGCCATTCCCCTGCAGCAATACCGGCGTCTTGGCCTGCTCCTCCTCGCTGGGCTGGCTGAGCTTCACGTTCAGGCCAAAGGTGTAGGGCATCCGACCGGAGCGGTACTTGATCTCGGTCTTGTCCAGGTCGGCGCCGGCCATCCACGGCGAGGCATCGAGGTTGCGCATGTACTCGGCCACGCTGGCGTTGGACTGTGCAAGACCGGAGAGAACCATCGAATCGCCATTCTGTTTCATGCTGGTCAGGCGCACGCTGGAGGGGATCGTCTTCACCAGCTCATCGAAGAGGTGGACCATCTGCGAACGGTTGGCCTGCAGCTGCTCGATGATCTGCTTGCGCGCGAGCAGGCGCTGGCGGACCTTCTCGAGGTCCTTGATCTTGGCGATGCGCTCGTCCAACTGCTTGATCTCGCCCTGCAGGTAGGCGTTGCGCTCGTTCTGGTTGTCGATGCGCAGGTTCATCCAGAACACCCACAGCAGCACGACCACGACCGCTGCCGCGAGGGCCGCGCCCAGCTGCAGGAAGAATTCCCGCTCACGCTGCTTGCGCCGCTCGGCGCGCCAGGGAAGTAGGTTGATGTGTGCCATCAGTCGAAACTCCTGAGCGCCAGGCCGACGGCGATCATCAGGGCCGGGGCATCCTGCGCGAGCGACTGCGCCTGCACCTTGGGCGATAGCGACATGCGCGCCAGCGGGTTGGCCACCATGCAGGGCACGCCCAGCTGTTCCTCCAGCATCGGGCACAGTCCCTCGATCGAGGCGCAACCGCCGGCCAGCACCACCTGGTCGACCTTGCTGTACTCGCTGCCGGCGAAGAAGAACTGCAGCAGGCGGCTGATCTGCTGGATCAGCGCTTCCTTGAACGGTTCCAGCGCCTCGGCTTCGTACGACTCGGGCAGGCCGCCCTTGCGCTTGGCGCGGCCGGCCTCCTCGTAGGACAGGCCGTAGCGGCGCATGATTTCGTCGGTCAGCTGCTTGCCGCCGAACACCTGTTCGCGCGAATAGATGGTCCGCTGGTGGCGCAGTACCGACAGCGTGGTCATGGTGGCGCCGATGTCCACCACGGCGACCAGCGCGTCGCGGCTGACGTTGAGCTGGTCGACCAGCATCGTGAAGGCGTTTTCCATCGCGAAGGCCTCCACGTCGATTACCCGCGCGGTCAAGCCGCCCAGGTCGAGCGCGGCCACGCGCATGTCCACGTTTTCGGTGCGCGACGCAGCCAGCAGCACGTTGTTCATGTCCGGGTTGTCGCGCACCGGGCCGAGCACCTCGAAGTCCAGGCTGACCTCGTCGATCGGGTACGGGATGTACTGGTTCGCCTCGACCTGGATCTGGCCCTCGAGGTCTTCCTCGGACAGATCGGCCGACATCGGCACGATGCGCGTGATCACGGCCGAACCGGCGACGGCGGCAGACGCATGCTTGAGCTTGGAGCCCGAACGCGCCAACGCCCGGCGGATCGCCTCGCCCACCGCCTCGACCTCGACGATGTTCTTCTCGACCACGGCATTGGGGGGCAGCGGCTCGACCGCGTAGTGCTCCACGCGATAGCGCCCGCCGGCCTGGCTCAGCTGTAGCAGCTTGACCGCAGTCGAGCTGATGTCGACGCCGATCAGCGGCGGCTTCTTGGGTGTAAACAGACCCACGATTTTCCCCCTTGCCCCTTGCGCCCGGGCCGGAAACCGGCGGATGCGCGTTGGCATTAGATCCAAAATTTAACGCAATGGCAACGGCCTACGACAACTTTCTCAACAAAATGACGTGATGACCTGCACATTTGGTTGACGCCGCCCCTGACGGGCCGTTTTCGCGATCCAGCCCCGGGTCGGGCGGGCGATCGATAGTGCAACATCTATACTCGACGTTGTTTTGACTTGAGTCTCGCTCTTCCAAACCATGCAAATTTTCAAGCGTCTGCTGCGCTGGGCCCTGGTCCTGGCCCTCACCGGATTCGTCCTGGCCATCGCCGCCGTCGGAGTCGCCTACTGGCTGATCGCCCCTCGCCTGCCCTCGGTGGCGGTGCTGAAGGACTACCACATGCAGGTGCCGCTGCGAGTGCTCAGCGCCGACGGCAAGCTGATCGCCACCTTCGGCGAGACGCGCCGCATTCCGGTCGAAATCGCCAACGTCCCCGACAAGCTCAAGCACGCCGTGCTGTCGGCCGAGGACGCCGACTTCTACAACCATCCGGGCGTGGACTGGCACGGCATCGCACGCGCCGGCTGGCACGTGATCATCTCCGGCGGTGACAAGGGCCCGGGCGGCTCGACCATCACGCAGCAGGTGGCACGCAACTTCTTCCTGAGCCCCGAGAAGCTCTACTCGCGCAAGCTCATCGAGATCTTCATCGCGCTGCGCATAGAGAACGAGCTGACCAAGGACCAGATCCTGGAGCTCTACCTCAACAAGATGTTCCTGGGCCACCGCGCCTACGGCGTGGCCGCGGCGGCCGAGTACTACTACGGCAAGACGCTGGACCAGCTGACCATCGCCCAATGCGCGACCATCGCCTCGACCTTCCAGCTGCCCTCGCTGGTCAACCCGATCAATAGCCCCAAGCGCATGTTGGCGCGTCGTAACTGGGTACTGGGACAGATGCTGGAGCATCGCTACATCAGCAAGGCCGAGTACGAGCAGGCAATCAGCGAACCGAACGACGCATTCCCACACGAACAGCCGATCGAGGTGGATGCGCCCTACCTTGCCGAGATGGTTCGCCTGCAGGCGCTCGACCGGCTGGGCAACGATGCGCTGACCGAGGGCTACGTGGTGCGTACCACGGTGACCAGCACGCGCCAGCAGGCCGCCATCGACTCGATGCGCGATGGCCTGGTCGCCTATGACCGCCGCCACGGCTGGCGTGGCCCCGAGGCACATCAGGAGCTGCCGCCCGACGCCGGCAACGAGGGCCTGGATCGCCTGCTTTCCGGCTATACGGACATCTCCGGCATGCAGCCGGCGATCGTCACCGCGGTCAGCCCGAGCCTGGCCACGCTTTACCTGTCCAGTCACCAGACCGTGCAATTGGGCCTGGATGCGATGGCCTGGGCACGCCCCTACCGCAACGAGAATCACATCGGCGCCGCCCCCAAGAGCGTCGATGCAGTGCTCAAGCGTGGCGACATCGTGCGCGTGGCGCGCAACGACAAGGGTGACTGGGAGCTGGCGCAACTGCCCAAGGTGCAGGGTGCGCTGGTGTCGGTGAACCCGGAGGACGGCTCGATCCAGGCGCTGGTCGGCGGTTTCAGCTTCTTGCGCAGCAAGTTCAACCGTGCCGTGATGGCCGCGCGCCAGCCCGGTTCCAGCTTCAAGCCCTACCTGTACTCGGCGGCCTTCGAACGCGGCTTCACGCCGGCGTCGATCGTCAATGACGCGCCGCTCGCCCTGCCTGACCCGTCGCGGCCGAACGGCCTGTGGACGCCGGAGAACGACGACGGCAAGTTCGACGGTCCGATGCGCCTGCGCGAAGCGCTGGTGCAGTCGAAGAACCTGGTCTCGGTGCGCCTGCTCGACGCGATCGGCGTGCGCTTCGCGCGCGACTACATCACCCGCTTCGGCTTTCCGATCGATGCGCTGCCCAACAACCTGTCGATGGCGCTCGGCACCGCGTCGGTCTCGCCGATGGGCATGGCGCGCGGCTACGCCGTGTTCGCCAACGGCGGCTACCTGGTCACGCCGTACTTCATCAAGGAGATCGACGATCGCGACGGTAAGCCGGTCTACGTCGCCAACCCGACCCGCGCGTGCCGAACCTGCCAGGAACGCCTGCTCGACACCCGCCCGCCCGGCCCGCCGCCGGCGGACGTGGGCGGCCATCCAGCCAACGCGATCGCCGCGGTGCCGGCCGGGGCCAGCACCGTCGCCGGCGTCGGCGATGCGGTGCTGCCGGCCGACGCGCACGGCGAGGCTACGCACCCGCCGCTGCTCGCACCGCAGGTCATCGACGTGCGCAACGACTACCTCATCACTTCGCTGATGAAGGACGTGATCCTGCGCGGCACTGGCTTCGCGGCCAAGGCGCTGGGACGCGAAGACCTGGCTGGCAAGACCGGCTCGACCAATGACCACCGTGATGCCTGGTTCGTCGGCTTCAATGGGGATTTGGCCACCTCGGTGTGGGTGGGCTTCGACGACTTCAGCTCGCTCGGCCGGGCCAACGGCGTGGGCGAGTTCGGCGCACAGGCGGCGCTGCCGATCTGGATGGAATACATGGGCACGGTACTCAAGGGCGCGCCGCCCAACGCGCTGCCGATGCCGCCGGGCATCGCCACGGTGCAGATCAACCGCCAGAGCGGCCTGCCCACCTCGCCGGACGATCCGAACTCGATGAGCGAGATCTTCAAGGTGGAGGACGTCGATCGCCTGCGCGCCCAGGCCGCGCAGCAGCAGCAGAACCAGGACGAGCAGCATCCGTACGATATTTTCTGACGGCGACGGACCACTCACGCCGGATCGGCTCTGCTGCCGGTCCGGCCTTACCGGAGGAGTGACATGGCACGCGGCGAACACCATCGCATCCATGCGCACGATCGCCAGCAACGCAACCGCTTGCGGGTGGCCCAGGAGGCCGCCCGCCTGATGAGCGAGCACGGCATCCGCGACTTCCACCACGCCAAGCTAAAGGCCGCCGAACGGCTGGGCATCCAGGACGCGCAGGCGCTGCCGCGCAACCAGGAAATCGAACAGGCGCTGCGCGAACGCCAGCGCCTGTTCGATGCGGACAGCCAGCCGCAGCAACTCAAGGTGCGCCGCGAAGGTGCGCTGGAGGCCATGCGGTTCCTCGGCCGTTTCGATCCGCGGTTGGTTGGCCCGGTGCTGGAAGGCACGGCCGACGCACACTCTGCCGTCTGCCTGCACGTGTTCAGCGACGACCCGGATGAAGTGGCGCTGTTTCTGCGCGAGCACGGTGTTCCGGCCGAGGTGCAGACCCGCCGGCTGCGGCTCAGCCGGGAGGAACAGGCCGACTATCCGGTGCTGCTGTTCGCCGCAGACGGCCTGCCGTTCGACCTCACGGTGATGCCGCGCGATGCCCTGCGCCAGGCGCCGCTGGACCGCATCGACGAGAAACCGATGCGGCGCGCGTCACTGGGGGCGGTCAAGGAGCTGCTGGCCGAACCGGACGCCGCCGACGAGTTCGAACGCATGCTGGCCGCGGCCCGCCGCTAAGCATCTGCTTCGCGGAAGCGCACCGGCCCGGATCCACCTGCAGCAACTGCCGCGCGGTAGCGCCCAACGGCGCCTCCGCGAGGACTCCAAACGAAAGAGCCCCGGCATGGCCGGGGCTCTTTCGTATCGACGCAGCCGCTGCGTTCAGCGCTTGTCGACGGCGGTGTAATCGCGCACGTCCGCGCCGGTATAGATCTGGCGCGGGCGGCCGATGCGCGATCCCGGCGTCTCGTGCTGCTCGATCCAGTGCGAAATCCAGCCGGCAGTACGCGCGATGGCGAACATCACGGTGAACATCTCCGTCGGAATGCCCAGCGCCTTGTAGATGATGCCCGAGTAGAAGTCGACGTTCGGATAGAGCTTGCGCTCGACGAAATAATCGTCCTTCAGCGCGGCCTCTTCCAGCTTCATCGCCACGTCCAGCAGCGGATCGTTCACGCCCAGCTCGTTGAGCACCTTGTGGCACATCTCGCGGATGATCTTGGCGCGCGGGTCGAAGTTCTTGTAGACGCGGTGGCCGAAACCCATCAGGCGGAAGTTGTCGTTCTTGTCCTTGGCGCGGTTGACCGCAGTCTCCACGCGGTCGGGCGTACCGATTTCCTGCAGCATCTCCAGCACCGCCTCGTTGGCGCCGCCGTGCGCGGGGCCCCACAGCGCGGTGATGCCCGCGGCGATCGATGCATACGGGTTGGCGCCGGTGGAACCGACCAGCCGCACGGTCGACGTGGAGGCGTTCTGCTCGTGGTCGGCGTGCAGGATGAACAGCAGGTCCAGCGCCTTGGCCGCCACCGGGTTCAGCTGCAGCGGCTCGCTTGGTACTTCGAACATCATGTGCAGGAAGCGCTCGACATACTCGAGGTTGTTCCGCGGATAACGGAACGGCCAGCCTATCGAGTAGCGGTAGCAGGCCGCGGCGATCGTCGGCATCTTGGCGATCAGCCGGATCGCGGCAAGCTTGCGGTCATTCGGATCGTCGACGTTGAGGTCGTCGTGGTAGAACGCCGACAGCGAGGCGACCGAAGCGGCGAGCATCGCCATCGGGTGCGCGTCGTGATGGAAACCCTGGAAGAAGTTCTTCAGCGACTCGTGCATCATCGTGTGATGCGTGATCTGGTGCTCGAAGGTCGCGAACTCGCCCTTCTTCGGCAGCTCGCCGTTGAGCAGCAGGTAGGCCACTTCGAGGAAGGTCGACTTCTCGGCCAACTGCTCGATCGGGTAGCCGCGGTACAGCAGCACGCCCTTGTCGCCGTCGATGTAGGTGATCGCGCTCTTGGTGCTGGCGGTCGAACCGAAACCCGGGTCGTAGGTGAAGTGGCCGGTGTCCTTGTACAGCGTGCCCAGGTCGATGCACGAAGGCCCCAGCGTGCCGCTCAGCAGGGGCAGCGTGCTGCTGCGGTTGCTCGATTCATCGACGAGCTTGACGACCTTCGGATCGGACACGGGAACCTCCTTCGCAAAAGACGTACCGGAGGCATCCGCGAAAAGGCACCACCCGGCAAGGGAATGGCATCGCGCTGGGGAAAGCGGTCGATGCAACCGACGCATTATCGCACATCGGCCGCCTCAACATCCGCCCGCGGATGGACCGACGGGCATGCAAAAGGACACGGGGCGAGCCGCTGGCCCGCCCCGTGTCCTGCGTCGATTCACTGGCCCGCCACTGCCGCGGCGGCAGGCCCGGGTGCGACCGGCTTACTTCTGGCCGTAGCGACGGCGGAACTTGTCCACGCGGCCGCCAGCGTCGATGTTCTTCTGCTTGCCGGTGTAGAACGGGTGCGAATGGCTGGAGATATCCACCTTGACCAGCGGGTACTCGTTGCCGTCTTCCCACTTGACGGTTTCCTTGGTGGAGATCGTCGAGCGCGTCAGAAACGCGAAGTCGGACGACAGGTCCTGGAACACCACCGGGCGGTAGTTGGGATGGATATCGGGCTTCATGACGGACTCAAAGCGGCGGGTGAAAAGAGCGGCATTGTAGCGACCGGGTGACGGCGGGGTCAACTTGCCTTTGGAAGCGGAGAGCCCGCCGCCCACACGCCAGCGCAGCTCAGTACACCCCGAGCGCCCGTTGCACCATGGCCGCGAACCGCTCCTGGTCCAGCTCCAGCACCACGTTGGCGTTGACAGGGCGACCCAGCCGGCCGGACCAGTCCACCACGGTGGCGCCCCGGGTCAGCCGACCGTCCAGTTCCACCGCCACCGCGCGCCGCTCGCTGCGCACCACCACCGCCGGGTCGATCGCCACGGCCATCGCCAGCGCGTCGGCGGCGATGATGCCGCGCCGGCCGCGCTCGCGGTTGGCCCTGCGCGCCACCTTGCAGATGTCGGCGTAGAACTGCGCGCGCCCGTCCCCGGCCACGATCCAGCCGTCGAACACGTCCTCGTCGAAGGCATGACGCAGGGTCAGTTCCCAGTCGACCAGATCGAAATCCCCGAAGGCCTCGAACACCACATGCGCGGCCTCGGGGTCGAAGCCGACGTTGAACTCGGCGGGTACGCGGCCGGTGTTGCCCTGCCCGGTTACCGCGCCCCCCATCACCACCAGCCGCTTCACCCTCCGCGGCAGGGTCGGATCCAGCCGCAGTGCCAGCGCCACGTTGGTCAGCGGCGCCAGCGCGACCAGCGTCAATTCACCGGGGCGCTCCCGGGTCAGGCGCAGCAATGCCAGCGCCGCCGCTTCGTCGGCAGCCGGGTGGCCAGGATCGGCGAAGCCGACGTCACCGAAGCCGTCGCGGCCATGCACGAACGCCGCATCTTCCTCGGGCAGGCGCACCAGGGGCGTGGCACATCCCGGGAATACCGGCGTGCCGGCGCCCAGCAGCTTGACCAGCACGCGCGCGTTGCGCACCGTGTGTTCCAGGCCCACGTTGCCGGCCGCGATGGAAAGGCCGGCGACGTCGGCGTGCGCATACGCCATCAGGATGGCCAGCGCGTCGTCCACGCCAGGGTCGGTATCGATCAGGAGCTGTGGTCGAGTCATGCGGAGCCTGGGGCAAAACGGCTAGCTTAGGGCATCGGGCACGGCAGCCGACATCCGTTCGGCGCGTTGGATCGAAGGCGGTTGCGCGTGCAGCCACGCACGCTCAGGCATGAACATAGCGCGCCGCAGCGCCGATCCAGCGTTCGATCAGCCGTTCGGCCGCGCGCGGCTGCTCCTTAAGCATGGCTTGGCCGACCTGCTGCACCGCCGGCAGCAAATACGCGTCGCGCGCGAGATCGGCGATGCGAAAGGCGAGCTGGCCGGTCTGGCGCGTGCCGAGCACCTCGCCCGGACCACGCAATTCCAGGTCCTTCTCGGCGATGCGGAAGCCGTCGCAGGTCTCGCGCATCACATTGAGCCGCTCGCGCGCGAGCTGGCCCAGCGGGGGCTGGTAGAGCAGCACGCAGTTGGACGCCACCGCGCCGCGGCCGACGCGGCCACGCAACTGGTGCAGCTGGGCAAGGCCGAGCCGCTCGCTGTTCTCGATCACCATCAGGCTGGCATTGGGTACGTCCACGCCGACCTCGATGACCGTGGTGGCCACCAGCACGGCCAGGCCGCCGCCTTTGAACGCGTCCATGACCGCCTGCTTCTCCTTCGGCTTCATGCGCCCGTGGATCAGGCCGACCCCGCAACCGCCGAGTGCGGCGGAGAGTTCCGCGTGCGCCACCTCCGCCGCTTGCGCTCGCAACTGCTCGGATTCCTCGATCAGCGTGCATACCCAGTAGGCCTGCCGCCCTTCCGTGCAGGCGGCGCGGATGCGCTCGATCACTTCGGCACGACGCGCGTTGGAGACCGCCACCGTCTGCACCGGCGTACGGCCAGGTGGCAGTTCATCGATGGAGGAGACGTCAAGGTCGGCGTAAGAACTCATCGCCAGCGTGCGGGGGATCGGCGTAGCCGTCAGCACCAGTTGGTGCGGAACCAGCCCGCCCTCCAGTCCCTTGTCGCGCAACGCCAGGCGCTGCTGCACGCCGAAGCGGTGCTGCTCGTCGACGATGACCAACCCCAGGCGACCGAAGACCACACCCTCCTGCATCAGCGCGTGCGTGCCGACCACCACTGGCGTGCCGCCCGCCACGCGGGCCAGCGCGCTCGTGCGCGCCTTGCCCTGTTGCTTGCCAGCCAGCCATTCGACCGCTACGCCGAGCGGTTCCAGCCAATGCCGGAAACTGCGCAGGTGCTGCTCGGCCAGCAGCTCGGTGGGCGCCATCAATGCCACCTGCCAGCCTGCCTCGACGGCGGCCAGGGCGGCCAGGGCCGCCACTGCGGTCTTGCCGCTGCCGACGTCGCCCTGGACCAGGCGCAGCATCGGCTTGGCCTGCGCAAGATCGGCGAACACATCGCGCGTCACCCGCTGCTGTGCGCCGGTCAATTCGAACGGCAGGCCTTGGACGAAACGCCGACGCAGCTCGCCGGCGCCATCGAGTACCGCCGCGCGCCGCCGCCGCACCGCCGCTCGCATGCGCTTGAGGCTCAGGTGCTGGGTCAGCAACTCCTCGAAGGCGAGGCGCTGCTGTGCCGGATGCCGGCCGTTGACGAGTTCCGCCAGCGGCGCATCCGGTGGCGGGCGATGTACGTACAAAAGGGCCTCGCGCAATGAGGTGAGCCCGTGCGCCGCGCACAGCGATGGTGGGATCAGTTCCAGCGCCGCATCGGGCGGCAGCACTGCGAGCGCCTTGCCGATCACCCCCGCCAGCCGCTTCTGGCCGAGGCCTTCGGTGGTCGGATAGACCGGGCTCAGGCGCTCGTCGACCGCCACCGCCTCGCCCTCGGCCACGCGCTGATACTGCGGATGCACCATCTCCAGGCCCTGCGCTCCGTGGCGTACCTCGCCATAGCAGAGCACCCGCAGGCCGGGCCTGAGCTGCTCGGCCTGCGCGCGATGGAAATGGAAGAAGCGCAGCAGCAGCGTTTGGCGCGAGTCGTCGCCGATGGCGACCTTGAGCTGCGGCCGGTAGCGGAAACCGCGCTCGACCGCCTCGACCGTGCCCAGCACCTGCGCACGCTCGCCGGCCCGCAGTTCGGCAATGGCGGTGACGCGGGTCTTGTCCTCATAGCGCAGCGGCAGGTGGAACCACAGGTCTTGCACGCGCTCCAGCCCGAGCTTGGCGAGCGTGGCCGCCAGTGCCGGGCCGACACCAGGCAGCGTACCGATCGGCGACAGGCCGGGATCGGCGGCGATCGGCGTGAAGGCGTGGGCGCTACGGGCGGGCATGGATGGCTAGCCTAGCCCAGCGTCCCGCCGGGATGCAGCATGCCGATGTGGGTGCAGGCCGCGCCGGGCGGTCAGGCCGCGGCGCGGCACATGGGCTTCAGTCGAGCACCATGATCGCGTCGATCTCCACTTGCGCGCCCTTGGGCAGCGCCGAAACCTCGATGGTGGAGCGCGCCGGGTATGGCTGCTGGAAGTAATCGGCCATCACTGCGTTGACCGCGGCGAAGTTGGCCAGATCGGTGACGTAGATGCCCACGCGCACGAACTGCGAGAACGACCCGCCCGCTGCCTTGGCCACTGCGGCGAGGTTGTCGAACACGCGCCGCGTCTGCGTGCTGATGTCGCCTTCGACCAGCGTGCCGGTGGCCGGATCCAGCGGGGTCTGGCCGGAGAAGTACACGGTGTTGCCGTGGCGCACGGCTTGCGAGTAGGGGCCAATCGCGGCGGGCGCCTGCTCGGAATGGATGATGCTGCGGGACATGGTGGGCCTCGTGGCAGTAGGGCCCCTCAGTGTAAACCGGCCGCGCCGGCGTCCGGTCAGCGGTACCCGGTCAGAAGGGGATCGCGTCGTGCCTGGCGATGCCCACGTCCACGCCCGGGTAGCGCAGGCCGGCGAAATAGCCGTTGGTGTGCGCGACGATCTGCTCGCCGCTCAGCATGACGCCGCCGAACTCGGCCGCGGTGGTGGTGTGCGCGTCGCTGGCCAGCACCACGGCGTAGCCCTCGGCCGCCGCACGCTGCGCCGTGGTGCGGATGCAATAGTCGGTCTGTGCGCCGGCGATCACCAGGCGGCGCACGCCTCGTGCCTCCAGCAGGGCGTGCAGTGGCGTGTCGGCAAAGGCGTCGTAGAAGGTCTTGGACACCCGCGGCTCTACCGGTGCCGGCACCAGGCCGTCCGCGAGCCGCCAGGAGGCGCTGCCGACGGGCAGATCCTGTGGTCGACGTGCTGCACCCACACCACCGGCGCGCCGGCCGCGCGCGCGCTCGACCAGCGCGCAGGACCGGGCCACCACGCCGCCGGCGTCGAAGCAGTCCTGGAGCACGCCCACCTGCAGGTCGATGACGAGCAGCGCCGTCGTCATCGTTCAGAGCGGATAGCGGTAGGCGCCGCTGACCACGCCGGTACGGCGTACGCGGCGGATCACGTCGGCCAGGTGCTTGCGGTTTTTCACTTCCATCGCGAACAGCAGCGTGGCCGCTGCGGCGTCGCGTTCGACGTACTCGACGTTCTCGATGTTGGAGTCGGCCGCGGCGATGGCCGCGGCGACGGTGGCGAGCACGCCCGGGCGGTTGATGACCTCGATGCGCAGTTCGGCGCGGTAATCGCCCTGCACGTCGCGGTCCCACTCGATCGCCACGCAGCGCTCCGGGGACTTGCGGAACTCGGCGACGTTCGGGCACTCCACGCGGTGCACGACGATGCCCTTGCCGGAAGAGAGGTAGCCGACGATCTCGTCGCCCGGCAGCGGATGGCAGCAGTTGCCGAAGCTCAACACACCGCGTTCGGCACCGGTAATGCGGATCTTCTCGCTGACGTGCGGTGCGGTCGTTGCGCGGCCGCCGCCACGCAGCGCGACCAGGTGATGCGCGACCTGGTCGGGCATGCGGTTGCCCAGAGCAATGTCGGCGAGAAGCTCCTCCAGCCGCCGCAACTTGGCTTCCTCGAGGAAGCGGTCGAGCGCCTTGGTGGGAATCGCGTCGATGTTGGTGCCCAGCGCATCCAGTGCGCGGTCGAGCATGCGGTGACCGAAGTCGACGGCGTCCTCGTGTTGCAGGTGCTTCAGATACTGCCGGATCGCGGTGCGCGCCTTGCCGGTGACGACGAATTCCAGCCAGGCCGGGTTGGGCACCGCCGAAGGTGCGGTGATGATCTCCACCAGTTGGCCCGACTCCAGCCGCGTGCGCAGCGGCAGCAGCTTCTTGTCCACCCGCGCGGCGACCGCGTGGTCGCCCACGTCGGTGTGCACGGCATAGGCGAAGTCGAGCGCGGTGGCATTGCGCGGCAGCGCCAGGATGTCGCCACGTGGCGTGAACAGGTAGACCTCGTCCGGGAACAGGTCGATCTTCACGTTCTCGATGAATTCGGCCGACGAAGGCGTGTGCGCCTGGCTGTCGGCCAGCGCGGAGAGCCACTCTCTCGCGCGCGCCTGCGCGCTGTTGGCCGGCCCGGAATCGGTCTTGTAGGCCCAGTGGGCGGCCACGCCGCGCTCGGCCACCGAGTCCATCTCGGCCGTGCGGATCTGCACCTCGATCGGGGCGCCGAACGGGCCCAGCAGCACGGTGTGCAGCGACTGGTAGCCGTTGGCCTTGGGAATCGCGATGAAGTCCTTGAAGCGCCGGTCCACCGGCTTGTACAGCGAATGCACCGCCCCCAGCGCCATGTAGCAGCTCATCGCGGAATCCACCACCACGCGGAAGCCGTACACGTCCATCAGCTGGGCGAAGCTCTTGTGCTCGTTGCGCATCTTCGAATAGATGCTCCACGGCGACTTGATGCGCCCGACCACGCGCGCCGGCAGATGGTCGGCGGCCAGCCGAGCGGCCAGCGCGTGTTCGATCTTGCTCATCACCTCGCGGCGATTGCCCAGCGCCGCACGGATGCGCTCGCTGATCACGCGGTAGCGGTCAGGGTGGAGCGAGCGGAACCCCAGATCCTGCAACTCCGCCTTGAACTTGTTCATGCCCAGGCGTTGGGCGATCGGCGCATAGATCTCCAGCGTCTCGCGCGCGATGCGCCGGCGCGCCGGTGCATCCTTGGCGCCAAGCGTGCGCATGTTGTGCAGACGGTCTGCCAGCTTGATCAGGATCACGCGGATATCGCGCGCCATCGCCAGCAGCATCTTGCGGAAGCTTTCCGCATCGGCCTCCTGGCGGTTGGAGAAGCGCATCTTGTCCAGCTTGGTGACGCCGTCGACCAGGTCCGCTACCACCTCGCCAAACTCGGCGGTGATATCGGCACGGCTGAGCTCGGTGTCTTCCAGCGTGTCGTGCAGGATCGCCGCGATGATGGTCTCGGCGTCCAGGCCCAGCTCGGCCAGGATGCCGGCGACGGCGATCGGGTGGGTGATGTACGGCTCCCCGCTCTTGCGCTCCTGGCCGCGATGCGCGTGCGCACCCACCTCGTAGGCGCGCAGCACGCGCGCCACCTGGGCTTCCGGCAGATAGGCCGCGCGCTCCTTGAGCGCCAGCACGTAGGGGGGCAGCACGGACGGGTCCACGGGAACGGAGGGCGTGGTCGCCGTCATGGTTCACGATCCCCGTTCAGATGGTGCTTCCGTACAGTGGGTTACCGGACATGCCGGAAAAACGCCGGCAAGGCCGGCAGGGCGACTGCACCATCGGCAGCCGCCGGCGGGCATCAGTCGTCGCCGCCCTTGGAAAGGTCGTCGTCGACCTCGGCCGCGGCCCATTCCAGCGCCTCGCGCTCGGCGCGCTCGCGCTCGGCGCGGTCGATCTCGTCGATCGTGGCCTGGTCGATGCGGCGATCGGCGATCTCGCGCAGGGCGAGCACCGTGGGCTTGTCGTGGTCGGGATGGACCGCCGGCTCGGCACCCTTTTCCAGCTGGCGGGCGCGCTTGGTCGCCATCAGCACCAGCTCGAAGCGGTTGTCCACCACCTCGAGGCAATCTTCCACGGTAATGCGGGCCATGCGAAATCCTCAGGCACAAAGGCAACTTAGAGAGGGTGAAGTGTAACGGAGCGGCGGCTTGGCTGGCAATGCGGCATGCGCGTATCATGCGCGGTTCGATCGCCGGGCAGCCGGCACCGATCCGTCTGACTGCAAAATATAAAACCAGGCGGTACACTTTTGCGGTACCCGTAGCGGATCCTGTCCACCGATGCTCTCCCTGCCCCGTCTTTCCCCAAGCCGCCTGCTGCCGCTGGCCGCCCTGGCCCTGCTGGCCGGTTGCACCATCGCCAAGCCGCGTACCGACGACCCGCTGGAGAAGTTCAACCGCAACGTCTACGCGTTCAACGACGCGGTGGACAAGGCGGTGATCCGCCCGGTGGCGGTGGGCTACCGCAAGGTCACCAACCCGCCGGTGCGCCGCTCGGTCAGCGACTTCTTCACCAATATCCGCATGCCCATCACGGTCGCCAACGACCTGTTGCAGGCACGGCCCAAGCAGGCGCTGCAGAGCACCGGGCGCTTCCTGGTCAACCTCACGCTGGGCCTGGGCGGCTTTTTCGATCCGGCCAGCCAGCTGGGCATTCCGCTGGAAGACAATGATTTCGGCGTGACGCTGGCGCGCTGGGGCGTGCCCGATGGCGATTACCTCGTGCTGCCGCTGATCGGCCCGACTACGGTGCGAGACGTGTGGCGCATGCCGGTGGACAGCTACTTCTTCGACCCGCTGTCGATCTACGCGAGCAGCCACGATTACAAGTACGGCCAGCAGTACCTGCCGCAGATGCTGTATCTGGTGACGCTGCGCTCGCGCGGCATCGATGCGGAGAGCTTCCTCAAATCGGCCTACGACCCGTACGTGTTCATGCGCGACGCCTACCGCCAGCAGCGCCTGTACCAGATCTACGACGGCAACCCGCCGGCCGACGTGATCCAGCAGATGCAAGGCCTGAACGACGACAATTTCGACCCCGAGCAACTACTGGACGAGCAGCACCAGTGGGAGAAAAAGCATCCCGGCTCGAGCAACCAGAAGCAGTAGGCGAGACTTGGCAAGGCGACAAAAAAAAGGGGCCTCGGGGCCCCTTTCTCGTATCTGCGCTCACCACTCAACCGACCAGCGCATCCACCTCGCATACCTGCGCCAGCGCACGCATGCCTGCGGGCATGTTTTCCACGCCGATGGCCCGGCCCAGCCGTCTCGCCTCGGCCTGCGCCGCGAGCACGCAGGCCAGCCCGGCGCTGTCGCTTCGCACGACGCCAGCCAGGTCCAGCCGCGCCACCGGCTCGGCGGCCATTGCGGTACCGATGGCGTCCAGTGCCGCAGCGGCCGTGTCGAAGCTCAGCACGCCACTGACACCGAGCGTGCCCGGTGCCGGGCGATCAAGCTGGAAGGCGGCCGCCTTCATGGGGCCTTGCTTTGCTTGTCCATGGCCTCGAGCGCCTTCTCGCCCTGGTTTTCCAGGTTAGCGATCAGCTTCTCGATGCCCACCTTGCGGATCTCGGCATCGACCTGGTTGCGGTAGTTGGTGACGTAGGAGATGCCCTCGATGATCACGTCGTAGGCCTTCCAGTCGCCGTCCTTGCTCTTGCGGAAGGCGTAGTCGACCGAAAGCTTCTTGCCGTCGTCGAGCACGACCTGCGTGCGCACGACGGTGCGCTTGTCGTTGAGGTCGCCGCTGAACGGCAGCACCTGCACTGCACCCTTGGTGTAGTTCAGCAGGCCCTCGGCGTAACGGTGGGTGATCGAGTTGTAGAACGCCTTCGCGAAGCGTTCGCGCTGCTCGGGCGTGGCCTCCCTGGCGTGGCGGCCGAGTACCAGGATCGAGGCGTAGTCGATGTCGAAGTGCGGCAGGAACACGTCGTCGATCACAGAGATCAACTTTTCCTTGTCGTTCTTCAACTGATCGCGATGACCGGCGATGGTGGTGTCCAGCTGGTGGGCGATCTCCTGCACCACCTGCTCCGGGTTCTGCTGGGAAGCCGGCGCCTGTGCGGCCGCGTCCTGGGCGAGCACGGGCGAGGCGGCCACGGTGCCGAACGCGATGGCCATGGCGAAAGCCAGAGTGCGCAACATGGGAAAACTCCTCGTGGGAAACCGGCTCATTGCTTGCCGGCGGGGGCGTCTTTCTTCTCGGCGGGCGAGCCGTTGACCAGAAACTTGCCGATCAGGTCTTCCAGTTGCATGGCCGACTGTGTCAGCACCATTTCGTCGCCGTTCTTCAGGAACTCCGGCGAGCCGCCGGGCTGGATCGCAACGTACTGGGTGCCGATCAAACCGCTGGTGAACACCGCAGCGGCCGAATCGTCGGGAATCTGGTCATATTTCTTGTCGATCGACAGCTCCACTTCGGCGTCCAGCTTGACCGGATCGGCATGCACGGCCGCCACGCTGCCGATCGCGACGCCAGCCATCTTCACCGGCGCGCCGACCGATAGAGCGCCAACGTTGCTGAAGCGCGCCTTCACCGTGTAGCTGCCGCCCAGGTTGTCGGCCACGCCGCCGGCGCCGAAGAACTTGCCGAGCATCTCCTCCAGCTGCTGCGCCGGCTTGGTGCGCGCCAGCGTGCCGCCGTCGGCCAGGTCCTTCTTCGAACTGCCGTACTGGATGCCGACGTACTGGTCGCCGAGCAGGCCGCTGGTGAAGATCGTGGCGATCGAATCGTCCGGGATGTGGCTGTACGCCTGGTCGATCGACAATTTCACGTCCGCCGCCTCCTGCTTCGGATCGAGCATGATCGAACTCACCTGGCCCACGCGCACGCCGGCGATCTTCACCGGCGCGCGTTCCTTGAGCTGACCGATGTTGGCAAAGTGCGCCTCGACCGTGTAGCTCGCGCCCTGGTGCGTATTGGCGACCGAAGTGGTTTGGGTCGCCAGGTACGCGAGCGCGGCGAAACCGAGCACGATGAACAGGCCGGTGCCCACGGCGTAGGAATTTCTCTGGCTCACGGCTTAGGTCCTCAACGAAATCACATCAGGAACGCGGTCAGCACGAAGTCCAGCGCGAGGATCGCGATGGATGAGGCGACCACGGTACGGGTAGTGGCGTAGGCCACGCCTTCGCTGGTCGGCGGCGTGGTGTAGCCCTGGTAGACGGCGATCAGCGAGACCACCGCACCGAACACCAGGCTCTTGATCAGGATCCCGTTGATGACGTCCTTGTGGACGTCGACGGTCGCGGTCATGTTCGACCAGAAGGTGCCGTTGTCGATGCCCAGCCAGGTCACGCCGACCAGGTGCCCGCCGAAGATGCCCAGCGCGCAGAACACCGCGCACAGCAGCGGCATGGCGATGAGGCCGGCCAGGTAGCGCGGCACGGCGACGTAGGCAATCGGATCGACCGCCATCATCTCCATTGCAGCCAGCTGGTCGGTGGCACGCATGAGGCCGATCTCGGCCGTGATCGAGGTACCGGCGCGGCCGGCGAACAACAATGCGGTGACCACCGGCCCCAGTTCACGGTAGATGGCGATCGCCACCACCGTCCCGCTGGCCGCCGTGCCGCCGAAGATCGAGAGCACGTAATAGAGCTGCAGGCCCAGCACCATGCCCACGAACAGGCCGCAGACGGTGATGATGGTCAGGCTCATCGCGCCGACGAACCACAGCTGGCGCACGGTCTCGCGCACGTAGCGCAGGCTGCGCGGCACCGCCGCCAGCAGGGTCAGCAGGAACAACCCGGCTTCGCCGATCTGCGCCAGGGCGTTGGTGATCACGTTGCGGTGCGGCTGGGCGCTCATGCCCGGTCTCCTCCCAGGCCCAACGCCTGCGCGTAGTCCCCGGCGGGGTACTGGAACGGCACCGGTCCATCGATGTCTCCGCCGAAGAACTGCCGCGTCCAGGGCGAACCATCGTTTGCAATGGTCTTCGGGTCGCCTTGCGCCACCACCTTGCCATTGGCAATGAGATAGACCAGGTCGGCCACCTGCTTGATCGCATCCAGCTCGTGCGCCACCAGCACGCTGGTGATGCCCAGCGTCTCATTGAGCGTGCGGATCAGCTTGAGCACCTGGCTGAGCGCAATCGGGTCCAGCCCCACGAACGGCTCGTCATACAGGATCAGCATCGGATCGAACACGATCGCCCGCGCCAGCGCCACGCGGCGGGCCATGCCGCCGGAGAGCTCAGCCGGCATCAGGGAGGCCGCGCCGCGCAGGCCCACCGCCTGCAGCTTGGTCAGCACGATGTTGCGGATCAGGACTTCGGGCAGCCTCGTGTGCTGGCGAAGCGGGAAGGCGATGTTCTCGAAGACGTCGAAGTCGGTCAGCAACGCCGAGTTCTGGAACAGGTACCCGATCTTCTCGCGCAGCGCGAACAACCTTTCGCGCGACAGTTCGGGGACGTTCTGTCCGTCCACCAGTACCTGTCCCGCATCGCCGCGCATCTGCCCGGTAATGTGCTTGAGCAGCGTGGTCTTGCCGGTGCCGCTGGGGCCCATGATGGCCGTCACCCTGCCGCGCGGGATGTCCAGATCCATCGCGTCGAAGATGGTCTTGCCGTTGAGTACCGTGGTCAGGCCACGGATGCGTACCAGCGGTTCGGAGGGGGCGGCAGGGGCGGTCATAAGCGGATAAAGGTAGCCGAGCGGCGAAGGGAGGCCAAGCCGCCGCTCTTGCTCCCTCTCCCTCTACGGAGAGGGCCGGCGGCCCGGCTCACGGGAAAACTTCGATCAGACGAACGGGAGGCTGCTCGCCCAGGCCGACACTCGCCCCCCTCTTCCAGAGGAACGGGGAGCGAGTCAGGCGAGCAATTCGGCAATCAGCGCCTCGTGCCGCTTCCACTGCAGCTCGCCGCGATGCCGCACCGCCCGCACGATGGCCTGCAGATCGGCCAGGGCGTCGTCGAAGCCATCATTGACCACGATGTAGTCGAACTCATGCGCGTGGCCGATCTCCTCGCGCGAATTGTGCAGGCGCCGCTCGATCACCTCCGGCGCATCCGAGCCGCGGCCACGTAGCCGCCGCTCCAGTTCGGCGCGCGAGGGCGGCAGGATGAATACGCTTACGCAGTCGGGCTTGGCGCGGCGGATCTGTGCCGCGCCCTGCCAGTCGATCTCTAGCAGCACGTCGCGCCCCTGATCGAGCAAGGCCTGCACCGTGGCGAGCGACGTGCCGTAGAAGTTGCCGTGAACTTCGGCGTGTTCGAGGAAGGTGCCGGCGGCAATCTGCTGTTCGAATTCCGCGCGCTCGACGAAATAGTAGTGCCGCCCATACTCCTCACCCGGCCGCGGCGGCCGCGTGGTGTGCGAAATCGACAGCGAAATCGCCGGCTCGCGCTCGAGCAGCGCGTTGACGAGCGTGGATTTGCCGGCCCCCGAAGGGGCGGCAACGATGAACAGCGTACCGGCCATGGGCGCGCTCATTCGATGTTCTGCACCTGCTCGCGCATCTGCTCGATCAGCACCTTCAGCTCCACCGCGGCATTGGTCGTGCGCGCATCGACCGACTTGGAGCCGAGCGTGTTGGCCTCGCGATTGAACTCCTGCATCAGGAAGTCCAGCCGGCGACCGACCGGTTCCTTCAGGCCCAGTACGCGGCGCGTCTCGGCGACGTGCGTGGCAAGGCGATCGAGTTCCTCGTCGACGTCGCTGCGGGTGACTTGCAGCACCAGCTCCTGCTCCAGGCGACCGGGATCGGCGGGTTGCCTGAGGTCGGCCAGGCGCGCCTCCAGGCGCGCGCGCAGCGCAGTGCGGATCTCCGGCATCCACTGGCGCACCTGGCCGACGATGCGCTCGATCGCATCGAGCTTGTCGCGCAGGATCGCACCGAGTTGAGCACCCTCGCGCTCGCGGGTGGCGCTGAGCGCATCGAGCGCGCGATCGAGCACCTCGAACAGCGCCGCCTGCTGGGCTTCCGGATCGGCCTCGGACTGGCGCAGCACGCCCGGGAAGCGCAGCAGTTCGGTCAATTGCACCTGCATGCCGGGGAAGCGGCCGGCCAGCTCGCGGTTCAGGGTTGCCAGGCGACCGAGCGTCACCTCGTCCACCTCCAGCGACTCGCCGCGTGCCTCGCCGCCGCGCAGGCGCACGGTCAGGTCCACCTTGCCGCGCGACAACCGTGCGGCCACGCGCTCGCGCAGCGCCGACTCGAAGCCACGCAGCTCCTCGGGCAGGCGCGGGCTGAGCTCCAGGTAACGGTGATTGACGGTGCGCAGCTCGCAACTGAGCGTGCCGGCAGGACCTTGGGTTTCGGCGCTGGCGTAGGCCGTCATGCTGCGGATCATGCGTCGAGCCCTTGCGGTCGGTGGGGAAGCCGCAATGGTAAACTCTCGCATCCCGCCTTGCCCAACCAGGCCCTCGCATGACCATGACCCGCCCGAGCGGCCGCGCCAGCGACCAGCTGCGTCCGGTGACGCTGCAACGTCAGTACACCCGCCACGCCGAGGGCTCGGTGCTGGTGAGCTTCGGCGACACCCGCGTGCTGTGCACCGCGAGCATCGAGGACCGCGTGCCGCCGTGGCTGCGCGGCAAGGGCGAGGGCTGGATCACCGCCGAGTACGGCATGCTGCCGCGCGCTACCGGCACGCGCACCCAGCGTGAGGCTGCCCGCGGTTCGCAGGGCGGCCGCACGCTGGAGATCCAGCGGCTGATCGGCCGCTCGCTGCGTGCCTGCATCAACCGCCAGGCGCTGGGCGAGCGCGTCATCACGCTGGACTGCGACGTCATCCAGGCCGACGGCGGCACGCGCACCGCGGCGATCACCGGTGCGTACGTGGCGTTGGTCGATGCGGTCAATTTCCTGATGAAGCGTGAGAACCTCAAGCGCAATCCGGTCGTCGGCGCGGTCGCCGCGGTGTCCGTCGGCATCTACCAGGGCGTGCCGGTGCTGGACCTGGACTATGCCGAGGATTCGGCCTGCGACACCGACATGAACGTGGTGATGAACGATGGCGGCGGCTTCATCGAAGTGCAGGGCACCGCCGAGGGCCACGCATTCCGGCGCGAGGAGATGGACGCCATGCTGCGCCTTGCCGAGAAAGGCATCGCCGAGCTGGTCACCGCCCAGTGTGCAGCGCTGGCGGAGGGCTGACCGGTGCGGCGCCTGGTATTGGCCAGTGGCAACCGCGGCAAGCTCGCCGAGTTCGACGAACTGCTCGCCGACAGCGGCTTCGAGGTGGTGACCCAGGGCAGCCTGGGCGTGCTCGACATCGAGGAGACCGGCACCACCTTTATCGAGAACGCGCTGCTGAAGGCACGCCACGCCGCACGCATCACGCGGCTGCCGGCGCTGGCCGACGATTCGGGCCTGTGCGTGGAACACCTGGACGGAGCGCCGGGCCTGTACTCGGCGCGTTACGCCGGCACACACGGCGACGCGGCCGCCAACCGGGCAAAGCTGCTGCACGCGCTGGAGGGCGTGCCGGCCGAGCGGCGCGGCGCCTTCTTCATCTGCGTGCTGGTGCTGCTGCGCCACGCCGACGACCCCGCCCCGCTGATCGCCGAAGGCCGCTGGCACGGTCGCGTGCTGGACGCCGAACGGGGGGACCGCGGCTTCGGCTACGATCCGCTGTTCCTGCCGGACGGCCAGTCGGTGTCCGCGGCCGAGCTCGATCCGGCACTGAAGAACCGCCTGAGCCATCGCGGCCAGGCGCTGGCCAGGCTGCACGCCCAGCTGGCCACGCAGGCATAGCCATGCCGCTCCTCGCGCCGCCGCTGGCGCTGTACGTGCACATGCCCTGGTGCGTGAAGAAGTGCCCGTACTGCGACTTCAACTCCCACGGCGTGCGGGGCGGGTCACCTCCCTATGGGACTTACGTCGACACCCTGCTGGCTGACCTCGATGCCGACCTGGCCGAGTTCGGTGCCGCCGCGCATGGGCGGCCGATCGTCAGCGTGTTCTTCGGCGGCGGCACGCCCAGCCTGTTCGCGCCCGAGCACATCGCGCGCTTCCTGGAGCGCGCGCGCGTGCGGCTGCCTTTCACGGGCGATTGCGAGGTCACGCTGGAAACCAATCCGGGCACGGTCGAGCACGGCCGCTTCGATGGCTACCTCGCGGCAGGCGTCAACCGGCTGTCTTTCGGCATCCAGAGCTTCGATGACGACAAGCTCAGGCGCCTGGGCCGCATCCACTCGGCGGCCGAGGCCGAGGCGGCGGTGAAGTCGGCGCAGGATGCCGGCTACGCCAATCTCAACCTCGACTTGATGTACGCGTTGCCGCAACAGTCGCTGGACGGCGCGCTGGCGGACGTCGAACGCGCCATCGCCCTGGCACCGACGCACATCTCGCACTACCAGCTGACGCTCGAGCCCAACACCGCCTTCGCCGCCAACCCGCCGCCGTTGCCCGACGACGACCACGCCTGGGCCATGCAGGAGGCCTGCGAGGCGCGCCTGGCCGACGCCGGCTACGGCCAGTACGAGATATCCGCCTACGCCCGCCCGGGGCGGCGCTGCCGCCACAACCTCAATTACTGGGAATTCGGCGACTACCTGGGCATCGGCGCCGGCGCCCATGGCAAGCTGACCGACACCATTGCCGGCCGCGTGCGTCGACGCTGGAAAAGCCGCCACCCACGCACCTACCTGGAAGCCGCCGGCGGCCCCGCGCGCATCGGCGGCGACGGCCCGGTCGACCCGGCCGAGCTGCCGTTCGAGTACATGCTCAATGCCTTGCGCCTGCACGAGGGGGTGTCGTTGCAGGCCTTCGCCGAGCGGACCGGCCTGCCGCTGGACCGCATTGCCCCCGCCCTGGCCCAGGCCCGGGCGCGCGGCTGGCTTCAGGACGAACCGCACCGGCTGCAGCCGTCGTTGCTGGGCCAGCGCTTCCTCAACGACTTGATCGGGCTGTTCCTGGACTAGCCGACATGCCCTGACTCGGCCTATGGCAGACCGGACGGCAGGCGCATACACTACGAAACGTCAAGAATCCGAGAACTGCGTCATGGATGTCGAGCAAAGGCAGCACTTGGCCGCCACGCCCGGATCGGACGATCGGGCCGCCTTGCACCACCTGCCCATGCGCGTCCAGCGCCTGGTGGCGGACCTGCGCGGCCTGTGCGACGCGCGGCTGCAACCGGCGCTGCTGCAAGGGCTGGATGCATTGGATGACAACCTCTACCAGCAAGCCGAACGCTCGCGCAGCCACCTGGACCAACAACGCTGCTTCGACAGCCGCGCCATGGTCCGTTGCCACCGCGCCGCCTTCCTGCGGCTGGTGTCCGAACACGTCCACGCCAGCTTCGAGCGCCTGGGCCAGTCCAGCGAGGCGTCCGACCGCCTTGCCGTGACGCCGTCGCTTAGCCTGCTCGACCGGCACGAACACGAACTCAGCGCCGCGCTCGAGCAGCTCGCTTCACGTGGCGAGGCCCACACCGGCCCGGTGCTGGCCGAACTCTCCTATCGCATGGCGGTGCTGGTCGGTGCGCCGCCGCTGGAAGGCGACGCGATGCCGGCGTCGCCGCACAATCTGGCCATGGCGGTGCGCGAGGCGATGCCCGCGCTGGATCTGCCGCCGGAACACCAGCTGATGCTGGTGCAGGTGCTCGAGCGCAAGCTGGCGCCGGTGCTGCCGGCGCTGTACGAAGCGACCAACGCGCACCTGCTCGCCGACGGCATCCTCCCGCACCTGCGCGCGTTTGCCGGCGCGCGCCCGGCCAACGCGCCGCCAGCGCCACCTTCGATGAAGGCGCCCGCCCCGGCCTCCGAACCGACACAGGCCGCGCCGGCCGCCAGCCACGAACCCATCGCCGTGCTGGAAACCCTGCGCGACCTGCTGGCGCGCCAGCGCGCCGGCGAGGTCCACACCGCGAGCGGCCCCGCCGCCACCCCGGGCGAGCTGGAAGCCGCGCTGGGTGCCTTGCAGCGCCACCTGGCGCAGGTCACCGACCGCGCCAGTCGCGAACTGCGCAGCGCCCAGCGTCTGCGCGAGGAGCTGCTGGCCCACCTCAACGCCGGCAGGCCGGCGGGAGCCACCCGCACCGGCCTCAGCCCGGAGCAGGACGACACCGTGGAGCTGGTCGCCCGACTGTTCGAACAGCTCGGCCAGCAGCTTCACCAGGGGCCTGGCGCCACCGCACTGCTGGGCGACCTGCAGGTGCCGATCCTGCGCGTAGCGATGACCGACCGCAGCTTCTTCGAGCGTGCCGAGCACCCGGCCCGCCACCTGCTCGGCACCCTGGCCGAGGCCTCCCACGACTGGGGCGACGGCAAGGACATCGACCCCGACCTGGCCGCGCAGTTGAGCCGCCTGGTCGCCCGGGCGCAACGCGAGGAGCCCAGCGCCGGCCTCTACACCAGCCTGTTGGCCGACATCCGCCACCACCTGTCCCAGCTCAGCCGCAAGGCGCAGGTCACCGAACGCCGTCAGGTCGAGGCCATGCAAGGTCGCGAACGCCTGCACCAGGCGCGTCGGCGCGCGGCCGAGGTACTGGCGGCGCGCTTTGCCGAAAGCACTCCGCGCGGCCTGCTGCGCGCCCTGCTCGACCGTGCCTGGTCCGACGTGCTGGCGCTGGCGTTGCTGCGTCACGGCGAGCAAAGCGACGCGTTCGCCGAACGGTTGCGGATCACCGACCAGTTGCTCGGCCGGCTGCCGGTAGAGGATTCACTGGGCCTGCGCATGACGGTGGAGGACCACCTGCAGCAGATCGGCATGCAGGCGGAAGAGGCCGAGCAGGTCGCGCAACGACTGATCGGCAGTGACGCAGGCGCCGCGAAGCCGACCGAACCTGCCGCCGCTCCGGCAGCGGCCGCTGCGGCCGACATGCCGGCGCTGGCGGCCTACGCTGCGGCGGCCGAGCCGCCCAGCGCGACCGACCTGGCGTTGCGCCTGAAACAGCGCCAACGGCTGGGCGAGCAGCGCGGGCAGGAATCCCAGCCTACGATCGCGCCGGCACCCGAGCCGCCGCTGGGTCCGCAGGAGGCGCGCATCCACAACCGCCTGCGGCAGCTGCCCTTCGGCAGCTGGTTCGAGTTCATCGACCCGGAGACCGGCGCGGCCTCGCGACGCAAGCTGGCCTGGTTCTCGCCGCTGTCGGGCAACAGCCTGTTCGTCAATCGCCGCGGCCAGCGCGTGGTCGAGATGAACCTGCGCGAGCTGGCCGCGGCGATCGCCAGCGGCCGGGTCCGCGAACTGGTAGCGCCGCGCGACGGCCTGTTCGACCGCGCCTTGCGCGCCCTGACCGGTAGCCTGCAGCGCCCCACCGCGCGCGCATGACCGCGAAAGTCATTCCGCTCGAACAGCGTCGCGCACCGCGCAAGCGCGCGGCGGCCTCGCCGCTGGTTACCGATACCATCAGCGCCCGCCCACTGGGCCACTTGTGCAACCTGTCCGCCAGCGGCGTGCTGCTGATCGCCCCGGGTCGCCCACGCAGCGAGGCGGTGTTCCAGGTGCGCCTGCCGCTGGGCGAAAGCCCGGCGGCCGCGATCGAGCTGGGATTGCAGGAGCAGTGGCACCAGGCCGCCAATGCCGGCCAGGTGTGGGTCGGCTATCGCATCATTGCGATCGCGCCGCAGGACGCAGTGACCCTCGTGCAATGGCTGCAGCGCGCATGAATGAGTCGCCGTGACGCGCCTGCCTCATCGGCATAGACTCGCAGGCATCGTGGCACGGCAAGGCTTCCCATGGATGTCGAACAACCGGACCGGCATCGCCCGGGCGCAGGCGCCCCACCGGCGCACTGGCCGGCGAAGACGCGCCAGCTGATCGACGAAATCCGGCTGCTTTGCCGGGACTGGCTGTCCGAGCCGCTCAAGGTCTGCCTGGGCGACTTCGACCGCGCGCTGCACGAGCACGCGGCGGGCACCCGCAGCCACATCGAGCAGCAGCGCTACCAGGCCACACGCCAGCGTCTGGTGGCGGAACGGAGGGCTTTCGAGCAAGGCTTCATCGACTGCATCGACCGGGCGTTGCTGCAGTTGGGCGCGCAGCCGACCGCCGCCAAGGCACCCCCCGCACGCCTGACCCTGAGCCTGCTCGACCCGCTCGAGCATGAGATGACCGCCGCGCTTGACCAGCTGGTCGCCCGCAGCGCGGCACGCGGGGGGCCGCTGCTGGTGGAGCTGAGCTATCGGCTGGCGGTGCTCATCGGCTCGCCGCCGCTGGAAAGCGAGTCGATGCCGCTGGGACCGCAGGCGATGGCCAAGGCGTTCCGCGACTCCAGTGCCGCACTCGGCTTGCCGGCCGAGCATCACCTTCTGTTGCTGCAGGCCGTCGAAGGCCGGTTGATCCAGGGCCTGACCCCGTTGCACGAAGTGATCAACAACCACCTGGCGTCCGCTGGCATTCTCCCCCGGCTGCGGCCGTTCCCGCTGCCGCGCACGCCGCGGCCTCCGCGCCGCCCGCGCCCGTCGCCGGGGGCACCCGCCGCTCCGCCGGCGGCGGAGGTAGCAGCATCCTCTTCCCGCTCCGGTGGCCTGCGCGAATGGCTCGCCCGCCAGCGCGGCCCGCGGCCGGTATCCGGCCATGCACGCTTCGCCAGCACCGACGAATTGCAGGCTGCGCTGCTCACCCTGCACCACCAACGCGGTCACCATGCCGAGGCCGGCCTGCTGCGACAGCCCCAGCGGTTGCGCGAGGCCTTGATCGACCAGCTCAACGCGGGCCAGCCGATGGACGCCACGCCGATCCTGCCGGCCCCGGAAGGCGACGATGCATTGGAGCTGGGCACGCGGCTGTTCGACACCTTGCGCCGACAGTTGCCGCCCATGTCCTCCGCCCACGCATTGCTCGACCGCGTACAGCTGCCGATGCTCGCCGCGGCCGTGGCCGAGGGCGATTTCTTCGACCGTCCCGAACAGCCAGCCCGCCGGTTGCTCGAGCAATTGCTCGAGGCCGTCCGCGACTGGCTGGACGGCAGCGACAGCAGCCTGGTGCTGGAACCGCTGCTCGCCCGTCTCGACAGCGAACCACCGACAGCGGCGCTGTATGCCGCGTTGCGCGCCGACCTGGACGGTCAGCTGGAGCCACTGCAGCGCAAGGCGCAGGTCGCCGAGCGGCGCCACGTCGAGGCCATGCAGGGCCGCGAGCGGCTGGAGCAGGCGCGCCGCCGCGCCGCCGAGCTGCTCGCCGGCCTGCTTGCCAAGGCGCCGCCCCGCGCCGCGCTGCGGGCGCTGCTCGAACACGCCTGGTCGGACGTGCTCGCGCTGACCCTGCTGCGCCACGGCGAGCAGAGCGAAACCTTCGCGCGCCGCCTGGTGATCACCGACCAGTTGCTGGGCCGCCTGCCGCCGGGCAACCTGGAAACCCTGCAGGCCGAGGTGGTGGCGGGCGTGCAGCAGATCGGCATGCACGGCGAGGAGGCCGACCAGATCGCGCATCGGCTGATCGGCGCAGGCGCAATGCTGCAGGAAGCCGATGCGCCGGACCCGGCCAGCGGCCTGACCATGCGCCTGAAGCAGCGCCGCGGGCTGGACGAACCGGGCGCACCGTCGCCAGCCGCACCGGTGGTGCCTTCCGCCGAGGCCTTGCGACTGCACCAGCGCCTGAGCCAGCACGCGGGAGCCTGGTTCGAGTTCGCCGAGGCCGGCGGCGGCCGGGTCCGCCGCAAGCTGGCCTGGTACTCGCCCCGCGGTGCGCGCGGCCTGTTCGTGACGCGCCAGGGCCAGCGCGCCGAGGAGATGACCCTGGCGGAACTGGCCGAGGCCATCGGCGCAGGTAAAGTCCGCGAGCTGCCGGCCGTTAACGAGAGTGACCTGGACCGTGCCGTGCGCTCGCTGGCCGACAGCCTGCGCCAGGCCAACCCGATGCCCGGAGCCCGTTCGTGACGCCCAATCCGCAGGAAAGCCGCCGCGCTCACCGCAAGCCGGTCAACATCGCCGCCGAAGTGGTGGACGCGATCAGTGGCCGGCGCATGGGCCAGCTGGGCAACCTCTCGGCCAGCGGGATGCTGTTGATCGGCAGCGAGGCGCCGCGCAACGAGGCGATCTACCAGCTGCGCCTGCCGCTGCCCGGGCTGGGGGAGGCACCGCCGACGATTGAGGTCGGCGTGCAGGAGCAGTGGCACGAGGAAGCCGCCATGCCCGGCCAGTTCTGGGCCGGCTACCGGATCATCGCCATCGGCGAGGACGAGGCCGCACAACTCCAACGCTGGCTGGAAATGCCTGGCTGACCTGCCGAGTCCAGGCTTGCGGCTGGCCCTCGGCCCGCTGCCGCGCGATCATGGTCGACTCCCCGAAGGCAAGCCCCCGCGCCTGCCACCGATGAAGGACGCCACATGACCGAGAACTTCGCCCCGCTCTACACCCAGCACCTGGCCACCCTGCGCGAACGCGCCGACCAGGCGCTCGCCATCGGCGGCTTCGATCGTCTGCTGATCGCCGCGGGCACGCCGCTGAACAAGTTCCTCGACGACCAGGATTTCCCGTTCGTCTCCAACCCGCATTTCCGCCACTGGCTGCCGATGACCGACGCGCCGGGTAGCTGGATCGTGTACGCCCCGGGGGCGAAACCGAAGCTGGTGTTCGTGCAGCCGCGCGACTACTGGCACGTGGTGCCGGCCGCGCCCAGCGGCTACTGGGTGGAGCACTTCGACATCCAGGTGGTGCGCAGCAACGCCGACGCCATCGCCGCACTGCCCAAGGGCGGCGGCAATGCGGTGATCGGACCAGCCTGCCCGTCCATCGAGGGCGTAGAGGCAAACAACCCGCAGCCGGTGCTCGATTACCTGCACTGGCACCGCAGCTACAAGACGCCCTACGAGCTTGCGCTGATGCGCGAGGCCAACCGCATCGGCGCGCGCGCGCACCGCGCGGCCGAGGCGGCCTTCCGCAAGGGCCAGAGCGAGTTCGGCATCCACATGTGCTACCTCGCCGCCGCGCGCCAGATCGACGCGGAGCTGCCCTACGCCAGCATCGTCGGCCTCAATGAACACGGCGCGGTGCTGCACTACACCCACTTCGACCGCCGGCCGCCGGCCGTGCACCGCTCGCTCCTGATCGACGCGGGCGCCAGCTGCGCCGGCTACGCCAGCGACATCACCCGCACCTACGCCGCTGACGGCGCGGGCGAGTTCCAGGCACTGATCGGCAGCGTCGACGCCGCGCAGCGCGGCTTCGCGGCCAAGGTGCGCGCGGGCCAGAGCTACCCGGAACTGCACATCCACGCCCACCACGTGCTGGCCGGCGTGCTGCGCGAGCATGGCTTGATCCGCATCGATGCGGAAGAAGCGGTCGCCAGCGGCGTGACCTCCGCGTTCTTCCCGCACGGCCTGGGCCATCCGATCGGCATCGCGGTGCACGACGTGGCCGGCTTCCAGCAGAGCGAGCGAGGCGGCAGCATCCCGCGGCCGGAAGGCCATCCCTACCTGCGCATGACCCGCGTGCTAGAGCCGGGCATGGTGGTGACCATCGAGCCGGGCCTGTATTTCATCGACATGCTGCTGGATGAACTGCGCGCCAACCCTGTCGCCAGGAACGTCGACTGGGCACGCGTCGATGCCTTCCGCCCCTACGGCGGCATCCGCATCGAGGACGACGTGGTGTGCACCGACGGCGAACCGGAGAACCTCACCCGCGACGCCTTCGCCCAACTCGCCTGACCGGTCCGCTCCCCCGGCGCGCTGCCGGGGGAGGCCTCAGTGGTAGCCCTCGCCGGCCAGCACCTTACCGCGGAACACCCGGTACGAATACACGGTGTAGGCCAGCACCGCCGGGATCAGGAAGGCCGCCCCGACCAGCACGAAGCCCTGCGAGGACGGCGGCGAGGCGGCGTCCCAGATGGTCATGCTCGGCGGCACGATGTTCGGCCACATGCCCACTACCAGGCCGATGAAGCCCAGCGCGAAGAAGCACAGCGCCAGCACGAACGGCTGCACCTCGCGGTTAGCCAGCACCGCCCGCCACAGCAGGATGGCATTGAGCGCGGTCAGGATCGGCACCGGCGACAGCCACAGGATGTGCGCGCCGGTGAACCAGCGTTCCATCAGCTGCGAGTCCAGGAACGGCAGCCAGGCGCTGACCATCAGCATGAAGCCGATCACCGCCAGCATCAGCGGCCGGGTCAGGTCGAAGGCGATCCGCTGCAGTCGCCCCTCCGTCTTCAGGATCAGCCACGTCGCGCCAAGCAACGCATAGCCGAAAACCACCGCCACCGCGGTCATCACCGCGAACGGGCTGAACCAGCCAAATGCACCCTGCACGTACTTGCCGCCGGTCAGCGGCATACCCTCGACCAGCGCGCCCAGGATCAAACCCTGCGCGAAGGCGGTGAGCACCGAGCCCACGCTGAAGGCCACGCCCCACAGCCAGCGCGAGGTGTGCGCCTTGAAGCGGAACTCGAACGCCACGCCGCGGAAGATCAATGCGATCAGCATCACCAGGATCGGCAGGTACAGCGCCGATAGGACTGCCGCATAGGCCTTGGGGAAGGTCGCCAGCAGGCCCGCGCCGCCGAGCACCAGCCAGGTCTCGTTGCCGTCCCAGATCGGCGCGGCGGTGTTCATCATGTGGTCGCGCTGGTGCTCGTCGTCGGCGAACGGCAGCAGGATGCCCAACCCGAGTACGAAGCCATCCAGCAGCACGTACATGATCACCGCGAAGCCGATGATGAAGAACCACACCACCGGAAGGATGGTCGCCCAGTCCATCGTCAGTCTCCCATCGGGTCGTCGGGTGCCGACAGCGGACGCGCCGGCGTGCGGTGGTGGCTGCCATGCACCGGCGTGGCCGGTTGCCCGCGCTGCGGCGCCGGTACCGGGCCGTCGCGAAACAGCTTGAGCAGGTACCAGATGCCGGCGCCGAAGATGCCGATGTAGACCACCACGAACGTGATCAGCGAGGCGAGCACGCTACCCACTGGCAGCTTCGTCGCCGCCTGCGTGGTGCGCATCAGCCCCTGCACCACCCATGGCTGGCGGCCCACCTCGGCCACCCACCAGCCGGTCAGCAGCGCGATGAAGCCGGACGGGATCAGCGCCACCCAGGCCTTCAGGTACCAGCGCCCCGAGAACAGCGTGCCGCGCTTCCATCGCCACAGGCCCACCAGGGCCAGCGCCAGCATCAGCAGGCCGAGGCCGACCATGACGCGGAAGGAGAAGAACGGGATCTTCACCGGCGGTCGCTCGTCGCGCGGGAAGTCTTTCAGTCCCCTGACCTGGCCGTTCCAGGAATGGGTCAGGATCAGGCTGCCCAGGTGCGGCACCTCCACCGCGTAGCGGTTGGCCTCCGCCTCCTCGTCGGGCCACGCGAACAACGCCAGCGGCACGCTGCTTTCGGTGGTCCAGCGTGCCTCGATCGCAGCCAGCTTGGCCGGCTGGTATTCGCGCACCTTCAGCCCCGCCATGTCGCCAATCACGATCTGGACCGGGATCACGATGGCCAGGAATGCCAGTGCCAGCTTGAGCATTGTCCCGGCACGGTCGACGAATCGCCGCTCGAGCAAATAGACGGCCGACACGCCGCCGACCACCATCGCGGTGGAAATGAACGCGGCCAGCACCATGTGCGGCAGGCGCACCAGGAACGACGGGTTGAAGATGACCTGCCACCAGTCCGCCGGGTAGAACACGCCGTCGCGGATGGTGTAGCCCGCGGGCGTCTGCATCCAGCTGTTGGCCGACATGATCCAGAATGACGAGAGCAGCGTGCCCAGCGAAACCATGCAGGTGGCCAGGAAATGCATGCCGTCGCTGACTTTTTTCCAGCCAAACAGCATCACGCCCAGGAACGTGGCCTCGAGGAAGAACGCGGTCAGCACCTCGTAGTTGAGCAGCGGCCCGACCACGTTGCCGGCGACGATCGAGAAGCCGGCCCAGTTGGTACCGAACTGGAAGCTCATCACGATGCCCGACACCACGCCCATGCCGAAGGCGACAGCGAAGATCTTCAGCCAGAAGAAATACAGGTCGCGCCACAGGTCGGTGCGCTTGACCAGCCACACGCCCTCGATGAATGCCAGCCACGCCGCCGTGCCGATGGTGAAGGCGGGGAACAGGATGTGGAAGGACATCACCCACGCGAACTGCAGGCGCGAGAGGAACTCGGCAGTCGGCATGCTTCACTCCCGATGGAAGGGCGTCGGCGACTATAGGCGCCCGGGGCGTGACGGCCGCGGCATCGCGACAGGCCGCCGCGCGGCAAGGCGTCGCAGGCAGCCAGCACGGATTCGCTCGATAGCGGGCGCAGGAACGGGTTGAGGCTCGATCCCCTTCCCTCGGGAGAGGGGTTGCGGAGCGTTTCGGGCCCGCCGGCGCTCAGCCCCGCCCGTACCTTCACCCGCCAGTCGGCAGCCCCTTCCGAAGCAGAAGGATTCGGCCATGAAGCTCGAGCAAACGCTTCGCCTTCGCCCTGCGGGCTACGCTCGGCGCGCACGGGTTTTGCTGGAGGAGGGCTGCACCAGGCTCAGCGCCTGCTCAGCACCCGCAGCAACTCCTGCGGCTCTTTCGGCACCGCTGCGGTAAGCACCGTGTTGCCGTCCGCGCCGACCGCCACGTCGTCCTCGATGCGGATGCCGATGCCGCGCCAGCGCTCGGCGACGCCACGCACGTCGGGCGGTACGTAGATACCCGGTTCGACGGTCACCACCATGCCCGGCTCGAGCAGGCGCGCCTGGCCGTCGACCCGGTAGTCGCCCACGTCATGCACGTCCAGGCCGAGCCAGTGCCCGGTCTTGGAAGGAAAGAAGGCCTTGTACGCACCGCTTTCGATGGCCGCGTCGGCATGGCCCTTGAGTATCCCGAGCGCACACAGTCCCTCGGCGATCACCCGCACCGCCGCGTGGTGCGCGGCGTCGAACGGGCAGCCGGGCTGTACCTCGTCGATCGCCGCCTGCTGGGCGGCCAGCACCACCTCGTACAGCGCGCACTGCTCGCGCGTCCAGCGACCGTTGACCGGGAAGGTGCGGGTGATGTCGGAGGCGTAGCAGTCCACCTCGGCACCGGCGTCGATCAGGAGCAGGTCGCCGTCCTTGAGCGGCGCGCGGTTGGCCAGGTAGTGCATCGTGCAGGCGTTGACGCCACCGGCGACGATCGGCGGAAACGCCGGCACCGCGCCGCGGCTTCGCATCACCCGCAGCAGCTCTGCTTCGACCTCGTACTCCAGGCGGCCGGGCGAAGCCGCGGCCATCGCGGCGAGGTGCGCTTCGGCCGCGATGGAGGCCGCGTCGCGCATCAACTTGAGCTCGCCGCGCGACTTGTACAACCGCAGGTCGTGCAGCAGGTGGCCCAGCGCCACGAATTCCTTCGGCACGACGCCGCCACCACGCAGCTGGCGCAGGCGGCGCATCCAGCCGAGCAGGCGCGCGTCGAAGTCCGGTTCGCGGCCGAAATGGCAGTAGACCCGCGCGCGACCCTCGATCATCCCGGGCAGGATGTCGTCGATGTCCTCGATCGGAAAGGCGTCATCCACGCCATGGACGCGGACCGCGCGTTCGGTGCCGGCCACCTCGCCATGCCAGCGCTCGTGCGCCGGATCACGCTCGCGGCAGAACAGCACCGCCTCACCGTGCGCGCGCCCGGGCAGCAGCGCCAGCACCGCGTCGGCTTCGGGAAAGCCGGTGAGGTAGTGGAAGTCCGAATCCTGCCGGTACGGCCAGGCGGCATCGGCATTGCGCATGCGCTCGGGCGCGGCGGCGACCAGCAACGCCGCGTCGCCGCCGGCCATGCGCATCAGCTGGCGCCGGCGGCGCGCGAACTCGGCCGTTCCGATGCTCAATGCAGCGTATCGCCGGCCGGCCGTTGGGCGGTGTGGCACTCGGCGAACAGCAACATGGCGCCCATGCGCACGAATTCGTGCACTTCGATCAGCGCGTCCTCGTCCTCGCTTTCGTCGCCGAAATCAAAAGCCGAACCGGCGATGGTGGTCAGGTCGCGCAGGATCTCCTGCGCCTCGTCCGAAAGCTGCGCGTGCGCGCCGACGCCGGCCAGGCCGAAGCCGCCGAGGAAGCCACGACACCACTCCACCAGCGCATCGACGCGCTCGGCCAGAGGGCGGTCGTCGGCCGGCAGCAGTGGCTCGAAGCCCAGTTCGGGATCGGCCAGCTCGCCACGGGATTGCGTCGCCAGCCGTTCGAGCAGGGCCTGGTCGTGGGGGGCCGGCACCAACGCCTCGCCTCCCTCGAACTCCAGCGCCGCCAGCAGCGGCTGCTTGTCCAGCGAACCGCCACCGGCCAGGTAGCCGCACAGCGAACCGTGCAGTTCGCTGGCGTCGGCGCCAATGCGCAGGCGCACGAGGGCGGCGTCCAGCTCGTCGTAACCGAGGAAGTCGGTGGCGCTCATGGGAATGCTCCGGGATAGCGGCCACCAAGTCTAATCGCCGACGCCCACGCGTGGCGCCTGGGACAGCGCAATGCCGCACCCTTTTCCCGCGACAGGCTTGCTATATTTCACGCCATGAGCACGCCCGATCCCGTCCAGCAGGAATTGGCCACCCTGAACCAGCAGTTGGACCGGCTGCTGGAGCTCGTCCGTCGGCTGCAGGAGGAAAACCGCAGCCTGCGGCACAGCCAGGAACAGCTGGCCAACGAACGGGCGGGCCTGATGGCGCGCAACGACCAGGCGCGCACCCGGGTCGAGGCGATGATCCAACGGTTGAAAGCCCTCGAGAACAACGGCTGATGAGCAGCACGCCCTCTCCCGCCCCCGAGCCGGTCGCGCTGCGCCTGCTCGACCGCGAATTCCTGATCGCCTGCTCGCCGGACGAGCGCGAGGGCCTGCTTGCCGCGGCCACCTTTCTCGACCAGAAGATGCGCGAGCTGCGCGCCAACGCCAGGACCCCGGGTTTCGACCGCCTGGCGGTGTTGGCGGCGATCAGCATCACCCACGAATACCTCGCCCTGCGCAAGCAGCACGACGGGGCTGATCGCAGCGTGACTGATGGCCTCGCCGCCCTGCGCCGCAAGCTTGAAGCGGCGCTCGACGCGCAAGTAAGATAGACCCCGGCGTTTTCTGCGGTGTGCGCCAGCACACTCTTACATTTGCCTTGTTCCTACATACGACCCCGGGTCGGTTTCACATGGTTGTTGTGCATGTCCGCCGCGTGCGGAAAGCCTTTTAGGCCATGTAGCCCTCCCACCTGATCCAAAGGGATCAAGGTCGTTCGGTGGGCAGCGGCATCGCGGTTGACGCCACCTCTTCCCCGCCCCGGCCGACGTTGATGCAACGCCGGCCGGGAGCGCGAGCGGCGCGTCGCGCCGTCCACCAGGAGATGCGCATCGTGGACGCCACCGACCAACGCCGCGAACTGCGCCAGCACCTGTCCGCCCAGCGGCGCGCACTCACGCCGGCCCAGCGCATCACCGCCGCCCAGGGCCTGCGGCACAGCCTCGAACAGCTGCCCGAGTACCACACCGACGCGCGCGTGGCCGGTTACTGGGCATGCGACGGCGAACTGCCCCTCAACCTGGTGATCCCGCCGCTGGCCGCGCGTGGGCAACGCTTCCTGCTGCCCGTGCTGGACGATAGCCGTCAATTGCGTTTCGCACCCTGGGCCGCCGGTGAAGAGGTGCAGCCGAACCGTTATGGGATTCCGGAGCCGGTAGCGCCGCGCGAGTGGTTCGCGCCGTTCCAGCTCGACCTGGTGCTGGTGCCGTTGCTGGGCTTCGATCGCCATGGCCATCGGCTGGGCTACGGCGGCGGCTGGTACGACCGCAGCTTCGCCTTCCTCAAAGACCAGGCGCGTCCTACCGAACCCTTGCTGGTGGGGATCGCCTACGGCTTCCAGGAACTGCCGGTGATCAAGCCTGAACGCTGGGACGTACCGCTCGATTACGTCGCAACCGACCGCGAGCTGATCGACTGCCACCCGGAATCCAACCGATGAGCGAGCGCCCCTACACCCACTGGCTGATGAAGTCCGAGCCGGACACGTTCTCCATCGACGACCTGAAGCAGCGCAAGCACGAGCCGTGGGACGGCGTGCGCAATTACCAGGCGCGCAACTTCATGCGCGACGGCATGCGCAAGGGCGACAAGGTGTTCTTCTACCATTCCAACTGCGCCGAGCCGGGCATCGCCGGTATCGCGCAGGTGGCCAGCGAGGCTTATCCGGACCCCAGCCAGTTCGATCCGGAGAGCAAATATTTCGACCCGGCCAGTTCGCGCGACAACCCGCGCTGGATGCTGGTCGAGGTCAAGTACGTACGCAAGCTCAGGCGCGTCATCACGCTCGACGAGCTCAAGGGCCAGCCGGCGCTGGCCGAGATGGCATTGGTGCGCAAGGGCAATCGGCTGTCCGTGATGCCGGTCGGCGCGCAGGACTGGGAGTTCATCCTCGCGCTCGAATAGCTATCCGACGCCTGCCCAAGGCAGACGTGCACACATCGTCCAAGGAAACCTTCCATGACCAGCAATGAAAAGCGTCTCGCCGGCGAGGCCGCCGTCCGCTATGTCGAGGATGGCGCCATCGTCGGCGTCGGCACGGGCTCGACCGTGGCCTTTTTCATCGCGGCGCTGGCCGGCATCAAGCACCGCATCCACGGTGCCGTCTCCAGCTCCGAGCAGTCGACGGCGTTGCTCAGGCAGCATGGCATCGACGTGCTCGACCTCAACGCGACAGGGCCATTGTCGTTATACGTCGACGGCGCCGACGAATGCGACCCGCACAAGCGCCTGATCAAGGGCGGTGGTGCCGCGCTGACCCGCGAGAAAATCATCGCCGAGGCCAGCACGCGGTTCGTGTGCATCATCGATTCGGCCAAGCGCGTAGACCTGCTCGGCCGTTTTCCCCTGCCGATCGAGGTGATCCCGATGGCGCGCAGCCTGGTCGGCCGCGAGATCGTCAAGCGCGGCGGTCACCCGGTGTGGCGGGACGGCGTGGTCACCGACAACGGCAATTGGGTGATCGACGTGCACGGCTGGCAGATCACCGACCCGGTCACGCTCGAGTCCGAACTCAACCAGATCCCGGGCGTGGTCACCGTCGGCTTGTTCGCCCGACGGCCGGCCGACATCGTGCTGGTCGGCGACAAGGAGATGTAACTGCGTGGACGTCCTCCCCGCAGGGAGGACGTCCAGCGCCGCTAGGCCGTGCGCATGCCATTCCTGCCGAAGCGCAGGTGGCGGCTGGCCTGGCGGGCTTCCTGCAGGCGACGCTTGTGCGCGCTCAACAGGTCGCCGCGGGTGATGATGCCCACCATCCGGTGCGGCGCATCCTTGCTGACTACGATCAGCCGGCCAACCTGTTCGGCCACCATGTGATCGGCGGCCTCGCGCAGCGAGTGATCCTCCTTGACCATCATCGGCGGGCGCGTGACCAGGTCTGCCAGCGGCAGCGAGTAGGACCATTGCGGGTCGAGCAGGCTGCGCCGGGTCAGCACGCCCACCACCTGTTCATGCTCGTCCACCACCGGGAAGCCCTGGTGCTGGGCCTCGGGGGAACCCTCGCCCAGCCAATGGCGCACTTCGCCCAGGGTCTGCGTCGTGCGCAGTGTCACCACGCCGCGCGAGCAGGCGTCGCCCACCGCCACCTGGTCGAGGTAGTCGGCAGCGTATTCGGAGGGCACGCGCACGCCGCGGCGGGCGATCTTCTCGGTCATGATGGTGTTGCGCATCATCAGCGCCGAGATCAGGTAGGCCGCGGTGCAACCGCCCAGCAGCGGCAGCAGGCCGGCCGGCTGGCCGGTGGTTTCGAAGGCGAACACCACTGCCGTCAGCAGCGCGCGGGACGCCCCGGCGAAGATCGCCGCCATGCCCACCAACGCGGCGATACGCGGGTCGATGCCGAACTGGGGCAGCATCGCTGCCAGGCCGAGGCCGATCAACGCGCCCAGGGCGCCACCAATGGTGAACAATGGCGCCAGTGTGCCGCCGGAGGTGCCGCTGCCCAGCGAGATCGACCAGGAGATGAACTTCATCACGCAGAGGAAGAACAGCGTGTGCAGCGTGAACTGTCCGCTGACGATGCCTTCGATGTTGGTGTAACCCACGCCCAGCGTGAGCGGTGCAAAGTAGCCGACCACGCCCACCGCGAGGCCGCCGAGCGCCGGCCACCACATCCAGTGGATTGGCAGCTTCTCGAACGCATCCTCGATGCCGTAGACGATCCGCGTGACGCCCACGCTGATCAGGCCCAGCAACGCACCGACACCGACGTAGCAGGCCAGCGCGACGGCCCCGGGTTCGGCCAGGTGCGGCATGGCAAACACCGGCGCGGCGCCCTGGAAGGCATAACGCACGGAGGTGGCTGCCACGGTCGCCAACGCCACGGGAATGAGCGAGCGCGGACGCAGTTCGAACAACAGCAGCTCCACCGCCAGCACCACCGCCGCCACCGGCGAGGCGAACACCGCCGCCATGCCGGCTGCGGCGCCGGCGGCCAGCAGCACCTTGCGCTCGCCGCCGGTCACCCGCAGCAGCTGGCCGATGAACGACCCCAGCGCACCGCCGGTAGCGATGATCGGACCTTCGGCACCGAACGGGCCACCGGTGCCGATGGCGATCGCCGAGGACACGGGCTTGAGGAAGGTGATGCGCGGCGGGATTTTCGACTCGTTGAGCAGCACCTGTTCCATCGCCTCGGGAATGCCGTGCCCGCGGATCGCACGCGAGCCCCACCGGGCCATGGCTCCGACCAGCAACCCACCGATCACCGGCACCACGATCACCCAGGCGCCCAGATGGTGGCCGGCCGGCGAGGAAAACGCGGTCGACACGCGGCCATAGAAGGCCAGGTTGGTCACCAGGCCGATCAGGCCGGTCAGCAACTGCGCAATGATTGCCGCCGCGACGCCCAGAACGATCGACACTGCGGTAATGCGCAGCACGCGGCGGTCGACCAGGGTCGAACGCCTGGGCATGCGTGTCGCATCGAGGCTGACGCCCAGCGCGGGGGAGAGGGGCAAGGCATCCGTACTGCCTTCCAGGCGCACGGCCGGCGGAAAGGCCGGCTTGTCGATCGGGGGTGTCATGGATTTACCGCAAAGGAAAACGGGGATTTTACGCCCGCTCGCCGCGGAACCGAAGTGCGAACGGCTCACGGTTCGTCCAAGAGGCGCCCGCCCCGGGATTTTTCTGCCCGTACGGTAAGCACTTCCTGCTCCATGAGGCGGCCGGAATCCGGTTCGACAAGTACCCCGGAGCCTTAACCAGGCGCCTTAACAAGGTGCCCAGATTTGACCAGCACCTTCGCAAAAACATCACTTTTCCTGCTGGTAGAGTGCGATAGCTCAGTCAGTGAGCAGTCCAACAAGGGGACATGGCTATGATCAACCTCCTGCCGTGCCGCGCCCTTTGCGCCGGCCTGGTCGTCATGGGACTCTCGGGCGCCGCCATGGCAGCGACAACGCCCGGCACAGGTCTGGGTCAAGCCTGGCCCAACGCTCGCGACCTGAGTGCGAGCAGGCACTGGCACGTCTACATGTTCGGCAACGGCGGGGTGCAGTACGTGCAGGTAAACGACCTGTACGGGAACGTGCGCGTGGTCTTCGCGGACATTAACGGCCAATTCCTGGTACTGCCCATGGGGCGCGATGCCCGGCGCATTTCCACACCGCAGCAGAGCGCTTCGACCAGCGCCACGGCGGTACCGCTGACCCCCTACGCCGAAACGGTATTTCGCGACGGGACCCTGCAGCTGAACGCCGTGCCGATGAGTGACGGCACGACCATGTTCACCGCCGGCCCCGACACGACGACTGCTGCAACCACGCCCTGTGACGATCCGGAAGAATGCAGCAGCCATTCCCCGTAAGTCCGACGTCATGGACAGCAAAAAGCCGCCTTCCTCGGGCGGTTTTTTTTGCGACCAACCGTTGCTGCCGCCGCGAGGCGGCCCGCAGTCAGGAAAGCATGGGATCGAACAGCAACATGCTGATGCGGTTGCCGGTGCCGCGGACACGCGCATGGATCGTGCCCTCGAAAATGCCGGCGCGGTCCTTGAGCGCCCCCAGCCCCATGCCGGTCCCGCCGAGCGCCGACATGACCTCGTCCCAACGCACGCGGGCCAGCCGCTCGTAGTCCACGTCGCTGTCCACGCAAAGCACCGCCCAGCGCCGGCCACGGGACTGGCCGCAGCGCAGGCTCACGCGGATCTTGCTGACGTTGCGCTTGGAACAGGCCATGCCGATGGCTTCCGATGCCAGCCGGTAGAGCGCCATGTGGACACTGCTGGAAAGCTGCTCGACGTCGCCCTGGATGTCGCACCAGTAGACGATGCCGCCCTCGTCCAGCGCGCGGGGAATGGACCCTTCGCGCAGTGCGGCTGGCAGTCCGCGGTCCCGCCACGTCAGCGGATACAGCGAATCGGCGAGGCGGTACATCTGGTGCTGTGCCACTGCTGCCTGGCGGTAGTAGGTACGTTCGTCGTTGCCTGGCAACAGGCTGCGCATACGTCCCAGCAGCTGGGTATAGGAGGCCTGGACCGCACTGCTCATCTGCTCCAGCGCATAGGACGTCTGCCGCAGTTGCAGCTCGCCCAGGTAGACGTTCCTCTGCGCCATGGCCAATGCCAGGCGCGAGTCCATGCGCTCTTGCCTTTCCAGTTCGTGCAGCGCCGCGATGCGTGCGCCGAGCATCAGCATGGTGGTGATCGTGAAGGCGATGAAGGCTTGGGCCTGGACGGTCCCATGGTCGCGCAGGACGGGCATCGTCAGGATCACCGCAATGCTGGCCGCAGTGCCACCCACCGCAGCACCGCGCCAGCCATGGCGCAAGGACAGCCAGGCGACCGGCAGGAACATGGCCATCCGCGCGGCCTGGGTCGCATCGCCGGCGACGCCCGAAGCCAGCCATACCAGCAGTGCCAGGGCCGGCAACAGCAAAGAAATGCTTTCGAGCACCAGGCGGCTTTCCGGCACGCCTGCCAGGATCTGCCTGACCGGCTTGCCGATCAGTTCTTCGCGCACGGCAAGCACCAATGGCACCACCGTGAGGATGCCGATGTAGGAGCCGAGAAAATAGCGGCCGGCGGCTGCGCGATAGTCATAGGAGGTGTGGATGGTCGCGAGGATCAGGGCAATGGTGTCGGCGAACGTCCATACGACCGACACCAGCAGGGAACAAAGCAGCATCACGTTGATGCTCGTAATCGAGCGGGCGGGAAACAGACGCCGCTGCTCGCGACAGAAGCGCACGATCGGCATGGCCAGGCCTATCGGCGGCACCAGCATGACGGCCGACCACATCCAGCCGTACTGATCCAGGCAGGCGAGACTGATGTAGCCCAGCGGCACCAGCTCACCCACCAGCAGCGCAGGCCAGTAGCGGTAGGGCATCAGCATCAATGCACACAGGCGCAGGCCCGCGAACAACACCCAATGGGAAAAGGAAACCTCACGAAGCAGGGCGTAACCCAGGGCATAGCCGGCCGCGACGGCCAGGTGCCGAAGCCAGATTTTTTCCCAGATCCTCGTCAGCATCGTCCTTCCCCCTTGGCGCGTTCGGCCGGGTCACCCCAACCCGGCGACGCGCCCCGCGTCGGCGCGATATTCCGACAATCCAACAATTTTTTACGTGAAAAACCAGTGAAACCAATAACCTATCGGCCCCTGTCGGCCTCGCCATCCTAGCGCAAGCCAACCCCTGCGCCGTATTGTCGAGCCGTCACCGGTGTGCCCTGCGTCGCAGGATTCGTATCCGAACCCCGGGTCTGCCACCACTCTTCCGTCACCGCGAAAACTTGCCAGGAAGACGTGCAAAAAAGAGGCCCGCCAATGGCGGGCCTCTTAGGTTGGCTGGGAGACTAGGATTCGAACCTAGATAAACGGAGTCAGAGTCCGTTGTCCTACCGTTAGACGATCTCCCAAAACCCTTGGGAACGATGCGCTCTGACCCGGTGCATCGCCCCTCGAAGCCGATTAGCGCTTCGAGAACTGGGTGGCGCGGCGGGCCTTGTGCAGACCGACCTTCTTGCGCTCGACCTCGCGGGCGTCACGAGTCACGAAACCGGCCTTGCGCAGCGGCGACTTCAGGGTTTCGTCGTACTCGACCAGCGCGCGGGCGATGCCCAGGCGGATCGCGCCGGCCTGGCCGGTGATGCCGCCACCGGCGACGGTGACCTTGATGTCGAACTTGTCGGCGCTCTGGGTCAGCTCGAGCGGCTGGCGCACGATCATGCGCGAGGTCTCGCGGCCGAAGAACTGGTCGAGCGGCTTGCCGTTGACTTCGATCGCGCCGTTGCCCTTGCGCAGGAACACGCGGGCGGCGGAGGTCTTGCGACGGCCGGTGCCGTAATTCTGCTGGATAGCCATGGGTTTCCTTAGATCTCCAGCGCCTGCGGCTGCTGGGCGGTATGCGGATGTTCGGCGCCGCCGTACACCTTGAGCTTGCGGTACATCGCACGGCCCAGCGGATTCTTCGGCAGCATGCCCTTGACGGCGATCTCGATCACCCGCTCCGGGTGCGTCGCCAGCATGTCCTTCAGGCTCATGGTCTTCAGGTTGCCGACGTAGCCGGTGAAGCGGTGGTACATCTTGTCGTCCAGCTTGGCGCCGGTGACCGCGACCTTTTCGGCATTGACCACGACGATGTAGTCGCCGGTGTCCACGTGCGGAGTGAATTCCGGCTTGTGCTTGCCGCGCAGGCGACGGGCGATCTCGGTGGAGAGACGACCGAGCGTCTTGCCCGTGGCGTCGACCACGTACCAGTCGCGCTTGACGCTTTCCGGCTTGGCGCTGAACGTTTTCATTTGAAGAATACCTGTCTGCCGCCACGGGGGCGGTTAGCGGAATCGATGGAACAAAGGCGCGAGATGATAGCGGAGCCGTCATCGATCACGCAAGCCCGCCGGTCGGCCGGCTGTGAGCTGCCAATGATAGCATGCCGGTCATGCCCGAGAACAAGTCCGAGCGCCTTGCCGCACTGGCCGACCAGTGCGTGCAATGCGGCCTGTGCCTGCCCGCGTGCCCGACTTACGCGCTGGACGGTAACGAGGCCGAATCGCCGCGCGGGCGCATCGCCATCGCAGCGGCGCTGGCACGGGGGGCAGCGCCAGTGAGCGACGAGCTGCGCAAGCCGCTGGACCATTGCCTGGGCTGCCTCAGCTGCGAGCGGGTCTGCCCTGCCCAGGTGCGCTTCGGCGACCTGCTGGTGGAAACACGCGCGCTGCTCGGCCCTGCGCCGCGGCGGCCGCGCGTGCTGCTCGCTCTGACCAAGCGCCCGGCCTGGCTGCGCACGATCCGCAGGCTGGCTGGCTGGGCCTGGCTACCTCATTGGCAGGCACGCCTCTCGCGGTGGTTGCCGAGGCATTCCGCGTGGCGCGCGGCAATGGCGATGATGGCTGTGCCGCGGCAAGCCGAATCCGCTCCCACCCATTTCGCTTCCTCGCCGACGCTCGCACGCGTAGCCCTGTTCGTCGGTTGCGTAGCCAGCGTCGAGGATACCGCCGCGCAACAGGCGGCCATCGTCCTGCTCGAGGCCGCCGGCCATCCGGTCACCCGGCTGCCTGCCTCGTGTTGTGGTGCACTGGACGCCCATGGTGGCCTGGCGGATGCGGCCGTGCGCGCCATGCAGCGCGTCCGGGACGCCTGGCAGGCCAGCGGCGCCTCGATGCTGGTGACGGTCACGCCCGGTTGCATCGGCCAGTTGCGCACCGCCCTGCCCGGCGTGCCGGTAACCGACCCCTACGCGCTGCTTGCGGCGCAGGCCGGGCGATTCCAGTTCGATCCGCTGCCCCTGCACGTCGCGCTGCACCTGCCTTGCACACAGGTCAACGTCGCGCGCAGCGACGAAGCGTTGCGGTCCCTGCTCAGGCGCGTACCGGCATTGGAAATCGTGCCGCTGCCGCCCGGCTGCTGCGGTGCAGCCGGCAGCCACATGCTGGAATTCCCCGAGCGCGCTGCATCGTTGCGGGCGCCTGTGCTCGAGGCCATGAATGCGCTGGCGCCACAGGCTTTGCTGTCGTCCAATATCGGCTGCCGGTTGCACTTGGCCGCGGGCCTTGCCGAGCAAGACCGGGCGGTTCCAACCCTGCATCCGCTGGTGCTGCTCGCGCAGCAACTTGCCCATGGAAGTCCATCATGAACGTACGCACGCTCTCTCCGCTCGACCGCCTGCTTGCCGGTGTCGAGCGCGCCCTCGAAACCGTGGCCGGCGCGCCGGAAGCGACCCGCCCTTCACCCGCAGGCCCGCTGGAGGAAGCCACGCTGGACGAGCAGGAGCGCCGGCATGCTGCCGGCCTGATGCGCGTGAACCACACCGGTGAGGTCTGCGCCCAGGCGCTTTACGACGGCCAGGCCGCACTGGCGCGGGACGGCGGCACTCGCCTCCACCTGCAGCACGCGGCCGACGAGGAAACCGACCACCTCGCCTGGTGCGCGCAACGCCTGCGCGAACTGGACAGCCGCCCGAGCCTGCTCAATGCGTTGTGGTACGCCGGCAGCTACGCCATCGGCGCCGCCGCTGCACTGGTCGGCGACAGGGTCAGCCTGGGTTTCGTGGTGGAGACCGAGCGCCAGGTGGAGGCGCACCTGGAAGACCACCTGCAGCGCCTGCCGCCGCAGGACGAACGCTCGCGCGCCGTGCTCGTTCAAATGCAGGCTGACGAAACGCGCCATGCGGACGAGGCCAAGGCGCGCGGCGGCATCGATCTGCCCTTCCCGGTTCCCGGGTTGATGCACCTGAGTTCGCTGGTGATGAAGAGCATCGCCTATCGCATCTGATGCCCGCGGCGGGGCCCACGGGTGATGCGGTCGCGCTGGCGTCGTTCGCGACATCACCATCGGCAGCCGGACACCGGCACGGCAGATTGGCGGACATGCCCCCAACGAAAAACCCCGCCGGGCGGCGGGGCTTTCGTCACATCAGGTTGCGGCCGTGGAACAGTTCCTCGATCTCGCGCTTGAGCAGCGACTCGATGCGCTGGCGCTCCTTGAACGACAGATCGTCCGCGTGCGCCTCGAACAGGTAGGTGTCCAGGTCGAAGTCCTTGATGTGCATCTTCGTGTGGAAGATGTTCTCCTGGTAAACGTTGACGTCGAACATCTCGTACTTCTGGCGGATGTGGCGCGCCAGGTAGTCCTGCACCGAGTTGATCTTGTGGTCGATGAAGTGCTTCTTGCCCTTGACGTCGCGGGTGAAGCCGCGCACGCGGTAGTCGCACACAACGATGTCCGACTCGAAGCTGTCGATCAGGTAGTTCAGGGCCTTCAGCGGCGAGATCACGCCACAGGTGGCCACGTCGATGTCCGCGCGGAAGGTCGCGATGCCGTTGTGCGGATGCGTTTCCGGGTAGGTATGGACGGTGATGTGGCTCTTGTCCATGTGCGCCACCACGGCGCCGGAAATGGTGTCGCGGCCAAGCTTCTCCACCACCGGCTCTTCGGAGATGAGGATCGTGACCGAAGCACCCTGCGGATCGTAATCCTGGCGCGCGATGTTGAGGATGTTCGCGCCGATGATCTCCGCCACGTCAGTGAGGATCTGCGTGAGGCGGTCGGCGTCGTACTGCTCGTCGATGTACTCGATGTAGCGCTGGCGCTGGTCTTCGGACACTGCGTAGCAGATGTCGTAGATGTTGAAGCTCAGGGCCTTGGTCAGGTTGTTGAAGCCCTGCAGGCGCAGGCGCGGGAGCGGTTTCACCACGGCGACTCTCCATGGCCGGGACACGGCCAGCAGATGAGGCGGGTTAGCAGCAAGGGTCCCCGCGAAGGAAAAAAGACGCGCCAGGACCCTTATCCTGCGCGACCTGAAGTTCCGGCCGAAGCGCAGCCTGGCCGAAGGACTGCGAAGTATGCGGCAAAACCCGGAAAAACAGAACTCACGTGCGCCTTGTCGCGCCATCTCTTGATCAGGCGAGACACGTGTTGCATGGTAACGCCTTGGCGGCAGCGCCGTGGCTCACCAGCGGGAATCCAACGTGGCGCAACTCAAATACCAACTTCAGCAGGCTTTCGAACGGTCCCAGGCGCCCCTGAGCTTCGCGCCCGACCCGGCATCGATGGAACGCTTCCTGGCGCTGTGCCATCGTCGGCGCTATCCGGGCAAGACCGCGATCATCCGCCCTGGCGATCCGGCCAACACGCTCTACTACATCATCGAGGGCTCGCTCGCGGTCTGCACCGAGGACGAGCAGGGCCGTGAGCTGATCCTGGCCTACCTCAACCGCGGCCAGTTCATCGGCGAAATGGGCCTGTTCGTCGAACAGGCGCAGCGCGAGTCGATCGTGCGCAGCCGCACGCCGTGCGAAATGGCCGAGATCAGCTACGAGCGACTGTTCCAGCTGATGGAAGGTCCGCTGCGCGAGGAGTGCCCGAAGATCCTCTTCGCGATCGGCTCGCAGCTGACCAACCGCCTGTTGCGCACCTCGCGCCAGGTCAGCCGCATGGCCTTCATGGACGTCACCAACCGCATCTCGCGCACGCTGCTGGACCTGTGCCAGGAGCCGGACGCGATGACCCATCCGGAAGGCACCCAGATCCGCATCTCCCGCCAGGAAGTCAGCCGTATCGTCGGCTGCTCGCGCGAAATGGTCGGCCGCGTGCTCAAGCAGCTCGAGGAACAGGGCATGATCAACGTGTCCGGCAAGACCATCGTGGTGCGTGGCACGCGCTGAAGCTGCGCCACTGGTTTTCTGGGCGTGACCATGCAGCCGCACCGCCGACGGTGCGACCGCATGGTCACGTCTGCGGCTGGTAGATCATGTAGACGTCTGCCCGCTCGTAGTGCGAACCCGGACGCACCGACGGCTGCATCACGAAGCCGGCCTTCTGGTACATCCGCAGCGCGGTCTGCAGACGGCTGTTGGACTCCAGGAACAGCATCCGGCCGTCGCGGCGGTGGAATTCGGCGATGCACGCGTCGAGCAGGCGCCTGCCCGCGCCCAGTCCGCGGAAGGTCTCGTCCACGCCCATCTTGGTGAGCTCGAATATGCCCGGCGATTCCTGCAGCAAGGCGCAGGTACCGATGACCTCGTCGCCGAGGCGCGCGAAGAAGATCGCGCCACCCGGCTGCAGGATGTGGCGCTCCGGCTCGCTGAGCACGGCGCGATCAATCTCCTCGAGCTGGAAATGACGCTCCAGCCACTGCGCATTCAGGCGGTAGAAGTCACCGCGCAACGCCGGCGCGTAAGGCACGATCTGCAGCGGCGCCGCCTTGATGGCGGCATGCTCTGCCAGGATCGCCTCCGCCACCGGACGATCCTGCAGCGCACGCTCGCATGCCGCGATGGCATCCAGCAGATGCGCGGCATGCTCATCCAGCGAGGCATTCACGCCGCGCCGCACGGCGCACCAGATGGGCCCGAGCGTGGAGAGCGCGCCGCGCGCCTTGTCGGTAAGTGCCAGCACCGTGCGCCGGCCATCGGCCGGGTCGCGCCGGCGCCGGACCATGCCGGCGCGGACCAGCTTGTCGGTAAGCTGGCTCACCGCCGAATGGGTCTGGCCGATCGCATTGGCCACGTCGGTCACCGTGCTGGGACCTGCGTCCCACAGATAGCGCAGCACCGGCAGCCAACGCGACTCGATGGGCGCACCGAGCGTGCGGTATACCTCGTCCGCGGCTCCGTAGAAGTGGTCGCTGAGGGCCTTCAGGCGGCTGCCGAGGGCCAGCTTGCCGAGGGATGCCAGATACATGGATCGCGCCGCGGTTAAAATATGTAAGCGCTAACGTATTCTGGAAAAGCGATCCCCGCAAGCCTCTCGCGAGCCCGGAGGGAAGCAACCAAGCATGTGGCATCGGCCGGTTCGCCGCAGACTCTCAGCGCCAGGCCACCCGCTCGAGCGTCCGCCCGAGCGCCCGCTCCATTCGCTTGCAAAGCTTCGGCGTGCCGTTGACCAGAACGGGTTCGGCCGCCGCTCGCAGCATGTGCAGGTCATGCAGCGAATCGCCGTAGGCGCGCCGCCAGGCCGGCACGCCGTGCGCGGTGAGCGCGGTGAGCTTGCCGGCGCCGACGTTGTGGTATGCGACGCGCAGGCCCAATGCGCCGCGCCTGAGCCGCGACGCGACCAGCTCCACCCCGGCAAGGCCCAGCTGGGCGAGCAGGCTTTCGACCAACGTGTGCTCGCAGCCGGTCACCACGATCACCCGTTCGCCCGCAGCCTGGTGCCGGCGCAGCGTACGCACGCCGTCACGACAGAAGTGGCCGGGGCGGCGCACCAGCTCGGCGGCAAAGGCATTGACGGTAGCGCGATAGCGCTTTTCGTCCAGGCCCAACAGGGCGATGTGCACCAGCGGGCGCTGCAGCCGGCGCGTGAGCGGCCACAGCAACAGCAGCCAGGGCAGTGCCAGCAGGGCCAGCAGCTTGCGCCAGGCCGAACGTGCATAGCGCTCGCGCACGAACAGCTCGAAGGTATCGGCGTGGGTCAGCACGCCATCGAAATCGAAGAGCACGACCGGCGGTACACCGGCGGCCGCGGTTTCCTGCCCTTCCATGCGTCAGGCCGCGAACAACCGATCGAGCGCCTGGCCCGGATCCTCGGCCCGCATGAACGCCTCGCCGACCAGGAACGCGTGGATGCCCGCCGCGCGCAGGCGCGCCACGTCTTCGCGCGTGTGGATTCCCGATTCGGCCACCAGCACGCGGTCATCGCCCGCCATGCGCGGCTCGAGCGCCAGCGAGGTGTCCAGGCTGGTTTCGAAGGTGCGAAGGTTGCGGTTGTTGACGCCAATCAGCGGGACCGGCAGCGCCAGCGCACGCTCCAGCTCGTCACCGTCGTGCACCTCGCACAGCACGTCCATGTCGAGCTCGGCAGCCAGCAGCGAGAGCTCGAGCAGCGCCGCATCGTCCAGCGCCGCCACGATCAGCAGAATGCAATCGGCGCCGATCGCGCGCGCCTCGTACACCTGATAGGGATCGATCACGAAGTCCTTGCGCAGCACCGGCAAGGCACAGGCTTCGTGCGCCTGCCTCAGGTAGTCCTCGCTGCCCTGGAAGAAATCGCAGTCGGTCAACACCGACAGGCAGGCCGCACCGCCGCAGGCGTAGCTGCGCGCGATGGCGGCGGGGTCGAAGTTCGCACGGATCACCCCCTTGCTGGGGCTGGCCTTCTTGACCTCGGCGATCACCGCCGGCAGGCCAGCGGCGAGCTTGTCCTCGATGGCGGCGGCAAAGCCGCGGGTGGGCGGCAGGTCCCCGATGCGCGAGGAAAGCTCGGCCAGCGGCAGCGAGGCGCTGCGCTCGGCGATTTCCTCGACCTTGCGGGCGAGGATGCGTTGAAGGATGTCGGTCATGGCGTCGAACGGTAGGAGCGCACCTGTGCGCGAAAAGCCAACGGAGCGGCAACGCCGGTGCCGCTTACGACGAACCGGCCAGCCTGCGCGTGGCAGCAACGAACTCGGTCATTTTCGCATGGGCGGCGCCGCTGGCGATGGTCTGGCGCGCCAGCACGATGCCTTCGTCGATGTCGCCCGCCACCCCGGCGGTGTAGAGCGCCGCGCCGGCGTTGAGGCAGACGATGTCGTGCGCGACACCGGGCCGGGCGCCCAGCGCGTCGAGCAGCATGGCGCGCGACTCGTCCACGCTTTCCACGCGGAGGTTGCGGCTGGAGGCCATCGCCAGGCCGAAATCCTCCGGCTCGATCTCGTACTCGCGCACCTCGCCGCCGTGCAGCTCGCCGACCAGCGTGGCCGCGCCCAGCGAGATTTCGTCCATGCCATCGCGGCCCCACACCACCATGGCGTGGCGCGCGCCCAGCGCCTGCAGCACCCGCACCTGGATGCCGACCAGGTCGGGGTGGAACACGCCCATCAGGATGTTCGGCGCGCCGGCCGGGTTGGTCAGCGGACCGAGGATGTTGAACAGCGTGCGCACCCCCATCTCCTTGCGTACCGGCGCGACGACCTTCATCGCCGGATGATGGTTGGGTGCGAACATGAAGCCGATGCCGGTCTCCTCCATGCAGCGGGCGACCTGTTCCGGCGCAAGGTCGATCACCGCGCCGAGCGCCTCCAGCACGTCGGCGCTGCCGGACTTGGACGACACGCTGCGCCCGCCGTGCTTGGCCACACGCGCACCGGCCGCCGCCGCGACGAACATCGAAGCGGTGGAAATGTTGAAGCTCGAGGCGCCATCGCCACCGGTGCCGACGATGTCGAGGAAGTGCGGGTGCGCCGGCGCTTCGACCTTGGCCGAAAGTTCGCGCATCACCCGCGCGGCACCGGTGATCTCGCCCACGGTCTCCTTCTTCACGCGCAGGCCGGTGATGATCGCCGCGGTCATCAGCGGGCTTACCTCGCCGCGCATGATCTGGCGCATCAGCGCGATCATCTCGTCGTGGAAGATTTCACGGTGTTCGATGGTGCGCTGGAGTGCTTCCTGCGGCGTGATCGAAATTTCGCGCGGGCTCATGCCGCCAGCTTCCGCCGCGGCAGGCCGAGGAAGTTGGCCAGCATGTCGTGGCCGTACTGGGTGAGAATCGACTCGGGGTGGAACTGCACGCCCTCGACCGGCAGCGTCCTGTGGCGCAGCCCCATGATCTCGTCGAGCGAGCCGTCTGCATGCTCCGTCCAGGCGGTCACTTCCAGGCATTCGGGCAGTGAGCCCTGCTCGACCACCAGCGAGTGGTAGCGCGTCGCCTCGAACGGATCGGGCAGGCCGGCAAACACGCCCTGCCCGCGATGGCGGACCGGCGAAGTCTTGCCATGCATGATCTGCTTGGCGCGGATCACCCTGCCGCCGAATGCCTGGCCGATCGCCTGGTGGCCCAGGCACACCCCGAACACCGGAATCTCGCCGGCGAGCTCGCGCAGCACCGCCAGCGATACGCCCGCGTCGTCTGGCGTGCCCGGCCCGGGCGAAATCATGATGTGCGCAGGCTTGAGCGCGCGGATGCCCGCCACGTCCAGCGCATCGTTGCGCACCACCTTCACCTCCTGCCCCAACTCTCCCAGGTACTGGACGAGGTTGAAGGTAAAGCTGTCGTAATTGTCGATCATCAGGAGCATGGTGGGCACGCAGATAAGCCGGGCGAATCGTCATGATAGCCCGCCCCGGCAACCGGTGCCTCGGCCACTGCCGTCAGCAACGGACGTCCATACGGCAAGCCTCTCCCGTGAGTCGGCCCGTCGCAGCGCACTGAACGCCCACCCGCGCCAGGCTGCCTGGCACGAAACGCGTGGCCCTGCCACGCCGGCGGCGTCCGCTGCCTTGCCAGGACTGCGACGGTATCCCACTGCCATCGAACGGCTGGTGCCACCTCACCACCGGCGGCGCCCGACCAGCTCCCGTCAGCCTTTGTTACGGAGCCGACACCGCGGCGACGGAGTGCAGCCGGTGCGGGCTGAGCAGGGCGGCCGACAGGCCCGCATCCACCAGGTGGCCGGGCAACGGCCGCCCGAGCGCCAGGTTCGCGCACGACTCGCCCATGGCGGCACTGGTCTGGATGCCGTAGCCGCCCTGGGCGGCGACCCAAAAGAAGCCGGGCGCGTCGGGAGCGAAGCCACCGACCAGGTCGCCGTCGGCGACGAAGGAGCGCAGGCCGGCCCAGGTGCGGGTCGGACGGCGGATCTCCATGGTGGTCGCCTGCTCGATGTTGTGGATGCCCAGCGCGATGTCGTACTCCTCCGGCTGCACGTCGTGCGGATCGACCGGGTCGGCGTTGGCAGCCGAGCCGAGCAGCAGGCCGGCGTCGGGCTTGAAGTAGAACGTCTCGGCGATATCGCAGACGAACGGCCAGCGATGTATGTCCACGCCGGTGGGCGGTTCGAACACGAACGCCGAGCGGCGTTTGGGCTGCAGGCCCAGCGGCGCCACGCCCGCCATTCGCGCGACCTGGTCGGCCCAGGCGCCGGCGGCATCGAGCAGCAGCGGTGCGCGGTAGAGCGTTTCGCCGGCTTCGACCTCCCAGCCGGCGGCCGTGCGTTCGATCGCGCGGATCGCCACGTCCAGGCGCAACTGCCCGCCGCGCGCGCGCAGTTCGCGCAGGAAGCCCTGGTGCAGTTCGTTGACGTCGATGTCCGCGGCGCCAGGCTCGTGCATGCCGATCGCGGCCGCCTCCGGTCGCAGCACTGGCACCGCCGCGCGCAGACGGGCGGCATCGTGCAGTTCGAGATCGCGCGTGTACGGCAGGATCGCCTCGTATTCGGCGCGCACGCGGTCGGCATCTTCGGCCGTACCGATTACGGTGGCGCCGCGCGGCGTCAGTATCGGCGAACGGGCAAAGCCTTCCGGCGGGCTGACCAGGAACGGCCGCGTCGCGCGGGTCAGCGCGCGCACCTGCGGCGAGCCGTAGGTCTCGCTGAAGAGCGCCGCCGAGCGGCCGGTGGAGTGCATGCCGGCGTAGCTCTCGCGTTCCAGTACCAGCACGCGTGCGTGCGGCGCGAGGAAATAGGCCACCGAGGCGCCGGCCATGCCGGCGCCGATCACGATCACGTCGGTTTCGATCGATTGCATGCGCGGATTCGTCTCAAGTGTTCCCTCCCCTGTTGGGGGAGAGGTCGGGGAAGGTTGTGCGTGGTCGGGTTACCTCTCGCCCGCTTCCTGCGCCGGAACCACGTCGCGCGATTGCCGCGCCACCACACTGGTGGCGGTGACGTCGGCGGTGACGTTGCCCAGCGTGGCAAAGGCGTCGGGCAAAGTGTCGACCGCCAGCATCAGGCCCAGCGGGCCGACCGGCAGGCCCATCGACTGCGCCACCGGCAGGTTGGTGGCGATGAAGGTCACCGCGCCAGGCAGGCCCACCGAGCCCAGGCTGATCACCACCGCCAGTACCGCGCCGGCGATCAGCTGGCTGGCGGACAGGTCGACACCGTAAGCCCAGGCAATGAACGCGGCCGAGGTCAGGTATTGCACCGGGCTGGTCAGGCGGCACAGCGTGACCGCCATCGGAAGCACCAGGGCGTTGACCTGCTTCGGATAGCCCAGCCTCTGCTCGGCGCTTTCCAGCATCGCCGGCAGCGAGGCGAGCGAGGACTGCGTGCTGATCGCCACCGCCTGGGGCGGCAGCAATGCGGCGACGAAGCGGCTGAATTTCTCGCCGCCCCAGAACACCGCCACGCCGTACATCATCGCGGTGACCGCCAGGTAGAGCAGGATCTCCGCCAGCACGTACACGCCCAGCGCGCTCAGCATGCTAAGCCCCGAGCGTGCGCACACCCCCAGGATCAGCGCGAACACGCCCAGCGGCGCCACCCACAGCACCCAGCGCACGACCACGATCATCGCGTCGGCGATCGCCTGGAAGAACTCCACCAGCATGCTGCGGCGCGCGGGCGCGATGCGCGTCAATGCGAAGCCCAGGAACAATGCGAATACCACCAGCGGCACCATCGCGCTCTGCGCGGCGGCCATGATGGCGTTGCTGGGAATCATCGCGATCAGCGATGCCGACCAGCTCACAGGAGCGGTCCGCGCAGCGCCGCTCACCACCGCGTGGTCCAGTGCGCTGCGCAAGGCCGGGTTGTGCGGGAACAGCGAGAACAGCGCTGGCGCAGCGGCGGCGGTAAACAGCGCACCGAGCAGCAGCAACAGGATGAACACCACGATCGCGCGCCGCGCGATGCGGCCGGACGCGGCGGCGTCGGTCGCCGTGTTGACGCCGACCACCACCAGCGCCAGCACCAGCGGCACGACGGTCATCTGCAGCGCGTTCAGCCACAGCTTGCCGACCGGCTGGACGATGTCGGCCACCTGCGTGGCGACGAGCGGATTCCAGGCCGCCAGCGCCAGGCCGAGGATGGCGCCGGCAGCCAGGCCGCCCAGCACGCGTGCGGTAGGACTCATCGGGCGACTCCGCCCAGCACGGGCAGATGCCACTGGCCCTGCAGCTTGGCGTAAGCAGGCGTGGGCAGCAGCACGAACACCGGATGCTCCTCCGGGCGCAGCCACGCGAGCAGGCGATGCATCAGCGAAGGCGTCATGGCCGTGCAGCCGGTGGTGGCGTCCACCGGCGAATTCCACAGATGGGCGAAGATGCAGCTTCCGCCCAGCGGTCGTTGCTGCCTGTTGTGCTCGATCACGAAGCCCTGGCGATAGCGCTGGTCGCCGTGCACGTGGATGTCGCGGCGCATGGGTTCGGTGGAACCCTCGACCGCTTTCTCGCCCACCACCTTGGCATCGACGATGCGGTTGTACTGCGGCGAGCCGCTGACGTCGACGCAGTAGTCGGTGGCGCTCAGCGCGCGGTACGGCATCGCCGTGTCCGCCTTGGCGGCGTAGCCGAACGCCTCGCCGATGTCGAACACGCCGGCCGGGCTGCGCAGGTCGCCTTCGCGCTTGACCGGGCCGTCGTGGCGGGCAGCGTTGAGCCCGAGCCCCCAGCCGGCGCCGGCCCTGCCGATCGTGACCGGGGCTGGCTGGCCGATTTCCTTCCAGCCATCGGCGGTGCGCGCGTAGGTGCGCAAGGTGCCGTGGTCGACGTTCCAGCCGGGCGTGGTGACGACGACCATCTGGCGGGCGTCCGACCAGGCGGTGGTTTCGTCCGTGGCGGCGAAGGCGCTGCCGGCAAAGGCGAGCGCGAGAGTCAGCAGCACGCAATTGCGCATGGATACTCCTGAGGTAAACGGGTGGGTTCCCTTCGACTTCGCTTCGCTACGCTCAGCGCGAACGGTTTCTGGTGACCATGGCCGTTCACGCTGAGCGTGGGCCGCAGGCCGAAGTCGAAGCGCCTGCCATAAGCCCCGGGGGCAAATCCCTCTCCCCTCGGCAGAGGATGCCGACCAGGCGGGTGAGGGTTCGGGCGAAGCGGGGTATGCGCGGCCGAGCCCTCCCCCAAGCCCTTTCCCGAGGGAGAGGGGCCCAGAAGCAAGAGTGCGGACGTCGGGACGCCCAACTCAGGGCTCCAGCATCAGCTGGATGCGGTCGAGGTTGGCGAGCAGCTGCGCATGGCGGTCGTCCTGGCCTTCGCACAGCAGCACGAACACGCAGTCGAGCAGGTGCTGCAGTGCCGACTGGTAGAGCAGCGGCTGGATGTACGGCCGCTCGTCGTGCGCGCTGACCAGCAACTGCATGTCGGCCAGCGTGCGCAACGGGTTGGCGGTGTGCCGGGTGACGGTAATCACCTGCCCGCGCCGTTCGCGGAAATAGCGCGCGATCTTGCACAGCGCCGGATGGTTGCCGTGCTCGGAGAACACCAGCAGCACGTCGCCAGCACCGGCCGCCGACACATTGGCAGTCATCCGTGCCGTGTCAAAGTTGTGCACGGTGAGGATGCCCAGCAGCGACAGCCGCAGCGCGAAGTTGCGCGCGTAGATGTCGTCCTCGCCCAGGCCAATCATGAAAACCTTGCCCGCGCGCCCGGCCTGTTCGATCGCCGCGGCAATGGCGTGGATCACTTCCGGCGGATTGATCAGCCGGGTGGCCTCCTCCGCCTCGGACTTGCGCCGCCACAGCGCGCCTGGGCCTTCCTCGCCGCTCTCGCCGGCCCGCGCCAGCGCGGGCGCGTCACCGTTGTCGGCGCGGGCGATCGCCTCGCTGACCGAGTACTTGAGATCTGGATATCCCTTGAATCCCAGCTTCTGGGTGAACTTGACCACGCTGGACTGGCTGATGCCCAGGGCATTGGCCAGCTGTTGCGAGGAGTAGTCGCGCAACAGGTGCGCGTTTTCCAGGATGAAGTCGGCCACACGCCGCTCGACCGCCGACATCTGGTCGCGTTCCGAGCGGATTTTGACCAGCGGCGACATCAGTCGTCGATCCTCTCCAGGCCCCGGATCTCGCGGATGCCGAGGCCTGGGGCGTCGGTCACGGAGATTTCCGATTCATTGAAGATTACCCCACCGTCGACCGGGTTGAACTGCGCCAGCGACGGCCCGTCCAGGTCGATCTTGCTGATCGCGTCGGCGCGCGCCACCGCCACGTGCACGGCGGCCGCCACGCTGATCGAGGTCTCCAGCATGCAGCCGATCATGCAGTCGATGCCGTGCAGCTGCGCGATGTCGGCGATCTTGATCGCGTTGGAGATGCCGCCGGTCTTCATCAGCTTGATGTTGATGATGTCGGCCGCGCGCATGCGGATCAGCTCGATCACCTCCATCGGGCCGAACACGCTCTCGTCGGCCATCACCGGCGTGTGCACGCGCTCGGTGACGTAGCGCATGCCTTCGAGGTCGCGCGCCTTGACCGGCTGCTCGACCAGTTCCAGCTTGATGCCGGCCTCTTCCAGCGTCTGCAGCGCGTAGACCGCCTGCTTGGCGGTCCAGCCCTGGTTGGCGTCCAGGCGCAGCAGCGCGCGACCCTCGACCGCCGCGTAGATCGCCTTGACCCGATCGATGTCGACGCCGATGTCCTTGCCGACCTTGATCTTCAGCGACTCGAACCCGCGCTCCACCGCGGCCACCGAATCGGCCACCATCTTGTCGATGTAGTCCACGCTGATGGTGATGTCGGTGGTGATCACCGGATCGCCACCGCCCAGCAGCTTGTACAGCGGCGCGCCGTAGAGCTGGCCCCACAGGTCGTAGATGGCGATCTCCACCGCCGCCTTGGCGCTGGAGTTCTTCTCCATCGAGCCCTGCACCAGGTGGGTGAGGCGGTTGAGGTTGGCGATCTCCTGCCCGATCAGCCGCGGCGAGATGTAGTGGCGGATGGCATCGACGATCGAGCCGTGCGTGTCGCCGGTGATCACCGCGGTGGCCGGCGCCTCGCCATAGCCGACCTGGCCGGTGTCGGTGTGCACCATCACCACGATGTCTTCCACCTGGTTGACGGTGCGCAGCGCGGTCTTGAAGGGTGTCTTCAAGGGCACCCGCAGCATGCCGAACTGGATGTCTGTGATCTTCATGGGTTGTCGGTCTTGTGTTGTCCGTAGGGCGGGCTTGCGCCCACCAGCCCTTTCTTGGCGTGTGGCGGGCGTCCTGCCCGACGGCCCGCTCAGGGCCGCATGCGCACGTTGCTCGTCATGTGGTCGATGAACGTGGAGTCCCTGCCGTAGAGCATCGGCAGCAGCGGCGTCACCGAGACCGCGTTGAGCTTGACGTGCCGGGTCGAGCCGTCGGGCATGCGGTAGCTCATGCCGAGCACGTCGTGGATCACCCACGGCTGGCCCTTCCACTGGCCCAGCGAGAGCATCACGTGGCCGGGGATGTAGACCAGGTCGCCGAGCTGGAGCGCGTGCGCCGCCTGCAGGCGTTCGTCGTGCGAGCTCGACTGGGTGAACGTGTGCTTGGCGAAGGCCGGGCTCACGCCCTGGCTGGAGGTGTTGCGCGGCATCTGCACGCCCATCGAGCGATAGACGTCCGAAACGAAGCCGGAGCAGTCCCGCCCGTCGTAGGCATGGCCCCAACCATAGCGCTCGCCCAGGAACTTGAACGCCTGGGTGATCAGGTTGCGCGGGGTCAGCGGCAGGTAGTCGGCGGCGGTGTCGGCGTTCTTCTGGATCAGCGCGGGGCTGAAGTCGAGCGAGCCGTCGGCCTTGCGCACCGGCAGCTCCACCACGTGCGCGGCATAGGGCGTCTGACCGTTGACCGCCTGGTCCGGCGGCAGGTCGGTGAGCACCGGCACGCGCGTGCCCATGTCCAGCTCCACCTGGGAGACCGCCGGCGCCTCGCGCGTATAGACGGTATAGACCTTCGCACCGGTCACGATGCGATACGGCGTCCTGTCGGCATAGCCGAACACGGCGGTCTTGCTGCCCTCGGCGATGTTGGCCGCCTCGGTCCAGGCGGCGTAGCGCGGGCTCACCACGAACAGCCAACGGCCGTCGCGGCTGGCGTGCGCGATCACCACCGGCGTACCCGGAAATTCGGCCGTCTCCTGGAAACGATCGATGTCGGTGTCGCCCGGATGGCTGAACACGCGCAACGTGGTGGGGAACGTCCGCAGTGCCGCGCGGCGCACCACCATGCCGTACCGCGTCGCCTGGCTCGCCGGGATCGTATCGAGCGCCCGCGCCGCGACGATGGCGTCGAGCGTGGCCTGCGGTACCGGTTTGCCGTCGACGTCGTAGAGCGGCTTGGCAGGCGGCTGGGCCAGATCCTGGATCCAGCCGCGCACCTGCGCCGCACTCAAGGTGGCCGGCAGCTTGCGCAGCTCGTGCATGGACTTGTCCTGCGCGAACAGCGCCTCGTTCTGCGCCTCGATCTGCCGGCGGCTCATGATCTCCCGGTCCGGCTGCGGCTGCAGGCCGATCCAGAAGGCGGGCGTCAGCTGCGCCTCGCCCACGCCCAGCACGCCCGAAGGCGGTACCGGCAGCGCCGGGACCTGGTCGCGCGCGTGCAATGGCGAAGCCGCCAGCAACAGCGCCAGCAGCACGGAAGTGAGGGAAGTTCGCATGATCGTGGTCCTCATGGCCTTACGTTCCGGCCAGCATCGACATGACCGACGCCACCACCAGGCCGAAGCCGGTGCCCAGTATGTAGCCCAGCAGCGCGAGCAGGATGCCGACCGGCACCAGCGCGCGCGAATAGCTTGCCGCCAGCACCGGCGTGGCGGCTACGCCGCCGATGTGCGCCAGCGAGGAGATCCCGCACAGGTAAAGGTCGAAGTGGAACAGCCTGGCAAAGCCGGCCAGGATCACGGCGTGGATGGAAATGATGGTGACGCCGCAGAGCAGGTACAACGGCGCGGCGCCGATGCCGTGGAAGTTGCTCTGCGAAGCGAGCACGGCCACCACGCTGATCAGCATCGCGCTGGAAATCGTGCTGGCGCCGGGAAACCGCGCCAGTGGCGTGTGCGCCGCGACCAGGCCCGCGCCGGTGGCGAGCAGGATGGTCCAGGTGGTGCCGCTGATCATGGTCGAGGTCGGCAGATAGCCGGCCAGCCACGCGCTCAGCGCCGCCACGCCCAGCGCGAGTCCCAGCCACAGCAGGACTGATTCGTAGTTGGTGGGCCCGGTCGCCTTCGTCTCTGCCACCTGCAGGTCGCCGCTGGATGTGGCGCGCGTCCAGCGGTTGAAGGCCGGCGCCACGCGGGCCAGCGCGAACAGCACCGCCACCCACGTCGAATAGCAGAGCGCGTCGGTGAGCAGGCTCATCGCCAGGTGCTGGTCGGACATGCCGATCGCCTGCTTGACCGCAATCATGTTTGCCGTGCCGCCCACCCAGCTGCCCGAGAGCGCCGCCAGCGGATGCCAGGCATCGCCCGGCAGCCAGCGGTGATAGATCAGGAAGGTGCTGATGAAGGCGATGAACAGCGCCACCGAGGTGCAGGCGAACACGCCCAGCACGCGCGGCCCGAGCGCGAAGATTGCGCGCAAGTCGCAGTTGATCATCAGCAGGAACAGCAGCGCGGGCACCATGTGCGAGACCAGCATCGCCTGCGCGGTGTGGATCTCCTCGTTGACCTGCCACAGGCCCGACACCGCCAGCGCGGTCACCAGCAGGTAGGTGAAGACGATCGGCGGCAGCACGTTGAACACGCGCCAGCCGAAGCGCCGCTCCATGGCCGGGAACACGCCGGCGGCAAGCAGCATCACGGCCAGGTACGGCCATACCGTGTGGATCACTTCGTCCCCCTCGATGGGCGCCCGGCCGGGCAACCTCTACTCATTTGCTTCATCCCCTGCGGCGCCCCGATCCACCGCGGCCCTTCCGTGAAGGCGGGAGCCCATTGTGATCCTGCCGCCAAGGCTGCGGATGGGATCGCCCGTACGAAGGAAAAACACGCCGGGTATACGGAGTTCGCTCGTCGTCGGGAATAGGTCATTCCTCATAGATTGACATGAAGCATAAATTATTGACCACCTTTTGCAAGCGTGCTACACAAGACCTTGATGCCAACTGGCGGGGGCGTTCGCGGGATGACGAAGGTGCCAGGCAAGCAACGCAAACACGAAACGAGCCACCGGCGCGCGCTGGCAGGCGCCGTGCTCGCCGGCCTGCTGTGCTGCGCGGTGCCGGCGCTGGCCAGCCTGCCGCCGTCCGCGCCGCCGGCGATCGTGGCGCAGATCGACCACGGGCATTTCGACGCCGCCCGCGCCGCCATCGCGCAGGCGCTGGCGCAGCCCGGCCTCACGCCCGAAGCGCGCCAGGCGCTCGAGTTCCAGCGGGAGCGCATGCGCCGCATCCTGCTCGACTTCTCGCTCACGGCCGAGGACGCGAAGGCACGCATCCGCAAGCAGATCCCCGACCTCACCGAGGCCGAGTTCGCGCGCTGGGACGATGCCGGGCTGATCGAGCACATGGTGATCGACGGCCGCACGCTGTATTTCAACCGTGGCCCGTCCAACCTGTTCCTGCTCAGCGCCGAGGCGCGTGATCGCCGCGGCGCGCCGCCGACCTCGCCCCCCAACGGCCCGAACGAAACGCTCAACGACCACCACCGCGCCGCCCTCCGAGAGGCACTCCAAAGCGGCAAGACCGGCGTGCTGCCGATGCGTGTGCGGGTGACGCAGACGCTCACGGTCGACCCCGATGCCGTGCCCGCCGGCGAAACGCTCAAGGCATGGATCCCCTACCCGCGCGCCATCCCTGGCCAGCAGGACGACATCCGGCTGGTCGCGAGCCAGCCGGCCGGCGCGCGCGTCGCGCCGGTCGACACGCTGCAGCGCACCGCCTACATGGAAGCGCCGGCCAGGGCCGGCCAGCCGACCGTATTCAAGCTCACCTATGAGGTGACGCTGCGCGCGCAATACCATCGGATCGATCCTGCCAAGGTCGTCCCGGCCACCATCACGCCCGAGTTGAGGCCCTTCGTCGAGCAGCGCCCGCCGCACATCGTGTTCACCGACGACATGCGTGCGTTCTCGCGCAAGGTCGTGGGCGACGAGAAGAATCCCTACCGCATCGCGCAGAAGCTGTTCGCCGCCGTCGACAGGATCCCCTGGGCCGGCGCGCGCGAGTACTCGACCATCAGCAACATCGGCGACTACACGCTGCACGCTGGCCATGGCGACTGCGGCGAGCAGACCCTGCTGTTGCTCACGCTGCTGCGCATGAACGGCATCCCGGCGCGCTGGCAGTCCGGCTGGATGTTCTCCGACGGCAGCTACGACAACATCCACGACTGGGGCCAGGTCTACTTCGCGCCCTACGGCTGGGTGCCCGTCGATGTCACCTTTGGCCAGCTCGAGCCCAAGCCGGGCGACGACCCGCGCCTGCGCTGGTTCTACCTGGGCGGTCTGGACGCCTACCGCATCGCCTTCAACGACGACTACAGCCGCCCGTTCGTGCCGGCCAAGCAGTTCCCGCGCTCGGAGACGGTGGACTCGCAGCGAGGCGAAGTCGAGTGGCGCGGCGGCAACCTCTATTTCGACAAGTGGGATTACCACTTCGACTGGCAGTTCCTGCACGGACGCGACAACAAGAAGTAACCAACAACACAAGCAATCAACGATTCAACTGACATCGACCCGGCGTCGAGGGGAGTAGGGGAAATGAGCAGCAAGGTTTGGAACATGCGCAGGACCGTGCTCGGCACGGCACTCGGGCTGGCGCTGGCCGCCTTCGGCGCGCCGCCGGCGCACGCCGCCAACAACGACGGCGCCGTCGCCGGCCACACCCAGGCCGGCGCCACGGTCACGGTGACCAATCCGGACACGGGCCTGACCCGCAGCGTGGTCGCCGACAGCGACGGCAGCTATCGCCTGCCGTTCCTGCCGGTCGGCCAGTACACCATCAGCGCGAGCAGCGGCGGCCAGCAGGTCGGCCCGACGCGCAACGTCACGGTGGCGCTGGGCACCACCACCACGGTGGACCTGGGCGCGGTGAACGCGACCAGCCTGGCCACCATCAACGTCACGAGCTCGGTGCTGCCGGTGATCGACGTCAGCTCCACCGAGTCGGCCACGATCGTCTCGCGTGCCGACCTGGTGCGCCTGCCGGTCGACCAGAACGTGACCTCGGTGGCGCTGCTTGCGCCGGGCGTGGTCAAGGGCAACGCCGGCTTCGGCGGCATTTCGTTCGGCGGCTCGTCGATCGCCGAGAACGCCTTTTACGTCAACGGCCTCAACGTTACCGACTTCTACAACCGCAACGGCTTCTCCGAGGCACCGTTCGCCTTCTACGACCAGTTCCAGGTCAAGACCGGCGGCTACTCGGTGGAATTCGGCCGCACCACCGGCGGCGTGGTCAACGCGGTGGCACGCTCTGGCACCAACGAGTTCAAGGGTGGCGCCGAGATCACGATGGAGCCGGGCAACTGGCATTCGCACGGCCATGACTATTACTTCGACGGCGAGCGCTACTACACCTCCAGCCGCGACCAGGATTCACTGATCAAGACCAACGTCTGGGCATCCGGCCCGATCGTGAAGGACAAGCTGTTCTTCTTCGCCATGTACGAGGCGCGCGGCGCCAGCCCGCGCAACACCGACAACGTCGGCACCACGATGACCGACCACAGCGCCAACCAGGGCTTCTGGGGCGGCACCATCGACTGGAACATCACCGACAACAACACGCTGTCGCTGATGGCGTTCTCGGACAAGAACAAGGACACCGGCGACGTCTACAGCTACAACTTCGACACCAACACGCGCATTGCCAAGACCAACGAGGTCTACACCGACACGGGCGGCCGCAACTGGGCGCTGACCTGGACCAGCTACCTGACCAACGACCTGTCTATGAAGCTGATGTACGGGCGCAACCAGCGCCAGGCGAACATCAGCTCGCAGTTGGACACCGAGTGCAACCGCGTGGCGGTGGAGGCCGGCGTGCCGCTGCCCGGCGACCTCCCGCTGGGCTGCACCAGCAGCTCGCAGGTCGCTTCACGCGAGGACACCCGCAAGCAGTACCGCGCCGACTTCGAATGGACGCTGGGCGATCACCTGCTGCGCTTCGGCTATGACCACGAGGTCGACACGTCCGACTATGCGCGCCGCTATCCGGGCCCCGGCGGCTACTACTACAACGTGTACAACGCTCCCGACAACGGCCAGGTCACCAACTCCAATGGCGGCGGACGCGTACCGGTAGGCGACGTGGCCTACGTGCGCGTGCGCCGCTACGAGATCGCCGGCACCTTCGCGACCAAGAATGCCGCCTGGTATCTGGAGGACAACTGGCATCTCACCCCGAACCTGGTGCTCAACGCCGGCCTGCGCAACGACAGCTTCGACAACCAGGATGCCGCGGGCCGCAGCTACATCAAGATCGACCAGCAGATGGCGCCGCGCCTGGGCTTCTCCTGGGACATGAAGGGGGACGGCACGACCAAGCTGTTTGGCAACCTGGGCCGCTACTACCTGCCGGTGGCCAACGTGATCAACATCAAGCAGGCCGGCGGCCTGCTCGACGAGCGCTCGGCGCACCGCTTCCTCGGCTGGCAGACGCAGGAGATCAACGGCTTCCAGTACGCCATGCCGATCGTCGGCGATCCGCTGCCGGGCAGCCACACCGACACCTCGCAGGGTGACGGCACGGTGGGCGACCTGCGCGCCGAGGTCGACCACAACATGGATCCGGTCTACCAGGACGAGGCGATCCTCGGCTTCCAGCAGATGATCGACGCCAGCTGGTCGTGGGGCGTCAGCGGCACCTACCGCCGCCTGCACAACGCCATCGATGACATGGAGATCAGCGCCACCGCACAATGCGGCGAGAACGGCTACATCGGCTGGGTGATGGCCAATCCGGGCAAGAAGGTCACCGTGTGGGGCGACACCAACTGCGACGGCACCGCGGACGGCTACGTCACCGTGGACACGTCCAAGGAAGGCTGGGCCATGTACCGGCAGGATGGCGTGGATGCCAATGGCGACCCGATCATGACCTACATTGGCCAGCGCGGCTGGGTGAAGCCCAAGCGCACCTACTCCGCGCTCGAGTTCCAGCTCGACCGCGCATGGGACGAGAAGTGGGCGTTCAACGCCTCCTACGTACTGGCCTGGAACCGCGGCAACGCCGAGGGCCCGGTCAATTCCGACACCGACTTCGACGACACCGGCCGCACCGAGAACTTCGACGATCCGTGGGTGAACTTCGGCGGCAACGGCTACCTGCCCAACGATCGCCGCCACCAGCTCAAGCTGCGCGGCACCTACGCGATCACGCCGCACTGGCAGCTCGGCGCCAACGCCGACGTCCACTCCGGCGGCCCCATCACCGGCTTCGGCGTGGGCAACCCGTTCGACGCGAGCAACTACCACAGCTACTACATCTGCGTGGAGAACTGTGATTCGGACTTCTCCGCCGAGCGCGTCTACACGCACTCGGCGCGTGGCGCCCAGGGCCGCCTGCCGTGGACCTACACCTTCGACGCCAGCCTGAGCTACATCCTGCCGTTCGAGGGCGGCGGCAACCTGCGCGTGAAGCTGGCGGTCTACAACCTGCTCAACCAGCAGCGCAAGGTGCAGGTGGACCAGGACCTGCAGAGCGCGATCTCCAACCAGACCGACTCGACCTTTGGATTGCCGATCGGCTTCCAGTCGCCGCGCTTCACCCAGCTGACGGTGAGCGTGGACTTCTAAGCCCCCCGCCTGACGGCCCGCGGCATTCCGCGGGCCGTCCTTTTTTCAGGCTGTTGACGACCCTGATGAGCGCCTCCTCCGCCAACGACTCACCACGCGTAACCGCAGCCCAACCCGCATTCGACGGCGTGGATCTGCACGCGCTGGCCGGGCGCCTGGGCACACCACTTTACGCCTACTCCGCCACCGCGATTCGCCAACGCATCGCCGGGCTCCAGACCGCCCTGGCCGGACTCGACGCCACCATCTGCTACGCGGTGAAGGCGAACAGCAACCTGGCGATCCTCGGCCTGATGGCGGACGCAGGGCTCGGCGCCGACATCGTTTCGGCTGGCGAACTCAAGCGCGCGCTGGCGGCGGGCATTCCCGCCGCACGCATCGTCTTTTCGGGCGTCGGCAAGACCGACGACGAGATCGATGCGGCGCTCGAGGCCGGCATCGCCCGCTTCAACGTCGAGTCGCTGGACGAGCTGCACGCGATCGAGCGCGTGGCAGGGACGCGTTCCGCCACGGCGAACGCCGCCGTGCGCATCAACCCCGACGTCGATGCGCTCACCCACGCCAAGATCTCCACCGGCCGCGCCGAGAACAAGTTCGGCGTCAGCATTGCCGAGGCGCGCCGCTGGTTCGCCGAACGCGCGCAGCTGAGACATGTCCGGCTCGATGGCCTGCACGTGCACATCGGCTCGCAGATCCTCGACCTCGATCCGTTTCGGCTGGCGCTGCACCGCGTCGCCGCGTTCTGGCGCGAGCTGGTGCAGGCCGGCCACCCGCTCGCCAGCATCGACGTCGGCGGCGGGCTGGGCGTGCGCTACCGCGCCGGGCAGGACCAGCCGATCGACGCCGGCGACTACGCCGCCGTGGTCCGCGAGGCGCTGGCCGGTTTCGACGGCCGCCTGCTGCTGGAACCGGGCCGCTACCTGGTGGCCGAGGCCGGCGTGCTGCTCACGCGCGTGCTGCGCATCAAGGAAGGCACCGAACGACGCTTCCTGGTGCTCGACGCGGCGATGAACGACCTGCTGCGGCCCAGCCTCTACGACGCCTGGCACGACATCGTGCCGGTCTCGCCCGAACCGCGTCCGCCCGCCACCTACGACGTCGTCGGCCCGGTCTGCGAGACCGGCGACACCTTCGCCCGCGGTCGCGAGCTGCCCGAATGCGCGCCCGGCGACCTGCTCGCCATCCAGGGCGCCGGCGCCTATGGGGCCTCGATGGCCTCCACCTACAACTCGCGCCCGCTCGTCGCCGAGGTCCTGCTCGACGAGGGCCGCTACGCGGTCATCCGGCGCCGGCAAACGTACGAAGAGATGGTCGCCGGCGAACAACCGGCGCAGGATTGGCAGGCCCCCTGACCGCAGGAACACGCATGAACCGACTTCGCCACCTCGCCCTCCTCGCCCTGCTCGGCAGCACGTTCCCGGCGTTCGCGCAGATGGCGCCGCCCGATCCGCCGATCACCATCGACACTCACGTCGATATCCCGTTCACCTACATGCGCGAGGCGCGCTTCGACGCCGGCAAGGACACGCCGCTGCTGGTGGATCTGGGCAAGATGGAGCGCGGCGGACTGAATGCCGCGTTCTTCGTGATCTGGGTACCGCAGCACAAGCTCGATGCGGCCGGCTACGCCAAGGCGGTGAACCAGGCCGAAGAGAAGTACGAGGCGATCGGCCGCATGCTGATGATGTACCCGGACCGCATCCGCCTGGCCACCTCGCCGGAACAGGCCATGGCCAACCGCAAGGCCGGACTGCTCTCGGCGATGATCGGCATCGAGAACGCCTATTCGCTCGGCCACGACCTCAACCGGCTGGACGCCGCCTACGACCGCGGCGCGCGCTACGTCGGGCTGGTCCACGTGGGCAACAACGACCTGTGCACCAGCTCGCTGCCGGACAAGGACAACGGCGAGCCGGCGATGAACAGCAAGGGCGACCACGGCATGACCGATTTCGGCCGCCAGGTGGTCGCGCGCGCCAATGCGCTGGGCATCATGGTCGACATCTCGCACGCCTCCGACGCCTGCGTGCACGACGCGCTGGCGGTGTCGAAGGCGCCGCTGATCGCCTCGCACTCCGGGGCCCGCGCCGTGCTCGACCATCCGCGCAACCTGCCCGACGACCTGCTGCGCGCGATCGCCGCCAAGGGCGGCGTGATCCAGGCGGTGGCCTACAAGGAGTTCCTCAAGAGCGACCCGGGCCGCGAGGCGGCCGAGAAGAAGCTGCAGGCCGAGGTCGCGCACGCGGCGGGCGACAAGGAATACGACAGCGACAAGCACGACTACCTGCCCGCGATGGCCGCGGGCATGGCGAAGATCCAGGAAAAGTTCCCGCTGCCCACGGTCGACGATTACGTCAAGCAGATCCGCCACATCGCCGAGGTCGCCGGCATCGACCACGTCGGCATCGCCTCGGACTTCGACGGCGGTGGCGGCATCACCGGCTGGAAGGACGCCAGCGAGACCCGGAACGTCACCGCCGCCCTGCGTCGCGCCGGCTTCAGCGACGCCGACATCGCCAAGATCTGGGGCGGCAACCTGCTGCGCGTGTGGCGCGAGGTGGAGCGCGATGCACACCATTGAGCGGAGGACGCCCGCTCTCCCGTACCGGCGCCCGTCTGGGAGCAGGAAGCGCTTCTGCACCGTCGCATTGGGGTTTCCGTTCCTGCTCGCCACGCTCGGCGTGGCGGCGCAACCCGCCAATCCGACCTACGATCCGATCGTCGATGCGGTCGTCGCCCGCTACCAGCTCCCAGGCATCGCGGTGGGCGTGATCGAGAACGGCCAGGTCGTCTACGCCGCCACCCGCGGCGAGACGGTCGCCGAATCGGGCCAGCCGGTCACGCCCGAGACGCTGTTCAAGATCGCCTCCAACAGCAAGGCCATGACCACCGCCCTGCTCGGCCATCTGGTCGATGCCGGCCGGCTCTCCTGGGACGACCCGGTCACCAAGTACCTGCCCGACCTCCGCATGTCCGACCCGTGGGTCACGAAGAACATGCGCGTGGCCGATCTGCTCACCCACTCCAGCGGCCTGCCCGAGGGCGGCGGCGACCTGATGCTGTGGCCCGAACCCAACGCCTTCACCCGGGCGGACATCATCCACGGGCTGCGCTACATCAAGCCCGGCTACAGCTTCCGCTCGCAGTACCAGTACGACAACCTGCTCTACGTGGTCGCGGGGGAAGTGGCGGCGGCCGCGGGCGGCGCACCGTACGAGACGCTGATGCACCGAGAGGTGTTCGAGCCGCTGGGCCTGTCGCGCTGCCAGGTCGGCACATGGGGTCGCGACGCCGTCGGCAACGTGGCCCAGCCGCACTACCGCAAGGACGGTCGCAACCTGGTCATGCGCGAGGACGGCCCGACCATCCCCGCGATCACCTCCGACCCCGCCGGCGGGATCCGCTGCGACCTCACCGACATGCTGAGCTGGGCGAAGAACTGGCTCGTGCCCACGCCAACGCAGCTCCAGTGGCTCTCCTCCACCCAGCGCCAGGTGCTGCAGTCGCCGCACATGCTGATCCCGGTCTCCAACCAGCGACGCACCTGGGACCACTCCCACGTCATGGCCTACGGCTACGGCTGGCGCATGGCCGACGTGGACGGGCAATGGGTGGTCTGGCACACCGGCACGCTGGGCGGCATGTACTCGATGCTGGCGCTGCTGCCGGATCGCAAGAGCGGCTTCGTGTTCATGATCAACGGCGAGGCCGAGGACGCACGCACGGTGCTTGGCGAGGTGCTGACCAAGCACTTCACCGCGCCGGGCGACGGCCGCGGCGTGACGTGGTATGCCGATGCGCTCGACCACGAAGCAGCACAGCGCCCGGCGGCCGCCCGGCCGCCGGATACGTCCGCGGCAACGACGGTGAAGCCCGGCGCCTTCGCCTGGAGCGGCCGCTACCGCGATCCGTGGTTCGGACAGATCACCTTGTGCCCGCGTGGCGATACCGTGCAATGGGCATCGCTCAAGTCGCCGCACATGCACGGCACGGTCCGGCAGCTGGGCAAGCGCTACCTGGTCCACTGGGACGACCCGGCCGTCGACCTCGACGCCTGGCTCGACCCGCACGCCGGCTCGCCGCCCACGCTCACCATGGCCAAGCTCGATCCGCTGGGCGATTTCAGCTCGGACTACGAGGACCTGCACTTCGAACGCATCGGAGGTTGCCCGTGACCGCACGCTCGATAACGCCGCGGAGGCCCGCGCCGGCGCTTCTGGCCGCCCTGTGTCTTTTGATGGCGGCCACGACAGCCCGGGCGGAAGAGGCGACCACGCTGTCGCCCGCCAAAACCGCCGCCGAAGCCGACCTGGTCGACATCCGCACGCTCGTCCCCGACATCGCCGAGGACATCAAGTATGCCGGCCACGACAATTTCGTCGGCGCGCCGGTGGACGGCTATCTCGCGCCGAAGTGCCTGCTCAAGCGCCCTGTCGCCGAAGCTCTGGCACGCGTCGAGCGCGACCTGCGCGCGCAACACCAGCGGCTGAAGCTGTGGGACTGCTACCGCCCGGCGCGCGCGGTGACGCATTTCGTGCGCTGGGCGCACGACCTGTCCGACCAACGCACCAAGGCCGGGCACTATCCGCGCCTGGCCAAGAGCGTGCTGCTGGGCGACTACATCGCGCCGGTCTCGGGGCACAGCCGTGGCGGCACGGCCGACCTGACGATGGAGCAGTGCGACGAGCACGGCAGCCACTGCAAGAAGCTGGACATGGGCACGCACTTCGACTTCTTCGACGTGCGCGCGCACACCGACGCGCCGGACGTCACGCCCGCGCAGCACGCCAACCGGCTGCGCCTGCGGGTGGCGATGGAGCGCGAGGGCTTCAGGAACTACCCGCTGGAATGGTGGCACTACACCTGGGCCACGGAGCCCACGCCGCACACCATCTACGACGTGCCGGTGAAGTAGCACCTGCCGCATGGCACACGGCTGAACCCCTCTCCCTCTCGGAGAGGTTGCCGACAGGCGGGTGAGGGTTCGGGCAGAGCGAGCATCCCGCGCTGGCCGAACCCTCACCCCAACCCCTCTGCCAACGGGAGAGGGGCTCCAAGCCAAAGCACGGAGATACACCATGCGTCTCGCCTTGCTGCTCGCCTCGCTCATCGCCGCCGGCGCCGTCCACGCCACCGACGCCCTGCAGAACGCCAACCATCTGATGCAGAAGTACCAGGGCGACGTCCCCGGCGCCGCCCTGCTCGTGATCAAGAACGGCAAGCCGCTGCTCAGCAAGGGCTTCGGCCTGGCCAACCTGGAGCAGCACGCGAAGGTCACGCCGGACACCGACTTTCGCCTGGCTTCGGTCAGCAAGCAGTTCACCGCCGCGGCGATCCTGCTGCTGGCGCAGGACGGCAAGCTCACGCTCGACGATTCGATCCGCCACTGGCTGCCGTCGCTGCCGGCCACCACCGACAAGGTCACCCTGCGCGAACTGCTCAGCCATACCGGCGGGCTGATCGACTACGAAGACCTGATCCCGCCCGACCAGACGGCCCAGCTCAACGACCAGGACGTGCTGCGCATGCTCTCGGCCACGCCCCGCAGCTACTTCGCGCCGGGCACCGCCTACCGCTACAGCAACTCCGGCTACGTGCTGCTCGGGCTGGTGGTGGAAAAGGCGTCCGGCAGCACGCTGCAGGATTTCCTCCAGCGGCGCATCTTCGCGCCGCTGCACATGGACCACACACTGCTCTACGTGCACGATGCCAGGAGGGTGCCGAACCGCGCCTACGGCTACAGCAGGACCGGCGGCCGCTGGCTGCGCACCGACCAGGACCTCACCTCGGCCACCCGCGGCGACGGCGGCATCTACTCCAACATCGACGACCTCGCAAAATGGGACGCGGCGCTCTACGACGACCGCCTGCTCAGCGACGCCTCGCGCAAGGCCGCCTTCAGCCCGCACGTGAAGGTGACGGGCGAACCCTACCAGGCGAGCTACGGCTACGGCTGGCGTGTCACCGGCGACACCCTTTGGCACTCGGGCGAGAGCATCGGCTTCCGCAACGTGATCGTGCGCTGGCCGAAGCAGCACCTGACCGTGATCCTGCTCAGCAACCGCAACGATCCGGAGCCGTACCGGACCGTGCTGAAGATCGCGCAACCGTTCCTGCAGAAATAGCGGGCGGGAAAGAGAGCGGCCTCACGCGTGGCCGTTGGCAGGGAGCGCACCCGTGCGCGACGCCATCCCTGGGGTCGCACACAGCCGCGCTCCTGCGGGCATAGGGCGCTCGAGAGAAGACTTACCCGGGGCGGTGCCGGGAGGTCTTCGCAAGCGGAGGGTTCTACAACAGCGAGAGCTGCTGCGGTTCTTCGACGGGCCGCGCACCGGCGAGCCGATCGGCCAGCCCGCCGGCACGGCGCACCGGACGCGCCAGCGCCGCATCCAGTGCGGCCTCGGACGACCACAGCAAAGCCGTCTTCCGCGCACGCGAAAGGCCGGTGTAGAGCAGCTGGCGCGACAGGATGCGGCTGTCCGGATCCGGCGGCAGCAGCACGGCGACCTCGTCGTACTCGGAGCCCTGGCTCTTGTGGATGGTGATCGCGAAGGCGCCCTCGTGCGCGGGCAACGTGCCCGGCGCGAAGCTGCGCGCGGTCGGCCGGCCGTCGGCGGTGGTGGTCTCGAACCATACCCGCAGCGTGCCGCCCGCGTCGGCCAGGCACAGGCCGACGTCGCCGTTGTACAGGCGCGTGGCGTAGTCGTTGCGCGTGATCAGCACGGCACGGCCCGCATACCAGGCGCGATCTTCCGGTACGCCCCAGGCCTGTTTCAGGCGTTGCTCGATCCACTGGTTGAGCGCAAGGGCGCCGAAGCCGTCCTCGCGCAGCGCGCACAACAACTGGCGCCGGGCCAGCGCGTGCAGTGCCCGCAGCGCGAGCGTGCCGCGTTCGGACCCGGCCTCTTCCAGGTCGGCATGCCGCGCGGGAAGGCCGGGGCGGATCGGCAGCTGCGCCAACGCCTCGGTCCAGTGGACCAGCTCCCGCCGCAGCCGCGCCGTGTCTTCGACCGGGATCCAGCGTGCATGCTCGCCCGCGTGCGCCACAGCGTCGCGGAGGACGGTCGCATCGCCCGCCCGCACGGCGCGGTTGACGGGCACCAGCTGCTGGCCGGCGCGGAAGCTGTGCTCCAGCCGCACGATGTCGGATGCCCGTTCGGCTTCCATCACCGCCACCACGTCCATCAGCACGGAGCCGGCCGCTACCGAGGTGAGTTGGTCCGCGTCGCCGACCAGCACCAGGGTCGCGTCCGGACGCACCGCTTCGAGCAGCGCGCGCAACAGCGCCAGGTCGATCATCGAAGCTTCGTCGACCACCACGATGTCGGCGGGCAACGGATGCTCCGCATCGCGCGCGAAGCGGTTGCGGCGTGGATCGTAGGCCAGCATGCGGTGCAGGGTGAGCGCATCGCTGTCGGGAATACGCTCCAGCAGCGGTTGCCAGGTTTCCGGCAACGACGCCTGCAGCGCCTGCTTGCCCTGCCGCAGCGACTGCACCAGCCGCTGCGCCGCCTTGCCGGTAGGGGCGCCGGCCTGGATGGTCGGTGCCTTGCCGGGTTCGAGATGCTGCAGCATCAGCAACATGCGCAGCACGGTGGTGGTCTTGCCGGTGCCCGGGCCGCCGGTAAGCACGAACAGGCGCCTTCCGCCGACCTGCGTCACGGCCTGGCGCTGGCGCGCGACCGCTTCGCTGCGGACGCCGCCGAACAATTCATCAAGCGTCGTTTCGTGCACATCAGCCTGGCTGGCCGCCGCGCGACGCGCGCGCAGCTGCTGCGCCACCGCCGCCTCGTCGGCATGGTTGCGCCACAGGTAGAAACGGCCATGCGCGTCGAGCACGAACGGCGCCGGCGTACTGCCATCACTGACCATGGGATCGGCGCGCGCCGTGTCGAGCTCGTCGAACGACAGGACAGGCGCGCCGTGGCGTCCGGCCTGCGGACCGGCGAGCGGCAACGCCGTGTCGCCTTCGCCGTCGGCGAAGCTGGCCCACGCTGCCAGCCGCGCCACCAGCGGCGAGCCGCCATGTGCGAGCGTCCAGCGCAGCAGCGCGCGGTCGAGCGGACGCCACGGCGTGTCGGCCAATTCCGCGGGCGCGCGCTGGAAACGGTAGGTGCTCATGCGACCACCTCCAGCTCGCGCCCGGCCAGCACGTTGTCGACGGCCTCGATCAGCGCATCGTCGAAGCGGTGCCGCCACACGCCGGCGTCTGCCCCCAGGCCCACCGCGCGCACGAACAGGTAGATGGCCTCGCCCAGGTGCTGTTCGCGCGAGTAACGGGGCAGGCGCTGGCGCAGCATGCGGTCGAGCGCCACGGTGTAGAGCAGCGCCTGGAAGCGGTAGTGGTGCGCGTCCATGGCGACGGCGAGCGCGCTGGGGAGGTAGTCCTCGACGTGCTCGCCCAGGTAGTTGCTCTTGTAGTCGAGCACCCGGTAGCGGCCGTCGTGCTCGAAGATCAGATCGATCTTGCCGGTCATGCGCCCGCGCAGGTGGCCGCTACTCGCGAACGGCACCAGCGCCGGTTCGCCCAGCGCCGTGCAGGCTTCGCGCAGGGCGGCCATCGAGGTGTCGTCCAGCGTGTAGTGGAATTCCATCTCGGCCAGCTGCCGCTCGGCCGGCAGCGTGCCCAGACGCAGGCCCGGCAGCAGCGGCGTGTCGAGGTTGGCCTGCAGCCGGCGGGCGAGTCGCGCGACGAAGGCCTCGCGACCGGCCTCCTCCAGCCGCACGCCGAACTCGCGCAGGCAGCGGTCGATCAGGTCCTTCTGCACATCCATAGGCTGGCCGATGGTGCGCAGCTCGAACATCGCGTGCATCGCATTGCCGACGTCCGCACCGCGCACACCGGCCATCGCGAGCAGCTCCGGATGCGGCGCCGAGTGCAAGGCCGATACGGCCAAGGCATCACCGACTGGCACGGGCGCGCTCTCGTCGCTTGCGGCCTGGTCCTCCAGCGCGCCGGCGTGCACGCCGCGGGTGAGGTTGGAGAAACTGTAGACCTGGGCCATCGGTCGCGCCGGCGGCAGCGGATGCGCCTGGCGTGTCGGCGCATCGTCCTGCACCTGCGGCAGTGATGAGGCATGCCAGGGCCAACCTTCGGCCGACCAGGCCAGCCGAGGGGCGATCGTGGCGAGGTCATCGCCCGCCTCCAACCGTTGCAGCAGGCGCTCGATCGAGGCATCCAGCGGCGCACGCTCGGGATCCTTCTGCGGTTCCTTCGCATTGGCCTTGGCCAGCCGGTCGGGCGGCATCGCGTAGACGTGGCAGGCGTGGACCGCGCGGGTCAGCGCCACGTACAGCACGCGGTAGCGCTCGTCCTGGCCTTCAGCGTCGTACTGCGCCTTGGCCGCCTTGCCGAAGCCGACCACGCGCCGGCCGCACAGCGGCTCGTGGATGGCCACATCGGTGTCCCTGTCGTTGCGGCAGTGGTTCCACATCAGCGGCAGGAACACCACCGGGAACTCCAGGCCCTTGCTGGCGTGCAGGGTCAGCAGGCGCACGCGGTGCGCGTCGGTTTCGATGCGCAGCTGGCGTTCCTCCGCCGCATCGCCGCCGGCGTCCTCGCCGTCGCGTTGGCGGGCCAGCCAGTCGAGCAGCTGCGCAGGGCCCGGCGTGGCCTCGGCCTGCGCCTGCAGGAGCTCTCCCAGGTGGCGCAGGTCGGTGAGCGCGCGCTCGCCGTCTTCGCCGGCCAGCAGCCGCGGCGCGGCATGCTCGATCAGCGCGCGCACGACGGCGAGCACGCCTTCACGCTGCCAGCGCGCGCGCCAGGCGGCGAACTGCTGCTCGTACGCCAGCCACGCATCGGGCTGCTCGCGCAGCGCCTTGAGTGCGGAGTAAGTCAGGCCGTACAACCGGGTGGCGAGCGCGGCGCGCACCGCGCCCTCGTCACTGGCGTGTTCGACCGCATGCAGCAGCACGTGCAGCTCGCGCGCCGCCGGCAGGTCGAACACGCTGCTGCGACCGGCGCCGACGCAGGGCACGCGGTAGCGCTGCAGCAGTGCGCGCAGCGCGGTAATGTCGGCGTTGCCCGGCAGCAGTACGGCGATGTCGCCGGGCGCCAACGGCGCCTCGCCGATGCGGTGGCGACCGTCGCCCAGCATGGACGCGATCTGCGCGGCGCACGCTTCCAGCGCGGCGCGGCGGCGGGCCGGCGCGCTTTCGGGTACGTCGACGTTGAAGTGCAGTTGCAGCGGTTGCGCTAACGGCACGCCATCAATGCTCAGCGGCGCGTGGTCGCGGCGGCCAGCGGCGTGCACCTCTTCATAGCGGATCGGCGTATCGGGCGCGCGGCCCAATGTCTTGCCGACCAGCGCGTAGAACTGGTTGGTCGCCTCGACCAGGCCGCTGGCGGAGCGCTGGTTCACGCCCAGCCGCAGCACCTCGTCGGCGGCATCCGCGGCGGCCAGGTACGCCTGGATGTCGCCACCGCGGAAGCGATAGATCGCCTGCTTGGGGTCGCCGATCATCACCAGCCGGCCGCGCGCAGCACCGTCGCGGTCGCGGTAGATGGCGTCGAGGATGGCGTACTGCTGCGCGTCGGTGTCCTGGAACTCGTCCACCAGCGCGATCGGCCACTGCGCGAACAGGCGTTCGGCGAGCCGCCGGTCCAATCGCCCCAGCGCACCGCCCACGCGCGCGATGAGTTCATCGAAGGTGAGCTGGCCGCGCGCAGCCAGGCGCTCGGCGCGCCAGGCGTCGACCTGGGCCAGCCAGCCCTGCCACGCATGCACATGATCGGCGTACTGGGCGTAGCCGAGCATGCGGCAAGCCTTGGCGGCGAGGATCAGCGCAGGATCGTCCACCAGCGCGCTTGCTTGTGCAGGATCAAGAAACTTCTCGGGCTTGGCGAGGTAATCCAGGTGGGTCTGGGAAGGCAGCTTGTCGCGGTCGCGCATCCAGCTTGCTAGCGCCCGCAAAGCATTTTTCAAGCTGGTGACGTCATCGCCCTTCTTTGGTGTCTTCGCCCAGATGCCCGGCCGGTCCGCGAAGGCTTCCAACTCGGCGGCCTTGGATACCGTTGTCAGCTGAGCCAGCTCGTCCTCGCTCGGTACCCACAACTCGACACCCGGGCGTAGGTAAGCCCTGAGCAGCTTGCGCAATTCCGTCAAAGAAGCCGGCGCGACCGGTGGCGGCGCTGCCGCGCCCTGCTGCAGCTGGCGCCACAGGTCCTCGGCCCACTCGTCGAGCAGGGCCTCGGCCGAAACCAGTTCGCCGGCCTGCAGGCTGGCGCCGCTCTCGAACGGATAGTCGCCGAGGATGCGCTTGCACAGGCCGTGCAGCGTGGTGACCGGCGCACGATCGAGGTCGGCCAGCGCGAGCCGCAGGCGCAAGCGGTCACGCCCGGCCTGCGCGGCATCGGTGCGCCAGCGCGCGTGCAGCCAGGCAAGGTCGGCCGGTGCGTCGGCCCGCGATTCGGACGGCCGGGCGAGCGCCTGGTCCTCGGCCCAGGCCAGCCGGGCGCGCAGCCGCTCGCGCAGTTCCTGCGCGGCGGCGTCGGTGAAGGTGGTCACCACGATCTGTGCGGGCGAAAGGGCATGCTCCAGCAGCAGGCGCAGGTACAGCACCGAGATCGTCCAGGTCTTGCCGGTGCCGGCGCTGGCCTCGATCAGCGTGCGGCCAGGGCTGGCCAGGTCCAGCGCGGTCCAGTCGCGGGCGACGGTGGGGCTCATGCGGCCACCGCCACGTGAAGGTTGATCAGGTGCCGCAGCCGTTCGGCGAACGCCTGCAGTTCGACGAACGCAGGCTGGCCCGGCGAGAAGTCCGCGTCGCCGGCGAGCAGCCAGGCGTAACCCGGCGCGTAGTCGCGCTCGCCGGGATGGCCGAAGCTGCCGGCCCAGGTCTGCTGTGCCCTGTCCGGACGCTCGTCCAGCGCGGCCCAACTGGTCCTGGGGAAGTACGGTAGCGGATGGCATTGGGCCTGGCGCCACAGATCGAGCAACGCGCGGACGCGCGCCGCCAGATCCTCGCGCATCGCTTGCGCTGTCTGGAGGCCCGCCGTGCGATAGGCATCATCCCAGTCGTTGAACATCGACTCCCAGGCGTGCTCGTCGCCGTCGGCGAGCAAGCACGCACGTACAGGCGTGGCCGGCTCGGTGACCAGGCGCAGCAGCGCCCACTCGATGAAGAACGGTACCCGCTCGCGGAAGCCGAGCTTGTCCTCGGCCTTGCCGGGATAGACGTCGAATTGCCAACGGGCCTCACCGGTGCTCCAGACGCGATCGAGCGTCCCTTCGACCAGCAGGCCGACCACCGGCTCCAGCAACGTCACCGGCGTGCGATGCGGCAGCGCACCGGCGAACAGCGGATGGTCGGCGGCGCGCGCGAGCAGGACCTGCACCTTGGCGCGCTCCTTCATCCATGCCTCGACCCCCAGACGCCCCGGCGGCAGCAATCCGCTCAGTCGCAGCCACGCTGGCGCTTGCTCATGCAGTTCGAACCGGTTGCCGAGTGCCTCGAAGAAGAGCTGCTGGGACACCCGCTCCAGCGCCGGGATGTCGTCACTGAGACGCTCTCGTCCCTGCAGGCGATCATCTTCCAGCGCGTCCAGGCGCACGTGCAACTGGCCCGCCAGCACCTGGCGCGAGGGATCACGGAACCAGGCCCGCACCTCGCGCAGCGGGATCGGCGCGGCTTCGGCGGCCGCCTCCTGCACAGGCGCGCCATCGAGGAAAGGACGCGGCGCCTCGGCGCCCGCGCGCATCGCGGCGAAGCCGGCGTCGTAGCAGCACAGCCGCGGGTCGCTGCCGTCGAAGTAACGTGCGTCGAACGGCTGCAGCGGGTGGCGCACCCGCCACGGGCGGCGGAACTTGCGTGTCGTACCCGGTGGCAGCGGCTGTTCGTCGATGTCCGCGTCGACCGCGCGCAAGTGCGCCTGCTCGTCGAGAAACTGCATCAGTTCGGCCAGCGGCGCGGCCGGATTGCGCGGCTTGCCGTCGCGCACGCCCTCGGCGAGATAGGACAGGTGCAGCACTTCGCGCGCGGCCATCACCGTTTCCAGGAACAGGTAGCGGTCGTCGTTGCGCACGTCGCGGTCGCCCAGGCGGCGGTGGCGCGCCATCAGGTCGAGCCCGGCGTCGCTGGCATTGCGTGGGAACTCGCCGTCGTTGAGCCCGAGCACGGCGACCACTTCGAACGGGATCGCACGCTGCGGAACCATGCCGCAAAAGGTGACGCCACCGAGCAGGAAGCGCTGACGCTCCGGCGCGGCGGCCAGGCGCTCGCGCAGCACGTCGCGCACCACCACGAAATCGAGCAGCGGATCGAGCCCGCAATCGGCGGTTTCCGCTGCGGTGGCCTGGATGAAGCGACGCAGCAGCGCCAGCGCCTCGACCGCCTGACCGTCGCGCGCGTCGATGCGGAACAGCGCGTCGAGCAGTTGTTCCAGTCGCGTGGCCCAGGCCGACGCGGTGCGCGGTTGCGCCGCGTCGCGCTGCAGCGCGGCCAGTTCCAGCAGCAGGCGGTCGAGGGCGCCGAGCACCTGCGCCTGCGGGCCGTGCACGCCTTCGACCGGCCACAGCTCGCCGTCCGGCAGCGACCAGGCTTCGCCCTGCCCTGCGGCATCGTCGCCCATGGCATAGCCGGCGAGCAGCCGGTCCATGCCCCAGGCGAAGGTGGTTTCCTCGATCGGCGGCACGCCGAAGCGCGCGCGGTGTTCGCCGTCCAGCGCCCAGGCCACGCGGCTCTGGCGCAGCCAACGGGTGAGCGTTTCGCGGTCGCCCTCGCAGAGCGCCAGCGCGCGGGCGATCTCGGGGACCTCGAGCAGGTCGAGCAGCTCGGGCGCGCCCAGCCGGGCGTCCGAAATGCCGAGCAGGCGGCTGAACGCTTCGAGCATCGGATGCGTACGTGCCACCGCCACGTCGGCCAGGTGGTAAGGCAGCGGGCCGTGTGCGCGGCCGGGCTCGCCAAACACCACCGGCAGCAGCGGCACGTAGGCCTGGATGTCCGGCGCCATCACGACGATGTCGGAGGGCTTCAGTTCCGGGCGCTCGCTGAGCTCCTGCAGCAATACGTCGCGCAGCACTTCCAGTTCGCGCAGGCGCGTGTGGCACAGGTGTATGCGCAGGGAGCGGTCGACCATGGCCGTGGCGTAACCGCCGGCGAGCGGCGCGGTGCGCGCCGGGTCGAGCTGGCGCAGGCTTTCCTGCAGGCGTTGCAGCAGACCGCCGCCTTCGATCGGGCGCTCGTCCTGCCAGTGGCGCACGTCCATGCGGATGGCGTCGTCGACCTCCTGCAGGTTGAGCATGAAGTGCTGGCCCATGCGGCCCCAGTCGGCCAGCAGCGGGTGGCCCAGCTGCTGGAAGAACCGCTCGGAGTCCTCGGTGAAGTCGGTACGCCGGGCCAGCTCGCGCAACTGGGCGCGCTCGCCGCGCAGGCCGGCCCAGTATTCACGGCAGGGATCGGGTACGTAGAGCACGACGGGGCGCACCTGGGCTACCGCGCGCAGCAGATCAAGCTCTGCCGGCGCCAGGTGGCTCACGCCGAAGATGTGCAGCGGCTCGAAGGTGGCCTGTTTTTCCGGATGCCTGGCGAGCTCGCGTACCAGCGCATGCACCCGTTCCCCACGGTGCGGCGTGCCGATAGCCACATGCAGCTGGCGCCACAGCGGCGCCATGAAGGTCGGCTCGGGGATGTCGTCCCGACCCCGCTCCCACGCCTGCAGCCAGTCGGGCCGGTAGGTCAGGTACTGGGTGTACAACCGGGCCAGGCGGTCGGCGAGCTGGTAGCGCCGGCGCGCGGCATCGCCGCTGTCCAGGTAGGCGCGCACCTGCGGGTCGTCGATGCCCGGCAGCAGTTCGTGGATGCGCCAGCGCAGCCGGTCGCGGCGGAACGGCGCCAGCGCCACCGCGGCGCTGTCCAGCACGGCGAGCGCCAGTTCATCCAGCCAGGTGCTGGGCAGGGTGATGCGCAGGTTGGCGACGATGCCGCCGCTGCCACGCTTGCCCGCCAGCGCGCCGGCCAGCCAGTGGCGCATGCCCGGGTGTGCGGCGATCACCGTCTGCGGTGCCAGCACGTTGGCCGGCGGTGCCGCGTCGAGCAGCGCCACCAGCGGATCCAGCAGCGCCTCCAGCCGGCTGGCGCGGATCACGGAAAGCCCGCGGGTCAGGTCGTCGGGGGAGAAGGCTGCCATGTCGCTCATGATAGCGGCGCCCCATCGCAGATCCCGCGACGCGCAGGCTACCGGCGCGTCGCCGGCGGCGGGAAGGCGAGCACCTGCTCGGTGTAGGTCTCCACCAGCGCACTGAACGGCCGGCCCTGCGCATCCTCCAACAGGGCGCGGTGCTGCAGCAGCTGGTGCGGCAGCACGAGCGGCTGGCTGCCGGCGGCTGGCAGGCCGTGCATCTCCCAACCCTCCGGCAGCGGCGACCACAGCAACCGCGCGGACAGCGTGTGGCGGCGGAAGCGCAGCGGCGCGACCACCTTGCCGAAGGGCGTGTCGCCGTGGTCGAGCGCCTGGTTCATCGCCCCGGTGAGATGTGCGGGCAGGTACCAGTTGTCGGCTTCGGAGAGCACATGGTCGCCGCAGGCCAGCTGCACGCGGCGGTAGCGCACCGGCGTGCCGGCCTCGATGCCGAGCGCACGGCGCAGGTCCTCGGGCAGCGGCTTGCTCACCTTGCGGTCGCGCCGGGCGAACACCTTGGGCGTGGTTGCCAGGCGATGCGCGCCACACCAGCGCTCCAGCGTGAGCGTGGCGCTCGGATGGCTGAGCAGGTCGGCGTTGAGCGTCTGCAGCAGGGCCAGCGCCTCGGCACGGGCCAGCGGCGTGTCCGGCCACTGGGCCGCGGCGGCGGTCACCGGAAGCAGCACGCCGAGCCACAGCGCAGGCAGGCATCGCCATCGCGCCGCGCGGGTGGTCCTGGCGGCGCCGTGCGATGCCGCGCGATCGTCCTGCATGCGTCTTCCCCGGATGGTCGATCGGGGAAGTGTAGCGAGGGCTACACCTCCAGCCGATCCTGCGGCCGCGCCACCACCGCATACAACGCCGGCATCAGGAACACGCTGATCAGCAGGCGGGTGAACAGGCCGCTGACGATCACCAGCGCGAACGGCCGCTGCGTATCGGTGCCCACGCCGGTGGCCAGTGCCGCCGGCAACAGGCCAAGCGCGGCGACCAGCGCGGTCATCATGATCGGACGCAGGCGCAGGATCGCCGCCGCGCGGACCGCCTCGGCCAGCGGCGTGCCATTGCGGCGCAGTTCGTTGACGTAGGAGATGTACACCACCGCGGTCTGCACCGAGACGCCGAACAGCGCCAGGAACCCGATCCCCGAGGACACCGAGAACGGCGTGCCGGTGAGCCACAGCGCCACCAGTCCCCCGACCGGCGCCGACAAGACCACGCCGAGCACGGTGATGAAGGGGAACTTGAAGTTGCTGTAGAGCGTGAACAGCAGCAGGAAGATCAGCGCCAGGGTCAGCGGCACGATCACGTTGAGCTGCGCGCGCGAGGCGGTGTATTCGGAGTACTCGCCGCCCCAGTCGGCGCGATAGCTCTGCGGCAGCTTCACCTGCTTGCCGACCTGCGCCATCGCGTCCTCCACCGCACCGGCCAGGTCGCGCCCTTCCACCGAGAACTGCACGCCGATGTAGCGCGAGTTGTTCTCGCGGTAGATGAAGGAGGCACCGTCGGTGACGTGGATGTCCGCCAGCGTCTTGAGCGGAATCTGCTGGCCGGCCGGGGTGGCGACCAGGATGTTGCCGATCGCCTGCGGATCGTCGCGGTAGGGCTTGTCCAGCCGCACCACGAGGTCGAACTGCTTCTCGCCCTGGATCACCTGGGTGGCCACGTCGCCGCCGATCGCGGTCTGGATCAGCCCGTTGATGTCGTCGACGTTGAGCCCGTAGCGGGCGATCGCCGCGCGATCGATGACGATGCTCAGGGATGGCTGCCCCAGCTCCTGCACCAGCGACACATTGTGGATACCTCGCACCCGCTCGAGCACGTGCTTGATCGCCTTGCCCTTCTTCTGCAGCGTGTCCAGGTCGGGACCGAACACCTTCACCGCCAGGGCGCTCTTGAGGCCCGTCTCGGCCTCGTCCACCGCGTCCTCGGCCGGTTGGGTGTAGTTGAAGACGATGCCGGGGAAGGCGGCGAGCTTCTTGTTGATCGCCTCGATCAGCTCGGGCTTGGTGCGGTACGCGCCGTGCCACTCCGAATACGGCTTCAGCGCGACATAGAACTCGACGTTGAAGAAGCCGGTGGCGTCGGTGCCGTCGTCCGGGCGGCCCAGTTCGGAGGCGACCGTGGTGACCTCCGGGAACGAGCGCAGGATCTTCCTGATCTGCGGGGTGACCTTGGCCGACTCGTCGAAGGAGATCGTGTAGGGCATGGTCGCGCGCACCCACAGTGCGCCCTCGTCCAGGTGCGGCATGAACTCCGCGCCGATGCCCGGTATCAGCAGCAGCGACGCGCCCAGCAGCAAGGCCGAGGCGACGATGGTGCCGCGCGCGTGCGCCAGGCAGACATCCAGCCCCTTCGCGTAGGCCGACTTGATCCATTCGAAGACCGCGTTGCGCCGCTCCCGCACGCCCTTGCGCATGAGCCACGAGCACAGCACCGGCAGCAGCGTCAACGTGACCACCAGCGAGCCGACCAGCGCGAACACCATGGTGTCGGCCATCGGCTTGAACAGCGTGCCGGACGGGCCGGACAGCACGTAGATCGGCAGGAAGCTGACCACGATCACCGCCACCGCGTAGAACAGTGGCCGGTCCACCTCGGCCGCGGCGTCGCGGATGATCTCCACGACGTCGAAGTGCTCGCCTTCGCGGTCGGCGATCTGCCGGTAGATGTTTTCCACCATCACCACCGCCGCATCGACCAGGATGCCGAAGTCCACCGCGCCGATCGACAGCAGGTTGGCCGAGGCGTGCTGCAGGTCCAGGCAGGTGAAGGCGAAAAGCAGCGCCAGCGGGATGGTGGCGGCCACGATCAGGCCGGCGCGCACGTCGTAGAGGAAGAAGATCAGCACCACGACCACCAGCAGCATGCCGCGCACGAGGTTTTCGCGCACGATCCGCGTGGTCAGCGCGACCAGGTCGCTGCGGTCGTAGAACGGATGGATCTTGATGTCGCCCGGCAGGACGTGTTCGTTGAGTTCCTTCGTCTTGGCCTCGACGCGACGGAGCACGTCCTGGGTCTTCTCGCCGGTGCGCAGCGAGATCACGCCTTCCACCGCGTCGTCCTGGTTCTCGTAGCCGAATTCGCCCAGCCGCGGCGCAATGCCGACGGCGACGCGGCCGACGTCCTTGACCAGCACCGGCTTGCCGTCGTGCACGGCCAGCACCACGTTGCCGATGTCTTCGAGCGTGACCAGCCGGCCGACGCCGCGCACGTAGTAGAACTGCCCGCCCTGGGAGTAGAAGCCGCCGCCGGCGTTGGCGTTGTTGGCGCCGAGCGCGGCCTGCACCTGCGTTGCACTGAGGCCGGCGCCGGCGAGCTTCACCGGATCGAGCAGCACCTGATACTGCATGGTGCCGCCGCCGAAGCCGGAGTCGTCGGCCACGCCGGGCACGGCGCGGTACTGCGGCTCGATGACCCAGTCCTCGATGGTCTTGAGTTCCGCCGGCGTGCGGTCGGAACTTTGCAGCACGTAGCGGTAGATCAGCCCCGAGGGCGAGGACATCGGCGAGACCGACGGCGCGATGCCGTCGGGCAGTTCGAGGTCGCCGAGCCGGTTGAAGACTTCCTGGCGGTCGAGCTCGTAGTCGCTGCCGCCGGCGAAATTGAGCGTCACGTCGGACAGGCCGTACAGCGACACCGAACGCGTGCTGGTGGTCCTGGGAATGCCGGTCATGCCCCGCTCGACCGGCACCGTGATCAGCCGCTCGACTTCCTCGGCGGTGTGGCCGGGCCACTGCGTGACGATGTCCACGCTGGGCGGCGACAGGTCCGGATAGGCGTCCACCGGCAGGCGCTGCAGCGCGCGGATGCCGGCACCGACCAGTACCAGCGTCAGCAGCGCGACCAGCAGGCGCTGGCCCAGCGACGCACCGACCAGGCGATTCATCAGCGACGCCGAACGCGGCGGCATCGGAGGCAGGTGGTCGCTCATTGGCTTTGCATGAACTGGACGAACAGGCCGCCCTGGGCCACCACCTGCTCGCCGGCCTGCAGGCCTTCGGAGACCTGGTAGCGGTCACCGCTGCGGTAACCGAGTGTCACGCGCCGGCGGGCGAAGCTGCCGTCGTGCTGCGCGACGTAGACGAACGGCAGGTTCTCGTCGTCGCGCAGGAACGCCGACACCGGCACCAGCAGGCCACGGTCGGTCTGGCGCGACTGGATGCGCACGCGCACGTACATCTGCTTCTTCAGCAGCCCGTGGGCGTTGTCGACCCGCACACGCACCGGCACCGCGCGCGTGTCCGGATCGACCACCGCACCGATGTTGTCCACCACGCCGGGCAGCGTGCCGGTGCTGCCGGCATCGATGCGGGCTGGATCGCCGATGCTTACCGCGGCCAGTTCGCCGGGCGCGACCTGCGCCATCACCCACATGCGCGAGAGATCGGCCACGGTGAAGCAGGCGGTGCTGCCGGCCTGCAGCAACTGGCCCGGCGTGATGAGCTTCTCCGCCACGGTGCCGGCGACCGGCGCGCGGATCACCGCCTCGACGTGCGCCGGCGGCTTGCCCGACTGGATTGCCTTGATCGTCTGCGGGTCGGTGTCGAGCGCGAGCAATGCCTGCAGCGCGGCGTCACGGTCGGCATCGGCACTGGCGGCATCGGTCAGGGCCTGCTCCAGTTCGCGCCGGGGCACGCCTTCGTGCGCGCTCAGGTCGCGGTCCGCATCGGCCAGCCGTCGCGCGTTGCGGGCGGCGACCAGCGCCTTGCTGTAGGCGCCGACGGCCGCCGCGAAGTCCGGCGAATTGACCCGCGCCAGCGGCTGTCCCTTGTCGACGTGCTGCCCGGCGCTCACCAGCAATTGCGTGACCGGGCCGGAGAACGGCGCCAGCACGCTGGTGGCCTGGTCGTTGTCGAAGTCGACCACGCCGGTGGCCTCGATCGCCTTGTGGAAAGGCCCGGAGACGACCGTGTCCAGCGTGATGTGCTGACGCTGCGCGGCGGTCAACGTGGCGTTGTGCGGGGCATCGGCCGGCGGCGCCGGCTTGTCCGTGGACGAGCCGCATCCACCGAGCAGGCTGGCGAGGGTCAACGCCGTGGCGGCGAGCAGGGCACGCGGCGGGCGGCGCGCAGTCGTGCAGGCGCGGTCAGGGGTCATGGGAAGCCTTGGTTGAAGTCGTATGGGCTGCGGTCGCCGGGTGGTCGTCCTGCGCCAGGTCGGCGCGATGCCACCAGCCGCCGCCGAGTGCCTGGAACAGCGCCACCGTGTCGGCGTAGCGGCTAGCCTGCGCCTGCACCAGGCTGACGCGCGCCTGCAACGCGGCCTGCTCCGCGGCGAGTACGGCGAGGTAGCCGGCGTAGCCGTCCTTCCACTGCCGCTGCGAAAGGTCCAGCGTCACCCGGGCGGCCTTGTCGGCGGCGGCGGCGGCCTGCAGCGCCTGCGCATCCTGCTGCAGCGCGGTCAGCGTGTCGGCGACGTCCTCGAACGCCGCCAATACCGTGCTGCGGTATTGCTCCGCGGCCTGCGTGTAGGCGGCCTTGGCGGCGCGTTCCTGGTGCCTGAGCGAGCCACCCTGGAAGATCGGCGCGGCAAGCCCCGCGCCCAACCCCCAGAAGCCGGTGCCCGACGTGAACAGGTTGCGGATCGCCAGTGCCGTGCTGCCGGCATCGGCACTCAACGTGAGGTTGGGCAGGCGGTTGGCGATGGCGACGCCGACCTGGGCGCTGGCCGCGTGCAGGTTGGCCTGCGCCTGCAGCACGTCGGGCCGCTGCGCGACCAGCGCCGAGGGCAGGCTGAGCGGCAGTTCCTGCGGCAGTTGCAAGTCGGACAGCTCGAACGCCGCGGCCGGCCCCTCGCCGGGAAAGCGGCCGGCAAGCACGGACAGCCGGTGCTGCTGTTGCGCCAGCTGTGTGCGCAGTGCCGGCAGCGAGGCGTTGACCTGCGCCAGCTGGGTCTCCTGCGCGGCCACGTCGAGCCGGCCGATGTAACCCTTGGCCAGCTGGTAGCGCATGATCGAAAGCACGTGCGCGCTGAGCCCAGCCAGCTCCTGCGTGGCCTTGAGCTGTTCACGCAGCGAGGCGACCTGGATCGCGGTAACCGCCACGTTGGCGCCCAGCGCCATGTCGGCGGCGATCATCTCGTAGCGCGCGACCTGCGCCTGCGCCTGGAGCGCCTCGACCGTGCGCCGGTTCAGCCCGAACACATCGGGCATGTAGGACACGCTGACCTGCGCGGTGAGCAGGTTGTACAGGGAGGCGTTGGAGCTGGGCACCGGCGCCAGTGCGCCGGGCGGGTCCTGCTGGCGGTTCGCCGAGAGGCCCACGCCGACGCTGGGATAGTAGGCTCCGCGGCCGGCCAGTGCATTTTCGCGCGCCGCGAGCAGCGCGGCCTGCGCGGCCTTGAGGTCGGGATTGCGGGCCAGTGCCTGCTTGACCAACGCGTCGAGCGCGGGCGAATGGAACAGTTGCCACCATTGCGCGGGAATGTCGCCGCCCCGCTCGAAGCGCTGGGACGCCCCGCCCGGGACACCGGCAGTGGCCACCGTCGAGGTCGCCGGCGCAGCGGTGTAATGCGACACCGCCGGTGCCGCGGGACGCTGGAAGTCCGGGCCCACCGCGCATCCGGCCAGTAGCATAGAGGCCAGCACGGCGGACTTCTTGATCATGCGGATGCGTCTTCGGGCGGAAGGAGGGGCGAAACGATATAACGTTGCAGTCCAGCCATGGTATGCCGGAAGTCATGCACGCGAGCGAAAGTTTTTGCGCACGTCGCCTGGGAGCCCGGCATGCCCGGAAGAAGCCCCGCGTCAATGAGGGATTGGGGCGAGTCCCCCTCACCCCAGCCCTATCCCGGCAGGAGAAGGCGCCAGAGCCACGCAGTGGTCGCCTTCAGAGCCCCTTGGCCGCCTGCGCCACCGCGCGGAACAGGGCGCGGCCCTTGTTCATCGTTTCCTCCCACTCCGCCGCCGGGTCGGAGTCGTAGACGATGCCGGCACCGGCCTGCACGTGCAGGCGGCCGTCCTGGATCACCGCGGTGCGGATGGCGATGGCGGTGTCCGCGTCGCCCCACCAGCCGATCCAGCCGATCGCGCCGGCGTAGATGTTGCGCTTGTACGGTTCCAGTTCCTGGATGATTTCCAGCGCACGGATCTTGGGCGCACCGGAGAGGGTGCCGGCCGGGAACGTGGCCTTGAGCACGTCCATGTAGGAAAGCCCCTCCCGCGCCGCGCCCTGCACCTGCGAGACGATGTGCATGACGTGCGAGTAGCGTTCGATCACGAACGACTCGCTCACCTCGACCGTGCCCGTCTGGCTGATGCGGCCAATGTCGTTGCGGCCCAGGTCGATCAGCATCACATGCTCGGCGCGCTCCTTCGGGTCGGCCAGCAGCTCGGCCTCCAGCGCGAGGTCTTCCTCTTCGGTGGCGCCCCGCTTGCGAGTGCCGGCCAGCGGTCGCACTACTACCTTGCCGTCCTTCAGCCGCGCCAGGATCTCCGGCGAGGAGCCAACGATCTGCGTGGCGCCCAGGTCGACGAAGTACATGTACGGCGAGGGATTGAGCGCGCGAAGGGCGCGGTACACGTCGACCGGGCGCGCGTTGAAACCCACGCTCAGGCGCTGCGAGGGCACCACCTGGAAGATGTCGCCGGCGCGGATGTGTTCCTTCGCCTTCTCCACCATCGCCTCGAACTCGGGCCGGGTGAAGGAAGATTTGAAGTCGCCTTCGTCGAGCGCGGTGGACTGGGTCAGCTGCGGATACGAGGCGCCACCCTGGCGTAGCCGGTAGACCAGTGCATCGAGCCGGCGCTGCGCGTGCGCGTAGGCCTGCGGCTGCGACGGGTCCGCGTGCACGATCAGGTACAGGCGCCCCTTGAGGTTGTCGAAGACGGCCACTTCCTCGGCCAGCATCAGCAGCACGTCGGGCGTACCCAGTTCGTCCGCGCGGTCCCACCGGGCCAGCCGCGGCTCGATGTAGCCGATCGTCTCGAAGCCGAAGTAGCCGACCAGGCCGCCCGTGAAGGCGGGCAGCTCCGGCAGGTGCGGCACCGAATACTGCGTACGCAGCCGCTCGATCTCGCCCAGCGGATCGTCCAGGTGGCGGCGCTCGACCACTTCCCCGGCCTCCTCGACTTCCAGTTCGGGCCCGTGCAGGCGGTACACACGCTTCGCCGGCAGGCCGATGATCGAATAGCGTCCCCAGGTGGCGCCGCCCTCGACCGATTCGAACAGGAAGGTATAGGGACCGTCGGCGAGCTTCAGGTACACCGACAGCGGCGTGTCGAGGTCGGAGAAGACCTCGCGCACCAGCGGAATGCGCGTGTGCCCTTCGGCAGCCAGCGCGTCGAATTGGTCTCGGGAGATCACATGCGGATCCGGACGGCTAAACAGTCCCCCACGATAGCAGCCCCACGCCCCCAGGAGCAGCGGGATGCCCCATGGCCTGCCCGGTCACAGCCGCTGGCGCGGCATGTTGCGCAGGCGCAGGGTGAAGGCCACGCCGCTGCCGTCCCCTAGGTTGCCGGCGCTGGCGCTGCCGCCGTGGCGTTCGGCGACCAGGCGCACCACGTAAAGCCCAAGGCCCAGGTGCGGCGCATCGCCCGGGGTGGCCTTGTCGCGCAGGCTGACCAGCGAGTCGAACAGGCGCGCCTGCATCGCCGCGGGCAACGGCGGTCCCTGGTTGGCGAGGGTAATTTCGGCGCCATCCTCGCGGGCGATGAGCGCCAGCCGCAGCCAGCCGTCGGCGGGGGTGAACGAGAGCGCGTTGTCGAGCAGCTTGTCCAACGCCTGGGCGATCAGCTCGGGCGCGCAATGCATCGGCAGCGGCGCCTCGGGCAATTGGCAGGTGAGCTCGCGGGCGCCGATCAGCGGGCGGTAGGCCTCGGCGCAGCCGCGCACCACCTCGCGCAGGTCGACGTCCTCCGCTTCGGCGGCCGCGATCGCGCGCTCCATCCGGCTGGCCTCGCTCATCGCGCGCACCAGCGTGCCCAGCCGTGCCACGCCGTCGCGGGCGCGGGCCAGGTAGGGCTGCGCCTCCGGCGGCAACGCGGCGTTGGCCTGCAGTGCGTGCTCGAGGTTGTCCAGCGAGCTCTTGACGATCGCCAGCGGCGTGTTGAGTTCGTGCGAGAGCTTGGAAGCCAGCGTGCGCAGGTAATCGGTATAGCCGCCGACCGCCTCGAACAGGCGCTCGAAGCTGCGCGCCAGGTCGCCGATCTCGTCCGGTGCCGCGGTGAGCGGGAAACGCCCCTGGGCGAACAGGCCGTCGATGCGCCCGTCGGCCATCTGGGCGCGCTCGGCGGCATCGCGCAGGCGGCCCAGGCGCAGGCTCAGGCGCGTGGCGAACCACAGCAGGATGCCGCCGGCCACCAGCAGCACCCCGAAGCTGGTCGCCAGCAGGGTGAACAAGGCACGGTTGGCCAGCAGCGGCACGGTGGTGCTGGCCTGTTCGAGCAGCAGCACCCCACGTACCCGGCCGGGCGTGCCGATCGGCACCGCGGCGGCGAGCACCACGCTGGCGCGGGTCTCGCCGTCGCGCCACACGGTGGACGGCTTGCCGGCGCGGGCCCGGGCGATCTCGGGCAGGTCCAGGCGTGGGGCGTCCTGGGTCCAGGAGGCGGCGTCCTCGACGGGGTTGGCAAGCAGCGCGCGATAGACCAGCGCGGAGAACCAGCCCGGCTGCGGTCCGCCGGCCTGCAGATGCCCGCTTTGCGCCAGCAGCCAGCCAGTGGGCGCCAACACGCGGGCACGCACCTCCTCCGGCGCCAGGCGGTCGAGCTCCTGCGCCAGGGTCGGCGAGTAGTGCCACAGCGATCGCGCATCGACCGCCAGCGGGTCGCCACCGGCCGAGGCGTCGTACAGTCCCAGGCCGAGCCGGTCCACGACCAGTGGGCGTGGCAGCTGCACCTCGACACGCCAGCCGCCACCATCCTCCTGCCACTGCCCGACCAGCCGGTCGGGCCAGCCGGGCACCGGCGGATCGAGCAGCCGCGCGGTGAAACTGCCCGGCGCGGCGCTGGCCAGCAGGTAGCGCAGGCGCGCGTCGCCGCGGTCGAGTTCGAGGATGAGGTGATCGGCGCGCAATGCACCCGGGTCGTCCGCATCGGCGCGCACGCGCCGGGTCTGGCGCTGCTGCACGTAGAGGTAGAACCCGTCGGCGTCCTCGGCCAGCAGCACGCTGCCGCGCGGACCCAGCGGCTGGCTCCACGGCGTCAGCGGCGCCCAGTCGTCGCCGTAGCCGTCGACGGTGATCGGCGTGGCGGCCTGTTCGACATACCAGCCGCGAGCGTCCTGCGGCAGGGCGGCGCCGGTCGCCACCAGGCTGCGCGCCACTGCCCGCGCGGAGGCGACCAGCGCCTGCGCCTGGCCTTCGCGCAACAGCGTCTCCATCTGCCGCACGTACAACCAGCCGGCCACCGGCAGAGCCAGCGTGCACAGGGCGACCAGCAGCAGCTTGCGGCGCAGGTTCATTGCATCAGCTTGGGGTAATCCGTCGCTGCGGGCTAGCGGGGCGCGGCCGTTCGCCGATAACCGGTGCCGACAACGACGCGCATGAAGTCATCGAGCAATGCCGCGCGCTGCGGGTCTGCATCCTTGAAGCTCATCGACCAGCTCAGGCGGATGCCGGTGGCCTTGCCCGGATCGCAGAACACCACGGCGTCGTCGACCTTGTCGCTGCCCTCGAACACCACCGCTTCGCACGGCATCGCGCGATGGCGGACCGGAAAGCGGGCGACCTTGGCCGCCGGGTCGGCCTGAAGGTAATGCTCGCGGTCGGCGTCGAGCTCCGCATCGAGGCTGGCGAGCTTGCGGGGCCAGACATTGAGCACCATGACTCCGTAGGGCTCCCCGGTCCACTCGCCACGGTAGATCACCAGGTTCACGCCGATGGCGCGTGCGTAGGTACAGCAGTCGGCGGTCCAGCCGGCCGGCGTGGGCGCATGGACGGTCCAGCCGGGCACGTCGCGGTCGGGCTTGCCCTGGGCGGTGGCTTCGCCTGGCGCGTCGGCGGCAACAGCTGCGGCGACGAGCAGCAGCAAGGCGCCGATCAACCGCCTCACGGCTTCCACCGGTAACCGACGCCGTGCACGGTTTCGATCGCATCGAAATCGGGCGCCAGCGCGACGAATTTCTTGCGGATGCGCTTGATGTGCGAGGTGATGGTGGCATCGTCCACCACCAGTTCCGCCTCGCGCATCAGCTGGTCGCGGTTCTTCACGTGGCCGGGGAAGCGCACCAGCGTGTGCACCATCCAGAACTCGGTGACGGTGAGCGGGATCTCGGCGCCGTTCCAGGTCACGCGCATGCGCTCGGATTCGAGCTTGAGCGGCCCGTGCGCGATCACCGTCTCGCTGGATGCCGGCGCCTTCAGCGATTCGATGCGGCGGAACAGCGCCGCAATCCGCGCGGCCAGCTGGTGCAGGCTGGTGTCCTTGCTGAGGTAGTCGTCGGCGCCCAGGCGCAGGCCCGAGATCACGTCGAAATCCGAATCGCGCGCGGTAAGGAAAATGATCGGCAACGTGGCCGACTTGGCGCGCAGCTCGCGGCAGAGGTCGAAGCCGCCTTCGGGTTCATCGCCCAGGCCGATATCGATGATCACCAGTTCCGGCAGCTTCATCGCGAAAGCGGTGGACGCCTCCTGCCGCGAACCGTAGCCGCGCGTGTCGTAGCCGAAGCGGTTCAGCGCCTCGACATAGTTGGCGCGGATGAGCGGTTCGTCCTCGACGATGGCGATGCTGCGGCCCATGACTGGTCTCCCTTTCGGTGGCGCGCAGCGTGCTATGCGCGCCGCCGCGGCGCAAGGCGGGCGGCGCGACTGCCCGCGTTTTGCCCGATCCGGCCCGCACTGCGCCCGCGCGATGCCGCTGCGTGCGCCCGGCGCCGGCGTCTTATGCAGCTGACTCCGGAGAGATGCCATGAACAACGCCGCCAGCAAACCCGATCCCAACGCCGAGCTGCGCCACTTCGAACCGTTGCGCGTGGTGCTGGCATTGGGCGCCCTGCTGCTCGGCCTCGTCATGGGTATCCACTGAAGGAGACGTGCCATGTCTTTGGAGTATGTCGACCCGTTTGCCGTGGAAGGCGTCGAAGCACCCGTCGCGCACGGAAGCGCGGCGGGTGCGGGCGAGGAGCCGGATCCCGACTGGCAGCCGCTCTGATCGCCTTCGCTCCTATAAGGCTTTCCGTTAGCCCCGTTCCTTCCCCTCCCTGCGAGGGGATTTTTTTGCCACTGCCCAGGCCGGTTGCGGGCGCCAGCCCGCCGCGCGACCCCAGACACAGGCGGTCACCAACCGTCCAGGCCGCCGGCTCGCAACGAGGCGTGCGCTTGTTCCGGCTTCGGCGCGAAAAATTTTGCTGCTGCCGTGGAACCAACCGGGGACGCGCCGGTCTTGCTGTAGTGGCGGGCGTCGTCCATTGCCGTGGATTACACCGTCGTCGCCCCCCGGCGACGGCCAGGCGCCCGCTCTGGTGGACTCCTCAACGCGTCCCATTCCGACGACGCTTATCCCGGTGCTCCGCGCACCGGGATTTCTTTTTGCGCCACGCGAAAGCTCGACGCTACTTGTCGGTCTTCGGGACGGGTGCCGATACCTGCTGCAAGGAACCCACGGTGACGTGTCCCCTCCGTTCCCACCCTCGCGCGACTAACTATAAGTGGCTCACCCCGTCCACAAGCTAGCAAACCGGGCGCATGGCTGCCTGCGCTAACGACCCGTCGCTGCGGGCAGCCGTCACCCGATGGCCCGCCGCATCGCGGCGACGACCTTCGCGTAGTCGGGCGCGCCGAAAATGGCCGAGCCGGCAACAAAGGTATCGGCGCCGGCTGCCGCGATCTCGCCGATGTTCTCGGCACTGACGCCACCGTCGATCTCCAGCCGTACGGCGCGACCTCTCTCATCGATGCGGCGGCGCACCTCGCGCAGCTTGGCCAGCGCCTCGGGGATGAACTTCTGCCCGCCGAAACCCGGATTGACCGACATGATCAGCACCAGGTCGAGCTTGTCGAGCACGTGGTCCAGCCAGTTGAGCGGCGTGGCCGGATTGAACACCAGGCCGGCCTGGCAACCGGCGTCGTGGATCAGGCCGATGGTGCGGTCGACGTGTTCGCTCGCTTCCGGGTGAAAACTGATCAGGCTGGCGCCGGCCTTGGCGAAATCCGGCGCGATGCGGTCGACCGGCTTGACCATCAGGTGCACGTCGATCGGCGCGGTGATGCCGTAGTCGCGCAAGGCTTTCAACACCATCGGGCCCATCGTGAGATTGGGCACGTAGTGGTTGTCCATCACGTCGAAATGCACCCAGTCGCCGCCGGCGGCCAGTACGTTGGCGGTGTCCTCGCCCAAGCGGGCGAAGTTGGCGGAGAGGATGGAAGGAGCGATGACGGGCGATTGCTTGCTCATGGACGGATCCCGGGAAGGTTTTCTTCAGCCGTTCGCCCTGAGCGTAGCGCAGCGAAGCCGAAGGGCTGGTGGGTGATGGAAAGGTGGTTCGGCTCCGGCCTGCAGCCTGCGTTCAGAGCGAACGGTCCGTGTTGGCGCCTGGAGCGGATCGTATCGGCCGCGCCTCACTAGAACCCCTTCTCCGCCTTGATCCGCTCGTATGCCGCGTTGATCTCGCTGGCGCGCGCCTCGGCACGCTTGCGCATGTCCTCGGGCAGGTCGCCGAGGCGGTCGGGGTGGTGCTCGGAAATCAGCTTGCGATAGGCGCGCTTGATGGCGCGCTCGTCCGCGTTGCGCGTAATGCCGAGCACGGTGTAAGGATCGGGACCGTGGGTGTTGCGATGCGGTGGCACGTAACCGCCGCCGCTGCCGCGCCTGCGGTCGCCGGCGGCAGCGTTCCAGGCGTAACCTTTCATCGCCATCAGCGCCATCAGTTCCATGTCGCTGATGCGCAGGGCGAAGGCGAGCTGGCGCAGGATGCCCATTTTCTCCGGTGGCGGATTGCCCTCGGCGAGCACCGTCTCGATCACCACGTCCAGCACGGGAAAGGCATGATCGCGGCGCATGCCGACCCAGCGGCGCAGGCCGTCGATCGCCGGTGTGACGTCGAACTCCGGTTGCTTGCCCTGGTTGAAGCTGGCGATGGCCTGCCTGCGCTGCTCGCCGGTGAGGCCCATGCGGGTCATCATGCGCTCGGCCACCGCGATCTCGGCCTCCGACACGCGCCCGTCCGACTTGGCTACGGCGCCGAGCAGGGCGAACAGCGGGCCGTACAGCCCGTCCATCTGCGGTGCCGCGCGGTAACGCTGGCTCTGGCGGAGGCTGTCGATGACGAAGCCGATCACCGCGCCGACGATCGCGCCGGGCAGGCCGTGGCCGAGGATCAGGCCGACGAAGGCCAGCACCAGCGTGGAGGAAAGGTTCATGGCCGCGCCTGCGGTGCCGGCGGCTGTGCGCTGTACCAGCGTGCCAGCGCATCCAGCTCGGCATCGCTGACGGGCCCGATCGCCGCGCGCATCACCGCCACGTCGCGCCGGCCGTCGTGGTATTGCGCCAGCGCGTTGCGCAGGTAGTCCAGACGTTGTCCGGCGAGGTTGGGCGCGCCGGGCATCTGCGCCATGCCAGTCTCGCCATGGCAGGCGGCGCACAGGCCCAGCCGGGCCGGACGGGCGGGGGCAGCGGCAAAAACAGGCAGGGCGGCGACCAGCAGCGCCGCAAGCAGGACGAGTCGCATCGGCAGGGCGTACAGCGAGATGGATTCCCGGGAAGGCGCGATTCTAGCAGCGCGGCGCCGCCGGGCCGTGCGCACCCCGCTAGAATAGGCTGCTCCCAAGCTTCAACGGCGGATCGCCCCGTGCCCACCACCCTGCTGCAATCGAACCTGCCTGGCCTGGACCTGATCCATCGCGGCAAGGTGCGCGACGTCTATGCGCTGTCCGATGACCGCCTGCTGATCGTCGCCACCGACCGCCTGTCCGCCTTCGACGTGGTGCTGCCCGACCCGATCCCCGGCAAGGGCGAGATGCTTACGCAGATCTCGAACTTCTGGTTCGACAAGACCGCGCACATCATTCCCAACCACCTGCTCGAGGTACCGCTGGGCGAAGTGCTGCCCGCGGGCACGGACCTGTCGCTCTACGCCGGCCGCGCGGTAGTGACGAGGCGGCTGAAGCCGGTGCCGGTCGAGGCGATCGCGCGCGGCTACCTGATCGGTTCGGGCTGGAAGGACTACCAGGCCACCGGCAAGCTCTGCGGCATCGCGCTGCCGCCCGGGCTGAAGCAGGCGCAGCAGCTGCCCGAACCGATTTTCACCCCGTCGACCAAGGCTGCAGTGGGCGACCACGACGAGAACGTGAGCTTCGATGCGGTGGTCGATGCCGTGGGTCGCGAGCTGGCAGAAAAGGTGCGCGACGCCACGCTGGCGATCTACCGCTGGGCCGCCGCCTACGCCGCCGAGCGCGGCATCATCATCGCCGATACCAAGTTCGAGTTCGGCACCGACGCCAGCGGCAAGCTGTACGTGATGGACGAGATGCTCACGCCCGACTCCTCGCGCTTCTGGCCGGCCGACGAGTACCGCACCGGCATCAGCCCGCCCAGCTACGACAAGCAGTTCGTGCGCGACTACCTGGAAACGCTGGACTGGAACAAGAAGGCGCCCGGACCGCACGTGCCGGGCGAGATCATCGAACGCACCCGCGCCAAGTACGCCGAGGCGCTGGAGCGGCTGGCCGGCATCCGGCTCGACTGATCCACCGACCCAGGGGGCAACCATGCGCAGCATGCAGAGCTGGCTCGACGGCTACAGCGCCGACCACCGCAACCCGGTCAACCAGGTCCTGCACTGGATCTGCGTGCCGCCGATCGTGTGGACGGTGGTCGCCCTGCTGTGGACCGTGCCGGTGCCCGCCGCCTGGCTCAAGCCGGGCGCGTGGGCGGTGTTCGCGATGGTGCTGGCGTTCGGCTGGTACTGGAAGCACTCGCACCGGCTGGGCGGCGCGCTGCTGGTGTTCTTCGCCGCGCTGGCGCTGCTCACCGCGTGGCTGTTCGAGCTGCTCGGGCCGGTACGGCTGCGCTGGACCGCCCTCGTGGTATTCGTCGTGGCGTGGGTCGGCCAGTTCATCGGCCATCATTACGAAGGCCACCGCCCGAGCTTCCTCACCGACCTCTCCTACCTGCTGGTCGGCCCGGCCTGGCTGATGGAAAAGCTGCTGCGCAAGCTCGGCTTCAAGGCGCAAAGTTGATGCAAACCCTGCTTACCCTGCTCAGTACCCTGCTCTGGTGGGTGCTTTACGGCTCGATCGTCGCCCTCGCCGCCAGCCTGATCGCCTGGCCGGTGCTGCGCTGGAGCGAGCGCAGCAACGTGGTGTTCAACCGCGTGTACTTCGGCTGCCTGCTGTGGAGCCTGCTGGGCTTGCTGCTGGTGGGGCTGGTCGCGGCGCACGAAGGCAACGTGCGGCCGCCCTATGGCCCGCTGCTCGCCTCGCTGCCGCTGCGCCTGGCGCTGGTGATCGACATGGTCGCCGGCGCGCTGCTGCTGTGGCGCCTCACGCCGCGCGTGGACGCCCGCCGCATCCGCCCGACCAGCGCCTGCATGGCGATGGCGGCGGTGACGGCGGTGGCCTTCGGTATTGCTACCAGCCTGGCGTAGCCAGGCGCAGGGTGGGCCAACCTCGCACCGCCAACTTCGCCGAAGCGGTGGGCTGAAGCCCGCCCTACGGGTCCTGCGGGGGCGCTCCCGGCTCGCCGAGATCGGGCATGCCCTCGGCCGTCCAGCCGATCGGCTGGATCCGCGGCGCGCGGCGCGGCGTGCACTTCCAGCCCGGGCCGCCGTTGGCGTGATAGATGATCCAGTCGCGGCCGTCGGTGCCCTTGAAGAAGCCATTGTGGCCGGGCGCGTACACGTGGTGTTCGGGCGAACTGGCGAACACCGGCTTCGGCGATTTGTGCCACGACGCCGGATCGAGCAGGTCGGCGTTGCCGTCCGCTTGCAGCAGCCCCAGCGCGTAGTCGTCCGACCAGCAGGCGCTGGCCGAATAGCTGAGGAATACCTTGCCGTCCGGCCCCTGCAGGAACTCCGGCGCCTCGAGGATCTTGCGCCCGCCCTGCATTTCCCACGCGTACGTGGGCCGGGCGATGTCCACCTGCGGCGAGCCCAGCGTCCACGGATTGGTCATCGGCGCGATCACCAGGTCGCTGTGGTCGCCGACGTAGGCCGAGTAGACGAAAAAGCGGCGGCCGCCGTGTTCGAACACCGTGCCGTCGATCCCCGTGCGTTCCGTCTTCAGCATCCCTCGTTCCACCCATCGTCCACGCGTGGGATCGGCCGATGCGTTCTGCAGGACGAACACGTGGCGGTGATCGTCGTCGTTGTGCCGGGCATCCGCCGCGGTGAAGTAGAGGTACCACTTGCCGTCGATGAGATGCAGTTCGGGCGCCCAGACCGCGGCCGAATCCGGCCCCTCCGCGGGCGCCCGCCAGGCGACCACGGGCTCGGCCTGCGCCAGCTGCCGCAGGTCGTGCGTCTTGCGCAGTTCGATGCGGTCGCCTGAGGTGCTGGTGTAGTAGTAGACGCCGTCGCGCTGGATCACCCACGGGTCCGGGCCCGAGGGCAGCAACGGCCTGGAATAGTCCTGCGCGCCGGCCGCCAGCGTCGGGGCGCTCGCGAGCAGCAGGGCCAGGCTCGCGAGGATCGAGCGGTAGTGCTTCATCGGCATGGGAACTCCGAAGGCAGGCATCGGCACACGCATCAGTCGCCGCCCCGCGTCGCCGGATCCAGTTGCAGGTAATCCACGTCGGCCGGACGCTGCGCACCCTCGATCACCACGGTGTTGTCGCCGGCGCGCAGCGTGCCGCTGGCGGTGGCCAGATGCCAGCCGTCTTGGCCGGTGCGGTCGGCCAGCACCCAGGTCGCGCCGTTGACGCGCAGCACCGGCAGCGCCGGCGTGAAGCCCAGGTCCTGCCAGCGTACCGTGGCGCGGTAGGCGCCACCGGCCGACACGTGCACGGGAAAACTCAGCTGCCCGCCGGGCGCGGACGCCATGCGCGCCTTGGCACCATTCGAGGCGCCCGGATCGCCGATACGCACGGACCACCGGCGCGCCGCGTCTTCGGCCTCATAGCGGTCGAAGCGAGCGGGTGCGTCGGCGTACATCACGACGTTCTTGCGCGCGTCCTGCGGATCGGCGGCGTCGGAGGACGTGGTCGCGTGCCACAGGCGTGCACCGGGCATGGCCAGCAAGGCCTGCGTCCAGCCGGCATGGATGTTCCCGGTGAGCTTCTGCACCGGCGCTGCGGCCTCCCACCACGGACCGCGCCCGCCGTCGTTGTTCCAGTAGATGCTGCGACCGGACGGGTCGCCGTCGCCGCCCGCGCGTTCGGCCACCACGGCGATCACGCCGGGACCGTCGCGCCACGGGAGCCAGCGCACGATCGGCGAAGCGGCAGGCCATGCGCCGGCAGCGGTGCGCACCGGCGTGCCGCGGTCGGCCGGATCGCCCCAATCCAGGCCGTCGGCACTCGTCTTCAGGTACACCTGGCCGTTGTTCGGCCCGTCGATGTCCTCGTAGGTCATCACGTAGCGGCCGTCCGGCAGGCGATCGACCACCGCCATGCCGGGACGCTCGACGCCGCCGGGAATGGCCACGTCCACCTTCTCCTTGCCCCAGTGGCGGCCGCCGTCGCCGGACACCTTGTGCGCGAGCAACTGGTTGAAGCCTTCGGCCTTGTGCTTCTCGCTGGAGTAGTAGGCGACCAGCCGCCCGTCGTCGAGGCGGTGGACGTTCGGCTCCCACACGCCATGGTTGTCCTTGTCGCTCGGATTGCCGCCGCCCTTGACGATCGAGCCACGGTAGCGCCAGCGCCGCCCGCCATCGGTGGAGGTGTACAGCTGCAGGTCCTCGGCCACCAGGCGGCTGGTCGCGTCATTGCCGGTGGCGTTGGCCGCCAGCAGCAAGGTGCCGGTCGGCAGGTCGGCGCTGGGTTTGGCGAGCTCGGACAGGTGCGGCTGCCAGCGCAACTGCCAATGGGGATCGCCGCCGTGCGCCTGGTCGGTCACGTTGGAGAGGAAGCGCCAGTGCGCACCACCGTCGACGCTCTCGTACAGCGGAATGCCGCCCATGCCGTCGCGCTCGAACACCATCAGCATGCGCCCGTTCGAGGATGCCTCCGGCTGGTGGGCCAGCCGCACCGCGCTGACGTAGCCCACGCCATCGGCGAGCACCTTGCCGGTCGCCTGCGCCGGCCCCGGCGCCGCGGCGGCTGGAACCCAGGCGAGCGCCAGCGCGCAGGCCAGCGCGCAAGGCAGCAGGATCGGACGTGTCATGGAGTATCTCCGGCTGGATGGGATCGCGACGGGTCGACGCCTTGGACTTGCCGCGGCGCCGGGCAGGCGAACAAGGCCAGCGGAACCGCCGCGGCCATCGCGCCATAGCCCGCATCGTTCGGGTGGATGTGGTCGCCGCTGTCGTAGCGGGGTCGCAGCCGCTGCGGTTGCGCCGGGTCGCGCAGCGCGGCATCGAAATCGATCACCGCGTCGTACGGCGCGCGGGTACGGATCCACGCGTTGACCGTCTGGCGCGCCGCCTCGCCCTGCGCCGAATACGCACCCAGCGTGCCGCCGAACGGCGGCAGCGTGGCGCCATAGAGGCGCAGGCCATGCTCGCGCGCCGCCGCGGCGATCCGCCCCAGCGTGGCGATCACCGGCCCCGCGAGGACTTGCGCCTGCGGCACCGGCCGGCCGGCCGCGCGCGCCGCCATGGTCGGCTCGCCGATGTCGTTGATGCCGCCGAGCAGCAGCAGGTCATGCGCACCCGGCACCGAAAGGACGTCCGGCTGCAGGCGCTGCCACATGCTCTGGCCCTGGCTGAAGCCACCCCGCGCCGCGGCGACCTGGTTGCCGTCGATGCCGGCATCGAGCACCGGCAGGGCGCAACCGGACCGGCGCAGGCGATCGGCCAGTTGTTCCGGATAACTCATGCCCGCGCTGGCGCGGAAGCCGTTGGTGATCGAATCGCCCAACGCGACGATCGCGCGCGTCGCTGGCGTTGCCGCCACGTCGATCCGTGCCAGCCAGTCGTAGCCGGGTGCATAGCCGGCCAGCGGCATGCGTGCGGCCCGTGTGTGGTCGCCATCGAGCGAGATCGCCTGCCGGTAGCGCGCATCGGGGTGCCAGGACGCCGGCATCGCCGCACCAGGCACGAACAGGCTCACCGCCAGCCGCTCGCCCGCATGCACGGCCAGGCCCAGCGGATCGCTGTCGAGCACGCCGCCCGCGGGCAGCACGGCGCGCGCCTCGCCGCCGAAGGTCACCGGCGCGAGCGTGCCGGTGTCGACGGCGAAACCGTCGCCCGCCGCGGCGCGGGCCACCGCGACGGCACCGATCGTCACCGGCCGCTCGCCGAAGCGATTGTCCAGGTGGACGCGCAGGCGCCGTCCGCCGGCTCCGATGCGGACGATCTCGCGCACGGTCTGGTGGTGCAACGGGGTATCGAGCGGCGGCTGCCGCAGCACCGCGTTCGCCGGCATCGGATTGCGCAGCGGCGCGGCGGCCCAGGCGCCGACCCAGTGTTCGGCGCCTCTCGCACCGGCCGGTGGTGCGGCGGCGCAGGCAAGGGCCAGCACCGCCGCCCATCGATAGTATCGGAGTGTCGTCCTCACGCCGCCGGCTCCAGCAAGGCAGGTGTGACCGACGGCGGCGACGGCTGGCTGCGGGGAGGGCCGCTGCCGTCGCCGCCGGCGCTCACAGCTTGAAGCGCAGGCCGACGCCCACGGTGCGATCCTGGTAGCGGATGTCGCGCGGCCGCGAGTTGCCGTCGCCCCAGTACTGGTGCAGGTCCTGCCCGGTCAGGTTGGTGGCCGAGAGGATCACGGTGGTGTACGGGTTGACGTCGTAGCCCACCGACAGGTCGAGCTGGTTGGCCGGCTCGATCTCGTCATGGTTGCCGGCCACCGTCGGCTGGGTAAAGAAGTCGATGAAGCGGCTGCGGTAGTTGTAGGCCAGGCGCGCGGAGAAGCCGTACTTCTCGTACATCAGCACCGCGTTGCCGTTGCGCTTGGACACATTCTGCAGCGGCGAGGCCACCTCCGGGCCGCCGATGAACTGCGGCGAGCGGGTCGAGCCGTCGATGTAGGTGTAGTTCAACTGCACGCCCAGGCCGCTCAGCGCGCCCGGCAGGAAGTCGAAGAACTGCTGGTAGGCCACCTCGGCGCCGTCCAGGTGGCCGCTGCCGGCGCTCTGCGGCGAGGACAACTGGTAGGCCTCGCCGTTGATCGTCACGTCGGTCACGTAGTTCTGGATGTAGCCGTTGATGTCGCGGTAGAACACGCCGCCGCTGACGTAGCCGGACGGTGCGAAGTACCACTCCAGCGACGCGTCGTAGTTGTTCGACTTGATCGGCTTGAGGTTCGGATTGCCGCTGGCGGCCGCACCGGCGCGGTTGATCGTTCCGGGGTTGAGCGAGATCGACGGATTCAGCTGGCCGAAGCCCGGGTAGGTGATGGTCTTGGCCGCCACCAGGCGCAACTGCAGCGCGTCGGTGAAGTGCAGGTTGAAGCTGGCGTTGGGCAGGTACACCGGTTCATTGGTGCCCACCGACAGCGGCGAGTAGACGCTGGTGGCGGCATTGAAGGAGTACGCGTCCAGGTTGCGCTTGACGCGCTCCACGCGCATGCCCAGCAGGCCGTCCACCGGCAGTCCGAACAGGGTGGTGTCGTAGCCAGCCTGCAGGTAGCCGGCGAGGGTCTTCTCGTCGATGTTGTAGTAGCGGCCGGGGTTCACCGGCGCGGTGCCCGCGGGCAGGCCGTACAGGCCACGGATCGCGTCGGCATTGGCGGTGAGGTAGTTGAAGCAGCCGGTCAGCCAGGACACCGGGATGGCCGAGGTGGTCGGCATGGAGCAGAAGTAGCTGCTCGGGAAGCGGGCGGTGACCTGGTTGGCCGGGTTCGGCGTCTCGACGATGTTGCCGGTGCCGGCGCCGCCCGGCGGCGGGGTGGAGATCTCCACGCTGCCGTTGTACTGGGCCTTGTGGTCGGCATAGCGCAGGCCGAAGTCGAGGTAGCTGAGGAAGCTGCCGTTGATGTCCAGGTTGCCGTCACCGCGCCACGCCCACTGCTTGCCCCGCTCGGTGTGCCAGGTCTGGAACAGGCCGTTGAGGTAGTAGTTGTTCGGATCCAGCTGCTGGTTGTTGCCCAGCGACCAGTTCTGCTGGTTGCCGGCCGTGCCGTTCCACACCGTGGTCACCGGCCCCTTGAGGAAGGTGTCGACGATGAAGGTGTTGTCGTTGAACGAGGTCTGGCCGTAGGACAGGTCCGAGCTCAGGCGCAGCCGGTCGCCCTGCCACTTCACGCCGACCGCGTGCTGCATGTCGTGGCCGTGCTGCACGTGCGCCTGGGTGCTGGTCGCGGCATAGGTGTTGCCGGTCCAGGTGCCGCTGGCGGCGTCGCAGACGGTCTGGCCTTCGAACGGCGAGCCGGTGAGCTGGTCGGCGTAGCAGTTGTCGCTGACGGTCAGGTTGCTCGGGCTGACTGCACCGACCGGGAAGGAGAAGTAGAACGGCTGGTTGTAGTCGTCCGACAGCCAGTCGTACAGGCCTTCGGCATAGACCTCGGTGCTGTCGTTGGGCTTCCACTGCAGCGCGTAGTTGAGCTCCGGGCGCTGGCGGTAGCCGATGTTGTAGTCGGCGCCGAAGCCGTTGGGTGCGGCGACCAGGTTGCCCGCATCGGTGCGGACCGGCGCGCCGGTGCCGTCGGTCAGCACCTTCGGGAAGTCGCCCCACACCGCGTTGTACTGGTAGTGCTGCGCCATGAAGCTGGCATTGACCAGCGCACCGACCTCGCCGATGCCGGTCTGCCAGCGGTCGCTGGCCAGCACGCTGAAGTTCGGGTCGGTGTGGTTGCCGTACTTGGCGTGGGTGGCCGTGTAGGTCGCCGCCACCTTGGCGCCGTCGAAGTCGAACGGGCGATAGAGCTGCATGTCGACCACACCCGCGATGCCGCCGTCGAGCAGGCTCGCCTCGCTGCTCTTGTAGACCGAGACCGTCTTGACCGCGGTGGCCGGCAGGTTCTGGAAGGCAAAGGCGCGGCCCACGCCGCTGAAGATCTCGCGGCCATTGAGCGTGGTCACGACGTTGGGCAGGCCGCGGATCACCACCGAGCTGGTCTCGCCCTGGAAGCCCTGCGCCACCTGCACGCCGGTGATGCGCTGCATGGCATCGGCCACGCTGTTGTCCGGCAGCTTGCCGATGTCCTCGGCGACGATGGAGTCGACCACCATGCGCGCGTCCTGCTTGAGCGACTGGGCGCTCTCCAGGCTCTGGCGCAGCGGCGTGACGGTCACCTGCGACAGGTCGACCACCTTCTTCTTGGTCTCGCTCTGGGCGGTGCCGCTCTTGGCCTTGGCCTGGCCGTCCTGGGTGGAGGCGCTGGTGGATGACTGCGTGCCGGCATCGGCAGGCGCCTGCGTATCCTGCGCGTAGGCCGGAGCGAAGGCCGCGGCGATCGCGGCCGCGAGGATCGTCACGGAAATGCGGTTGCGGTACATGGATGGAAACCTCCCGTCAGAAGATCGTGGATCGCCGGTTGGCCGGCGTTCTTGGTCTGGTCACGCCGCGGGCGGCTGCCCGCGGCGCGGAAACGTCGGTGTTCAGTGGGTCGTTGTGCCGGCCGAGGCCGGATAGACCGCTGCCGCGGCCGGCACCACGCCGCGCGGTGCGTGCGAAAGCGCGCGCAGGATCTCCGCCTCGCGCTGGCGGTACGGCGTACCGTCGCCGTGCAGCAGGTCGTGGAACCAGATCGTTGGCGGCTGCAGCGTGTACGGGCGCTGCCAGGAATCCCACGGCAGCGTGGTCTGCGTGCGCCCTTTGACGAAGCCCCAGTTGACCATGCCCACGTCGAGCTTCTTGGCCAGCGGCAGTACGCCATCGATGGTCGAGCCCGCGCCGCGCGCCATGTACTCGGTGCAGATCAGCGGGCGGCCGTACCGCGCGAGCTGTTGCACGCGCCCGGCGAACTCCTCCGGCCAGCCATAGTTGTGGAAGCTGATCACGTCGGACTCGTCCAGCTGCGTGCGCTCGACCGCATTGAGCTTGGCCGGGTCGGACCAGTCCGCGTCGTGCCACAGGCCGCTGGTGAGCGGCTGCGTCGGCGCGGCACTGCGCGCCCAGGCGAACACCTGCGGCAGGAGCTTGGCCACCAGCGCCACCTTGTTTTTCGGCTCGCGCGCGTCGTAGTCGCCGCCACCGGGGTTGTCCGGCTCGTTCCACACGTCCCAGGCGAGGATCCGCGGGTCGTTGGCGAAGTGCCCGACGATGTCCTTCACGTACTGCTCCAGCCGCGGATACTGGCTCGGGTCGGCCATGGCCACGCCCGGGCTCTGCACCCAGCCGGAGTTGTGCACGCCGGGGATCGGCGGGTGCTGCGGACCGAGCTTCGGCTCCGGGTCCCAGCACGAATCGAACAGCACGAAGATAGGCTTGATGCCGTGCTTGTGCGCGATCGCCAGGAAGGTGTCGATGCGCTGCTTGAAACCCTGCGGGTCCTGCTTCCACAGCAGGTCGTGCAGGAACACGCGCATGGTGTTCATGCCCAGCTGCTGTGCCCAGCCCAGCTCCTTGTCGATGCGCGCCGGGTCGAAGGTGGCCGACTGCCACATCTCCAGCTCGTTGATTGCGTCGGCCGGCACGTAGTTGCTGCCCAGCGGCCAGGGCTGGTGTTCGTACCAGGCGTGCGCCTTCGCCGGCGTCCAGCGCGCCGGCGCATCGGCGGCCGGTGCGCGCGGTGCCAGCAGCGCTGCCGCACCGAATGCCAGGGCCAACCATGCGTGTTTCATGCGAACTCCTCGTGGTGCGCGGCGCCCTGCGCCGGGCAAAACGCTCCCGCGGGCGCCCCAACGGGCGTCCGGTGGACGGTGGACTGCCGGGTCAGTGCGCGGCGCGCGCCGGCTCGGTGGTGAAGCGGTAGACGATCACGTTGCGGTACTCATGTCCCGGGTCCAGCCGCGCCGAGCCGAACGCCGGCTGGTTGGGCGTGTCCGGATACAACTGCGGTTCGAGCACGAACGCATCGCCCTGGCGGTAGACGTGCCCGCCGGTGCCGACGGTCGTGCCGTCGAGGAAATTGCCCGAGTAGAACTGCAGGCCGGGCTGGTCGGAACTCAGCGTGAGCACGCGCCCCGAGTGCGGGTCTTCCACGCGCGCGACCATCCGCGGCACCGGCGCCGGCGTGCGGCTGATCACCCAGTTGTGGTCGTAGCCGCGGCCGTTGAGCAGTTGCGGATCATCGGTGCGGATGTCGCGGCCGATCGGTTTGGGATGGCGGAAGTCGAACGGCGTGCCGTCGACCTTGCGCAGCTGCCCGGTGGGAATGGACGTCGCATCGATCGGCAGGAACGCATCGGCAACGATGGTCAGGCGCTGGTCCATCACGCTGCCGGAGCCCTCGCCGGCGAGGTTCCAGTAGGTGTGGTTGCTCAGGTTGACGATGGTCGGCCGGTCGGTGGTCGCGCCGTAGCGGATCGACAGCTGGTTCTTGTCGTCGAGCGTGTATTGCGCGGTGACCGAGAGCTTGCCGGGATAGCCCATGTCGCCATCCGGGCTGACGTAGGTCAGCGTCACGCTCGCCTTGCCGGCGTCATGGCTGACCGCGCTGATCGTCCACAGCACCTTGTCGAAGCCGCGGGTGCCGCCGTGCAGCGAGTTGGGTCCGTCGTTGACCGGTACCTGGTAGGTATGACCGTCGAGCACGAAGCGGCCCTTGGCGATGCGGTTGGCGTAGCGGCCAACCGTGGCGCCGAAATACTGCGGCTTCTCCAGATAACCCTTGAGCGAGGGGTAGCCGAGCACGATGTCGGCCAAGTGGCCGTCGCGGTCCGGTACGCGCAACGACTGCAGGCTCGCGCCGTAGGCGATCACCCGTGCCGACAATCCATGTGCATTGGTCAGCACGACCGCTTCCACCGCTCGACCATCGGGCATCGTGCCGAAGCTTTCGCGCTTCGCGGCGGTGCCGGCATGCGCCGCCATCGAGAGCGTCATCAGGCCGAGCATCGAACCCATCCACCCTGCACGTAGCATGTCCCCAGCCTCCTTCTGCCGCACTCGAAGTGGAGGCATGCAATCACATTGTATGATTATCGTGCAAGTGTTCGGCGGGCGTAATTTTTTCCTGGTGCAGCGCGGCATGACACCCGTAGCGATGCTTTGCAGAAGCCGCTTCCGCATTGCATCGCGGGGCGCACGGTGTTCGCCGGCTCCGGCAGCGATCGCTTTGTTCGACGCAATTTCCGCAATGCGTCATCAGCCCTTTCGCGACGCCGCTCCGTAGGGAGAAAAAAAGTGCCGCCGCACCTTGGCAGGACGCGCGCCGAGTGCTTATAGTCGATTTGTATGACAAACCGTCCGGACGGGGGACAGCGCCCGCCGACACGGATCGACCAAGCCACCCTGGAGCCGCATTTCATGAGGAAGACGAGCGCAGTCCGCAGCCTGTACGGGCACGTCATGCACGAGCTCGGGCAGCGCATCGTGGGCGGCAAGGTCAAGCCCGGCGACGTGCTGCCGCGCGAGGAAACACTTGCCGAAAGCCTGCAGGTCAGCCGCACCGCACTGCGCGAGGCACTGAAGGTGCTCTCGGCCAAGGGCCTGATCGAATCGCGCACCGGTGTCGGCGCACGCGTGCTGGACAAGCGCCACTGGAACCAGCTCGACGCCGACGTGCTGGCCTGGCGCTGCGCGTCGATGCCGACCGATGACTTCGTCGACAAGCTGGTGGAGATGCGCGAGGTGATCGAGCCCGCCGCCGCCGCCGCCGCCGCGCGCCGGCGTACCGCCGAGCAGCTGGCCGAGATCGATACCGCCTTCCGCGCGATGGACGCCGCGCAGACGCTCGACGAGTGGACTGCGGCCGACCTGCAGTTCCACGACGCGGTGCTGCATGCCACCGGCAACGAGCTGCTGCAGTCGCTGTTCTCGGTGGTCGAGACCGCGCTGGGCACCTTTTTCACGTTGTCGGCGCGCACCGCGACCAACTTCAAGTATTCGTTGCCGCAGCACCAGAAGGTGCTCGAGGCGATCCGCCGCAAGCAACCGGAAGTGGCGCGCAAGGCGATGCACTCGATGATCGCCGACTCGCAGGCGAACCTGCAGCACAGCCGCGGCCGCGCCCGCAAAAAGGCCAGTGCGTGAACACGCCGCTGATCGGCCTGGACTGGGGCAGCACGCGGCTGCGCGCCTACCGCTTCGACGAGGTGGGCGGCGTGGCGGACACGCGTGCGCTGCCCTGGGGCAGCCGGCAGCTGCCGCAGGGTGGTTTCGAGGAAGCTTTCGCGCGCGCGGTCGAGGGCTGGCCACACGCGCCGGTGCTGGCCTGCGGGATGGTCGGTAGCCGCGGCGGCTGGCGCGAGGTGCCCTACCTCGACACGCCCTGCCGCCTCGAAGCGCTGGGTCGCTCGCTCACCGCGATCGACGCGCCGGATGGGCGCACCGTGCACATCGTGCCGGGCCTGCGCGACCCGGCCGGGCCGGACGTGATGCGCGGCGAGGAGACCCAGGTGGCCGGCGTACTCGCGCGCATGCCTGGCCTTGCGGGCAACGCGCGGCTGCTGATGCCCGGCACGCACAGCAAGTGGGTGCGCGTGCGCGACGATGCGGTCACCGGTTTCACCACGCTGATGACGGGCGAGCTGTTCGCGCTGTTGCGGGGGCACTCGGTGCTCGGCGCCGGACTTCCCGAGGGCGGCGCCGACGATGAGGCGTTCGCGCGCGGTGTCGCGGCGGCGCAGGCCTCCGGCGCCGCGGGTGGCCTGTCGCGGTTGTTCTCCACGCGCGCCTTGATGCTCGAAGGTGCGCTGGCGCCTGCCTCGGTGGCCGACTTCCTTTCCGGCCTGCTGATCGGCGACGAGCTGCGCATGGCGCTGGCCGCCGGCTGGGCCACGCCCGACGCGCCGGTGCTGGTCGTCGGCGAGGATGCGCTGTGCGCGCGCTACCGGCAGGCGGCCCCCGCGTTCGGCCTGTCGCTCCAATCCACGCCCGGCGCGACTGCCGCGTCGGGCCTCTGGCGGGTCGCCGCAGCGGCCGGCCTGCTTCACGGACTTTCCCACGCATGAACGACTTCAACACCTGGCTCGATCCGCTGCCGCTGGTGGCGATTCTGCGCGGCCTGCATCCGGACGAGGCGCCGGCCGTCGGCGACGCGCTGGTCGGTGCGGGCTTCCGCATCCTGGAAGTGCCGCTCAACTCGCCGCGCCCGCTGGACAGCATCAGCCTGCTCGCCGAGCGCTACGGCAGCGAGCGGCTGGTCGGCGCAGGTACCGTGCTCGATCCGGCTCGGGTGCGCGACATCGCCGACGCGGGCGGGCGGATCGTGGTGATGCCGCACGCCGATGTCGCGGTCATCCGCGCCGCCAAGCAGGCGGGCCTCTACTGCGTGCCGGGCGTCGCCACGCCGACCGAGGCCTTCGCCGCGCTTGCCGCCGGCGCCGATGCGCTGAAGCTCTTTCCCGCCGAGCAGGCCTCGCCGGCCGTGCTCAAGGCCTGGCGCGCCGTGCTGCCGGCGGCCACCGCGGTGCTGCCGGTCGGCGGCATCGCGCCGGACACCATGGGTCCGTGGCTGGCTGCCGGCGCCGCCGGCTTCGGCATCGGCTCCTCGCTCTACGCGCCCGGACGCGCGGCCGACGACGTCGGCGCGCGTGCGCATGCCTTCACCCAGGCCTGGCGGCGCCACCTCGATTCGCAGGGATCCAACGCATGAAGATCACCCGTCTGACCACGTTTGTCGTGCCACCGCGCTGGCTGTTCCTGCGCGTCGATACCGATGAGGGCATCTGCGGCTGGGGCGAGCCGATCGTCGAAGGCCGCGCGCACACCATCGCCGCGGCGGTGGACGAGCTGTCCGACTACCTGGTCGGCAAGGACCCGCGCCACATCGAGGACCTGTGGAGCGTGATGTACCGCGGCGGCTTCTACCGCGGCGGCCCGGTGCTGATGAGCGCGATCGCCGGCATCGACCAGGCGCTGTGGGACATCAAGGGCAAGCACCTGGGCCAGCCGGTGCACGCGCTGCTCGGCGGTCCGGTGCGCGAGCGCATCCGCGTGTATTCGTGGATCGGCGGCGACCGTCCCGCCGACACTGCGCGCGCGGCGAAGGAGGCGGTCGCGCGCGGCTTCACCGCGGTGAAGATGAATGCCACCGAGGAAATGCAGTACGTCGACACCTACGAGAAGGTCGAGCAAGTGCTGGCCAACGTGCAGGCCGTGCGCGACGCGGTCGGGGCACACGTGGGCCTGGGCCTGGACTTCCACGGCCGCGTGCACAAGCCGATGGCCAAGGTGCTGATGCGCGAGCTCGCACCCTACAAGCTGATGTTCATCGAGGAACCCGTCCTCTCCGAACACCTGGAAGCGCTGCCGGAACTCGCCGCCGTGTCGCCTGCGCCGATCGCGCTGGGCGAGCGGCTGTACTCGCGCTACGACTTCAAGCGTGTGCTCGCGATCGGCGGCGTCGACATCCTGCAGCCCGATCCCTCGCACGCCGGCGGCATCACCGAGACGCGCAAGATCGCCGCGATGGCCGAGGCCTACGACGTCGCCATCGCGCTGCACTGCCCGCTCGGTCCGATCGCGCTGGCCGCCAACCTGCAGCTGGACGCGGTCTGCCACAACGCCTTCATCCAGGAACAGAGCCTGGGCATCCATTACAACGCCGCCAACGACCTGCTCGACTACGTCAGCGACCGCAGCGTGTTCGCCTACCAGGACGGCTTCGTCGCCATCCCGAACGGTCCCGGCCTGGGCATCGAGGTGAACGAGGCCTACGTCGCCGAGCGCGCCTCGGCCGGCCATCGCTGGCGCAATCCGGTGTGGCGCCATGCCGACGGCAGCGTGGCGGAGTGGTGAGCATGGCCGCCTTCGCTACCTACCCCAGCCTGCTCGACCGCACGGTATTCATCAGCGGCGGCGCCACCGGCATCGGCGCGGCGTTCGTCGAGCACTTCGCGCGCCAGGGCAGCCGCGTCGCCTTCATCGACCTCGATCGCGAACACGGCCAGGCGCTGTGCGAGGAGCTGGCCGACGCCCACCATCGCCCGCTGTTCCTGCCCTGCGACGTCACCGACCTCGACGCACTGGCCGCGGCGATCGCGCAGGCGCGGGCCGCCATGGGTCCGATCGGCGTGCTGGTCAACAACGCCGCCAACGACGTGCGCCACGCCTTCGGCGACACGACTGGCGCCGAGTTCGATCGCAACATCGCGGTCAACCTGCGCCACCAGTACTTCGCCACGCAGGCGGTGTGCGGGGACATGCGCGCGCTCGGTGGCGGCTCGGTGATCTGCCTGGGTTCGACCGGCTGGATGAAGAAGAACGCCGGCTACCCGATGTACGCGATGGCCAAGGCCGCCGTGCACGGGCTGGTCAACGGCCTGGCGCGCGAGCTCGGCCGCGACCGCATCCGCATCAACGCGCTGGTGCCCGGTTGGGTGATCACCGAGAAGCAGCGCCGGCTGTGGCTGGACGCCGAAGGCGAAGCGGAGATCGCCCGCGTGCAATGCCTGCCCGGCTACCTGATGGCCGACGACCTTGCGCGCGCGGCGCTGTTCCTGGCTGCCGACGACAGCCGCATGTGCACCGGGCAGGACTTCATCGTGGACGGCGGCTGGGTATGAACGCCGCCGCCACGGTCGCCCTGCAGGCACGCAACACGCTGGGCGAAGGCATCGTGTGGTGCACGCGCGAACAGGCGCTGTACTGGACCGACATCCACGCAGCCACGTTGTGGCGCTACCGCCCGCGCGACGGCCGCGCGGAGCGGTGGCCGATGCCCGAGCGGCTGGCCTGCCTGGCATTGTGCGAGGCCGACGGCTGGCTGCTGCTCGGGCTTGCCTCGCGCCTGGCGTTCTTCCATCCGGCCAGCGGCACGCTCGCGCCCATCGCCGAGGTGGAATCGGGGGTGCCGACGCGCCTCAACGACGGTGCCTGCGACCGCCAGGGCCGCTTCGTCTTCGGTACCTTGCACGAACCGGCCGCGGGCGACCCTCGCCGCGCCATCGGCAGCTTCTACCGCCTGAACGCGGATCTCTCGATCGAGCGCCTGGACCTGCCCGGCGTGGCGATCAGCAACAGCCTCGCCTTCAGCCCCGACGGGCGCACGCTCTACTACTGCGATTCCATGGCACGCACGATCCAGTGCTGCGGCTACGGCGACCGCTGCGGCCCGCCGCGCACCTTCGCGCGCGTCGACGATCCGCGCGGCGAGCCGGACGGCTCGGCGGTGGATTGCGCCGGCAACCTGTGGAACGCACAGTGGGGTCTCGGTCGCGTGGCGTGCTATACCGCGGATGGGCGCCTGGACCATTGCATCGATGTGCCCGCCTCGCAGCCGACCCGCCCCGCTTTCGGCGGACCGGATCTTGCGATGCTCTACATCACCAGCGCGCGCGACGGCCTGGACGCCGACGCGCTCGCCGGACAACCCTCCGCCGGTGCGCTGTTCGCAGCGCCGGCGGGCACCACCGGCCTGCCGGAACCGCGCTTTGCCGGCGTGCCACCCACGGGCGGACGAACACGCCACACTATCGAGCCAAGCCGTCTAGACGACACCTACCGGGAAAATCCATGAATGCCACTACCGCAGCACCGGTCGCCACCCGTGCCAAGGCCACGGCCGTGTTCACCTGCATCCTGGCCGCGCTGGCCGGCCTGATGTTCGGCCTGGACATCGGCGTGATCTCCGGCGCCGAGCAGTTCATCCAGAAGGAATTCGTGGTCAGCGACCGCACGATCGGCTGGATCGTCTCGATCATGATGGCCGGCGCCGCGCTGGGAGCGTTGGCAGCCGGCTGGCTGTCCGGCCACCTGGGCCGCAAGCGCTCGCTGATCCTGGGCGGGGTGCTGTTCGTGGCCGGCTCGGTGCTCTGCGGGGTGGCCTGGTCGCCCGACGTGCTGATCGCGGGCCGCTTCGTGCTCGGCCTGGCGATCGGCATCGCCAGCTTCACCGCGCCGCTGTACCTGGCGGAGATCGCACCGGAGTCGATCCGTGGCGCGATGATTTCGCTTTACCAGCTGATGATCACCATCGGCATCCTGGCGGCCTACCTGTCCGACCTCGGGTTCAGCTACTCCGGCAACTGGCGCTGGATGCTGGGCGTGATCGCGATTCCCGGCGCGCTGTTCCTCGTCGGCGTCACCGTGCTGCCGGACAGCCCGCGCTGGCTGATGATGCGCGGCCGCCGCCCCGAGGCCGAGAGCGTGCTGCACAAGCTGCGCGGCGACGTCAACGTCATCGCGCGGGAAATCGCCGACATCCAGGAGCAGCTGAAGATCCCGCAGCGTGGCGTGCACATGTTCTTCCAGAACGCCAATTTCCGCCGCTCGGTGGGCCTAGGCGTGCTGCTGCAGGTGATGCAGCAGCTGACCGGCATGAACGTGGTGATGTACTACGCGCCGCGCATCTTCCAGGGCATGGGCTACGCCACCGCGGCACAGATGTGGTTCACCGTGCTGGTCGGCCTGGTCAACGTGCTGGCCACCTTCATCGCCATCGGCCTGGTCGACAAGCTCGGCCGCAAACCCATTCTCTACATCGGCTTCGTGGTGATGACCGTGGGCCTGGGCGTGGTGGGCACGATGATGCGCCTGGGCATCGACAGCCATGGCGAGCAGCTTTTCACCGTGGCGATGCTGCTGGTGTTCATCGTGGGCTTCGCCATGTCTGCCGGCCCGCTGATCTGGACGCTGTGCTCGGAGATCCAGCCGCTCAAGGGCCGCGACTTCGGCATCGGCTGCTCCACCTTCACCAACTGGGCCGCCAACTGGCTGGTCGGCGTTTCCTTCCTGCCGCTGCTCAACGGCATTGGCCAGGCGGAGACGTTCTGGCTCTATGCGGCATTCAACGCGGTGTTCATCGTGCTGACGTTCTGGCTGGTGCCGGAAACCAGGGGCGTCACGCTCGAGCAGATCGAGCGCAACCTGATGCACGGCAAGCCGCTGCGCGAGATCGGGCGCTAGCGGGCATCAGCGGCGGGCGGTGGCGGCGTTGGCTGCCGTCACCGCCTCGATGAAACTCTGGAACGGGATGTCGGTGATGCCGACCAGGCCGAAGTGCGCATTCTCGCCGTCGAGCAGGCGGCCGGTGACCGGCTGGTCGGCCCACTGGAACCAGTGCGCGCCGACGATCGCTGGATCGGCGGCGGCGGCCTGCATGAACCGCGCGTAGTTCTCGCCGCGCTGGGCCTCGTTCCACACCGGCACCGGACCGGCGCCGAACGGTCCACGATCGGTCGAACCGAACGAGAACTCGCTGACCAGCACCGGCTTGCCCAGCGCGTGCAGCGTGGGCAGGTCCATGCCGTGCTGCGGCAGGTCGGCGTAGACATTGATGCTCAGCACGTCGCACCACTGCGCGCAGGCGGCCACGGCTTCGGGCGTGCGCACGGCGAAGCGGCCGCCGAGAAACAGGTGGTGCGGGTCGTGCCGGTGCAGCGCCTGCGCCACGGTGCGGAAGTACGCATCGGCGTAGGTGCGCAGCCAGGCGCTGTAGTCCTGCGCGATGGCCGGGTGCGCCTCGCTCGGCACCGGCGCCTGGAAGCCGGCCGGCTGCAGCGCCTCCCAGCGCGTCACGCCGATGCCCCAGGCGACACCCAGGCGCAGCGCGTCGCCGTACTTGTGCTTGAGCATCGCGATGAAGGCCTGCTTGGCCGGGCTGTGCGGTTCGCCGCGCAGCGTGCCCACGGCCAGCGCCCAGCGGCCTTGCGGGCCGGGCGCGGCCCAGGCCAGTTCGTTGTCGGCGAAGTAGCCGAGCAGCCAGGGATCGTCGCGCACGTCGTCGGTGGCCTTGCCGACCGCGCGTTCGGTGGCAGCCTTGAAGCGTGGATCGAACGGGTCGGGCATGCGACCCCACCAGTCGTAGCCGGTGGCGACGTTGGCATAGTCGCCGGCGACGTTGATCGAGCGGGTGTAGGCCAGCCGGTGGCCGCGCGCGATGGTCTCGTCGCTCCAGTCGCCCAGCGTGTTGAAGCCCCAGGCGGCCAGCCGCCGTCGCGTGCGCTGGCGCCAGGCGTCGCGCCAGCCGGTGCCGTCGACGCGGTAGAGGTTGGCCGCGTAGAAATCGAACCAGCGACCGTGGTCGTAGCCCAGGCCCCTGGACGCGCCGGTGTCGCGCCGGCTGTCGCCCACTCCGGTGAATGCGGCCCACTTTCCGGTCGTCGGCGGCAGGCTGGTGAACATCCATTCGCGGCCCTGTACGTAGCTGCGCCCGCCATCGGCCGCCACGGCGTTGACGCCCAGCGAGAAGAACGGATGGCCATCCGGCGTGACCAGCTGCCAGCGATCGCCGACCTTCTGCGTGCGGAACCAGCCGGTGGCCTTGGCCTGGACGTCCGGACGTCCGCCGTACGTGTCTCCGCGAGCGGGCGCGGCGGCGGAAGGACCGCTTCGCACACGCGTGCGCAGCGCCGCGTCGCCGTCGATCTTTTCCGGCCATTGTGCGCGCGTGTACTGGCCGTAGCGGTCGACGATGCCGCCGTAGGCGGCGCGCGGGGTATCGCCTGCGGAGGTACCCGTCGCGCCGATAAGCAACGCCTGTTCGGCCTGCGGCGCGGGAATGGAAAACTGCACCGCGCGCACCGCCTCGAGCGACGCCGCGCCTTCCACCATGGTCGCCAGAACGATGCGCTGCCCGGCCTGCCCGAACGGCATCGGCGGGCCGGCCTGCATGCCGAAGTCGCGCGGCGAGGTCGCATGCAGTGGCACGACGAGTGTCTGTGGCGGACCGGCGGGCAGGCCTACCGTCGCGTGCAGATGAGCGCCCGCGCTGCCTTCGACGTCGACCGCCAGCGTGACCGCCCAGGGCATCGCGTTCTGCACGCGCATGCGCAGCTCACCGCCACGCCATGGCTGCGCCGGCGTCATCCGCACGCTGGGTTGCGCGGCCGGTTCGAAGGTGTAGCGGCGCAGGGCCTCGCCATCGGGCAGGTGCTCGATCGCGCCGCGCCGCACGTGCGCCAGCGCGACGTCCGCCGGGGGTGTGGCCCCTTGATCCGTGCGCGGTGCCGACTGCCCCACCAGCGGCAGGACCAGGCAGGCCAGGGCCACCACCATCGCTTTCATCGGCCATCCTCGCTGCGGTAAGCACCAAGTATTGCCAAGCCTTGCTGAAGATCGCGACTCAGGCGCCGCTGCGCTCCAGCCAGCGCCAGCCGTAGTACGCCGGAATGCCACAGGCGATGATGACCAGGCTCATGCCGGCGTCGCCCGGATTGTGGATGGCGGTGGCGCCGATCACGCACAGCACGGTGACCACGAAGATCATCGGCAGCCACGGATAGAACGGCACGCGGTAGGGCGAGGGCTCGCTGAGATAGCGGCGGTACCAGAACAGCGTGGCGATGCTGCAGGCGTGCGCGAGCCACTCGCCGACGGTGGTGTAGTCGAGCAACTGGTTGAAGCTGCCCGACACCGCCAGCACGATCGCCCACGCACCGAGCGTGGCCAGCGCCACCTGCGGCGCGCGGCTCTGCGGCTCGATGCGGCCTACCGCGGAGAAGAACATGCCGTCGGCGCCCATCGTCTGCAGTACGCGCGCGCCACCGGCGATGGCGATGTTGCAGTAGCCGAAGGTGGAGCAGGCGATGCCCAGCGCCATCAGCGTGGCACCGCGGTCGCCCAGCAGACGGCGCATGAGATCGGCCGCCGGCGCGTGGCTGGCCGCAAGTCCCGCATGGCCCAGGCCGGCCAGGTAGGCGAAGTTGGCCAGCACGTAGGCGATCATCACGCCCGCCATGCCCAGCCCCAGCGCGCGCGGCAAGGTGCGTTGCGGATTGCGTACCTCGCCGGCGAGATCGTTGAGATAGTGGAAGCCGCCGTAGGTGAACAGCACCGGCAGCAGGGCGCCGAACAGTGCACCGGTCGGCACGTGGCGCGTGGGATCGGCGGCCAGCGTCACGCCCAGGTGGCCGTCGGAGAGCACCACGCCCACCGCCACCAGCAACGCGATCGCCACCAGCTTGAGCACGGTGAAGATGTTCTGCACCCAGGCGCCGGCACGGATGCCGAACAGGTTCACGCCGACGATGAAGGCGATCGCCGCGGCGGCCACCGGCTTGACGTAAAGCGCCGACAGGCCCAGTGCCGCGCAGAAGTAGTCGGCGAAGGCGGTGGCCACCGCCGCCACGCTGCCGGGGTAGTTGATCAGCGCCATGGTCCAGCCGAACAGGAACGCCGGCAGCTGGCCGAACGCCTCGCGCAGGTAGATGTAGCTGCCGCCGGCCTGCGGCCGCCGCGCGCCCAGTTCCGCGTAGCTCAGCGCCCCGGCCAGCGTGAGCAGGCCGCCGATGGCCCACAGCACAAGGAGCTCCCAGCCCGAACCGGTGCGCTGGGCCAGCGTGGCCGGCGTGCGGAAGATGCCCGCGCCGATCACACCGCCGATGACGATCATCGCGCCGTCCCAGGTGCCCAGGCGACGCAGGTAGGTGTTCGATTCGGTGCTCATGCGTGGGGCGGGCGTCGTCGGCGGCAGGAGGGACACACGATAGCGTGAGTCGGTGATGGCGTTCAGCACCGCCACCGTGATGGACGGATGTTTCTTGCGGGAAAGTGCATGTGCGCAGTCGCAGTCGTGCGGCATTCCGCCTGCAGGAAGGTTGCACGAACCGCTACGCTTGGCGAGATGACTCTCCAGCACTCGCGCGCCCACGCGCATCCGGCGTAAGGTCGCGCGGATGTCTGCGCTCTCCCCCTCCCTGTTCGACCCGGCCCGCGCCCCGCGCATGCGCGCGATCCTGCGTGTCCTTTCCTGGCTCGTTTCCGCGCTGCTGCTCGCACTGGCGGCCTGGCTGCTGCACCGCTACCTGGGGGCGATGCGCTGGCGCGACGTGGCCGCGGCACTGCTGCAGTTGCCGCGCACCCACGTCGCCGGCGCCATCGCGGCGACCGCGGTCAGTTTCACCATGCTCGCGGCGTTCGACGTACTGGCCGCACGCCGCGTGGCGCCCGCGCGGGCACCGCTTGAACTGTCGGCCTTCGCCGGCTTCGCCGCGCACGCACTGTCCAATACGCTGGGCTTCCACGCCGTCACCGGCGGTGCGGTGCGTTACCGGATCTATGCCACGGCCGGACTCGGGGCGGGCGACATCGCACGCGTGGTCGGCCTGGCCAGTCTCGGCGTCGGGCTGGGTTATGCCGTGCTGGGTGCGGCCGGCCTGTTGATGGAGCCGGCGATCGCCGTGGGCTGGGGGCGCATCGCAGGCACCGTCATCGTGCTGCTGCTGGCCGGCCTGGTGCTGTGGCTGGCGCGACCGCGCAGCCTGCGCGTGGGCCGCTGGGCGATCGCCTTGCCGGGCTCGGGTTCGGCGCTCCTGCAGATGCTGCTCGGCGGCGTGGAAATGAGCGCGGCGATCAGTGCGATGTACCTGTTGCTGCCGCCGCAGGTCGCGCCGCCGCTCGCCGACTTCGTACCGGTCTACCTCGCCGCGCTGCTGGCCGGGATCGTCAGCCATGCTCCGGGCGGGCTGGGTGTGTTCGAAGCGATCCTGCTCGGCGCCTTTCCTGCCCAGGCGCGCGCGGAGGTGCTGGCCGGCCTGCTGTGCTACCGGCTGGTCTACAACCTGCTGCCGTTCGGGCTCGCGGCGCTCGGGCTAACCCTGTTCGAGGCACGCCGGCGCCGCCTTGCTCCCGCCCGGCCGTCCGAGCCGTCCTGACGGCACATGCCGCGCACGGGGCGGGGCCGTATGCTCGCGCGTTTCCAACTCCGGTGCCGACCATGCCCGATGCCAGCCACCTGCTCGCCTTCGCCCTGATCGCCCTGGGCCTGGTGCTGACGCCCGGCCCGAACATGATCTACCTGGTCTCGCGCTCGATCTCCCAGGGCCGCGCCGCGGGGCTGGTGTCGCTGGCCGGCGTGGGGCTGGGTTTCATCGTCTACATGCTTTGCGCCGCCTTCGGCATCACAGCGCTGGTCTTCGCGGTGCCTTACGCCTATGACGCGCTGCGCATCGGCGGCGCGCTGTATCTGCTGCACCTGGCGTGGCAGGCGCTCAGGCCCGGCGGCCGCTCGCCGTTCCAGGTGCGCGAACTGGCGCCGGACCGCCCGCGCCGGCTGTTCGCGATGGGCCTGTTCACCAACCTGCTCAACCCCAAGGCGGCCATGCTCTACCTGTCGCTGCTGCCGCAGTTCATGGTGCCCGGCCACGGCAGCGTGCTCGGCCAGTCGGTGGTGCTGGGCTTCACGCAGATCGCCATCAGCCTGAGCGTCAACGCACTGATCGTGCTGGCGGCCGGCACGATTGCGGGCTTCCTGGGTGGCCGGCCGCTGTGGCAGGCGTTGCAGCGCTGGCTGATGGGCACCGTGCTCGCCGCACTCGCCGTGCGCATGCTGGCGCAGGGCCGCCGCTAGAGGCCGAAGGGCCAGGTCTCGGCCGCGCCGGTACGTGGCTCCTCGCCCAGCGGCTCGACCGCGTGGGTCTGGTCGAACCAGGTGTAGCCGTCGAACTGGCGCGGCATCGAGCATTCCACGTAGTGGCTCCAGCGCTCGGTGTCGGGCCGGTAGATCACGCCGATGAAGCGCTCCAGCCGGGCGCTGGCCAGCCTGCCGCACAGCTCGCGGTTGGCACCCTCGCGCAGGTCGAGCAGGCAACGCGGCTGGCCGGCGTCGTGGAACAGGCGCTCGTAACTGTCCTTGCGCGAGGGCACCACGTCCATCACCTTCATCGGCTCGTCCCAGTCGTCGGCCGCGGCGACCGTGCCGGTGTGCGTACCGAAGCCGAGCAGCGCCGCATCGCGGCCAAAGCGCTGGCGGCACAGCTGGCCGAGGTTCAATTCCTCGCGCACCTGGCCCATCTCGGTGTGGCGCGCGTCGCCAATGTGCGAGTTGTGCGCCCACACCACCGCCTTGGACTGCGGACCGGCCGCGTCCAGGAGATGCTCCAGCGTCTCGAACATGTGGCTGTCGCGCAGGTTCCACGACTCGGCCGAACCGTAGTACATCGCGCGGTAGTACGCCTCGGCGTTGCTCACCAGGCGCGCGTTCTGCGCCGCGTCCAGGAAATACTCGCCGTCGGCGCGGACGTAGTCGATGCGCCGCGCCAGCAGCTCGCGAAGCATCTGCACCACCGCCTTCTCGCAGAACGCATAACCGGCATTCAGTGCCATGCGTCCGTACTGCGCCGGCTCCTTGCTCCAGGGCATCAGGCAGCCGTAGCGGCGGCGGGCCACCTTGGCCGCTTCCGGATCGACCTTGTCCAGGTAATCGATCACCGCGCGGATCGAGCTGTCCAGGCTGTACAGGTCCAGCCCGTAGAAGCCGGCCTGCTTCGCCGGCGGCTTGTCCGCGTTGTAGCCGCGCAGCCAGTCGATGAAACGGGCGACGTCGCGATTGCGCCACATCCAGGTGGGAAAGCGCTGGAAGATCGGCTCACCGCGTGTCGCCGGACGACCACGCACGTAGCGATTCAGCGCCGCAGCGTCGGGCCAGTCGGCCTCCACCGCGACGATGGTGAAGCCATGTGCCTCGATCAGCCGGCGGGTGATCGAGGCACGGGCGCGGTAAAACTCGCTGGTGCCGTGGCTGGCCTCGCCCAGCAGCACCACGCGGGCATCGCCGTAGCGATCGAACAGCCGTCCGAAAGCCGGATCCTCCGGATCCGGCAACGGCTCGGCGGCCGCGCGGATCAGGTCGGGCAGTCCGTGGCCGTCGGCCGGCGCCCGTGCCGCCACCGGCTCGACCCGCGGCGGGGGCGAGGCCTCCCGCTCGCTCCAGCCGTAGCTGCCGACCAGCGGGACGAAGCGCACTTCGTCCAGTGCCTCCTCCCGGAAGCGGTCCTCGGTGACACGGGTGACCTTCACCAGGCGTTGCCGGTGCAGCGTCTCGCCCACCGGCATCACCAGCCGCCCGCCGATGGCCAGCTGCCGCCGCAGTACGTCCGGCACGGCCGGTCCGCCGGCGGCGGCAATGATGGCGTCGAACGGCGCCGCCTCCGGCCAGCCGCCGCTGCCGTCGCCTACGCGCAGGCGGATGTTGCGATAGCCCAGCGCGTCGAAGCGTTGCTGTGCGAGGTCGGCCAGTTCGGCGTGGCGCTCGATCGCATGCACGTGGGCCGCGAGCGCCCCCATCACCGCCGCGGCGTAGCCCGAGCCGGCGCCGATCTCCAGCACGCTATCTTCCTGGTGAAGTTCGGCCGCTTCGAGCATGCGCGCGACAATGAACGGCTGCGAGATGGTCTGTCCGGCTTCGATCGGCAGCGGCGAATCCTCGTAGGCGAACTCGTGCATGCTGCCGGACACGAAGGCCTCGCGTGGAATCCGCGCCATCGCCTCGAGCACGCGTGCATCTCTGATGCCGCGACCGGCGAGCTGGCGCTCGACCATGCGCTGGCGTAGCTGGGCGAAATCGGCCATGGCGGATCACCTCCGGATGCGCCCGGTGGACGCTAGTCCTGCATCTATCAACCAGGCGTCAATCCTGCAGGCGCTTTTTTTGCCCGCACGGCTGCGGCGGTCGCCTAGAATCCTTCCCACGCACTCCCGGTTCCCTGCCGTGTCCCCCACCCCGCGCAAGATCCTGCACATCGACATGGACGCGTTCTACGCGTCGGTCGAGCAGCGCGACGACCCTTCGCTGCGCGGCAAGCCGGTGGTGGTGGCGTGGCGCGGGGCGCGCTCGGTGGTGTGCGCGGCCAGCTACGAGGCACGCGTGTTCGGCGTGCGCTCGGCGATGCCGGCGGTGCGCGCCGAGCGGCTGTGCCCGCAGGCGGTCTTCGTGCCGCCGGACTTCACCCGCTACAAGGCGGTGTCGCGGCAGGTGCGGGCGATCTTCGCCCGGCATACGGACCTGATCGAGCCGCTGTCGCTGGACGAGGCGTACCTGGACGTAACGGTGAGCAAGAGTGCCCTGGCCTCGGCCACCGCGACGGCCGAGGCGATCCGCGCGGCGATCCGCGAGGAAACCAACCTGACGGCGTCGGCGGGCGTGGCGCCCAACAAGTTCCTGGCCAAGATCGCCTCGGACTGGCGCAAGCCCGATGGATTGTTCGTGATCCGCCCACACCAGGTCGAGGCCTTCCTCGCGCCGCTCAAGGTCGGCCGACTGCCGGGCGTGGGCAAGGTGATGGAGGGCAAGCTCGCGGCGATGGGCGTGGCCACCGCCGCCGACCTGCGCGCGCAGGGCCTGGCCGTGCTGGAGGAACGCTTCGGCCGCTGGGGCCGGCGACTGCACGAGCTGTCCTGGGGCATCGACGAACATGCCGTGCAGCCGGACCGCCCCACCCTGCAGGTGTCCTCCGAGGACACCTTCGAACACGACCTCACCCTGGACGAGCTGGAGCCGCACATCCGTCGGCTCGCCGGAAAGACCTGGGCCGGCCACCAGCGCGAAACCGGGCGCATTGCGCGCACGGTGGTGCTCAAGCTCAAGACCGCCGACTTCCGCACGCTCACGCGCAGCTTCTCGCCACCGACGCTACCCGGCTCGGCCGACGAACTGGCCGAACTGGCCTGCGCACTGCGCGCCCGGGTGGAACATCCGGCCGGTACCCGCTACCGGCTGGTCGGCGTCGGGCTGGCCGGCTTCGTCGATCGCGACGATTTTGTGCCCCAGCGCGATCTGTTCGAGACTGTCGCGCCGCCCGACTGACCTGCGTTCACAAGGACACCTCATGCATCTGGAACTGCCGAAAGTCCGGCTGGAATCCGCCCGGGATTTCCTCAAGCACTACCTGATGATCGTGCTCAGCATCCTCACCGCGCTGGGGCTCGAGGCGTGGATCGAGCACGCGCACCACCAGCAGGCGGCACGCACGGCCAGCGCACGGATCGAGGCGGAGATCCGCAGCAATCTCGACGAGGTGAACGTCGCGCTCGCGCAGGACGGGCAGCGCGAGAAGATCCTCGGTGCGTTGCGCGACCGGATGATCGCGGACTTTCGCGAGCACGCGCCGGAAGCGACCATCGCCCAGCACGTGCAGGCGATGACCGCCCACGGCTTCAATCTCAACCTGCGCTGGCCCACGCTGCGCCATGAAGCCTGGGACGTGGCCGTGGCGAACCAGTCCGCGAGCTGGATCGAGCACGAGCGCATGCGCCGTTACTCGGCCGCCTACGCCAGCCAGCGCGACATGGACGCGAATCTGGACACCAACATCGCGGTGGTGATGAACGGCCCGCGCATGCTCGACACCATGACCGACCTGCGCGTCGGCGACGTACGGCCACGCGAGCTGCTGTACGTGACGGGGCAGATGGCGGCCATGCTTGAGCAGGCGCAGGGAAACCTGCGCGTGTTGCAGGGCCATCTGCGCGAAGCACTGGTGGATCAGCCGGGGCAGTGACCCGACGCGATTGCGCGTTGTGGCTGGCGGATCCCCGGTTCCGGCCGCCGCCGCCCGTCGCGCTCATAGCTCCAGAACGGCGTCCAGTCCGCGGTGCAGGCCGAGCAGCCCGGGCACCTTGCGTATCGCCAGCAACGCGCCGTCCACGTAAGGCCGTGCGCCGGCGCCGGCGTTGTGGCGGATGCTGAGGGTCTGCTCCGGCATGCCGAAGATCGTCTCCACGCCAAGCACGAAGCCGGGCAGGCGAACGGCATGGACCTGGCTGCCGGCGATCGTGCCGCCGCGCGTCTCGCGCGTGCCACGGACCTGGTCGAGCGGCACGCCCAGGTGCGGCTGGCGGACCTGGGCCATCCGCGCGGCGAGTTCCCGCGCGGTGCCGCTCGGCGCGTCCGGCTTGCCCTCGTAGGCGTAGTCGATGATTTCCCAGTGCGGGATGTAACGGGCGGCCATCACCGCGAATTTCTGCAGCAGCACGGCGGTGAGTGCGAAGTTGCCACAGGCGAGCACGCCGCGCCCGCGGCCCCGGGCGGCCGCGTCGAGTTGCGCATAGTCCGCATCGGTGAGGCCGGACGTGCCGACGACGACGTGGGCACCGTGCGCCAGCGCGGCGAGCACGTTCGCCTTGGCCGTGTCCGGATGGGTGTATTCGACGAACACGTCGCAGGGTTGCGAGAGCGCTTCGGCCGCAGTGGCGAAGACCGGCGCGTCCAGCCGCGGCTCGTCCAGCACCGCGGCGAGGTTGCGCCCGGCGTGGCTGCGCGAGACGGCAGCCACGAGTTGCAGGTCGCCCGCATCCGCCAGGCCGCGGGCAAGTTCGGCACCGGCCCAGCCGGTCGCACCGGCAAGACACACCTTCAGGGACATCGCTGCCTCCATTGCCAGGGATTGAGCCGCGCTCACGGGCGCAGCCGGGCAAGCGAAGCCCAACCGCCTGCCTGCGTCAAGCGGCACCGGGGAGTACCGACCCTGCGGCTCAGGCATTAGCCGATGCCGTGCCCGGGGCCGGACATCGCCATGGCTGTGGCGAGCCCGGCATGCGCGCCAGCCGCCCATGGCAGTGTCGCCGCTTACAAAAAAACCCGGCCGAAGCCGGGTTTTCAGTCGGGCGACGAGATCTACTTCCGCTTGGGAATGTACAGGTCGGTGATGGTGCCCTCGTAGACCTCCGCCGCCATCGCCACCGACTCGCTCAGCGTCGGGTGCGGATGGATGGTGAGCGCGATGTCGGCCGCCTCGGCGCCCATCTCGATGGCCAGGGCCAACTCCGAGATCAGGTCGCCGGCATGCGGGCCGACGATGCCCGCGCCGACCACGCGGTGCGTCTCCTCGTCGAACAGCAGCTTGGTGAAGCCCTCGGTGCGGTCGATGCCGATCGCGCGCCCGGAGGCGGCCCAGGGGAACTTGCCGGTGCCGATCTTCAGGCCCTTTTCCTTCGCCTCGCGCTCGGTTACGCCGACCCAGGCGATTTCCGGATCGGTGTAGGCGACCGACGGGATCACGCGCGCGTCGAAATGGCTCTTCAAGCCGGCCACCACTTCGGCGGCGACACGCGCCTCGTGGGTGGCCTTGTGCGCCAGCATCGGCTGGCCGACCAGGTCGCCGATGGCGTAGATGTGCGGCACGTTGGTGCGCATCTGCGTGTCGACATTGATGAAGCCGCGCTCGGTTACCGCCACGCCCGCCTCGTCGGCACCGATCTTGTTGCCGTTGGCGGATCGGCCCACGGCGACCAGCACGCGGTCGAACACGGTGGTCTCGGGAATGCTTTCGCCCTCGTAGCGGACCTCGATGCCCTTCTTGGTGGCCTTGGCCTCGACCACCTTGGTCTTCAGGTGCACACCCTTGAGCTTGGCGGCCAGGCGCTTGGCCAGGGGCTTGACCAGGTCGGCATCGGCGCCAGGGATGATCTGGTCCATGAACTCGACCACGGTCACCTCGCTGCCCAGGCCCGAGTACACCGTGGCCATTTCCAGGCCGATGATGCCGCCACCGACGACGAGCAGCTTCTTCGGAATGTCGGTGAGCTCGAGCGCACCGGTCGAATCCATCACGCGCTCGTCGTCCCACGGGAACATCGGCAGGCGTACGGCCTGCGAGCCGGCGGCGATGATGGCGTTCTCGAAGCGGATCAGCTTCGTGCCTTCGGCCGTCTTTACTTCCAGCTCGTGCGGCGAGACGAAGCTGCCCGTGCCCTGCACGGTACGCACCTTGCGCTGCTTCGCCATGCCGGCCAGGCCGCCGGTGAGCTTGCCGACCACCTGGTCCTTGAAGTGGCGCAGCTTGTCCATCTCGATCTTGGGCTTGCCGAAACTGACGCCGTGGGCGGCCATGGCTTCGGCTTCGTCGATCACCGCGGCGGCGTGCAACAGTGCCTTGGAGGGGATGCAGCCGACGTTGAGGCAGACGCCGCCGAGGCTGGCGTAGCGCTCGACCAGCACGGTGTCGACGCCGAGGTCGGCGGCGCGGAAGGCGGCGGTGTAGCCGCCCGGGCCGGAGCCGAGGACGACCAGCTTGCACTCGATGTCCGGCTGGCGGCCGGACGCGCCGGCGGCCAGCGGCGCCCTGCCCTCTCCGGCCGGGGGAGGTTGCGGCGTTGGGGCGGCAGCGGGTGCGGCCGGAGCGGGAGCTTGCACCTTGCCCTGGCCCCCTGCCTGCTTTCCGGCCGCAGGAGAAGCCTCACCCTCGGCTTCGAGCGTGAGGATCACCGCGCCCTCGGATACTTCGTCGCCCACCTTCACCTTGAGCTCTTTCACCACGCCGGCGGCGCTGGAGGGCACCTCCATGGTGGCCTTGTCCGATTCCAGCGTGATCAGGCTCTGTTCCTTCTCCACGCGGTCGCCGGCCTTCACCAGCACCTCGATCACCGGCACGTTGTCGTGGCCGCCGATGTCGGGGACCTTCACTTCGATCGTGTTCGCCATGGCGTCGGCCTCCGTCAGAGCAGCAGCCGGCGGATGTCGCCGAGCTGGTTGGCCAGGAACGCGGCGAAGCGCGCGGCCAGCGCGCCGTCGATGACGCGATGGTCGTAGGACAGCGACAGCGGCAGCATCAGCCGCGGCGCGAACTCCTTGCCGTTCCACACCGGCTTGATCTGCGCCTTGGAGACGCCCAGGATCGCCACCTCCGGCGCATTGACGATCGGCGTGAACGCCGTGCCGCCGATGCCGCCCAGCGAGGAGATCGAGAAGCAGCCGCCGGACATCTCGGCCGGCCCGAGCTTCTTCTCGCGCGCCTTCCTGGAGATCTCGCCCAGCTCGCGGGCCAGATCCAGCAGGCCCTTCTGGTCGCAGTCGCGGATCACCGGGACCACCAGGCCGTCGGGCGTATCCACCGCGATGCCGATGTGGAAATACTTCTTGAGGACCAGCTTCTCGCCGCTCTCGTCCAGCGAGGCGTTGAACTGCGGGAATTGCTTCAGGGCTGCGACCACCGCCTTGATCTGGAACACCAGCGGGGTGACCTTCAGGTCCTTGTTCTCGGCACCGAGCTGCTTGCGGAACGCCTCCAGCTCCGTGATGTCCGCGTCCTCGTGCTGGGTGACGTGCGGGATCATCGCCCAGTTGCGGGCCAGGTTGGCGCCGGAAATCTTCTGGATGCGCGAGAGCGGCTTCTCCTCGACCGGGCCGAACTTGGAGAAATCGACCTTCGGCCACGGCAGCAGGCTGAGCCCACCGACCGCGCCCGCCGGAGCGCCGCCCTGCACCGGGCGCGCACCGGAGGCGAGCGCATGCTTGACGTAGGCCGAGACGTCCTCGCGCTGGATACGCCCGCCGCGGCCGGAGCCCTTCACTTGTGCGATGTCTACGCCGAGCTCGCGCGCGAAGGCGCGGACCGACGGGCTGGCGTAGGGCGCATCGCCGGGCATCACGATCTTTGCGTCGAACGGTGCGCGCCCCTGCGGGCGCACGTCGCCCTCGGGCACGTTGCCAGGCAGCACGCCGCGGCCGCCGACCGGCGCGGGCTTCTCCTCGCCCCTGGGACCGCCACCGCTGACCGGCAGGCCGGTGGCCGAGCCGGCGTCGGGCGAGGAGGACGCCGGAGCGGCCGGGGCGGGCGCCGCGGCACCGCTTTCGATCAGCGCGATGACCGCGCCTTCGGAGACCTCGTCGCCGACCTTGAGCTTGAGTTCCCTGACCACGCCCTCGAATGGTGCGGGCACTTCCATGGTGGCCTTGTCCGACTCCAGCGTGATCAGGCTCTGGTCCTTGGCCACGGTGTCGCCGACCTTTACCAGCACCTCGATCACCGGCACGTTGTCGTGGCCGCCGATGTCGGGGACGCGCGCCTCGCGCACGCCAGCGCCGCCCCCGGACGGCGGCGCAGCGGGCGGCGGCTGTGGCGCGGCCTCGTCGACCGCGCCCTTGCTCGAACGGGGCTCGGCGGCCCTGGCCTGCTGGCTGGACAGCGGCGCAGCGGCCGGCGTCGGGGCGGGTGCGGGCGCGGCGGCGCCTTCGGCCTCGATGGTCGCGATCAGGGCGCCTTCCGACACCTCGTCCCCGACCTTGAGCTTGATTTCCTTCACCACGCCTGCAAACGGCGCGGGCACCTCCATGGTGGCCTTGTCCGACTCCAGCGTGATCAGGCTTTGCTCCTTCTCCACGCGGTCGCCGGCCTTCACCAGCACTTCGATCACCGGCACGTTGTCGTGGCCGCCGATGTCGGGGACGCGTGCTTCTTTGAGGTCGGCCATGGAGATCTCCTGCGATGTCGGGGGTGCTGCGCCCGGGGATGGCGCCGCGCAAGGCCTCCCATGATAGCGAACGGCCGCCCGCCGCGTCGTCACCGAGCCGCCGGAGATCACACCGTGCACCGGCAAGCGCGCACGACTGCCTAATCTCCCCCGGGGTCGTGGCGCAGCGGGGCGCGGGCAGCCTTCGACCTCGGCCGCGGCGCCTGCCCGGCCGAACGGATCGGCGCGGACGCCCATGCATGACCTTGTACCGATGCGCCCGCCCGGGTCGCTGCCTATCCTGAGCCTGGCGCGCCGCGCGGGGCGGCGCCCGAGGAGCCCGCATGCTGACCATCCGCCACCTGTCCAAGACCTACGCCAACGGCGTGCACGCGCTGCGCGGCATCGACCTGGACATCCCGCAGGGCATGTTCGGACTGCTCGGGCCCAACGGCGCGGGCAAATCCTCGCTGATGCGCACCATCGCCACGCTGCAGGACCCGGACCAGGGCAGCATCGAGCTGGACGGCCTGGACCTGCTGGCCGACAAACCGGCCACCCGCCGCCTGCTCGGCTACCTGCCGCAGGAATTCGGCGTCTACCCGAAAGTTTCCGCCGAAGCGATGCTGGACCACTTCGCCGTGCTCAAGGGCGTCACCGCGCGCGGCCAGCGGCGCGAGCTCGTCGAAGCGCTGCTGCGCCAGGTCAACCTGTGGGACGTGCGCAAGCGCAAGCTCGGCACCTTCTCCGGCGGCATGCGGCAGCGCTTCGGCATCGCGCAGGCGCTGATCGGCAGCCCGAAGCTGGTGATCGTCGACGAGCCCACCGCCGGCCTGGACCCGGAGGAACGCAACCGCTTTCTCAACCTGCTGGCGGAGATCGGCGAGAAGGTGGTGGTGATCCTCTCCACCCACATCGTGGCCGACGTGACCGACCTGTGCCCGCGCATGGCGATCATCGGCCAGGGCCAGGTGCTGCTCGCCGGCGAGCCGCGCGAAGCGATCCGCAGCCTGGAAGGGCGGGTGTGGCGCCGCTCGATCGACAAGGCGGAGCTGGACAGCTATCGCGCCCGCATGACCATTCTCTCCACCCGCCTCGCCGGCGGCCGGACGCTGCTGCACGTGCTGGCCGACGCCCCGCCGGAACCGGGCTTCGAGCCGGTGGCGCCGGACCTGGAAGACGTTTACTTCGGCCGCCTGCGCGCGCAGGCCACGGCGCGGGCGGCCTGACGCCATGCTGGGTGCGATCCTGCGTTTCGAATGGCGCCAGCAATGGCGCGCGCCGCTGTTCTGGATCATGGCGCTGGCCTTCGGTGCGCTGGCCTTTGCCGTGGCCAGCACCGACGCGGTGATGATCGGCGGCGCCAGCGGCAACGTGCTGCGCAACGCGCCGATGGTGGTGGTGCGACTGATCAGCGCCTTCACGATTTTCGGCATGCTGGCCGCCGGGGCGTTCGTCGCCGGCGCCGCGCTGCGCGACTTCGACCACAACACCGCCGAGCTGGTGTTCGCCACGCCGGTCAGCCGCGGCGCCTACCTCGGCGGCCGGCTGGCTGCCGGTTACCTGGCGGTGGTGGCGATCATGCTGGCGGTGGCGCTGGGCGTGGCATCGGGCAGCGCGATGCCATGGATCGATCCGGCCCGGCTGGGTCCGGCCGACTGGCACGGCTACGCCTGGGCCTTCGGCGTGATGGTGCTGCCGGACATGCTGTTCGTGGCGACGCTGTTGTTCCTGCTGGCCACGGTCACCCATTCGCTGCTGGCCACCTACATCGGCATTATCGCCTTCATCGTGCTGTTGTCGCTTTCGGGCCTGCTCGCGCGCGACGTCGACCACCACGTCATCGCCGCGATGCTCGACCCGTTTGCCAACCGCACGCTGGGTATCGTCACGCGCTACTGGTCGGCCGATGAGCTCAACCATCGCCTGCCGCCGCTGGAAGGGCTGCTGCTGTGGAACCGGCTGCTGTGGCTGGGTGTGTCGGTGCTGCTGGCCGGCGCGGCTTATGCCCTGTTCCGCACCAACCGCGAAGGGCTGCGCCTGCCGCGGCGCAGGCTGCGCACCGAACCACCGCTGCTGCGGCCGGCGGCCGGCGCGGCGCGCGTCGCGATGCCACCGGTGAAACTGGCCTACGACCTGCGCGCGCGGCTGGCGCAACTGCGCACGCTGCTTGCGTTCGATCTTGGCCAGGTGCTGCGTGGCGTGCCGTTCCTGGTGATGCTGGTGTTCGGACTGGTCAACCTGCTGTTCGCACTGGCCTTCAACGGCGAGATCTACGGCACGGCGACCTATCCGGTCACGCACTCGGTGATCACCACGGTGCAGGGCAGCTTCCAGTGGTTGCTGGCGATCATCGTGACCTTCTACGCCGGCGAACTGGCCTGGCGCGAGCGCGACCGGCACACCGCCGAGGTGGTCGACGCCTTCCCGCTGCCCGATGCCCTGGCGCTGGCCGCGCGACTGCTGGCACTGGTGGCGGTGGTGCTGGCGTACCTGCTGATCGGCGACCTGGTCGGCATCGGCTGGCAGCTTGGCCATGGCTATACGCGGCTGGAGGTCGGCCTGTACCTGGCAACGCTGGGACTGGACGCGTCGCCGTTCGTGCTGCTGGCCGTGCTGATGCTGCTGTTCCAGACGCTGGCCGGCAGCAAGTTCATGGGCTACCTGCTGGGCATCGTGTGGCTGGTTTCCTCGCTGATCGGCTTTCCGCTGCTGCACTGGGAGCACAACCTGTTGATCTACGGCCACACCCCGTCGGTGCCGTACTCGGACATGAACGGGTTCGGCCACTACCTGGCCGGCGCGTTGTGGTTCGACCTGTACTGGGGCTTCGCGGCCGTGGCCTTGCTGGTGGTGGCGGCGCTGTTCAACGTGCGCGGCACCGGGCAGTCCTGGCGCGAGCGCCTGCTCGAAGCGCGCGCGCGGCTGCGCCGGCCGGCGGCGACCGCACTGGGCCTGGCGCTGGCCGGCTTCGTGCTGAGCGGCGCGTGGATCTTCTACAACACCGATGTGCTCAACCATTACCAGAGCAGTGAGCAGGCCAAGCGCAAGCGCGCCGATTACGAGAAGGCCTACGCGAAGTACAAGGGCCTGGCGCAGCCGCGCATCAGTGCGGTGAAGACCGACGTGGACATCTATCCGCACCAGCGCAAGCTCGCGATCCGCGGGCACTACACGCTGGTCAACCGGACAGCCGGGCCGATCGGCGCGCTGCACGTGAATTTCGATACGGACTTCACCGTGAAGTCGCTCTCCTTCGCGCCGCACGAGACGGTCAGTGACGACAAGCGGCTGGGCTACGCGATCTACCGGCTGAAGACGCCGCTCGCACCCGGCGCCTCCATGGCGTTCGACTTCGACATCGAGTACGCGCCCCGCGGCTTCACCAACGAGCCCTCCGGCCAGTTCCTGGCCGGCAACGGCACCTTCTTCAACAGCAACGTGCTGCCGCATTTCGGCTACCAGAGCGGCGTGCAGCTCACCGACCGCAGCGACCGACGCAGGTACGGCCTGCCGCCGGACGTGCCACGCATGCCCAGGCTGGGCGACAGGCAGGCGCTAGGCGACAACTACGTCAGCAACGACGCCGACTGGATCGACTTCAGCACTACCGTCTCCACCGCCGCCGACCAGATCGCGCTGGCACCCGGTTACCTGAGGAAAACCTGGACCGCCAACGGCCGGCGCTACTTCACCTACACCGCCGACCGGCCAATGCTGGATTTCTTCGCCTGGCTGTCGGCGCGTTACGCGGTGAAGAAGGACAGCTACGAGGGCGTCGCCATCGAGGTCTACTACAACCCGGCGCACGCCTGGAACGTGGACCGCATGATCCAGGCGACCAAGGACGCGCTGGCCTATTACCAGGCCCACTTCACGCCCTACCAGTATCGCCAGGTGCGCATCCTGGAGTTCCCCAACTACGCCAGCTTCGCGCAGTCTTTCGCCAACACGATTCCCTACTCCGAGTCGCTCGGCTTCATCGCTGACCTGCGCGACCCGTCGAAGATCGACTACGTCTACTACGTCACCGCTCACGAAGTGGCGCACCAGTGGTGGGCGCACCAGGTGATCGGCGCGCACATGCAGGGCTCGACCATGTTGAGCGAGTCGCTGGCCCAGTACTCGGCGCTGATGGTGATGAAGCACAGGTACGGTGCCGACCAGATGCGCAAGTTCCTCAAGTACGAGCTGGACAAGTACCTGATGAGCCGCGCCACCGAGACGCTGGCCGAGGAGCCGCTGGCGAAGGTGGAGGACCAGCAGTACATCCACTACAACAAGGGCTCGCTGGTGTTCTACGCGCTGCAGGACTATGTCGGCGAGGACACCCTCGACCGGCTGCTCAGGCAGTTCCTGCTCGCCTGGCAGTTCCGCGGCCCGCCCTATCCCAGCTCGCAGGACTTCATGGACACGCTCAGCGATGGCCTGGACCCGAAGTGGAGGGGCCTGCTTGATGATCTGTTCTGGAAGATCACGCTGTTCGACAACCGCATCAGCGCGGCCACGGCGAAAAAGCTGCCCGATGGTCGTTACGAGGTGACCCTGAAGGTGCACGCAGGCAAGGTGCACGTCGATGGCACCGGCAGGGAGACACCCGCCACACCCGACGTACCGATCGAGATCGGCGTGTTCGCCGCCTCGCCCGGCAAGGGCCGCGACGGCAAGCCGCTGTACCTGGAGAAGCGCATGCTGCCGGCCGGCGACAGCAGCCTCACCGTGACGGTGACGGGTACGCCGGCCGAAGCGGGCATCGATCCGTTCAACGAACTGATCGATCGGGTGTCGGGCGACAACCGCCGGCCGGTGACGCTACCGTAGCGAGGACGTTGCCGCCGGCACCGCGGCGCCGGCGGCCGGACCCTTTGGGCAACCCGCCCCTCAATCGGGCTTCCGGTCGGGCAGCGAGCCCTGGACCACGGTAAGTTCGCGTTGCGGGAAGGGAATGCTGATGCCGGTCGCGCTGAAGCGCTCCTTGATCCGGCGCAGCAGGTCGGTCTGCACGGCCCACCAGTCGCCGCTACTGGCCCAGCCGCGGATGATCAGGTCCACCGAGCTCTCGCCCAGCCCGCCGGTCACCACACTCGGCGGCGGCTCCTTGAGGATCAGGGGATCGGCGGCGAACAGCTTTTCGACCTCCTCGATCGCCTTGCCGATATCGTCCTTGTAGCCGATGCCCACCTTGATTTCGAAGCGTCGCAAGCCACGGCGGTTGGCGTTGATGACCGCGTCGCCGCCGATCTTGGCGTTGGGCACCATCGCCTCGCGCCCATCGGGCAGGACGAGCATCGTGTACATGAGGTTGACCGCCTCGACGGTGCCGTCCAGGCCGCCGGCGTGGACGAAATCCCCCGCCCGGAAAGGGCGGAAGACGATAAGGAGCACGCCCCAGGCCAGGTTGCTCAGCGAACCCTGCAGGGCCAGCCCGATGGCCAGGCCGCTGGCACCCAGTGCCGCCACCAGCGGCGCGGAAGGTACGCCTGCGGTGATCAGCGCGGTAACCACCAGCACGGCCACCAGCACGCCATAGATCAGGTTGCGCAGGAACCCGACCAGGGTCGCGTCTACGCTGGCACGGTGCATCGCGCGCTGCACGACATTGGCGATGCGTGCCGCCAGCCAGCTGCCGACCAGCAGGATGAGCAGCGCGACCAGCACGTTGATACCGAGCTGCGTGGCGTTCTCGGAGAAATGGATGCGGGCGAGCAGGTCGGGCATCGGGTCACTCCATGGACAAACCGACTGCCAAACCTAGCAGAACGGCCGTGACGCCCGGCGCGCGGGCAAAAAAAACCGCGCCGGTCTGGGGATGCCGGCGCGGCGCATGGCCGCTTGGGTGGTCGATATGGGAGAGCGGCCGGGCCGCGAGCCGTGGGGTCGGCTGGCGGTCCTAGGGCTTCGTCTTGGCGGAAGCCTCGTTGTCGTGCTGGCGGTCGACCAGCGCCAGGCGCGAGCCGTCCTTCATGCGGAACTCGAATTCCCGCTGCAGCTGGTCGAGGCGGGCCATCTGCGGACACAGCGCCTCGGCGCGCTCACCGAGCTTGTCGGCGCGCGCGTCCACTTCCTTGTCGATGCTCTTGTCGAGCGAGTCGGCGCGCGCCTCCAGCGCGGCGACCTGGCTCTGGTCGCCGCTCAGCGCAGCCTTGACTGCCTTGGCGGTGACCGTGCTGACCAGGGTCGAGACGGCGCTGCCGACCGGGTCTTCCATCAGGTCCTGCATGCTGTGCTGGCGCCACACGCCGTGGCCCAGGCCGTTGTCGACGTTGGCCAGCGCCCGTTTGTGCTGTTCGTCGAGTTGGGCGGTGAGCCGGCTGCGTTCGGCCGGATCATCGGCGAAACTGGCGACCACCGTGGCGAGCGCGTCGAAACCGATATCGACCCCTTCGCGTGCGATCGAGGCGACCTCGGGCAACAGGCTGCGCACCTGGCCCTCGTATTCGCGCAGGCGTCTGGCGTCCCCTGCCGACACGGCCACGTCGCGACCGTCGATGCGCAGCGTGCCATCGTGCATGAACACGCGTTCGGGTGTGCCGTCCTGGCGTTCGAAGGTGATGCCTTCGGACTTTACCAGCACGTCGTAGTCGGTACCGAAGCTGCACCGCTGGTCATTCACGTGCAGGCCATGCGCCTGGGCCGGCACGCCCAGTGCCAGGCCGGTGGCAAGTGCGAGGGCAAGGATGAGCGGGCGCATGGGGGCGTCTCCATGTCGACGGTATGGCGCCAGCTTCGTGCGATCCCTACGCGCCGGCATGGGCCAGGCGTCATGCCGTGCCATCGGTCATGGCCGCGATGCCTCAGGGGCGTTGCTCGATCCGAGCCACTTCGCCGTCCACCAGCGTCACGGTGATCTCGCTGCCGTCGCGCTGGTACACCCAGCTTTCGCTGGCCCGTACCGCCACGACCACGCCGCGGCCGTGGCGCCTGCCGCGATGATGCGTTACGCGGGTAGGCGGGCCGAGCAACTCGCGTACCTGCGCGGCGCTGTCGCCGGCCACCAGCAGGTGGCTACCCACGCGCAGCGTGTCCGAGGCGGAAGCGGAGAAAGCCAGCAGCCACAGGCCGCCGATCAAGACGAGGATGCGCATGTCGTTCCTTCCATGGACGGATCGACGACGCACCGGCCGCAAGCCTGCTGCAGCAAACCCTGCCGGAACGAGCTGCTAGAACCCGCCGCCTTCGGCCAGGTAAGCCTGTTCGTCCGGCGTGCTGGGCCGGCCCAGCGCCGCGTTGCGGTGCGGGAAGCGTCCGTAGCGGGCGATCACTTCGCAGTGCCGGCGCGCATAGTCGAGGAAGCCCTCATATTGCCCGCGCGCGTTGGGTGTGGCCTGTAGGCCGAGCGCGCGAAACAGGGTCACCGAACGCCACTGCAGTGCGAGGTCCTCGGCGTGCTCCAGCGGCAGGTAGGCGAACACGCGTTCCAGCGGTGCCAGCGCCTCGTCGTCACGGCGTTCCAGGCCCTCCAGCGCCAGTGATTGCGCGCGGTTGTCCTGGGCAAAGGCGCGCGCGTCGCCGCGGTAGACGTTGCGGCTGAACTGATCGAGCACGATCAGCAGCGCCAGCCATCCATGCGGCGTCACGGTCCAGTTGTCGAGCGCGCCGAGCTCGGCCGCGTCCAGGGTGGCGCCGAAGCGTTCGCGGATGATCTGGTCGAATTCAGGGTCGCGCCTGAACCAGCGCACGGCGTTCTCGTCGGCGAACCAGAATTGGAGTACCTGCTGTGCGCTTGCGGTCATGCCGTTCCCCTGAAATGCCGCACGCCCCCGGGCGGGCCGAGCTTAGCAGCGTCGGGCCCGGGCCAGGCTATGCATGTCCAGGTGGATGCCCTGCAGCCGCGGCAACTGACGGCGCAGCACCAGCGCGGCCTCAGGCGTGGCGCGCTGGAGGCCCTCTTCGAAAGCGTGCACCAGCGCGGCCTCGCCGTGGGCCAGCCGGGCGATCCAGGCGACGTCGCGGTCCGGGGTTTCCGGCAGCAGCCATTCGATCAGCTGGCGCCGTGCGGCGCCGCCCAGGCGCCCACGCCGCGCCGGCGTGCCGCCCAGCTGGCAGACCTGGCCCTGCAGGTCGGTGATCACCTGGTCCAGCGCGCCCGCGTTTTCGCCCAGCACCACGCGCAGGCCCGGCTCGCTCGCCTGCGCGGAGGCATCGCGGTACATCGCGCGAAGGTCGATGCCGCGGCGGATCAGCGCGTTGAAGAGCGTTTGCGGACGTGGCGCCACGCGGGCGATTCCTCGGGGACGACGGGGTGCGTCCATGGTCAGCCCCCTGCACTTAGCCGTGGATTAACTCGCCGAGGCGGGACCGGCTGCGGCGCATCGCCCGTCAGGCGGCATTCGGGATCTTCTGCACCATTCACGGCCTTTTCGCCCCCCAGAGGAGCGGAGGCCGGGCTTACTGGCCCACCTGCACCAGGCCGAGGGGCTGGCCGTCGGCGCCGCGCACGCCCTGCTGCAGGTCCGCCAGGCGGCGGATCGACGGGCACAAAGCCTGCACCTGCGGACGCAAGGCCTGCATGCGCCGCTGCAGGCGCGGCTGCAGTTGCGTGGCCAGGTCCGCCGCCTCGTCGCGCAGGCGCGCGGCCTCGGCCAGGTCGCCGTTCATGGCGGCGGCGAGTGCCTGCTGGCCGAGGTCGGCGGCGACCAGCGGCGCCAGCTCGCCCACGATACGGTCGGCCAACTGCTGGGCGGCGTCGCCCTGCCAGTCGTGGGTGCTGTTGCTCTGTGCGATGCGCTGCCTGAGCTGCCCGGCCTGCGTGGCGAGGCGGCGATCCAGCTCGGCCATGGTGGCCGGCGCCAGCTGCATGCCGGCGGCCTCATCGTGCACCGCGCGCACAGCCAGGTCCACCCCGGCGTCCGCCACCGTGCGCACGCGCGGCACCAGTGCGCGCAGTTCGCGCTCGAACAGCACCAGCCGGTCCTGGTCCTCGTCGCGCAGTCGCACCGCCTTGCCGTCGGTGTGCAGGCTGCCGTCGGCGATCTGCACGTGGAAGGGTGCCGGCTGCGGACGGTCGAACAGCAGGCTGTCGGGCTTGACCGTCAGGTCGTAGCTGCTGCTGGCCTGGCAGGCCGCCGCCAGGTCCTGCGCGTGCAGAACCGGCAGGGTGGCGGACAGGATCAGGCTGGCAAACACGAACGGCAGGCGCATCGGGGGGTCTTTCCGGAGTGCGGGAAGCCCAGCGATACCCGCCTGTGCGTCAACCGCGGCTGAACTGGACGCTCAGCTGCGGTCGAGCGGGGTCAGCAGCGACAGGCTCCGTGCGCCGTAGGCGCCATCGGTCGGGAAGCGCGCCGACGCCGCCGGTTAGCATCCGGCTTGCATAGACCGCCCGCTCGACGCGCCCGGTTCTCAGTTGCGCGCAACGAACTGCGCGCGCACCGCCGGCCGGCCCAGTTGCCAGGCCAGCCAGAGCAGCAGCGGGACCAGCACGGTCTTGAGCACCAGCCCGAGCAGGAAGCTGCGGCGGGCCTGCTCGATCACCAGCAACAGCAGTTCCGGCTGCGGCTGGGTGAGCGCGTGGGCGCGGGCGGTGGCGAACTGGCCCCAGTGCGCGAGCATCAGGCCGCCGGTCGCCAGCGCCCACAGCGCCAGCAGCAGCGCGACCACGCGCAACGCCGGGCGCGCCCAGGGCTGGCGCAGGATGCAGCCGGCGCAGGCGACGATCACCCCGAACGCGCCAACCAGATAGGGCCAGTCACCGTGGCGCAGGTACAGCACTCCGCCGAGCGCAGCCAGGATCAGTACGATCCAGGTCAGCACGCGCCAGGCGGCGAAGCGCGGCCGTGCCGCCAGGGCGGCCACCATCAGGAGGCCGCCTTCAGCGTGGCCAGGTCGGTGAGCACCTGGGCGGAATTCTTCTCTGGATCCACGTCTTCGTAGACCTTGGCCACGTTCCCCTTCGGGTCGATCAGGAAGGTGGTGCGCCTGGCGTAATGCAAGCCGCCGTGGCTGCTGAGCACGCCGTAGGCCTCGGCCACCTTGCGGTCGGCGTCGGAAAGGAGGGGAAACGGCACGTGGTACTTGCGGGCGAATTGCGCGTGCGACTTGACGTCGTCCAGGCTCACGCCGACCACGTCGGCGCCCGCCTTGCGCAGCTTCAACACATCGTCGCGGAAGGTGCAGACCTCGGTGGTGCAGCCGGGGGTGAAATCCTTCGGATAGAAGTACAGCACCAGCCAGCGGCCACGGTGGTCGGACGGCGCCTGCCAATGGCCGTTCTGGTCCTGCAGGTGGAAGGCCGGGGCCGGCTGGCCCGCCGCGGGCATGGCGGCGAAGGCGGGCGCGAGCAGGCCGGCGAACAGCACCGGCGCGACGGCGAGCGAAAAGCGACGCATGGCGGGATTCCTAAAGGGGAAGCCCGCCGAGTGTACGCCGGGACCAGGCCCCGAGCCGGCCAGCCCCAGGCTAAGGGCGTGCGATGGTGAACTTGCCGACCGAGACGCCCAGGTCGATGCCCTGGCCGGTGCCCGACAGCGCCAGCGAGGTTTCACCCTTGGTCAGCACCTGCGCCTGCGCGCTCTTGACCACGCCGGCCTCGGCACCGGCCTGCACGTAGTCGCCGAACACCTCGGCGATACCGTGCACCTTGCTGATCTCGCCCTTGCCGTTCTCGATGCGGTACTTGCCGGCGGTGAGGCCGCCGCCGACCACGGTGATCTTCACCGGCGCGGTCTGCCCGTTGTTGCAGGTGACCGTGCCGGTGCCTTCGGCGTGCTTGTAGATGATCGACCAGCCGTGCAGGTTGTAGCTCAGATTGCACTTGACCATCGGTTCGTCGGCGCGCGCCTGGCCCGCCGGAAGCGCCGCCAGCAGGACGCCGGACAGGGCCAGGCTCGCCAGGGCAGTCAATCGCTTGTTCATCGCTGTCTCCTTCCCCTTTTGGGGTGCTTGAGGCTGCGGTCGAGTCTGGATCGACAAAAGTGAAAGAAGCGCCAGCAAAGCCGCCGCCCGGCGTTCACGATCGCCGCGCAGCGCGCTCGCCATGCTGTGCCCAAGCGGTCCGGGAGACAGCGCATGGGTTCGTTGTGGCAAACCACCGTCAAGGTCGTCAAGGGCACCGCCAGCGGCGCGGCCGACGACGACCTGATGACGCACGCGGCGGCGGTGGCATTTTATTCGGCGCTGTCCTTCGCGCCCATGCTGGTGTTGCTGCTGTGGCTGGTGACCTCGCTGCAACCGGCGTGGCAGCAACAGCTGGTCGGCTCGATCAACAGCCTGGTGGGCTCGCGGGCCTCCGATGCGGTGAAGCTGGTGATCAGCAATGCCGAGCAACGCCCCCAGCTCGGGAACTGGGCCGGCATCCTGGGCGTGCTGGTCTCGCTGGTCGGTGCCTCCACCGTGTTCGCCCAGCTGCAGCTGGCGATCAACCGCGTGTGGAACCTGCAGGCCACACCGCGCAATGCCATCTTCAGCTGGCTGCTCACGCGCATGCATGCGCTCGGTCTGCTGCTGACGCTGGCCTTCCTCCTGATCATCTCGCTGGTGGCCAGTGCGGCGATCGCGGTGTTCGTGCGCAACGACACCGTAGCCTGGGACGCGGTCGAGGCGCTGGTGTCGCTGGCGTTGTTCGGGCTGGTATTCGCCTCGATCTACAAGGTGCTGCCCGATGCCCGCATCGACTGGCGCGATGCGCTGCTGGGCGGCGCTTTCACCGCGGTGCTGTTCGCCATCGGCAAGTTCGGCATCAGCCTCTACCTCGGACACAGCAACGTGGGCGGCGCCTACGGTCCGGCCGGCAGCGTGGTGGTGCTGCTGGTGTGGGTGTACTACTCGGTGGTGATCCTGCTGCTCGGCGCGGAACTGACCCAGAACGTGGCCGAGGTGCGCGGCGTGCCGATCCGGCCCAACGCGCACGCCGAGGTGACACAGCCGTGCGAACGCTGAGCCGCACGGCATAATCGGGCCGCAAGGGAGGGGCGCCATGTTCAGGTACACGTTGGTCGGCTACGACGGCTCGCCATCCTCGCAGCGGGCGTTCCAGACCGCGGTGGCGTTCGCGCGCTGCGGCCAGGGCCGCGTGCGGGTGGTGTCGGTGCTGCAGGTGACCGAGGGCGGCGCCGACGCCTGCGCGCTGATGATGGCCGATTCGGGCGCCCACCGCGCGCAGGAGCTGCTGGACGAGCTGCTCGCGATGGAGCCGGATGCACGCTCGATGGTGGACGTGGAAGTCACCCACGGCAGTCCCGGCGACGTGCTGCTCAGCCAGGTGCAGCAGCACGACATCGACCACATCGTGATCGGCCATACCGAGCGCGGCGCACTGGCGCGCTGGCTGCTCGGATCGGTCTCCACCGACGTGTTGGCGCGTGCGCACGTGCCGGTGACGGTGGTGCGCTAGGGCCGCGCGAAACGGGTATTGCGGCTGCAGGGTCGGGCTGGGTTAATCCGCCTGCGTCACGAAGCCGTATGCTGTCCGTCATCCCTCCGTCACCTGCGCGACAAGCCGCGCCCCTCCACAGGACTCTCGTGTGAGCTACGCCCCCTCGCTGCCCTGGACGCTGGAAAGCCTCGACCTGTCGGGCATCGACCGCGCCCGCGTCCGCCACAACGAGGAGCTGTTCTTCCTGTTGTGCAGCTCCTCCTTCGTCGAGAGCGGCTCGGACCTCTACACGCACAACCTGGTCGCCCACTTCAGCGGCGACGAGGAACTGCAGACCTGGCTCAGCCAGCACTGGGAACACGAGGAGCTGCAGCATGGCCGCGCGCTGTCGGCCTACGTGCGAGCGGTATGGCCGGAGTTCGACTGGGACCAGGGCTTCGCCGCGTTCTGGACCGAGTACGGCGCGGTGTGCACCGCCGAGGAACTGGAAACCAGCCGTGGCCTGGAGCTGGCCGCGCGCTGCGTGGTCGAGACCGGCACCGCGAGCCTGTATCGCGCGCTGCACGAGATCACCGACGAGCCGGTGCTCAAGCAGCTCACCGGCTACATCAAGAGCGACGAGGTTCGCCATTTCAAGTACTTCTACCAGCACTTCCGCCGCTACCGCGAGAACGAGGGGCTCGGGCGCTACAAGGTGTTCCGCGCGGTGCTAAAGCGGGTCAACGAGATCCGCAGCGAGGACAGCGACATCGCGCTGCGGCACGTGTTCGAACAGTGCTACCCGCAGCACAGGGGGGACCGCGAAGCGTTTCGCCGCATCGCCGGCAAGGCGCAGGATCTGTTGCGCCGTCATATCCCGGCCGAGATGACGGTGAAGATGCTGCTCAAGCCACTGGACTTCCCGCCGCGGCTGCAGGGAGCGCTGGAAAAGCCGCTGGCGAAGCTGGCCGAAAAGCTGTTCCTCAGCTGACCGCGGGTCAGACGGCGGCGAAGCCCGCCCCATGGGTACGCCGTTCAGGACTGCCGCGGCTCGGTCTTGACCTGCCGTTGTTCCTGCTGCACCGCCTTGAGCTTGCCGACGTCGATCGGGCGGATCCGCTGGATCGTGCAGGGCATGTTGTTGCGCCCGGTGATCACCTTGTCGAAGTTGATCGAGACCTGATTGAGGTTCGAGGTCAGTCCGATCGCGTTGGCGAAGGGCAGCTCCGTGCAGCCGGGCACGTCGAGCAGCCAGGCTTCCTTCGGCCGGGTGTAGATCACCACCTGGTCGGGACCAAGTTCCTCCCACGACCACAGCGGTGTGAAGAAGCGGAAGCTGTTGACCGGCGCGCCCGCCGCCGCCGTGTAGGCGGCCTGGCGCTGGGTCAGGCGCTGCGCGTAAGGGACGCTGGCGCAGCCGGCCACGAGCGCGATCGCCGCGCCAGCCAGCAAGGTGCGTTTCAAGGCCATGGGCTCCTCCTTCGGTTCGATCCGCCCGGTTGCCAACGCACCACCGGCGGGCCGGTGCACCGTCACTTCTTCTTTTTCGGCAGACTCTTCCACTTGCCCGGATCGAAACCGCCGACCTCGTAGACCAGCGTTTCCTTCTTCTCGCCATCCACCAGAGTCACGTCCAGGGTGATCTTTTTGGCCTTTTCCAGGCGCGCGATGAAATCCCTGTCGTCGCGGATCATCAGCGCCGGCTCGCCGGTGGAAGGCGCGAACGCCCTGATGCCGTGCTCCTTGCCGTCGAAGGTGGCGTGGATGGTGCAGTTGCCGCGGCAGACGAAGCCGTGCCCACCGCCGTACAGGAACGCGTTCTGGCCCCATGCGGTATGCCGGCGCAGCACCAGCCGCACGCGGTCGTCGCCGGAGGGCTGGCTGGAATAGATGGTCGCGGTCGACTGCGTGCCGCCCTCCATCGGCGAGACCTGGTAGAGCCACAACGCGTCGAGGCGGCGCTTCTCGCTTTCGGTCTTCCAGCGCTTCTCGATCGCCGGCAGGGTCTGCTGCACTTCCCTGGCGGCGGCGCTGCCGGGGTAGTGGTCGAGGATGTCGTGGCCCATGGTCACGGTCATCTCGTCGTTGTGGATGCGCTGCAGCTGGCGGTAGGTGTCGAGCTTGCGCGCGGCATCGTCATTCTGTGCCGTCGCTGCCGGCCCGTTGGTCGCGTCCTGCGGCTGGTCCTGCGAATGGCAGCCGGCCAGGGCCAGCACGCCGCACAGCACGGCCACGGAGGGATGGAGGGTCAGCTTCATCGGCGGGTTCCTTGGCAGGGAAAGGCCCTAGCGTGGAGCGGGCGGGCGAGTGGTGCAAGCGCGGGCGCTGCTGCAGGGAAAACCGCTCAGGCCGTTGCAGCGGCCTCGCCGGAGCGCTCGCGCAACTGTGCGCGATAGCGCCGGCTGCACGGAACCGTCGCGCCGTCGCGCAGCTTGAGGCGGGCATCGCCAGTGTCCAGCGGCTCGATCTCGGCCAGGTAATCGAGGTTGACGAAGTAGCTGCGGTGCACGCGCACGAAGCGGATCGGATCCAGCCGATCCTCGATCGCCGCCATGGTGGTGCGCAGCGGATAGTCGCGTCCGCGCACGTGCAGATTCACGTAATTGCCGGCCGCCTGCAGCCACTCGATCTCGCGCGCGTTGACCAGGAACTCCTTGCCGACCTTGCGTACCAGGAACCGTTCGGGCCGTTCCACCGGCTCCACCGGCGGGCCCTCGTCGGGGGCGGCAAGCAGCCGCGCCTCGCCTTGCCAGCGCACCAGCCACAGCCGCGACAGGCAGATCAGCGCGATGATGAGAAAATAACTGCGGAAATCCTTCAGGTATTCGTAGCCGAAGCCCGGTTCCCAACGACCGAAGTCGTAGTGGATGCCGGCAAGCCGGTAAGCCAGCACGCGCAATGCGACCATGCCGGTCACATGCACCAGGCTGAACGGCACGGTGGCCAGCAGGTGCCAAGGCAGGCTCTGCCGCCAGGTGTCGAAGCGGAACGGCCAGCGCCGCTCGACCGCCAGGATGGCCGGCACCAGCGCCAGGATCATCAGCGAGCTCGTCCACTCCCACACCCAGGGCTCCCAGGGGGCGGTCGTGGCATGGTCGATCTGCGCCACCATGCTGTTGAACACAGTGTTGAGCAGCGCCAGCAGCACCCAGAAGGCGATCTCGGCCGGCTTGCGCCAGCGATGGAAATCCCGGTAGTCGAGGCTGGCGGTCGGCGGCATCGGGCGATTCTAGTGGCTTGGTTACCGGCGACGCGACGCATACAGCGGCAGGCAGTCCATCCCAGCCGGCCCGCGATTCGTCCCCGCCCGCCAACGGCCGGTCACCGCGCCCTCGCGGCGATGGCTTGCGCGGCTTACGGTGCCCCCATTCCACGGAGGAACCCCCCATGAAACGCCGTGACCTGCTCAAAGCCGCCCTCGCCCTGCCCCTGCTGCCGCTGCTGGCGCGTGGTGCACAGGCCCTACCCGCTGCGGTGGCGGGTGCGCTGCGCTCGCGGGTGCGCCCCGGCCACGCCGGCTGGCCGGCGCCGGCCGAGTGGGAGGCGCTCGAGCGTGCCGTCGGCGGACGGGTGCTCAAACCGGTCTCGCCATTCGCCGGCGGGCCGGGCACGGCGGCCTACGCGCAGGCGGTCAAGCAACTGCACAACCCCTTCGCGCTGGGCGACGACCCGGCGCTGACCCAGACCAGCGGCTGGGCCGAGGCCTGGACCTCGCGGCCCAGCGCGTACGCCGTCGCCGCGGAGTCGAGCGCCGACGTGGCCGCCGCGGTGGCCTTCGCCCACCGGCACCGCTTGCGCTTGGTGGTCAAGGGCGGTGGACACAGCTACCAGGGCACCTCGAACGCGGCCGACTCGCTGCTGGTGTGGCCGCACCGGATGAACCAGGTGACGATGCACGACGCCTTCGTGCCGCAGGGCGGCGAGGGCAAGGCGACGCCGCTGCCCGCGGTCAGCGTGCAGGCCGGAGCCATGTGGATCGACGTCTACCATGCGGTGACCACGCTCGGTGGCCGCTATGTGCAGGGCGGCGGCTGCACCACCGTCGGCGTGGCCGGACTGGTGCAGAGCGGGGGCTTCGGCAGCTTCTCCAAGGGCTTCGGCACGGCGGCGTCCAACCTGCTCGAGGCGGAGGTGGTGACCGCCGATGGCGCGCTGCTCATCGTCAACGAGCACGCCCACCCGGAACTGTTCTGGGGCCTCAAGGGTGGTGGCGGCGGCAGCCTGGGCGTGGTCACCCGGCTGACCCTGCGCACGTTCGACCTGCCGCCAGTCTTCGGCGCGGTGTTCGGCACCATCAAGGCCGCGTCCGACCAGGCGTACCGTGCACTGGTGGCGCGGGCGGTGGCGTTCTACCGGGACGCGCTGTTCAACCCGCACTGGGGCGAACAGATGGCGTTCGCCCCGGACAACACGCTGTCGATCTCGATGGTGTTCCAGGGCCTGTCCCAGGCGCAGGCGGAACAGGCCTGGAAGCCGTTCTTCGACTGGGTGCGCGCGCGCAGGGAATACGGTTTCGCCGAGCCGCCGCGCACGCTGGCGCTGCCGGCACGGCATTTCTGGGACGCCGGGTTCTTCCGCCAGCACGCGCCGCAGCTGATGGCGGACGACGACCGGCCCGGCACGCCGGCCTACCACATGGTGTGGAAGGGCGATCGCGGCCAGGTCGGGTGGTTCATCCACGCCTACCAGTCGGCCTGGCTGTCGGAGAAGCTGCTGGGCCGCGGCCGGCAGGCGGCGCTGGCCGATGCCCTGTTCACCGCTTCGCGCCGGCACGACTTCGCGCTGCATTTCAACAAGGGCATGGCCGGCGGCGAATCCTCGGCGGTCGCACGCACGCGCAACACGGCCATGAACCCGCAGGTGGCCGAGGCCTTCGCACTGGCGATCTGCGCCGAGGGCAGCGGCCCGGCCTTTCCCGGCATGGCCGCGCCGGACCTGGCCGAGGCACGGCGCCATGCGGCGGCCGTGGGCGGAGCGATGGATGCGTTGCGTGCGGTGGCGCCGGACGCCGGCTCCTACGTGTCCGAGAGCGATTACTTCCTGCGCGACTGGCAGCAGCGCTTCTGGGGCCCGAACTATGCGCGGCTGCTGCGGGCCAAGCGCCGCTACGATCCCGAAGGGTTGTTCTTCGTGCACCACGGAGTGGGCAGCGAAGGCTGGAAGGAGAACGGGTTCACGCGCACCGGCTAACGCGCGGTCGCATGGCCGCCCCCGATGGTGACCGCAACCGGGCTGTTGCGTCCAAGGGCGCTCGTGCAGGGCCCCGCCCTAGGCGCGCAGTTGCGTGTCCGAATCCAGGTGCTCGACGCGCTCGATCTGGTCGAACCAGACGTAGCGCGCCCACTCGGACGTGCCCAGCTGTTCCAGATGCACCACGCCGTTGGTGCCCTCGTTGCCGTCGCCGTCATAGAACTCCTGCACGGTCGGGCGCGCGGCGACGACGCCCTCGCAGATGCTGCCGTCGGACAGGTGCAGGCGCACGCGCGCGCCGTTCTGCAGATGCTCGACCAGCTGGTTGAAGCGGGCGATGGTGGGCTGGTCGGTATAGACGTGTTCGGCCTGGCGGCCCATGGCCGGTCTCCTGCGGCGGCGATACGCCGAACCTAGGACGGCGATGGGCAAGTGGTCGTGAAGCCGGGACGGGCGATAATCCCGCCCTTCGCCCCGGGAATCCCCATGCCCACCGACTCGCTGCCCAAGCACCGCGCGTTCGTGCAGTTCTGGTTCGCCCGCATCGCCTCGGGCTTCGGCTTCCAGATGCTGTCGGTGGCGGTCGCCTGGCAGATCTACGCGATCACTGGCCGGGCGCTGGACCTTGGCCTGATCGGCCTGGTGCAGTTCTTTCCCTCGGTGCTGCTGGCGCTGCCTGCCGGGCACGTGGCCGACCAGTTCGAGCGCCGGCGCGTGGTGTTGCTCGGCCAGGTCGTCGAATGGTGCGCGATCGCGCTGCTGGCGCTGCTCAGCTTCACCCACCGCATCCACGAGCTGGGCATCCTGGCGCTGGTGTTCGTGATCGGTACGGCCAAGGCATTCGAGTCGCCTTCGATGTCTTCGCTGCTGCCGGCGCTGGTGCCGCCGGCGATCCTGCCGCGTGCGGTGGCGGTCAGCGGCTCGGCCTTCCAGATGGCCATGGTGCTCGGGCCGGCGGTGGGCGGCCTGCTCTACGTGGCCGGCCCCGGCGTGGTGTACGCCACGGCCGCGGGGTTGTATCTGGTCGCCGCCACGCTGATGGCGCTGCTGCGCTATGAGCAGGCGCCACCGAAGCGCGAGCCGGCCTCGCTCAAATCGCTGTTCGCCGGCGTGCATTTCATCCGCGAGCGCAAGGACGTGCTGGGCGTGATCTCGCTGGACCTGTTCGCCGTGTTGTTCGGCGGCGCCACCGCGCTGCTGCCCATTTTCGCCAGGGACATCCTGCACACCGGCCCGTGGGGGCTGGGCCTGCTGCGCGCGGCGCCGGCGGTGGGCGCGCTGCTGATGTCGTTCTGGCTGGCGCGGCACGACCTGACCCGCCGTGTGGGCATGATCATGTTCGGCTCGGTGGCCGGGTTCGGCGTGGCCACGCTGGTGTTCGCGCTGTCCTCGTGGATGTGGCTGTCGCTGGTGGCGCTGTTCGCCGGCGGCGCGTTCGACATGGTCAGCATGGTGATCCGCGGATCGATGGTGCAGCTGGACACGCCCGACGCCATGCGCGGGCGGGTCAATGCAGTCAACTCGATCTTCGTCAACACCTCCAACCAGCTGGGCGAGTTCGAGTCGGGCCTGGTCGCCGCCTGGCTGGGCGCGGTGGGTGCCGCGGTCGTGGGCGGCGTCGGCACGCTGGTGGTGGTGGGCCTGTGGATGGGGATGTTCCCGGGCCTGCGTCGGCGCCAGAAGCTGCACCTGGAAGCGGCGGCGATCGAGGCGGCCGAGGAAACAACCGCCGAGACACTCTGACGCCCTACGATGGCACGTCTGCCAGGAACCCCAGCGTGATCGTCACCTCGCCCGACGCCTTCCTCGACGCCTTCGCGGCGTTGCCGCCACTGCCGGGCGCCCGCGCCACGGCGCGTGCGGCCTTCCTGCTGGCGCCGGCCGAGTTCGCACTGGCGGCCGAGTCGGCCAGCGACAACCGCTACATGGACATGCGGCGCACGGTCGACCCGCTACGAGCACTGGCCCAGCACGCGGCGCTGGCGCAGGCGCTGCGCGCGGACTGTCCGGTGGTCACCTTCCCGGGCGAGCCCACCACGCCGGACGCGGTATTCCCCAACAACGTCTTTGCCACTGCGCCCGGACGGCTGATCGTCGGCCGCATGCGCCACGCTGTGCGCCAACGCGAGGCCCGGCGCCGTGACGTGCGGGAGTTCTTCGCGCGGGTGTTGGGCTACGAGGAGGTCGACCTGTCCTCGCGCAGCGACTGCGTGGCCGAGCTGACTGGCGCGCTGGTGATCGACCGCGCCCGCGGCATCGGCTACTGCGGCCTGTCCGAACGCTGCGACGAGGCCGGTGCGCGCGCCATGCATGATGCGTTCGGCCTGCGCCTGAGCTTCTGCTTCACACTGGCGGCGGGCGAGTACCACACCAACGTGGTGCTGGCACTGCTCGCCGGCCGCGCGGCGATCGTGGCACCGGACGGCTTCGCCGATCCGGCCGTGCCGCGCGCGATCGCCCGTGCCTACGGCGAGCGCGCCTTGTGGCTCGCGCCCGCGCAGAAAGAAGCCTTCGCCGGCAACGCGATGACGCTGGCGGACGACCGGGTGTGGATGAGCGCCGCGGCCGCGGCCGCATTGACCGATACGCAACGCCAGGCGCTGGCCGGCTGGAGTTTCCGCCTGGGCACGGTCGAGCTGGACGAAATCGAGAAAGCGGGTGGCAGCCTGCGCTGCTGCGTGGCGGAAATCTTCTAGGACACAACCATGACCCTGACTCTCTTGCGCCTTGCCGGCGCCAGCCTGATCGCCCTGGCCATCCTGCCCACCGCGCATGCATCGGAGGGGCCGCGTATCCAGGTCGGTTTCAGCGCGAAGGCGCATGCGCAGCCGATCACCGGGCGCGTCTACGTCGCGGTCAGCCGCAGCAACGACAAGCCGCCGATCGAGCAGACCGACATCACCGGCGTGCCGCTGTTCGGCCACGACGTCAGCGCGCTCGCACCCGGCCAGGTGGCGACCATCGGCGCGGACGACTTCGGCGCCCCGCTTGCCAGCCTGCGTCTGCTGCCGGCCGGCGATTACTGGATGCAGCCCTTCGTCAACGTCTACACCCGGTTCAAGCGGGCCGACGGCCACACCGTATGGCTGCACATGGACCGGTGGGAGGGCCAGGACTTCAAGCATTCGCCCGGCAACCTCTATGGCAAGCCGGTGAAGGTGCACTACGACCCGGCCTCGTCCACGCCCGTGAGGCTGGTCGCCGACCAGGTGATCCCGCCGATCCCGTTCCCGAAGGACACGCCGTATGTCAGGCGCTTCCGCATCAAGAGCACGCTGCTGAGCGCCTGGTGGGGCCATCCGATCTACCTGGGCGCCACCGTGCTGCTGCCGAAGGACTACGACCGGCACCCGGGCGTGCGCTACCCGGTCATCTACGAGCAGGGCCACTTCTCCACCCGCGCGCCGGGCGGCTTCGATCATCCAAAGTCGGACTTTCGCGACTACTGGCTGGCTGACGGCACGCCGCGCTACATCATGGTCAGCCTGCAGCATCCCTCGCCGTATTACGACGATTCCTACGCGGTGAACTCGGCCAACGAAGGACCGTACGACGACGCCATCCACCAGGAACTGCTGCCGGAGGTGGAGAAGCGCTTTCGCACTATCGGCGATCCGTGGGCGCGCATCCTCGAAGGTGGTTCGACCGGCGGCTGGATCGCCATGGCGCAGATGATTTTCCATCCGGACTTCTACGGCGCGACCTTCGCCTCCTGCCCGGACGCGCTGGATTTCCGCCATCACCAGGTGGTCAACATCTACGACGACGCCAATGCCTACTGGCTGGACAAGGGCTGGGTGAAGGTCGAACGCGTGGATACGCGCCAGCCCGACGGCAACGTCGAGGCGATGATGAAGGACGAGAACTGGTACGAACTGGCCGTGGGTGACCGCGATCGCTCCGGCGGCCAGTGGGACATCTGGGAAGCGGCGTTCGGCCCGGTCGGCGCCGATGGCTATCCGCAGCGGCTGTGGGACAAGCGCACCGGCGCGATCGACCACCATGTCGCGCAGTACTGGAGGGGACACTTCGACCTGCGCTACCTGCTGCAGTCGCAATGGGCCACGCTGGGGCCGAAGCTGACCGAGAAGATCCACATCTACGTGGGCGACGCCGACACCTTCAACCTCAACATGGGCGTACGTGCGATGGACGCATTCCTGAAGGGCGCGCGCCATCCGTCCTTCCGCGGCAGCGTCACCTACCAGCCGATGGCGCCGCATTGCTGGGGCCCGCGCGGCAAGGAGCTGATCGACACCGTCACCCGCTACATCGATGGCCACGCGCCGGCCGGTGCGGACCGGACGGGCTGGCGGTACTGAAGCGCCGCCTGGGGGTACCGGACGATGGATGGCCGTACGCGGAGGCCTGATGCGGCCTGCGGGCGTGGCCCCGGTGCTTCGGCGCATGCCTCGCCACGCGCCCGAGGCGAGGCATGCGGACTCCGCCAGGCAACTGCGCGTGAGGCAAGCCTGAATCGAGTTGCGGTTTTCGACGCCTCGATCACGCCGCGGCCGTCAGGCTGGGGCCTCGACGCACAGGAGGTCCCATGAACCGAACCCGCGATATCGAGCAGCGCTTCGACGGCGCCAGCGAACGCGTGCGCGACCGCGTGCGCCAATACGCCAACGACACGGCCGACACGGCCAACAGCCTGATGGAGAGTGGCCGCCGCATGACCATGCGCCTGGGTCGCCGTGGCAGCGGCTATGGCAAGCAGCTCTCGCACATGGCCGAAGACCTCGCCGACGAGGCGAGCTACCAGTATCGCCGCGCGCGCCGCCACGCCAGCCGCCATCCGGTGGCCACGGTCGCCGTGGTGGCCGGCACGATCGGCGCGTTCATGCTGCTGCGCCGGCTGCTGCGCAGCGACGAAGACTGAGGGCATGATGCAGGCCGGCCCCCATCCCGCGGGATGGGGGCCGGGGTGATAGGGCTTTCTTGCGAAAGCCCTCGCTCACACCCGCATGCGTGGCTCCGGCACGGTCGGCGTGTGCGGATCGATCGGCGGCAGCTCCGGCTGCTGGGGACGGCCGGGATCGACCGGATCGCGTGGCGGCGGCGGCGGGGGATCCTGCTGCGGGTGTTCCGGCTCGCCGGGCGGGCTGCTGATGAACGCATCCGTGCCTTCGCGGAGCGTTTCGGAGAGGGGCGCGCTGGCGCGCTGCATCGACGTGGACATGGAAACCTGCGTTTGGCTGCGTGTGGCTGCAAGTATCAAAAGCCTGCCGTGCGCGGCACGCGAAAGCCCCGTTCACTTTGCGCCAGCCGCGCCGCGTCGAAGCCCTCTCTCCGGGGAGAGGCTCGGGTGCGGGACCGGGGCGCGCGGGGAAGTGGCGCGTACCTGCCCGCAGAAAAGGCAGCGCACGCCCGGAAGTCTGACGCCAGCGCCCCCTTTAGCCCTTTCCCCCGAGGGGAGGACATGCAAGAGAGCGGGTAAGCTGTGACGTCCCTCTCCTGCCCGCGCCGCATGCCTTCCAGAAGCGTCACCTTCCATCACCCGATCGCCTTCTGGTCCGGCTGTGCCTGCGTGATCGCCGGCGTACTGGCGCACCTGCCGATGCTGGCAATGGCCGCGCCGATGCACTACCGCCTGGCCGGCATGCCGATGGACCGCCTGATGCTCGCGGGCATGGCGCAGGTGCCGCTGGGCGTGCTGCTGGCCGGCTACGGCCTGATGCCGCGACTGGCGCAGATGCGCCGCACACTGCATGCCGATGCCAGTCCGCTGCCGTTCCACGTGGCCGACCACGTGCCGCTCAACCGCGAGCACTGGAAGCTGGTCGGCGTGTTGACCATGGCGCTGGCGGTAGACGTGATGAAGCCGGCGACGATCGGCTTCGTGATGCCGGGCATGTCGGCCGAATACGGCATCAGTGCGGCCACCGGCGGCCTGCTGGCGCTCTCGGCGCTGATCGGCACCACGGTCGGCTCGGTGGTGTGGGGACGCCTGGGTGATCTGTTCGGCCGGCGCGCCACCATCCTGCTCTCGGCGTTGATGTTCATGGGCACGTCCATCTGTGGGGCCATGCCGGCGTTCGGCTGGAACCTGGTGATGTGCTTCATGATGGGCGCGGCCGCCGGCGGCATGCTGCCGATCACCTTTACGCTGATGGCCGAGACCATACCCACTGCCCACCGCGGCTGGCTGCTGGTGGCCCTCGGCGGCGTGGGCACCTCGGCCGGCTACCTGCTGGCCTCGGGCGCGGCGACGCTGTTCGAGCCGGCCTACAGCTGGCGCGCGCTGTGGCTGCTCAACCTGCCCACCGGGGCGTTGATCGTGCTGCTCAATCGCTACATTCCCGAGTCGCCGCGCTTCCTGGCGCTGGCCGGGCTGGAGGAACAGGCGCGTGCGGTGCTGCGGAGGTTTTCCGACAACCAGTTGCCGGTGCGCGAGATGGCGCCGCTGCCGGCCGCGGAGCATGCGCACGGTGTGGAACGGATCGGCATGCGCCAGCTGCTGCGCGGGCGCCATGCGGCGATCACCTGGGGCCTGATGGTCTGCGCGGTGGCCTGGGGCCTGGCCAACTTCGGCTTTCTGCTGTGGCTGCCGGCCAACCTGGTCACGCTCGGCATCGACGCCAAGGCCAGCGCCGCGCTGCTGGCGCGCTCGGCGGTACTCGCGCTGCCTGGCATCGCCGTGGTCGTGGCCTGCTACCAGCGATGGAGCAGCATTCGCACGCTGGTGCTGTTCATCGCGCTGACCGCGGCGTCGCTGCTGCTGTTCTTCGCGATCGGCTGGATGGCGTTGCGTTCCGAAGCGCTGACCACGACCTCCACGGTGGCGCTGTTGCTCAGCATCAGCGGCGTGATCGCGACGCTGATTCCGTACGCGGCGGAGATCTATCCGGTGCACCTGCGCAGCACCGGTTCCGGGCTGATCGCCGGCGCTTCCAAGCTGGGCGGCATCCTGGGCGCATTGCTGGGCGTGCTCGGACTGTTCGAGCATTTCATGCTGTCGGCGCTGCTGATCGCCTTGCCTATGGGGCTGGCGGCCTGGCTGCTGGCGCGGCGCGGGATCGAGACGCGCGGGCATGGGCTGGAGGCCATCCAGCAGGTGTTGTCCGAGTAGCCTGGGGCTGTACCGCGACCCTTCCAGTTCGCTTCGCTACGCTCACCATTTCTTCTTCTCGCGTTCGGCTGAACCTAGGCGCGAAGCGCGCTTTCGTCGCGATTTTCGCGAAGCTGGCCGGCGCGGTCGCTCGCCTTCCTGCAACCTGCCGCGGAAGCGCCCAGCAAGAACGACAAAAAAGCAACCCGCCCCCGCGGGCATCCCCGCGTGCCCCTCTCCCGAAAGAGGAGAGGGGCCGTGAGGCGGTCAGACCGTCAGCGGATTGGGCTTGGACGGGTCGAGCTTGTATTCCTTGATCGCGCGCGCCACGTCCTTGGCATTGACCAGGCCGTCCTTCGCCAGCGCGGCCAGCGCGGCATGGGCGATCCAGTAGCGGTCGACCTCGAAGAAATCACGCAGGTGCTCGCGGGTGTCCGAGCGGCCATAGCCGTCCGTGCCCAGCACCGTGTAGCGCATGCCGTCAGGCATGAATGCGCGGATCTGGTCAGCGAACTCGCGCACGTAGTCGGTGGCCGCGATGGCGGGGCCGGAACGTCCCTGCAGCAACTGCGTGACGTACGGCAGGCGCTGCTCGGCCTCCGGGTGCAGCCGGTTCCAGCGCTCGGCATCGAAGCCGTCGCGGCGCAGCTCGCTGAAGCTGGGGCAGGACCAGATGTCGGCGGCCACGCCGAAGTCCTTCTCCAGCAGTTCGGCCGCCGCGATCACCTCGCGCAGGATCGTGCCGGAGCCCAGCAGCTGCACGCACGGCGCCTTGGCCTTGGACTTGCCCTTGCCGTTGCCCTGGCCGACGCCCGAGTCACGGAACAGGTACATCCCCTTGATGATGCCTTCCTCGCAACCCCTGGGCAGATCCGGGTGCTCGTAGTTCTCGTTCATCACGGTGACGTAGTAGTACACGTCCTCCTGTTCCTGCAGCATGCGGCGGGTACCGTCCTGCAGGATCACCGCGATCTCGTAGGAGAACGTCGGATCGTACGATTTCACGTTCGGGATCACGCCGGAGAGCAGGTGCGACTGGCCGTCCTCGTGCTGCAGGCCCTCGCCGTTGAGCGTGGTGCGGCCGGAGGTGCCGCCGACCAGGAAGCCGCGCGCGCGCATGTCGCCGGCGGCCCAGGCCAGGTCGCCGATGCGCTGGAAGCCGAACATCGAGTAGTAGATGAAGAACGGCAGCATCGGCTGGTTGCTGATCGAATAGCTGCTCGCCGCGGCCATCCAGGCGGCCATGCCGCCGGCCTCGCTGATGCCTTCCTGCAGCACCTGGCCCTTCTGGTCCTCGCGGTAGTAGAGCAGCTGGTCGGCATCCTGCGGCCGGTACTTCTGGCCGAACGGCGCGTAGATGCCGATCTGCCGAAACATGCCTTCCATGCCGAAGGTGCGCGCCTCGTCGGCGACGATCGGCACCACGCGCGGGCCGATGGCCTTGTCGCGCAGCAGCAGGTTCATGCCGCGCACCAGCGCCATCGTGGTGGAGATCTCGCGCTCGCCGGTGCCCTTGGTGATCTGCTCGAACGCCGACAGCTGCGGTGCCTTCAGCGCCACGTCGGTCTTGCGCCGGCGCTGCGGCAGGAAGCCGCCGAGTGCGCGGCGGCGCTCCAGCATGTATTCCACTTCCGGCGAATCCTTGCCCGGGTGGAAGTAGGGCACCTCGGCAAGCTTGCCGTCCGAGACCGGGATGTTGAAGCGGTCGCGGAAGGCGCGCACGGCGTCCTCGTCCAGCTTCTTCTGCTGGTGCGTCGGGTTCTGCGATTCGCCCGAGCCCAGGCCCATGCCGTAGCCCTTGACCGTCTTGGCCAGGATCACCGTGGGCATGCCCTTGGTGTTCACCGCCGCGTGGTAGGCGGCATAGACCTTGTGCGGGTCATGGCCGCCGCGGTTGAGGCGCCAGATGTCGTCGTCGGACAGGTTGGCGACCATCTCGCGGGTCTGCGGGTACTTGCCGAAGAAATGCTCGCGCGTGTAGGCGCCGCCGAAGGCCTTGCAGGCCTGGTACTCGCCGTCGAGCGTTTCCATCATCAGCTTGCGCAGCACGCCGTCGTTGTCGCGCGCCAGGAGCGGATCCCAGTAGGAACCCCAGATCACCTTGATCGCGTTCCAGCCGGCGCCGCGGAAGACACCTTCCAGCTCCTGGATGATCTTGCCGTTACCCCGCACCGGGCCGTCCAGGCGCTGCAGGTTGCAGTTGATCACGAACACCAGGTTGTCCAGGCCCTCGCGGCCGGCCAGCGAAATGGCACCCAGCGACTCGGGCTCGTCGCATTCGCCGTCGCCCATGAAGCACCAGATCTTGCGATCGGTCTTCGGGATCAGGCCGCGGTGCTCGAGGTACTTCCAGAACTGCGCCTGGTAGATCGCCTGGATCGGACCTAAGCCCATCGACACCGTCGGCACCTGCCAGTAGTCAGGCATCAGCCACGGATGCGGATAGGAGGACAGGCCGCGGCCCTTGCCGACCACTTCCATGCGAAAGAGGTCCAGTTGCTCCTCGCTGATGCGCCCTTCCAGGAACGAGCGGGCATACACGCCCGGGCTGGAATGCCCCTGGTGGAACACCAGGTCGCCCGGATGCTCGGCGGACGGCGCGCGCCAGAAATGGTTGAAGCCGACGTCGTACAGCGTGGCGGAGGAGGCGAAGCTCGCGATGTGACCGCCGAGCTCGCCCGGCTTGCGGTTGGCGCGCACCACCATCGCCATCGCGTTCCAGCGGATCAACGAGCGGATGCGCCACTCCATCGCCGCGTCACCCGGGCTCTTGGCCTCGTTGGCCGGCGCGATGGTGTTGACGTATTCGGTGGTCGGATCGAACGGCAGATAGCCGCCGGCACGGCGGGTGGAATCGACCATGCGCTCGAGCAGGTAGTGCGCGCGCTCGGTGCCGTCGTGCTGGATGACCGCGTCGAGCGATTCGACCCACTCGCGGGTTTCGGTGGGGTCGAGATCCTGGTTCAGGATGTCATCGAGCTGGTCCATGAAGCTTCTCCGCGGCGCACTGGCGCCTGATGTGTTCGACGTGTGGGGAGCCCCCGATTCTAGCTTTCGGGGTGCGGGGCCGCCATATGAGGTCCGCGGCAGGAGCGCGAAGCGCCCCTGCGCGCCACCGACATGCGGGGCAGGCAAAAAACCGGCAGCCATGCGTGCCAGGCTGCGGCGGGGCACGGAGGCTCCTACGCTCGACGCAGCTAGCGGCCGTACAAGCCGAACCAGCGACGCGGCACGAACAGCTTGAGCGCGCGTTCGGCGCTCTTGCGGCGCAAACCCAGGTGCATCAGGCCGCGGCCGATCGGCTTGAGCCAGTGGTGGCGGGCCTTGTGCAGCAAGGCTTCGCGGGCATCGGCCTCGATCCGGTACATCGCCACCACATCGCGGGCCAGCGCGCGCCTGCGCGGCGACAATCCAGGCATTTGCGCCAGGCAGTGCTCGAGGTCGTCGGCGGTGCCACGGTAGAAGCGGATGGTGCGCTCGTAGCGGCGCTGCATGCGCAGCATCGGCGGTTCGTGGCGTGCGAACACACCGGCGCTGACGCTGTTGGCGTGCTGGCGGTACTGGATCAGCGGCTGGCGCAGGTTGATGCAGTCACCCAGCAGCGCGCCGCGCAGGCTCAGCGCGTTGTCCTCGATCGGCCCGAGCAGCGGCCCGAAGCGCTCGAACACCTCACGCCGGAACGCCATCGACGCGCCGAGCAGCCCGATCAGGCGGCCGATGCTGACGTAATAGTCCAGCCCGAACACTTCCGGCCGCTGGCGGAAGGAGACCTCACGCGGACGGCCGTTCTCATCGATGCCATCGAAGTCGCTGCCCAGCACCGTGGCCTGCGGCCGGCGACGGAACGCCTCGAGGATGGCCGCTACACGGTGCGGATAGGAGATGTCGTCCCCGGCCATCATCACCACGATGTCGCCGCTGGTCAGCGGCACGGTGGCATTGACGTGCGCGGCCACGCCCAGGTTGCGCTCGTTGCTGCGCACGCTGACCCGGTGCGGGCCGCGGTAGTTGGCGATCATCTCCTGCGCCAACTCGAAGGTGCCGTCGTCGGAGCAGTCGTTGGAAACGATGATCTCGCACGGCACCGTCTGCGCCAGCGCCGATTCCAGCGCAGCGCGGATGTAGGGCGCATCCCGGTAGCAGAGCAGCAGGATGCTGGCGGAAAGTGCGGTTTCAGACATGGCTTACCCGACCCCAAGGATGCTTTGCGTTCCCGACGCCGCTCCATGGCCGTGCTTGTGCCGTTCATTTGCAGTGCCGGTGGCGCGCCTGGGTGCCTGCCGGGCGCCGTGCCCGCAGGTGCTTGCCGTGTGCCACTGGAATCCCCGACCTGCGCCCGCCCGGCGGTTCGATCATCGGGTGGATGCCTGCCCCCCGCGCAAACCGGTACGCGAGGCGGAGCATACGCCGTAGCGGCCGCGGATGCTCGGATGCGATCGCCGCAGGGGCCAATCACGCCCCACCGGCCCCACACCTCGCTCACCCGGCAAGGCCGGCGGTCACCCGGAGCAGGCCAGGAGGCGCTAGCGCATGCTCCGCCAGGCCTCGGCGCCGGTCGTGCGGCCGCTGCCGCGCAGCTGCGCATCCACCGCCGCGATGGCGGTCATGTTGACCGTGCGGCGCACCGTCGAGGCCGGGGTGAGGATGTGTGCGCTCTTGTCCACGCCCATCAGGATCGGGCCGATCGCCACGCCGTCGGTCATCACGCGCACCATGTTGTAGACGATGTTGGCCGCATCCAGGTTGGGCAGCACGAACAGGTTGGCGCGCCCGTGCAGGGTGGTGTTGGGGAAGATGCGTTGGCGCAGGATGCCGTCCCAGGCGGTGTCCGCCTGCATCTCGCCATCGACTTCCAAGCGCGGCGCGCGTTCGCGGATCAGCTGGTAGGCCTTGCGCATCTTCGCCGCGCTGGCGTTGTCGTGGCTGCCGAAGTTCGAATGCGAGAGCAGCGCCACCTTCGGCTCGATGCCGAACAGCTTCAGGCGGTAGCTGGCCTGCAGCGTGGCTTCGGCGATCTGCTCGGCGGTCGGGTCGACCTGCACGTGGGTGTCGACGAAGAACCAGGCGCCCAGGTCGTTGATCACGCCGGTCATCGCCGAGGTGCACTGCACGCCGGGGTCCAGCCCGAACACGCTGCGCAGGTAGCCAAGCTTCTTGTGGTAGCGGCCGACCAGGCCGCAGATCATCGCATCGGCCTCGCCGCGCTCGACCATGATCGCGGCGATCAGCGTGGGCCGCGAGCGCAGCAGATTCTTGGCTGCCGCCGGCGTGACACCGCGGCGTTCGGTCAGCGCGTGGTACTGCTGCCAGTAGTCGTTGAAGCGCGGATCGTCGTTGATGTTGGTCAGCTCGAAATCCACGCCCTCGCGCATGCGCAGGCCGAGCCGCTCGATGCGCTGGGCGATCACTTCCGGCCGGCCGATCAGGATCGGGAAAGCGAGCTTCTCGTCGATCACCGTCTGCACCGCGCGCAGTACGGTCTCTTCCTCGCCTTCGGCGTAGACCACGCGCTTCTTGTCGGCGCGGGCGCGTTCGTAGACCGGCTTCATCAACAGGCTGGTGCGGTAGATGAACTGGCCGAGCTTCTCGACGTAGGCGTCCATGTCCTCGATCGGACGGGCAGCGACGCCCGATTCCATCGCGGCCTTGGCCACCGCCGGCGCCAGCATCACCAGCAGGCGCGGGTCGAACGGGCGCGGGATCAGGTAGTCGGCGCCGAACGAGGGCACCTCGCCGCCGTAGGCGCCGGCGAGATCCGAGGCTTCCATGCGGGCCAGTTCCGCGATCGCACGCACGCAGGCGAGCTTCATCGCCTCGTTGATTCCGGTCGCGCCCACGTCCAGCGCGCCGCGGAAGATGTATGGGAAGCACAACGCGTTGTTGACCTGGTTCGGGTAGTCCGAGCGGCCGGTGGCGACGATGCAGTCCGGCCGTACGCGCTTGGCGTCCTCGGGCAGGATCTCCGGGTTGGGATTGGCCAGCGCCAGGATGATCGGCCTGTCGGCCATCGTGGCCACCATCGCGGGCTTGAGGATGCCGCCGGCGGAGAGGCCCAGGAACACGTCGGCGCCCGCCACGATGTCGGCAAGCGTGCGCTTGTCGGTGTCGCGTGCGTAGCGCGCCTTGTCCGGGTCCAGTCCCGGGCGTCCGGTGTGGATCACGCCCTCGCGGTCGAACGCCAGGATGTTCTCGGGTCTGACGCCGAGCGCCACCAGCATGTCCAGGCAGGCGATGCCGGCCGCGCCCGCACCCGTGGTGGCGAGCCTGATGTCCTGGATCTTCTTGCCGACCACTTCCAGCGCGTTGAGCACGGCGGCGCCAACGATGATCGCGGTGCCGTGCTGGTCGTCGTGGAACACCGGGATGTTCATCCGCTCGCGCAGCTTGCGCTCGACGATGAAGCACTCCGGCGCCTTGATGTCCTCCAGGTTGATGCCGCCGAAGGTCGGTTCCATCGCGGCAATGATCTCGACCAGTTTGTCCGGGTCGCGTTCGTTGAGCTCGATGTCGAACACGTCGATGCCGGCGAACTTCTGGAACAGCACGCCCTTGCCTTCCATCACCGGCTTGCCGGCCAGCGCGCCGATGTCGCCCAGGCCGAGCACCGCGGTGCCGTTGGTGATCACCGCGACCAGGTTGCCGCGCGCGGTCATCTCGCTGGCGGCGTGCGGGTTCTCTACGATCGCCTCGCAGGCGTAGGCCACGCCGGGCGAGTAGGCCAGGGCCAGATCGCGCTGGGTCACCATCGCCTTGGTCGCGCTGACCTTGATCTTTCCGGGCCGGGGGCAGCGGTGGTATTCGAGCGCGGCGTGGCGCAGGTCGTCGGGATGGGCCATGGGCGGCGGCTTTTGCGAGGGGAAGCGGCCTTACATGGTAGCAGCCCCGCCTGGCCTGCTCCCGTTGCGTGGCGCCGAAAAGGGGGCTTGCGCAGGTGTTCCGGCCCACGCCACGGCTCTTGAGCGATGGGCGCTCGGGCGCCCTGCGTTTGCTCTGCGCCTCAGAGGTTCAGGCGCAACTCCTCCGCCTGCACCTTGCCCATGTGGATACCGTTGACGAACAACGAGAAGGCCAGCTTTCCCGCCAGGCCATGCACGTGCTGCATCCACGGTGGCAGCCAGCGAGGCGGCAGCAGGGTGCCGGCCTGGAAATGCGGCTGCAGGGCGATCACGTCGTGCAGTGCCAGCTTGCCGGCGAACAGGTGGCGCAGCAGGTCCATGCGCTGCTGCTTGAACGCCCAGCGGAAAAAGGTGTGCACGGTGAGCAGGCCGGACAGGTACACGTTGTCCTTGGCGAAGGCCGCGCCACCGGTCAGCGGCACGCCGCGGAATACCCGCTGCGCCGAATGGAAACTGTCCGCCGCGCCCTGGCCGCAGTGGCGGAAGTACTTGTAGACCTCGACGAAGTCGGCGCCATTGAGCGCCATGTCGATCGCCAGGATGCGCAGGCTGATGCGCTTGAGCCGCGCGATGTCGATCGCGCCGGACATCAGCTCGGCGAATACCGCCAGCCCTTCCTGGGTGGCGGTGACGCGCGGCGAGGTGCGCGCCAGCGAGGCCAGCAGCGGCTGCTCGCGGCCATTGAGCGCGGTCAGCGAGTGCACGAAGGCCTCGTGCGCCAGCAGCTGGTGGCGGTCGTATTCGCTGAAGCAGGCGCCGCCGCGCAGGCGGATGCGGGTGGCGCCGGCGGCGGCCTTGGCGGTGAGCTCCGGATCGACCTCCACCACGATCCGGCCGGGGCCGAAGAACGCATCCAGCGTGCGGCCCAGGTCGGTGCGCAAGGTCTCGGCGGAAATGTCCGTGACCACGTCGTCGGCGAGCAGGTCGGCGCCCAGCTCGTCGGACAGCTCGACGAAGTAGCGCGCCGCATCCAGGTTGCTGCGGTGGCTGCCCGGGATCGCGTCGCCGGGCCGTCCGTACAGCGCGATCGACGGCGCGGTGACGCCCGTGCTGCCGACCGCCTCCAGCATCTCGGTGGCGACACGCCAGGAGGCGGCGGTGCGGCACAGGTAATCGCCGATCGGGTCGCCGGCCAGCAGCGTTCCGGCCTCGTTCTCGATCGCCACCAGCTCGCTGCGCACCTGCGAAAGCTCCGGGCGCACGTAGCGGACGTCCGGCAGCGCGTAGTCGCCCCGCTCGTAGGCGGCGATCATGCGCTGCTCCAGCGAGGCCGGCCAGGCGACCGTCGGAAGGATGTTGATGGCGCGCGTGGCGGCCAGCAGGCGCCGGTCGAGCGCGGCGTAGTGATTGCGCTCCGGGGTCAGCGCGTCGCTCACGCCGCCGCTCCAGGCCTCGCACGGCCCGCAGGCACCGCGCCGAAGGTGCCCATCGACATGGCCGGCAGGCTGCCCCCGGGGTCTGCGCCGCGGCGACGGATCATGCGCCACGCGCCGGCCGCCTGCGCCGCGGGGACCGCGCCGCAGGATTGCCCGTGTCCGACCCCTGCACGCCGGCACTGCGCCATCGGTTTCACGTCCTCGAGCCCGGCATGGTGGTCACTCCCGCTCGCGCCGCCCACGATGCCCGTGCGGGCGCTCGGCCGGCCGGCCACCGCGCTGCCGGCGCAGGCGCGCCTCCAGCGTGGCCGCCTGCTCCTCGCGTTCGTCGCGCAGCTTCAGGTAGTTGCGCCAGCGCTCGGCAGCCAGCTCGCCCGAGTCCAGCGCCAACTGCACCGCGCAGCCCGGTTCGCTGCCGTGGCCGCAATCGGCGAAGCGGCAGGTTTCGGCCAGCATCTCGATGTCGGCGAACAGGTCGAGGTTTTCCTCGCCGGTCAGTTTGAGCTCGCGCATGCCGGGCGTGTCGATCAGGCAGCCACCCGAGGGCAGCATCAGCAGCGCGCGGTGGGTGGTGGTGTGGCGGCCGCGGCTGTCGTGTGCGCGCACTTCGCCGGTGGCCATGCGTTCGCTGCCGAGCAGCGTGTTGGTCAGGGTCGACTTGCCGGCACCGGAAGAACCGACCAGCACCGCGCTGTCGCCCGGCTGCAGGTAGCGCGCCAGCAGCGCGGCGCTGGCCGGGTCCTTGCCGTTGATCGGGTGGACCGGCGTGCCTTCGGGCAACCGCTCGCGCAGCGAGGCAAGACGCACATCGGCGTCGGCGTGCAGGTCGAGCTTGCTCAGCAACACCACCGGTCGGGCGCCGGAGTCCTCGATCAGCGAAAGGTAGCGCTCGATGCGCGCGGGACTGAAGTCATTGTCCAGCCCGGTCAGCACGAGCACGTAGTCGATGTTGGTGGCGATCAGCTGGCGCTCGTAGCGTTCGCCTGCGGCGGCGCGAGAGAGCACGCTGCGCCGCGGCAACACCGCAGCGATGTGCGGCGGGCGGCCGTCCTCCACCTCGACGAAGTCGCCGACCGCTGGCCGTTCGGCCGGGTCCAGCGCGCGCCTGAGGAAATGCCCGGCCGGCTGCGCGCCGAACAGCGCCTGGCCGTCGTGCAGCTCGTAGCCGGCGCGGTGCTGCGCGACCACGCGCGCCACACGTCGGCCGCCGGACGGCAGTTCGCCCCTCCAGCCGATGTGGCGCAGGCGTTCGATCGTCGCGGCATCGCTCATAAGTATCCGATTATGCCCTGCCCCGCCGGCGCCCGCGCGGGCCGCCCGCCGCTGGCCCGCACTGCTAGCATCGGCGGCTTTACGCAGTCCTGGAGAGGACGCCCGTGCCGGTTCCGCCCCCTTACGCATCCATCACCCCGAGCCCCCACCTGGGCGACGTCCGCTACGAGATCCGCGGCGCGCTGACCCGCCGTGCCCGCGAGCTGGAGGCTGCCGGGCGCGCCATCGTCAAGCTCAACATCGGCAACCCGGCCCGCTACGGCTTCGACACGCCGGCGCACCTGCGCCAGGCGATCGCCGCGCACCTGGCCGACAGCGAGGGCTATGGCCACGAACAGGGCCTGGAAGAAGCGCGCGAGGCGATCGCCGCGCAGCAGCGCGCGCGCGGCGCGCAGGGCGTGGCGGTCGAGCGCATCTTCGTCGGCAACGGCGTGAGTGAACTGATCGACCTGTCGCTGCGCGCCCTGCTGCAACCGGGCGATGAGGTGCTGCTGCCCAGCCCCGACTATCCGCTGTGGAGCGCCGCGACCATCCTCAACGGCGGCCGCCCGCGCTACTACCGCTGCCTGGCGCAGAGCGCGCACCTGCCCGATCCGCAGGAGATCGAGGCTCTGGTCACGCCGCGCACGCGCGCGCTGGTGCTGATCAACCCGAACAATCCCACGGGCGCGGTGTACCCGCGCGCGCTGCTCGAGCGGCTGGTGGCGATCGCGCAGCGGCATGGCCTGCTGTTGCTCAGCGACGAGATCTACGACGAGATCCTCTACGACGATGCGCTGTTCCAGCCGTTGGCCGAGGTCGCCGGCGCGCATCCGTGCCTGAGCTTCGGCGGCCTGTCCAAGGTGTACCGTGCCTGCGGCTACCGCGTCGGCTGGCTGAGCCTGTCCGGCGACCCGGCGCGCACCGGCGCCTATCGCGATGCGCTGCAGTTGCTGGCTGCCTTGCGCCTGTGCGCCAACGTCACCGCGCAGTGGGCGGTAGAGCCGGCGCTGACCGGCCGCGCCACCATCGCCGCGTTGACCGTGCCTGGCGGGCGGCTGCACGAGGCACGCCGTGCGGTGCTGGAAGGCGTGGCGGCGAGCGATTACCTCGACCTGGTCCCACCCGCCGGCGCGCTGTACGCGTTCCCGCAGGTGCGCGCCGAACGCCTGCCGCAGTTCGACGACAACGCCTTCGCGCTGCGCCTGCTGGAGGAGGAGGCGGTGCTGCTGATGCCCGGCTCCAGCTTCAACCTGCCGCACAGCCGGTACCTGCGTCTGACCTTGCTGCCGCCGCCGGCGCAGCTGGCCGAGGTGTTCGTGCGGATGGAGCGGGTGCTTTCGCGGATGGCGCAGGAGCAGGCGCGCGAGTCGGCGGTCGCCTGATGCAAGGCCCATCTTCCTTTGGGAGAGGGGTTGGAGGATGGCTCGGTTGTGTCGGGCATCCTGCTCCGCCCGGACCCTCACCCGCCGGTCGGCACCCTCTCCCGGAGGGAGAGGGATTTGACCTCGAGGTTTGAGGCACGAGCGCTTTGGCTTCGCCCGCGGCTACGCTCGGCACGAACGGCTTTTCGATGCGCATAGCGCCAGCTTCGAACGACCCCACCCGACCGGAACCAGCCATGCCCCTGCACTACCTCGCTCTCGGCGATTCCTACACGATCGGCGAAGCGGTCCCTGCCGCGGACCGCTGGCCGGCGCAACTGGTCGCGCGGCTGCGCGCACGCGGCGTGGCCATCGAGGATCCGCAGATCATCGCCACTACCGGCTGGACCACCGATGAGCTTTCCGCCGCCATGGACGTGGCCACGCTCACGCCGCCCTACGGGCTGGTCACCCTGCTGATCGGCGTCAACAACCAGTACCGGGGCCGCAGCGCGGGCGAATACCGGCGTGAATTCGCCGGGCTGCTCCAGCGGGCCACCGGACTGGCTGGCGGCCACGCGGCACGCGTGATCGTGGTCTCGATCCCCGACTGGGGCGTCACCCGCTTCGCCCGCGAGCAGGGCCGCGATCCAGCGCAGATCGCCCACGCCCTGGACGTCTACAACGCCATCGCCCGCGACGAGGCCGGCCGTGCCGGCGCGCGCTGGGTGGACATCACGCCGGTCTCGCGGCGCCACCCGGAACTCGTGGCCGCGGACGGCCTGCACCCGTCCGCCGTCCAGTATGTCCTGTGGACCGAGGCGATCGAACCCATCGCCGCCGCTGCGGTGAAATAGCGCGCCGGTTGGGATCGCCCGCGCCGGCCCCAACCTGCGGGCGTATCATTGGCCCTCTTTGCCGGAGCTTTCCCATGTCCCTCGACCCCGCCACCCGCGAACGCATCGAAACCCTGCTCAAGGACCACCGCGTGGTGCTGTTCATGAAGGGCGACCGCCAGCAGCCGATGTGCGGCTTCTCCGCCGCGGCGACGAACACGCTCAACGAGCTCCTGCCCGAGTACCACACGGTGAACGTGCTGGAGGACCCCGAGATCCGCGAGGGCATCAAGGTATTCGGCGACTGGCCGACGATCCCGCAGCTGTACGTCGAAGGCGAGCTGGTCGGCGGCGCGGACATCATCCGGCAGATGTACGCCAGCGGGGAGCTGCACGCACTGTTCGGCGCGACGCCGCCGGACCGCACGCCGCCGGAAATCACGATTACCGACAAGGCCGCAGACGCCATCCGCAACGGCATCGCCAACGCGCAGGGTCTGGCACTGCACCTGGAAATCGGTCCGGACCACAGCGCCGGCTTCCAGCTCGCGCCGGCGGGTGACCATGACATCGTGGTCGCCGCCAACGGCATCGAGGTGCACTTCGACCCGGGCAGCGCGCAGCGCGCCAAGGGCATCGTGATCGACTGGGTGTCCACCGTGCAGGGCGAAGGCCTGAGCCTGAAGTTCCCGGGCGCACAGGAAATCAAGTCGCTGAGCGTGCAGGAACTGAAGGCGCGCCTGGCCCAGGGCAGCGTGCTGCTGGTCGACGTGCGCCCGGCCGCCGGCCGCTCCCAGGCCGCGCCGCTGGCACAGGCACGCGTGCTGGAGGACGAAGGCTACGACGCGCTCGCCGCGCTGCCCAAGGACACCGCGATCGCCTTCATCTGCCACCACGGCAACTCCAGTCGCGGCGTGGCCGAGCGCTTCGCGGCGCACGGCTTCACCAACGTGTTCAACGTCGAGGGCGGCATGGACGCGTGGGCGCGCGAGATCGACCCCACGGTGCCGCGCTACTGAAACGCCGGCCCTTCTCTCCCCGGCAAGCCGGGGAGAGAAGGGCCGATACGCGTCAGCCAAGCCCGCGCGAAGCCGGGCGCATGCCTCGCCGGCCGGCCCACAGCCATGCCCCGGCCGCCAGCGCGCCGGCGGCGACCAGGCCGCGATGCGTAGTGGCCCACAGCTGCAAGCTGTAGGTCTTCGAGCGCGTGTCGAAGCGTCCGTGCGTGCCATAGTCGTCCGGCACCGCCTCGTACAGGTTGTCGGGCCGGTCCTCCGGCAGCGGCAGCTGGCCCATCTGGCCGGCGTAGCCGAGCCTGACCAGCGCGCGGTCCGCCAGCTTCGGGAACAGCTTGTTGCCGAGGATCGCCTTGACCGCCGGAAAGCCCACGTTGAGCTCGCGCCGGCGATGGTGCGCCGCCCAATGGATGCCCTTGGCGGCCACTTCCGGCTGGAAGATCGGCGGCACCGGTTGCGGCCGTCGCGGCAGTTTGGTGCGGCCCCACTGAAACTGCGGCGTGTTGAAGGCCGAGAGCTGCACCATGGTGATGTGGATGTCGCTCTTGTCGTGCATCAGCTCCACGCGCAGCGCGTCGGTGAAGCCTCGGATGGCGAATTTTGCGCCGCAGTAGGGCGCCTGCAGCGGAATCGCCCGGTAGGCCAGCGCCGAGCCCACCTGCACGATGGTGCCGCGGTCGCGTTCGCGCATGCGCTTGAGCGCGGCCATGGTGCCGTACACGGTACCCAGGTAGGTGACCTCGGTGGCGCGGCGGAATTCGGCCGGACTTATTTTGTGGACCGGGGCAAAAATCGTCGCCATGGCGTCGTTGATCCAGATGTCGATGGGGCCGAGCTCCTGTTCGACGCGCTCGGCGGCCGCCTCGACCGCATCGGCGTCCGACACGTCCAGCGGGATCGGCAGCGCCTCGCCGCCGAGCTTGCGCACTTCCTCTGCGGCCGCCTCCAGGCCATCGCTGCCGCGCGCGATGAGCGCGATGCGCGCGCCATCGCGGGCGAAGCGGTGGGCGGTAGCGCGGCCGACGCCAGCGGAGGCCCCGGTGATGACGACGACTTCGGGTTTCTTCTTGCTCATGGATGACTCCTGGCGAGGCCGGTGGCAGTGCACCTGCGCGATCGGAATGCCGACCGCCGCAGCGCGCCCTGCGAAATGGCTAGCTGTAGGCGATGGTGGAAAGCAGCGCGAGCGCGGCCTGGCGCGAATCCAGCCGCGTGTGCTGCACCACAATCGGCAGGTCCGACTCGAACACGCTGGAGTAGTCCGTATCGTGCGGAATCGACTCCGGATCCTCCAGGTCGTTGAAGCGCAGGTGCAGCGTGCGCCGAGCCGCCACGGTGACGCGGTACGGCCCGGCCGGCTCGCGGTCCTTGAAGTAGATGGTGATGGTCACGTGCGCATCGCGGTCGTTGGCATTGAGCAGGCAGGCGGTCTCGTGGCTCTCGAAGCGCGGGTCGTCGGCATGCGTGCCGCCGGGCGGGATATAGCCCTCGGCGATGGCCCAGCGACGCCGGCCGATCGGTTCTGGCGTGGTCATGGCAGCTCCTGGTCGAGATGGATGAGTGCCAGCCCGGACGTCGGGTCATGGCGGCGTTTCAAGTGCGCGGGCGATTCGGTGACGATCACTTCCAGCGTGGGCCGCACGTGGCCCTCGAGCAGATGGCCGCCGAGCGCGCGGCCATCGGACTGGCCGAGCACCGCGTGCATGTGCAGCTTGGGTTGGTCGCCCTGGAGCGCCACGTCGCCGATCAGCGAGACGACCTCGACCTGGTCGTCGACGGGGTTGCGCTTGTAGTTCTTGGTGTTCCAGTCGAAGTAGCCAAGCACCGCGCGCTGGAAGGCACCGATGGCAGTCAGGTGCGCGGCGGAAAGATGCTGTTCCCGCGCGAAGGCGAGCAGGCAGGCGTTGGCCTCGTCGCCGGTTTCAAGCACGATGGCCCAGGTGCGCGTGTCGCCCCGATCGATCAGTTGGTAGTGCATGGGTCGGCGCTCCTGCGTTGCTGCCTGCTGCGGAGAGCAGGATCGGTCGGTGTAGGGTTTTCGCTGCGCTCGCGCCCCACCGGAGCGCGCGGTCCCGTCACGGTCGGCCTCCCCAGGCCTCGCCCGCGCGCCCGGGCTCCGGACGCGCCGACGGCATCGAAGCCTCGCGTTCGCGGGCGGGAATCTCTTCGAGGTTGGACGTGCCGTGTGCCAGCGCCATCGCCAGCACCTGCGAGACGTCCAGCGCCTTGCGTCCGGTGCATTGCTCGATCTGCTGGCGGCAGGAAAAGCCGTTGGTGATGATCAGCGTGTCCGGATCGGCCGCACGGATCGCCGGCAGCAGTTCCAGCTCGCCGATCGCGAGGGAGACGTTGACCTTCTTTGCGTCGAAGCCGAACGAGCCGGCCATGCCGCAGCAGCCGGCATCGAGGAACTGGAAGTCCAGCCCGGCCTTGGCCAGCAAGCGCTTTTCCGCATCGGTGCCCATCACTGCGTGGTGGTGGCAGTGCGCGTGCACCAGCGCCTTGCGCCTGAGCTGCGGCGGCGCGTAGCCGATCTGATCGAGGTATTCGCTGAAGATGAAGGTGTTGCGCGAGAGCCAGCGCGCGCGCTCGTCGCCGGGGAACAGGTTGGGCAGCTCGTCGCGGAAGGCCGCCACGCAGGACGGCTCCAGCCCGACTACCGGCACGCTGCGGTCGATGTGCGGCGAGAGCGTGTCCATGATGTCGGAAAGCTGCGCGCGCGCCTTGTCCAGCATGCCCTCGGCGTAGAGCGGGCGGCCGCAGCACAGCGTTGCCTGCGGCACCACCACGCGGTAGCCGGCCGCCTCCAGCACGCCGACGGCGTCCTTGAGCGGCTCCGGATGCAGGTAGTTGTTGAAGGTGTCCGGCCACAGCAGCACCTCCGGTCCACGCACGCGTGACTTCTCGCGCGCGGCGAACCAGTCGCGAAAGGTTTCGCCGGCGAAGCGCGGCATCGCACGTTGCTGCGCGATACCGCCGAGCGCCTTGGCCAGGTGCGAGAGCCCCGGGGTCTGCAGGACGGCGTTGGCCAGCCACGGCACGTGCGAGGCCACGCGCGCCACGTCGAAGATGCGCCCCATCGCATACGCCGCGCGCGGGCGCAGGCGCCCCTTGTAGTGGTGGTGCATGAACTCGGCCTTGTAGGTGGCCATGTCCACGTTGACCGGGCAGTCGCTCTTGCAGCCCTTGCAGGCCAGGCACATGTCCAGCGCGTCGCGCACCGGCTCGCTGCGCCAGCCGCCCTTGAGCGGGTCGCCCTCGAGCATTTCGAACAACAGGTGCGAACGCCCGCGCGTGCACCATTTTTCCTCGTGGGTGGCGCGGTAGCTCGGGCACATCACGTTCTTGTGCTTGTTGCGGCAATTGCCCACGCCGACGCAGCGGCGCGCGGCCTGGGCGAAGCTCATGCCGTCGGCCGGATAGGCGAAGGCGGTCTTGAGCTTCGGCGGCTGGTAGCCGGGGCCATCGCGCAGGTCGGCATCCATCGGGTTGGGGTCGACCACCTTGCCGGGGTTCATGCGGCCGCGCGGGTCCCACAGCGCCTTGAACTGGCCGAACGCCTGGACCAGCTCGTCGCCGAACATCTTGGGCAGGAACGAGGCGCGCACCTGGCCGTCGCCGTGTTCACCGGAGAGCGAGCCGCCATAGGACAGCACCAGGTCGGACGCCTCGTCCATGAACGCGCGCCACTGCGCCACTGCCTCGGGCGTGGAGAGGTCGAAGGCGATGCGGCAGTGGATGCAGCCGTCGCCGAAGTGGCCGTACAGCGCGCAGGTGTAGGTGTACTTGGCCAGCAGCTTGCGGAAATCGCGCAGGTAAGGGCCGACCTTGTCGGGCGGGACCGCCGCGTCCTCCCAGCCGGGATGGCCGTCCGGCTGGCCGGGCACGCGCGCGGTGGCACCCAGGCCCGACTCGCGGATGGTCCACAGCATGCCTTCCTCGGCCTTGTCGTCGAACAGCTTCATGCTCGGCGGGTGCTCTTGCTGTTTCAGCGCGGCCATCAGCTTGCGCGCCTTGCCGTCGGCCTCCTCCTTGGAATCGCCGCCGAACTCGACCATCAACCAGCCGCCGCCCGGCGGCAGCAGGGCGCGGTCCTTCGGGTGCATGTCCTTGCGCTTCATGTCGGCGATGAGCGCGTCGTCGATGCCCTCCAGCCCGACCGGATCGAAGGAGAGGATCTGCGGCACGTGGTCGCCCGCCTCGAACACGTCGGGATAGCCGAGCACCAGCAGCGAGCGCACCGGTGGGCTGGGTACCAGGCGCACCTCGGCCTCCAGGATGGTTACGCAGGTGCCCTCGGTACCCACCAGCGCGCGGGCCACGTTGAAGCCGTTCTCCGGCAGCAGCTCGTCCAGGTTGTAGCCGGACACGCGGCGCGGGATCTTCGGGTAGCGCGCGCGAATGAGGTCGGCGTAACGGTCGCGGATGGACTTGAGACCGGCGTAGATCTCGCCGCGGCGGCCGCCCTCGCGGATGATCGCTTCGAGCTCCTCCTCGCTGGTGGGACCGACGCGCATGCGCAGGCCGTCGTAGGTGACGATCTCCAGCGCGTGCACGTTGTCGGCGGTGCGCCCGGCCATCACCGAGTGCACGCCGCAGGAGTTGTTGCCGATCATGCCGCCCAGCGTGTTGTGCGCGTGGGTGGATGGATCGGGGCCGAAGGTCAGGTGGTGCTTCTCCGCCTCGTCGCGAAGGTCGTCCAGCACGCAGCCGGGCTCGATGCGTGCGCGGCGGTTCTGCACGTCGATTTCGACGATCTGGTTCAGGTGATAGGAGAAATCCATCACCACCGCCGTGTTGCAGCATTGGCCGGCGAGGCTGGTTCCGCCGCCGCGCGAGAGCACCGGCGCATCGTGCTCGCGGCAGATGCGCAGCACTTCCTCCACGTCCCTTGCGTGGCGCGGCTTGACCACGCCGATGGGCACCTGGCGGTAGATCGAGCCATCGGTGGCGTACAGCGCGCGGCTGCCGTCGTCGAAGCAGACTTCGCCGTCCAGGTGCGCAGCCAGGTCCTGCGCCAGCACGGCGGCGGCGGCGCTGGAGAAGGCGTAGCGGTTGCTGTGCGAGTGGCGCACGCGTGGCGGCGCCAGTGGCAGCACCGCGGCGTCGCGGCGAGGGTCCTGGCGATCGCGGCCATCGGTCGAGGCCCGCGCCGCCTCGGCTCCGGATGAGCCGGGCGCACGCGGGAACGAAGGGACGGAGCCGTGCTCTCTCTGTTTGGTCATGTCTGCCAGCTTTCCTCGATGCGGTAGCGCCGCGCGTCGGGCGCCTTGAAGGTGAGCCCCAGTCCCGGCGCGTCCGCGTCGACCACCAGCGCGCCGTCGCGCAGCGACGGCAGGCCGTCGAAGAACATCGATTCGATGCGGGCGTGGTCGTGGAAGTACTCCACGTGCTTCAGATGCCCTACCGCACTGCACACGTGTGCATGCAGGTGCGGCGCGCAATGCGCGGACACCGGGATGCCGAAGCCGTGCGCGAGCGCGGCCGCGTGCAGGAAGCCGGTGAAGCCGCCGCAACGGGTGCCGTCGATCTGCAGCACGTCGACCGCGCCGGCCCCCAGCATGCGGCGGAAGTACCAGGCATCCCAGCCGTATTCGCCGGCGGCGATGGCCATGCCCGCGGGCGCGCGGTCGCGCAGCAGGCGCAGTCCTTCCAGGTCGTCCGAGGACACCGGCTCCTCGAACCAGCCCACGCCCTCGTCGGCGTAGCACTCGGCCAGCGCCAGCGCCTGCTTGCGCGCGTAGGCGCCGTTGCCGTCGACCATCAGTTCGGGCGCAGTGCCGATCGCTTCGCGCGCGGCGTGCACTCGCGCAGGGTCGTCATGCGGATGCGTGCCCACCTTCATCTTCACCCGCGCCATGCCCTGCTCGACCCAGCCGGCGAGTTGCTCTTGCAGGCGCCCGACCGAGTAGGAAGTGAAGCCACCGCTGCCGTACACCGGCACCGCCTCGCGCGCGCGACCCATCAGCCGCACCACGGACGTGCCGTGCAGGCGCGCCTTGAGATCCCAAAGGGCCACGTCGAGCGCGCTGACCGCCATCAACCCCACGCCGGGCCGGCCAATGTTGCGCAGGCTGCGATTCATGGCGTGCCACGCACCGGCGATGTCGTCGGCGTCGTGGTTCAGCAGCACGTCGCGCAAGGGATCGGCGATCACCGCACCCGCGGCGGCGTGGGCGTAGGTCCATCCCAGGCCGGTGTGGCCGCCGGCCGACACCTGCGCCAGCACCATCGTGGTGGCGTCCCAGGCGATGGTTCCGTCGGCCTCCGGCGCATCGGTGGGAATCCGGTAGGCCCCTACCTCGATGCGGGCGATGCGGCGCGTTGCAGGAACGGTCGCGGCGGGCGCGGGCCGTCCGTCGTTCATCGTGGCGTGTGCGGCAGGATGCCGGCGAGCACCTGGCGCAGGCTCTGCTTGATGATGCCGCCTTCGTTGGGGTCGCCCTTGGCCAGCGCGGTCATGTAGTCCTTGGCCTGTTTCCAGGTGATGTGCGGCGGCAGCGGCGGCACGTCCGGGTCGGCGATGATGTCCAGCAGCACCGGGCGGTCGGCCGCGAAGGCCTGCTCCCAGGCGGTGCCGAGGTCTTCCGGGCGGTCCACGCGGATCGCCTTGAAGCCGAGCAGCTCGGCGTACCTGGCGTAGGAGAATTCCTCGACGTACTGCGACTGGGTGAACTTCGGATCGCCACCCAGCGCGCGCTGCTCCCAGGTGACCTGGTTCAGGTCGTCGTTGTGCAGCACCATGACCACGAAGCAGGGGTTGGACCACTTCTCCCAGTACTGCTTGACGGTGATCAGTTCGGCGTTGCCGTTCATCTGCATGGCGCCGTCGCCGACGATCGCCAGCACCGGCCGCTCGGGGTAGGCGAACTTCGCCGCGATGGCATAGGGCATGCCGCTGCCCATGGTGGCGAGCTTGCCCGAGAGCGACGCCATCATGCCCTTGCGGATCTTCACATCGCGCGCGTACCAGTTGGTGTGCGAACCGCAGTCGCCGCAGATGATGGTGTTGTCGGGCAGGCGCGGAGAGAGCTCCCAGAAGATCCGTTGCGGGTTGATCGGGTTGGCCGGCTCCATCGCCTTGGCCTCCAGGTCGCGCCACCACTTGCGCACGTTGAGTTCGATCCGCTCACGCCAGTCCTGGTTTTCCTTCGGTCGCAGCAGCGGCAGAAGGCGTTCGAGCACCTGCGCGCTGTCGCCGATCAGATTCACTTCGGTCGGATAGCGCATGGACACGTTGCGCGGGTCGATGTCGATCTGCACCGCGCGCGCCTGGCCTTCCTCCGGCAGGAACTCGGAGTACGGGAAGGTGGTGCCCACCATCAGCAGGGTGTCGCAGTCGTTCATCATGTCCCAGCTGGGCTTGGTGCCCAGCAGGCCGATCGAGCCGGTCACGAAGGGCAGGTCGTCGGGCAAGGCGGCCTTGCCGAGCAGCGCCTTGGCAATTCCCGCATCGAGCTTGTTGGCCACCGCGACGACCTGGTCGCCGGCGTGCATGGCACCTGCGCCGATCAGGATCGCCACCTTGCGCCCGTCGTTGAGCACGTCGGCGGCGCGCTTGATGTCGGCATCGCTGGGTACCGGGCAAGGATTGGCGTAACCCACGCCGGTGTAGACGTCGTTGTGCTTGCGCGGCGGATGCCTGACCGCGGGCAGCTCCTGGATGTCGTTGGGCACGATCACGCAGGTGACGGTGCGCCGCGCCGCGGCGATACGGATCGCGCGATCCATCACCTGGCGCACCTGCACCGGCGAAAGGATGGTTTCGACGTAGCCGCACACGTCCTGGAACAGCACCTGCAGGTCGACCTCCTGCTGGAAGTCGCTGCCGATGGCGCTGCGCGCGGACTGGCCAACGATCGCCAGCACCGGCATGTGGTCCATCTGCGCGTCGTACAGGCCATTGAGCAGATGGATCGCACCGGGACCGGAGGTGGCCATGCACACGCCGATCTCGCCGGTGAACTTGGCATGCGCGCCGGCCATGAAAGCGGCCATCTCCTCATGGCGCACGCGCACGTAGTCGAAGCGATCGGCGGCGCGGCCCATGGCGCCCATGATTCCGTTGATGCCGTCGCCCGGGAAGCCGAAGATGCGCCGCAGGCCCCAGTCGGTGAGGCGTTGCAGGATGAAATCGCCGACGGTTTCGCTCATGGGTTGCTGGCTCCTTGCGGGCACTGGGCACCGCGGACGGGGCGCAAGGATTCGCCTCGCGCGGGAGGCGCGTGCCTGTCAGAGCTGCGGGGATCTGGCAAGGATCGGCACAACGGCGGAAGGCCGGGCCGACACGCGCTTGGGATCGGACTTTCCTACCTTGCCGCGTGCGTGGTCATGCGCGGGTGAAAGCGGCGCGATGCGGACGCAACGCGCGGCGCATGTTTCTGCGATTTCCGGATGCCCTCCCAAGGCAGGGAGGGCCGTGGAATCACTCGCCTTCCATCTCGTCCTCGAAGCGCAGGTGCTTGACGCTGCGCCCGTTGCGGCGCACCAGCTTGAGCGCCTCGATGCCGATGCGGATGTGTGCCTGGACGTATGTCTCGGTCACGCTGCGGTCGCTGGCCTCGGTCTTGACGCCCTCGGGGATCATCGGCTGGTCGGACACCAGCAGCAGCGCGCCGCAGGGGATCTTGTTGGCGAAGCCGGCGGCGAAGATGGTTGCCGTCTCCATGTCCACCGCCATGCAGCGGGTGCGGCGCAGGTAGTCCTTGAAGGCCTCGTCGTGTTCCCACACGCGCCGGTTGGTGGTGTAGACGGTGCCGGTCCAGTAGTCGTGGCCGAGGTCGCGGATCATGGTGGAGACCGCGCGCTGCAACTGGAACGCCGGCAGCGCCGGCACTTCCGGCAGAAGGTAGTCGCCGGAGGTGCCCTCGCCGCGGATCGCGGCGATCGGCAGCACCAGGTCGCCGAGCTGGTTCTTCTTCTTGAGCCCGCCGCACTTGCCCAGGAACAGCGCCGCCTGCGGTTGCACTGCGCTGAGCAGGTCCATCACCGTGGCGGCGTTGGGGCTGCCCATGCCGAAGTTGATCAGGGTGATGCCGTCGGCGGTGGCATTGGGCATCGGCCGGTCGCGGCCCTGCACCTCCACGCCATGCCACTGGGCGAACAGCTCCACGTACAGGCCGAAATTGGTCAGCAGGATGTGCTGGCCGAACTGCTCCAGCGGCGTGCCGGTATAGCGCGGCAGCCAGTTGGAGACGATCGCTTGCTTGTCTTTCATCGGGTATCCCGGGAAAACGCACCGCGGTCGCGGCACGCGCGCCGGCGACGCCACGCCGGCAGGGACCATTTCTCGAGTCCGCACCATTCTATGGGTATCGGCCTGCGGTCGTCACTCAAGCCGGCCCCGCGCAGGCCGCTAGCCGGCCCGGAACCCGCGCAGCAAGATCCGGGTCACAGCATCGATGCGCGTGTTATGTTGGGCGCGTCATTGGCCAGGGGGATGACACCAATGCGGATGGGCTTGGCGATCGACGCGTCCTGCGACCTGCCGCAGGCGTTCCTGAGGCAACACAACATTGCGGTCATGCCGATTGCCGTGAAGCTCGACGGCACCGTGTTCAAGGACGACCGCGACCAGGAGGAGATCGAGCGCTTCCTGTACATGAAGCTGGCTGGCACCCACGCCGCCGAAACCGAGCCGTGCTCGGTCGAGGACGTGCAGCGGCTGTTCCTGGACAAGCTGGTGCTGGAACACGATTGCGTGTTCTGCCTGACCATCACCGCCACGCGCAGTCCGATCCACGAGCACGTGCTGAAGGCGAGCTTTGCCATCCTCAAGAACTATCGCCAGGTGCGCGACCGGGCCGGTGTCCCGGGGCCGTTCCTGATGCGCGTGGTCGACACGCGCAACGTATTTGCCGGCGAGGGCCCGGCGGTGTTCGAGGCGGCCCGGTTGATCCAGGCCGGCGAGGCGCCGCCCGCGATCCGCGAACGGCTGGGCGTGGTGGCCAACCACACCTACGCCTACATGCTGCCGCGCGACCTGCACCACCTGCGCAACCGCACCAAGAAGAAGGGCGATCGCAGCGTCAGCCTTTTCAGTGCGGTGGTCGGCACGGCGCTGGACATCAAGCCGCTGCTGCGTTGCTTCCGCGGCGAGACCGGTCCGGTTGGCAAGGTGCGCGGCTTCGAGCACGGCGCCGAGACGCTGTTCGACTACGCCGCCCGGCGCGTTCGCGCGGGGCTGATGGTGCCGGTGGTGTGCGTGAGCTACGGCGGCGACCTCTCCGAGCTGGCCAAGCTCCCGGGCTACGACGGCCTGCGCCGGGCGTGCGAGGAAACCGGCGCGACCCTGCTCGAAGCGCCGATGAGCATCACCGGGATGGTCAACGTCGGCGAAGGCGCAGTTACGCTCGGCTTCGCCTCCGAGGAACACGAGCCCGATTTCTAAGGCCCCGACGCGCGCTCTGCGCCCCTCCCTCCGGTGAGCGGGCGTAAGTGAGGCGGGGCTCATGGGAAAGCCCGGCAAGGCAAAACTCCAGGCGCATCCGGTTCACCCGCACAGCCCTAGAATCCGTCCCATGCGCCGTCTCCTGCCCGCCTCCACGCTGCTGGCCCTCGGCCTGTTCGCCCTAGGCCCGATCCGGCACGCCGACGCGACCACCACCGTCTACGAATGCACCGCCGCCGACGGCCAGGTGACCTACCAGGACACGCCCTGTCCCGCGGGCCAGCAACAGCACGCCATGCAGGTGGCCGACGCGCCCGCGGCATCGTTGCCCGCCACGCCGCCGCCCGCACCCACGGCCTCGTCCGAAGCGCCACCGCCGCCCCCTCCCCAACCGGTCGCGCCGCTGCCGGTGATGTACGCCTGCGTGCGCGCCACCGACGGCCAGACCTACCTCAGCAGCAACGGCAATCCCGCGCCCTACCAGGCACCCTACGGGGTACTCGGCGCAGAGCAGCTGCCACTGGCGGAGGTCTACGGCCCCGACCGCGGCGGTGCCGGCATCTCCGCGCCCGAGGCCAACCGCGGCCGTGTCACCTCCGGCCTGGTGGCGAACAACTATGTCTGGGTGCAGGACTCGTGCCGCGAGCTCGACGCCGAAGAAGCCTGCCGGGCGCTGCAGGACGAGTACGACAGGAACGAGCACAAGCTCGGCAACGCCTTCAAGAGCCAGCGACCGCCGCTGGAGAAGCGCGGGGCACAAATGCAGGCGCAGCTGGCCAACTGCGGCGGCTGAACGCAGTTCGCAGGAGGGCGTCAGCCCGCCTTGCGGAAAAACCTAGAAGCCATAGCTGAGAAACCCGCCATCCACCGCGAGCACCTGGCCGGTGATGTAGCCAGCCGCCGGCAGGCACAGGAAGGCCACCGCGGCGGCCACCTCCTCCGGCTCGCCGATGCGCTTGAGCGGCGTACGCTCGAGCACCTCTTCCAGGTAATCCGGATCGGCCAGCGCCGGCTCCGAGCGTTGCGTGCGGATGTACCAGGGCGCCACGGCATTGACGCGGATGCCGTCGACCGCCCACTCCACCGCCAGGTTGCGGGTGAGCTGGTGCAGCGCCGCCTTGGTCATGCCGTAGGGCGAACCGGTGCGCACGTGCACGGCGCCGGACACCGAACCGACGTTGACGATCGCCGCATTGCCATGCTCGGCCAGGTGCGGGTGCGCCAGCCGGCACATCTCGAAGGCGCTGAACAGGTTCTGCTCGAAGATCGCGCGGTAGTCCTCGCTTTCGTACGCAAGCGTAGCCTCGGGCGCGTTGCCGCCGGCGTTGTTGATCAGCAGCGAGACCGGGGCGTCGATGTCGGCGATCCAGTCGAACACCGCCAACCGCTCCTCCTCTTCGGCCAGGTCAGCGCCGAAGGCGAGCACCTCGCGGCCTGGCAGGTCCTCGGCGAGTTCGGCGCGCACCTGTTCGAGGTGCACCTGGTCACGCGCCACCAGCAGCAGGTCGGCACCCAGGCCGCCGAGCTCGCGCGCGACGGCCAGGCCGATGCCCTTGCTGGCGCCGGTGATCAGCGCGGTGTGGCCGGTGAGCTGCCAGGCGTCGGTGCGCAGGTTCATGGGCGCAGAGCTTAGCCGATGCGCTTGCCGCCATCGTGTGGCAGCGGGACACTGCGCCTGGGTCGACAAGGGAATCCGCTATGAAGCCATTGCTGCCGCTCGCCTGCCTGCTCGCGCTCGCCGGCTGCTCGAACAAGGCGCCCGAACCGCAGGCCACCGCCGCGCCCAAGCGCGTGGCTACGCCGTGGGACGACATGAAGAAGGACGAACAGAAGGCCAAGGACGTGCAGAAGCTGGTCGACGACCACGCCAAGGAGCAGCAGAAGGCCTTGGACGACGCCGAGCAGTAGTCCTGCGACAGGGTCCGATATCAACCCTGCCGTTCGTGCGATCTCGACCTTACCGCGGTGCGCAGAAGCAATAGGCGTAGACGTTCGGCCGGCCAGCCTGCGCGTGGCGCAGCAGCTTGAGCTCGGGTGCCAGTCGCGGCAGCTCGGCCAGCCACGCCGGCAGGCGCAGGCCGTCGCCCTGCGCCAGCTGCACCATCGCACTCTGGTTCATGCCCACCAGGAACTGCTCGAAGCCACCCAGCGGCGCCTCGACGTAGCGCACGTGGTAGTCCTTGCCCAGTTTCGCCAGCGTCGCCGCCGCGTCGAGCGCGGCATCCATGCCGCCGAGCTGGTCGACCAGGCCGCGCTCGAGCGCCTGCCGGCCGGTCCACACGCGGCCTTGGGCGATCGCGTCGATCGCCCCGAAAGTCTTGCCACGCGCCTGCGCCACCTTGCCGACGAAGTCGCGGTAGCCCTTGTCTATGATGGCCTGGATCACCGCGCCGGCCTTCGGATCGAGCGGCCGGGTGATGTCGAAGGCGCCGGCCATCGGACCGGTGCCCACGCCGTCGCTGTGGATGCCGATCTTGTCCAGTGTGCCTGGTATCGCGTAGTACATGCCGAAGATGCCGATCGAACCGGTGATGGTATTGGGATCGGCGAAGATGCGATCGGCGTTCATCGCGATCCAGTAGCCGCCACTGGCGGCCACGTTGCCCATCGAGACCACCACCGGGATGCCCCCCTTGCGCGTCAGCTCCACCTCGCGCCGGATCTGCTCGGCGGCGTAGACCTCGCCACCTGGCGAGTTGATGCGCAGGACCAGGGCCTTGGTGCGGTGGTCTTCCCGCGCGGCGCGAATCAGCGCGGCGGTGGATTCGCCACCGATGCTGCCCTGCGGCTGGCGGCCGCCGACGATCTCGCCCTCGGCCACCACCACGGCAACACCCGGGCCGAAACGGCTGTCGTGCTCGAGGTTGGCGACATAGCGCGAGAGGCCGACCTGGCGGAAGCCTTCCTGCGGTTTGTCGCCGTCGGGCACGCCGGCCTTGCGCATCATCGCATCCAGTTGCGCCCGCGTGGCGGTGCCATCGACCAGGTGTTCGTCCTGCGCGAGCTGCGCCAGGTCGCCCTGGGTGCGTGCGATGGCGTCGGGCAGGCTGTCGATGTCGGCGCGGAACACCGCCGGATCGAGCCGACGCAGCTTCGCCACCTCGTCGATGTATTCGTCCCACAGGCCGCCCATCCAGAAGCGGTCGGCGGCCTTGGCGTCGTCCGAGGCGTGGTCGAGGATGTACGGCTCGGCCGCGCTCTTGTAGCGGCCGACGCGGAACAGATGGACGTCTACGCCCAGCTTGTCGAGCAGGTCCTTGTAGAACAGCCGGTAGCTGGCCAGCCCGGTGATCATCACGCCGCCCTGCGGGTCGAGCAGGATGCGGTCGGCATGCGCGGCCAGGTAGTACTGGCCCTGGTCGAAGTTCACGCCCCACACGATCACCGGCTTGCCGGCGGCGCGGAAGCGGTCCAGCGCTGCGCCGACCTCACGCAGCGCTGCAAAGCCGCCGCCCTTGAGCTCGTCCGGCAGCAGCAGGATGCGGCTGATCCGCCCGTCGTGCGCAGCCGTGTCGATGGCTCCGACCAGGTCGCGCATTTGCACCTGCTTCGGCGGCTCGCCCGACAGGCTCTGCAGCGCGCGCTGCAGCGGCTCGATGCTGTACTGCTCGACCAGCTCGCCCTTGGGCTGCAGCACCAGCACGCTGCCGTCCTTGATGGTATGCGCCAGCCGGTTGCCGGCCACGCCGCCGACGATCAGCAGCAGCACCACGAACAGCAGCGCGAAGAACACCAGGTTGAGGATCACCAGCCGCACCACGTTGAAACCGCGGCCGATCACGCGCAGGAAGGCCCAGAATCCGTTCGGGCGGTGGAGCGGCGGCGGGGTACTCATCGGTCGGTCCTCACAAGTGATCGTTGAGCGTAACCGCTTGCGAATTCACCGTCATGCGGTCCTCCGGCGGGGTCGCCTGCCAGCGGTGTCGCCAGGCGCTGCGCCAGAAGCGCGTGAACAGCAGCACCGCCGCCACGCTCAGCCCCGCGATCAGGCCCATCCACATGCCGCGCGCGCCCAGGCCGTGGCGAAATGCCAGCCACCAGCCCACCGGCATGCCCACGCCCCAGTAGGCGAACAGGGTGATCGCCATCGGTACGCGGGTGTCCTTCAGGCCCCTGAGCGCGCCGTTGGAAGCGACCTGGATGCCGTCGGAGAACTGGAACAGGCCGGCTAGCACCAGCAGCTGCGCGGCCAGCGCTATCACCGTGGCGTTTCCGGTGTACAGCGAGGCGATCGCATGCGGCAGGCCCAGCATGAAACCGGCCGAGACCAGCTGGGTGACCAGGGTCAGGCCGATGCCGCAGAAACCGGCGTAGCGCACGCCGCGCGCATCGCCGCGGCCGACCGCATTGCCCACCCGCACGGTGATCGCCATGGCCACGCCCAGCGGGACCATGAAGAACACCGAGGCCACGTTGATCGCCACCTGGTGGCTGGCAACCACGTCCTCGCCCATGGTGCCGATCAGCAACGCCGTGGCCACGAACAGCCCGGCTTCAGCCAGCAGCGTCACCGCCATCGGCAGCCCGATGTGCAGCAGCGCGCCGATGCGCCGCCAGTGCGGCCACTCGAATCGCTCGAGCAGGTTCAGCCCCCGGTAATTGCGGTGGCACAGCACGTAGAGGAGGAAGCCCAGCATCTCCAGCCACAGCACCAGGGCGGTGGCGATGCCGCAGCCCCGCGCGCCCTGTGGCGGCAGGCCCAGCTTGCCGAACATGAAGACGTAGCCCAGCGGCGCCAGTACGGCCAGGCCGCCGAGGCTGAAGATCATCGACGGGCGCGTCAGCGACAACCCCTCGGACAGCCCGCGCAAGGTGAAGTAGCAGGCCAGCGCCGGCGCGCCCCAGCTGATCGCGTGCAGGAACTCGTTGACGTCGTGGCGCAGGCCCGGCGCCACGCCGATCAGGTTGACCAGCGGCTCGGCGTGACGGACGCCGAACCACAGCAGCGTGCCCAGCATGACCGCCAGCCACAGCGCCTGGCGGAACACGGCGCCCACTTCCGGGCGCCGGTCGGCGCCGTCGAGCTGCGCCACCGACGGTGGCACCGCCATCATCACGCCGATGCCGCTGACGATCGCCAACGTCCACACGCTGGTGCCCACCGCCACCGCACCGAGCACATGCGCGCTGAAATGCCCGGAAAGCACGGCGTCGACCACGTTGGTGCCGACCGCCGCCAGTTGCGCGAACACCAACGGCAGGGCCAGGCGCACGGTGGCGCGGACCTCGTGCACGACGCGCGCGCGGTCGATGGTCTTCATCAGCTCTTGTATCCGGGAGGGCGCGCCATTCTAGCCGAGTCGGCGGGGCTGCCCCGGATAGCCTGCTGTGCCAAGATCGCACGCTTTCACGGGGGCGAGTGTCCATGAACGAGCTGACTGAAGCCGGCACCCTGCATTGCGCCAACTGCGGCACGCCGCTGGGGGGGGAGTTCTGCCACCACTGCGGCCAGTCCGTGCACAGCGTGCTCAAGCCCGTGCACCACATGCTCGAAGACGGCATGGACATGTTCCTGCACGTGGACGGGCGCATCTTCCATACGCTGCCGCCGCTGCTGAGCAAGCCCGGCTTCCTCACGCTCGAATATTTCTCCGGACGCCGGCAGCGTTATGTGGCCCCGTTCCGGCTGATGTTCGTGCTGTGCCTGCTGGCCTTCTTTGCTTTCCACCTGGCGGTGGACGTGGTGATGAACAAGCGCGTGGCCGAATCGGGGCGCACCGGGAGCGGGCAGAACACGTTCGCCGAGGCGCGCACCGCGCAGGAAGTGCAGGCCAGGCTGGCCAAGAGCCAGGGCGAGCTCGAAGCCACGCGCAAGACCATGCCGACGGTTGCGCTGCCCGGGATCGATGCTGCCGAGAACCAGCTGCGCGAGCAGGCGAACAAGCGCCTGGCCGAACTGGGCAAGGCGCCGGCACGGGCGTCCAGTGCGGCGGCACGTGACGCCGGAGGCCTGGATCGTCCAGTGCATCTGACCAGCAAGATGGACCACCAGATCGTCCACGTCGCCTGGTTGCCGCAGTTCATGAACGAGCGGCTGGACCTTTACGTGCACCGCATGCTGACCAACATCAAGGAGGCGTTCGGCGACGAAAACCCCGAGGCCCGGCAGTTGGCCCGGGAGCGGCTGATCACCGGCGTGTTCGCCGTGCTGCCGCAGGCCATGGTCGTGATGATCCCGATCTTCGCCCTGCTGTTGAAGCTGTTCTACGTGTTCAAGCGCCGGCTCTACATGGAGCACCTGATCGTGGCGCTGCACAGCCACGCCTTCCTGTTTCTCGCGTTGCTGCTGGTGGCGGTGCTGGGCATGCTCTCGACCTGGCTGCGGCCGCACGCAGCATGGACCGGCTACGTCTTCGGTTACCTGCAGGGGGCCGTGTTTCTGTGGATGCCCACCTACCTGCTGCTGATGCAGAAGCGCATCTACCGCCAGGGTTGGGCGATGACCGTGATCAAGTACTGGTTCATCGGCTGGTGCTACTTCTGGCTGCTGTCGTCGGTATTGGGGCTTGCGGTGGTGCTGGGCGCCGGGCACTGAATCGGCCGGCCACGGCCGCCCGGGGCGATCGAAAAAACTGCCTGTCATGGCGGTTGTGCACAGCGTCATGGGGCTGTCAAGGCCGATCGGGGAAGCATGAGCAGGGCGTGAACACGGTCACATGCTTGCACGCAAACCTTTGATTTTTTGGACCTAAATTTGCTGGTTATTTTTTGCCCAGCGCGTACCCGAAGGCACCATGACGGGGCTTTGACAGCTCTCTCCCCGTCCCGTCCACAGACTTATCCACAAGCTTTGTGGATAAGCGAAATTTCTTCCTGAGGAGAGCCACTTAGGAAGAATTCCTAGATGAGAGGGCAGCAGGCCCTCGCCCGCCCGCAGGACACCGTGGCCGAGCCGTTACACTGGGCCGCCCACGAGGTCGCCATGCCCGCCGTCGTCCGCGTCGCCCTGCCGGTTCCGCTCGCCCGCTTGTTCGACTACCTGCCTCCCGCCGGCGGCGTGGCGGCCGGCAGCCGCGTGCTGGTGCCGTTCGGCCACAAGAAGATGGTTGGCGTGGTGGTGGCGACCGACGTCGAGGCCGCCGTCGCGGGCACGCGCTTGAAGAGCGTGCTGCACGTGCTGGACGAAGGCCCGCTGCTCGACGCCGAAATGATGCAGACGCTTGCCTGGGCCGCGGACTACTGGCTGGCCGCACCGGGCGAGGCCTACGCCAACGCGCTGCCACTCGCGCTGCGCGAACCGCGGCCGTTACCGCAGACGGCCGAGCCCGGCTACGCACTCACGGTGGCTGGGCAGAGCGCACGGGACGCGGGCAGCCGCCGCGGTTCCAGCCGCGCGTTGCTCGATCTGCTGGCCGAAGCGCCGCACACCACGGCCGAACTGGACACCGCCCTGCCCGGCTGGCGCCCCGCCGCGCGGCGCCTGCTGGACGCCGGGCTGGTCGAACCACGCGTGTTCGCGCCGACCGGGCCAGCACCTGCGCCCGCGCCGCCCCTGGGGGCCGAGCAACAAGCCGCGGTGGATGCCGTCGCCCAGAGCTTCGGCCGCTTCCAGCCGTTCCTGCTCGATGGCGTGACCGGCAGCGGCAAGACCGAGGTCTATCTCGCGCTGATCGCGCAGGCGCTGGCGGCCGGAAAGCAGGCATTGCTGCTGGTGCCGGAGATCGGCCTGGCGCCGCAGACCTTGCGCCGCCTGCGCGAGCGGCTGGGTGTACCGGTCGAAGTGATCCACTCCAACCTCGCCGAGGGCGAGCGCGCGCGCGCCTGGCTGCGCGCTCGCAGCGGGGAGGCGCGGGTGGTGCTGGGTACCCGCTCGGCGGTGTTCACGCCACTGCCGCAGGCCGGGCTGATCGTGGTCGACGAGGAGCACGACGGCGCCTACAAGCAGCAGGAGGGCTTCCGCTACCACGCTCGCGACCTGGCGCTGGTACGCGGCCGTACGCTGGGCGTGCCGGTGCTGCTGGGTTCGGCCACACCCTCGCTGGAATCGCTGGCCAACGTGGATGCCGGCCGCTACCTCGCCCTGCACCTGCGCGCCCGCCCGGGGGCCGTGCGTCGGCCGCAGGTGCAGATCGTGGACATGCGCGCGCAGCGCCTGGACCATGGCCTGTCACCCGCGCTGCTGGGGGCGGTGGCCGACACGGTCGAGCGCGGTGAACAGGTGCTGGTGTTCCGCAACCGCCGCGGCTATGCGCCGGCACTGCTGTGTCATGCCTGTGGCTGGCATGCCGAATGCCCGCGCTGCGAGCGTCCGATGACCGTGCATGCGCAGCGGCGCATGCTGGTCTGCCACCACTGCGATCGCCACGCCGCCATGCCGGGCGTCTGCCCGGCGTGTGGCGGCGTCGAGCTCAAGCCGCAAGGCCAGGGCACCGAGCGGTTGGAGGAGGCCCTGGCCGCACGCTTCCCCGACGTGCCGGTACTGCGCATCGACCGCGAGACCACCCGTCGCCGCGACGCCTTCGAACAACTGCTCGACGGGCTCAGGGATGACGCCGCCGCGATCCTGGTCGGTACCCAGATGCTGGCCAAGGGGCACGACCTGCCCAACCTGACGCTGGTGGCGATCGTCGGCGTGGACGAGGGCTTGCACAGCGTGGACTTTCGTGCCGGCGAGCGCCTGGCCCAGCTCGTGGTGCAGGTCGCCGGACGCGCCGGGCGCGCACGCAAGCCGGGGCGCGTGCTGCTGCAGACACACCATCCGGACCATCCGCTGCTGCGCGGCCTGCTCGCGCATGGCTACGCGGCCTCCGCGCGCGAACTGCTGGCCGAACGGCAGCAGGCGATGCTGCCGCCCTACAGCCACCAGGCGCTGCTGCGCGTCGATGCGCACCAGCGCGCGCCAGTGGACGCCTTCCTCGCCGAGGCACACGCGGCGCTGCCTGCCGACCCGGCACTGCGCATCGCCGGACCGATGCCCGCGCCGATGCCGCTGCGCGCCGGACGCCACCGGGGGCAGTTGCTGGTCGAAGCCGATACCCGTGGCCCGTTGCACGCTGCGCTGCGTCCCTGGCAGCACGCACTCGCCGGGTTGCCGTCGGCGCGGCGCGTGCGCTGGTCGCTCGACGTCGATCCGATCGACTTGTACTGACCACCGGCAACTTGCATTGATCCTGCCACGCCCCCGTGAGCGCCGGGGCGTCGACACCACCACGCGGCCCGTCGGTGGTGCTCCCGCACGACCGCGCGATTGTTCGGCATCTACGTCCCGGGATGGGACAATGGATGGACCGAATCTCGCAGAGGAAAGCCCATGGACGATGGTGCGGCGCTTCCCCACGTGGTGATCCTCGGCGGCGGCTTCGGCGGACTGGCCGCCGCCCGCGCGCTGGCTGGCGCGCCCGTACGCGTCACCCTGGTCGACCGGCGCAACCACCACCTGTTCCAGCCGCTGCTTTACCAGGTTGCCACCGCCGGTCTGTCCGCGCCCTCCATCGCCGCGCCGCTACGGCAGATCCTGCGCAAGCAGGACAACGTGACCGTGCTGCTGGACGAAGCCCTGGACGTCGATCTCGCGGCGCAGCGCGTGCATTTTGCGCACGAAATGCTTGGCTACGACTTCCTCATCGTCGCCACCGGCGCCACCCACGCCTACTTCGGCCATGACGACTGGGCGCGCTGGGCGCCGGGGCTGAAGACCCTGGACGACGCCTTCGCGGTCCGCCGGCGCGTGCTGCTCGCCTTCGAGCGGGCCGAGCGCGAGGACCATCCGGCACGGCGCCAGGCCTGGCTCAACTTCGTGGTGGTCGGCGGCGGACCGACCGGCGTGGAGCTGGCCGGCACGCTGGCCGAGATCGCTCGGCATACGCTGCCGCGCGAGTTCCGCCGCAGCGATCCACGCCGCGCGCGGGTACTGCTGGTGGAGGCCGGCCCGCGGCTGCTGCCGGCGTTCGACCCGACCCTGTCGGCCAAGGCGCAGCGCCAGCTCGAGCGCCTGGGCGTGGAGGTGCAGATCGGCACCGCGGTGACCGCGATCGACGGCGAGGGCGTCTGCCTGGGTAACGTGCCGCTCGAGGCTTACACCGTGCTGTGGGCCGCCGGCGTGGCCGCTTCGCCGCTGGGGCGAAGGCTGGACGCGCCAACCGACCGGGCCGGGCGTGTGCGGGTGGCTGCCGATCTCAGCCTGCCGGCACACCCGGAGGTGTTCGTGATCGGCGACCTGGCCTGCGTCGAGTGCACCGACGGCACACGGGTGCCGGGTGTGGCGCCGGCAGCCAAGCAGATGGGGCGCCACGTGGCCGCCCGCATTCGTGCGTGCCTCGACGCCGATTCGACGCCCGCTCCGTTCCACTACCGCGACCAGGGTGCGCTCGCCACCATCGGGCGCATGGCCGCGGTGGCACAATTCGGGCGGCTACGGCTGTCCGGCCCGCCGGCGTGGTGGGTCTGGCTGCTGGCCCACGTGTACTTCCTGATCGGCTTCCGCAACCGGCTGGTCGTGCTGCTGGACTGGGCCTGGGCCTACTGGACCTACCAGCGCCACGCCCGCATCGTCACCGGCGCCGATGCGGTTGACGTACCTACCGCGGACAAGCGCCCTTCTGACATCCCCTGAGCTTCGGATTCCCATCGTGCCCTCCCAACTCGAACAACTGCGCCAATACACCACCGTCGTCGCCGATACCGGCGATATCGAAGCGATCGCCCGCTGGCGGCCGGTGGACGCCACCACCAATCCTTCGCTGCTGCTCAAGGTCATCACCCAGAGCAGCTACGCCTCGCTGCTGGAGGAATCGCTGGCCTGGGCGAGGGCAAAAAGCCACTCGCGCGAGCAGCAACTGATCGATGCCAGCGACCAGCTGGCGGTGGCGGTCGGACGCAAGATCCTGGAGCTTGTGCCAGGGCGGGTCTCGACCGAAGTGGATGCGCGCCTGTCCTTCGACACCGACGCCAGCATCGCCAAGGCTGAGCGGCTGATCGGGATGTACGAGGACGCCGGCATCAAGCGCGATCGCGTGCTGATCAAGCTGGCCTCCACCTGGGAGGGAGTGTGCGCGGCGCGCGAGCTGGAACGCCGTGGCATCCAGTGCAACATGACGCTGCTGTTCGCCTTCGAACAGGCGGTGGCCAGCGCCGAGGCGGGCGTGTTCCTGATCTCGCCGTTCGTCGGCCGCATCATGGACTGGTACGTGGCCAACACCGGGGTCAAGCAGTACGCACCTGACGAGGATCCGGGCGTGCAGTCGGTGCGGCGCATCTACCGCTACTACAAGACCCACGGTTACGGCACCGTAGTGATGGGCGCGAGCTTCCGCAACGTGGGCCAGATCCAGGCGCTGGCCGGCTGTGATCGCCTGACCATCAGCCCGGACCTGCTGCAGGAGCTGGACGCTTCGGAGGATGCGCTGCCGCGGCGCCTGTCCGACGACGGCACGCGTACAGAGCGCCCGCCGGCCATCGACGAGGCGCGTTTCCGCTGGGGCATGAACGAGGACGCGATGGCCAGCGACAAGCTGGCCGAAGGTATCCGCAAATTCGCGGCCGACCAGCGGCAGCTGGAGAAGCTGCTGGCAGAGCGGCTCTGAGCCGCCTTCGCCTCGCCTCCTTGTAGAGAGGCGTGGAACGCAAACGCAAAGCGGCCCTGCGAAGGGCCGCCTCGGTTAACACGCCGGAAGCGCGCGTCTCAGAACAATGCGCGCATCTTCTTCATCGCGTTCGCCTCGACCTGGCGGATGCGTTCGGCCGAGACACCGTACTCGTCGGCCAGGTCCTGCAACGTGGCCTTGTCCTCGTTGAGCCAGCGACGCTGGATGATGTCGCGCGAGCGGTCGTCCAGCTTGGCCAAGGCGGTGGAGAGCGTCTCCAGCTGATTGTCGGCCTGGTCGGCGTCGGACACGTTGTCATATGGATCGGCACCGTCGTCGACCAGGAAGGCCTCCGGTGCCGGCTTGGCGTCGTCGTCCGCGTCGGCGGGGGCCTCGAAACCGATATCACGGCCCGACAGGCGCGATTCCATCTCGCGCACGGTCGCCTCCGGCACGCCCAGGTCGTGGGCGACCACACGCACTTCTTCGGCATTCATCCAGCCCAGGCGCTTCTTGCTCTTGCGCAGGTTGAAGAACAACTTGCGCTGGGCCTTGGTGGTGGCGACCTTGACGATGCGCCAGTTGCGCAAGATGAACTCGTGCATCTCGGCACGAATCCAGTGCACTGCGAAACTGACGAGCCGCACGCCCTGGTCCGGGTCGAAGCGCTTGACCGCCTTCATCAGGCCGATGTTGCCTTCCTGGATCAGGTCGCCCAGTTGCAGGCCGTAGCCCGAATAGCCACGCGCCACATGCACGACGAAGCGCAGGTGCGACATCACCAGCTTCTTGGCCGAGCTCAGGTCGTCCTCTTCGTTGAAGCGGCGCGCCAGCGCCTGCTCCTCATCGTGGCTGAGCACCGGGATGCGGTGTACGGCCGAGATGTAGGCATCCAGGCTGCCAACGACGCTGGGGATCGGCAGGTTGGCGGTCACCAAGGCTTGGGACATATGGAACCTCCGGCAATGAATTCGCAGCTTAGCACTCCCCTATTGAGAGTGCTAAAGGGTCGGAAAGTTGCAGCTGCGGGGTTTTATTGAACCGAATCGTACAGCAATTGGGGCGGCATCGCCAGCCCTCGCCGCGCGGTCATGCGGCCCATTGTTCACATGAGCGATCTATCGACCGTGAAGTGCAGCGAGCCGCTGCCGTCGCGTCCGTCCAGGCGCCAGCGCCGCCATCCCAGGGTTCCTCGACGGCATTCCATGGTTGCGTCCGATACCTGACGGAACCGGCCTAGCGCCGCCTGACTATACTCAACGGAATCGCTTCCCCGTTCATCGGCCGTGGGCCCAAGAGGACGCATTTTGATCATCTGCACCAACGTACTGACCCCCGACGAACTGCGCATGCTGCAGGGAGAGCTCGTGACGGCATCGTTCGTCGACGGCAGCAGCACCGCCGGGTGGTCGGCCCGCGAAGTCAAGAAGAACCTGCAGGTCGATGCGGGCAACGACAGGTTGCCTCAGTTGCGGGAGATCGTGCGCAACGCATTCCTCCGCAACGGCCTGCTGCAAACGGCGTTGCTGCCGGCCGCCATGACCCAGGTGCTGTTCAACCGCTACGACGTGGGCATGCAGTACGGCCCGCATGTCGACGCTGCCGTGATGGGAGGCATGGGCGGGGCCGTGCGCAGCGACGTGGCCATCACCCTTTTCCTCTCGGACCCCAACAGCTACGTCGGCGGCGAGCTGGTGGTGCAGAGCCAGGGCATGGGGGCTGAGTTCAAGCTCGAAGCGGGCTCGGCCATCGCCTATCCAGCCAATTCCCTGCACCACGTGGCACCGGTCACCGAGGGCACGCGCCACGCGGCGATCATCTGGGTGCAGAGCCAGGTGCGCGATCCCGCCAGGCGCGAGTTGCTGTGGGATCTGGACAACGCCAAGCGACAGATCTTCGGGCGGGAAGGCAAGAGCGCCACGTTCGACGCCGTCAGCAAGTCGCACGCCAACCTGTTGCGCATGTGGACGGACGTCTAGCTGACGTCCCAAGCTGCGCCGGACCGCGCTAGCCGGCCACCAGCCGCGCGCGAGGTGGCAGCGCCCAGTCGATCGGAGCCTGGCCACGGCTTTGCAGGTAGCGGTTGGCGGCAGAAAAATGGCCGTTGCCGATGAAGCCGCGATGCGCCGACAGCGGCGAGGGATGCACCGAGCTCAGCACCAGGTGCCGCTTCGGGTCGACCAGCCTGCCCTTGCGCTGCGCATAGGCACCCCAGAGCAGGAACACCAGCCCCTCGCGCTCGCGGTTGAGCGCCTCGATGGCGGCATCGGTGAAGCCCTCCCAGCCCTTGTTCTGGTGCGCGCCGGCACGGCCCTGCTCGACCGTCAGCACGCTGTTGAGCAGCAGCACCCCCTGGTCGGCCCAGGGGGTGAGGCAGCCGTGGTCGGGGCGCGGGATGCCGAGATCGCGCTCGATCTCGGCGAAGATGTTCAGCAACGAAGGCGGTATCGGCACGCCCGGGCGCACCGAAAAGCACAATCCGTGCGCCTGGCCGGGTCCGTGGTAGGGGTCCTGGCCCAGGATCACCACGCGCACCTTGTCGAAGGGCGTATGGGCGAAGGCGTTGAAGATCTCCGGACCGGGCGGGTAGAGCACCTTGCCGGCGCGCTTCTCGGCGCGCAGGAAATCGGCCAGCTTGCGCATGTCCGGGCGTTCGAGATAGTCACCCAGGTGTGCTTTCCAGGAGGGCTCCAGGCGGATGCGCTCGGCTTCGGCGGCCTCGCTCACGCGCCTTCGGCCCGCCCGCGCAGGTGCTTGGCCACACGCAGCTGAAACAGCAGCTTGGTCACCAGCAGCTTTTCCTCGACCGGCTTCTCGACCAGGTCGTTGGCGCCGGCCCTGAGCAGCGCGGCCTGGTTGGCGGGGTTCTCGTCACCGGTCATCACCAGCACGGGCAGTTGGCCCTTGCCGTAGCCGAACTGGCTGCGGATGCGCTCGAGCAGGTCGCCGCCGGTGAGTTCGCCTTTCAGGCTGACGTCGGTGAGTACCACGTCGGCGCCGACGTTGCCCTGGGCGCGATCGGTTTCCAGCATCGCCAACGCGTCTTCGACACTGACCACGTGGCGAACGGTCAGGCCGATCTTCTCCAGCATGCGGCGGGTGGCCAGCGCCACCACGCGGCTGTCTTCCACGTACAGCACGGTGCCCTCGGCGGTGGCCTCCGGCCGCACGTAGCCGCGAATGAAATCGGCCAGGGCCTGGAAGCCCAGCGACTTGTCGAAGTAGTCGGTGACGTCTCCTAGTTCGCGCTTGTGCAGGCGCGCATCGACGTCGCCGGAAACCACCACGATCGGCACGTACGCCTGTGCCGCTTCGCGCACGTGGCGGGCCAGTTCCAGCCCGTCCATGTCGGGCAGGCGCAGCGCAATGGTGATGAAGTCGAACGGGCCCTGCTCGATCAGCTCGCGCGCCTCGGCGCCGCTGCCGCAGCCGATCAGCTCGGCTTCCGGCAGCTCGGCCTTGAGCACGCGAGTGATCAGCTGGCGCACCACCTTGGAGCCATCCACCACCAACACCCGCGGAGCGGTGCCGGCGCCGTGGCTGCCAACGTCTGCATTCATGCCCCACCCATCCACATCGAACCCCGTGTACGCCCCGCGCGTCACCCGGGGCTATCTTGCACCATCGCACCGCGCGCGGGTTGCGAAGACGGTCACTAGGCCGCCTTGCGCAGTTGCCAGGCGCTGACCAGCCGCGCGCCGACCCAACCCAGCACGGCCGCCGCCAGCGGGACGGCCAGCAGCAACCACCAAGGCAGTGCGCCGAGCATGAGCCGGCCGCCATAGGCGCGATCGAGCTCGGCAGCGGGGCCGGCCAGCGCCAGTTCGATCGCCATCGCCAGCAGCGAGGCAAGCACACCGCCGAACAGGCCATACCAGATGCCGGCGTACAGGTATGGCCGCCGCACGAAGGCTCGGCTGGCGCCCAGCAGCATCAGCACGCCGATCTCCTCGCTGCGACTGGCGATGTCCGTCCGCACCGTATTGCCCACCACCAGCAGCGCCGCCAGCGCGAGCAGCCCGGCCAGCACCAGCACCGCGCGATGCCCGACATCCAGCAGTGCGTCGAGCCGCTGCCGCCATTGGCTGCTGTCCTGCACCAGGTCGACGGCGCGTTCGCCACGCAGCGACTCCACCAGCTTGTCCACCGCCGCCGCATCCAGGCCCGTCCTGGGTTGCACCACCAGCACCCAGGGCAGCGGGTTGGCGTCGTCCAGCGCGTGCACGGCGCCGGAGAAACCCTGCAGCGTGGCCAGTTCGTCCAGGCCCTGTTGCGGCGTCTTGACCGTCACCGCCGCCACGTCCGCGCGGCCGCGCAGCTCGCCGGCCAGCAGGTTGGCCTGCGCGCCGGCCTGGTCGGTTTTCAGGAACACGCTGACCGCGGGGTTCTGCCCGAGCGCATTACCCATCGACTGCACGTTGGCCAGCAGCAGGTAGAACGCCAGCGGGAGGGCCAGCGCCAGGCCCAGCACCGCGACGGTCATGAGCGTGCCGAGCGGGCGGCCGCCGAGCCGGCGCAGGCTCGCCGCCGCGCTCCAACCGTGATGCTCGCGCCAGCCGGCGAAACGGCGGGCCTGGCTGCGCTCGCTGCGCGGCGCGGCTTTTTCAGTCATGGCAGGAGCGCTCACAGCACCTCCTCCCCCGGGATGTCGGCGACCAGCCGACCGTGGTCCAGCACGACCACGCGCTTGTGCATGCGTTTGATCAGCGGCAGGTCGTGGCTGGCCACCAGCACGGTGGTGCCGATGTCCTGGAATTCAGCGAACAGGCCCATGATTTCGACGGCCAGTTGCGGGTCGAGGTTGCCGGTCGGTTCGTCTGCGATCAGTACCGCCGGGCGCGCCACGATGGCGCGGGCGATACCGACACGCTGCTGCTCGCCGGTGGAAAGCGAGTCGGGCAACTGGCGCTCGTACGCGAGCAGGCCGACCTTCTCCAGCGCCGCACGCACGCGGCGGCTGCGTTCGGCCGGCGCGATGCCGCCAATCGTCAGCGGCAACTCGACATTGGCAAACACGGTGCGGTCCATCAACAGGCGGTGGTCCTGGAACACCATGCCCAGCCGGCGCCGCAGTTTGGGAATGCCACCGCGGCCGACCTTGGCGAGGCTTTGCCCTTCGACCACGATCTGCCCGTGCGAGGGCCGCTCGATCAGCGCGATCAGTTTGAGCAGGGTGCTCTTGCCGGCGCCGGAATGGCCGGTGACGAAGGCCATTTCGCCGGCCGCCACCTCGAAGGACAGTTGCGAGAGCGCCTCATGGCCGCCCTCGTAGCGCTTGCTCACCTGGTCGAAGCGGATCACCGCGTGTGGCTCCTTGTCCCGCATTAGCGGCCAAGGATACGGGATGCGTGGGGTGCTTGTGGAAGCTGCCTGGAGACCTCGGACGAGGCCGCAAGCGGCTCCCTCTCCCTGCGGGGAAAGGGCTGGGGTGAGGGTTGAGGCGAGGGGCCACTCTTGCGACACGGCCTCGTCATAGCGTGGCTTTGACCAGCCCGTGCGAGCCCGACCCTCGGCGCCCCTTCTCCCCGGAGGGGGAGAAGGAATCAAAGCTTGCTCAGCGCCCGGTGAACAGGCGCGTCAGGCGGCGGAAGAAGCCCGGCTTCTTGGAGGGCACATCGGTCACGCCCGACTGCACCGCCACCTGCCGCGACGGCCGCGATGGGCCGGCGCCACGCTCACGCGGCGGCTTGCGCTCGCCATGCGGCGCGCGGCTCTCCACCGTGGCCTGGACAGGCGGGGCGGCGTTCTCGCCACCCTCGCGGCGGCGGCCACGGCCGCCACGACGACGCCGCCGCTTGTGGGCACCTTCGCCGCCCTCTGGCGCCGGTGCAGTGGCCGGCGTACTGGCGCCGGAGGCAACCACGCCCGGCTGCGGCTCGGTCGTCACCGCGGCCTCGCCTTCGTCGCGCGGCGGACGCGGCGCGCGCGGCGGACGACCTTCGCGCGGACCACGCTCGCCACCACGGCCACTGCGGCGCGAACCGTCGCGCGGCCCCTTGCGTTCGTCCCCACGCGGCTCGACCTTGTCGCCGAACTGCTCGCTGTCGGCCGCGGCCTGTTCGGCGAACTGCGGATCGATCGCGTGCGGCTTGGGCATGACCAGCAGGTCCGGCTCGACTGTCGCCACCGGGATCTTCTGCCCGATGTAGGCCTCGATGTCCGGCAGGCTCATCGCGTACAGGTCGCAGGCGAAGCTGACCGCGTCGCCCTCGGCGCCGAGGCGTGCGGTGCGGCCGATGCGGTGTACGTAGTCCTCGGCGTCCTGCGGCAGGTCGTAGTTGAAGACGTGGCTGACCGCCGGGATGTGCAGGCCGCGCGCGGCCACGTCGGTGCACACCAGCATGTCGAGCTGGCCGTCCTGGAAGCGCTGCAGCAGCTTCTGGCGCTTCAGCTGCGGCACGTCGCCGGAGAGTGCGCCGACGCGGTAACCCTGGCGCTTGACCCGCTCGGTGATGCGTTCGGCAGCGGCCTTGGTGTTGACGAAGACGATGCTGCGGCTGGGCTTCTCGCGCTCCAGCAGGTTGAGCAGCAGCGGCATCTTCTCTTCCTTGGCCGGGAAGTAGACGACCTGGCGCACCTTGTCGGCGGTGATGTTGTCGGTCTCCACCACCAGCTTTTCGGCCTCGTGCATGTGCTCATAGGCCAGTTCGAGCACGCGGTGGCTGAGCGTGGCCGAGTACAGCAATACCTGGCGCTGCTCGCGCGCCGGCAGGCGGCGGAAAATGAAGCGCACGTCCTTGATGAAGCCGAGGTCGAACATGCGGTCGGCCTCGTCGATCACCATCACCTCGACGCCGTTGAAGCCGAACACCTGCTGCTTGTAGTAGTCGAGCAGGCGGCCGGGCGTGGCGATGATGATGTCGCAGCCGTCCTTCAGCTGCTGGCGCTGCTTGTCGTAGTCGACGCCGCCATAGATCAGCGCGGTCTTCAGGCCGGTGTGGCGGCCGATGCTGCGCGCGTCCTTGTCGATCTGGATGGCGAGCTCGCGGGTCGGTGCGATGATCAGCGCGCGCGGATCGGAATCCTTGCGCTCGGCGACCGCCGGGCGGGTCAGCAGGCGGTTCATCAGCGCGACCAGGAAGGCGCAGGTCTTGCCGGTGCCGGTCTGCGCCTGGCCGGCGACGTCGCGTCCGGTCAGCGCGAGCGGCAGGGTGAGCGCCTGGATCGGCGTGCAGCGGGTGAAGCCGGCCTCGGCGAGGCCCTGCTGCAGCAGCGGGTGGAGGTCGAAGTTGGTGAAGAAGGTGTCAGTCAGTACGGTTTCGGACATGGGTCACTGGATGGAATGCGGGCGGGCGCATGGCCGGGCCCGGCTCCGCCGCCTGGCAGGCGCGGAACGGTTGAGGGTGCGGGGTGGGCCGACCGCGCGTGCGTCCTGGCCGATCGCCTTGGACCGGTCCTGCGCGCGCATTGCCGCCTGGCTCCGCCGGTGGAGGCTGGGACCGACGGTTCCGCTGGCATAGGCGAGTCGGCTCGTGCGCCAGCCGGCTCGCCTATGACAACGGAACCCTCCGTCACCACCCTTGAATCGCTTGAATAGCGACCCGAGTTACGCTGGAATGGAGGCTTGCCGCAACGGCAATCCCCGCAGTCTTCCGGTTAGAACCGCGCAACATGGGCGCCCCAGTGTAGCCGATGCCGGCCGCGCGGTCCCAAACCCCCTTTCCACGCAACCATGGAGATCCTGGTGAGCGACCTGATTACCCACGTCAACGACGATGCCTTCCAGAAGGACGTGCTCGAGTCCGACACTCCCGTGCTGCTCGACTTCTGGGCTGAATGGTGCGGCCCGTGCAAGGCCATCGCGCCGATGCTCGACGAGCTGGCCAGGCAGTACGAGGGCAAGCTGAAGATCGTCAAGCTGAACATCGACGAGAACCAGAAGACCCCCCGCACCTACGGCGTGCGCGGCATCCCGACCCTGATGGTGTTCAAGCACGGCAAGGTCGAGGCGACGCAGATCGGCGCCGTCAGCAAGGGCCAGCTCAGCCAGATGATCGACAAGGCGATCTGAAGGCCGCCCATTCCCGCCGCGCGCGCTTTACGGCGCCGCGCGGCGGATGCTAGATTCATTGCACGACCGTAAGGGGCGGTCCGCTTCGCCCCTCCCGCGCGTACCGCGCGACGCTCGACCTCCCTCCTGATTCACTACGGCCTGTCCCAACGGCGCCCCACGAGGTTTGCCCGTGTCCGATATCGAAACCCAAGACCCGTCCGACGCCAAGCGCGCCGAACCCAAGAGTGCGGACGCACCGCGCACGCGTGCGCCGCGCAAGTCCGCTGCCGAGAAGGCGGCCGCCGCGGCCGCCGCCCCTGCAGCGGCGCCCGCGCCGGCACCCACCGCCGCGCAAGCGCCCGCCCCGGCCCCGATCTCCGCGCCACCTCCGGCGCCGGCGCAGGCCAGCCTGCCGATGGAGGCGGGTGACAACGCCCAGCGCGCCCCGCAGGAGCCGCGCGAAGGCGGCCAGGGCGGCCAGGGTGGCAACAGCCAGCAGCCGAACGGCAGCAACGAACGCCGCAACGACCGCAATGACCGCGACGGCCGCGGCCGCCGGCGCCGCCACGAGCGCGGCCAGCGCCCCCAGGGTGGTCAAGGGGGCGGGCAAGGGGGCGGGCAAGGCAGCCAGGGCGGCAACCAGGGCCAGCCCAACCGCAACAACCCGCGCGGCCTGCCCGAGGACGACGAGAACGCCGACATCGGCAGCAGCGACCGGCTGATCAACCTCACCGAACTCAAGCGCAAGAACGCCATCCAGCTGCTGGAGTTCGCCGAGTCGCTGGGCATCCAGGAAGGCGTCGCCCGCGCGCGCAAGCAGGACGTGATCTTCTCCATCCTCAAGGCTCACGCGCGTTCCGGCGGCGGCATCTGGGCGGAGGGCGTGCTGGAGATCCTGCAGGACGGCTTCGGCTTCCTGCGCTCGGCCGACGAGTCCTACCTCGCCGGTCCGGACGACATCTACGTCAGCCCCAGCCAGATCCGCCGCTTCAACCTGCGCACCGGCGACTACATCACCGGGCGCGTGCGCCATCCGAAGGAAGGCGAGCGCTACTTCGCGATGCTCAAGGTCGACGACATCAACGGCGATCCGCCGGAGGCGTCGAAGAACAAGATGCTGTTCGAGAACCTGACGCCGCTGTTCCCGCGCAAGTCGTTCCATCTCGAGCGTGGCAATGGTTCGAGCGAGGACATCACCGGCCGCATCCTCGACCTCATCGCTCCGATCGGCAAGGGCCAGCGCGGCCTGATCGTCTCCCAGCCCAAGTCGGGCAAGACGATGATGCTGCAGAACATCGCCCAGGCGATCCAGTACAACCATCCCGAGTCGCACCTGATCATCCTGCTGGTGGACGAGCGTCCGGAGGAAGTCACCGAGATCGCCCGTACCGTGCGCGCCGAGGTGATCAGTTCTACGTTCGACGAACCGGCAGTCCGGCACGTGCAGGTCGCCGAGATGGTGATCGAGCGGGCCAAGCGCCTGGTCGAGCACAAGAAGGACGTGGTGATCCTGCTCGACTCGATCACCCGCCTGGCCCGGGCCTACAACACCGTGGTGCCCAGCTCCGGCAAGGTGCTCACCGGCGGCGTCGACGCCAACGCGCTGCAGCGGCCGAAGCGCTTCTTCGGCGCCGCGCGCAACGTCGAGGAAGGCGGCTCCCTGACCATCATCGCCACCGCGCTGATCGACACCGGCTCGAAGATGGACGAGGTGATCTACGAGGAGTTCAAGGGCACCGGCAACATGGAAGTGCACCTGTCCCGCCGCATTTCCGAGAAGCGCGTGTACCCGGCCATCGACATCAACCGCTCCGGCACCCGCCGCGAGGACCTGCTGATCGACCCGGACCTGCTGGCGAAGATCTGGATCCTGCGCAAGCTGCTGCATCCGATGGACGAGCTGGCGGCGATGGAATTCATGCTCGACAAGATGAAGAACACCAAGACCAACGACGAGTTCTTCAACTCGATGAAGCGCTGAAGGCGGCACGCCTTCGGGAAGACAGGCCGGCACATGCCGGCCTGTTTCGTTTTCGAGAGCGCACCCGTAGGGGCGTTGTCGAATCGCCCGAAGCGACCCCGGCCTTTCACGGGCGCCATCCAGTACCCCGGCGTACACTATTTGGACCCGGCTCCCCTTTTCATGGCCGGGCCCGACCCCATAGTGGCCGCTCCCTCCCTGCAAGGCTTTGCCTGTGTCCATACCCAGTGCCGTAGAGAGCACCCCGATCGAGAGCCGCCAGCAGCTGGCCGACTACCTCGCTGCCGGCGAGAAGCCGCGCGAGGCCTGGCGCATCGGCACCGAGCACGAGAAGTTCGGCTTCCGCACGGACGACCTGCGCCCGCCCACCTACGAGGGCGAGCGTGGTATCCGTGCGCTTCTGGAAGGACTGGCGTCGAGGTACGGCTGGGAGATCGCCCGCGAGGGCGAGACACCGGTGGCACTGACCCGCGGCAAGGCCAACATCACGCTGGAACCGGCCGGCCAGCTGGAGCTTTCCGGCGCGCCGGTGGAAAACATCCACCAGACCTGTTGCGAGGTGAACACGCACCTGGACGAAGTCCGCTCGGTGGCCGACGGCCTGGGCCTGGGCTTCCTCGGCATGGGCTTCCAGCCGAAGTGGCGCCGCGACGAGATGCCGTGGATGCCCAAGGGCCGCTACAAGATCATGCGCGAGTACATGCCCAAGGTCGGCAATCTGGGCCTGGACATGATGACGCGCACCTGCACCGTGCAGGTGAACCTGGATTTTTCCAGCGAAGCGGACATGGTGAAGAAGTTCCGTGCAAGCCTCGCGCTGCAGCCGGTCGCCACCGCGCTGTTCGCCGACTCGCCGTTCACCGATGGCAAGCCCAACGGCTTCCTCTCCTACCGCTCGCAGGTGTGGACCGACACCGACCCGCACCGCACCGGCATGCTCGACTTCGTGTTCCAGGACGGGTTCGGCTACGAGCGTTACGTCGACTACATCCTCGGCGTGCCGATGTACTTCAGCTACCAGGACGGCCGCTACATCGACCTGGCCGGCCAGGACTTCCGGCGGTTCCTCGATGGCAGGCTGGAGGCGGTCCCGGGCACGCGCGCGACCATGAAGGACTGGGCCGACCACCTCACCACCGCCTTCCCCGAGGTGCGCCTGAAGCAGTACCTGGAAATGCGCGGCGCCGATGGCGGACCGTGGAACCGCCTGTGCGCCCTGCCCGCGCTGTGGGTCGGGCTGCTGTACGACGACGAGGCGCTCGATGCGGCCTGGGACCTGGTCAAGGACTTCACGATGGAGGAGCGCCATGCCCTGCGCGACGGCGTGCCGCGCCAAGCGCTCAAGCTACCTTTCCGCCGCGGCAGTGTGGGGGATCTCGCGGCCGAAACGCTGAAGATTGCCGCACACGGGTTGAAGCGGCGCGCGCGGCTCAACCGCAACGGCGCCGACGAGAGCATCTTTCTCCAGCCGATGATCGAGATCGTCGAAGCGAAGCAGACGCCTGCCGAGCGCAAGCTCGAACTTTTCCACGGACCCTGGAACGGCAGCATCGACCCACTGTTCCGCGAGTTCGCCTACTGAATCGGGGCCTGGCCTGGCCGATCCCTACGGGCGGCCCGGCTGGTTGATAATCACGATGCCGGGCAGGCGACCATCGGGCGGCCGTCGGAACGACGGCGCATTCGCGCCGACCCGTGCGCACACTGAGGGGCATCGGTAGCCCGCCGCGCCACCACGCGCGTGAAGGGCAAGTGAGCAAAAACCGGCCGTAGTCCCGACGGCCTGCACACGCCTGCCTGCCGGCTTGTGGAACCGGCCGGACCGGGCTCAATATGGATGGGGATGCCTGGAGCCGCCTGTTCCTGCGCTCGTGGCAAACGTCGTCATCCGCATCGATCATCCAACGTCAGCCGGTAACGGCATCCTGGCTCCAGCCACGGGATGCCCCTTGGTTTCTTCGCGCAAAGGACGCCTGCGCCGATGAGCACACTACCGACGTTCCCCGCGAACCCCGAGCTGCCGGCCGAGAAGGAAGTAGCCCGCCAGGCAGCACCAGCCTTGCTGGTAAACCTCAACACGCTGCGCGCGGTGGCGGCCCTCGCGGTGGTCTACTCGCACATCACCTCGGAGGCCGGGCTGAACCTGCAGCCCAGTATCGGCACGCGCGGCGTGGACATATTTTTTGTCATCAGCGGATTCATCATCGCGTACATCAGCTCGCGCAATGCGGACCACTTCTTCGCCCGCCGCCTGATCCGGATCGTCCCCTTTTACTGGGCAGCCACCCTAGTTGTGTTCTGCGTGGCGCTGGTGGCGCCACGCGTGCTGCGCAGTACCCAGCCGGATGTCGTCCAGTTGCTTTGCTCGCTGCTTTTCATCCCGCGCGAGACCACCTACGCGGGAATGTTCCCGACGCTGGTGCTCGGCTGGTCGCTCAATTACGAGATGTACTTCTACATCCTGTTCGGACTGTCGCTGCTGATTTCTCGGCGGTTGGCGCCCATTCTCTGCTGCGTCGCGATCACCGCGGTGCTGTGGCTGATCGACGCCAGCGGTTCGCAGAACCCGTCCGTGCAGTTCTACGCGCGGCCGATCGTCTTCGAGTTCGTGTTCGGGATCGTCGCCTTCTACCTGGTGCGCGCAGCCGACCGCCACCGCGATGCGTTGCTTGGCGCACCCATGGCGAAGCCGGTCCTGTTGCTCGTGCTGGGCGCCGCGCTCACGGCGATCTTCTACATCGAGGCTGAGCAGGGCTTTGGCCTGGCGCGGCAATTGAGCGCCGGAATACCTGCGTTTTTCATCGTGTTCTGCGCCATCCTGCTGGAACGCATTTATCGGCTCACGATCGACAGCCGAGTGCTGTTTCTGCTGGGCGAAGCGTCGTACATCCTGTACCTGATCCACCCGTATGTCGTCTTCGGCCTGTTGCGCACGGCGTTGCGTGGCGTGCAAGGCGGCCCCGCCGGAACCGTCGCGGTCATCGTCGTCCTCATGGTGGTGTCGAGCGCCATCGCGATCGCGATCCACGTGTATTTCGAACGACCTGTCATGAGGTTCCTGCGCCAGCGCTTCCTTGGCCGGTCCCGCTCCGCCTGAGCCGTTCGATCACCCGGTGACGGCCGGCCGGTTCTGCGGCAGCGGCCTGGAGCGCACCCTCTCGGTTCCAGGGAGGGGAAAAGAAGAGGCCGGCTTGCGCCGGCCCCTCGTTGTTACTTTTCGTTGCCCTTGGGCGCGTCCTTGAGCCCGCGGTCGATCAGCATCGGCTCTACGCTCGGGTCCTTGCCGCGCCAGTCCTTGTACATCTTGGCCAGGTCCTCGGTATTGCCGCGCGACAGCACCATCTGGCGGAAGCGGTCGCCGTTGGCACGAGTCAGGCCGCCGTGTTCCTTGAACCACTCGAAGCCATCGTCGGCCAGCATCTGCGTCCACAGATAGGCGTAATAGCCGGCGGCGTAGCCGTTGCCCCAGATGTGCTGGAAGTAGCTGGAGCGGTAGCGCGGCGGCACGTAGGACAGGTTGATCTTGTCCTTCGTGAGCACGTCCATCTCGAACTTGTCGGCGTCCTGCTTCGGCGCATCGGCGCTGAGGGTGTGCCAGCCCATGTCCAGCAGCGCGGCGGCGACCAGCTCGGTCATGTCGTAGCCGCTGTTGAAGTGGCGCGCCTGCTTGATCTTGCCCACCAGCGCCTGGGGCATCGGCTGGTGCGTCTTGTAGTTGATCGCGTAGTGCGCGAACACCTTCGGGTCGGTCGCCCAGTGCTCGTTGAACTGCGAGGGGAACTCGACGAAGTCGCGCGCGGTGTTGGCGCCGGACAGCGACGGGTATTTGGTGTCGGCGAACATGCCGTGCAGCGCATGGCCGAACTCGTGGAACATGGTGATCACGTCGTCGAACGACAGCAGCGCGGGCTGGCCCGGCGCGGGCTTGGTGAAGTTGGCGACGTTGAAGACCACCGGCTTGGTGCCGAGCAGGGTCGACTCCTCCACCAGGTTGTCCATCCAGGCGCCGCCACCCTTGTTGTCACGCTTGAAGTAGTCGCAATAGAACAGCGCCATCGAAGTGCCGTCCTTGTCGAACACCTCGAAGACGCGCACGTCGGGCTGCCACACCGGGATGTCGTGGCGCTCCTTGAAGGTCAGGCCGTAGAGCTGGTTGGCTGCGTAGAACACGCCGTTCTGCAGCACGTTGTCGAGCTCGAAGTACGGCTTGATCTGGTTTTCGTCCAGGTCATATCTGGCCTTGCGCACCTGCTCGGCATAGTGCTCCCAGTCCCACGCGGCGAGCTTGAAACCGCCGTGCTGCTGGTCGATCACCTTCTGGATGTCGGCCGCCTCGCGCTCGGCGCGACCGGTGGCGGCCGGCACCAGGTTCTGCATGAAGTCGATCGCCCGCTCGGGCGTCTTGGCCATCTGGTCCTCGAGCTTCCACGCGGCGTAGGTCGGGAAGCCCAGCAGCTTCGCCTGCTCGGCGCGGATCTGCGCGATGCGCTCGATGGTGGCGCGGGTGTCGTTGTCGCCGCCGTGCTCGGCGCGGTCCCAGGAGGCCTTGAACAGCGCCTCGCGGGTGGCACGGTCCTCCAGGTCCTTCAGCGCCGGCTGCTGGGTGGTGTTCTGCAGCGGCAGCGTCCACTTGCCGTCCAGCTTGCGGCCCTTGGCCGCCTGCGCGGCGGCGGCGAGGTCGCCCTCGGACAGACCCTTGAGCCTGGCCGCGTCATCGACGGTCAGCGCGCCGGCCTTGGTGGCGGCCAGCAGCTTGTTAGTGAACTGCGTGCTGAGGGTGGATTCTTCCTTGTTGAGTTCCTTCAGCTTGGTCTTGTCGGCCGCGGAGAGCTTGGCGCCGTTGTGCACGAAGTCCCTGTAGGTGACTTCGACCAGCCGCAGCGACTCGGGATCGAGCTTGAGCCGGTCGCGCTGGTTGTAGATCGCCTCCACGCGCTGGAACAGCTTGTCGTTGAGGTAGATCGCGTCCTGGTGCGCGGCGAGTTTGGGCGCTTCCTCTTCCTGCACCTTCTGCAGCGCGTCGGAGGTGTTGGCGCCGGTGACCGTGTCGAAGGCCCTCATCGTGCGCCGAAGCAGCGCGCCGGACTTCTCCATCGGGATGAAGGTGTTGTCGAAGGTCGGCGGCTCGGGGTTGTTGGCGATCTTCTCGATCTCGGCCAGGTGCTGGCGCATGCCCTCCTCGATCGCCGGCTGGTAGTCGCCTTCCTTGATCTTGTCGAACGGCGGCGCCTGGAACGGCAACGTGCTCGCGGTGAAGAAGGGGTTGGCTGCATCGGCCTGAGCGGTGCTGGAGCCGGCCGCGGGCGCGCTGGCGGCGGGGGCCGGCGCGGGCGTGGACTGATTGTCGTTGGACGATTGCGAACAGGCGGCCATGGCGATGGAAGTCGCGATCACGAGCAGGCGGAGACGAGGCATTCGGTTTTCCCCAGGGTGGTGTCCGCGACGCGGAACGGTCGAGTCAAGCGTTCGACTCTAACCACACCGGGGCAGGACTTCCAAGGGCCGGAAGTGCCCGTGGTCGCGCCGCAGGCCTCAGGCCGCGCGCATGTCGCGCAACTGCCAGCCCGAACCGATCAGCCAGTTCAGCCGCGGGCGCACCACGCGCATCGGCAGGTCGGTGACCAGGTCCAGGTCCACGTGCAGGTCGGCGACCTTGGCGCTGGCGGTGGCTTGCGGGTCGGTGGCGGCCAGGCTCGTGTCGACCTCGTCGGGGTCCGGCTGCATGGCACGCCAGCGCTCGAACAGGCCGGTGCCGCGCAGGGCCTCCTGCAGCACTGCAGCCAGGTCGTCCGGGCTGGCGCCCTGCCAGGCCAGCGCCGGATCGGCGCCGTGGGCACTGCGGATGTCGGCGATCGAAAGGTAATAGTGGTTGCGGTTGCTCATGCGCACTCCTGTATGGGTGGAAAGAATCGAAGCATGCGACGCGTGAAGCCGCTGCCACATCGCGAGCGTGCGTGGCAGGCCCCTCGGGTTCGCCAAGCTCAGGGCGAACGGTGTCCGACCAGCGCCGCCACATCCAGCCGCTCCGCGGCCTGCGCCGGTTCCAGGCCGTACGGCAGGACGCCCAGGCAGGGCGCGGGCAGCATGTCACGCAAGGTTTCCAGGTTGTCTGCCATCGCCGCCATCGCCGGATCGTTGCAATTGCCGATCCAGCCAGCCAGGCGGCAACCGTCGGCGAGGATCGCCCGCGTGCTCAGCAATGCATGGTTGAGGCAACCCAGCCGCAGGCCGACCACCAGTACCACCGGCAGATCCCACTGCCGGGGAATCGCCGATGCGAGCAGGCCAGGCGCGAGCGGCACCATCCAGCCGCCCACGCCTTCGACCACCACGCCGTCGTGGGTAGCCTGCAAGCGGTCGAAGGCGGTGCGCAACGGCGCCATCGCCACCGTCACGCCTTCCAGCCGCGCGGCAAGGTGTGGCGAGAGCGGCTCGCGCAGCGCGACCGGATTGATCGCCTCGTAGGGAAGCGGCCGGCTGCCGGCCGCCTGCAAGGCCAGTGCGTCCTCGTTGCGTCGCCCTTCGGGTGTCTCCAGACAGCCGCTGGCGACCGGCTTCATACCGCACGCCTGGAGCCCTTGCGCGCGCAACGCATGGATCAGCGTACAGGCGGCGTGGGTCTTGCCGATGCCGGTGTCGGTGCCGGCGACGAACAGCGCGCTGCCCGCCTTCGATTCGCTGTGCATGGCGGTCCTTGGACGATCTGAAACGGGCATGTTCCCCGCCGGTGCGGACGCGAGCAAGGGCACCTAGGAAATTCTTAGGAAACGCGCAGCGAAGTTTTAGGAAACGCGCACGCCACGGCTGCCTAGACTGGCCGGCACTCCCTCCCCATCAGAACAGGTACTGCCATGCACGCCCGCCACAACATCTACGGCTTCATCCACAAGGCGCTGCGCCACTTCCTGAGTGACACGCTGGTCGCGCTCGGTCGCCTGGACGTGGCCGACGCGCAGGAGACCGACACCGTGCTGGCGCAGGCGCGCCAGCTGCTCGCGCTTTGCCGCATGCACCTGGAGCACGAAAACCGCTTCGTCCATCCTGCACTGGAGGCCTGCGATCCGGGCAGCGCGTCGCGCATTGCCGGCGAGCACGTGCATCACGAGGAGGACATCGCCCTGCTGCTCGGCCAGGTCGACGCGGTGGACGCCGCGCGCGGCGACGCGTCCGCCTGCATGGCCGCCGCCGGGCGACTGTATCGGCACATGGCGGTGTTCGTCGGCGACAACTTCGTCCACATGGACTACGAGGAGCGCGAGCACAACGCGACCTTGTGGGCGCACTACACCGATATGCAGCTGCATGCGATCGAGGGCGCGATCGTGGCGGCGTTGACCCCGGCGACCAGCGCGCTGTCGATGCGCTGGATGCTGCCGGCGCTGAGCCATCCCGAGCGCGTGGGCTTGCTTCAGGGCATGCGCGCCAACGCGCCGGCGGCGGCGTTCGGCAGTGCGCTCACCGCGGCACGCGAGCGGCTGGGGACGCGGGACTGGGACAAGCTATCGGCGAGCCTGGGACTGGAGCAAGCCGTGGCAGCCTGATCCAAGGACGCGATCAAGCGCGCGTGGCGGGGACCTCGACCAGCTGCAGCGGCCGGTTCACGCAGAGGCGGAAGCGGCCGCGGCCGGTCTTCTCCAGCCGCACGCAGGCATCGCGCTCGACCAGGCGGCGCTCGAGCAGGATCAACCGCGCCTCCAGGTTGTCGCTGAGCTCGGGCAGGCGGATGCGCGGATCGACCCGCAGCTCGCGGTTGGCGAAAGCGGTACGCCCGCTTTCGGCGTGATCGCGCAGCAGCGTCCACAGGATCGCGCCGGCCACGCCCTTGATCAGTAGTCCTCGCCGAAGAACACGCTGTCGTTCTCGGCGTAGTGGCGCACCGCGACCGGCGGGCCGCCGGGCGACACCGTACAAGCCTCGGCGATGGCCGGCTCGCCCGCGGCATCGACGGCCTCGCGGAAGGCCGCGATGGCCAGGCCCAGCTGCGCGGCCAGCGCCACCAGCGCATCCTCGTCGTCGTAACCGAAGCGCAGGTCCTGCGGGCTTTCCACGTACAACACGCCGAGCAGGCGCCGCCCGGCCGAAACCGGCACCGCCAGCTGGCTGCGCGACTCGGACAGGCCCGGCGGCGGGATTTCGGTCTCCAGCCGCCCGGCCAGCTCGCCCCGGGCGAGCGCGTCGCGCACTGCGCGGCCGTAGGCGTATTCACCGGTCATGTGGGCGATGCGGATCGGCGTGCCTTCGCGTGCAGCCACACCGATGACGCCCTCGCCCAGCGGGATCTCCGAGCCGATGCCCGAATGCTCGTAGCCGCAGCTGGCCAGGGTGAACAGCTTCTGCCCTTGCTCATCCAGCAGCAGCACCATCGCGTGGTGGATGTCGAACTCGCCGCGCAGCGTGGCGAACATCGCCTCCAGCAGCGCGGCCAGGTCGCCCGCGCCGGCGAGCCGCTGCGAGCCGGCGCGCACCGCCGCCAGCAGGTTGCGCCGCGGCGGCGGCGCGGGCAGTGGGCGGCCCGGCACCTGCTCGACCGCCAGCACACGATAGACGTCCGAACCCTTCAGCCGGAACACGCCGCTCATGCCGGTGTGCGAGGCGATACCGGCGAGCTTGGCGCGCATGCGCTCGAACAGCGGACCTTCGGTCTCGGTACGCAGGTAGCGCAGCGTCAACCGATACATCGCCGCAGTCTGCGGATGGATCAGCAGCAGCTTCGCCTGCGGGTTGGCCAGGATGTTGCGGCGGGTCTTGTTGAAGAACTGGAACGACAGTGCGAGGTGCTCCTCGTCCACATATTCCGTCTGCGACAGATAGGCGACGTTGGGCGTGCCATCCGGCGCGCAGGTGGCCATCACGCCGGGCACCGTTCCGTCGAAGCATTCGCGGATGGCATCCAGGCCCAGCTTCACGCGTTCGCCCCCAGGGGCCGGCCGGCATCTGGCCCGGGCGTCTGCACGAACGCCTGCACCGGAGCGAACTGAAGCGCCACTTCCTCGCCACCGGTAAACAGCAGCGCACGGGTCAGCGCCTCGCTGATGCCGATCCTGCCGAGCTCGCCGACCATCGCGGCGCGATAGGCTTCCACTCGCGCCGGCTCGTCCACGCGCAGGCGCACGATCCTGGCGCCCTCGCCTTTCACCTGCAGCGAGCGATGCGAGCTCGGCTCGGTGAACACCACCGCGACCAGCCCGTTTCCGTGCAGGTCCGCCAGCAATTCACCCGCCTGCGCGGCATCGACGAACAGCCGCAGCTGGCGGCGGTCGCGGGAGACCCGGCAGCCGTGCGCTCGCACCAGCTCCGGCTGGTTGGATGCGTTGCGCGAGGCCACGATGATCGACACCGCGCCCTGCAGGAAGCGCGCGTGTTCCGCGTCGATCACCGCAGGGTTGGCGCGCGCCGGCATCGCGCTGCCTCAGGCCAGCCCGTGGCGGCGGCGGAAGCGCGAGGTCAACGGCCCGATCAGGAACATCAGTACGTACAGGAAGCCCGGCAGCGACCACAGCACCGGCGGTGCAGACAAGGGCATCAGCACGGCGATGAGCGCAGAGGCCAGGCCCAGCAAGGCCGGGACGATCCATACCAGCTGCTCGCGCTGCGCATCCAGTGGCGAAAAGCCTTCGCGCTGCGCACGCCGGGCCGCGTGCCAAAACAGCAGCGTGAGCGTGCCGGCCATGCAGGTGAAGGCGATCCCGTAAACCACCAGCAGGGTGCGGATCTCACTGGCACCGACCAGCCTGAAGCGGCTCGGCAACAGGCCGCCGCTGAACATGTTGGCCAGGCTGGCGAACATCATGTGCAGCGGGTAGACGAAGATCAGCGCAAAGAACACCAGCAGCAGCGACAGCCAGCGTCCGGTGGCGTCCGCGCGCGGGCAACGCCGGCGCCAGCGCACGTGGCCATGCCAGAAGAAGGCGATCATCCAGAAGCAGACGGCGAAGGCCGGAATGCCGCCAAGCACGTGCAGCAGCGCGGCCGCGCTATCGGGTACCACGTCACCGCCGATCACCAGCAAGGTGAGCGTGAAGGCGAACGCGCCGTCCACGAACATGTCCAGCCGCCCCGCTTCGATGCCCTCGCGTTGCTCGGTCAGGCTCATCGCTTGGGTCTCCCACCGGATGTCGGGCGCATAATACGGGCTTTGCCGCCGGAAACACGTCGATGTTCCACCTCTCCGAAACCACCTACGCCAGCAAGCCCGAGCACTACGCCGACCTGGCCAGCCAGGCGCGCGGCCTGCTCGCCGGCGAGCGCGACCTGATCGCCAATGCGGCCAACTTCAGCGCGCTGGTGTTCAACAGCCTGCCCGACCTCAACTGGGCCGGCTTCTACCTGTTCGACGGCACCGAGCTGGTGGTCGGCCCGTTCCAGGGCAAGCCGGCCTGCGTGCGCATCGCGCTGGACCGCGGCGTCTGCGGAGCGGCCGCACGCACGCGCGAGATCCAGCTGGTGCGCGACGTCAACGCGTTCGAGGGCCACATCGCCTGCGATGCTGCCTCGCAATCGGAAATCGTGGTGCCGCTGGTGAAGGCCGACGGCTCGCTGCTGGGCGTGTGGGACGTCGACAGCCCGCGGGTGGGCCGGTTCGACGAGGACGACCGTGAAGGCATGGCCGCGCTGTGCGCGGTGTTCATGGAATCCCTTCGCGGCTGACCGCTTACGCGGCAACGGCTTCAGCCCACCCTGCGTTTGCCGCTCGTCACTCGCGCGGCCTGCGCAGCAATGCCACCACCGCCTCGCGCGCCGGCTCCACGCCGGTGCCGTCGGCCGAGGAGAACACCTGCGCGCTGGCCTGTACGCCCTCGCCGAATTCCCTGCGCACCGCCGCCAGCGCCTGCGTGGCCTGGTTGCGCGAGAGCTTGTCCGCCTTGGTCAGCAGCAGGTGGCAGGGCAGGTTCGTCTCGAAGCAGAAGTCCAGCATCATCCGGTCGAACTCCTTCAGCGGATGGCGGATGTCGGCGATCAGCACCACGCCGCGCAGGCTGCGCCGCTGGTGCAGGTAGGCGTCGATCTCCTGTTTCCAGTGCGCGCGCAGTTCCTCCGGCACCTTGGCGTAGCCATAGCCGGGCAGGTCGATCAACCGCGCATCCAGCGGCGCATTCCCGTCGCCCTGCGCCAGCGGCGGCAACGAAAAGGCGACCATCTGTTGCGTGCGCCCCGGTGTCTTGGAGGTGCGCGCCAGCCCTTTGTGCCCGGTCAGCGCGTTGAGCGCGCTGGACTTGCCCGCGTTGGAGCGTCCGGCGAAGGCGACTTCGGCGCCGCGGTCGGCAGGCAACTGGCTGATGCGGTGGGCGGCCAGCACGAACTGCGCGCCATTGAGCGGATTGGGCATGGGAACGGTTTGACCCGGATGCTGTGGGGCGGGGATAATTCGGCGGTTTCTGCCTGCCGCAGGCCATGTTGGCAGCGGTTCGCGGCGGATCTAAGCGGTCTTTCGGGAGACAAGTGTATGAGTTTTCGGTCCGCCGGTTTCCGGCCTGCTGCCCTTGGGGGCGTGATCGCACTGGTGTTCGCGCTGTCCGCCAGCGCGGCCGTGGCGCAGAACGCCAAGCCCGCGACGCGCGCGCCGGCCACCGCCGCGGGCGCCAAGCAGAGCAGCCCCGCCGGCACGCCGGCAGTCACCAGCACCGCACCGGCCCCGGCCAACAACGGCCAGCGGGCTGCCGCCACGCCGACCGCCGCCGCTTCCGCCGCGCAGCCGGCCGCCCCGGCTGAAGCCACCGCCGTGGCCAAGGCCGGTGATGCCACCGCCGGCCAGGGCAAGGCCGCCGCCTGCGGCGCCTGCCACGGCATGGACGGCAACTCCAGCGACGCGCAGTACCCCAAGCTGGCCGGCCAGAACGAGGCCTACATCGTCCGCCAGCTGACCCACTTCAAGGCAGGCCAGCGGCAGAACCCGATCATGATGGGCATGGCCGCGCCGCTGTCCGAGCAGGACATGCACGACCTGGGCGCCTACTTCTCCAGCAAGCAGTCGCTACCGGGCGTGGCCGATGCCGCACTGGTCCAGCAGGGCGAAACGCTGTTCCGCCAGGGCGACGTCGAGCGCGGCATTCCCGCCTGCATGGCGTGCCACAGCATCGACGGCCGCGGCAACCCGGGCGCCGCCTATCCGCAACTGACCAGCCAGCACGCGCAGTACATCGAGAAGACCCTCAAGTCCTGGCATGACGGCACCACCTGGGGCAACGACGCGCAGGCGAAGATCATGCCGTCGATCGCCAAGAAGCTCGACGACAAGGACATCGCCGCGCTCGCCAGCTACGTCGAAGGCCTGCATGTGAACGACGCGGCCGGTCCGGCCAAGCCGGCCACGCCCTGATCACCCACACGCCGGCGCAAGCCGGCGTGTCCGTTTCCAGCCTTAGCCAATCGAGGTCCCCATGCTCAAGCGCCTGCCGATCCTGTGTGCCGCCGTGTTCGCGCTCGCCGCCTGCAGCCACGACAGCGATACCGGCAGCGCGCCCGCCGCCCCGACCGCCAGCGGCACCGCGGCAACGGCGCCGGCCGTGCCTGCCGCGCCGGCTGCCAGCGGCAGCACGGCTCCGGCTCCCGCCGCCAGCACGCCGGCCAGCGCCGGCAGCGCCGAGACCACCGCACCGGCCAACGCGGCGGCGCCGCCGGGCGAGCCGTTCGCCGACACCGGCAAGTGGGTCGAGGGCAAGAATTACTTCCGCATCGAGCCGGCCCAGCCCAAGGCCACCTCCACCGACAAGATCGAGGTGACCGAGGTGTTCTCCTACGGCTGCCCGGCCTGCAACCAGTTCCACCCGATCGTCGAGCAACTGGCGGCGAGCCTGCCGTCCAACGCCGTGATGGCCTACCTGCCGGCCTCGTTCATCCCGCAGGAAAACTGGCCGATGCTGCAGCGCGCCTACTTCACCGCCAAGGCCCTGGGCGTGGCCGACAAGTGCAACGATGCGATGTACGACGCGGTGTGGAAGAGCGGCGAGCTCTCCGCCATGAACCCGGCCGGCAATGGCCTGAAGCCGCACGATGCACTGCCCACGATCGCCGACGCGGCCAAGGTATACGCCAAGTGCGGCGCCGACCCGAAGGAATTCGCCGCAGTCGCCAGTTCCTTCAGCATCAACACGCAGGCCAAGCGTGCCGACGATCTGGTCAAGGCCTACGGCGTGACCGGCACGCCGACGCTGGTGGTCGACGGCAAGTACCGCTTCAGCCCGAGTGATGCCGGCGGCTACCCGCAGACCATCGAGCTGACCAAGTGGCTGGTAGCCAAGGAAGCGGCGGGCAAGTAGCTCCGGCCATCGGGTTGCATCTGCAGGAGCGCACGGGATGCGCTCCTGCAATCGTTTGGGGCCCACGAAACTCGCGCCTCCCATGCGCGGTCGAAGTCGCGTTTCCGCGCATTGGATCCTCGCCGCGCCGACGAAGATGGTTCAATGGGCGGGATCCGCGCGGCCCGAACGCGCTGCCCACCATCCCTTCCCACGGAGACCTTCATGATCAAGCATCTCGCCCGCCTGCGCCTGTTCGCTCTGCTCGGCGGCCTGCTGCTGGCCAGCGCCTGCAGCGCCGCGCCGGACACGGCCGCGCCGTTCACCGAGGGCGACCAGTACGTGACGCTGCCCGCGCCGCAGCAGCGCCTGAGCCCCGAGGGCAAGGTCGAGGTGGTCGAGGTGTTCTCCTACGGCTGCATCCACTGCGCGCACTTTGCGCCGACCGCTGAAGAGCTGCGCAAGTCGTTGCCCAAAGGCGTGGTGTTCAAGCTGTTGCCGGCACCGTTCAATGACGCGTGGATGCCGTTCGCCCGCGCCTACTACGCGGCCAAGCAGCTGGGCGTGGTCCAGCGCACTCACCTGGCGCTGTTCAAGGCCAAATTCGAGGACAACTACCCGATCAACACGCTGGACGAGCTGGCCGACTTCTACGCCCGGCAGGGCGTGAACCGTGCGGAGTTCCTGCGCATCGCCAACTCCGAAGCGGCCACCGCGCAGATGAAGAAGGATTTCCAACTGCTGCAGAAGTGGCAGATCGACGGCACCCCGACCATCGTGGTCGACGGCAAGTACCGCAGCGGGCACGTGAAGTCGTTCGACGAACTGGTCAAGCTCACCCGGTGGCTGGTCGATCGCGAGCTGGTCGGCAAGTAACGCGGCGCGCCTCGCGTTCACGCGCGGCAGGCGATGCTGGTCGCGTTCCGGACGTCCGCGCCGTGCCAGGGCGAGGTCGGGGAAAACCTTCGACTTCGCTGCCGCCACGCCGAGGGCGAACGCTGTGAGGAATGACGACCGCCATGCTGCCCCCCCCATCGCCGCCCATGACCCGCGCCGCCAAATTCCCTTCGGACAAGGTTGCTTCAGAGAAGGCCGCTTCAGGCAAGCCCGACCCGCAGGCCGCCGCGGAACGCCGCCTGCGCCTGCTCAGCTGCAACATCCTGGCCGGCGCCAGCGTGCAGCGCTACAGCGAATACGTCACCCGCAGCATCAACGCCGTGCTGCCGGGTCGCAGCAAGCTGGACAACCTCGACCGCCTGGCCGAGGTGCTGCCGCAGTTCGACGTGATCGGGCTGCAGGAGGCCGATGCCGGCAGCCTGCGCTCGGGCTTCCTCAACCAGACGCGCTACCTGGCCGAGGCGTCCGGCCTGCCCTTCTGGAGCCACCAGCCGAACCGCCCGATGGCACGGCTGGCCCATTCGGCCAACGGACTGATCAGCCGGATGGAGCCCCACAGTGTCCACGACTATCCGCTGCCCAGCCGCATCCCCGGTCGCGGCGCGTTGCTGGTGCGCTATGGCGCGCAACCGGAGGCGCTGACGGTGATGATCGCCCACCTCTCGCTCTCGGCGCAGGCACGCGCGCGCCAGCTCGCCTTCATCGCCGAGGTACTGCACGACTACCCTAACGTGGTGCTGATGGGAGACCTCAACACCGAGGCGCACAGCGCCGAGATGCGCCACCTGTTCGCACGCTGCAGCCTGCAGCCGCCCGGGCAACCGACGCCAACCTTTCCCAGCTGGAAACCGCGGCGCGCGCTGGATCACATCCTGCTGTCCGAATCGCTCCAGCTCGAACGCGTCTGGGCCCTGCCGCAGGCGTTCTCCGACCACCTGCCGCTGGCGGCCGAAATCCGCCTGCCAACCACGCTGGCGCCGCGCGCCCACCGGTTACGCCGATGAACCGCACGCTGCGCCTGGTCCTGCCCTGGTTCACCCTCGCGCTGGTTGCGGTGGCTGCCGCCGCGCTGCGCTACGGCGTGATCGAACCGCCGGCGGTAGCCAACCTGTGTACCGCCAATGGCGGTCCCGGCTGGTGCGCCTGGCGGCAATGGGCGGTGCTCGGTTTCCTGAGCTACGGCTACGGCTACGCGGCGCTCACGGCTGCCTTCATCGCGCTGTTCTGGCGCCACCCGCTTCCGGCGTGGCTGGCCGCGGCGCTTGGGATGTCGGCATTGGTGCTGTACTGCTTCGAGGCCGGCGCCTTCGCCACGCTGGTGGGCGCATTACGCCTGTTGCGCGCGCAGGCCGACGGCATGCCAGGTAAGCAGTACCGGCAGAGCCAGCGCGAGGTTCAGCCCCAGCCATAGCCAGGCGGTGAAGTTGAGCCCCACTTCCTGCACCACTACCAGCGTGCCCAGCACCGGCAGCAACAGCGCCAGCAGGCGATGCTCAAGCGGCGGCGGTGCCGGCTGCGGATCCAGCCAGCCGGCCAGCGCATAGCCCACGCAAGGCAGTGCGAACAGGCCCAGCGGGAAATCGCGGTAGCGGCCATCGAACACCAGCAGCAGGTCGTACCAGGCCAGGCCGAACAACCAGCCCAATTGCAGCCAGGCGGGCGGGCGGCCGCCTTCACCCCTGGCCAGGCGCGAGGCGAAACCACGCGCCAGCCACAGCGCCGTTGCCGACGCGGCGACGCAGGCGGCGAGCGAGGCGCTCCACTCGAACAGGTCGCGGCAGGCGTAGAACATCTGCCGCGCCTGCCAGGCCAGCGCCGCGCCCGCCGCAAGCCCGGCCAGGCGCAGTGCGAGCCCTTCGCGCCATGGCTGCCGCCGCGAGAAGTCCACGCGCATCGCGAACAGCAGCATGCCCGCGACGCCGGCGACCCAGCCCCACCACCAGCGCGGCTCTTCCACCACCGGACCGGTCATCGCGAATTTCGGTCGCGCGTCGACATCGAAGATGCCCCAGTAACCGCCCACCGTGCCCTCCTGCGCGCGCTTCCACGGCTGGTCGAAGGCCTCGATCACGTTGTAGGGCATGTGCACGGTGGCGGCATAGGCGAGGAACTGGCGCAGGTAGCGCGCCTCGTTGACCAGCGTGGCGCGCGCTGCGCGGCGCGGGCGGCCTTCGCTGGGCCAGCCGGTTTCGCCGATCATCACCGGCTTGCCGGGAAACGCCTGCTGCATCCGCGCGTACACCTGGGCGACGTGGCGCACGGCGTGTTCCGGCGGCACGGGTTCGTCCTCCCAGTACGGCAGGATGTGGACGGTAAGGTAGTCGACCGCGCTGGCCATCTGCGGGTAGCGCAGCCAGAACTCCCACACGTCGGCATAGGTCACCGGCACCGATGCCGGGATCGCCGCGCGCACCTGCCGCACGTAGCCGGCCAGCCCCTGCGGCGACAGCTCTCCGCGCAACAGCACCTCGTTGCCGACGATCACTCCACGCAGCACGTCCGGGTTGGCCCTGGCCGTGGCGATGCCCGTTGCGACCTCGCGCGCGTTCGCCTCGGGATCGCGGCCCAGCCAGATGCCCATCAGCACCTTCATGCCATGGCGACGCGCAATCGCCGGCACCGCGGCCAGCCCCTGACCCTGCGAATAGGTGCGCACGCAGTCGAAACGCTGCGACAGCGCGCGCAGGTCGGCATCGATGCGCTCGGGGCTGATGAACGTCGCCGGGTCATATGGCGTTTCGCCGGGCCTGCGATAGGGCGCGTAGGAAACGCACGCAATGCGCGAGGAGGGTGCATCCGGCAACGCCACCGGACGTCCTATCCACCACCAGCCAGCGATGCCGGCGAGCGCTGCCGCCGCGAGCGAGACCCACACCGGCCAGTGCACGCGGGAGCGGAAGTACGAGGTGGTGGACATGTTTTCCAGGGACGGACGGCGACGCGGCAGCTTAACAAAGGCCCGGGCGATCCCCGCTGCCCCGGGCGTTCCTCCGGCTTCCGGGACCGACTCGGAGCAAAGCCGACTTTCGCTCTCGAAGCGTGCGCCTTTCTTGCTGCGGCAGAAGTGGCAAGAGCGACGCTCGATGCCGGTTAACGCTGCGCTTACCGCGCCTTACTACACTTGCAACAATGATCCAGCACACCCTCCCGGCCGCCCGCGCGCGGCGCGCCTTGTCGCACCTCCTGCTTGCCCTGGCCATCGGCTTCTGCCTGGCGGCGACGGCGCGTGCCGCACCTTCGCTGGCTGCGCAGCGCGTCGCGTTCAGGCAGGCCTGGGCGGTGGCGCAGCAGGGTGGCGACGGCTGGCGCAACTGGGCCAAGAGCCTGGCCGACTACCCGCTCTATCCCTACCTGGAGGAAGCCGCGCTCGAACACGACGTGGACACGCTGGACCGCGCCACCGTCACCGACTTCCTTGCCCGTTACCACGACCTGCTGCCGGCCGCCGACCTGCGCCGCGCCTGGCTGCGCAGCCAGGCGCGCCAGCAGCACTGGGACGACTTCCTGGCACTCTACCGGCCCGGCCTGGGCGACGCGCTCGCCTGCGACGCACTGCAGGCGAAACTCGCCCAGGGGGGTACCCTCGACTTCGAGCGCGACCTCGCCACACTGTGGGCCAAGCCCAGCCTGCCCAACGCCTGCGACACGGTGCTCGCCGCCGCCCACGATGCCGGCCTGCTCACCGACGCGCGCCTGTGGACGCGTATCGATCGCGCACTCGACGGCGGCCAGGCCGGCACGGTCGCCGCGCTGGCCGCCTGGCTGCCCGGCGAGGAGGGCAAGGTCGCCGCACGCCTGGCGCAGGCCTTGCGCGACCCGGCTGCGGCCGTCGCCGACGCAGCGAACTGGCCGGATACGCCGCGCCACCGCCAGGCTGCCGCGCTGGCTCTGCAGCGCCTGGCCCGCCGCGACACCGAGGCCGCCGACGCCGGCTGGCAGCGCTTGCGCCCCCGTTTCAGCTTCACGCCCACCCAGCGCGACGGCGTGCTCTACGCGCTGGCGCTGTACCACGCCACCGACTTCGACGAACACGCCCTCGTCCGCCTCGCGGCCCTGCCCGCCGATGCGCAGACCGCCACCAGCCGTGAATGGCGCGCCCGCGTCGCGTTGGCACGGCAGGACTGGCCCGCCGTGCTGGCCGCCCTCGACGCCATGCCGGCCGGGCAGCAGGACGAAGACGAATGGCGCTATTTCCGCGCCCGCGCGCTCGCCGCCACCGGCCATGCGGACCAGGCCGATGCGCTGTACGGCAAGCTCGCGCAGGAACCGACCTACTACGGCTTCCTCGCCGCCGACCGCGTGCAGGGCGACTACGCGATCTGCCCGCTCGACCCACCCGACGACCCGCAGCGCGAGCAGGACCTGCTCGCCCGGGCCGGCCTGCAGCGCGCCTTCGAACTGTTCGCCGTGGACTTGCCGCAGCTGGCCCGCCGCGAGTGGTCGCATGCGCTGGACGGCGCCGACGCGGGCACGCTGCGCTTGGCCGCACGGCTGGCCTACGAGCGGCAGTGGTACGACCGCGCCGTGTTCACTTATTCCAGCGGCGATGCGCTGCGCTACTACGACCAACGCTTCCCGCTGGCCAGCCAGGATGGCGTGGTGCCGCAGGCACAGCAGGCCGGCATCGATCCGTCCTGGGCCTACGCGATCGCACGTGCCGAGAGCGCCTGGATGAGCGACGCGCACTCCGGAGCCGACGCGCGCGGCCTGATGCAGCTCGTGCCGGCCACCGCAGCGCAGGTTGCGAAGAAGAACGGGCTCGATTGGAGCGGCGGCCAGTCGCTGTACGACCCGGTGGTCAACATCGTGCTCGGCACGCGCTACCTGGCGCAGATGGCCGCGCGCTATGGCGGCGCACCGTGGCTGGCGAGCGCCGCCTACAACGCCGGCCCGAACAAGGTCGACGCATGGCTGGACCAGCGCGGCAGCTTGCCCGCGGACCTGTTCGTGGCGACCATTCCCTACCATGAGACCCGCGACTACGTGGCCCGCGTGATGGCGTTCGCCGTGATCTACGACTGGCGCCTGTCCGGCAAGGCCCTGCCGCTGGCGTCGCGGATGCCGCCGGTCGGTCAGCCGTACCGCCTTCCGGACGTCCATTCGCCGCGCAGGGACGTCACCTGCCCCGCCACCTCGGCACCCGCTCCCGCCTCGAGCGCGGTGGCGGGCACCCCGCACTGACATGCGCCGCTATCTGGTCGGCGGTGCGGTACGCGACCGGCTGCTGGGCCGGCCGGTGGTCGACCACGACCACGTCGTGGTCGGCGCCACGCGCGAGCACATGCTGGCGCAGGGCTTCAGGCCGGTCGGCAAGGATTTCCCGGTGTTCCTGCACCCGGGCAACGGTGAGGAATACGCCCTTGCGCGCACCGAGCGCAAGACCGGCCGCGGCTACCACGGATTTGCCTTCCACGCCGACCCGGACGTGACGCTCGAAGAAGACCTGGCCCGCCGCGACCTCACCATCAACGCGATCGCCGAAGACGAGCACGGTGTGCTGGTCGACCCGTTCCACGGCCGGCGCGACCTCGAGCAGCGCGTGCTGCGGCACGTCTCGCCCGCCTTCGTGGAAGACCCGGTGCGCCTGCTGCGCGTGGCGCGCTTCGCTGCACGCTTCGCACCGCTGGGCTTCCGCGTGGCCGAGGAGACCATGGCGCTGATGCGCGACATGGTCGCCGGCGGCGAGGTCGACCATCTGGTCCCCGAACGTGTCTGGGCCGAAACCCGCCGAGCGCTGGCCGAGGCACAGCCGTCGGCTTTCCTTCGCGTGCTGCGGGACGCGGGCGCGCTGGCCGTGCTGTTTCCCGAGGTCGATGCCCTCTACGGCGTGCCGCAGCGGCCGGAGTACCACCCGGAAATCGATACCGGCGTGCACCTGGAGCTGGTGCTGGACATGGCCGCGCGGATCGCCCCGGGCGACGACCTGGTCGGCTTCGGTGCGCTGTGCCACGACCTGGGCAAGGCGTGCACCCCGGCCGACGTGCTGCCCAGCCACGTCGGCCACGAGCATGCCGGGGTCGCGCCGCTGCGGGCGCTGGCCACCCGGCTGAAGGTGCCGGCCGAGCATGCCGCGCTGGCCGAGCTGGTCTGCCGCGAGCACCTCAATGCGCACCGGGCGCTGGAACTGAAGCCTGCCACCGTGCTGCGCCTGCTGGCCAAGCTCGACGCGCTGCGCCGGCCGCAGCGGCTGGAGAGCTTCCTCGCCTGCTGTGAAGCCGACAGGCGGGGCCGGCTGGGCAGCGCGGAGGCGTCGTATCCGCAGGCGGAATTTCTGCGTGCGGCACGGGACGCGGCCGCCGCCGTGGCCTCGGCCGAATTCGTGGCGCGCGGACTGGCCGGCCCGGCGATCGGCGAAGCGATGGACAGGGCACGCGTAGCTGCCATCGCGGCCGTACCCAGGCCCGTCACCCACTGACTGTTTTGCTGTCCTTCCCTTCCGGAAGAGGAACGGTGAAGGGCCGAGGTGTGCGCAAACACGGCGCGAGCGCATGACATAAATCCGACATCCCTGTTGGCAGTTTGGGGCGAGCACGACTCCTCACCTCTTCCCGAAGCAACAAAACCAGGGGCCGGTGCACCGCACTACTAAGCACCGGCCAAGCCCTGCCATGTATAAAGGTGAGCTGCGTCCAGAACCCGCCAAGGGGTTGCCATGTCCTTGACCATCACGCCCAACCCACCGCTTCGCCTGCGCTTCCGCCCTTTGTGGTGGCTGGGGGTCACCTACCTGCTGATCGGCGTGGTCACGCGGATCGTGCTGCTGGCCATGTCCGGCCCCGGCGTACCGCCCAACCCGCTGTACTGGCTCTATGCCTTCGGCATCGGTGCCTGCTACGACCTGGTCACGTTGCTCTACGTGGCCTGGCCGATGCTGCTGTTCCTCTGGCTGATGCCGCGGCGCGCCTACGTGTCGCGCGCGGGCCAGTGGGCCCTCTACCTGCTTGCGTTGCTGCTGATGTACTGGCTGCTGTTCGTGGCCGCCTCGGAGTTCGTGTTCTGGGGCGAGTTCGGCGTGCGCTTCAATTTCATCGCGGTGGATTATCTGGTCTATACCACCGAGGTGATCGGCAACATCCGCGAGTCCTACCCGATCGGCCTGTGGATGAGCCTGATCGGCCTGCTCTCGCTGGCGATCGTGTGGCTGGGCCGGCGCTGGCTGCGCACGACCGACACAGGCAGCCGCCTGCTCGGCCGCAGCAAGGTGGTGCTGGGCTGGCTGGCGTTGACCGTGGTCTCGGTACTCGCCGTGAACGGCAGCATGAAGGACCACAGCGACAACATGTACGTCAACGAGCTGGCCGGCAACGGCATCTACCAGTTTTTCGCCGCCTTCCGCAGCAGCCACCTCGACTACTCGCGTTTCTACCGGACCCTGCCCGACCCGGTGGCGTTCGAGCGCGTGCGCAAGGCGCTCAAGACGCCCGACGCCAGCTACCTCGACGACGACCCCCAGGACCTCACCCGGGCGATCCGCAACCCGGGGCCCGAGCAGCACCTCAACGTGGTGCTGATCAGCGTGGAAAGCCTGTCGGCCGACTTCCTGAAGACCTTCGGCGCCAGCCACGGCGAAATCACCCCGCACCTTGACGCGCTGGCCAATGACAGCCTGTTCTTCGACAACGTCTATGCCAACGGCACGCGCACGGTGCGCGGCCTGGAGGCGCTGTCGCTGTCGATCCCGCCGACGCCCGGCGACTCGGTGCTGAAGATGCACCACAACGAGAACCTGTTCTCGCTGGCGGACATCTTCAATGATCGCGGCTACGTGTCCGAGTTCGTCTACGGCGGCTACGGCTACTTCGACAACATGAACTATTTCTTTGCCCACAACGGCTACGTGCCGGTGGACCGCAAGGACATTCCCAAGGGCGCCACCATCCACAGCGAGAACGTATGGGGCGTGGCCGACGAAGACCTGTACACGCTGGCGCTGGGCGAGATGGACAAGATCCACGGCGAGGGCAAGCCGTTCTTCCTGCACATCATGACTACCTCCAACCATCGCCCGTTCACCTTCCCCGCCGGCCGGGTGAAGGAGCGCAACGGCACGCGCGGGGGTGCGGTGGCCTATACCGACTGGTCGATCGCCGACTTCATCGAGCGGGCGCGCAAGCGGCCGTACTTCGGCGACACGGTGTTCGTGATCACCGCCGACCACGACGCGTCCAGCGCCGGCAAGACCAGCCTTCCGGTCAACCGCTACCACATCCCGCTGTGGATCTATGCGCCCGGGCACATCGCGCCGCAGCGCGTGCACCGCTTCATGAGCCAGATCGATATCCCGCCGACGCTGCTCGGGTTGCTCCACTTCAGCTACCGCAGCCGCTTCTTCGGCTATGACATCTTCCAGCTACCGCCGGGGCGCGAGCGCGCCTTCCCGGCCACGTACGAGAAGCTCGGCTATCTGCACAACGGTTTGCTGACCATCCTGGAGCCGCAGAAAAAGGTTGAGCAGATGCGACCGGATTTCGAGACCGGCGATGCGGCACCGGTGCGCCAGCGCGACCCGGAGGACCTCGACGACGCCACCGCGTACTACCAGGTGGCCGCCGAACTGTTCAAGCAGGGCAAGCTGGTGCGCCGTCCGGCAGATCGGACGCCGGTGCAGCCGCTGCCGGCGGAGGCGGGCAGTACCGCCTCCCCTTGAGCCTGGTTTCCTTCCTCCGGAGAGGTCGGAAGTAAGGTCCCGGCTCGCCCGGGACCTTCGACTCGGGCGTGGCGGCACGATGGGTACCGTCCACGCCATCTTTCCCCGCGAGCGTTGACTCTCAACGCGGCCCGCTCCCTGCGGGAGAGGGCGCAACGACGGCCTCCTGGCTCAGCCGGAAATCGCCAGCCGCTCGGAGCGGTAGAGCTGCATGGTCACCAGCGCGGCGATCAGCGCGGCCAGCGAGGTACCGGCCAGGCACAGCGCCAGCGGGATCGCGCCGACGCCCTCGCCGCGCACCAGGTCGAGGATGCCCAGGTGCTGGCCCAGCAGCGGCACCGCGTACATCCAGTGCTGCGGCTTGATCGGCATCACCATCAGGAAGATGCTCGGCAGGATCGGCACCATCATCAGCAGCGAGAGGTAGGTCTGCGCCTCGCGGTAGCTCTTGGCGAAGGCGGCCACCAGCGACTGCAGCGCGCCGAGCAGCACGATCAACGGCAGCTGCAGCAGCAGCACGTGCAGGGCGAAAGATGGGCCCAGGTGGACTTCCATGCCGAGCTTGTCGGTCGGGATGAAGCGGCCGACCACCGAGAACGCGACCAGGCAGATCACCAGGCTGGCGGTGGAGAACGCGCAGATCGCCGCCAGCTTGCCGAGGAACACCTTCCAGCGCGGCACCGGATTGGCGAACAGCGGTTCCAGCGATTGCCGCTCGCGCTCGCCGGCGGTCAGGTCGATCGCCAGGTACATGCCGCCGATGAAGATGGTCAGCACGAACAGGTACGGCAGCATGTTGAACATCAGCACCGCGCGCGATTGCGCCGTGGCCTGGTCGCGCTTGGCCACCATCACCGGCGAGGCCAGCGCCGGCGAGAGGCCACGCGCCACCAGCCGCATCGCACCCTGCTGCCGGGAGTAGTTTTCCACCAGCTTGGTGACCCGATCGACCGACGTGCCCGAGTCACGCTGGGAGGAGTCGTAGATCAGCTCTACCTGCACCGGCTCGCCCTTGCGCCAGGCCTTGGGATAACCGGCGGAGATGCGCAGCACCAGGTCGGCCTGCTGGTCGCGCACGGCCTGTTCCGGATTGGCGAGCGCCGGCTGCGGCAGCACGCCGCCGGCCTTCAGCGCGCCGACCAGGTTGGGCGCGTACTGCGCGCCGATCACCGGCACCTTGAGTGGCTGTTCGGCCTTGTCCAGTTCGCGGTTGACGGTGAAGCTGATCAGCATTGTGAACAGCAGCGGCGTCAGCAGCGGGCCGGTGAGGAACGCGCTGATCAGCGTGCGCCGGTCACGCAGGTTCTCGCGCACTTCCTTCAGGAACACCGTCAGGAACGCGCGGCTGCGCCGCAACGGGTGGGTCTCCATCTTGTTCATGCGGCCAGTCCCTCATCGGTGCCGATCAGTTTCACGAAGGCTTCTTCCAGGTTGGCCTCGCCGGTCTGGGCGCGAAGCGCGTCGGGCGTCTCGTCGGCCACCACGCGGCCATGCGCGATCACCACGATGCGATCGCACAGGGCGGCCACCTCCTGCATGATGTGGCTGGAGAACAGCACGCAGCGGCCCTCCGCCTTGAGCTTCAGCATGAACTGACGCAGCGCGCGGGTGGCCATCACGTCCAGGCCGTTGGTCGGCTCGTCCAGGATCACGTTGCGCGGGTCGTGCACCAGCGCACGGGCGATCGCGGTCTTCACCCGCTGGCCCTGCGAGAAGCCCTCGGTACGGCGGTCGGCGATGTCGGCCATGTCCAGCGCCTCGATCAACGCTTCGCGGCGGCTGCGCACCTCGTCGTCGGGCAGGCCCTGCAGGTGCGCGAAATAGTCGATGTTCTCGCGCGCGGTCAGGCGCTTGTACAGGCCGCGCGCATCGGGCAGCACGCCCAGGTGGCGGCGCACCGTGAGCGCGTCGGTGGCCGCGTCCACGCCGTCGACCAGCACCTGCCCGCGGTCGGGCTTCATCAGCGTGTAGAGCATGCGCAGCGTGGTGGTCTTGCCGGCGCCGTTGGGACCGAGCAGGCCGGTGATCTCGCCGTCGCGGGCGGTGAAGCTGACGCCGTCGACGGCTTTCACCGCGCCGAACGCCTTGTGCAGGTCCTTGACCTCGATCATGGGGTCGCTCCGTTGAAGTCGATGAACAGCGGGGTCGGTTGCAGGCGATCCAGGCAGCTGGCGTCGAGCTTCTTCGGATCCGGATCCTTGATGAATCGCTCTACCAGCTGGGGCGCGCAGCCGGCGCCGATGACGTTGTGGCCCTGGCCCTTGAGCACCAGATGGCGAGCGTTGGACAGGTGCGAGAGCACCTCCTCGCCGTAGCGCGGCGGCGTCACCGGGTCGTACTGGCCCGAGAGCAGCAGCGTGGGGATGGACGTCTGCAGCGGCTGGTGGAAGTCGGCCGGCCGGGTACCGTGCGGCCACACCGAGCACACCGCCTGCAAGGTGTCGATCATGCGCGTGCCCAGGATGGTGTTGGCGTCCTGCGGACGGGGCGTGAGCAGGTCGGCGTCCTCGCTGCAGATCACCGAGGACTGCATGCCGCCGTTCATGCTGTCGCCCAGGTCGCCGCTGATCAGCTTGGCCTGCCCCAGCAGCGGGCCGACGTCGCCGTGCGCCGCCGCGTCGATCGACAGCGGCAGCAGTGCGGCGGTGACCGGCGAGTAGGCGAACAGGCGCACCACGCTGGCCACCGCGTCATCGCTGAGCGTGCGCTCGACGCTCTGGTAGGTCTGCGGATCGCGGAAGCTGACCTTGTGCGGGTTGGCGCGCAACGCGTCGCGCAGCTGGTAGAGCGTCTGGTAGGGATCGCCGAAGCGCGCCTTGCACGCAGGCTCCGCCGAGCAACGGGCGAACTGCGCCTTCAGCGCGTCGTCCAGGTTGCGCGCGAAGTCCTCGCCCAGCACCAGCGAGTTGGGCGCGACGCCGTCGAGCACGATGCTGCGCACGGCGTCGCCGTGGTGCATCGCGTATTGCTGCGCCACACGGGTACCGTAGGAAACGCCTACCAGGTCGAAGCTGGGCGCACCCAGCGCCTGGCGCGCGTCCTCCAGGTCGGCAACCGCAGCGGTGGTGGTGTAGAAGCGCGGGTCGGCCTTGGCCTGCACTTCCTTCAGGCACTGCGCCACCTGCGTGCGCAGCCGCTCGGCGTCGAAGCCGGCGATCGGCGCGGCCTTGTCCTGCTGGTCGGCGGCCTTGCAATCCAGCGGATTGGACTTGCCGGTGCCGCGCTGGTCGATCAGCAGCACATTGCGATGGGCCAGCAGCGGCTCGAGCGCCGGAGCCACCGTCGGCCAGGTTTCGGTTGCCGCCTGGCCGGGACCGCCGGCGAGGAACACCAGCATGTCCTTGGCCGGCACCTGCGCATCCGAGCGGACCACCGCCAGGTTCAGCGTGATCCGGCGGCTGTGCGGGTCGGCGCGGTTCTCCGGCACCTGGAACGGTGCGCACCAGGCGGCGGTGGTCAACCCACTGTCCGGCCGGCCCAGTTCGCAGGCGGTCAGGGTGAGCTGGCCGAGTTTCCAAGTACGCGGTTTCGCCGCCGCCTGCGGCTTGGCCGGCACGACGTCGGACGCCGGACCTTCGCCCGCTGCGGCCGGGCCGTGCGGGCGGAACTGGTTCCACGCCAGCAGGCCAAGCCCGACGGCAACCACGACGATGCGCAACGCGGTGCGCGCTTTCAGAGCCATGTCCTCAATCCCCTTCCCGTTCGAGTAATTGTCCAAGCCAACGCCGTAGCGCCGGTGCAGCTTGCCAGCCGTCGATGTCCACGCTGAACCCGGTGTGCCGTCCATCGCCGAAGGCGGCCGCGCGCGACGCCGGGACGTCGCCTGCTGCAGGTGCGGCTTCCTGCCATGCCGGCAGGCGCATGCAGAGCATGGCGAGCAGTACGGCGGCGATGGCGGCAGTGCGGCGACTCATGACGACCCCTCCTACAGCGACCAGTACCGATAGCGCAGGCGCGCCTGGAGCTGGGCCAGCACGTAGCAGCTGAACAGCACCATCGGTGCGGCAACGAACGGCACCTCGGCCAGCTTCAGCGCCTGGACGAAGAACAGTGCCAGTACCACGCCCGCACCGGCGATGAAGGCGATCACCATCGCCTCCATTTCCAGCCGTCGGCGCATTTCGTCCATGCATTGCATGTGGCGGAACTCGGCCCAACCGGTCCAGGCGTAGCTCGCCATCAGCCCCGTCATCGCCAGCATCCGGCCCACCGGCGACAGGTGCTTGGCGTAGCGGGAGAACAGCACCAGGACCACCAGCATGACCGTGGTGGGCAGCCACATGTGGCGCGCGTAGCGATGAAGCAATTTGTTCATTCCCTGTCCTCCGCCGTCAGTCCGGCTCGAAGATCGTTTCGATGGACTGCCCGAACAGCCGCGCGATCTTGAAAGCCAAGGGCAGGCTGGGGTCGTACTTGCCCGTTTCGATCGCGTTGATGGTCTGGCGCGACACGTCCAGCCGCTCGGCGAGGTCCGCCTGTGACCAGCCCCGGTCGCCGCGCAGTTCGCGTACCTGGTTCTTCATGGGAGACCCGGTCCCGGGCCGGCGCCGGCCGGGACCCGGGCCAGCGGCTTCGGACACCGATGGGCCGAGGGCAGCATGGCCATGGCATCAATCCTTGTCGGCCGCGCGGCGCAGTCGCCGCCACAGCAGCACCCCCAGCAGTAACAGCACGCCTGGCGCCAGGCCGAACAACAGGCCCGTCTGGAAAGCGTCCAGCCGCCCGTGCCACCAGGCCACCCCCAGCACCATCAGCACCAGCACGCCCAGCAGGCACAATTGCCATCCCGGCGAGCTGCCCTCGCAGCCCGCGCTGCCGCCGTAGTGGCGCACCAGCAGCCACCAGCGCGCGGCGCCGTAACCGAGCATCGTCACCGGGAACACCCAGATCAGGATGCTGCCGCGCAGCGCCAGCACGCCCGCTGCGTCCAGAAACCCGCCGACCAGGCTGAGCGCACCGAGCAACGCGGTGGCGGCCCCCAATGCCAGCAGGTGGACGCGCTGCTCGAATTCGTCGCTGGCACCGATCCGCCGCGCCATCAGGCCGATCACGAACAGCATCGGCAGCACCGGGACCACCGCCAGCACCACCTTCAGCGGCACGCTCGCGGCGGTGCGGCTGAGCGGCCAGACCAGCAGCATCGCGGCCATGTAGGCCACCATCGCCAGGCTGAGTTGGTTGCGATACTGCTTTTCGGTGAAGCGGGCCATGGCGGTCGCCGGATGTAAAGTGTGCTTGACATGAAGCGTAGGCAACCGGCGCCGACGTGTCAAGCACGCTTTACAAAATCCATCCGGTGCGGCTTCCCAGGATGAAGATCTTGTGAAAAAATGAGAACCGTGTCACAGACGTCAACTTAGTGACACGGCGCGGCAGTTGGGGGACAAGCCGCGTCAAGCCGTCAAATCCTTGGCTGCTGCAGCACCCGCGCGCTGGAAGCCGCCCCGCAGCCTCAAATCCCCAGCAAACACCCGCCTGTGCGCCCTGCACACAGCCGCTTGGCACGGCTGTTGCCGAGCGAACCCGGCACTTAGCCCATTCCCGGAGAAGACCCATGCTGTTCAAGAAGACCTTGCTCGCTTCCGCCTTGCTTGCTCTTGGCGGCTTTGCCGTCAGTGCCACGGGTGCCACCAGCCCGGCCTCCGCGAGTTTCCAGATCAAGCTGACCATCGCCAAGGCTTGCTCGGTGACGACCAGTGGCCCCCTGGACCTCGGCACCGTTGATTCCAACCAGTCCACCGACGCAACAGCCAACGCGAGCAACATCAGCGTGACGTGTTCGAAGAAGCTCCCCTACAGCGTTGGCTTGACGCCGAGCTCCAGCAGCACCGACGGCACCGGCACCATGAAGGGCACCATCGCCGGCAATACGGACACCATCGCCTACGCGCTGTACCAGAACGCCGGGAACACCACGGCCTGGGGCAACACCGCGAGCAACAGCCTGACCGCCGCCAACGGACTGGCTGCCGGCACCGGTTCTGCGCAGACCTACAAGGTCTACGGCAAAGTGCTGTCGGCGAATCTCAATGTAATGCCCGATTCGTACTCGGATTCCATCGCAGTCAACGTGACCTACTGAAAAGGCGATGGTCGGGCGCTTACTCTTCCGCCTGTTGCTGTGCGCCGGCCTGGCCCTGGCCGGCGCTGGCGCATGGGCCAGCGGCCTGCAGGTCGCACCGGTCTCGCTTACGTTGCAGCCCGTGCAGCACGCCGACGGGTTGTGGCTGAGCAATACCGGTTCCGACCAGGTGCACGCGCAGGTACGCGTGTACCGCTGGACGCAGGCAGAAGGCACGGACCAGCTCACGCCCTCGCAGGAACTGGTGATCAGTCCGCCGATGCTCGGCATCCAGCCGGGCGGGCGCCAGCTGATCCGGGTCATCAGGATCGGTGCGCCGCCCTCGGGCATCGGCGCCGTGGAAGCGGCTTACCGGCTGGCCATCGACGAACTGCCGATCCAGAACACAGGCAAGAAGGGCCTGCAGTTCGTGCTGCACTACTCGGTGCCGGTCTTCGTCGAGCCGCAGGGGGCGGCAAAGGTGGCCCCCACCCTGCACTGGGCGCTGCAGCACGAAGGCGACCACACGGCATTGGTGGTGTCCAACACCGGCAGCGGCCACGCGCAGTTGTCCGAGATCAGCTACGTCGACCGCGCAGGCCATCGCACGGCCATCGCCGGCGGCCTGCTGGGTTATGTGCTCCCAGGAGCCACCATGCACTGGACGCTCAAGCAGTCGGCGACGGTTTTCGCCGGAACCGGCACGCTGGAGGCAACGATCAATGGCGCGAAGGCCACGCAAACGGTCTCGCTGGCCGATCGCGCTCGCTGAGTCGCTGCTGCTGCCCTGTCTGATCGCCATCGCCCCTCGCGCGTCGGCGGTCGACCTGGGCAGCAGCCAGGGCGCAGCCGACGGGACCGCCCTGGCGCTCGATCCGGTGGGCGCGATGGCCGCCATCGACGCCACCGATCTGTACCTCGACCTCACCCTCAATGGCACCTATCGCGGCCTGACGCACTTCGGCTACCGCGACGGCAAGCTGTGGGCCTCGCGCGCCACCTTGCAGCAGTTGGGCTTCATGCTGCCAGTGGACAGCCCCGACCCGATCCGCCTGGACAGCCTGCCCGGCGTGCAGGTGCGCTATGACGCGCAACAGCAGACGGCGGCGCTCACCGTCCCGCTGAAACTGCTGCAGCTGCCTACCAGCGTCCTCAAGCCGCCGGGTCCGCCGGTCCCGCACGCCAGCGCCTCGCCGGGCGCGCTGCTCAACTACAACCTCTACGCTACCCACGACACGCAGGGCAATGCCACCGCCAGCGCCTACACCGAGCTGCGCCTGTTCGGCGGCGCTGGCGTGCTGAGCAGCACGGGGCTGACCCAGGCCAACCGCGCCGATGGCGATTGGCGCGGCCGTTCGGTGCGCCTGGACACCACCTGGACCAGCTCATTTCCCGAGCACATGCTCACGCTGCAAGTGGGTGACACGCTCACCGGTGGCGCGTCGTGGTCGCGCCCGACGCGCATCGGCGGCGTACAGATCGGCACCGACTTCGCGTTGCAGCCCTACCGGGTCACAGCGCCGCTGCCGCAGTTCCTCGGCCAGGCCACCCTGCCCTCGCAGGTCGAGCTGTACATCGACGGCATGAAGCAGTACAGCGGCCAGGTGCCGGTCGGCCCGTTCCAGCTCAACGCGGTCCCGGGCATCAATGGCGCGGGTAACGCACAGCTGGTGCTGACGGATGCGCTGGGGCGCGTCACCACAGTCGACTTCTCGCTGTACGACACCCAGCAGCTGCTGCAGAAGGGGCTGACCGACTGGTCGGCCGGATTCGGCTTCGTACGCGAGGACTACGGCCTGCGCTCGTTTTCCTATGGACATGATCCCATGGCCAGCGGCAGCTGGCGCCGCGGCCTGACCGACCAGGTCACCGCCGGCGCGCACGCCGAACTGACCCAGGGTCTGGCCAATGCCGGCGTCGGTGGCGACTGGCTGCTGGGTACCGCGGGCGTGCTCTCCGGATCGGCAGCTCACAGCAGCTACCACGGCCTCGGCGGCTCGCAGCTGAGCCTGGGCTACCAGTGGATCAACAACCGCTTCAACTTCAGCGCCCAGGGCACCCGCAGCAGCAGCGGCTACCGTGACGTGGCCGCGCTGTACGGCAGCCCGTCGCCCCGGCTGAGCGCCAGCGCGCAGGCCGGCATCAGCACCCGCTCGCTGGGCAACTTCGGCATCAGTTACGTGCACCTGCGCTACCTGGAGCAGACCAGCCGCTACGCCAGCGGCTACTGGTACCGATCGCTGGGCCGCAGCGCCTCGCTCAGCCTGAACCTCAACCAGAACCTGGACGACGCACGCGACCACAGCGTGTTCCTGAGCTTCAGCCTGTCTCTGGACGACCGCACCTACATGAGCGCCGGCCTGGACCACCAGGGTAGCCGCAACATGGTCGACACCAGCATCGCCCGCTCGTTGCCCACCAAGGGCGGCTTCGGCTGGCGTGCGCAGACGCAGCAGGGCGAGGGCACCCGCTCCGGCCTGGCCGAGCTGGATTACCTGGGCCGCTACGGCCAGGTGCAGGCAGGCGTCATGCGCTTCAGCGGCGACAGCACCGCCTTCGCCGGTGGCAACGGCGCGCTGGTGCTGATGGATGGCCATGCCTTCGCCGCTCGCAGCATCTACAACGGTTTTGCGGTGGTATCCACCGATGGCATACCCGATGTGCCGGTGAAGCTGGAGAACAACCCGATCGGCCACACCGACGCGCACGGCCTGCTTCTGGTCACGCCGCTCAATGCGTACCAGAACAACAAGCTGAGCATCGACCCGATGCAGCTGCCGGCCGACGTGCGCGTAGGCCAGATCGACCTGCAGGCTTCGCCCACTGACCGCGCCGGCACGCTGGTGCGCTTCGACCTCGAGCCGCATCGTTCGGCTTCGGTGCTGCTGCGCGATGCCGCCGGCAAGCCGTTGCCACTCGGGAGCGAGGTGCGCGTGCGCGGGCAGGCCGGGGAGGCGGCGCTGGTCGGCTTCGACGGCGCGGCCTACCTGGACACATTGGGCGAGCACAACGTGCTGGAGGTGAGCCTGCCCGCGGGAGGCCGCTGCAGCAGCCGCTTCGATTACCGCCAGCAGGGTGAGGGCATTCCGCAGGTCGGGCCGCTCACCTGCACGAAGGAGAACGCGCCATGATCCGACGCATTAGCACCTGGCTGTGGCTGGGCGGATTGTTCATCCTGTGCCAGTGGTTGGCGCCCGCCGGCATGGCCCCGTTGAATGCGGCGCAGGCCAGCGTGGCCGGCATCACTTGCCAAGGCACGATCACCGACATCAATTTCGGCAATGTGGATGCTTCTACGGTCGGGATCGGGCTCTTGAACGGAAACAGCAATCTGCAGACGACAGGCTTCCTCACTTATTACTGCACGAACACGACCGTGGCTCAAAAGGACGTTGTCGTCTGCATCGGTCTTGGTAATCCATCCGGCACTCCGACCCGGTCTCTCAGCGGCCCGGCAGGTAGTGTTCTGAACTACCAGCTTTTCAAGGATGCCTCCAATACGAACAGCTGGGGCAGCAGCACTGGTCAAGCCAATTGGGGTACCCCCTACGTCAGAACCATTTCAGTACCGGCCGGCGGAACGTCGACTCCAGTTACCGAACCGATCTACGCGACTATAACTAGCGATCAATCTTTCTGGGGCGGCGGGGCAGGCAGCTATGGGGCGCTGTACGGCCCAGGCAACGTTGCCTTCGATATCGGCCCGTCCGGTGGCCAGTGCACGCCAGGCGGTGGCAGCATCGAAGGGTTCAAGGTCTCTGCAAACATGCAGGCGACCTGCAACGTGCAGACCAATCCGTTGGTCTTTCCGACGCCCGTGAACGGTGACCCCAGCAATACGACCGCAACCGCAACACTGACGGTCACGTGCAATGGCTTCTTTACCCAACATACGGGCTACCGGGTGGGTCTGGACAATGGGTTGCACTACTCCGGCAACGTGCGGCACATGCTCGGAGGCCCCACGCACAGCGACCTGATCGGCTACCAGCTCTATCAGGACGGCGGCAATAACACTGTGTGGGGCTATACGGATCAAATTGATACGCAGACCAGCCAGCAAGGCACGAAAACGTTCACCGTTTATGGCAAGGTCGAGCCGAACCAAGGATTACCCCCAGCCGGCGATTATTTCGACGTGGTGACCGTGTACGTCTATTACTGAGCACCGACGGCTGCGGCCTGCGAAGATCGTACAACGAGCATTCCGCTCAATAGACGACCCGCACCACCACCTGGTCCTCATAATCGCCCACCGGCACCCGCTGCCCCGCCGGCACCGAGCCCGAAAGCGCCAAATGTATCGGGGTCTGCCCCAGCCCCTTGACGTGGATGGCTTCGCCCGCGCGCCAGGGCGCGCCATTGGCGCGCACCTCGTAGGCGACGCGGTCGCCGCTGGGAGCCTGCAGCGTGCGGTTGCCCTCGAGGTAGACGGCCGCCGGCGTGCCGCGTGCGCAGGTCACGTCGATCGCACCCGGCGAGGCGGTACCCGTGACAGGGCCACCGGACGCATAGTCGGAGAGGGCCAACGGCTGGGTCTGCACGCTGCAGGAAGCGACCACCCGCAGCGTGACCCGCAAGGTACCCGAGACCTGGTCGGCAGCGGCCGGGCCGGGCAACAGGGCAAGCAGGGAGGCAGCCAGACCGCAGGTCGCAGATTTCCCGAACCGACTCGCCATATCCAAACCCTCGACGCACCCCGGGCCAGTCCCGGCAGCTAAAGGGGCTTTCGGCACCGCCGGCGTGGGCTTTATGGCGCGCGTCGGCTTTCCGTCCGAAAGCGTGAACGCCGTCACATTTTGCGTGCGGTTCGGGCGTGGCGATGGTTTAGCGGAGCGCCCGTTAGGCAGGCGCATCCGTTGGCGGGTTACTTATCGACGTGGGAAATACAAACTTGAACCGGCGCGGGCTTTCCGTGCAGGTTTGACTCCGGCCCGACCGCCGTCCCGCCTGGCGAGGGAGCGCGCGGGCCTCAGCGCGAGCTGACGTACTTCTCGCGCCGGATCTGCGCCACCGGCAGGCCGTAGTCCTTCAGCGCGGCGAACGCGGCGTCGACCATGTTGGGATTGCCGCACAGGTAGGCGATGTCGCGGTCGGCCTGGGGAGCCAGTTCGGCCAGCACGCCCTGCACGTGGCCGCTGCGGTCGTGCGGGCGGGGTTCGGCGCGGGGCTGGCGGCTCAGGCAGCCGTGGAAGGTAAACCCGGGGTTTTCCTTCGCGAAGGCCTCGAACTCCTCGCCGTAGAGCAGCTCGGCCTCGCTGCGGGCGCCGTAGAGCAGCACGACTTCGCGCCCGCCCTTGGCGAGCAGTTGGCGGATCTGCGGCAGCATGGCGCGATAGGGCGTCACGCCCGTACCGGTGGCGATCAGCAGGTAGCGCGGGTGGGTGTCGCCCGGCTGCAGGCAGAAGCGGCCGTAGGGGCCGCTGGCCTCGATCGTCCCGCCGGGCTGCAGGTTGCCGAGCAGCTTGGTGGCCGCGCCGCCCTCGACGTAGCTCACCGCGATCTCGATCCGTTGCACGGGCGCGCTTCCATCGCCGACGGTCGCCACCGAATAGCTGCGCTTGGTCGCCGTGCCGTCCTCGTAGTGGAAATGCACCTGCAGGAACTGGCCCGGCTGGAAGGCCAGCGGCTGTCCGTCGGCGCGCTCGAACACCAGGTGGCGCACGCTAGGCGCGAGCATGAAGCTGTCGACGAGACGGAGGGTGAAATGGTCGGCCATGGGATTCCGGAGCGGGAGGCACGCCCGACGTGAGCGGGCGGCAGGTAAACGGCCACGTATAATAAAGGGCTGGCCCCCACGGTGCAGCCCATGTCATCTGTTCCCGCACTCGTCGTCGACAACCTGCGCAAGACCTACGGCAACGGCGTGGAGGCCCTCAAGGGCATCTCGCTGACCGTCCAGCAAGGCGACTTTTTTGCGCTGCTCGGCCCCAACGGCGCCGGCAAGTCGACGCTGATCGGCATCCTCTCCTCGCTGGTGAACTCGACCGGTGGCGATGCGCGCATCTTCGGCGTCTCGGTCAACCAGCAACGCAACGAGGCGATGAAGCTGATCGGCCTGGTGCCGCAGGAGATCAACTTCAACCAGTTCGAGAAGCCGTTCGACATCTGCGTGAACGAGGCCGGCTTCTACGGCATCCCTCGCAAGATCGCGGCCCAGCGCGCGGAGAAATACCTGAAGGAGCTGCGTCTGTGGGACAAGGCGCAGCACCAGGCGCGCATGCTCTCCGGTGGCATGAAGCGGCGCCTGATGATCGCCCGCGCGATGATGAACGAGCCGAAGCTGCTGATCCTGGACGAACCGACCGCCGGCGTGGACATCGAGATCCGCCGCTCCATGTGGCAGTTCGTCAGCGGCATCAACGCGGCCGGCACCACGGTCATCCTCACCACGCATTACCTGGAAGAAGCCGAGCAGCTGTGCCGCAACATCGCGATCATCGACCACGGCACCATCATCGAGAACACCACGATGAAACGGCTGCTGGCTTCGCTGGACGTGGAAACCTTCGTGTTCGACGTGGCCGGTGTGCCCGGTCCGCTGCCGGCAATGTCCGGGGTGGCCATCCGCAAGGTCGACGAGCACACGCTCGAGGCGGAGATGTCGCGCGACCACGACCTCAACTCGCTGTTCGCCACGCTGTCCTCGCACGGCATTACGGTGACCTCAATGCGCAACAAGACCAACCGGCTCGAGGAGCTGTTCGTGCGGCTGGTCGAGGGCGGGCGCGAGTCGGGCAAGGAGAAGGCTGCGTGAGCACACCCACCTCCGCATCCGGCGAACACAACCCCAGCAGCCGCGTGGAACCCAAGCGCATGAGCAACACCGCTACCAACCTGGTCGCCCTGCACACCATCGTGCGGCGCGAGATCGTGCGCATCATGCGCATCTGGACGCAGACGCTGATCCCGCCGGCGATCACGATGACGCTTTACTTTGTCATCTTCGGCAAGCTGATCGGCAGCCGCATCGGCACCATCCAGGGCGGCTACTCGTACATGCAGTACATCGTGCCCGGGTTGGTGATGATGAGCATCATCACCAACAGCTACGGCAACATCTCGAGCTCCTTCTTCGGCGCCAAGTTCAGCCGCGCAGTGGAGGAGATGCTGGTCTCGCCGATGCCCAACTGGGTGATCCTGCTCGGCTACGTCACCGGCGCGGTGACGCGCGGACTGGTGGTCGGCACGCTGGTGCTGCTGATCGCGCTGTTCTTCACCTCGCTGCACGTGGCGCACCCGCTGGTGACCTTCTTCTCGGTGCTGCTGGGCGCGACCATCTTTTCGCTGGCCGGCTTCGTCAACGCGGTCTATGCCAAGAAGTTCGACGACATTGCGCTGGTGCCGACCTTCGTGCTCACTCCGCTGACCTACCTGGGCGGCGTGTTCTACTCGGTCAACATGCTCGGCGAGCCTTGGCAGGCGATCTCGCGCGCCAATCCGATCCTGTACATGGTCAACGCCTTCCGCTTCGGCGTGCTGGGCATCAGCGACGTCCGCATCGGCGTGGCGTTCGTGGTGATGCTGGCCTTCGTCGCGGGCCTGTCCATCGTGGCCTTGCAGCTGCTCAAGCGCGGGGTCGGCCTGCGCTCCTGAGGGCCACCATGCGCGTCAACAAGTACATCAGCGAAGCGGGGCTGTGCTCGCGTCGCGAGGCGGACGAGCTGCTGCTGGCCGGACGCGTGACCATCAACGGCGAGGTGGTCAGTACCGGCGCCAAGGCGCTGGAGGGCGACCAGGTGCGGGTCGACGGCGAGATCGTCAAGGCGCGCATCCTGGCGGCCACGCCGGCGGCCAAGAGGGCGGTCTACATCGCGCTGAACAAGCCGGTCGGGATCACCTGCACCACCGACCAGGGCGTAGCCGGCAACATCGTCGATTTCGTCGACCACCCGCAGCGGGTCTTTCCGATCGGCCGGCTGGACAAGGATTCCGAGGGGCTGATCCTGCTGACCAGCAACGGTGACATCGTCAACGAGATCCTGCGCGCGGAGAACCGCCACGAGAAGGAATACCTGGTGGCAGTGAACAAGCCGGTCACCGCGGCGTTCCTCGCCGGCATGGCGCGCGGCGTGCGCATCCACGGCCAGATGACCCTGCCCTGCCGCGTGCGCGCGATCGCCCGGTTCGGCTTTGCCATCGTGCTGACCCAGGGGCTCAACCGGCAGATCCGGCTGATGGCCGCGGCCTTCGGCTACCGCGTCACCCAGCTGCGCCGCGTGCGCGTGGTCAACGTCAAGCTCGGCCACCTCAAGCCGGGCCAGTGGCGCAACCTCACCGACGCGGAACTCAAGGGCCTGCTGCCCGATCGCACGCAGTGGTGACCGCCTGATCCGCGGAGCGCGCCGCTCCGCGTGCGATCATGCCGCCATGACCTCCTTCGACACGCACCCGCTCAAGCCCGCCCTGCTGGCGAGCCTCGACACGCTCGGCTACGCCACGATGACCCCGGTGCAGGCGCAAGCCCTGCCGCCGATGCTGCAGGGGCGCGACGTGATCGTGCAGGCGCAGACCGGGAGCGGCAAGACCGCGGCCTTCGGACTGGCCCTGTTGCAGGCGATCGAGGTCGAGTCGATCCGGCTGCAGGCGCTGGTGCTCTGCCCCACCCGCGAACTGGCCGACCAGGTCAGCAAGGTGATCCGCAAGCTGGCTGCGGGCATTCCCAACGTGAAGCTGCTGACCCTGTGCGGCGGCATGCCGCTTGGGCCACAGCTTGCCTCGCTCGCGCACGATCCGCACATCGTGGTCGGCACGCCCGGGCGCGTGCAGGAGCATCTCAAGCGCGGCAGCCTGCACGGCGGCGGCGTCAAGGTACTGGTGCTGGACGAGGCCGACCGCATGCTCGACATGGGCTTTGCCGAGGCGATCGACGACATCGTCAAGCGCATCGCCAGGCACCACCAGACGTTGCTGCTATCGGCGACCTATCCGGAGGAGATCCGGGCCGTGAGCGGCCGGCTGCAGCGAGACCCGGTCACCGTCACCGTGGCGGCCGAAGCCGATGCACGGCCGGCGATCGAGCAGCGTTTCCATGAGGTGGAGCCGGCGCGCAAGCCGGACGCACTGGCGCAGCTGCTGGCCGAGGCCCGCCGCTCCGCTGGCACCGGCAGCCACGAAGGCGCGCTGGTGTTCTGCAACATGCGCCGCGAGGTGGACGCAGTGGCGCAGGAGCTTGACCGGCGCGGCTTCTCCGCGCTCGCGCTGCATGGCGACATGGAGCAGCGCGACCGCGACGAAGTGCTGGTGCGCTTCGCCAACCGCAGCTGCACGGTGCTGGTGGCTACCGACGTCGCCGCGCGCGGACTGGACATCGCCGCACTGCCGCTGGTGGTCAGCTACGACATCGCGCACGACCCGGATACCCATACCCACCGTATCGGTCGCACCGGCCGCGCCGGCGAGCCCGGCCTGGCGGTCAGCCTGTGCACGCCGCGCGAGCGGCCCAAGGCCGAGAACATCGAACAGGCCAGCGGCACGCCCCTGTCGTGGCACCCACTGAAGCTTGCGCCGCCACGCGGCAAGACGCTGCAACTGGCGCCGATGAAGACGCTGGTGATCGATGCCGGCCGGCAGGACAAGCTGCGCCCGGGCGACATCCTGGGCGCGCTCACGGGCGAGGCCGGGCTGGCCGCCGGCGACATCGGCAAGATCGACGTGTTCGCCACGCGCGCCTACGTCGCCATCAGCCGCGCACAGGCGAACAAGGCACTGGAGCGGTTGCGTGCAGGCCGCATCAAGGGGCGCAACTTCCGCGTTCGACCGCTGGGTTGATGGCAGCCGCTTGCTTGCGTTTCATGGCCTAGCGCCGTCGTTCGCCCGACGCGCGTGCGGCCGTCCGCCGACGCGGACCAGCCCACGCCGCCGCCGAGGGATCAGCGCTTGGCGTCGCCGATGCGGAAGCGGCACACGTGGCCGCCGCGGATGATGCATTCCATGTGGTGGATGCGCCGCCCGCTCGCCGCCTCCATGTAGGCCAGGTCGAACTTGCATACCTGCGGCACGCTACGCGCCAGCGCGTGGAACACGCAGTTGAACGCTTCCACCTGCTGCTCCTGGCCGTGCCGCGCGACCACCGCCTCGTAGCCCAACGCGTCCAGCTGGCCGGCCAGCTGCTGGGCCACTTCGTCTTGGCTGGCCTCCGGCGGCAGCGGGACTTCGTGGCTGCCCAGCGAGTGGCCGAGTTCCTGCAGCATCTCCTCCAGCGCAGCCGGGCCATAGCGCTCGCGCAGCTTGCCCAGCAGCGCGGTGCTCAGCAGGCCGTAGTTGCGCGGGAACAGCGCACGACCGCCCTCGGTGAGGCGGAAGCGCGCCTGCGGTCGGCCACCGGTCGCACGCGCCTGCCCGCGCTCGACGTAGTCGCGCGCGAGCATTGCACTCAGGTGCTGGCGTACCGCGTTGTGGCTGATGCGCAGGCGCTCGCACAGCTCCTCCACCGAGCAGCCCTGCGGCGCCATCAGCAACTGGCGCAGCAGGCGCTGCTGGGTGGCACCGAGCCGGGCGAGTGCGCTCATCTCAGGCGGCCTTGGCCGGGAACTGCTTGGCGATGGCACCGGCCAGCGCGTCGGAGATCACGTCCATGTGCGCCTGGACGGCCTGCCAGGTGGACTGCTCGCCCTTCATGTCGCCGGCCATGATCTGCTGGATCTGGGTGGCGTGGTGCGCGACGTGCGTGGCCATCAGGCCTTGCACGGCGCCCTCCGGCAGGTTCGGGTTGGCGCCGGAGAGGAATCTGGCGATCGCCGTGACGTTCGATTGCAGGTCGGCCATGGCCTTGCGCTCGGCGGCCGAGTCATTGGCGGCGCGCGCATCGGTCAGCGCCTTGACGCCACCCCAGTGGCCGGCAAGCAACTGGAGCATGCGCGCGCCGGCCGGTTTGCCATAGAAGCCGCCGACCGCAGCGGCGATCTGCTTGGCATTGGCGACCACCGCGTCGGCCGCGGCCTTGGCCTTGGCGCCGTCATGGGCGTGCACGGCCAGCGCGTAGGCGCGGGTGTGCACGGCGTGGCCGTGCCAGAGCGAGCGCATCGCGGCGTCGAGCTTGGGCGCGGCTGGAACGGCGGATGCCGGGCCCTGGTTGTGCATGGCCATCGCGGGAGGCGTCGCGGCCATCGTGGGGGTGGCCGCGGCAAGGGTGGCGGCAAGGATGGCAGCGGACAGGCAGGTGGAAGGTTTCATGATGGTCTCCAGAAGGATCGCCGCGGTTGCGACGGTGGAAGTCTGGACGGGTCGGGTTTACGCGCAATATGTGTATGTGTAAAGCCTATTTTGCTGGCCTTGCCGCGCCCTCGTGGGAGCCCGCTTGTGGGTGACGCCCGTGGCGGGCGGTGCAGAAGACGTGGGCTCCTACAGGTGTGCCGGGGCTTGTAAGGTAGGTGCTTTCCCAGTGGACGCATGCCATGTTTCGCCGCCACCGCCTGCTGCTCGCCGCCCTGCTCCCCTTCGCCACCGCCGCCACCGCCGCCATCGCCAAACCGCCGGCGCAGCCGGTCGAGCATCCCGAGCTGCATGCCCTGGCCAGCGCGCCCAGCGAACAGGAGCTGCGGGCCACGATCACCGCCCTGGTCGGCTTCGGCACGCGCCACACGCTGTCCGATACCCGCTCCGACACGCGCGGCATCGGCGCCGCGCGGCGCTGGGTCCAAGCTCGCTTCGAGCAAATCGGCCGCGACTGCGGCGGCTGCCTGCAGGTCATCACGCCTTCGCAGGCCTTCACCGGCGAGCGCGCGCCCAAACCGGTCGGCGTGGCGGACGTGGTGGCGATCAAGCGCGGCAGCAGCGATCCGGACCGCGTGATCGTGATCACCGGCCACCTCGACTCGCGCGTCACCGACATCATGGACACGACCCACGACGCGCCGGGCGCCAATGACGATGCTTCCGGCGTGGCTGCGCTGATCGAGGTGGCGCGCCTGCTCTCGACACAGGACAACCGTGCCACCCTGGTGTTCGCCGCGCTGTCCGGCGAGGAGCAGGGGCTGTACGGCGGCAAGGTGCTGGCCGACTACGCGGTGGCGCACGGCTGGCGCGTGGAGGCCGAACTCAACAACGACATCGTGGGCAACAGCCGCGGCCAGAACGGCGTGCGCGACAACACCATGGTGCGCGTGTTTTCCGAGGGCACCAAGAGCAACGAGACGCTCAAGCAGGCCGCCTTCCGCCGCTACCACGGTGGCGAGGTCGATTCGCCCTCGCGCAACCTGGCGCGCTACATCGATCGGCTGGCCGACGCCTACCTGCCCGACTTCGACGTGCACATGGTCTACCGCACCGACCGCTATGGCCGAGGCGGCGACCAGGTGCCCTTCCTGCAGGCCGGCTTCCCGGCGGTGCGGGTCACCGAGGGCCACGAGGACTACACCCGCCAGCATCAGGAGCTGCGCCCCGGCTACGGCGACACCATCGACGGCCTCGACTTCCGCTACCTGGCCCGCGTCACCGCCCTGAACGCGATCACGATGGCCAGCCTGAGCCGTGCTCCCGCGCCACCCGGCGGCGTCGACATCAAGGGCGCGCTGGCCACCGACACCACCATGAACTGGCAGCGGGTGGCCGGTGCCGCCGGCTACCGCGTGCACTGGCGCGACACCACCGCGCCGCAATGGCAATACGCCCGCGCGGTGGGCAACGTGGACCAGGCGGTGCTCGAGGACGTGGTGATCGACGACTGGTACTTCGGCGTGTCGTCGGTATCGGCGGACGGCTATGAGAGCCCGGTGGTATTCCCGGGCGAGGCGGGAAGCTTCGAGCGCTCGCCGCCCACGCATTGAGCGCCGGAGCCGGCGCGCGCCGCCGGCTCAGTAGCGCGGCTGCGCATGCCAGCGCCAGGCGCTGGCGACGATCTCGCACAGGTCGGTATGGCGTGGCGACCAGCCCAGCGCCTGCCGGGCCCGCGCGCTGGCCGCCACCAGCATGGGCGGATCCCCGGCGCGGCGCGGCTCCCAGTCGAACGACAGGCCACGCCGCCCACTGACCTGGCGCACCGCCTCGACCACCTCGAGCACGCTGAAGCCCTGCCCGTTGCCCAGGTTGAAGCGATGCGCGCCGGGATGGTCGTGCAGGTATTCCAGCGCAGCCAGGTGGGCGGCGGCCAGATCGTCCACGTGTACGTAGTCGCGCACGCAGGTGCCGTCGGGCGTGGGGTAGTCGTTGCCGAACAGGCGCAAGCGTTCGCCGTTGCCCATCGCGGCGCGCAGGGCGTTGGGGATCAGGTGGGTCTCCGGCTGGTGTGATTCGCCGATCTCGCCTGACGGCGTGGCGCCGGCTGCGTTGAAGTAGCGCAGCGCCACCGAGCGAAGGCCGTAAGCCTGGCCGGCGTCTGCCAGCATGCGTTCGGCCATCAGCTTGCTCGCCCCATAAGGATTGATCGGCGCGGTCGGATGGTCCTCGTCGATCAACGGCTGGCGGGGTTCGCCGAACACCGCCGCGGTGGAGGAGAACACCAGCCGCTCCACGCCGGCCTCGCGCATCGCCTGCAGCAGGGTGAGGGTGCCGCCGACGTTGTTGTCGTAATAGACGTAGGGCCGCGCGATGGACTCGCCCACCAGCGACAGGGCGCAGAAATGCATCACCGCGTCGTAGCGTTGCGCGGTGAAGGCGCGGCGCAGCGCCTGGGCATCGCGAACGTCGGCCTCGACCAGGTCGCCCCAGCGCACCGCTTGGCGGTGGCCGGTGGAGAGGTTGTCCAGCACGGTGACGCGGTGTCCCGCCCGGGCCAGCCAGCGCGCAGCGTGCGCGCCGATATAGCCCGCGCCACCACAGACGAGCACGTTGAGATTCATCGCAGCGTTACAGTCCCATGCCTGGAAAAAAATCCATCGCCGCGCCGGCGGACGCCACGGCCGACGGCGGGCCGCGGACGGGCGCGGCGGCGGGCCATGTCAGCCGCGCCCGTACACATCCTCGAAGCGCACGATGTCGTCTTCGCCCAGGTAGCTGCCCGACTGCACCTCGATCAGCTCCAGCGGGAGCCGGCCCGGGTTCTCCAGCCGGTGCTTGACGCCCAGCGGAATGTAGGTGCTCTGGTTCTCGGTCAGCGTGAGCACTTCGTCGCCGCGGGTGATGCGGCCGGTACCGCTGACGATGACCCAATGCTCGGCGCGGTGGTGGTGCATCTGCAGGCTCAGCGATGCGCCGGGCTTGACCGTGATGCGCTTGACCTGGAACCGCCCGCCCACGTCGATCGAATCGTAGCTGCCCCACGGCCGGTACACCTTGCGGTGGCGGGTCGGCTCGCCGCGGCCCTCCGCCTTGAGCCGGGCGACGATCCCCTTGACGTCCTGCACGCGGTCCCGGTGCGCAACCAGCACCGCATCGGCGGTGTCGACCACCACCACGTCCTCCAGCCCGAGCAGCGCGATCAGCCGACCCTCGCCCCAGGCCAGCGTGTTGCGGCAGTCCTGCGCCAGCACGTCGCCATGGTGCGCGTTGCCGTTGCCGTCCTGCTCGGCCACTTCCCACAGTGCCGACCAACTGCCGAGGTCGTTCCAGCCCACGTCGATCGGCAGCACGGCCGCCGCGTCGGTGTGTTCCATCACTGCGTAGTCGATCGAGTCGGATGGGCAGGCGGCGAAGGCCGCCCCGTCCAGCCGCACGAAGTCGGCATCGCGCGCGGCGCCGGCGATCGCCGCGCGGCAGGCCTCGAGCATGGCCGGCTGCTGGCGCGCCAGTTCCGCCAGGTAGACCGATGCGCGGAACAGGAACATGCCGCTGTTCCAGACGTACTCGCCCGACGCGACGTACTGCTGCGCCGTGGCCGCGTCGGGCTTCTCGACGAACTGCGCCACCTGGCGCACGCCGTCGGCCACCTCGGCGCCGGCGCGGATGTAGCCGTAACCCGTCTCGGGACCATGCGGCACGATGCCGAAGGTGACCAGTCGTCCTTGCGCCGCCGCCGGCTCGGCGCGGCGCACGGCCGCCTGGAACGCGGCCGCGTCGGCGATCACGTGGTCCGAGGGCAACACCAGCAGCAGCGGATCGGCGCCCTCGCCGGTGGCCTGCAGCGCAGCCACGGCGATCGCCGGCGCGGTATTGCGCCCGACCGGCTCAAGCAGGATCGCCGAGGGTACGCAGCCGACCTGGCGCAGCTGCTCGGCCACCATGAAGCGGTGTTCCTCGTTGGCCACCACCATCGGTGCGGCCGAGGCCAGCGGCGCGATGCGGAGCCAGGTCGCCTGCAGCATGGTGTCCGTGCCGGCCAGCGGCAGGAACTGCTTCGGATACGACTCGCGCGACAACGGCCACAGGCGCGTACCGGAACCACCGGAAAGAATTACAGGAACCATCGACATCTCCATCCGGCCCGCCGCATCTGGCGGCAGGCAACCTCGATCCGTACTGCCGTGGTGTGCCGGAACCGGCCCGGCCATCCCCGGCGACCCCACATGATGCCCTGTGCAAGCCCGCCCTGCGCGCGAACAGGTCCCGCTGCGTTACGCCATCACGGGTCCTACGCCCTGCAGGTACCACGCGCACATCTGCTCCACGCCGTCGCGCAGGGGCATGTACGGCGACCAGCCCATCGTGTTCAGCCAGGCGCCATCCCGCATCACCTGCCCGGGCGCCGCGGTCCGTCTGCCGAACAGCAGCCGCCCCCGGTAGCCGACCGTTTCAGCCGCCAACCGCGCGAGGTCGGCGAAGGCCATTGCCTCGCCACCGACGTTGACCGGCAGCTCGCTGCTGTAGCGCTGCATCAGAAACAACGCCGCGTCCGCAAAGTCGTCGACCTGCAGCCACTCCCGCGCCGGCACGGCACTGATCGCCAGCTCCGCCGCGCCCGCCGCCTGTGCCTCGTACAGGCGCCGCACCAGCGCCGGCAACACGCCGGCCTGCGCGCCAGCACTGTCGCCCGGCCCGTAAAGCTCGGCAGGTACGGCACTGACGGCGTCGAACCGATACTGGCGCCGGTAGACCTGGCACATGCGGATGCCGGCGATCTGCGCCAGCACGCTGGCGTCCTGGCCGGGCCCGACCGCGGTCGACAACAGCGAGCCATCCTGCAACGGCGGCAACGCCCTGGCCGGGTAAACGCCGGACGAGGCCAGGAAGCACAGCTTGCGCACTTCCGCCCGCCATGCCGCATGGATCACGTTGGCCTGCACTGCCAGGCTCTCGCGGACCGCCTCGCCGGGCCGCGCGCCGCCGGCGCCTTCCCGCGGCGCGGTCAGCCAAACGTACTCGGGCCGCTCCCGGAACAGCATCGCCTGAGCCGGCGCCGCCCGGGTCAGATCCGCCTCGCCCGGCGCAAGAAAGCGGATGTTGCTGTATCCGGCAGCCCATAACCGGCGCACCACCGCGCTGCCCACCCAGCCGCACTGACCGGTCACCAGAATGCGTGCATCCAGGTCCATGGCCCCACCCCGTTCAAGTTGACGCCCGCATGCCTGCCCAGGCTGTTGCGCCTGGACATCGGTCCATCCTTGAGTTCCTGCCTCCCAACCGGCACCGGCGACCGTGGCCCCGCTACGGCCGATGTGCCGCCCCAACCTGCGCCCCACGCAAGCGCCTGCCCAACGATACCAAGCGGCGACCGCTCAGAGGTGTTGCAACCAGCTGTCGATGCCCTCGTCGATCAGCCGGTACGCCAGCTCGAAGGCGGCCCGCGGCTGCCGATAGGGGTCCGGAACATCGCGGTCGCCCTGCCATTTGCCGAGCAGGAAAGTGCGGCCCACCGCATGCGGCCAGTTCTTGCCCAGGTTGGCCAGGTGCGAGCGCTGCATCACCAGGATCAGCTGGGCGCTGGCGATGGCCGCCTCGTCCAGCTGGCGCGCACGATGGGCGGAAGCATCGATCCCGTGTTCGGCCAGCAGGTCGGCGGCGAAGGGATCGATCGGGTTGCCGGCAAGCGCGGCCAGGCCCGCCGAGTCGACCGTAATCGCCCTGCCGCCGAGCCGGTGGCGCAGCAGGTACTCCGCCGTGGGGCTGCGGCAGATGTTGCCGATGCAGACGATCAGCACCTTGTCGAACACGATGGGCGAACCTGGGCGGCAGTGGAAGGAGAGACCTGCCGCAGGCGGGCCGGCGGGCCAGGATGGCCACCATGGTGCAAGGATCGAACTTAACGAGAGCGCAGCGCGCCGGTCAAGGCGACGGCGACCGCGATCAATCGGCGACGTCGGCCACCAGCCGGTCCAGCTCCGCCTTCAGCGTGGCGCCATTGACGCGCAGCCAGTCGCGCTGCTCGCGCCAGTTCGGGAACAGCGTGGCGACCAGCGCCCAGAAGCGCGGCGCATGGCTGCGCACTTTCAGATGGCACAGCTCGTGCGCCAGCACGTAGCGCAGCGCGGCCGGCGGGGCCAGGGCCAGCGCCAGATCCAGATTGATGCGGTCGCGCGTGTCGAGGCTGCCCCAAAGGCTCTTCATCGGACGGATGCGCAGCGAGGTGGGCGCCAGGCCCAGCTGCGGCACGTAGGCGGCCATCCAGCGCGAAACGTCGCGGCGCATCTGCGCTTCGAAATGCGAGGCGAGCAGGCCACGCGCCACCGGCAGGGCGCGGGTGTGTGGCCGGGGAATCACCAGGACCAGGCCGCCGTCGAAGGACTCCACCCGCGGGTAGGGGCCCTCCGCCCAGTCCAGCAGCGCGGTCTCGCCGCGCAGCGGGAATTCGGTGGCATGGCCAACACGCAAGGGAGGCAGCGGCTTGACGATCAGGTTGAGCTCATCGAGCTTCTTTTCGAGCCAGTCGGCATGGCTGCGCAGGAAGGCGCTGACCTGCGACGGGTGGGTGCCGTTGGGATAGGACACCCGCGCACCCTTGGGCGTGACCGTCAGGCGCAGGCGCCGCGCGCGCGGATGCGCGGCCTTGAGCACGCGGATGGTGCTGCCGCTCGCCGTTGCCAGTTCCAGCCAATCGCCTTGAAGTTGTGCTGCCATGATCCGGGGCCCGTCGGTAGAGCATAACCTTGCAACGGGGGGTGTGAGGAAAGGGTTGGATGGCGTCGCGTGGCGGGTTTTCGGTTCCCGTTCACGCGACGTCGACGGTTGCATTTGTGTTCCTTCTCCCTCCGTGGGGAAGGTTGCCCGAAGGCTCGGATGAGAGCCGAGGCCCACGGGAAACGCCCGGGAAAGAACCGCGTTTGCGGAGGCCACCGCAAGCGCGGCCCACCCCGGCCTTTCCCCTGAGGGGGAAAAGGCGCAGAAGCGGTCAGGCGTCCTTGGGCCGCGGCAGGCCGAACCACTCCTCCAGCTTGCCCAGCAGGCGCTCGAGTTCCAGCGTGAACAGCGCGAAGCGGGCGTCGAGCTCCGCGGCGGCGTCGGGGGCGCTGTCGGCCAGCTCGTCAGTCACCACGTCCAGCAGCTTGAGCTTGCGCAGCACCAGGTCCTCGCCCAGCACGAAGCTGATGCGATCGTCGAACACCAGGCCGAGCTGGAACACCTGCTTGCCGTTGCGCAGGTGCTCCTTGATCTCCTCGCTCTCCAGGTCCTGCCGGCGGCAGCGGGCGATGGCGCCGGTGTTGCTGCCCGGATCGCGCAGCTCGACCTCGTCGCCGAGCGTCAGGCCGGCCGGCAGCGTGCCGTTGGCGAGCCAGTCGGTCATCAGCACGCGCGGGCCTTCTTCCGGCGCCAGCGGCACCGCGGGGAAACTGCCCAGCGCCTCGCGCATCTGGGTGAGCGCGTTCTCGGCCGATTTGCGGCTGGAGGTGTCGAGCACCAGCCAGCCGTGCTGGCGGTCGACGTAGGCGGACATGCGTGAGCTGCGCACGAACGCACGTGGCAGCAGCTCGTTGAGCAGGTCTTCCTTCATGCGTTTGCGCTCGCGACCGCCCACCTTGCGGCCCTCTTCTTCGGCGATCTTCTGCACGCGACGGTACAGTTCGTCGTTGACCACGGCGGCGGGCAGCAACTTGTCCTCGCCGCCGACCGAGACCCAGGTGCAGTGCTTGACCGCGTGGGTGAGCGCAGCTTCCTCGCCACGGCCGATCGGTGGCACGAAGCCTTTGGTGAAGAGCTCGAGCGGGCCACAGGGGCGCAGGCGATGCTCGCCGAGGGCCTCGTCCAGGCGGGAAAGGTCTTCGGCGACGGCGGGGGAAAAACGGAACAGCGTGAGGTTGCGGAAGAACATGCGGGATCCGGTTGGGAGGCGATTGCCCTGGGACCCTTCGACTACGGCCGTGCGGGCCGACGCTCAGGGCGAACGGTTCATTGGGGTGTCGGCCCTCCTCGTTCGCCCTGAGCGTAGCGCAGCGACGTCGGAGGGTCTGCGGGATGTCAGCGGCTCACCGCCGCCACGGCTTGCGCCACGACATCGAGGTTGCCGCGGTTGAGCGCCGCCACGCAGATGCGGCCGGTGCCCAACGCATAAATGCCGTACTCCTCGCGCAGGCGATCGACCTGCGCACGGGACAGGCCCGAGTAGGAGAACATGCCCGCCTGCTGCTGGATGAAGCCGAACTGTGGCGCACCGTGGACGGCAAGCTTCTCGACCAGGCCGGCGCGCATGGCGTGGATGCGCTCGCGCATCTCCGCCAGCTCCGCCTCCCACATCGCGCGCAGCTCGGCGCTGCCGAGCACGCCGGCAACCAGCGCGCCGCCGTGCGTGGCTGGGCTGGAGTAGTTCGCGCGGATGGTCTGCTTGATCTTCGCGCGCAGCCGCGCGGCCTCGTCGCGATCGGCGCCGACCATCGACAGCGCGCCCACGCGCTCGCCGTACAGCGAGAACGACTTCGAGTAGGAACTGGCCACCACGAACGCATCGATGCCGGAGGCTGCAAACAGCCGGATCGCCGTGGCGTCGGCGTCGATGCCCTGGTCGAAGCCCTGGTAGGCGATGTCGACGAACGGCAGCAGGTCGCGCGCCTTGACCAGGTCGACCACCTGCTGCCATTGCTGCGCGTCCGGGTCCACGCCGGTGGGGTTGTGGCAGCAGGCGTGCAGCAGCACCACGGTGCCGGGCTCGAGTCGGCCCAGGTCCTCCAGCATGCCGGCGAAATCCAGGCCATGCGTGGAAGGGTCGTAATAGCGGTAATCGATGACCTCGAAGCCGGCGTTGCCGAACACCACGCGGTGGTTTTCCCAGCTCGGGCTGCTGATCGCGATGCGCGCCTTCGGCAGCACCTTCTTGAGCAGGTCCGCGCCCACGCGCAGGGCGCCACTGCCGCCGATGGTCTGCGCGGTCGCCACGCGGCCGGCGGCCAGCAGCGGCGAATCGGCGCCGAACAGCAGCTGCTGGCTGAGCGCGTCGTAGGCCGCCAGGCCGTCGATCGGCAGGTAGCCGCGCGGCTTGGCTTCGGCGGCCAGCGCCTGCTCGACCTCGCGCACCGCGCGCAGCAGCGGGATGCGGCCGTGCTCGTCCACGTAGATGCCCACGCCCAGGTTGACCTTGTTCGGGCGCGGGTCGGCCAGGTAGGCCTCGGTAAGGCCGAGGATCGGATCGCCCGGGGCCATTTCGACGGTAGCAAAGTGGGACACGTTGTGGGCTCGCGTTGAAAATTGGAAGTATAGACGTCTAGACGTCTTCATTGGCTCCGGCCAGATCGTCGACCAGCCAGCCATGCGCATCGGCACGCCGCGCATCTTCCCGCGCACCGAGCGCGGCGAAATCGAAAAGGCTGCGGTCGGCAAGCTGCGACGGCGCGACGTTGCCGAGCGCATGGAAAATGCTCTCGCAACGACCTGGATGCTGCGCATCCCAGTCCGCGAGCATACGGCCGATCGCCTTGCGCTGCAGGTTTTCCTGCGAGCCGCACAGGTTGCACGGGATGATCGGGAAAGCTCGCGCCTGCGCGTACCGGGCGATGTCGCTCTCGCGGCAGTAGGCCAAGGGACGGATCACCACGTGGCGGCCGTCGTCCGAGCGCAGTTTCGGCGGCATCGCCTTCAGGCTCGCGCCATGGAACAGGTTGAGGAAAAAGGTCGCCAGGATGTCGTCGCGGTGATGGCCAAGCGCGATGCGCGTGATGCCGTTCTCCGCCGCCCAGCGGTACAGCGCGCCGCGACGCAGCCGCGAACACAGGCTGCACATGGTCTTGCCCGCCGGGATCACCCGGGTGACCGTGCTGTAGGTGTCCTGCTCGATGATGTGGAACGGGACGCCGCGCGACGTGAGGTAGTCCGGCAGCACCTGCGCGGGGAAGCCCGGCTGCTTCTGGTCCAGGTTGACTGCGACCAGTTCGAAACGCACCGGCGCCCTGGCCTGCAGCGAAAGCAGCATGTCCAGCAGGGTGTAGGAATCCTTGCCACCGGACAGGCAGACCATGACGCGGTCGCCATCCTCGATCATCTGGAAATCGACGATCGCCTGGCCCACCTGGCGTCGCAGCCGCTTGGCCAGCCGCGCGGCCTCATGGGCCCGCTTGCGGTCGGCGCGGGTGTCGGGAAGAACGGGGACGGACATAGCGCGCCATTGTACCGCGCCGCCGCATCCGGCCCGCGGCGGTACACTTGGCCCCCTGTTCCGCCCGCCGCCACCCGCCATGCAGGTCCAGGACCCCATCCAGATCGCCCGCCGCCTGACCGAACTGCGCCAGGAACACCGCGACCTGGACGCGGCGATCAGCCACATGGCTACGCACCCGGCGCGTGACGAACTGCAGCTGACACGGTTGAAAAAGCGCAAGCTCCTGCTCAAGGACGCCATCGCGCGGCTGGAAAGCAAGCTGATCCCCGACCTGGACGCCTGACGACGATGCCCACACCCACCACGCTGGAGGACGCACACGTCGTCCTCGAACCGCTGTGTGCCGAACACGTCCCGTCGCTGGAAGCCGCCGCCGCCGACGGCGAGCTCTGGCGGCTGTGGTTCACCTCGGTTCCGGCGCCGGGGGAAATGGCGGCCTACGTGGAGAAGGCGCTGGCCGGGCAACGTGAGGGAAGGATGCTCCCGTTCGCGATCCGCGAGCGCGGCACCGGCGAACTGGTGGGCAGCACGCGGTTCTACGACGTTGTGGACGACCCGCCGCGCGCGGCGATCGGCTACACCTGGTACGCCAGGCACTGGCAGAAGAGCCATCTCAACACCGCGTGCAAGCGCCTGCTGCTGGAGCACGCGTTCGAGCGCATGGGCCGTGTCGCGGTCGAATTCCACACCGACGGGCGCAACCTGGATTCGCAGCGGGCGATCGAGCGGCTGGGCGCGCAGCGCGAGGGCGTATTGCGTGCGCACCGGCGGCGGCCGGATGGGAGCCTGCGCGACACGGTGTGCTATTCGATCCTCGAGCGTGAATGGGCGGACGTGAAGCGCTGGCTGGAGTTGCGGCTCCAGCGGTTGACCGCGTCGCGCTGAGCATTCCTGCCCGCTTCGTCCGAGTCTTCCGCAAGCCCTGGTCCCTCACCCAGCCCTCTCCCCGCAGGGAGAGGGAGCCGTGTGAGGCACCTTGAGGCCACAACGCGCGAGCAGCCTGGCTCCCTCTCCCTGCGGGGTGAGGGTTGGGGTGAAGGGCTCGCCGGAAACTTCCTAGCGAATCCCGCGCGGGTGCACTTCGATCGTCGCGGTCATCCCTGCCGCGAGCAACGTGCCGGGCGGCATCTGCGAAGCATCGATGGCGATGCGCACAGGCACGCGCTGCGCCAGCCGCACCCAGTTGAACGTCGGGTTGACGTCCGCCAGCAGGTCGCCGCCGGCGGGATTGTCGCGGTCGGTGATGCCGTGGGCGATGCCGGTGATGGTGCCCTCCAGGTGCACGCCACCGGCCAGCAGGCGCACGTCGACCGGATCGCCCACGCGCAGCTGCGGCAGCTTGGTTTCCTCGAAGTAGCCGTACAGGTAGTAGCTGTGCGCGTCGATCAGTGCCAGCCGCGGCGTGCCGGTGGCGGCGTAATCGCCCACGCGCACGTCCAGGTTGGTGACGTAGCCGTCGACCGGCGCGCGCACTTCGGTGCGTTGCAGATCGAGCCTGGCGCGGTCGAGCGCGACCTGCGCCTGCTCCACCGCCGCTGCGGCCTGTTCGCGGGCGGCGCTGGCCTGGTTGCCGCCGGCCTGCGCCTGTTGCCAGCTGGCGCGCGCGGCGCTGGCCGTGGCCCGCGCGTCGCTGCGCGCTTCGCGCGAGATCACGTCGCCGACCTGCTCGCGTCGCTGCGCCTGCTCGGCGTACATGCGGTACTCCGCCTGCCTGGCCTGGGCGCTGGCCAATGCGGCGCTGATGTTGGCGCCGGCCGCGCGCGCGCCCGCCTCGGCCGCAGCGAGGTTGGCCTCGGCCTGCGCCACCGCGTTGGCAAATCGCGCCTGGTCGATGGTGAACAACGGATCGCCCTTGTGCACGAACTGGTTGTCCGACACCGCCACGCGGTCGACCAGCCCGGACACGTCCGGCGCCACGCGCACCACGTCGGCACGCACACGGCCGTCGCGCGTCCACGGCGCATATAGGTAGTGCTTCCACAGCGCGTGGCCGAGCAGCACGGCAAGCACCACCACGGCGGCGGTGACCAGGAATCGGAGCAACGAAGCGGCTTTCATGGGAACGGTATCAGTGGATCAGCAAGAGTCCGGCGGCGCCGAACAGGCAAACGAACAGAGCGAAACGGAACAGCGAGGGATGCCACAGGCGCCGGTACAGGCCGGCGCGGCCCAGCACCAGGTCGAGCGTCACCATCAGTGCAAGGCTGAGCAGGAACACCGGCAGCAGTCCTGGCACCAGCACCCCGTAGAACTCGATCTCAGGCGGCATGGGCGACCTCCGGCGTGGGCATGTAGGCGACCAGGGGCGATTCCTCGTCGCGCAGGGCGCTGCGCAACTGGTACAGGTGGCGCCGCACGGAAGCGCCGCGCGGGGTGGCGTGGATGGCGTCGAGCACGGCCGCATCGGCCACCTGCCAGCGCGTGGCGTCCGGAGCCCGATAGAGCGTGGCGACGACATCAAGCGCACGCGTCGCGGCAGCGCGCGCATCGGCAGGCAGCTCGCCGCCGCTCAGGTCCTGCCGCAACTCGATCACCGCGCGCCCGCTTTCCTGCACCGCCAGCGACCAGGCCAGCAGGTGGCGCGACTCGTCGCTGTCCGGACGCGTGTGCACCACGACTTGCTGCAGCAGGTCGCGGCTGACGCTCTCGAAGCGCCACGCCAGCCCTTCCAGCGGCGCGCTGGCCGCCAACGTGACCTGTGCGCGCAACAGCCGCAGCTGGCGCCGGCGTTGCCACTGCGTGCCAGTGACGCCGGGCAGCACCATGAAGGCCACGCCGGACAGGCCCAGTCCCGCCAGCTGCGCGATCATGTCGTTGAGGAAGTGGGTGGGGTCGTACACCATCGGGTTCTTCAGCGCGAGGATGTAGACGAAACCCAGCGTGTAGCCGGCGCCGACGCCCGGCAGCGTGTCGCGTGTGGTGAGGTACGGTCCGATCAGCAACAGGCCTGCGGTGGCGGCGATCAGCATGGCAAAGCCGTCGCTTCCCGGCAGCAGGAAGAACACCGCCACGAAGCCCGCGGCCATGCCGCCGGCATAGCCGTACAACGTGCGTGCGGCCGAGGCGATCGGGTTGGGCGAAGCGGCCAGCAGGCCGGCGAAGATCGTTGCCAGCAGCATCGCGCTGCCGCCGAAGGCCCAGCCGCTGGCCAGCCAGAACGCCGCGAGCACGATCATGGTGAGAAAGGTGCGCAGCACCGCGACCGCCGCGCCAGCCAGGTCGTTGCCGCGGCGGAAGTGCACGCGCTCGACGCTGCCGCGCAGGGTGTCGCTGCGCAGTGAGGCTTCCGCCGCAGTGAAATCCGACAGCTCGTCGGCGAAGCGCAGCACCAGCGCCGCGCCGGTATCGAATTCCAGCCTTGCCGCAGGCTCGTCGAACGGCTCGCGCAGGGCGGCGGCGTGCGCCGGCAGGGTCTGGGCGCAGGCACGCAGGCGCCGGGTCAGGATCGAAGGTTCATGCTGCTCCGGCGCAGGCACGGAAAGCGCCTGCCCGATCGGCCGGTACAGCGCGATGAGCGCCTGCGCTACCGCGTCGCGGCCCCGCTGCAGGCGGTTGATCAGGTGGTGCAACGACTGGAAGCTGGTCGCCGCGGCCATGTAGCGCTGGTTGAGCAGACGCATGCGGGCGCTGCGCGTGCGCACTTCCGGATCCTCGAAGATCACCGAGGCGCGCAGGTCCTCCAGGTGCACGGCGGCGCGCACGGACTCCAGGTGCGCCTGCTCCATCCGCACCCGCGGCAGCACGCCGCCGGTACTTTCCCGGACGAAGTCGATGAAGTGGGCGAACTGACTGCGCGCGCTCTGCCGCAGCACCACGCGCAGGCGCTGCGGCAACAGCAGATCGCTGAACACGGCCGCGACCAGGATGCCCAGCAGCACCTCGCTCACGCGCATCACCGCCGAGTCGAACACGTCGAGCGGATGGCCGATCGCCGGCAGCGCGACGATCGCCGCGGTGTAGCCGGCAAGCACGAAGCCATAGGCCATGAAGTTGCGGTACAGCGTGGCACCGCCGGCGCACAGCGCCAGCCACAGCGACAGGGTGAGGAAGAACAGCTCGCGCTGCTGCGGGAACAGCGCGATCAGCGCCAGCCCGAACAGGCTGCCGGCCAGCGTGCCGAGCGCGCGGTAGAAGCTCTTGGCCAGCACCATGCCGCTGTGCGGGTGCATCACCACCGCCACGGTGATCATTGCGGTCGAGGGCTGCTCGAGCTTCAGCCACATCGCCAGCCATGCCGTGGCGTACATCGCCAGCAGCGACTTGGCGACGAACAGCCAAGCGCGCGATTCCTCGGCGAGGAACGCGCCCAGCCAGGGCCAGCGCGTCGGCTTGGCGGTTGTGGTGGCGGACATGGTTGGAAGAGCCTTCAGCCGCGACGGTCGAATCCGTCGAGGAACTTCTTCAGCAGGCGCTCCAGCTCGGCCTGGTCGCGCGCGGCAAGCCCTTCGGTCTGCTCCTCCAGCAGGGCGCAGATCGAGGGCAGGAAGCGGTCGATCAGGGCGAGTCCCGTGGGTGTCAGGCTAAGGACCAGCTTGCGGCGATCGTCTTCGCTGGTGGCGCGCTCGATCAGCCCCTTCTCGCACAGCTCGTTGGTAAGCCGCGTGATGTTGGCCGCCTTCTCGCCCGAGCTCCGGGCCAGCCCGGAGGCACTCAGCCCATGCCCTTCAGTGCCGTAGAGCATCATCAGCAGGTTGTACTGCGGATGGTTGAGGCCGAAAGGCTTGAGCGCCGCGTTGGCATCGTCGTGGATGCGCTTGTGCAGGTGCTTGACCAGGCGCACGAGCACGGCCGGCCCGCGCGGGAACGCGGGATGGCGGCGGCGAGTGACGGCGAGGCGTCGTTCGGTGGGGAGAAAGCTGTTCATGGGCGTTTACTGCTTCGGCTATATTACATTTATGTACTAAACGACGCAATGGTCCTGTGCCCGCGGGCGCAGCGCCTTTTCCTTCCAGGGAGAGGGCGGGATGAGGGTCTGGCATCGCCGAGATGCCTGTTGGGGGTGGCGGCGTCTTTGTCGCTCGCGCGGGTTTTCCCGCCAGCCTGGGTGCTTGCGAAAAGCTTTTCGATCGCCTGTGGCGCTCGGAAGCCCGCCGCAGGCGAGCCACGCCGCGCAGAGGCCACGACCAGATGCAAAAAAGACCCGCACGGGAGCTTCCCGCGAGTCCCGGCTCATCCCGCCCCGGAGGGTGAGAGGGAGCCAAAGCGAAAGGCTGTAGCATTGCCGCCCATGAGCGAGCAGTCCAAAACCACCCATTTCGGTTTCCGCGACGTCCCGGTGGGCGACAAGCAGAAGCTGGTCGGCCAGGTATTCACCTCGGTCGCGCGCAGCTACGACCTGATGAACGACCTGATGTCGTTCGGCGTGCACCGGCTTTGGAAGCGCCACTTCGTGGCGATCAGTGGCGTGCGTCGGGGCGACCGCGTGCTCGATCTCGCCGGCGGCACCGGCGACATCGCCGCGCTGCTCAAGCCGGTGGTGGGCGACGAGGGCGAGGTAGTGGTGGGCGACATCAACGCCGCCATGCTCGGCGTGGGCCGCGACCGGATGACCGACCGCGGGCTGGTCGGCGGCCTGCGCTGGGCGCAATTGAACGCCGAGTGCCTGCCCTTCCCGGACAACAGCTTCGATGCGGTGACCATGGCCTTCGGCCTGCGCAACGTCACCGACAAGGACAAGGCACTGGCCGACATCTGCCGGGTGTTGAAGCCAGGCGGTCGCGCACTGGTGCTGGAATTCTCGCGCGTGCAGAGCGAGCTGTTCGGCAAGCTCTACGATTTCCACTCGTTCAAGGTGCTGCCCAAGCTCGGCCAGCTGTTCGCCGGCGACGCGGACAGCTACCAGTACCTGGCCGAGTCGATCCGCAAGCATCCGGACCAGCAGACGCTCAAGGGCATGATGGAAGCAGCCGGCTTCGGCCGCGTGGAAGTGCGCAACCTGACCAACGGCATCGTGGCCATCCACAAGGCCTGGAAGCTCTGATCCCGAGGCCAACCGGGTCGACCACGGCGCGCAGCTCGAACACCTGAAGGTGTTTTTCCGATGCCGTGTTCGCCATCACCATCACCCTGCTGGTGATCGAGGTACACGTGCCGCGGCTGGACACGCTCGACGACGCCGCATCCCTCGTCGCGCTGATGCACCTGATGCCCCGCTTCATGGGCTTCGTGCTGAGCTTCCTCACCATCAGCGCGCCTTGGGCGGCGCACCACCCGCTGCTGGCGCGCGCCAATGCCGCCGTCGCGCGCTGCATCGCCCCTCCGAAACAGCGCCGACGTGAGCGTGGTCCGGGCCAACGATCGAAACCACGGTGGGATAGTGCTCCCGCTCAGGCCGGCGCGCGCAGGTCCTCGCGCAGCGAACCCACGCGACGGGCGGTGTCTTCGCTGTCTTTCAGCCGCGCTGTCTCGGTCAGCGCGGCTGCGTACCAGCACTGCATGCCGGGCAGCTCGCGCAGGCGCTGCGCGTAGGCACGCGAGGCATCGTCCAGCGGCAGGTCGTAGCTCAGGATGCGCCAGGCGACCGGTGCAAAGAAGGCGTCCACCGCGCCGAATGCCGGTCCGGCCAGGAACGGGCCGCCGAAACGCGAAAGGCCTTCGTTCCACAGCTCCGCCAGGCGGGACAGATCACGCTGCAGGGCTGCATCGATGCCGTGCAGCGTGACCCGCACGCCGCAGTTCATCGGGCAGGTGCCGCGCAGCGCGGCGAAGCCAGCGTGCATCTCGGCCGCGGCGCAGCGCGCCCAGGCGCGCGCCCTTGCCTCGCCCGGCCACACGCCCGGGTGGCGCTCGGCCAGGTATTCGACGATGGCCAGCGAATCCCATACCACCGTGTCGCCGTCGCGCAGGCACGGCACCTTGCCGTTGGGCGCGAAGCTGCGGAAAGCGTCCCAGCTGGAGCCTTCCTGAAGCGCCACCAGGTGTTCGTGGAAAGGCAGGCCGCACTCGACCATCAGCAGCCAGGGCCGCAGCGACCAGGACGAATAGTTCTTGTTGCCGATGTAGAGCTCGTACATGGGTCGTTCCCTCAGGTGTCCAGGATCAGCAGGGTGCCGGCACTGCCTTCGCCGACCGCGTGCGCGGTGCCGGCCGGTACCAGGCAGAGTTCGCCGGCGCGCAGGCACAGGGTCGTGCCGGCGATGCGCAAGCGCAGTTCGCCTTCCATCACGATCAGTGCCTCGGCGTAGTCATGCACTTCTTCTGGCGCGGCCGTTCGGTCCATACGCGCCAGCTTGATTCGGGCAGCGCCCACGCGACCAAGCAGCCGCGACTGCCAGGCTGCGGGCAACTGCTGCGCCAAGGCGAGCAGCGCGACTACTTCAGCCGTGTCCACAGGGCTTCGCCTCCATCGCGGCGGCCCGGGCCGGTGCCGCGCGACGCCGTGCGTTGGCCAGCACCACGCCACCGACGGTCACCGCGCCGCCGACGAGGGTGAGCAGGCCCGGCCGTTCGCCCAGCCATACCCAGCCGATCAGCACCGCGATCGGCGGCGAAAAATAGATGAAGCTGGACACCTGCGAGGCCGAGCTGCGGTGGATCGCGATGTTCCAGGCGATGTAGCCGACGAAGGTCGGCGCCAGTCCCAGCCACAGCAGCGCGCCGATGCGCGGCCACGGCGCGGCAGCCAGCGCCTGCGGCAGGTGCACGGCGAACGGCAGCGCGCCGAGCGTGCCGGCAAAGAAGGTCAAAGCGGTGACGCCGAACACGCTCGAGCGCGCGAACAGCGGCTTCTGCCCCACGAAATAGATCGCCGAGGCGACCACGCTGACCAGTACCAGCGCCGCCATCGGCTCGAACTTCACCTGCTTGCCGCTGGCCAGCACCACCATCACCACGCCGACCAGCGCCACGCCCAGCCCGGCCAGCGTGCGCAGCGGCAGCCGCTCGCGCAGCCACACCGCGGACAGTGCCGCCGTGGCCGCCGGCACCAGCGAGATCAGGATCGCCGCGGTGCCGCTGGCGATGCGCGTTTCTGCGTAGTTGAGCGCCATGTGGTAGACGGTCAGGCCGGTCACGCCCAGCAGCGCCACCTGCAGCCAGTCGCGACGGGCCGGCAGCGCCGGGCGCTTTGCCAGCAGCCACAGCGCAAAGCACAGCGAACCGATCGCCAGTCGGGCGAACGCCACCTCGCCGGGCGTGAACGCCGGCAGGGCATAGGCGATCGCCGCATAGGCGCTCGACCAGGTGACCAGGGCGACGCCGATCAGGACCAGCGTCCGCCCGTCCAGGCGGGGGGTTTCCATGGGAATTTCCGGTGCGGGGAAGTGCGCATCCTAGTGGTGGCGCGCTCGCGCAGGAATGATGCAACCGGGCCAAAATGCCATGCTTCGCCACCGAACGAATCGGGAACCCCCGCCCATGGCCTTCGTATCGAAACCCGAACTGGACGTCCGCGACTGGCAACTGCTCGAAGCCCTGCAGCAGGATGCCCGCCAGGGTTATGCGGAGCTGGGCCGGCAGGTCGGCCTGTCGGCGCCGGCGGTGGCCGAGCGGGTCAAGCGGCTGGAGGAGGCTGGCGTGATCGCCGGCTACCGCGCAGTCATCGATCCGAAACGTCTCGGGTACAGCATCGACGCCATGGTGCGGCTGCGCTGCGACGGTGGCGTCTGTTCGCGCATCGGTGCGCTGGTGGCGGACGTACCCGAGGTGCTCGAGTGCCGTCGTCTCGCTGGCGAGGATTCGGCGCTGCTGCACGTGGTCGCGTTGTCGGTGGCGCATCTGGAGACGGTGCTCGACCGCCTGCTGAAGATCCATCCCAGCGTGAGCACCACCACGCTGGTGGTGCTGCAGACGCCGCACGCCAACCGCCCGCTGACGCGGGCGATGTGGCAGGCGGCGCATGCAACGGAAGGCTAGGCGCGCCGCCGTTCCCGCAGGGTGGCCGCGATCATGGACGCGGAACGAATCCCGGCATACTGCGCACTCTCCCGCTCTGCACGAAGACATGCGTATGTCCGATCTTTCGCTACCGCCCGATGGCGATGACCAGCCGGCCAATCCGCAACGCCGCCGCCTGCTCGGTGGCCTGGCCGCCGCCGGCGCGGGGCTGGCGCTCGGCGGCACCGGTGCCGAGGCCGTCGCTGGCGCCGGGCCGGCCGCCGCCGCACCCACGAAACTGGACGCCCTGCTGCGCGAGCGCATCCAGCGCGTGGTGGTGATCTACGCCGAGAACCGCAGCTTCAACAACCTGTTTGCCGACTTCCCGGGCATCGCCGAGCCGCTTTCGGCGCTCAGGCCCGAGCAGTACCGCCAGCGCGACCGCGACGGCTCGCTGCTGAGGATGCTGCCGCCGGTATGGCACGGTGTGGCACCGCACGAGCAGGTGGTCAACCATCGCAAGTACGTGGTGCGCCAGGAGGACCTGACCGGGCTGCCGAACGCGCCATGGGCCCTGCGCACCGGCGACGGCGAACCGCTGCCGCAGGGCGTAGTCACGCGCGACCTGTGGCACCGCTTCTACGAGAACCAGCGGCAGATCAACGGCGGCAGGAACGACGGCTTCGTCGCCTGGGGCGATTCGGGCGCGCTGGTGATGGGCTACTACGGCGACAACGCGGCGAATCTGCGGCTGTGGCAGCTGGCGCGCCAGTACACCCTTTGCGACCGCTTCTTCATGGGCGCCTTCGGCGGCTCGTTCCTCAACCACCAGTACCTGGTCGCCGCGCAGCCGCCGTACTACCCGCACGCGGACCAGAGCCCCGCGCGCTTCAACATCGCGCAGACGGTCAGCGGCAAGGCCACCGACATCCACTTGAAGATGGCGCACGACTCGCCCGCCAGCGCGATGCAGGGCAAGCCCGAGGCGCTGGCGCCCAGCTCGCTCACGCCGGATTTCTGGGCGGTCAACACGATGGGGCCGCCGTATTCGCCGGGCTTCTCCAAGGATCCGAATGATCCCAGGCATGCCGACCCCAACAGCGCCAACACGCTGGTGCCGCAGAAGCACGCCACGATCGGCGACGTGCTTTCCGAGGCGGGCGTCGACTGGGCCTGGTACGCCGGCGGCTGGAAGCTGGCGCTGGAGGGCAAGGGCGACGGCGACCAGGCCGATTTTCCGCAGCGGCCGAACTTCCAGCCGCACCACCAGCCGCTCAACTACTTCGCCGCCTACGCACCAGGCACCGCCGCGCGCGGGAAGCACCTGCGCGATGCCGGCGTCGGCGAGACCGCCGGGACCAACCACTTCCTCGCCGCGATCGCCACAAACACGCTGCCGACGGTCACGTTCTACAAGCCGCAGGGCGATCTCAACATGCACGCCGGCTATTCGGACGTCGATGCCGGCGACCGCCACATCATGGCCGTGGTGGAGGCCCTGCAGCAGTCGCCCGCCTGGCCGGGCCTGCTGGTGATCATCACAGTGGACGAGAACGGCGGCTGGTGGGACCACGTGGCGCCGCCCAGGGGCGACCGCTGGGGACCGGGCTCGCGCATCCCGGCGATCATCGTCTCGCCGCACGCAAGGAAGGGCCACGTCGACCACACGATCTACGACACCGGCTCGATCGCCCGCTTCCTGACCCGCCGCTTCGGCCTGCGCAAGCTGCCGGGACTGACCCTGCGCGAGGAATCCATGCGTGCCGCCGGCGGCCCGCCGCCGGGCGACCTCACCGCCGCGCTGGATTTCGAGGTGGGGTGAGGTCGGGCGGCGTCCTCGCTTTTTGAGAGAGAGAGAGACGAGGCACCAGGCTGTTGTCTGGCGGTGCCTTGAATGTGCAAGGCACCGCCCCCGCGGACCTCGCCGCGCGCCACGGCTCCTGACCTCAGTCTCGCCGGCGAGAAAGGGAAACTCGCCTCAGGACGCCTGGACGACTTCGCGCCGGCGATGTCTCGTGCGCCACGCACGCACCCGCGCCGACAGGCACGAGAAGATCACATACAGCGCCGGCGTGCTTAGCAGCGTCAGGCTCTGCGAGATCAGCAGGCCGCCGATCAGCGCGATACCCAGCGGCCGGCGCAGCTCCGAGCCTTCGCCCAGTCCGGTGGCGATCGGCACCGCGGCCAGGATGGCCACCATCGTGGTCATCATGATCGGCCGGAAGCGCACGATGCACGCCTCGCGCACCGCCTCGAGCGGACTCTTGCCGTGCTCGCGCTCGGCCACGAGCGCGAAGTCGATCATCATGATCGCGTTCTTCTTGACGATGCCGATCAACAGCACCAGCGCGATCTGCGACACCACCGACAGTTCGGTGCTGGTCAGCCACAACGCCAGCAGCGCGCCCACGCCCGCCGCCGGCAGCGTGGAGAGGATCGTCACCGGATGGATCAGGCTCTCGTAGAGCATGCCCAGCACGATGTAGACGGTGAGGATCGCCGCCAGGATCAGCCAGCCCATGCCGCTCTGGGTTTCCATGAAGCGGCGGAAGTCGCCGCCCACGTTGAGGCGGATGTCGCCGGGCATGCGCAGGCCCTCGACCGTGTGCTGGATGATCACCATCGCCTCGCCCATGCTCACGCCTTCGGCGAGGTTGAACGACAGGTCCATCGTCGTGTACTGGTCCTCGTGCGAGACCTCCGACGGCGCCAGCCCGGGTTCCTGGTGTGCCAGGGCGCCGAGCGGGATCATCTTGCCGCTGCTGGAGCGCACGTAGATGCGGTCGATCGCCGCCGGCGTGGCGGTCTGCGAAGGCAGCGCGTTGACGACCACCTTGTACTGGTTGATGTCCGAATAGATGGTCGAGACCTGGCGCTGGCCGAAGGCGTTGTACAGCGCTCCGTCGATGGTGCCGATCGAGACGCCCAGCCGTGCGGCCTTGTCGCGGTCGATCACCACGTTCTGGCGCAGCCCGGACTCGTCGACGTCGCTGCCGACGTCCTTCAGCTTGGGATTCTTCTTCAGCGCGTCGACCAGCCTGGGCAACCAGGTCTGCAGTTCGCCGAGATCATCGCCCTGCAGCGAGACCTGGTACTGCGCGCCCTGGTTGCCGCCCCCGCCGCTGGCGCTGGGCAGATCCTGGATCGCGCGCAGGCGCAGGTTGAGGTCCGGGTAGCGGTCGGCCTTGGCCGACAGCCGCGCAACCACGGCGAAGGTGTCGTCCTTGCGGCCTTCCGCGCGCGTCTTCAGTTCGATGTTGAAGGCACCGCTGGTGCCCTGCCGGCTGGTGCCCAGGCGCGAGCCGACGGCCTTGACGTCCGGGTCGGCCAGCAGCATTCGGGTCAAGCGCTCCTGCCGGTCGATCGCGTCCTGGAACGACACCGTCGCGCTGGAGGTGGCGCGGCCCCAGATCAGCCCGGTGTCCTGCGGCGGAAACAGGCCGGACTTGACCATGCCGAACAGGAAGAAGGTGGCGACGATCAGCACCAGCGGGGTGAGCGAGAGCGCCAGCGCGTGGCGCAATGCGAAATCCAGTGCGCGTGTATAGAACCTGAGCATGCCGGCGTGGAAGCGGTCCAGCGCACCACCCAGCCGCGACGGTCTGGCGCTGCCGAGCCCGCGCAGGAACAACCCGCACAGCGACGGCGTCAGCGTCAGCGAGATCAGCGCGGACATCGCGATCGCCGCCACCAGCGTCATCGTGAACTCGTGCATGAACATGCCGGTGATGCCCGGCGCGAACAGCAGCGGAATGAACACGGCGATCAGCGAGGCGGTGATCGACACCACGGTAAAGCCGATCTCGCGCGCGCCGGCCAGTGCCGCCGCCATTCGCGGCATGCCATCGTCGATGTGGCGGATCACGTTCTCGATCACCACGATGGCGTCGTCCACCACGAAGCCGATGGCGATCACCAGCGCCAGCAGCGTGAGGTTGTTGAGCGTGTAGCCGAGCACGTACATCACCACGAACGCGCCGGCCAGCGACAGTGGCACCGTGATGGCGGCGATCAGCGTGGGCGCCAACCGGCGCAGGAACAGCGCCATGGTCAGCACCACCATCGCCAGCGAGATCAGCAACGTCGCCTGCACCTCGTGCAACGAGGCGCGAATGGTCGGCGTGCCGTCGAAGTAGGGCGTCAGCGTGGTGCCGGGCGAGAGGTAGGCGCGCAGCGTCGGGACCTGGGCCTTGACCGCGTCGACGGTGGCGATGACGTTGGCGTCGGCCTTCTTGTAGACGTACATCAGCACCGCTGGCTTGCCCTCGAACCAGGCGGCCTGGAAGGCATCCTGCTGGCCGGCGTAGACGTGTGCCACGTCCGAGAGCCTTATCGGCACACCGTTGCGCACGGCGATTACCAGCTTGGCGAAGTCGTCGGCGGTGTGCAGCTGGTCGTTGGCGGTCACCGCCATGGTGGTCACGCCGTTGGACAGGAAGCCCTGTGGCGAGGTGACGTTGGCGGCGGTCAGCGCATTGCGCAGCTGGTCCGGCGACAGGTCCATCGCACTGAGCGCGTGCAGGTCCACGTCCACGCGGATCGCCGGCGTGGCCGCGCCGGCGATCTCCACCGAAGACACCCCGGGCAGCTGGCGCAGCCGCTGCGCGAGCAGCGAATCGGCCGCGTTGTAGAGCGTGGCGGCCGATTCGGTGTCCGAGGTCAACGCGAAGGCGATGACCGGGTCATCGTTGGGATTGGCCTTCTCGTAGCTGGGCGGACTGTTGAGTCCCGGCGGCAGGTCCGGCGCGGCGGCGTTGATCGCCGCCTGTACGTCGCGCGCCGCGGCATCCAGGTCGGTGCCGCCGCGGAACATGATGAAGACGAACGTGCTGCCCTCGGAACTGTGCGAGCGCATGGTGTCGATGCCGGGCACCTGGCCCAGGTGGCGCTCCAGCGGCGCGGCCACCGTCGAGGCCATGGTGCTGGCGTCGGCACCGGCCTCCTGCGCCTGCACGAAGATCACCGGGAACTGCATCTGCGGCAACGCCGCGACACCCAGCAGCGCGTAGCAGATCACCCCCGCGATGAACACGCCGATAGCCAGCAGAGAGGTGCCGATCGGACGACGGATGAATGGGCCGGAGATGTTCATGCAGCGGGGGACGACGGGGCAAAGGAAGGGAGGATACGCGGCATCGCCGTGCTAACGCGCATCGCGCCGATCGGTTGATCCGGATCGGGCGGGACAGCGCCAAAGTTTTCCTCGCCCTCACGAGGGCGACAGGCGCTCGGCCGCCGCGCGCGGGCGGGGCCGAAGCGCCCGCAAGAAGGACGAGCAAAGGCAACGCGCTCCCAGACTTCTGTGCGGACGTCGGCGTCGGCGAGTCCCGGCAGCCGCTTCTCGCCACGAGCCCATACGCCTCTCTTGCCTCAACTCCCGAGCGCCCGCGGTATAGCGACTGCGGCTCCTCTAAGAGCAAGCGACGCTCCCGGCAAGGCGAGGAGGCGCCTAGCTCTTATCCCTCACCGGGCTGAGCCAGGCCATTTCTTTGGTTACTTTCTTTGGGCCAGCAAAGAAAGTGACCCGAGCGCCGCAGGCGATCGGAAGCTCTTCGCGCCCGGCCAGGCCACGGGAAAATCCCGCAAGTGCGGCAAACAAGAGCGGCCCCCAACGAGCTGTCCCGCGAGCCCCGGCCCCTCACCCCCGACCCTCTCCCCGGAGGGAGAGGGAGCAGTGCGTGTTACACCGCGCGGGCGTCCGCCTCGGCACGCGCCAGCGCCCGGCGCTCGCGGCGCAGCCGCAGCCAGTCGGAGAAGCGTTCCATGTAGAGGTAGATCACCGGCGTGGTGTACAGCGTGACCAGCTGCGAGAGCAGCAGGCCGCCGACGATCGACACGCCCAGCGGCCGCCGCAATTCCGCGCCGATGCCGTTGCCGAGCGCCAGCGGCAAGGCACCGAGCATCGCCGCGGCGGTGGTCATCATGATCGGGCGGAAGCGCAGCAGGCAGGCGCGGCGGATCGCATCACGCGCGTTGCGCCCCTCGCGCTGCGCCTCGATGGCGAAGTCGATCATCATGATCGCGTTCTTCTTGACGATGCCGATCAGCAGCACGATGCCGACGATGCCGTCCACCGACAGGCTCATGCCGCACAGGATCAGCGCAAGCAGCGCGCCCACGCCGGCCGGCGGCAGCGTCGAGATGATGGTCAACGGGTGGATGTAGCTCTCGTAGAGCACGCCCAGCACGATGTAGATCACCACGATCGCCGCCAGCAGCAACAGCACCTCGTCGCCCAGCGAGGCGTTGAACTCGGCCGCCTTGCCGATGAATTCACCGCGCACCTGCGGCGGGAAGCTGAGCTGCGCCTCGACCTCGTGGATGGCGTCGACCGCCTGCGACAGCGAGTAGCCCGGCGCCAGGTTGAACGACAGCGTCACCGCCGGCAGCTGCTGCTGGTGGCTCACCACCAGCGGCGCATTGGTGACCTGCGCGGTGGCCAGCGAGGCGATCGGGATGGTGCCCCCGGCACCGATCTGGAAGCCGACGTTGCCCGTATTGCCGATGCCCGAAGGCGTGGCCGAGTTGGCCGAGGTCAGCTGGCCGAAGCTGGTGGCATTGGAACCGGTCAGCGCGCCCGAGCCGTTGCCGCGCACGGTGAGCTTGTTGAGCAGGTCGCGGCTGGAACGGAACTCCGGCGCCACCTCCAGCACCACGCGGTACTGGTTCAACTGGGTGAAGATGGTCGAGATCTGGCGCTGGCCGAAGGCGTCGTACAGCGTGTCGTCGATGGTCTGCACCGGCACGCCCAGGCGGCTGGCTTTCTCGCGGTCGATGGTCAGCTTCAGCGCGTTGCCCTGGTCGGCCAGGTTGTTGTCCACGTCGGCCAGTTCGGGCCGCTGGCGCAGCGCCTGGGTCATCTGCTCGGCGTACTTGGCCAGTTCCGACGAGTTCACCTCGGACAGCGAGTACTGGTACTCGGTGGCGGCGACGCGGCTGTCCAGCGTGACGTCCTGCACGGGCTTGAGGTACAGCGCCACGCCCGGGATGTTGGCCACCGCCTGTTGCAGCCGCGGCACCACCTCGTCCAGGCCGCCGCGGTCGCCGCGATCCTTCAGCACGATCGAGAGCTGGCCCTGGTTGAGCGTCGGGTTGATGGTGCCGGCGCCGATGAAAGCGGCCACGCCGGACACGGCCGGATCCTTGCGCAAGGCATCGGCGACCGCCTTGGTGCGTTGCTCCATCTGCGGAAAGGCGACGTTCTCGTCCGCCTGCACCACGCCGGTGATCAGGCCGGTGTCCTGCTCGGGCAGCAGGCCCTTGGGAATCACCACGTAGAGGATCACCGTGAGCACCACCGTGGCGCCGGCTACCAGCATGGTCAGGCGGCGATGGTCGAGCACCACGTCCAGCGTGCGGCCGTAGAAGTCGACCGTGCGCGTCCACAGGTTGCGCTTGCCGTGCACGGCGGCGTGCTCATGCGCAGCGTCGCCTTCCGGCAGTTGATCGGGCCTGAGGAGGTACGCACACATCATCGGCGTCAGCGTCAGCGACACCAGCATCGAGATCGCCACGGCGATGGTCAGCACCCAGGCGAACTCGTGGAACAGGCGGCCGGTGACGCCGGGCATCAGCAGCAGCGGCAGGAACACGGCGATCAGCGAGACGGTCAGCGAGAGCACCGTGAAGCCGATCTCCCTGGCACCGACCTCCGCTGCCTCCTTGCCGCTCTTGCCCTGCTCGATGTAGCGCACGATGTTCTCGATCATCACGATCGCATCGTCGACCACGAAACCGGTGGCCACGGTCAGCGCCATCAGCGAAAGGTTGTCCAGCGACATGCCGGTGAAGGCCATCACGCCGAAGGTGCCCAGCAGCGACAGCGGCACCGCCACCGACGGAATCACCGTGGCCCACAGCCGGCGCAGGAACACGAAGATCACCGCCACCACCAGGAACACGGTGAGGATCAGGGTGAACTCGACGTCGTGCACCGAGGCGCGGATGGTCACCGTGCGGTCGGCGAACACGTCCAGGTGCACGTCGGCCGGCAGCACCGCGCGCAGCGAGGGAAGCACGGCGCGGATCTGTTCCACCGTCTGCACGATGTTGGCGCCGGGCTGGCGGCGGATGTCCAGCAGCACCGCCGGCTTGCCGTTGGCCCAGGCGGCGAGCTGGTCGTTCTCCACGCCGTCGACGACGCGGGCGACGTCCTTCAGCCGCACCGGCGCGCCGTCCTTGTAGCTGATGATGGTCTGGCCGTAGGCGGCCGCGTCGGTGAGCTGGTCGTTGGTGCCGATCGAGTAGCTCTGCGTGGCGCCGTTCAGGGTGCCCTTGGGCGCGTTGACGTTGGCCGCCTGCAGCGAGGCGCGCACGTCTTCCAGCGTGAGCCCGAGGTTGGACAGCTGCGAGGGGTTGACCTGCACGCGCACGGCCGGGCGCACGTTGCCGGCGATCGAGACCAGGCCCACGCCCTGCACCTGCGAGAGCTTCTGCGCGATGATCGAGTCGGCAAGGTCGTTCACCTCGCGCAGCTGGCGGCTGTCCGAGGTGAGCATCAGCGTGAGGATCGGCGCGTCGGCCGGGTTCACCCGGTTGTAGACCGGCGGGTAGGGAAGGTTGTTGGGCAGCGTGCCCTTGGCCGAGCTGATCGCCGCCTGCACGTCCTGTGCGGCGATGTCGATGTCCCGGTCCATGTTGAACTGCAGGATGATCGTCGACAGGCCCGCGGACGAATCCGAGCTCATCATCGACAGGCCCGAGATCTGGCCGAGCTGGCGCTCCAGCGGCGTGGTCACCAGCGCCGCCATGGTGGTCGCGCTGGCGCCGGGGTACTGGGTGGTCACGACCAGGCTGGGCGCGTCGATCTCCGGCAGCGCCGACACCGGCAGCTGGCGGTAGCCGAGCACGCCCAGCAGCAGCACCGCCACCATCAGCAGCGAAGTAGCGATCGGGCGTCGGATGAAGAGGGTGGAAAAGCCCATGGGTTATCCGGTCTGTCTGTTAGGTAGAGGCGCGCCATCCGTGGATCGCCGCTCGCCCTGAGCGCAGCGGCGGTACCTGGGGCTACCCTTCCACTTCGGCCTGCGGCCTACGCTCAGGGCGAACGGCTTCTTTTGCTAGTCAGTGTCCGCGGCGACCGCGGCCACCACTCTTCTTGGCCTTGTCCAGTTCTTCCTTGGTCGGCGCCGGTGGCAGCTCGCCCGGCCTGAGCGGATTGACCTTGCTGCCGGGCTTGAGCCGGAACTGGCCCTCGGTGACCACGCGCTGGCCTTCGGCCAGGCCGCTGCCGATCATCACGGCGCTGTCGCCCACTTCCTGCGCGACCTTGACCGGCTGCATCTTGACCGTGTTGTCCGGCTGCAGCAGGTAGACGTAGTCGCCGTCCGGGCCGCGCTGCACCGCCTGCGCCGGAATCACCAGGCCGCCGCCGACCGTGCGCACCTTCAGCCGCACGTTGACGAACTGGCCGGGCCACAGCTCATTGCTGGCGTTCGGGAACTCCGACTTCAGGCGGAAGGTGCCGGTGCTGGCGTCGATCTGGTTGTCGATCACCTTGAGCACGCCGTTGTCGGCGAGCAGGCGCGAGTCGTCATGGCCGAGCGCCGCCACGGTCAGTTCGCCGCCGCCCTGCGAGGCCTGGCGCACCATGTCCAGGTTCTGCTCGGGCAGGTTGAACATCACGTTGATCGGATGCAGCTGGGTCAGCGTGACGATGCTGCTGGTGGTGGTCACGACGTTGCCCGGGTCGACGCCACGGATGCCGGCCAGACCATCGATCGGCGAAATCACCTTGGTATAGCCCAGCTGCACCTGCGCGTCGCGGATCTGCGCCTGGTCGGAGGCGAGCGTCGCCTGCAGCTGGCTGACCGTGTTGCGCAACGCATCCAGGTCCTGCTTGGCGATGTAGCCCTTCGGGCCGAGCTCCTGGCTGCGCGAATAATTGGCCTTGGCGGTGGCCAGCTGCGCCTGGTCCTGGTGCAGCCGCGCGACGGCCTGGTCGTAGGCGGCCTGGAAGGTGCGCGGGTCGATCTGCGCCAGCACCTGGCCCTTCTTCACCGGTTGGCCTTCGGTGAACTCCAGGCTGAGCAGGCGGCCACTCACCTGCGGGCTGACCACCACCGTGTTGAGCGCCTGCACCGTGCCCAGCGCGGTCAGATAGACCGGCACGTCCTGGCGCGCCACCGGCACCACGGTGACCGGCACCGGCGGTTGCTGCTCGCCTTCCTTGCCCTGGGCATGGGCCGGCCCAGCCTGGGGGCCGCCCGGCTTGTGCATCAGGCGCAGGCCGATCACGGCCAGCACCAGCACAACCACCACGACCAGCGCGATCTTCCAAAAACGCGACATGTGCAAAAGCTCCCGGAATGAATGTCGGCCGCTTCATCCGCGCCATGCGCAATCGAAGCCGACCCTGTGAAAAGCATAGGGTTACAGCAACGGGCTTGGACAATGCCAGTTGACAGGGGTGCCCCATGACCGATGACACGTTACCGACGGCAGGGGAATGCCATCGCCGCGCGCGATGCATTGCGAGGGTACCGCGTGCGCTGAAACTTGGACCGCGCTTTGATCTATAATCCGGCGTCTTGTCTGCCCGCGCCGGCCGCCCACGGGGCTTGCCGGCCCGTCCACTGATTACCTGGAGTGACTTGCGTGAGCGGTACCATGACCAAATCGGACCAGAGCTTCATCCGCCAGTTCAGCTGGCTGATCGCCGGTCTCCACGTACTGGCGCTGGTGTTGCTGATCATGGCGTACACCATCTACGCCCGCTCGCCGAAGGAAACCAACCCGCACGCGGCGCAGAAGGTGGCCGAGCGCCTGGCCCCGGCCGGTGCGGTGTACGCCGGCGACACCGGTCGCGCGGCCATGCTGGCGGCGCAGGACGCCGCGGCCAAGGCCGCCGCCTCGCAGGTCGCCTTCGGCGGCAGCACCGACGGCAAGACGATCTACGAAGGCCTGTGCCACAGCTGCCACACCGCTGGCGTGGCCGGCGCGCCCAAGCTGGGCGACAAGGCGGCCTGGGCACCACGCATCGCGCAAGGCATCGACACCCTGGTGCAGCATGCGATTCACGGCTACCACGGTCCCGATGGCAACTTCATGCCGCCGAAGGGTGGCATGCCGTCGCTCACCGACGAGCAGGTCAAGAATACCGTGCACTGGATCGTTGATCAGGCCAAGTAAAGTTGGCCTGATCCAACGGACTTTCGAAAAGCGCCGCCTACCGGGCGGCGTTTTTCGTTTGGCCCCTTTCTCTGTTGCGGGAGCGGGTTGGGGCGAGGAGCGGGGCTCGTGACGATCCCCTTCGGTAAGAGCTCTTTGCGAGCCGCGCTCGCGCATGGCGCAACCCTGGATTTGCGCCCAAACACGCTCCTACACGGAAGACTGACGCGCGACAGCCCAGTCGCCGACGAAGCGCTGCAACTGCGGGAAGAACGACTCGAAGCGCTCCTGCAGCGGCGCATCCAGCGCCTGCAGCACCGGCAGCATCCGGTCCAGCGGGTTGTCCCGCCGCAACCGCTGACCGATGCCGGCCAGTGCACGCTCGAGCACGACCGGGTCGGCATAGCCGGCAGGCAGGTCGTTGGCCTGCATGTAGCGCGCGAAGTGCTGCGCCGCGGGCGGCAGCAATGCACCGTGCCGCTGCAGCAGCTGGCGCAGGTCGGTCGAAAAGCCGTCCAGCGGTTGCGTCGACCAGCATGCGAAACCGCGCGCCAGGCAATGGTCGAACCACATGTCCAGCGCGATACCGGCATAGCGCCGGTACGGCGGCTCGAACAGCGCGCGCGCGGCGAGCACTTCGGGGTGGCGGTCGGTGTAACCATCGATCGCGCGGTGCAGCGCAATGCCCTCGCGCACCCCGGCCGGCAGCAACGGATCCGGCGCCCCGCGCACGAAATCGCCGAGCACGCCGCCCAGGCGCCACGCCTCGTCCGGCCCGGCCAGCAGCGCATGGGCCAGGTGGTTCACGGGCGCTCCCGCCACGGACGCGACGGCCGGTGCACGGCCGCGACGGTTATCATTGCACGCATGACGCCCACCACCATTCCCGACAATCCCGCCAGCTTTCCAACGGAAGAGTCGAGCTTCGCGCTCGACGGCCCCGCCGGCAAGCTGGAGGCGATCAGCAACGTGGCCGAGCCCGCCGAGGCGCGCCGCGGCACGGCGGTGATCTGCCATCCCAACCCCGTGCAGGGCGGCACCATGCACAACAAGGTGGTGACGATGGTCGAGCGCAGCCTGCGTGAGTCGGGGCTGGATACGCTGCGCTTCAACTTTCGCGGCACCGGCGCCTCCGAAGGCAGTTACGACGAGGGCAACGGCGAAAGCGAGGACCTGGCCGCGGTGGCCGCATGGGTGCGCCGCGTGCGCCCGGGCGATGCGCTGTGGCTGGCCGGGTTCTCCTTCGGCAGCTACGTCACCATCCGCAACGCGGTGCGGCTGAAGGCGGCCGCGCTGGTGAGCATTGCGCCGCCTGCCGGGCGTTTTGCGCTGACCACGGTCGAGCCGCCGCAGTGCCCCTGGCTGATCGTGCAGGGCGAGGCCGACGAGGTGGTCGAGCCGCAGGCGGTATTCGACTGGATCGACAGCCTGCCGGTGACGCCCGAACTGGTGCGCATGCCCGAGACCAGCCACTTCTTCCATCGTCGGCTGATGGACCTGCGCGGCGCGGTCAAGCATGCGGTGCAGCCGTGGCTGCCGCCGCCGCGCCATGAATGAGCCGCTGTTGCTCCGCACCTGCAGCCCAGGGGAGCGCAGGTAGCGGTGCCATTCCACCCAGCTGTCCTCTTGCCGCCCTCCTCCTGCACCCAGGTCGAGGAGCCTCGATTCTGCGCGTTTGCCTCCTAGCCCGATGACCTTGCTCACCCCTTCCGCCCGCTACCACGAAGGCATCGCCGCGCACCGCTGGGAAGCCGATCCGGCGCAGCTGGCCGTTCTGCCGGAATTCGACCGCATGCACGCGGCGCTGTGCGCCAGGCCGGACAACGGCGGCCTGCTCGGCCGGCTGAAATCGCTATTCGGCGAGGATCCCCGCGCGCCGGCGCCCGGGCTGTACCTGTGGGGCAGCGTGGGCCGTGGCAAGACCTTTCTGATGGACCTGTTCGCCGCCAGCCTGCCCCACGGCGTGGCGCTGCGCCGGCATTTCCACCGCTTCATGGGGGAAGTGCACGCACACCTGCGCGAACTGGGCGAGCGTGCCGATCCGCTCGAAGCGGTGGCCGAAGGCCTGGCCGAGCGCTGCCGCGTGCTGTGCCTGGACGAGTTCCTGGTCAACGACATCGGCGATGCGATGATCCTGGCCAACTTGCTCGACGCGCTGTTCCGCCGCGGCGTGACGCTGGTGACCACCTCCAACACGCCGCCGGCAAACCTTTACCGGGACGGCCTGCAGCGCGCCCGCTTCCTGCCCGCCATCGCGTCGATCCAGAAGCACTGCCACGTGGTGGAAATGGTCTCGCCACACGATTGGCGCCTGCGCGCACTGACCCAGGCGCCGGTCTACCTGACCCCGCCCGGCGCCGAGGCCGAGCGCGCCCTGGCGCGCATCTTCTCCAGCCAGCGCCAGGGCGAGGCACGCCAGGACATCACGCTGGAAGTCAACGGCCGCCCCATCTCCGCCAGGGCGGAGGCCACGGGCGTGCTGTGGTTCGACTTCGAGGCACTGTGCGAAGGCCCGCGCGCCGTGGCCGACTACATTGCGCTGGCCCGCCTGGTGCCCACCGTGATCGTTTCCAACGTGCCGCAGTTTTCGATTTACAGCGAGGACGCAGCCAGGCGTTTCCTGTTGATGGTGGACGAGTTCTACGACCGTCACGTCAAGCTGGTGCTTTCTGCCGCCGCGCCGATCACCGAGCTGTACGACGGCGAGCGTCACCGCGCCGAATTCAGCCGCACCGAGTCGCGCCTGATCGAGATGCAGAGCGAGCAATACCTGGCGCTGCCGCATCGCCCGGAATAGCCGCCGCTGCCACAGGCGACGCACGCGGTTCGGTCTGCGGCCGCCGTCCGCCGCCTCGCATTTTTTCGCATTGCGGCCGCCGAGGCGGCCGAAGTACTCTGGCCGACGGTTACTGCAGTTCCCACCAGGCCGGTCGGAGGGAGAGGACGCCATGCATACGACCGCGGAGCAAGACCCCGACGCAGCGCTCCTGGACGGGGAAGCCAGCTTCGGCGCCGGAGGGAGCCCGGCATCCGCGGACGGTTACGCCGTGCCCGGATTCGACGCGGTCGCGCAACTGGCCTCGGCCTCGCTCGACGTGGCGATGGTCTCGCTGGTGCTCAACAACGGCAGCGCCTACTGGTACAGCCGCGATCCCGCCGCGCACGGCAGCCATGTGCTGCACCCGCTGTACCTGGAAGCGGCACGCCGCGGCACCGGCCAGGTGCTGCCGGACATCGCAGCCGACGCGCGCTACCGCGACACGCCGCCACTGACCGGCCCATCCCCTGCGACCTTGCGCTTCTTCGCCTGCGAACCGGTCTATACGCTCAACGGCCGCCACGTCGGCGCGCTGTGCGTGATGGACCACGCCCCGCGCGCCAGCCTGGGCGAGGCCGGCCGCAACGCCTTGCTGCAGTCCGCGCGGCTGGCCGGCGCCGGCGTGGTGCTGGGGGGCTACCTGGGCCGCACCGATCCGGTCACCCAGCTGCCGCACCGCAGCGCGTTCTTCGAGGATCTGCGCGCGCGCCGGCAGAACGGCGCGCAGCGGGCCTGGCTGATCGCCATCGAGGTGGCGCCGGTGGAGCGCTTCAATGCGTTCGTGCGGGCGATGGGTTTCGCCTACGCCGACGAATTGATGCGCGCGGTGGCCGCACGCGTGCTCGAATGGATGCCCACCGACACCCGCCTGTACCAGGTCGGCGTGACGCGCTTCGCGGCGGTGCTGCCCGACGCTGACGTGCCGCTGGAGACCGGCCAGCTCGACGACCTGGTCGCGCGCCTGCGCACGCCGGTCATCTGCATGGACATCCCGCTCACGCTGCAACCGGGTGTGGGCCTGCTCGAACTGGACATGCGCCAGCTCGACGGCGCCGACCCGCTGCGTCGGGTGATGAGCGCCTCCTATGCCGCGCAGCGCAGCCCGCGCGGCTGGGCCTTGTACGAACGCAGCCAGGACGAGCGCCACCGGCAGGAATTCTTCCTGGTCACCGAGCTGGCCGCCGCGCTGACCGAACGCACCGAGCTGTACCTGCACTACCAGCCGCGGGTGCGCCTGAGCGATGGCAAATGCATCGCGCTGGAGGCGCTCGCGCGCTGGCGGCATCCGACGCTCGGCGAGGTGCCGCCAGGCCAGTTCGTTCCCCTGGCCGAGCGCGCCGGCCTGATGCGCTCGCTGACCGGCTGGGTACTCGATCACGGCGTGGCGCAGCTGGCCGCGTGGCACCGTGCCGGCCACGATATCGGCCTGTCGATCAACATCTCCAACGCCGACTTCGATGCCGACCTGGTCACCCGCCTGCAGGCGGTGTCCTCGCGCCATGCCGTCGATCCGCGCGCGCTCGAGCTCGAATTCACCGAAACCACGCTGCTGGCGCACAGCGACGCCACCCGCCGCCACCTCGACGCCGTGCGCGAGCTCGGTGCCGGCATCGCCATCGACGATTTCGGCACCGGCTACAGCAACCTCGCTTCGTTGCGGCAGATGCCGGCGACCTGTCTGAAGATCGACCAGTCGTTCGTGCGCGCGATGGATGCCAGCCGGCACGACGCAGCGATCGTGCGTTCGACCGCAGCACTCGCGCACGACCTGGGTTTCCGGGTGGTGGTCGAAGGCGTGGAGACGCGCCGCATCTACGAGACCGTTCGGCGCATGGCCTGCGACGAAGTGCAGGGCTTCCACGTCTCGCGCCCGCTCGCCGCCGCGGCCGTGCCGCCCTGGCTCGAGCGCGCCGCCGACTGGCACCAGGCCGACGGCGGGGATGCCTCGTGAGACTGACCGATATCCTGCGCGACCAGCATGCGCAGCTGTACGTCCTGCTCGACGAGCTGCGGCGCTTCGGCGTGGCCGGCGACGAAGGCGGCGACCGCCTGGAGAAAGCGCGCCAGGCGATGCTTTCGCACCTGAGCCTGGAGGACAACCGGCTCTACCCGGCCCTGCACGCACACCCGGCGACCGCCGGGCTGGCCCACCAGTACGCCGACGAGATGCAGCAGCTCACCCCTGCGCTGGTCGCGTTCTTCGACACCTACCGCGAAGGCAGCACCGACCCTCTGGCGTTCTCGCGCAGCCTGGAGCAGCTGCTGGCTGTGCTGCGGCAGCGCATCGGGCGCGAGGAAGAGCGGCTCTATCCAGCCTACGAGGCGCACTGCGAGCCGATCGCAGACGGCCCGCCGTAGCAGCTGCGCGGGGCACGGCCGGAAGGCTTGGCGTCGTTCCGCGGGGGTTCGACAGGACTACTCGCGCCTGGCCACCTTCAGCACGCTGACCTTGCCATTGGCTTCCAGCCGCACTTCGGCGGCATCGCCGATGTCGCGCACCCCCTTTTCGCGCAGCGCACGGCGGAAGGCCGCTTCGGACATGTCGTGCCGGCGCAGCGCACCGTCGAGGATCTGCCCTCCGCGGGCGAGCAGGCTGTCCTTGCCCTCCACCACGCGCTCGAGCCAGGGCCAGCGTGCGCACGCCCATCCCATCGCCTTGTCCAGCAGAAAGATGGGTATCACCCCGATCACCGCCGACAGCGGCGACTTGTCCTCGCCGGTGATCGCGATGCGCAACGTGCTGCCGACCAGCATCAGCACCACGATGTCGAACGTCGTCATGTCGCCGAACGCGCGCTTGCCGATCAGCCGCAACACGATCAGCAGGCACAGGTAAACCCCCGCCCCGCGCAACACGTAGACCCACCACGGATCGGACAGGTGCATGGCGTCAGCCGGTCGAGCCACCCATCACCGGCAGGATCGCGCCATTGATGTAGCTGGAGCAGCTGGGCGCGGCCAGGAACACGTACGCCGGCGAAAGTTCCTCCGGCTGCGCCGGTCGGCCCAATGGATTGTGCTGGCCGAACCTGGCGACCTGCCTGGCCTGCTTGTCGGCAGGATTGAGCGGTGTCCACACCGGCCCCGGCGCCACCGCGTTGACCCGGATCCCGCGGCCGACCAGGTTGCTCGCCAGCGACATGGTGAAGGCGTGGATCGCACCCTTGGTCGCCGAATAGTCGAGCAGGTGCGCGTTGCCGAACAGGCCGGTCTCCGAGCCGGTGTTGATGATCGCGCTGCCCGCGTGCAGGTGCGGCAACGCGGCCTTGGCCATGTGGAAATAGCCGTAGATATTGGTGCGCATGGTGAGGTCGAAGTGCTCCTCGGTGATGTCCTCCAGCGCGTCGGCGTGTTCCTGGAACGCGGCGTTGTTGACCAGTACGTCGAGTCGACCGAATTCATCCACCGTCTGCTGCACCGCCTGTTCGCAGAAGTCCGGGTCACGCACGTCGCCGCGGATCAGCAGGCAGCGCTGGCCTTCCTTTTCCACATGGCGCTTCGTTTCGCGCGCGTCGTCGTCCTCGGACAGGTAGACCACCGCCACGTCGGCGCCTTCGCGCGCGAACAGGACGGCGACCGCGCGGCCAATGCCTGAATCGGCACCGGTGATGATCGCGGCCATGCCTTCGAGCTTGCCGCTGCCACGGTAATCGGGCGCCTCGAACTGCGGGCGCGGATCGAGCTTCGCTTCCTTGCCCGGCTTGCGCAGGTGTTGCTCGGGCAAGGGCGGGCGCGGCTTCGGGCGCGGACTGGTCGGTGCCGGCTGCTTCTTCGCCGCGGCCTTCTTGCTGGCGGATTTGGACACCTTGGCCTGCTGCTTGTGCTGGTCCTTCGCGTCGGTCTGCTTCTGCACGCGCCGCTCCTTGGTGGCCGCGCCGTCGCTGCCGTTGCGCCGGGAAGAGATTTTCGAAATCGCCATCGTTCGGCTCCCGTCGTGGCTGGGTATGGCTCGCGACGATAGGCAGCGCGCCGTGGCGGACAGGTGAGCATGGCGTTGCATCGCGACGGCCGGTTTGTTCCCTTGCCCGACCCGTCTGTCTTCGGGAAAGCGGCCAAAGCCCGGCCTCACCCAGACATCCTTCGCGCCGAGCATGGGCGCGCCGCGTCCGAAGTCGAGGCGCTCGCCTCGAGCCACCCACCGAACTCCTGGCTCCCGGAGAGGGTGCCGACAGGCGCTGAGGGTTCGGCCGCTGCGGGAACGCCGGCATGCCGAATCCTCCTCCGGGAGGCGAGCCCTCGCATGGCGCGAGACGTAACCACGAAATGTTGGGTTGACCGGCGCCAATCAACACGATATGTTGTGTCTCGTCGGTGCCCGTCCAGACGCGACTGTCGGTCGGGCTTAAAAGGGAATCCGGTGCGAATCCGGAACTGCCCCGCAGCGGTAAGCGGAAACGAACGCCCTCACATGCACTGGGCCGCAGCGCCTGGGAAGCGAGCGCAAGTAGGCGGGATCGAGCGATCCCACGTCCGCGAGTCCGAAGACCTGCCGGCACGTCGGGCCCAAGGGCCGACGGTCGCGTCGGATGAGACGTGTCCGTTCGATCCTGACGCGGCCCGGCGCGGGTGACCGCTTCCGCGGGGAGGCGCGTTGCATGCGGGCAATCTTCGTCCGCGTGATGCGCATGTTCCGTGGCAAGCGAACCCTCAGGCCCTGCGCGCGGGAGCAGGCGTTTGATGTTTTCGGAACCGTCGCGTCGCTGCGTTCTCCTCCGTATCGGCGCGGCGGCTTCCTTTCCGGAGATCCGCATGGACACCCTCGACACCCCCGCCCGCGAAGGCACGCCCGCCGCATGCGCCGACGACGGCTTCGCGCTGACCTCGCCGCACAGCCCCGCGCAGATGCGCGTGACCAAGCGCAACGGCGCCACCGAAAGCGTCGACGTCAACAAGATCGTGCGCGCGGTGACGCGCAATGCCGATGGCCTGCACGCAGTCGATCCGTTGCGCGTGGCGTTGAAGACCATCGGCGGCCTGTACGACGGTGCGAGCACGGCGGAGCTGGACCAGCTCTCGATCCGCACGGCTGCCGCACTGACCGCCGAGGAACCTGAGTACGGCCAGCTCGCCGCGCGCCTGCTCGGCGCCTACATCGACAAGGAAGTGCGCGGGCAGGAGATCCAGAGCTTCTCCCAATCGATCGCGCGCGGCGCCGAGCTTGGACTGCTCAACGCACGCCTGCGCGATTTCGTCGCCGCGCACGCGCGCAAGTTGAACGACGCGATCGACCCTCTGGCCACGCGCCGCTTCGAATACTTCGGCCTGCGCACGGTGTACGACCGCTACCTGCTGCGCCATCCGCAGGCGCGCACGGTGATCGAGACGCCGCAGCATTTCTTCATGCGCATCGCTTGCGCGCTTGGCGACAACGATGTCGGCGAGACGCTGCAGCTCTACCGCCTGTTCTCGGCGCTGGAATATATCGCCAGCTCGCCGACGTTGTTCAACGCCGGCACCGCGCACGAGCAGCTGTCGTCCTGCTTCCTGCTCGATTCGCCGGCCGATTCGCTGGAAGCGATTTACGACACATACGCGGATGTCGCCAAGCTTTCCAAGTTCGCCGGCGGCATCGGCCTTTCGTTCACCCGCGTGCGCTCGCGCGGCTCGCTGATCCGCGGCACCAACGGCCATTCCAATGGGCTGGTGCCGTGGCTGAAGACGCTTGACGCTTCGGTCGCCGCGGTCAACCAGGGCGGCAAGCGCAAGGGTGCGGCGTGCGTCTACGTCGAACCGTGGCACGCGGACGTCGAGGAGTTCCTGGAATTGCGCGACAACACCGGCGACGAGGCGCGGCGCACGCACAACCTCAACCTCGCCAACTGGATCCCCGACGAGTTCATGCGCCGCGTGGAGGCCGACGGCGACTGGTCGCTGTTCGACCCGAAAGCCGTGCCGCAGCTGGTCGACCTGTGGGGCGTGGCCTTCGAGCATGCCTACCGAGGGGCGGAAGCCGCTGGCCTGGCGGTGAAGAGGGTCAAGGCGCGCGAACTCTATGCACGCATGCTGCGCACGCTGGCGCAGACCGGCAACGGCTGGATGACCTTCAAGGACCGCTGCAACGCCACCGGCAACCAGACCGCCGAGCCGGGCAACGTGATCCACCTGTCCAACCTGTGCACCGAGATCCTGGAGGTGACCTCTGCCGACGAGACGGCCGTGTGCAACCTGGGCTCGATCAACCTGGCGCGGCACGTGGCGGACGGCGCCTTCGACTTCGCCAAGCTCGCGGCCACCGTGCGCACGGCGGTACGCCAGCTCGACCGCGTCATCGACCTCAACTTCTACCCCATCGCCACGGCGCGCGCGGCCAATCGCAAGTGGCGGCCGGTGGGACTGGGCGTGATGGGCCTGCAGGACGTGTTCTTCCAATTGCGCCTGCCGTTCGACTCGGCGGAGGCATTGGCGTTGTCCACGCGGATCGCCGAAGAGATCTACTTCCACGCGCTGGAGCAGTCCTGCGAACTGGCCGGACGGGCGGGCGCGCACCCGGGCTTTGCGCAGACCCGCGCGGCGCGCGGCGAGCTGCAGTTCGATTACTGGCCGCAGGCCGAAGCGCACGACCAGGCGCGCTGGGGCGCCCTGCGCGAACGCATCAGGACCGACGGCCTGCGCAACTCGCTGCTGATTGCCATCGCCCCCACCGCGACCATCGCCTCGATCGCCGGCTGCTACGAATGCATCGAGCCGCAGGTATCGAACCTGTTCAAGCGCGAGACGCTCTCGGGCGACTTCCTCGTGGTCAACCGCTATCTGATCGAGGAGCTCAAGACGCTGGGCCTGTGGACGGCCGAGATACGCGATGCGATCAAGCTGGCGGAAGGCTCCATCCAGGGCATCGGCGCGATCCCCGAACGCCTGCGCCAGGTCTACCGCACCGTATGGGAACTTCCGCAGAGGGCGCTGATCGACCTCGCCGCCGCGCGCGGCGCATACATCGACCAGAGCCAGTCGCTCAACCTGTTCATGGAGAACCCGAACATCGGGCAGCTTTCCTCGATGTACATGTACGCGTGGAAGGCGGGCATCAAGACCACGTACTACCTGCGCTCGCGGCCGGCGACGAAGATCGCCAAGACCACGGTCGCCGCCGTGCCCGAGCAGAGCCAGGCAAGCGCCGCGGTGTTTTGTTCACTGGAGAACCCGGAGTATTGCGAGGCCTGCCAGTGACGGGACACGCGCATGCAGCCTTATCGCCACCTGGACAGCCATTCGGGCGTCACCGCTTACGAACTCGGCGCGGACTGGATTCGCGTCTGGTTCGTCAACGGCGCGGACTACAGGTATTCCGCGGCCCGCGCGGGAGCCGAGCATGTGCGGAACATGCAGATCCTCGCGCAGGCCGGCGAGGGCCTGGCGACCTACATCAGCAAGTTCGTCCATGACGACTACGACCGCGAGGCTTGAAAGACGCCCTCTCCCACCGGGAGAGGGCTTGGGGGGAGGGTGCGACCCTTGCCAGGAATCCGTTCACCCCGAGCGTAGGCACAAATCGCCGAAATCGAAAGGCGGCCCGCCTCGGCATCCACGCACGATGCCTACACCCTGATCCGCCCCGGCGGGGCACCTTCTCCCTGAGGAGAAGGAACACGCATACCCAAGGCCCACCTGATGACAAGCCAACTGCTCGACCCCGGCTACGCCCTCACCCTGCGCCCGATGCGCTATCCGGCTTTCTACGAGATGTACCGCGCCGCCATCCGCAACACCTGGACGGTGGACGAGGTCGACTTCACGCCCGACCTCAACGACCTCAACGACAAGATGAGCCCCGCCGAGCGCCACCTGATCCAGCGCCTGGTCGCCTTCTTCGCCACCGGCGACACTATCGTGGCCAACAACCTGGTGCTCAACCTCTACCAGCACGTCAACGCGCCCGAAGCGCGCATGTACCTCTCGCGCCAGCTCTACGAGGAAGCGCTGCACGTGCAGTTCTACCTGACCCTGCTGGACACCTACATCCCCGATCCGGGTGAGCGGCACAAGGCGTTCGTCGCGATCGAGGCGATTCCGTCGATCCGCGCGAAGGGCGAGTTCTGTTTCAAGTGGATCGACTCGATCCAGCACCTGCGCCACCTGGGGAACCGCGAGCAACGGCGGCAGTTCCTGCTCAACCTGATCTGCTTCGCCGCCTGCATCGAGGGCCTGTTCTTCTATGCCGCCTTCGCCTACGTCTACTACCTGCGCTCACGCGGCCTGTTGCACGGCCTGGCCTCGGGCACCAACTGGGTGTTCCGCGACGAGAGCGGGCACATGGCGTTCGCCTTCGAAGTGGTGCGCACGGTCCGCGCCGAGGAACCCGAATTGTTCGACGACGCGCTGCACGCTCAGGTGGGGCAGATGCTGGACGAGGCGATCGCCTGCGAGACGCAATTCGCGCAGGACGTGCTCTCCGGCGGCGTGGCGGGGTTGTCGGTGAAGGACATGCGCCAGTACCTCCAATACTGCGCCGACCAACGCCTGGCTCAGCTGGAGCTGCCGAAGAAGTATGGCGCCTCCAACCCGTTCGACTTCATGGACCTGCAGGACGTGCAGGAGATCACCAACTTTTTCGAGCGGCGCGTGTCGGCCTACCAGGTCGGCGTCCAGGGCGAGGTGGCGTTCGACATCGCGTTCTGAGACGCTGACCGCCCCCGTCGCGAGTAACCGATGAGCCTGGCCGACGCCACCGTGCTGTTCGACAGCCCGCTGCTGCGGATCACCGGCGTCGAATGCCGGCACCCGCGCGGCGGCTGCAGCTGCGAGCGCGGCGATGAGCGTACCCATCTGGCGCTGCTGCGCCGCGGCGGCTTTGGCTACCACCTGCGCAACACGATGTACGTGGGCGACCCGGCCACCGCACTGCTCTACCGCGCCGGCGACAGTTACCGCATCTCGCATCCGTTCGACGGCGGCGATGCCTGCACCTGCTTCGAGCTGGCGCCGGAGCACGAGGAAGAACTGTTCGGCCGCCGCCTGTGCGACACGGCCGATGCCGCGCGGATGGTCAGCCCGGCCGAGCAATACGCACATCGCGCGCTGCACGCTGCGCTGGTGAGCCGTGGCGCCGACCCACTGGCAACGGAGGAAGCGGCCAGCTCGCTTTGCCACGGCATCCTGCACCGTGCCGCGCTTCCCGAGGCAACGCTTTCGGTTGCCGCGCGGCGCCTGGCCGGACGCGCCCGGGAGGCGTTGCTCGCCAATCCCGCCGACGATGCGGGCCTTGCGGTGCTGGCGGCGCGCCTGGGCTGCTCCCCTTTCCATCTGGCGCGGGTGTTTCGCCGCGCCTTCGGCCTGTCCCTCACCGACTACCGCACACGGCTGCGCCTGGCGCTCGCCTTGGAACGGCTCGCCGCCGGCACGGAAGATCTCGCTGCGCTCGCCTGCGAACTGGGCTTCAGCCACCACAGCCATTTCGGCGCGGCCTTCCGCCGGCATGTCGGGCTCACGCCCGCGGTGGCACGGGAGCGTCTCCGCGCCGCCACAGCCGCGCGCATGGGCAGGTTTTTGATAGCGGCGCAGCAGTCCTCTCGCTAGCGTGCAAGGCGCCCCAACGGAGGACGTCATGAAATCAGCCACCGCCCTGCTCGCCCTTGCCGTCGCCTTCCATGCCCTCGACGTCCATGCCACCGCGCCGCACGCCATGCTGCCGCCGGCGCTAGCCAAAGCCGTCGCCGCGTTCGATCGTGCCCAGATGCAGGGCGACGGCGTGGCGCTCGCGCATTTGCTCGCCGACGACTACGTGCTGTTCAACAGCCGCGGCCTGGTCGAGGACAAGGCCGCCTTCATTCGCGACTACACCGCGCCCGGCACCTCGATGAAGCCGTTCACGGTGGAGGACGAGGTGGTTCGCCACTGGCCGGGTGGCGCCGTGCTCGGCGGCGCGGTCACGCTAGAGGGCATCAGCGAGGGCAAGCCGTACAAGGTGCGGCTGCGCTTCGCCGACATCTGGGCCGAGCGCGATGGACGCTGGCAGGTGGTCTTCACCGAGGCGACCCGCGCCCCCTCGCCGTAATTCAACGGCTCCCTCTCCGCGCCGGCGGGAGGCCCGCGCTGAGAGGGCCGGTCCCGCAGGAATCCATGGCATGACGGCGCTTTTCCCGACAATTCCCCGCCACGCCTGACTTTCCCCGCCAGCCTTGTCCCCTCAGCCCTCTTTCCGCAGGGGTGGGGGAGCCATGCCCATGTGACGGCCGGCCTATTGACTACAGCTGTAGTCATCGCTAGCTTGACTACAGCTGTAGTCAGGAAGCCGCCATGCCCCGCCCCTCCATTGGTGACCAGGAACTCGCTCTGCTCCACTACCTGGCCGAGCACGCGCCCGCATCGGTAGGCGAGGTCGCCGCCGGTTTCGGCGAGGCGCGCGGCCTGGCCCGCTCGACCGTGCTGACCATGATGGAGCGCCTGCGCGGCAAGGGTTACCTCAAGCGCCGGCAGGCCGGCGGCGTATACCGCTACAGCCCGGTCACCGCCCCGGGCGAAGCCATGCGCCATGCGGTCGGCAGCTTCGTGGAAAAAACCCTGAGCGGCTCGGTTTCGCCGTTCGTGGCGTATCTGTCCGAACGTGCCGAGGTCAGTGACGCCGAGCTGGCCGAACTCGAGGCACTGGTCGCCCAGCTGCAATCGCGCCGCAAAGAGTCCTGACCATGGCCACGCCCGCCGCGTTGCTGGATGTGCTGTCGTCGCGCCTGCTGTGGACCTCGGCGCAGGCCTGCCTGCTGATCGGCACGGTGGCGCTGGCCTGTCGCCTGCTGCCACGCTTGCCGGCGGCGACCCGGTGCGCGTTGTGGTGGCTGGTCGGCGCTCAGCTGGTGCTGGGCCTGGCCTGGCACGACCCGCTGCAGTTGCGTTGGTTGCCCGCTCCCACCACGGCGGCGATCTCGGTGGCACCGCCGGCGCCGGTCATGACGCTGCCCTTGGTCACGCGGAGCGCGCCGACCCCGGCAACCCCGATCACCACGCCCGCCGCAACGGCGTTTCCCTGGTTGCAGCTGCTGTTGGCGCTCTGGCTGGGCGGCGTACTGCTGCAACTGGCACTGGTCGCGCGGCAGGCGTGGCGCGCCGCGCAGGCTCGCCATGCTGCCCGACCGGCACCGCCGGACTGGCAGGCGGCCTGCCAGGTCCAGGCACGGCAGCTGGGTCTGCGTCGTGTGCCGAGGCTCGCCTTTTCGTCCGCAATCGCTTCGCCCCAGGTGCTCGGCGCCTGGCACCCGCTGGTGCTGTTTCCTGCCCACGCGCACCTCTCCGACGAGGAGACCGCCATGGCCATCGCCCACGAACTGGCGCACCTGCGCCGTGGCGACCTGTGGCTGGGCTGGGTTCCGGCGCTGGCGCAGCGGCTGTTCTTCTTCCACCCGCTGGTGGCCTGGGCGATGCGCGAATACGCGCTCAGCCGCGAGGCCGCCTGCGACGCCCGGGCACTGGCCTGCACCGGCGGCGAACCGCAGGCCTATGGCCGCCTGCTGCTGCGGCTGGGCGTGGCCACACCGCTCCCCTCCAGCCTGGCCGGGGCTTCCCCCACGTTCCACAACCTCAAGAGGCGACTGACCATGTTGCAGCACATCGAGGCCACTTCCCGCCGCAGCCGCGGCTGGCTGCTGCTCGTCGCGATCGCAACGGCGGGCGTGCTGCCCTACCGCGTGACCGCCGGCATTGCGACGGCTCCCGCGAGCCACGCCCAGGCCACGCCGGCGCCCGCTCCTGCCCCGAGCCCCGCGCCCGCCGCATTGCCGGCGCCTGCTGCGCAGCCGGCAACCGGGGTAGCCCATCGCATCCCGCCGCCGCCACCGGCTCCTCCGGCGCCCCCCCCGCCCCCGCCGCCGGCTCCTCCTGCACCGCCGCCGCCCCCGGTGCTGACGGGTTTCCCCGGCCACCACGTGCACGTCGATACCGATCCGGATGCGCGCAGCGGACTGGCCATCTTCGACGGCGACACCACGATCATCAACGGCAACGATGCCGACGTGTCGGCGGCGCGCCGGCTGCGGGACGGCGACAAGCCGCTGGTCTGGTTCCGGCATGCCGACAAGACGTATGTCGTGCACGACGAGGCGCTGGTCGCGCGCGCCAAGACGATCTATGCGCCGGTGACCGATATGGCGACCGAACAGGGGCGGCTTGCTGGAGAGCAGGGACGGCTCGCCGGCCGGCAGGCCGGGCTCGCCGCGCGCGACGCGGCCTTCGCACGCGAACAGGCGGAACTCGCCGGCGAAGCGGCCGAGCTGGCAGCACAGGCGGTGGAAGTCGGTACGGGCTCGGACGAGGCGGCTGAACGGGCCCGCGAATCGCGCCGGCAATCCATCGAGCAGCGGCAAGCCAGGCTGGAGCAGAGGCGCGCCGCCGTCCAGAAGGAGATCGCCGCGCAGCAACATGAGCTTGAAGCCCAGCAGGCGGCCTTCCAACGACAGCAGCAGACGCTCTCGCAACGCCAGCAGGACGTCAGCCGCAAGGCCGAGCAGCAGATGCAGCAGTTGCTGGAAGAGGCCATCCGCAGCGGCAAGGCGCAGCCGGTCCGCGCAAGCTGAGACCATCCGCGTCACTCGACGCGCACCCACGTGCACAGGCGCCGCAGCGATGCGGCGCCTTTTTCCTTCAGACCATGCCGCCGTTGATGCCGATCACCTGGCCATTGATATAGCCGGCGGCGTCGGAGCAAAGGAAGGCGACCAGTGCCGCGACCTCCTCCGGCTTCCCCGCGCGCTGCGCCGGCACCATCTCGCGGATGCGCTCGGGCGGAAAGTTCTCGCCGATCATGCGGCCCTCGATCACGCCGGGCGCGACCACGTTGGCGGTGATCCCGCGCGAGGCCATCTCGCGCGCCAGCGATTTGACCGCGCCGTGCAGCCCGGCCTTGGCCGCTGCGTAGTTTGCCTGGCCGCGGTTGCCCAGCTGGCCGGCCACCGAGCCCACGGCCACGACACGGCCATAGCGGGCGCGCGCCATCGGCAGTAGCAACGGTTGCACGACGTTGAAGAAGCCATGGAGTGAAATGTCGATCACCCGCCGCCACTGCTCGACGCGCATGCCGGCCATCGGTGCGTCGTCGTGCACACCGGCGTTGCTGACCACGGCATGGATCGCACCGTCGGCGAGCAGGCGCTCCAGCGCGGCCTGTGTCGCGCCGGCGTCAGTGACATCGAAGGCAACCGCCTGGGCCTGTCCGCCGGCCTCGCGGATCGCCGCAACGACGGCTTCCGCACGCTCCGGCGCGCGGTTGGCGTGCACGATCACCTGGTAGCCCGCGGCGGCCAGCGCGTGGCAGATCGCGCCACCAAGATCGCCGCTGCCGCCGCAGACCAGCGCACGACGGGGCGAGGGGTTCGTGCTCATGGCAAGGCTCCCTGGGGATGGATCACTGCGGCTCGGCCACTGGCCAGCAGCCGGTCGCCGTGCTCGACGCGGAAGGCGTACTGCGCACCCGCATCGTCGGCGTAGAGGCATTGCGCGTGGACGTCCAGGCGTCCAGCGGTCGGAACGTATTCGACCAGCAGCGCGACGTCGCGCAGGCTCACCAGCATCCCCGGCCGCGCGGTCTCGACGCCGCGTGCGCGTGCCCGCAGGGCACCATGCACGGCCATCGCCTGCGCACCGTATTCGGCCAGGTGCACCGCATGCAGTCCTTGCGGACTTCGCAGCGGATGGTCGGGCCGCAGGTGGCTGTCGCTGGTGGCGTGGAGGGTATCCGCATCCCAGGCCAGCACCGCATCGAGCAGGCACATGCCGCCGGCATGCGGGATCAGATGGGACCAGTCACTCTTCGGCAGCATGGTCGGCCTGTGCGTGCGGTGCCATCAGGATGGAAAGGCAGAAGTGGAACGCCACGCCCAGGCTCACGGTAAGCCCGATCGCGCGCAGCACGGGAATGGTCGCCCAGGCCAGCATGCCGAACACCAGCAACGCCGACAGCACGCAAACCAGCGTGGCGTGCAGCGTGCGCCGCTGCTCCGCCGCATCGCCGGTATCGCGCTCGAAGAACAGCGCGTAGTGCAGGCCCAGTCCGCCGGCCAGAATCAGCGCGACCAGGTGGAACAGCGAGATCTCCACGCCCGCCACCCGCTCGACTGCCAGCACGAGGAACGTGGCCAGGGTCATCGGCGCCAGCACGTGCCAGGCGCGGCGCAGGCTGCGCAGGGCCAGGCTGATGGTCAGCACCAGCAGCAAGGTGGCGGCCAGCAACGCCTGCAGGATGCGCGTGCGGTAGGCGATCACCAGCGATTCCGCGGCGGCCTTGAGGTCCAGCACGCGCACCGCGCCGCCACTGTCGCGGGACAGCGCCGCGAGGGCCGCTGCATCATGCACGCCGCTGACCGTGCCCAACCCCAGCCAGCGGCCGTCGCGCTCGACCAGCATCGCAGCCAGGCGCTGCCCCAGCGGGCTGGCCGCGAACGCCTGCGGCGTCAGCGGCGGCAGCCCGCGCGCGGTTTCCACGTCGGCCACGAACGGTGCGAACAGGTCGCGGCGGAATGGCAGTCCGTCGGTGGCCTTGGCAAGCGCACCGTCCAGCGTCGCGCGATCGGGCAGCTTCTGCTGGCGTGCGCGCTGCGTCGCGGCACTGGGCAGGTAGCGCGAGGGCAGTTCGATCGCATCGACCGCATGCCGGGCGACCAGCGCATCCACCTTCGGCTCCAGCCGCTCCGACAGGGCGAGCACCGCCTCGGGCGTGGCCGCTTCCAGGATGAACAGATAGCGCACGTCCGGCGCGCCCAGCGCCGCACGCAGGCGTGCATCGCGCTGCAGCAGCTCGGTCGGCAGCGGGGTCAATGCCGCCAGGTCGTTCTGCCAGAACGGACCGCGCGCCAGCGCCAGCATCGCCACGATCACCAGAGCCACGGCCCAGGGAACCCAGCGCGGCCGCGGCAACGAGTCGACCGCGCTGCGCAACCGCTTGAGCCACGGCAGCGCGGCGACGTCGCGTACCCGCGCCGGCAGCAGGTAGGGCAGCAGGTAGCGCGTGCTGAAACCGGCAGCCAGCAGGCCCACGATGGTGAATACGGCCAGCTGCTTGAGGCCGTTCACGCCCGAGGCGTAAAAGGCCAGATAGGCAATGCAGGCCGAGGCGATCGCGGTGAGCAGCAGCGGCCACAGGTCGCGCACGCTGGCGACCGCATCCTCGCCGGCGCGGCGGTGACTCAGCATGCGGATCGGATACTCCTGCGCCACGCCGAGCAGGGTGAAACCGAACGCCAGGGTGATGCCGTGCACCTGCGGGTAGACCACCGTCAGCGCGGCGATGCCGGCCAGCGCACCGCTGGCCACCGGCAACGCGGCCAGCAGCAGCGACCCGATGCTGCGGTACGCCAGCAGCAGCAGGGCAATGAAACCGACTGTCGAGACGCGGCCGATCCAGTCGGCCTGCGTGCGTGTCTGCGTGCTGGCGACCACGCTGAAATAGCCCGGACCGGAGACGATGAGCTTGGCATCGCGACCGTGCGGCAGCGTGTGCAGCGCCTGTTCGATGCCGGCGATGGCTGCCTGTTGCGCGTCCGGATCGAAACCGGGCGCACGCGTCTGCACCAGCAGCAGCGCTTCGCCCTGGGGGGAGAACCACACGCCGTCGCGGATCTGCGGCGAACGCGGCGGTGCCCAGCGCTGCGCGAGCTTGAGGACCTCCAGCGTCGGGTCGCGCGGGAGCAGGCCCTTGAGCAGGCTGGCCGCCGGTGAGGAGAGCTCGTCCAGGCGCTGTTCGAGCTGGTCGCGCAGGAACGGCGCGTCGAGCGCGTGCGTGTCCAGCGTGGGCGAGAGCAGGTAGCGGTAGGGCAGCAGCCGGGGATCGAGCGCGGTGAGGTCGAAGCTTCCGTTGAGCACCTGTGCGTAGCGCGGGTCGGCCTTGAGCTTCGTCGCGAGTGCGTGGCTCAGGCTCGCCAGCGTGGCTTCGTCCTGGCCGTGGAGCGCCAGCAGCAGCAGGCGCGAGCCAGGACCCTCGCCCACCTGCTCCATCAGCAGCCGCTGGTCGGGCGTGGTCGGCGCGGGCATGAAGCTGCGCAGGTCGGAACTGACCTGCAGGTGCTTGACCACCCACAGGCCCAGCAATGCGAGCGCCAGCAGCCATGCGGCCAACAGCGCGGCGCGCGCACGCATCGGCATGCCCGGCCGAGCGCTGTTCATTCGCCGTGGCAGAGCGTGGCGAGCGTATCGCGGGTGGGCTCGGCCGGCATCTTCGCCGCCAGGCCGCCAAGCAGGTCGACGGCCACGTCGCCGTCGGCTTCCTGCATCCACATGCAGCGCGCCTGCCCGCCCTGGCCGTCGATGCGGATACTCGCCACGGTGCGTGCCACGTCGAGGTCGCGCGGGGTCAGGGTGAGTGTCCAGGCGCCCGCTGCATCACCGCGGCGGGCGATCGCGAAGGCCTTGCGCAAGCGGCTGGCATCGCCACCGAGCAGCGCCACGAAGCTGTCCACCAGCACTTTCAGCTGCGGCGCGCGGTCCAGCGAGAAGCTGCGCTCGCCCTTGCCCTCGCGCTGCTGGGTGACCTGGCCGCCGGCGATGCGCGCGGTTTCCACGCGCGGCTTGAGTACGTGGCGCTCCAGGGTGTCGCCGCCCAGCCAGGCCAGTTCGCCGGAAACCACCAGCGGTCGATCGAGCACCTGCATGAAGCGCGCTTCGGCGAAGGCCGTGCGCGCGGGGGCGGGGCGGCCGAGCGCGGCGATCAATGCATCGGTGGCATCAGGTGCCGAGGCGCTGGCCGAGCAGCTCAGGGCCAGGGTGCACAGGAGCGCGCTGATCTTGCTGCCAGAAATCATAGAAGTTGAACCAGTTGTAAGGGGCCACGTGGACGTAATGCTCCAGCCGCTGGGCATAACGGGCGATGAGCGCGTCCAGGGCCGGTCCGCGGGCATGGCGCGGGATGTCGACCTGGTCGGCCAGCGGCTCGAATATCAGGCGATAGCGGCGGCCGCCCATGTACAGCCCGAAGCACAGCACGACCGGCACCTTCAGCGAATGGGCCAGGAGCCACGGGCCGACCGGGAACGGGGCGTTCTGGCCGAGGAACGGCGCGGAGCGCAGTGCCTCATGGCTGCGTCCGCGGTCGGCCAGCAGCGCCACCAGCGCGCCGCCCTGGCACGCCTCGGCGATCGCCAGGGTGATCGAGGTGCCATCCTGCGAAGCGTCGATCACGCAGGCGCCCACTTCCGGCGCCAGCGCTTCGAGCAGTTCGGTCATCGCCGGGGTCTTCTGCTTGTCCAGCAGCACGCGCAGCGGCATCTCCGGGCGGCGCGCGCCGACCGCGCGCAAGGCCTCGAAGCTGCCCTGATGCGAGCCGAACAGCAGCACGCCGCGGCCCTGCGCCAGGCGTTCGTCGAGCATTTCCAGCCCGACCGTTTCGATCTCGAAATTCTTCTCGCCGTGGGCCAGCAGGAAGATCCGGTCCATGATCGTGGCGGCGAAGCAGTGGATGTGGCGCATCACCTGCCAGGCGGAGGCACGGCGGCCGAACACACGGCTCAGGTAGGCGCGCGAGGCGGCACGCTCGGGGCTGCGGCGCAGGAAGAAGTAGAGCGTAATCGGATACAGGAACAGCCGGCCGAACCGCCGCCCGCCGTACAGCGCGATGTTGCGTATCAGCCACAGCGCGAAACGCCCGCCGCCTTCGGGCCGGCTTTGCCAGTGATGGGTCATGCCGGTGCCGCCCCCTCGACCAGGCCGCGTGCCAGCAGGATGCCGTCGCGGCGCAGCTCGAAGCGTACCCGCGCACCATCTGGCGTCAATCGCAATTCGGCGCTCTCCTCCGGTTTCAGCGGCGCGACGAACTTCGCGTCGCGCACGCAGGCCAGCCGCTCGCCGCGCCAGGCCCGCAAGGCCTCGGCAACCTGTTCGAGCAGCAGCACGCCGGCGACCAGCGGGCGCCCCGGGAAGTGGCCCGGCAGGCTCGGGTGATCGTCCGCGAAACGCAGCGTGGTCTGGTAGCCGTCGTTCATGGTGCGCGGTTCCTGCCGCGGATCAGTTGGGGCCAGCGTACCGCCAGCCGGTGCATCAGGGCATACAGGCCCAAGTGCGGCAGGTGCCGCAGGTGCCAGCGGCGAAACAGGTATTCCAGGACGAACACCGCCGCCAGCAGCAGGTAGGCGCCCAGGTGCACGTAGGCCTGCACCCAGTCTTGCGGCACCGGCCACGGTGAGGCTACGCCCAGTCGCGCCAGCAGGCCGCCCGGAACCTGGCAGGACAACAACGCGCCCAGTACCAGCGCCTGGACGGCGAGCAGCACGGCCCAGAACGCGGTGAGCTGGCGCGCGTAGCGGGCGATGCCCGGCATCGACAGCCGCGGTGCCCCCTCGATCGCCTCGATGAACTGCGCCACCAGCGGTTGCCGGCCGACGTGCAGGGTGCGCCCGAAAACCCAGGCCAGCAGCAGGTTCAGCAGTAGCGGCACCGCGTCGAGCGCAAGAGCAGCCAGCCCGCGGGCGGCGAGCCAGGCCATGGCGCCGGACAGGCCCATCCAGAGCAGCCAGGCGCCCGGACGCCTGGCGCGCAGGGCCGGCCACAGCAGCAGGCCCAGCAGGAGGGCCAGCGCGGCGAGTGACAGCCATTGCCGATGCCACACCGCGCCGGCGAGCGCCAGCAACGGATAGGCGAGCAACAGCGGCAGCGGGCGCCCACCGGGGCGCCGGGGATCGGACATGACGTGCGCGTGCATCAGGGCTGGAAAGGGCGATGGTCCGCGCAACGGATTGACGAACGCGTCACGAGGGCGCGCACGCGCCGGCTCAGGCGGCGCGATGCTGCTCGATGTGCGCGGCAAGCGTAGCCAGGCTGGTAAAGATGCGCCGGTTGTCCGGGTTGTCCGAACGCAACTGGAAGCCGTAGCGCTTGGACACCGCCAAGGCGATTTCCAGCGCGTCGATCGAATCCAGTCCCAGCTCGCCGCCGAACAGCGGTGCGTCCGGCTCGATCTGTTCGGGCGCGACCGATTCCAGGTTCAGGCTCTGGACGATCAAGGTGGCCAGCTCGTGCTGGGCCGCGGTCTGTTCTGCCATGCGCGATTCCGTACCCCATGTGTTGCCTCCCCCCGGCGGCAGCAGGCGCGGAGTGTAACATAGCGGCCCTGTTGCTCCTGGTTCGCGGTGCATGATGCAGGGTTGTGAAAACGTGCTGGCCCGGACGCTGCCGCGCCGCGCGCCGCGGGTCGCCTACCGCAATGGCGAGGTGGCGGCGGCATTGGCCGAGCACGGTACATTGGCGGTATTGGGTTTCGGCAGCGGCGTGTCGGCGAGCGAGGACCCGCGCTGGTTGCGCGTCGCGCTGGAGAGTTTCGACGCGCCTGCGCCGCTGGAACTGTGGCAGGTCGATGCCGAGGTCAGCCACGGGCGCGACGGCGCCGTGCGCTGGGCGGCCGGCGGTGGCTGGCTGTTTGCCGCGGTGGAGCTGGACGAGGCGGCCCACGGCGGCCCCGGCGGCGCGGCCACCCATGCGTACCAGGCGCTGCGCCAGCTGGTCGAGGGACGAGCCGAGCGGCACGTGCTGCGCATCTGGAATTACCTGGAGGCGATCAACCGCGGCGAGGGTGACGCCGAGCGCTACAAGCTGTTCTGCGAAGGCCGCGCCACCGGCATGGGTGCGTTCTTCGCCGAGGGCTTCCCGGCCGCTACGGCGATTGGCCACCACGGGCCCGCCGGCCGCCTGCAGGTTTACCTGCTGGCCTGCGACCAGCCTGGCGAGCGGATCGAGAACCCGCGCCAGGTCAGCGCCTGGTGCTACCCGCGCCAATACGGCCGCACGCCGCCGAGCTTCGCCCGCGCCATGCTGCTGCCGGCGCAGGACGCACTGGCCATCTCCGGTACCGCCGCAGTGGTCGGCCATGCCTCGGCGCACGAAGACGACCTGCACGCGCAACTGGAAGAGACCTTCACCAATCTGGAGGCGTTGCTGGCGCGCGGCCGGCTCGCCCCCGGCTTCGACACGCAGTCGCCGCTGAAGGCCTACGTGCGCCATCCGGCCGATGCCGCGCAGGTGCGCGAGTTCATCACCCGCCGCCTGCCCGGTGTGCCGGTGCTGTTGCTGCACGGCGACATCTGCCGTAGCGAGCTGCTGGTGGAGATCGACGGCTGGCGTTACGCCTGAGCATCATCCAGGATGGACTCGAGCCCGCCCTCGCCGCGCCTGGGAGGGGGCTGAAGGGATGGAAGCTGAAGCCCGCCGCGCGCGCACCCCGGAAGTGCGGCCACGCGCCGATGCGTTCCTACGCGGGCCTGGGTTTTCTGGTCGGCCGCTTGTAGCCGGGAATGGTCTGCTGCCGGCCACGCGCGAGGGTGAGCTCGCCATCGGGCGCATGCTTGGTGATCACCGAGCCGGCGCCGATGGTGGCGTTGGCGCCGATCGTCACCGGCGCCACCAGCGCACTGTTGGAGCCGATGAAGGCGCCGTCGCCGATCTGCGTCAGGTGCTTGTTGACGCCGTCGTAGTTGCAGGTGATGGTGCCGGCGCCCACGTTCACGCCGGCGCCGATGCGCGCATCACCGAGGTAGGTGAGGTGATTGGCCTTGCTACCTTCGCCCAGCCGCACCTGCTTGGTCTCGACGAAATTGCCCACGTGCACGCCAGGGGCAAGCTCGGTGCCGGTGCGCAAGCGCGCGAACGGGCCGATCGTGCAGGCGCCGTGGGTGACCACGCCCTCCAGGTCGCAGTGCGCGAGGACCACGGTGCCGGCTGCCAGCTCGACGTCCTTCATCCGCACGAAGGGGCCCACGCGTACGTCGTCGCCGAGCGTGACGCGACCTTCCAGGATCACGTCGATGTCCAGCTCCACGTCCATGCCCGCCTGCACCTGGCCGCGTACCTCCAGCCGCGCCGGATCGGCCAGGCGCACGCCCGCCAGCAGCAACTCGTGTGCCGCACGGCGACGATGATGATCCTCCAGCTCGGTGAGCTGCAGCGGGTTGTTGGCGCCGGCTGCCTCGATCGGGTCGGCGCATTCGATGCAGACGGCCGGCCGGCCTTCGGCCGCGGCCATGGCAAAGACGTCGGTGAGGTAGTACTCGCCCTGGGCGTTGTTGCGGTCGAGCCGCGCGATCCAGCCACGCAGCGTGGCGGCATCGCCAGCCAGGATGCCGGTGTTGACCAGAGGGATGGCGCGCTGCGCGGCGTCGGCGTCCTTTTCCTCCACCACGCCGGTGACGCGACCGCCGGCGTCGCGCAACACGCGACCGTAGCCGGTCGGATCGGCGAAGGCCGTGGCCAGCAGGGCGAGACCCTCGGCGCTGGCCAGCGGCGCGAGCGTTTCGGCACGAAGCAACGGTACGTCGCCGTAGAGCACCAGTACGCGCGCGCCATCGGGAACGTGTGCCAGCGCCTGCGCCAGGGCATGGCCGGTGCCCAATCGCTCGGCCTGTTCGACCCAGTCGATGTCCGGATCGGCGCCGAAGGCTGTGCGCACCTGCTCGCCGGCATGGCCGTAGACCACGTGGATGGTGGCGGGCGACAGTGCACGGGCGGTCGCCAGGACGTGCGCCAGCAGCGGCCGCCCGGCCAACGGCATGAGTACCTTCGGCTTGCGCGATTTCATTCGCTTGCCCTCGCCGGCGGCGAGGATCACGACGTGCAGGGGCGAGGCAGGCATCGGGCACCGGGCGACAACAGGGAATGGCCGGGAGGATAACAGTGCCCAGGTGAAGCGGACTGGTCAGTGCTTCTTCTCGGGCGCGGGTTTGAGATCCTCCAGCTTGGGCGTGTACGCCTGCACGAAGGCGTTGTGCAACACGTTGACGACCGCCTGCCAGGTCCCGATGTCCTTGTTGTCGATGCGCCCGCTGATCGGCACCTTGGTGGCGAACTGGTCCTTCTCGTGGTTCTTGAACAGCCAGGTGACACCGTTGGCGAGGGCCTCCCAGGCGACCTGCAGCGGGTTCTTGCCTTCTTCTTCGACGTCCTGCTTCCAGCTGAAGATCTGCACATCATGCAGCAGCGGCTTGGCATAGCCGTTGAGCTCGCCGTTGTGGGCCTCCAGCTGCATCACGAACGTGCCTTGCCCTGCGGCGAAGTCGAGCTTGGCATAGGCGCGCGCCAGGTCATTGAGCCGCTTGAGCTGGATGTCGCGGATGCGCAGCACGAAGGTGAAGTCGAGCAGCTTCGCGTCCAGCGGGTCGAAGCTGGCCTTGGCCATCAGCGGCGCATCGCCGAGCACCTTGGCCGTGGCGTCGAAGTCCGCCACGCGGCGGCCCTCGCTGCGGTCGGCGTTGCTCAGGTTGACCGCGGTGGCTTCCACGTCGGTCATCTTCATGTCGACCTTCGGGTGCGAAACGAAGTTGTGGAAGGTCACCTGGCTGTTGTGCACGGTCACCTCATCCAGGCGGATCGGCAGCAACCCTTCCAGTTGCTGTCGCCAGTCCACGCCCTTGCCGGACTGTCCGGTGGCCTTGTCCCCGCCGTCGACGAAGTTGAGGCTGGCGCGGTCGAACTCCACGCGTCCGCGGACGGTGCCGTGGGTGAGCGCGCGCCAGCTGATCGCAATGTCGGTCGTGGCGGCGGAAAAGAACGGCACCGGCACCTTGCCCTCGACCTTGTCGATGCGCAGGTCGGCGAGGCTGTAGGCCCCTCGCCACAGATGGATGTCCACGTCGGCGACGTGCCCATGGTACGCGCCCATGTGGTCCATCTTGCGGTTGAGATAGTCCTTGACCACATAGGGCAGGGCCACGCGCGCCGCTACGAGCAGCGCGACGATGACCAGCACGACGACCAGCGTGCGTCGGGCGACGTGTTTCATGCGCGGTCCTGACAGCCCAGTCCGCCGCGAGTCTAGGCGCGCCCGTGTGGGCGCGGCGTTCAGAAGAACGGCTCAGCGCGTTGCCGGCTGCGGCCCGGAGGAAATCGAGGTATGGCCGTGCTCGCAGCGGAAGGTGAAGACATAGTCGAGGCTGAAGGGTTTGGCCTCGGTGTCCACCGGATGACTGTTGCCGTCGGCATCGGCCGCCCAGCGGGAAAGGGTCAGCGGCGTGTAGCGCCAACTCCGCACGGCGCGACGCACGGCGTCGGCGAACGGCAGTTGCGCCGCTGGCGGGTTCATCCGCACGTCGCCGACGTTGCCCTGCGTGCCGACGATCACCCGCGCGGGCACTTCGACCAGCGAAGGGCAGCTGGATAGCATTGCGTCAGGATAGGCAGGTGGCTCGTGCGCCTCGAGCGTCGCGCCGGTGGCCACCTGGCCCATGGCCAGCTGGTAGTGCGCCATGCCGGTGTCGTCCGCGACGCGGTAGCTGGCCGAACCGACCCCGGGCCCGTTCGCCGGTTTGCGTGAGGTGTGGGCGCATCCGGCCAGCATCGTGGCGGTAGCCAGCAGCGTGATCGCACGTGTCATGGTCGCTCCTTCCTGGATGACGCAGGACAGCCTAACCGGGAGGGGGGAGGGCGACAAATTCGCGGCCTAGCTTCTCGTTCGTTCGGCTGAGGGCCCGGGCGCGAGGCCATGATCCGCGTGACGCTTGGCAAGCGTGATTCGATGAAAGGAAGCAAGGGCCTGGCAAAAAAAACGCCGGCGCGAGGGCCGGCGTTTTCATCGGGCTTGGCGGCCGGTCAGTGCTTGAGGTTCCTGCGCAGGCGCTCGAGCGCTTGCAGCTGGGTCAGCGCGGCGACGAGCTTGGCCTGCGCCTCGGCCACGTCGATGGCGTCGGAGCGGTTGGCCAGGGCGTCCTCGGCTTCCTTCTTGGCGGCCAGCGCGGCGGCCTCGTCGATCTCCTCGGAACGCACGGCCGTGTCGGCCAGCACGGTGACCGCGTGCGGCTGCACCTCCAGGATGCCGCCGCCGGTGATCGAGATGTCGACCTTCTCGCCGCCGGCCTCGGTCACGACGACCTTGCCCGGCTTGAGGCGGGTGATCAGCGGGGCGTGGCGGGGCGTGATGCCCAGCTCGCCCTGGTCGCCGGTGGCGACGACCATCGTGGCCTCGCCCGAGTAGATCGCGGCTTCGGCGCTGACGACTTCGACGCGGATGGTGGTTGCCATGTGGATGTCTCGTTCTGCTCAGGGGAAGGCGGGCCGTGCGGCCCGCCGTCGGATCAGGCCGCCTTCTTGGCGGACATCTCCTCGCCCTTCTTGATCGCCTCGTCGATGCCGCCGACCATGTAGAACGCCTGCTCCGGCAGGTGGTCGACGTCGCCGTCGACGATCATCTTGAAGCCGCGGATGGTCTCGGCCAGCGAGACGTACTTGCCCGGCGCGCCGGTGAACACTTCGGCCACGTGGAACGGCTGGCTGAAGAAGCGCTCGCACTTGCGCGCGCGCGACACGACCTGCTTGTCTTCCTCGGACAGCTCGTCCATGCCCAGGATCGCGATGATGTCCTTGAGCTCCTTGTAGCGCTGCAGCGTGCCCTGTACGCGGCGGGCGACGTCGTAGTGCTCGGCGCCGATCACGTTCGGATCGAGCTGGCGGCTGGTCGAGTCCAGCGGATCGACCGCCGGATAGATGCCGAGCGCGGCGATGTTGCGCGACAACACGACAGTGGCGTCGAGATGGGCAAACGTAGTCGCCGGCGACGGGTCGGTCAGGTCGTCCGCGGGTACGTACACCGCCTGGATCGAGGTGATCGAACCGGTCTTGGTCGAGGTGATGCGCTCCTGCAGCACGCCCATTTCCTCGGCCAGGGTCGGCTGGTAGCCCACCGCCGACGGCATGCGGCCGAGCAGCGCGGACACCTCGGTACCGGCCAGCGTGTAGCGGTAGATGTTGTCGACGAACAGCAGCACGTCCTTGCCCTTGCCGCTCTCGTCCTTCTGGTCGCGGAAGTACTCGGCCATGGTCAGGCCGGTCAGCGCCACACGCAGGCGGTTGCCCGGCGGCTCGTTCATCTGGCCGTAGACCATCGCCACCTTCGACTCGGGCAGGTTGTCGAGCTTCACGACGCCCGCGTCCTGCATCTCGTGGTAGAAGTCGTTGCCCTCGCGGGTGCGCTCGCCCACGCCGGCGAACACCGACAGGCCCGCGTGCTGGGTCGCGATGTTGTTGATCAGCTCGAGCATGTTCACCGTCTTGCCCACGCCGGCGCCGCCGAACAGGCCGACCTTGCCGCCCTTGGCGAACGGGCAGACCAGGTCGATCACCTTGATGCCGGTTTCCAGCAGTTCGTTGGCCGCGGCCTGCTCGTCGTAGGTCGGCGCTTCGCGGTGGATGACCCAGTGGTCCTCGGCGTTGATCGGACCGACTTCGTCGATCGGATTGCCGAGCACGTCCATGATGCGGCCGAGCGTGGCGGCACCGACCGGCACCTTGATGCCTTCGCCGGTGTTGCGCGCGACCAGGCCGCGGCGCAGGCCTTCGGTGGAGCCCAGCGCGATGGTGCGGACGACGCCGTCGCCCAATACCTGCTGGACTTCCAGCGTGATGTCCATGCCGTCGATCTTCAGTGCGTCGTACACCTGCGGCACCTGATCGCGCGCGAACTCGACGTCGATGACCGCGCCGATGATCTGAACAACTTTGCCCTGGCTCATGGATGTGCTCCGGATGGATTCTTTCAGTGTCTGATTGCAGCGCCGCTACGCGTCGCTAGATAGGCTGTGCTACCGCGGTTACACCGCGGCGGCACCTCCCACGATTTCGGAAATTTCCTGGGTGATCGCGGCCTGGCGCGCCTTGTTGTAGCTCAGGGTCAGCTCGGCGATGACCTTGTTGGCGTTGTCCGAGGCGCTCTTCATGGCGACCATGCGCGCGGCATGCTCGCTGGCGAGGTTCTCCAGCACGCCCTGGTACACCACCGACTCGACGTAGCGGCCGAGCACGTGCTCGAGCACCGCCGCGGCATCGGGCTCGTAGATGTAGTCCCAGTCGTGGGTCTGCTCCAGCGTGATGCCGGCGTAGGCGTTGTCACCCGAGGCCTGCTGCGCGGCCAGCTCGGCCGCGACCAGCGGCAGCGGCAGCAGCGCGTCGACCATCGGCTTCTGCGTCATGGTGTTGACGAAGTCGTTGTAGGCCAGGAACACGCGGTCCAGGCCATTGGCCGCATAGGCGTCCAGCACGACCTTGATCACGCCCACCAGCTGCTCCAGCTTCGGCCGCTCGCCCAAGTGGCTTACGCTGCCGACCAGGTTCACGCCCTTGATGCGGCGGAAGAACTGGATTGCCTTCTGGCCGATGGCGACGACGTCGACCTGCGCGCCCTTGTCCTGCCACTCGCGCACGGCCGGCAGGACGCGCCGGAACAGGTTGGAGTTCAGGCCGCCACACAGGCCGCGATCGGTGGAGATCACGATGAACGCCACGCGCGCCACGTTCTCGCGCTCGATCAGGAACGGATGCTTGAAGTCCGTGTGGGCCTGGGCCACGTGGGCGATCACCCGGCGCATCATCCGCGCATACGGACGCGAGGCCTTCATCAGGTCCTGCGCCTTGCGGATCTTCGAGGCCGAGACCATCTCGAGCGCGCGCGTCACCTTGCGCATGTTCTGCGTGCTCTTGATCTTGGTTTTGATTTCGCGTCCGCTTGCCATCTGTCTGCTCTTGGGTTCGACCTGCGTGGGGCGGGCTCAAAGCCGGCCGTCATCGTGCTCGGCGAGCCCGAAGGCCCGCCGGGGGTTCACCAGGAACCGGTCTTCTTGTACTCGTCCAGGCCGCTCTTGAAGACGCCCTCGATCTCGCCGTTCCAGTCGCCGGTGGCGACGATCTTCTTCATCAGTTCCTCGTGGTTCTGATGGAAGAAGGCATGCAGGCCACGCTCGAAGTCCAGCACCTTGGCGACCGGCAGGTCGTCCAGGTAGCCCTTCTCGGCGGCGTACACCGACAGCGCGAGCTCGGCAATCGAAAGCGGCGCGTACTGCTTCTGCTTCATCAGCTCGGTCACGCGCTGGCCGCGGTCGAGCTGGGCGCGGGTGGCCGGGTCGAGGTCGGAGGCGAACTGCGCGAACGCAGCCAGCTCGCGGAACTGCGCCAGCGACAGCTTCACGCCGCCGGACAGCTTCTTGACGATCTTGGTCTGCGCCGCACCACCCACGCGCGACACCGAAATACCGGCGTTCACGGCCGGACGGATGCCGGCGTTGAACAGGTCGGTCTCCAGGAAGATCTGGCCGTCGGTGATCGAGATCACGTTGGTCGGCACGAACGCCGAGACGTCGCCGGCCTGGGTCTCGATGATCGGCAGCGCGGTGAGCGAGCCGGTCTTGCCCTTGACCTCGCCGTGGGTCTCCTTCTCGACGTAGGCCTCGTTGACGCGCGCGGCGCGCTCGAGCAGGCGCGAGTGCAGGTAGAACACGTCGCCCGGGTAGGCTTCGCGGCCCGGCGGGCGCTTGAGCAGCAGCGAGATCTGGCGATAGGCCACGGCCTGCTTGGACAGGTCGTCGTAAATGATCAGGGCGTCCTGGCCGCGGTCGCGGAAGTACTCGCCCATGGCGCAGCCCGAATACGGCGCGATGTACTGCAGCGCGGCCGACTCGGAGGCCGAGGCGACCACGACGATGGTGTTGGCCAGCGCGCCGTGCTCCTCGAGCTTGCGCACCACGTTGGCGATCGACGAGCGCTTCTGGCCGATCGCGACGTAGATGCAGAAGATGCCCGAATCCTTCTGGTTGATGATCGCGTCGATCGCGACCGCGGTCTTGCCGGTCTGGCGGTCGCCGATGATCAGCTCGCGCTGGCCGCGGCCGATCGGGATCATCGAGTCGATCGCCTTGTAGCCGGTCTGCACCGGCTGGTCGACCGACTTGCGCCACACCACGCCCGGCGCGACCTTCTCGATCGGCGAGGTTTTCGCAGCGTTGATCGGGCCCTTGCCGTCGATCGGGTTGCCCAGCGCGTCGACGACGCGGCCGAGCAGCTCGGGGCCGACCGGCACCTCGAGGATGCGGCCGGTGGTCTTGGCGGTATCGCCTTCCTTCAGATGCTGGAACTCACCCAGCACCACGGCGCCGACCGAGTCGCGCTCGAGGTTCAGCGCGAGCGCGTAGGCATTGCCCGGCAGCTCGATCATTTCGCCCTGCATCACGTCGGCCAGGCCGTGGATGCGCACGATGCCGTCGGACACGCTGATGATGGTGCCTTCGTTGCGGGCCTCGGCACCGAGCTTGAACTGCTCGATGCGGCTCTTGATCAGTTCGCTGATCTCGGACGGATTCAGAGTGGTGCTGGACATGGTCGCTTTCCTGAATTTGGGAATGCTTTTTCAAGAGTCCGACCACGTTGGCCGGTTTTGCTCTTCGATGCTTTTTCCGGAACCAGCCACGGATGGCCCTTTCCATTTCGCGGCGCGGACGCCGCGCTCAGATCAACTTGCCAAGACGCTGGCGAGGCGTTGCAGGCGGCCGCGCGCGGAGCCGTCGATCACTTCGTTGCCGGTGTCGATCACCACGCCGCCGAGCAGTGCCGGGTCGACCTTGGCCTCGAGCTCGATCTCGCGCTTGAAGCGGCGCTTGAGCGACGCCTTCAGCTGCTCGGCCTGGGCGGCGTCCAGCGCCATTGCGCTGGTGACCTTGACCTTCAGCTGCGAACCCGCTTCGCGCTTGTGTTCCTCGTACAGCTCGGCCACTTCCGGCAGCAGCGCCAGGCGGCGCTGTTCGGCCAGCGTCTGCAGGAATTGCGCAAACGCGGTGTCCGCACCCATGCCCTGCGGCAGGTGCAATGCCACCAGCTGCGCCGGCTGCACGCGCGGGTCGCCGACCAGGACGGTCACACGCGGGTCCCTCGCTACCGAAGCGGCGAAGGCGAACGCCTGCGACCATTCGCCGAGCGTGCCGGCCTCGTGCGCCAACTCGAAAGCGGCGCGCGCGTACGGACGGGCGAGGGTGATTGCCTGGGCCATGGTCAGATTTCCGTGGCGAGCTGATCGAGCAACGCCTTGTGCGCGGCCGGATCGATCTCGCGCTGCACGATCTTGGTGGCGCCCTGCACGGCGAGCGCACCGACCTTCTCGCGCAGCTCCTCGCGGGCGCGCTGCGCCATCGAGGCGATGTCGTCCTGGGCGCTGGCCTTGAGGCGGTTGATTTCCGCGATGGCGTCGCCGCGTGCCTTGTCCAGGATCTGGTTGGCCTGCTGCTGGGCGCGGTCGATGATTTCCGCCGCCTGCTGGCGCGCCACCTTGATCTCGGCAGCCACCTTGCTGTCGGCATCGCGCAGCTCGGCGCGTGCGCGCTCGGCGGCGTCGAGGCCTTCGGCGATCTTGAGCTGGCGCTCTTCGATGGCCTTGTTGATGTGCGGCCAGATGAACTGGACGGAGAACCAGATCAGGATGGCGAAAGACAGCATTTCGCCGATCAAGGTCGCGTTGATATCCATCGCTGCGTTACCTGCAAATGCGGGGTGGTACGGACACGGGTGCTAGAGCGCCCTTGCCAGGATGAGGCGCGCCGCGACCGCGGCGCGCCTGGAGCGCAGACTTACTGACCGGCGCCGGCAGCAGTCAGGATCTTGCCGAGCAGCGGGTTGGCCACGGCGAAGTACATCGCCAGCGCCACGCCGATCAGGAACGCCGCGTCGATCAGACCGGCCAGCAGGAACATGCGGCCCTGCAGCAGCGGCACCAGCTCAGGCTGGCGAGCGGCGGCTTCGAGGAACTTCGAACCCATGACGCCGATACCGATACAGGCACCGAGGGCGCCCAGGCCGATGATCAGGCCAAGCGCGATGGCGGTGAAGCCCTGGATTTGAGCAAACTGGACGAGATGTTCCACGGTGGTCTCCTGAGAAAAGCGAACTTTTGTAGTTGGAAGGGTGAAGCGTCAGCCCGGTGCGCGATCAGTGATGATCGTGAGCCATCGAGATGTACACGACGGTCAGCACCATGAAGATGAAGGCCTGGATCGAGATGATCAGGATGTGGAACAGGCCCCACACGGTGTAGCCGATGATGCCCATGCCATACAGCGCCCAGCTGCCGGCGCTGAACAGCCCGGCGATCAGCATGAACACGAGCTCGCCGGCATACATGTTGCCGAACAGTCGCATGGCGAGGCTCACCGGCTTGGACAGCAGCTCGACCAGGTTCAGCAGGAAGTTCGGGATCCACAGAAACGGGCTGCTGCCGAACGGCGCAGTGAACAGTTCGTGCATGTACCCGCCAAAGCCCTTGGCCTTGAAGCTGTAGAAGATCACCAGCGCCAGCACGGTCAGCGACATGGCGAAGGTCAGGCTCAGGTCGGCCGTGGGCACGGCACGGAAATGCTCGACGCCGAATTTCTGGGTGATCCAGGGCAGCAGATCGACCGGCAGCAGGTCCATCGCGTTCATGAGGAACACCCAGACGAACACGGTCAGCGCCAACGGTCCGAGGATGCGGCGATCGCCGTGGAATACATCCTTGACCTGGCCATCGACGAACTCGAGCACGAGCTCGACGAAGGCTTGGCCCTTGCCAGGCACACCGGCCGTCGCCTTGCGCGCCTTCAGCCAGAACCACAGGCTGAACAGCACGCCCAGCACCAGCGATACGGTGATCGAATCGATGTGGACCGACCAGAAATCACCATCATGCGTCGATTGCAGGAAGTGCAGGTGATGCGAGATGTATTCGGTAAGACCGCCCTGCGGCTCGCTTGCCATGTGTCAACCCTTGAATCGAAACGCCAGCAGATGAACCGCGTAAGCAGCCGCCAGCCCCGTGATGGCGGCCAGCGGCGGCAGTTTCAGTTTGATCAGGATCACGCCCATCCCTCCGATGACCGCGATCCACTTGAGGATCATGCCCACCAGCAGCCGACCCAACGCCACGCCAGCCCCGTGCATCCCGGCGAAGGCCCGCGCGCCAAGCAGCGCGTTGCCCAGCGCCACCACGAGGGCGCCTGCAAGGGCCGCCAAAGCTTCGCGGCGCCCCTGCATCAGGAAGACGAGGCCGACCAGCGCGGCCACCACAACCTGCGACATCACGATGCGCAAGGCCAGGCGGCGACCGGAGGCAAGACTGTTGAGCACGTGTGTTCCCGCGCGGCTTCGCACCAGGCGTCACCCTTGCAGCTGCGGGCCACGATCCAATCCGCAAAAGTATATCAGCCGGGCTTTTGCACGGACAAGCCGCACGGGCTGCGACATCTTGTCGTGCGGGCGCTCGCGTTCACTTTCCGCTGCTCGCAACTTCTTGCAGATGCGCACACAAAAAAGGGCCGGACGGAGAGTCCGGCCCAGGAGCGCGTCCCGGCGGGGAGGGGATGGGGACGCGGGCAGAAAGCTTATTTGGCAGCCTTGCGACCGCTCGCGGCGACCGCGTCGTTGGCGGCCTGCTGCGGCTGTACCAAGGCACCGAGCGATTCGGCAGTCTGCTTGCCGACGGCGACCAGGCCCTGGGTCAAGACCACCGTCTGTTCGGCCTGCGAACGGCCGAGCGCTACGCTCTTGTCCCACAGGCCACGCAGTGCGTCGGCGTCACGCGCCTCGCCCGCGGCGAGCAGGAAATCAGTGGTCGAACGAGACTGCTGCTCCAGCGCGCCCAGCTGCAGGCCGGCGGCCTGCTCCAGACCCTTGAGCACCAGCGCCTGGGCCTTGAAAGCGTTGTCGGCGAACTGACGGGCGTAAGCGAACACCTGGAAATCGAAGTTGGTCATGGCTTGTCCCTCGCGGGAGGTCTTTGGAGTGGAACAAGCCTAACAGGTTGTTTTGTGCACTGCAACATGCGATCAATGCCTAGCCTTGCCTCACGAAGAGAAGCCGGTTTTGCAGTGCGTCAGAAGCTCGTCCGGCTGCAGCTTGCCGCCGAGGTACAGGTTTCGTGCACTACGACCCGGTCCAGGCCCGGCAAACGCGGTTCCAGCCGGCGAAAGATCCAGCGCGCCAGCATCTCGCTGGTCGGGTTGTCCAGCCCTTCGATATCGTTGAGATAGTGATGGTCCAGCTGCTCGAACAGCGGCGCGAAAGCCGTCTTGATGTCGGCAAAATCCATTACCCAGCCGAGCGCGGGATCGGGCTCACCCTCGACATGGACCTCGACACGAAACGAATGCCCGTGCAGTCGCGCGCACTTGTGCCCGGCCGGCACGTTCGGCAGCCGGTGAGCGGCCTCGATCTGGAACACTTTATGGATGTGCATGGGGCATTGTAACGACGCCCGTGGCCAGCCTGGGCAACGACAGCGAGGGGAAGCAGCGGAAGGCACGGCGCCCGCGGGCGCGTGGTGGCTATGGGTGGACTCGAACCACCGACCCCAGCATTATGAGTGCTGTGCTCTAACCGGCTGAGCTACATAGCCTTGGGGCGTCGCCAGCGCAAGGCGCCAACGGAGCCCGGCAGTGTAATCGGGGGAATGGGTCGGTTCAAGCCTCGACGCGGTGCAATCGGCCACTTTGCAGGAAAGACCCAGTCCGGCGTGCTTTCGGGATTCGAAATGCGCCGCGCCGGCAAAAACCTCGCGTCCAGGTACCCACCAGGCGCACTTCGCTTTTCGTTGCCGTGCGCGCTATGGTTGAATCCGAGCCCTAGCCATGCGGCGCGGGCTTGAGGAGGCGACATGATCGACGCGGATGGCTATCGCCCCAACGTAGGCATCGTGCTGCTCAACGGCGATGGCCGGCTGTTCTGGGCCCGCCGCGTCAGCCACGATGGCTGGCAGTTCCCGCAGGGTGGCATGCGCAGCGACGAGACGCCGCTCGAAGCGATGTACCGCGAACTGGCCGAGGAAACCGGCCTGGCGCCCGAGCACGTGGAGGTCATCGCCAACACCCGCGGCTGGCTGCGCTACCGCCTCCCCAACCGCTACGTGCGCCACCACCAGCGACCCACCTGTATCGGCCAGAAGCAGGTGTGGTTTCTGCTGCGCCTGGTCGGCGGCGAGGACGTACTCAAGCTGGATGCCTGCGACAAACCGGAGTTCGACATCTGGCGCTGGGTGGATTTCTGGTACCCGACGGTGCACGTGGTCAACTTCAAGCGCCAGGTTTACGAGCGGGCGCTGCGCCATTTCGCGCCGCTGGTGGAGGAGCTGCTCAGCGTCAAGCTGGGCTCGCTCCCGCGAGCTGAGGAAGGCGCACAGCCGGGCGACCGCGCCGTCGCCTGAATCCGGGCCGCGGAAGTCATTTGACAATCATTCGCATTCGCGTTGGAATGCGCGGCATGTACATTTGCCTCTGCAACGCCGTGACTGACGGCGATATCCGACGCGCCGTCGCGGGCGGCGTGCGTACGTTCGCCGAACTGCAGGCGCGCACCGGTTGTTCGGACTGCTGTGGCTGCTGCGAGCCCGAAGCACGCGCCACCCTGGACGCCGCGCTGGCCCCTGTGGCGTTTCCGCTGCCGTTGGTCACTGCGTAACCAGACCGGTTCAGGCCATCCAAAACGCAACCATTCGCGTTACTCCCCACGGGGGACCAGGCCGTATAGTCCCCGGTCGGCCCCGCACCGGAGACTTCCATGAAAGGCGACGCCAAGGTCATCGAGTACCTCAACAAGGTGCTCTACAACGAGCTGACCGCGATCAACCAGTACTTCCTGCATTACCGCATGTTCAAGGACTGGGGCTATGGCGAACTGGCCGAGCACGAGTACAAGGAATCGATCGAGGAAATGAAGCACGCCGATCGCCTGATCGAGCGGATTCTGTTCCTCGACGGCCTGCCCAACCTGCAGCACCTGGGCAAGCTGCGGATCGGCGAGAACGTGCCGGAGTGCATCCAGGGCGACCTCGACCTCGAGCTGGCAGCCGCCATCGACCTGCGTGCGGCCATCGCACACAGCGAGGGCATCGCCGACTACATCAGCCGCGACCTGTTCAAGACCATCCTGCACGACGAGGAAGAGCACATCGACTGGCTCGAGACCCAGCTCAACCTGGTCAAGGACATCGGCACCGGGCGCTACCTGCAGAGCAAGATGGGCAGCTGAAGTGAAGGCCCGGACCTGATCCGGCCCCTGTAATTTTCAACCGGGCAAAGCGTGCGACCGTTCCTTGACGCTCTCGTCACGCTGCAGCTATACCGGTCACCCCAGCAGTCCTGGATCTCCACATGGCTTCACGCCCGCCCCCGCGCTTCGTCGTGCGCCCGCACGATGAGGCCAGCCTGCGCCGCCGCCGCCGCCGGCTGTGGCTGGGCGCGGCGTGGCTGGCCAGCATGCTGTTGACCGCAATCGTGGTCGGTACGCTGGCCTGGCGCACCACGCCAGCGGCGATCGACCACCGCGAAGCCCGGCAACTGGCAGCGCAGAACGAGCAGCTCAAACAGCAGATCGCCAACCTGAAGCGCGCGCAGCAGGTCACTGAGATCGCCACCAAATCATTGCGCGGCACGCTCACCGAGCGCGACGAGGAGATCAACGGCCTGCGTGCCGACCTCGGCTTCTATTCGCGCCTGGTCGGTGGCAACGCGCAGCGCGAGGGACTCAAGGTGCAGGAAGTGCAGTTGCGCCCGGTGAGCGGCTCGCACGCCTGGAATCTGGCGCTCAGCCTGACCCAGAACGCCAAGCGGGGCAGCGACGTCAACGGTACGGTCACGATCAGCGTGGAAGGCGTGCGCGGGGACAAGGTGGTCGCGCTGGACTGGCCGGCGCTGGGCGATGCCGCACAGAAGGATGGCCTGCCGTTCCGTTTCCGCTATTTCCAGCAGTTGCACGCCACGTTCATGCTGCCTGCCGACTTCAAGCCGACGCGGCTGCGTATCCACGTCAAACCCGAGGGAGACGAGGCCGTCGACCGCGCCGTGGCGTGGAACGACGCGCTGTCGGGCAACCTCACCACGATCGAAGGGGGAAACTGACCATGTTCAACCGTCGCCGCACCGACCGCGCCAGCGGCAGCAACGACACCAGCCTAATCGCCCGCGGCACGGTGATCCGTGGCGACCTGCGCTTCAGCGGTGCGCTGCATCTGGACGGCCGCATCGAGGGCACCGTGCTGGCCGAAGGCGAGGATGCGGTGTTTACCCTGAGCGAGCATGGGCAGGTACGGGGCGACATCCATGTGCCGCACGTCATCGTCAATGGCACCGTTGAAGGCGACATCCACGCCGGCGAGCGACTGGAGCTGGCACCTCTGGCGCGCATCATCGGCGACGTGCATTACCGCACGCTGGAGATGGCCGGCGGCGCGCAGGTCAACGGCCGCATGAGCCACCGCGTGGAATCAGTCGCGCGCGAACTGCCTGCGCCCGTTGCCGCCGAGCAAACCGAACTGGATCAGGCCGTACCGGCCTGACTGCGGCGCCCGACAGGCGCTATCCTTGAGATCGCGCCTCCGCAACCGCACATCCGCCACATGGAAACCGTCCTTTCGATCCCCGACTACCGCCAGGCCGGCGCCCCGCTGGTCTTCACCGAGGCCGCCGCGCGCAAGGTGCACGAGTTGATCGTCGAGGAGGGCAACCCGGCGCTGAAGCTGCGCGTCTACATTTCCGGCGGTGGCTGCTCGGGGTTCCAGTACGGCTTCACCTTCGACGAGGCACAGGCCGAGGACGACTTCGCGCTCGATCGCGAAGGTGTCACGTTGCTGGTCGACCCGCTCTCGCTGCAGTACCTCACCGGCGCGGAAATCGACTACGCCGAGAGCCTGTCCGGCGCGCAGTTCGTGATCCGCAATCCGAATGCCAAGACCACCTGCGGCTGCGGCTCTTCGTTCTCCACCTGAGCCGCCGATGAGCGCTGGCGTCACCAACATCTTCGCCGGCCTGAGCCTGGTGCTCGACCGCATGTCCGAACGCCGCGACCACGAGGCATGGCTGGCCGAACAGGCCGGTTGCCGAGAGGCGCGCTACCTGGTGCTCGATGCCCCTGGCGACAGCTACCTGCTGCGCGACAGCGAAGGCCTGCGCTGGTTGAGCGAAGGCGAGCGGCGCGAATGGTTCGGCGAGGTTCCCATCAGCTTGCTGGGGGTCGCGGACGGATGTCCGCACTTCCTGCTCGCGCTGGACGAGACCCACCCGGTCGATGCGCTGGAAGAACGCCTGGCCGCGCGTCGCATCGGCCTGCGCGAGGCCGGCCTGCGCCTGCCCGCCGCGGAGGCGGGGTTGTTCGCCTATGCCAAGGGGCTGGCGCACTGGCAGCGCGAAACACGTTTCTGCAGCAGCTGCGGCGCGCCGCTCAGGCGAGTCGCCGCAGGCCATCGCATGCAGTGCACCGGCGCGGCCTGCGGCCGGCTGCATTTCCCGCGCACCGATGCCGCGATCATCACGGTCGTCGAACACGACGGGGCCTGCCTGCTCGGGCGACAGGCCAGCTGGCCCAGGGGCCGTTGGTCCGCTTTGGCAGGCTTCGTCGAGCCGGGCGAGTCGCTGGAGGATGCCGTACGGCGTGAGGTGGCCGAGGAGGCCGGCGTGCGTGTGGGCGAGGTGCACTACCACTCCTCGCAACCCTGGCCGCTGCCGGCTTCGCTGATGGTCGGCTTCATCGCCGGCGCGCTGGACCCTGCCATCGACCTGCGCGACGGCGAACTGGAAGACGCGCGCTGGTTCACTCCCGAGCAGATCGTGGCTGGCCTGGCGGACGGCAGCTTCGCCGCGCCGACGCGGCTGTCGGTGTCCTACCAGTTGCTGGCGCACTGGTTGCGCGCGCGTGCCGGCCTGGAACTCGACGCCCTCGTCTCGCCCTAGAAGCATCACTGGCGCCGCCACAGGGCGCACGAAGTGCTTGCCCTACAATGGCCGGGCACTTCCAGGAGCTTTCCCCGATGGCCTCAAGCCTGCTCGCTGCCCTCATCGCCCTCGGCCTGCTGCATCTGCTGCCGCAGCTTGCACAGTGGCGCGGCGACGGCGTGTTCCGTGCCTGGGTGCGGCAGCTGGATGACACCGACGGCCGCGGCCGCGTGCTGCTGACACTCATCGTGCCGACGGTGCTCTGCCTGCTGCTGGCCGACCTGTTCGGTCGCCTGCCGCTGGGCGGCTTCCTGCAGCTGGCTTTCGCCGTGCTCGTGCTGCTCTATGGACTGGGGCCGCACGCGTTCGAGGCGGACCTGGAAGCGATCCTGCACGCACCCGATCCGGTCGCCCGGCAGAAGGCCGCGCAGCGCCTGGCCGAACCGGGCGGGCAAGTCGTCTGGAGTGCGCATGCGTTGGGCGAAGCGGTGGCCATGGCCGCGCTGCGGCGGCGATTCGGCGTGCTGTTGTGGTTCTTCCTGCTTGGCCCCGCCGGGGCCCTGCTCTATCGGCTGGCGCAGACCCTGGGCCGCGACCAGACGCTGGCGCTCGATGCCGCCAGCCGTATCCACGCACGCTACGTCGCCAATGCGCTGGATTGGCTCCCGGCGCAGTTGCTGGTCTTCACCCTGGCCCTGGTCGGCCATTGGGATGCGGTGATGGCCGCCTGGCGGCGCTGGCGCCAGCACGCCGCCCCGACCAGTTGGTACACCGACGATCCCGACTTCCTCGCGGCCGCCGCCTGCGCCGACATTTCGGTCGAGATCGAGGCGGGCGACGGCTATGCCGAGGAGCGCACCGACCCGCTGCTCGAGCTGGCGCGCATGCGCAGTGCCTTCCTGCGCGCGCTGCTGGCGTGGTTGAGCGTCGTTGCGCTCATCGTGCTGGGAGGCTGGCTCACCTGATCTGCTAGAGGGCGGCAAGGAGGTCGTTTGGGTCAGGCCAGGGTGCCGCGCAATTCACGCACGCGTGTTTCCAGCGCATCCAGCTGCAGCCGCCCCGGCGACACCGGTGCGTCGATCACCAGTTCCACCCGCGCACGGAACCGCCGCGGCAACCGCGCGCGCCCCAGCCGCGTATCACGCCGGCTCCACACGCTGCCCCACAGGCCGCGCAGCGCCATCGGCAGCACCGGGACCTGGCGGCGTTCGAGGACACGCAGCAAGCCCGGCCGGAAGGGAGCAATGTCACCGTCGCGCGTCAGTGCGCCTTCCGGAAAGATGCATACCAGCTCGCCGGCAGCAAGCGCCTCGTCGATCGCCTCGTAGGCCGCTGCCAGCACCGCAGGGTCCTCCTTCTGCCCGGCGATCGGAATGGCCCTGGCCGTGCGGAAGACGAAACGCAGCAGCGGCATGTCGAAGATGCGGTAGTACATGACGAAGCGCGCCGGACGTCGCAGGTTGGCCATCAGCAGCAACGGGTCCATGAGGCTGACGTGGTTGCACACCAGCAGCGCCGGTCCCTCTTCCGGCACGTGGCGCATGCCCTCCACGCGCACGCGGTAGAGCGTGTTCACCAGCACCCAGGTGATGAAGCGCATCGGGAACTCGGGCACCAGTGTGAAGATATACGCCGCCACCGCCACGTTGAGCAGCGACGCGGCCAGGAAAGTCTCCACGGCATCGAAGCCCAGTGCGCCCAGTCCCAGCCCGAAGCCCGCCGCCAGCACGATCAGCAGTGCGTTGACGATATTGTTGCCGGCAATCACGCGCGAGAGCTGCTCGCGCGGCGTGCGTGCCTGCACGAAAGCGAACAACGGCACCACGTAGAAGCCGGCGAACACGCCGATCAGGGTCAGGTCCAGCGCCACCCGCCAGCTGCCAGCGCCATGCAGGAAAGCGCGCCAGTCCAGGCCATGCGCCTGCGCCACTCCGTGCCGCGCGAGGTACAGGTCCACACCGAACACGGTCAGCCCGAACGCGCCCAGCGGCACCAGGCCGATCTCCACGCGCCTGCCGGACATGCGCTCGCACAACAACGCGCCCACGCCGGTGCCGATCGAGAACAGGGTGAGCACCAGCGTGTTGACCGAGCCGTCGCCGCCCAGTGTCTCGCGCGTGTAGTTGGGCAACTGCGCGATCAACACCGTGCCGAAGAACCAGAACCAGGAAATGCCGAGCACCGCGTTGAACACCGCGCGGTCGCGCCGCACGATGCCAAGCACGCGCGCGGTTTCGCTGAAAGGGTTCCAGTTGAACTTCAGTCCGGGCGCTGTCGCCGGTGCCGGCGGAATGCGCCGGCTGGCCAGGTAGCCGGCTACTGCGACGGCGATGGTTGCCGACGAAGCCAGCCAAGGTCCGATGCCGGCCACCAGCATCAGCGAGTTGCCGGCGATCATGCCGACCAGCATGGCCAGCTGCGTGCCCATCTCCACCAGTCCGTTGCCGCCGACCAGTTCGCCGGGCTCGAGTGCTTGCGGCAGGATGGCGTACTTGATCGGTCCGAAGGTGGTCGAGTGCACCCCCATCAGGAACAGCACCACCAGCAACAGCGTGGTGTCGTGCGTGTGGAAGCCGATCGCAGCCAGCGCCATGGCAGCGATCTCGAACAGCTTTACCGCGCGGATGATGCGCGTCTTCTCGTATTTCTCCGCCAACTGCCCGGCGGTCGCCGAAAACAGGAAGAACGGCAGGATGAACAGCGCCGGCGCCAGGTTGGTGTAGAGCGACACGCTGCGATCGTCCAGCCCCATCTGGAACGCCACCAGCATTACCAGCGCGTTGCGGAAGGCGTTGTCGTTGAACGCGGCCAGCGCCTGGGTCCAGAAAAACGGCGCGAAGCGGCGTTGGCCGAGCAGGTCGAATTGGCTCATGCGGGTCCTGAGCGGGGGGCTGGGGCAAGCCTAGCGTGAAAGCCGCCGGCCGATCCTTCCGTTGCGGGCGCGGCCGGTTAGGCATACCTTGCGCCGGGGAAGGTACCGCCGGGGGGCGGAGCGCTGTCGTGCATGCCAGTGCAGCCTTCCGTGGCGCTCAAGGCGCCCGCCAACCTGGCGCCTGCGTTTCGAGAGGGGAACACGATGGACATGAGCCGGAGATATCTGGTCTGGGCCCTGTGCTATGCCGCCGCCGGCATGGCGCTGGGCATCTACATGGCTGCCTCGCACAACCATGGGGAGCTGGTGACGCACGCCCACGTGTTGCTGGTCGGCTTCGTGCTGTCGCTCGTCTACGGGATCATCCACCGGTTGTGGCTGGAGGCGCCGCGCCGCGCGATCGCCCTGACCCAGTTCGTGCTGCACCAGGCTGCAGCCATCGCGATGCTGACCGGGCTGTTCCTGCTCTACGGCGGCAAGGCGAGCGAGGCGACGCTTGCGCCGCTGCTGGGCATCGGTTCGAGCGGCGTGCTGCTGGGCATGCTGCTGATGCTGTACATGGTGCTGCGTCCGGGCACCGCGCCGGCCATCCAGACCTCTCCTACGGACAAGGCCGCCTTCTGAGCGCATCTCGCCTCGTCACCCCCGGGGCGGCCGTCGCCCCGGCTCATGGCTACTTGAGATGCCAGGACCCCCCGTCGCCGATCCACAGGCACTGCCTGGCGGCGGCGGGGCACCGCTCGGCCACATGGATGCCGTCCACCGGAAGTTTCAGGCGCCAGGCCAGGCCGAACGCTCCGACGGCATAGAAGCGATGGTTGTCGTGGACGGCCACCCACAAGGGGTAGCCCACCTGCCGGTGTTCGAGCTCCTGCAGCATGCCCTCTGCCCAGCGGGCCCGCCCGATGAGGCCGGGGTGATCCAGCTGGCGCGTTATCCCAACGGCTGTCCAGGAGGAGAAGGCAATCAACCCAAGGATGACCCATAGCCTCGGCTGGTTGACCGCGCAATACGCCAACGAAATCGTCGGCAATATCGCCGCGATAGCGGCGTAATACGCGTAGCTGTTCCACGACAGCAGGAAGTACGGGCCGTAGGCGGCTCCGGCGAAGAGAACCATGGAAAGCCATTGACGTGGCGTCAGGAGCGAACGGCCCGGCCAGAAGGCCATCACGAACGCACCCAGCATGGGCAGGGCCGTAAGAGCTATCCAGGCCAGAGCGTGTAGCCGCTCCCCTGGCGCGGCCATGCGCAACGCCTCGCGCGGGACGCCCGACATCCATGCTGCGAACGCAAGAGCGTTGCGGATGAGGTTACTCCCGAACACCAGCTGATAGGCAGCGTCCGTGCGGGTGGTGAAGTGCGCATGCAGCACCAGCCAGGTCGCGGTGAGGGCGCCACAGACAAGGATGGTGGCCACCTCGCCCGTTCGTGCGCGTAGTTGTCCGGTGAACAGCCGGAGGATGATCATCAGGACGACCGTCAACACGGCCGATTCCTTGCTCAGCAGCGCCAGCGACAGCGTCATCGGGATGCTCGCCAGCAACAGGACGCGACGCAGGCCCTGGGCTTCGGCGGCGCCGATCCAGGCGGCCAGGCAGAGCGCGGTGAACAAGGTGAGGAAGGAGTTGTTCGCCGCGGCGGCCCAATGAACCGGAAGCATGTGCATGGCCAGGCCGGCATACATGAGCCCGGCAAGCCCGGCGGTCGCTCCAGGCATCGGCCACTTGCACGCGCGGCCAATGGTGAGCGCCAGTAGGGCCACCCCCATGCTTGCCAGCAGATGAAGGCACAAGCTCACGATGTGGGTGGCGAACGCGTTGTCGTGCAGGAACGCGTCGATCAAGCGCCAATAGCCCTCCTGGGAGAGCGGCCGCCAGAACTGCGAGAGCGTCGTCGGCACGAAGTCGGACCACCAGGGGGCCGACGAAAGGTTGGTCGTATGGGCTGCGTAGATGTAGAGGTAATCGTCGCCCCAGAAAGGCGTGCGCAGGGCCGGCAGCCACATGAGCAGCACGGAAGCGCCCAGAAACGCGATCCCGATCCAGACCCTGGACCGGACCGGTCCAGTCAACAATGGGTTGATAGCCATGTGGCCCGTCGCGTCCGCTGCGTTCGAGGACCTGGAGCCATGAGGACGGTCAGCACGACGACACCAGGACCCAGGCACGCGGCGCGCGGCGCCACAGGCGAAGCCGGCCGCCAGCGTTGGTCGGACACAGCCGCAGCGACGGCATCAGGTCCCGCGCCGCAACGCCCGGTGCGCGATGTCGCGCCTGCAGAACGCGCCGTTGAAATGGATCTTCGAGACAGCCTCGTAGGCGTGTTCGCGCGCGGCGGCGAGGTCGCTGCCCAGCGCACAGACGGTCAGTACGCGCCCGCCCGCGGTGGTCACGCGGCCCTGCTCATCGAGCCGCGTGCCGGCATGGAACACTTTTACGGTCGGGTCGAATGCGCCGTCCAGGCCGCCGATCGGGTCGCCACTGCGCACCCGGCCGGGGTAGCCTTCGGCTGCCACCACCACGCCGATGGACGGGCGGCTGTCCCACTGTGCGCGGGTGTGGCGCAGTTCGCCGTCGAGCGCCGCCTCGATCAGTTCGACCAGGTCGGACTTCAGGCGCAGCATGATGGGCTGGGTTTCCGGGTCGCCGAAGCGCACGTTGAACTCGATCACCTTGGGTGCGCCCGACTTGTCGATCATCAGGCCGGCGTAGAGGAACCCTATGAACGGCGCGCCCTCGGCCGCCATGCCGCGCAGGGTCGGCTCGATCACTTCCTTCAGGATGCGCTGCTCGACCGCGCCGGTGACCACCGGCGCCGGCGAGTAGGCGCCCATGCCGCCGGTGTTGGGGCCGAGGTCACCCTCGTCGCGCCGCTTGTGGTCCTGGCTGGAGGCCATCGGCAGCGCGTGGCTGCCGTCGCTCATCACGATGTAGCTGGCCTCCTCGCCATCGAGGAATTCCTCGATCACCACGCGTGCCGAGGCATTGCCGAAGGCGTGCCCGCCCAACATGTCGTGCAGCGCCTGCTCGGCATCGGCCAGGGTCAGCGCCACCACCACGCCCTTGCCTGCGGCCAGGCCGTCGGCCTTGATCACAATCGGCGCCCCATGCTGGCGCACGTAGGCAAGCGCACCACCAAGCTCGTTGAAGACGGCATAGCGCGCGGTGGGGATGTTGTGGCGGAGCAGAAAGTCCTTGGCGAACGCCTTGGAACCCTCCAGCTGCGCCGCAACCGCGCGCGGCCCGAAAATGCGCAGTCCGGCGCCGCGGAAACGGTCGACCACGCCGGCAACCAGCGGTACCTCCGGGCCGACCACGGTCAGCTCGACCTTTTCAGCCTTGGCCAGCTTGAGCAAGCCGTCCAGGTCGTTCATCGCCACTTCGGCGTTGCGCACGCCACGCTCACGCGCGGTGCCGGCATTGCCCGGGGCGACGATCACTTCGCTGACCCGCGGCGACTGCTTGAGCTTCCACGCCAATGCGTGCTCGCGCCCGCCGCTGCCGATGACCAGGACCTTCATGCACTCTCCCAAGCGTGTGGTGCGCCCGCGGGCGCAGGCGCGCATTGTAGCGGTGCCGCCGCAACGCGTTGGAGCGGCAGGGCCGGCTTCAACCCGCCTTTGGGGCAAAGTTACGAGTGCGAGTGGTGGCGGGCGAGCACTTCGAGGAGCGCGGCGCGCGGCAGCTTGCCGGTCTCGTTGCGTGGCAGCGCGGCTACCCTGAGCAGGGGGCGCGGCAGGAATACCGGATCGATCGCCCGGCGCAACGTGTCGAGTATGGCGTGCTCGTCCAGCTCCGGCGCCACCGCCAGTGCGGCGATGCGGTGCACGCCCAGCGCGTCGCCGTCGTCAAGCTGGAATACCACGCCATCGCGTACGCCCGGAATGGCCAGCAGGCGGCGCGTGAGATCGCCCAGCGAGGCACGCTTGCCGGCGATCTCCAGCATGTCGGCCTGGCGCCCGCGCAGACGGAAGCGGCGACCGTCGGCGGACAGGCTCACGATGTCGGCCAGCAGCCGCGGCGCATCCAGTTGCGGAGCCTCGACCTGGGTGCCGTCGGGCTGGGGGTGCAACTGGACGTCCGGGTAGAGCGACCAGTCGTCTTCCTGGGTGGTCCGGCGGCTGGCAAATACACAGGTTTCGGTCGAACCGAAGACTTCCTGCAGCGGCGCGCCGAAACGCTCCTCCGCCGCCTGCGCCAGCTCCGGCGGCATCGGCGCGGTGGCCGAGACCATCGCCGCCAGCGGCGGCAACACGATGCCCGATTCGACCAGCGCACGCAGGTGTACCGGAGTGGTCACAAGCACGCGCGGCGCCGGCAGGTCGGCCAGTGCGGCGGCGACGTCGGCGGGGAAGAAGGGCCGTCCCGCATGCACGCCGACGCCGCCCAGCAGCGGCAGCAGCACGCTCATCTCCATGCCGTACATGTGCTGCGGCGGCACCGTGGCAACGACGCTGAACCGCTCGCCGACCACCGCACGCAGCATCGCCAGGTTGCCGGCGTTGCTGGCGTGGAAACTGCGCCAGGTCTTCAGGTTGGCGCTGGGTGTCCCGGTCGAGCCGGAGGTATAGCCGATCGCCACCACCTGGCCGGCCGGGATCTGCGGCCAGCCTTCCGCCTCGTCATCGCAGGGCAGTGCCGTCAACGCCGGCAGCCGGTGGTAACCGGTCGGCGCCGGATCCAGCGCCAGCTCTCCCAGTGCGTAGCAGCCCGGATGCGCGGCCATCACTTCGTCCACCGCCTGGGGTGCACGCGAGGAGGGCAGCAGATTGGTCTGCCCGCGCAGTGCGATGGCGCAAAAGGCAACCAGGAAGGCATAACGGTCTTCGCACAGGTTCACCGCGGCGCCGGCGCCGGGCAGCGTGGCGGCGGCCTGGCGCACGTGGGCCAGGAACTGCGCGGCACTGACGCTCTGCCCGTCGCGCCAGGCCAGCACGCGTGTGGGCGTGTCCGCGTGCAGCAGCGCCAGGCGTTGCGGGGCCTCGCGCTGGAAGGTGTCGTAAACGATGGCCAAGCCGCTATCTCCAAGTTCGCCATGCGCCAGACGCACACAGCATGGCCGCCGACCGCTGCAAGCCGGCGTGAAGTGCGTGTGTGCTGCCGTCCCACCGCAGGCCATCCATCGGGCCGGTGGCGTCCCCTGGACGCTCAGGCGCGGATGATAGCGCCGGAGAGCGCATCGCGGATCACCGTCGGGCGCTCCTGCCCCCCAAGCGGCGCGTCGAGCACACCGTCGAGCGCCTCACCGAAGTAGTCCAGCACCATCGCCGCACTGCGCGCCGCGGGCGAGCCGTGCGGGTTGGCGCTGGTCGAGACCAGCGCGCCGCCGTAGGCGCGGCAGAGCGCAGCAGCTGGCGCGTGCGCCGTCACCCGTAGCGCGATGCCCGCGTGCGCACCGGCGACCCAGGCTGGTACCGCCGCAGTGCGGGGGAAGATCCAGGTGTTCGGCCCCGGCCAGCTGGCCTTGACCTGCGCGAGCACTTCGGCCGGGACCTTGGCCAGATCGACGTAGTGCTCGACCTGGGCGAAATCAGCCGCAATCAGCAGCACGCCCTGCGTCGGTGGGCGCTGCTTGAGGGCGAACAGGCGCTCGAAGGCGGCCTGGTCGTGCGGATCGCAGCCGAGGCCGTAAACCGCCTCGGTAGGGTAGGCCAGCACGCCGCCACGGCGCAGCAGCGCTGCAGCGGCGTCGCAGTCGGCCAGGGCGTAGCGCGCGGTCACGTCGGAGCGCCGGCCTTGCCTGCCTTTTTCGCCGCCGCCTTCTTGGTGGCGCTTTTCTTGGCCGCCTTCGTGGCGGTGGTCTTCTTGGTCGCAGCCTTTTTCGCCGGAGCCTTCTTTGCCGCCGCTTTTTTCGCCGGCGGTGCCTTCTTCGCGGCGGCTTGCTTGGTGGTCGTCTTGCGCCCGAAGCGACCCTTCTTGGCCGGCGCGGCGGCGAGCAGCTCCAGGCACTGCGCCTCGGTGAGGTCCTTCGGCTCGGTCTCCTTGGGGATGCGCGCGTTCTTCTCGCCGTCGGTGATGTACGGCCCGTAGCGGCCGTTGAGCACCTGCACGCCGTTGCCGAAGTCGGCGATCACGCGGTTGGCCAGCATCTCCAGCTTTTCGTGCACGATCTGCAGCGCGCGCGGCAGCTCGATGGTGTACGGGTCGTCCTCGGGCTTGAGCGAGGCATAGGTGCTGCCCTGCTTGACGAAGGGGCCGAAGCGGCCGATGCCTACGCTTACTTCCTCGCCGCTTTGGCTGGTGCCGAGCATGCGCGGCAGCTTGAACAGCTCCATCGCCTGCTCGAGGGTAATGGTGTGCATGCTCTGCCCGGGACGCAGGGAGGCGAACTGCAGCTTCTCGTCGGTGTCCTTGTCGCCGATCTGCGCGTAGGGCCCGTAGCGACCCAGGCGCACGGACACCGGCTTGCCGCTCTTCGGGTCGATGCCCAGTTCGCGCGCGCCGGTGGCTTCGCTGCGGTCCACCGATTCGGTCTTCTCCTCGACCTGGGTCTTGAACGGCTGCCAGAAACGCTCCATCAGCGGCACCCAGGCTTCCTCGCCGCGGCTGACCGCATCGAGCTCGTCTTCCAGTTTGGCCGTGAAGTCGTAATCGACGTACTGGTTGAAGTGCTGGGTGAGGAACTTGCCCACCGCGCGGCCGACGTCGGTCGGCTTGAAGCGGCGGCTGTCGAGGAACACGTATTCGCGGTTCTGCAGCACCTGGATGATGCTGGCGTAAGTGGACGGGCGGCCGATGCCGTATTCCTCCAGCGCCTTGACCAGGCTGGCCTCGGAGTAGCGCGGCGGCGGCTCGGTGAAGTGCTGGTCGGCCAGGATGTCCGCTACCGCGACCTGCTCGCCCCTGGCCAGGCGCGGCAGCCGGCGGCCTTCCTCCTCGTCCTCGGCGCTCTTCTGGTCGCGGCCTTCCTCGTACACGGCCAGGAAGCCCGGATCGACCACGGTGGTGCCGGTTGCGCGGAATGCGGCCGGGCCGCCGGCGACCTGCGGCAGCTCGAAATCCACCGAGACGGTGTTGAGCGTGGCGTGGATCATCTGGCAAGCCACCGTGCGCTTCCAGATCAGTTCGTAGAGCTTGCGCTGTTCGTCATTGAGGAAGGCGGCAACCTGGCGCGGCGTGCGCATGGCCGAGGTCGGCCGGATCGCCTCGTGCGCCTCCTGCGCGTTCTTGGACTTGGTGCGGTAGACCTGCACGCCCTCGGGCAGCGCGTTGCGGCCGAAGTCGCGGGCGATCAGCGCACGCAGCTCGTCGGTCGCCTCGGTGGAAAGGGCGGTGGAGTCGGTACGCATGTAGGTGATCAGTCCGACGTTGCCCTCGCTGCCGAGGCTGACGCCCTCGTAGAGGCCCTGGGCGATCTTCATCGTGCGGCTGGTGCCGAAGCCGAGCTTGCGCGCGGCCTCCTGTTGCAACGTGGACGTGGTGAATGGTGGCGCCGGCCGGCGCTTGCGCTCCTTGGAGCTGACCTCGCTCACCGTCAGGCGGCCGTGCGCCGCCTCCGTGAGGGCCGCGCGTGCGGCCAACGCGTCTCGCTCGTTGGTGAGGTCGAACTGCTCGAACTTCTTGCCGTTGAGCTTGGTCAGGCGCGCGCCGAAATCACCCTCGGCATGTTTCAGTTTGGCCTCGACCGTCCAGTATTCGCGCGCCACGAAGGCTTCGATCTCCTCCTCGCGCTCGACGATCATGCGCAGCGCCGGGCTCTGCACGCGGCCGGCCGAAAGACCGCGCTGCACCTTGCGCCACAGCACCGGCGACAGATTGAAGCCGACCAGGTAGTCCAGCGCGCGGCGGGCCTGCTGCGCGTCGACCATGTCGTACGAAAGCCCGCGCGGCTGCGCCACCGCAGCCTTGATCGCCTTGGGCGTGATCTCGGAGAACACCACCCGGTGCATGCGTTTGCCTTCGGTCAGGCCACGCTCCTTGAGGATCTCGCTGATATGCCAGGAAATCGCCTCGCCCTCGCGATCCAAGTCGGTCGCGAGGTAGATGTCGTCGGCCACCTTGGCCGCCTTGGCGATGGCATCGACGTGCTTCTCGTTGCGCTCGATCACCTCGTATTTCATGGCGAAGCCATGGTCCGGGTCGACCGCGCCCTCCTTCGGCTTGAGGTCGCGCACGTGGCCATAGGAGGCGAGGACCTGGAAGTCCTTGCCGAGGTATTTGTTGATCGTCTTGGCCTTGGCGGGCGACTCGACGATAAGTAGGTTCTTGGCCATGGGGCAGGGGGTTTCCGGAAGCGGTCCGTGCCGCCGGTTGGCGGGCACACTCTTTATTAGTTGAGCCATGCGCTCGCAGCGACTGTCAAGCCGGATCGCGTGAAACCGCGACGTGGCGCGGCTTGGCGGCGGTGCCCGATCACCCTGCCGGAGCCGGCCGGGGATGCCGCGAGGGCCCGGATCCAGGGCAAAGCCCATTCCAACCGCACTGCGAAAGTGCCGGTCAGACCATCACCAGACGCTGGTAGCGATTGCCCGGCAGACTTTCGACCTGGCCTTCCAGTTCCAACATCAGCAACATCGAGGCCAGCGCGGCTGGCGCCAGTCCGGTACGGGTCGCCAGTTCATCGAGCGTAGCCGGGTCATGACCGAGCGCTTCACGCAGGCATTCGCGGTCTGGATCGGCCTGGCTGGTGCCGGTCGGCGACGCAATGTCGTGCGATGACGCGTCGGCCAGCCGCGCGGCGAGCTCCACGCCGAGCGCACGCGCCGCCGGCGCCAGTACCTCGACCAACTCGGCGGGCTCCTCGACCAGCCGCACGCCTTCGCGGATCAGCCGGTGGCAGCCGCGCGCCAGCGGATTGTGCACCGAGCCGGGCAGGGCGAACACTTCGCGGCCCTGCTCGCCGGCCAGCCTTGCGGTGATCAGCGAGCCGGACTTGAGCCCCGCCTCGATCACCAGCGCGCCCAGCGACAGTCCCGCGATGAGCCGGTTACGGCGCGGGAAGTGGTCCGCTCGTGGCGGGGTGCCCGGCGGGAATTCACTCACCAACGCGCCGTCCGAGGCGATCGCCTGCGCCAGCGCCTGGTGCTTGCGCGGGTAGACCCGGTCCGGACCGGTGCCGACCACCGCGACGGTCGACCCGCCTGCATGCAGCGCCGCGGCGTGCGCTGCACCGTCCACGCCGTCGGCCAGGCCGCTGGTGACCACGAAGCCTGCCTGCACCAGCGCACCGGCGAAGCGACGCGCCTGCGCCAGCCCGCCCGCGGTGGCGCCACGCGCACCGACGATGGCCACCTGCGGATGCAACAGCAGCGCCGCGTCGCCAGCGACGAACAGGGCTGCCGGCGGTTGCGCGACGTGCTCCAGCAGCGGCGGAAAATCGGCGTCGGTGCAGCAGAGCAGTCGATGCCCGGGCACGGCGAGCCAGGCGAGGTCTTCGGCCAGGCGCGCCTCATTGGGGTGCCGAAGCCAGGTGCGTGCATCCTCGCCCAGACCGTCCGGCGACCGGCGCAGGCCCTGCAGCGCGGCGAGAATGTCGCCCGCGCGCAGCCGCTCGCGCAACGCCGCCCAGCCCAGCCCGGGCGTCCTCAGCAGGACCAGCCAGGCGCGCAGTACATCCGTGTCACTCATCGGGCCAGTGTAGGCAGACGCCAACAAAAAACGGCGCGGCCATGGCCGCGCCGTCATGTCGGGGAAAACCGCGACGAGCTTATTCGGGCATCGCCAGGCGGTCGCCGCGGTGCACCGGTCGCAGGCCATCCATCACCAGGCCGTAGCTGACGCGGTCGAAGGTGCGGAAGACCATCACGTGGCCGACGAATTCCTCAGGCAGCGTGACCTTCTCGCCCGAACCGCGGCTCCAGCTGTTGCTGGCGACGTCGTCGTGGATGCGCTCGCCCGGCTGGAACATCGCATACGTCTGGCCGTTGTCGACGCCATCTTTCGCGCCGATCGAGAGCGCCACGACCTGGCGCGGGCCGGCCGCATCCATCGCGTCGGCAAAGGCGATGACGCGGGCATTGGCCGGCACCGACTGCGGCGCGTGCGGGTAGTAGTAGGGATCGTAGGCCGGGCCGTCCAGTGGCAGCACGCGGTCACCGGCGCGGATCTCCTGGGTGGCGTCCAGCAGCAGCAGGGTGGACGGATCGCCCTCGCGCAGGGTCTCGGCGGTGCCGATCACGCTGACTTCGACGCCCAGGTCCTCGCCGCGGCCATAGTGGCCGTCGCCGCGAAAATCTTCCGCCCAGGGGGTACGCACCATCGCTACATTGGTGTCGAGCTCATGGCCGACGATGCCATTCTCGGCGTCGTTCGGGTCGTCCTGCTCGAAGCCGCGGTACACATGGGTCGGGCGCACGATCGCCCAACGCTGCCCGGGCGCGCTCTTCAGGCCGCGCACGTAAAGATTCTGCCCCACCGCACCACGCAGCCGCGCTTCCTCGAAACCGACCACGTACGGCGCAGCGCTCACTTCGTTGGAGTCCATCACCCGCATGTCCTTGAGGAACATGCGCAGCTGGTCCAGCGGGATCGCCGGCACGGCCTCGCCTTCGCGATGCGCGCTCGGCTCCAGCTTGAGCCGGGGGCCGTTGATGAAGGACAGGTTGAGTACGTCGCCCGGGTAGATCAGATGCGGATTGCGCACCTGCGGGTTGGCCTGCCAGATCTCCGGCCACAGCCACGGCTTGGAGAGGAACTTGGCCGAGATGTCCCACAGCGTATCGCCGCGTCGGACGGTGTAGGTATCGGGATGATCGGCGCGCAGCTGGGCGCCGGCGGCGTACACGGCAACCGTGACCAGCATGCCGGCCAGCAGCCCGATGGACTTCTTGATCATATGCGTCGATTCCCCTAGCCCCCGAGGCTCGGGCGAGTGTAACCGAACGGTGAAGGCCCGCAACCGGCAGCAGTTGGCAAAATCGCCTGCCGCACGGGAGCTTGCCGCCGTACAATAAGGCCCATTCTAGATTTGCGCCCGGGCTTCCGTTAGGCCGATTCGCCCGCATCCTGGAGGCGCCCGAGGTGACCGAAAATGTCCGTACTGACCATCCTTGAATTTCCTGACCCGCGACTGCGCACGCAGGCCGCGCCGGTGACCGTTTTCGATGCCGAGCTGAAGCAGTTCGTCGCCGACATGTTCGAGACCATGTACGCGGCCAACGGCGTGGGCCTGGCCGCGACCCAGGTCAATGTGCACAAGCGCGTGCTGGTGGCCGACATGAGCGAGGATCGCAACCAGCCGCTGGCGCTCGTCAATGCCGAGATCATCGCGAGGGACGGCACCCAGGTTTACCAGGAGGGCTGCCTGTCCTTCCCCGGTATCTATGCCGACGTCACCCGTGCACTGAAGGTCACGGTCAAGGCGCAGGACGTGGACGGCAAGACGTTCACCGTGGACGCCGAGGGGCCGCTGGCGGTGTGCATCCAGCACGAGCTCGACCACCTGGCAGGCAAGGTATTCGTCGACTACCTCTCCCCGCTCAAGCGCAACATGCTGCTCAAGCGCCTTGAGAAGCAGCGCAAGCAGGCGGCGAGCGCTTGAGGATCGTCTTCGCCGGCACGCCGGAGTTTGCCGTTCCCTGCCTGCAAGCCTGCCGCGCCAGCGGGGCGCAGGTGGTTGCCGTCTACACCCAGCCTGACCGTCCCGCCGGCCGTGGCCGCAAGCTCGCTCCCAGCCCGGTGAAGCAGGCCGCCCTGGCCGCCGGCCTGGCCGTCGAGCAGCCGGAGTCGCTGAAGTCGCCCGAAGCCCGGGCCAGGCTCGCCGGTCATGCACCGGACCTGCTGGTGGTGGTCGCCTACGGACTGCTCCTTCCGCGCAAGGTACTGGCCATCCCGCCGCTGGGTTGCTGGAACGTGCACGCCAGCCTGTTGCCGCGCTGGCGTGGTGCCGCGCCGATCCAGCGGGCGATCCTCGCCGGCGATGCCGAGAGCGGGGTGGACCTGATGCGCATGGAAGCGGGCCTGGATACCGGCCCGGTACTGCTCGAAAAGCGCACGCCGATCGGGCCGGACGACACCGGCGGCACGCTGCATGACCGCCTGTCGCTGCTGGGCGCCGAGGTGCTCGCCGAGGGCCTGCGTCGCACGCTGGCCGGTCAAGTGCTGGCGGCGACGCCGCAGCCGGCCGAAGGCGTGACCTACGCACACAAGCTGGATAAAGCCGAGGCGAGGCTGGACTTCGGCCGGCCGGCGATCGAGCTGGAGCGCACGGTGCGCGCGTTCGACCCATGGCCGGTGGCCGAAGGCGAAATCGGCGGCGAAAGCGTGCGGATCTGGTCTGCGCAGGCGATCGATCGGCACCACGACGCCACGCCCGGCTCCGTGCTCTCCGCCAGCCGCAACGGCATCGAGCTGGCCTGCGGCAACGGCGCGCTGCGGGTGACCGCGTTGCAACGGCCCGGCGGCAAGCGCATCAGCGCGGCCGACTACCTCAACGCGCGCCCCGAGCTGCGTGGAGCGCCCAAGTGAAGCTGACGCCACACTCTCTCCGCGCCGCGGCGAGAAGGTGCAGTTCGCGGCGATGACCGACACCCGCGCCCTCGCCGCCACTGCCCTGGCCGACATCGCCCTGCGTGGCACCTCGCTGCGCGAAGCGATGGAACGGCATGCCCCAAGGCTTCCCGACCCCAGGGATCGTGCCCTGCTGATGGCCCTGCTCAGCGAGGGAGCGCGCTGGTGGCTGCGGTTCGATCCGGCGCTCGATCGCCTGCTGGCCCAGCCGCTGCGGCGCAAGGAACCGGCCGTGCACGCGCTGCTGGTGCTGGGCCTGGTGCAGCTGGAAATCCTCGGACTGAGCGACTACGCGGCAGTGGCGGCCACGGTCGAGGCCACCCGCACACTCAAGCGACCGCACCTGGCCGGGCTGGTCAATGCCGTGCTGCGCCGTTGGCAGCGCGAGCGCAACGAGCGGCTGGCGGCTCTCGACGGTGCCCCGCCGACCCGCCATGCGCACCCGGCCTGGCTGGCCGACGCCCTCGCCCGCGACTGGCCGGACCAGGCCGATGCAGTGCTGTCTGCCGACAATCGCGAACCGCCGTTGATGCTCCGCGCCAACCGCCGCCGCACCACGCGCGAAGCGCTGGTGGAACGCCTTCGACTGGACGGCCAGGCGGCCGCACCCCACCCGTGGCTCGTCGATGCCGTCGTGCTGCCGCACAGCGGCGACGTCACCCGCCTGCCGGGATTTGCCGAGGGCCTGTTCGCGGTGCAGGACGGCGCCGCCCAGGTCGCCGCCGACCTGCTCGATATCGGCCCGGGCCAACGCGTGCTCGATGCGTGCGCCGCGCCCGGCGGCAAGGCCTGCCACCTGCTCGAACGAACCGATCTCGCGCTCACCGCGCTGGATTCGGACCCTGCCCGCCTGCGCCGCATCGGCCAGAACCTCGATCGCCTCGGCCTGCGTGCCGACCTGCGCGTCGGCGACGCCGGCATGCCGGACGCATGGTGGGATGGCCAGCCATACGACCGCATCCTGATCGATGCCCCCTGTTCGGCCACCGGCGTGCTGCGCCGACGCCCGGACGTCCGGTTGCACCGGCGCGAGAGCGACATTCCCACGCTCGCCACGCTGCAGCAGCGCATCCTCGGTGCGCTGTGGCCGCTGCTCAAGCCGGGCGGCAAGCTGCTCTACGCGACCTGCTCGCTGTTGCGCGCGGAGAACGAGGCGGCGGTGCAATCGCTGCTCGCCAATGCCACCGACGCCCATCCGCTGCCGTTCACCCTGCCGGCAGGCCACGCTGCTGCGGTCGGCTGGCAGATCCTGCCAGGCGATGGCGACCTGGACGGCATGTACTATGCCGTCCTCGAAAAGCAGCAGCGGCTCAGCACCGGGTAAGCCCAGCCCGGTTACAACGTTTGCTGCTCCGCACGGATTGCTCCATGTTCCCTCTCCACACCAGCCCACAGGACCGCCGACGTTTCTGGCTGCTGATGCTGGTCGCCCTGGTGGTGATCGGCGCGGGCATGGGCATGCGCGATCCGTGGCCTTCCGACGAACCGCGCTTCACCCTGGCCGCCAAGCAGATGGTCGAGGGCGGCGACTGGCTGTTTCCGCATCGGGGCAGCGAGCTGTACGCCGACAAGCCGCCGGTGCTGATGTGGACCGAAGCGGCGAGTTACGAGCTGATGCGCAACTGGCGCATCGCCTTCCTGCTGCCGTCGCTGCTGGCCGCGCTGGGCACGCTGGTGCTCATCTACGACCTGGGCCGCCGGCTGTGGAACCGACAGGTCGGCCTGTATGCGGCGGCCGGGCTGCTGCTGGCGTTCCAGTTCGTCTACCAGGTCAAGCGCGCGCAGATCGATCCGCTGGTGATGTTCCTGATCACCGCCGGCAACTGGGGCCTGCTCAGGCACATGTTGCTGGGCCCGCACTGGCGCGCGTACTGGCTGGGCTGTTTCTGCGCGGGGTTGGGCGTGATCACCAAGGGCGTCGGCTTCCTGCCGTTGCTGCTGTTGGTGCCCTACGCCTTTGCAGCACGCCGCGGCTGGGACGGCGTGGCGCGGATCGGCAAGGGCCAGGCGATGCGCTGGTGGCTGGGCCTGCTCGCCGTGCTGGCGGCGATCGCGCTATGGCTGGTGCCGATGCTGCTGGCCGCGCGGGCGCACTCCGACAACCCGGCCTATGCCGCCTACGTGCGGGACATCCTGTTCCACCAGACCGCCGACCGCTACGCCAAGTCGTGGGGACACCTCCACTCACCGTTCTATTACGTACCCATCGTGCTGTTCAGCTGGCTGCCGCTCTCGCTCACCTATCCCGGCACGCTGCCGCGCTGGTGGCGCGCGCTCAAGGCGAGGGATGCCCGCGTGCTGCTGCCGCTGGCCTGGGCAGCGTTGGTGCTGGTGTTCTTCTCGATCCCGGCCGGCAAGCGTGACGTCTACATCCTGCCGGTGCTGCCGATGGTGGCATTGGCGAGCGCGCCGTTCATGGACGAGCTGCTGCGCACGCGCTGGCTGCGCGCGGCAGGGCTGATCTTCATGGGGCTGTTCGGCACCCTCCTGCTGGCGGCGGGTGCCTACGCGCTTCTCGCGCATCCGCCGGCTGCCGCGCGGTGGGCGGCGCAACGCGGCTTCGATGGCGGCACGCAGGCCCTGTTCGGCTGGCTGGCTGCCATCGGCGCCGTGCAGCTGGTACTGGTCGCTGCGTTACGCCTGCGTGGTGCCGTATGGGCGGTGAGTGGCGGCATGGCCGCGCTATGGCTCGGCTGGAGCATCGGCATCGCGCCGCAACTGAACGATTCGAGCTCTGCCGCGGGCCTGATGGCCAAGGCGGCCGCGCAGCTCGGCCCAGGCGACCAGATCGGCCTGGTCGCCTGGAAGGAACAGAACCTGTTGATGCTCGACCATCCCGCGACGGATTTTGGCTTTACCCGGCAGTGGACACAACAGTACGCCAATGCCGTCGCCTGGCAGGCAAGGGACCCGGCACACCGCTGGTTGTTCGTGCAGGAACCGGCAATGGGCGCGTGCGTGCGCCGTGACCGCGCGATCGATCTGGGCCACGCCAACCGCCGCGAATGGTGGATGTTCAAGGCCAATGCCGTGATCCCCGGTTGCGTGCCCGATCCGTCCGCCGAAGCGGCCGACGCCAAGGTGCCCGAATGAACGCGCCCAGCCACGGCGTGGCCGTGCCCGATCGCGAAACCGCACGCACCTGGCGCGCCTGGCCGACCTGGACGCTGTCCGCGCTGGTCGCGCTGATGCCGCTGTCGTTCTCGATCGAACCGGGCATCAAGGCGCTGCCGGTGGCACTGTTGTTCTTCTGCAGCCTGGCCCTGTTGCGGCAGGTGCCGGTGCGCCAGGCCTACCGCGTGGCGGCGCCCGTCGTCGCCGCGGCGATGCTGCTGGTTGCGCTCGATATCGCCAACGTGCTCTGGCACGGGCTGGGCTGGCGTCCACTCGACCACGCCGCACACGTGCTGCTGTACGTGGTGGTGGCAGCGGTGTTCGGCCGGCACCTGCGCATGGGCCTGGTGTGGGCTGGCTTCAGCCTGACCGCGATCGGCCTGGGCGCAGTCTGCCTGGTGCAGCACTACGTGCTGGACGTCCTGCGCGCGCATGGCTTGAATGGCGGCGACTCGGCCGCGATCGAGTGTGCCACGCTGCTGCTGGGGCTCGCCCTGCTGGCACTGGTGCAGCTGTTGCAGGCGCGCATCGGCAACTGGCGCTGGTGGCTGCATGGCGCCGGCATGGTGTTCGGCATGTACGGCGCGCTGCTGACGCAAAGCCGCGGGCCGCTGCTGGCGTTCGTACCGGCGTTCCTGATAGTGCTGCTGCTGCATGCGCGGCGCAGCGGGCGCTGGCGCTTGAACCTGGCGCTGGGCGTGGCGGTGTGCCTGGGCGGTGCGGTTGCCACGGCCACGCTGCATGGCGCGATGCTCAACCGCTTCACCACCATCCAGAAGGAGGTCAACGGCTTCGACCAGGGCGATCCGGACGGATCGGTAGGGGCGCGGCTGGAGATGTGGCGCACGGCGCTGCGTGCCGCAGGCGAGCACCCGCTGACCGGCATAGGCATCGACCAGTACGCTACCTACACTCGCGCAGAAATCGCCGCCGGCCGCAGCGACCCGTCGATCGCCCCCTACAACCAGCCGCACAACGAATACCTGCGCGCGCTGGCGACTGGCGGCGTGCTGCTGCTGCTTGCGTTGTTGGCGGTGTTCGTGCTGCCGCTGCGCTATTTCGCCCGCTGGCTGCGCGACGCCGACGACACACTGGCCACTACCGCCACGGCGGGCCTGGCGATCGTCGTGCTGTACCTGTTCTGCGCCATGGGCGAGAGCGTGTTCTACCGCGTAATGTCGCAGTCGTTCTTCTTCTTCCTGGTGCTCGGGCTGGCGCTGCGGGTGGGCTACCTCGCCCGTCTCAGGGGCGATACCCCCGCTCCAGCAACCAGAGCTTGAGAAACTTGCGGCGCACGTATTCGACGCGCACCAGCGCATAGAGCAGCCCGCGCCAGCCATCCAGGAAGCCGCCGCGCAGCACGTAGCCGCGCACGAAGCGCCACCACGGGTTGAGCAGGATGTGCCGCAGCCCGGCGCGCTTGCCGCGCGCGTACTGGTACTCGGCCATCATCTGCGCATAGCGCTCCTGTTTGGCAAGCTGCTCGGAGAGCGAGCGGTAGGGATGGTGCTCCAGGTTGCCCTCGAGCGTGCGCACCGGCCCGTCGATACTGACCGCCTCGTGGATCTCCCGCTCGCCGCGCCAACCGCCGCGGCGGCGGTCGAACAGGCGCAGCACGCGGTCCGGGTAGGCGTTGCCGTGGCGCAGGAACGCTCCGAAGTACTCGGACAGGCGCGCGAAGCGATAGCCCGCCGCGTCGTCGAAGCCGTGCTCGCGGGCGGCCTCGATGCGCCCGCGCAAGGTCGCGTCGACCCGCTCGTCCGCGTCCAGGCAGAGCACCCAGTCGTGCTGCGCCTGCGCCACCGCGAACGCCTTCTGGCTGCGAAAGCCGTCGAACGGCCGCTGCAGCACGCGTGCGCCACGCCCTTCGGCACGCGCGCGGGTGTCGTCGGTGGAACCGGAGTCGACCACCACCACCTCGTCGCAGAAGGCGAGCGAGGCCAGGCAATCGTCGATACGGTCGGCCTCATTGAAGGTGATGATGCAGGCGGAGATCGGAACGCGGCTCATCCGGAAACCGGTGCAAGGGAGGTGGCGGCATAATGCCAGTTTGTTCCTGCGTGAGGCCCTCGATGGATGCATGCCTGCTGTTCGCCACCGAGCTCTATGCGCTGCCGATCCTGCGCCCGCTGGCCGCGGCGGCGCAGCGCGAAGGCCAGCGCGTGGGCTGGGTGGTGCCCGAGTCGGTAGCGCGCTACCTGCACCAGGGCGAAACCCGCCTGCGCTCGTCGCGCGCGGTGCGTGCGTTGGCACCGCGAGCGGTGTTCTGCGCGTCCAACTGGGTGCCGCCCGCGTTCCCGGGCGCCAAGGTGCAGGTGTTCCACGGCTTCAACGCGGAGAAGCGCGAGCCTGACCGCGGCCATTTCCGCCTGCGCGGCTTCTTCGACCTGTACTGCACGCAGGGGCCGGCGACCACCGCGCCGTTCGAGGCGCTGGCGCGCGAGCATCGCTATTTCGCCGTCGCCGAGACCGGCTGGCCCAAGCTCGATCCGCTGTTCGCGCCGCCGCTGGACGCGTCCTCGCTGCGCCCCGCCGACGGCAAGCCGGTGGCGATGTACGCGGCCACCTTCACCGAATCGCTGAGCTCCGCGCGCGCCACGCTCGACGTGCTGCGCACGCTCACCGCGCGCGGCGACCGCCACTGGCTGCTGACCCTGCACCCCAAATGCGAACCGGAGCTGATCGCCCGTTACCGTGCGCTGGAGGGCCCGTTCGCCCGATTCTTCGAATCCGACCGGCTGCTGGACATGCTGCGCGCCGCCGACGTGCTGGTCTGCGACACCTCCTCGGTGATCGACGAGTTCGCGGTGCAGCTCAAGCCGGTGGTGACGCTGCGCAACCGCCGGCCCAAGCCGTTCATGCTCGACGTCGCCGAGCCGGCGCAGGTAGACGCGGCAATCGACACCGCGCTGTCCCACCCGCCGGCGTTGGTGCAGGCGCTGGCCGACCATGCAGCGGCGATCCATCCCTATCGCGACGGCCGCTCCAGCGAGCGCGTGCTGGCCGCCACCGACCGCTTGCTCGCCGGCGGCTACGGCCCGCTCGCGCGCAAGCCCCTGAATCTGTGGCGACGCTGGCAGGCGTCGCGTGACGTGCGCCTCCTGCTGCCCGACTGACGCGCCCGCCGCACGCGGGCCGTGACGGTGAACAGGCTAAACTCGAGGCCATCCCTTCCAGCGACTGCCGCCCGTGCTACCCAACGCCTACCGTCGAACCGAACACCTGCGGGCCCTCTGGCCCTGGCTGCCGTTGTGGGTGGCGGCGGCGTTGCTGGCGATCTTCTCGCACGGGCCGATGCCGTTGTATTCCACCCGCACGCTGGCGGTGGCCTGGGAGATGTGGACGCACGGCCACTGGCTGGTGCCCTACAACAACGGGGCGCCCTACAGCGAGAAGGCACCACTGCTGTTCTGGATGATCCACGCCGGCTGGTTCGCCTTCGGCGTCAATGACGTGTGGCCGCGCGTGCTGGAAGTGATCTTCGGCGGCAGCCAGCTGGTGCTGGTGGCGGCGCTGGCACGGCGGCTGTTCCCGGACCGCCCATGGGTCGGCCGGGCGGCGCCGTGGATGCTGCTGGCGCTGTCCTACGCTTTCCTGTTCGGCCTGCAGGTCATGTACGACGTGCTGCTCGCGGTATGGGCGCTGGCCGCGCTGCTGTGCCTCACGCGCACGCCCTCGCGCGACGAGCCGCGCTGGTGGCTGTTCGGCATCTGCCTCGGTCTCGGACTGCTGACCAAGGGTCCGGTGATGGCGCTGCACGTGGTATTCCCGTGGCTGCTCGGTCCCCTGTGGAACGACTGGGCCAACCAGCACCGCGCGCGCTGGTACGGCCGTGGACTGCTCGCCTTCCTGCTCGGCTTCGCCATGTTGCTGGCATGGGCGCTGCCGGCCGGCTTCAGCGGCGGCGAGGCGTACCGGCAGCGCTTGTTCTTCACCCAGACCGCCGGCCGCGTGGTGCACGCGTTCGACCATGCCCGCCCGGTGTGGTGGTACGTGCTGGCGCTGCCACTGCTGATGTTCCCGTTCAGCGGCTGGCCGCGCGCCTGGGTGGCGCTGGCCTTGCTGCGCCGGCCTTTGGGCGCCGGCGTGCGCTTCGCGCTGTGCTGGGTGGTGCCGGTATTCATCACCTTTTCCCTGATCAGTGGCAAGCAGCTGTACTACCCGCTGCCCGAGTTCGCCGGCGCCGTGCTGCTGCTCGCCGGCGCCATCGCGCTGCTGCGCGAGCGGCGGCCCGAACTGGCCCGCAACGGCTGGCTGGGCACCTGGCCGCTGGCGGTCGGCGGCATCGCCTTCGGCGTGTTCCTTTTCGTACTGCCCTGGCTGGTGGCGAGCGGGCGCCTGCATGGCGAGTGGTTTGACACCACCGCCGCCTACAGCCGCTTCTTCGCGGTGGTGTTCCTGCTGCTGGGTGCGCTGCTGCTGCTGCGCGGCCGCGGCGAGATGCGCCGGCTGGCGTTCGCCGGGCTGCTTGGCACGCTGGCGATCAATACGTTGTTCACCCTGACCCTGTGGCCCCGCTACGACCTGACGCCCGCGACCCGTCTGCTGGGCGCAGCCGACGCGCAGGGCCGCGCGATCGGTTTCACCGGCGTGTACGAGGGCCAGTTCCATTTCGCCGGCCGGCTCGAGCATCCGATCGCCGAGCTGCACGGAGACAAGGAGATCGAGGCTTTCGCGCGCGCCCATCCCGACGGTCTGGTCGTGACCCATCCGGGCCAGCTCGACGCTGCCGCCCTGCGTTACCCACTGCTGGTGCAGCCGTTCCGTTCCTCCTGGGTGGTGGTATGGCCGGCGACGGCGCTGGCCGACCTGCGCGCGGGCCTGCGACCGCCCGAGCCGCCCCAACCGACGCGGATCTTTCCCAATCCGGACGGTCGCTCGCGACAGCTTCCGTGAACGCGGCGCTGATCGCCGGCCTGCGCGCGCAATGCGGTGGCCCGCGCGACGGCGCGCTGCTGCGTTTCTCGCTGGGCAACGCGCTGCTGGGCGAGGGACTGGCGGACGAAGCCGCGGACGAATTGCGCCGCGCGCTGGACTTGGACCCGGCCTATTCGGCAGCGTGGAAGCTGCTCGGCAAGGCCTGCCTGGCGCTGGGCGATCGTGACGGTGCTGCCGCGGCCTGGCGCCAGGGCATCGCGGTGGCCAGCCAGCGCGGGGACAAGCAGGCGGAAAAGGAGATGGCCGTCTTCCTCCGGCGCCTCGCATAGACGACAGCCAGCGACAACCCGTCCCACGCGCAGCGTGATGACTGCAGCCTCGCTACCGGGTCCGCCGGTACGGATTGGGCAAGCCGTGCCCCGACCAGCGCCGGTAATGCCACTGGTACTGCACGAACGCACGCGCCACGCAGGCTTCCACGCCACGGTTCAGCGCGGCGCAGGCGCGATGCGGGTCGGCATCGTCCAGCCCCTCGGGCGCCGGGAGCAGGTGGATGCGGAAACCCGTCCCGCGTGGCAGCCGTTCGGCAAAGGCGAACAACACGGTGGCCCCCGTGCGTGCCGCCAGTCGCGGCAGCAGCACCATCGTCAGCGCATCGCGGCCGAAGAACGGCGCCGGCTCGCCCTCGCCTTCGCGCGGCTTCTGATCGGGCAAGATGCCGATCGTGCCGCCAGCAGCCAACCGTTTGTACAGCGCCCGCACGCCCGCGCCCTCGGCACGCACCTGCTCGGGCGCCAGCGCGCCGCGCACCCGGCGCAGCAGCGGCTCGATCGACGCGAGCCGCGGCGGCCGGTAGAGAATCGCCATCGGCATGCGACTGCACAGCCAGTAGTTGAGGAGCTCCCAGCAACCCAGGTGCGGTGCGGCGATGATCACCCCCTTTCCAGCCGCCTGCGCCGCTTCCAGCAACTCGATACCTCGCACCTCGCGCACCAGCCCGAGCGCGCGCGTCGCGCCGGCGCCCCACACCTTGATGATCTCGGTGATCGACTTGCCACCCTCGGCCATCGCCTGGCGCAGCAGCGCCGCCCGCACTGCCTCGTCCAGACCCGGCCGCGCGATGGACAGGTTCACCGCGGTATCCCGCGCGGTGCCTCCGTGCCACCACAGCGCCAGCCGGCCCAGCGCTGCGCCCATGGCATGGAGCAGGCGCAGCGGCAACAGGCCGAACAGGCGCAGCAGGAGGTAGAGCAGGTAGATGTCGGGGCGCATCCAGGTCCGTCGCTTGCCTGCCTCGGGCGCAGGGATAAAGGGAACGACCGCCCTGCCGTTATGGCAGGACGATCCTCTATTCTCGCAGGGACGCCCTGCCTTCCGTTACCTCCCATGATCAGCCTGATCCAGCGCGTGCTGTCCGCCAGCGTCGACGTCGAGGGCACGACCGTGGGCGCCATCGGCCCGGGCCTGCTCGCGCTGGTCGCGGTACAGCCGGACGACGGCGAGGCGCAGGCTCGGCGGATGCTGGAGCGGCTGCTCGGCTACCGCGTGTTCGCCGATGAGGGCGGGAAGATGAACCGCTCGCTCACCGACACCGGCGGCGGCCTGTTGCTGGTCAGCCAGTTCACCCTGGCGGCGGACACCCGATCGGGCATGCGCCCGAGCTTCACCTCGGCCGCCCCGCCCGAGCATGGCCGGCGCTGGTTCGAGCGCCTGGTGGAACTGGCCCGCGCGACGCACGGGGGCGGGGTGGAAATCGGGCGCTTCGGTGCCCATATGGAGGTTCGGCTGGTCAACGACGGCCCGGTCACCTTCTGGCTGGAAGTGCCCTGACCGGGACTCTGCGGTTCGATGGCACACGACACGCGGCGCACCCACGCAAACGCCCATCTGGCGCGATTTTTGCGTGTGGGCGCGGTGAATTTTTTCTCCCTTGAACTGGTCAAAAAAGCGCCATATCGCTATACTGATCGGTTCCTGCATCCCGGCGGTAGGTATGAACAACAAAGCTCCCGAGCAACAGTCCGAAATCAAGGCGCTCATCTCCAAGGGCCTCGAACAGGGCTACCTGACGTACGCCGAGATCAATGACCACCTGCCTGACGACATCGTCGATCCGGAGCAGATCGAAGACATCATGGCGGTGCTCAAGGGCGTCGGCATCGAGGTGCACGACGCCGCGCCGGACGCCGACCCGCTGGCCGACAACGCGCCCGGTTCCGGCAACGACGACGAGGCCGCCGCCGAGGAAGCGGTCGCCCTGCTCTCGGCCGTCGACGCCGAGGTCGGCCGCACCACCGACCCGGTGCGCATGTACATGCGCGAGATGGGCACGGTCGAACTGCTTACCCGCGAGGGCGAGATCGCCATCGCCAAGCGCATCGAGGAAGGCCTGGCGCAGGTGCAGACGGCGCTGGCCAGCTTCCCGCTGACCATCGAGCTGCTGCTGGAAGAGTACGACCAGCACCTGGACGGCAAGCGCCGCCTGTCCGAGATCCTGGCCGGCTTCGCCGACCTGGAGCAGGCTGCCGACGCCGCCCTGGCCGAGGCCGAGGAGGCCGCCGCCAACGGCGAAGTGGTCGAGGCCGACGACGAGGAAGAGGAAGAGGACGAGACCGCCGAAGAGGAAGAGGCCGGCCCGACCGGTCCGGACCCGGAAGAGGTCAAGCGCCGCATGGAGCTGCTGCGCGACTACTACGGCAAGTTCCAGAAGGCCGCACCCAAGGCCACCGGCATCACCGACAAGAAGATCGTCAAGCTGCGCGACCAGATGGCCGAGGAGTTCCTCAAGCTCAAGCTGCCGTCCGCGCTGATCGACAGCTTCGTGCGCAAGCTGCGCGAAGTGGTGGGCGACATCCGCCACCACGAGCGCGTGCTGATGGACATCTTCGTCAAGCAGGTGAAGATGCCCAAGGCCGAGTTCCTGAAGACCTTCCCGAGCAACGAAGGCAACGTCGAGTGGGCCGCCGAGCTGTCGCGCAAGCGGCAGAAGTGGTCGCCCAACATCAAGACCTACCGCGAGCCGATCGATGCCGAGCAGGACAAGCTCGCCGCGATCGAGAAGAAGCTGTTCCTGCCGCTGACCGACATCAAGGAAATCAACCGCGCCATGTCGATCGGCGAGGCCAAGGCCCGCCGCGCCAAGAAGGAGATGGTCGAGGCGAACCTGCGCCTGGTGATCTCCATCGCCAAGAAGTACACCAACCGCGGCCTGCAGTTCCTGGACCTGATCCAGGAAGGCAACATCGGCCTGATGAAGGCGGTCGACAAGTTCGAATACCGCCGCGGCTACAAGTTCTCGACCTACGCCACCTGGTGGATCCGCCAGGCGATCACCCGCTCGATCGCCGACCAGGCGCGCACCATCCGCATCCCGGTGCACATGATCGAGACGATCAACAAGTTGAACCGCATCTCCCGCCAGATGCTCCAGCAGTTCGGCCGCGAGCCGACGCCGGAGGAGCTGGCCAAGGAGATGGAGATGCCCGAGGACAAGATCCGCAAGGTACTCAAGATCGCCAAGGAACCCATCTCGATGGAGACCCCGATCGGCGACGACGAGGACTCGCATCTGGGCGACTTCATCGAGGACACCAACGCCTCCTCGCCGATCGAGTCGGCGACCGAGACCGGCCTGATGGAGACCGTGCGCGACGTGCTCGCCGGCCTCACGCCGCGGGAAGCGAAGGTGCTGCGCATGCGCTTCGGCATCGACATGAACACCGACCACACCCTCGAGGAAGTGGGCAAGCAGTTCGACGTCACCCGCGAGCGCATCCGCCAGATCGAAGCCAAGGCGCTGCGCAAGCTGCGTCACCCCAGCCGTTCGGAACAGCTGCGCTCGTTCCTCGACCTGGAGTAAGCGCAAGCCTCACGCGCCATGACGACGCCCGCCTCGCGCGGGCGTCGCCGTTTTTCGGGCGAGCGGCATGGCTGCCTGCGTTGGCGCCGCCGCGGGCCGCCGCTACCATGCACGTCCGCCCGCGCGGTACGGCGTTCCTTTCCGGGCCTATAGCTCAATGGTTAGAGCAGGGGACTCATAATCCCTTGGTTCCAGGTTCGAGTCCTGGTGGGCCCACCAGCCGCACGAAAGCCGAGCAATTGTTCGTTAAAGCAATTATCGGCCGAGTAGATGAAGCATAAAGTGGCCACGACCGATTCTAACGTGGGAGTAAACTTTAAGCTCGGAGATATAGAGCTGCGCGAAAGGCGTTCCTTGAACGATTCCTCAATGAGCAAGCCAAAGGTCAGCGAAAAAACCAAACGCCAACTGGACGAGATGTTCCTCCCGGAACTGCACCAGGCTTGGTGGGCAGAGTACCTCGCGCAACTGCAGGACCAACAGGACGTATGCACCGATCCGTCCCAAGTACGAGCCCTCGAAAGGCGGATCCGAGAGCACTATGAGACGCAGCATGACATCGCGCTGACAAGAACAAGATTAGGCCTCGATCACACGCCCGGCAGCAGCGCGTGATTCGGTGAGCTTGCTGCGGTGATCACGGATCTCGGCATGAGCAAAAAAACCGTCTCCGAGGAAACTAAGCGGAAGCTATCTGAAATGTTTCTCGCGGAGCTGCATCAGGCTTGGTGGGCAGAGCGCCTTGCTCAACTGCGGGGCGAGCGGAACGAAACGAGCGATCCCAATGAAGTGCGAATGCTCGAGGCGCGGATCCAAGAGCACTACAAGTTCCGGCACGATGTTGGGTCCTCAAGAAAGCGGTTAGGCCTGATCCTCCCGCCGCCAGCGCGCTGAGCCAGAGCGGTTAACTGCGAGATCTATTGCTGTCAGCCTGTGGCGCTAGCCGAACTGCTGCCCGCACGACAAGCGGTGGCTGTGGCTGACGCCCCGACGCGGGCTTACCCGGTCTTTCCATCAAGCGCGTTCGCATCCGCGGGCCATTGATCAGGCGGTTTTCGTATCGTGTGCCCTATACGAACAAAACGCCTTATAAAACAGCATGTTAGCTTGACAAGACTGGCTGATCGGCGCAGTCTCTGGTGCGTCATCCTCGGGGCCCCACCCGTCGTCCCCGTACATGCCCACCCTGGTTGTTCCGGACTGGGCCGGACCAGAGAGCGAGCCGTGCCAAAAGAACTTGCGCCCGGGCTGAACCTTGATCTCTACCTGCCGAGGACACCTGTCCTCACCGGTGCGGAGACCGCCCGGGTCATGGGTTATCCAACCACCGACGCGCTATACAAGGCCCGGCAGGCGGGGCGCTTGCCTATAGAGATGTTCAGATTACCGGGTAGGCGCGGGTGGTTCGCCGCCACGCCATCGGTAAAGGCATGGCTTGAGGCTTCCTTCGCCCCTTCGGCGCACCGCACCAGCAAGGAGGAGTAGCCCATGACTTGATAGCACCTTGGGCTCTCTAAAAAAGAAAACCCCGCGCTGGCACGCAGGGTTTCTTGGTTGTGCGCGGTTTGTCTCTTCCGCAGCACCAGCATGTGAGCCCTCAGACCGTTTGTCAAGCGGCTGCGCCTCGCGGAGCCGTCGTCGTGCGCCCCTTTCGGCGTCATTGCTAACGAGCTTCTGGAGGTCACCGCATGCTTACAGCGTCAGAACTATCCGATCTGCTCATCGCCTATAACCTGCCTGCTGCAGGCCAAGCCTACGTACGCCGGGTACGTGCCAGCGAACCGTCGAGAGCGGTAGCGTCACGTGCGGTGCGTAATACGCCATGGCGTTACGCGAGCCACAAGATGGCTTGCACTATCCAGGGGGAAAGCACGCTAGAGCGCGACTTTCTTCTCATGTGTGAGTACAGCCCGGCTGTGCTCGAGATGTGGGATCAACCCGAAAGCGTGAGCGTCACTTTTGTGGCGGCGAACGGAAGAGTCCACCGAACAAGTTACACCGCCGATTTCTTAGTGCTCCGCCAAGATGAGCTCGTTGCGTTCCAGGTTAAGCCTCGGCACGAGTGCGACAGGCTAACAAAGCAAAGACCGGGGCGGTGGCAGAAGAGTGAAGCGGGCTTCGAAGATTTCGCCGCCGCCGAGGCGTTCAAAGCGCTTGGCATTGCTCATAAGGTCGTCACTGAAGACGCTATCAACCCAATAGCGTGTGAAAACTTCGCGCTTCTTTTGCAGGCCCGTAGGTGTCCAGTCGAACCAGAGCCCTCAATCGCCACCTCTGCCTTGCACATACTGGCTGCGGAGAAGGTGCTCACCCTTGGCGAGCTGCTCCGCAAGGCGGCCTTAGCTGACGCAACCCCAATCTTGCGCCTCATAGATCAGCAACGGATCGCAGCTTTGCTCGACCGGCAACGTCTCGCGGAGCCAGATGACGCTCTTGTGGGCATGTGCCTATCTACGCTCAAGGAGGTTGCAGATCTAAGGTGGGGAGCGCTCCTGCGTGTCTCGCATGAGGGCGTGAGGCACGAAGACGCTCCGACCGTGCGTCAGCTCACGGCGGTCATTGAGCGACGGGACCTACTGGCCGGCGCAGCATCGCCCGTTTCCGATAGAACACTACGACGATGGCGGCAGCGCTTGAGCGAGGTGGGAGGCTGCTTGCTGGCGCTCGTCCCTCAAACCCACAAACGCGGAAACAGAGAACGGCGGGTGTCGGAGTTAGATCTCACGCTGATGCGCGAGGCAATCAGAACGGTCCTCCTCGTGCCGAATCCGCCCAAAGCGATCCACGGCTACTACGCCTACGTGCGACTGTCCGCGGAGAGCGCTGCCACTGGTCCCGGCGGCCACCAGCCGGGACCAAAGCCAGTATCGCTCAACACCTTCTTGAAGGAGTTCTCTCGGATTCCCGCCGAGGAGCGAGCCTTGGCCCAGGGCGGGCACAGGAGCGCTACGGCCATGGCTGCGCCTATCGCCCCGCGGGATCGCTCGCTAACGCCCCTGCGTGTTTGGGAGCGCGCTCACATCGATCACTACCTCATTGATCAACACGTCCTCGTTGGCATCTTCGCAAACAAGCGGAAATCCAAGCGTGCGTGGCTCACGGTGATGGTCGATCAAACCACCCAGGTCGTGTTGGCCATGTCGGTCTCATTTAGGGATCCAAGCCGGAGAGCGTGTGCCACGGTGATGCGGGATTGCGTGATCCGACATGGCCGCCTTCCGGAAACAGTGGTTGTAGACAACGGATCTGACTTCCAGTCTGTGTACTTCGAAGTTCTCTTAGCGAGGTACGGCGTCTCTAAACAAGACCGGCCACCGGGTGCACCGAGGTTCGGTGGACAAATTGAAGCAGTCTTCCATGGGATCAAAGAGGAGTTGGTTCTTTCGCTCCGAGGCAGTACGGCCAACGACCAACGAGGACGCGCTGTCTCCCGAACCCACCGCGGCGAGCAGCACGCATGTTGGAGCCTTCGGGCGATCTACGACGCCTATCAGCGCTACTTTCTTAAGCATTACAACCTCAAGGTGAGGCCTGGAACCTACGTCTCGGCCGACCAGAAGTTCAGCGGGCTCGAGGGGACATTCGGCTGCTCCGGAATCCCCATTTCGCCCGATCAGACCTTCCTCATCGCTACAGCCATTCCACTGGATAGGCCCCTTCGCATTGACGCGTGTCGAGGGGTACGGCACTTAGATCGCTGGTATTTCCATCCCGCGCTGCTGACGCCAGGCCTCGAAAGGGTCGATGCCCTTGAGGAGCCATGGAACGACAGGTGCATCTATGCGTCGGTAAACGGTCGCTGGGTACCTTGCTTCTCGGGGCCAGATCATGTGGCGGCCGGTCTGTCCGAAGCTCGAATGCTTGAGTCAATCGTTTATCTGGAAAACCGGAGTCTAACTGGGGAGATCAAGCGCGAGCAGTACATGGCGCTAGAGCAACAGGCGGCAGAAAACCGCATTATCGAAGGCATCGCTGAAAGCGAAGTAAGAAGAAAACTACGAAACCAAAATAAAGCACCATCTAGCCGGCCGACGCTCGAAAGCTTTCATCGCGCTGCTACTGAGGCGCCTACGCCATTTGATACAGCAGAGGGTGACTTAGATGGATATCAATGAGATCGCTAAGCGTATCCGGCAAACGATCGTATCGCACCCCTATTACAACCTAACATTTCGCCGGATCTTCAACCACTGCGGAATAGCACAGCCCGGCACCGCAATTACCTTGGTCGGCCCGACCCGGGTAGGCAAGACCATGTTGTCGCACAAGCTGGCCAAAGCGCTGATTGGCGAGGATGTACATCCAGAGCAGCGACCGCTTATTCGGGTCGAAGCGGCCGCCACCGACGGCGGCTTCATCTCGAGCCGCTACATGACGCTTCAAATGTTGACTGCCGTTGGTCACCCCTTCCACGGAATGGGTTCATACGAAATTCGCGCCAAAGACTCAGAGAGTCATATCCGACGGCAGTTGGTCTCCGGGCTTGAGTACAGAGGTACAAAGTTCATTGTAATCGATGAAGCGCACCACTTACTGAGGACTAAAAGCAACCACAAAGCAGAAGGCGTTCTCGACTCGATGAAATGTCTCGGTAATGAAGCCAAGTGTGTCGTGGTATTTATTGGCGGCTACGAGATACTCCGTCACCAGTTCCGATCCGCGCACCTTAACGGGCGTCTCCTCACGGTGGAATTTTCAAACTACGGGGTAGACGAGGAAGGGTACGAGCTCTTCTCGCGGCTTCTCGCGACGGTAGACGCCATGCTCCCTTGGGCACGTGGGCAAACATTGCTTGCTCACCGAGAGATGATCTACCGCGGAACTTCTGGCTGTTACGGACAACTGGTGCACTGGACATTAGGTGCACTTGCAGAGATGGCCGCCAGGGGTGAGTCTGCTTTACGCAAGAGCCACTTCTTGGAGACGCGGAAAGAAGTCCAGGTCGATGTGATCAGGCAAGATATTGAGGAGGGAAAACGGATGTTGGCTGGGTTGCCACCCTCCCCGCGTGCGCCGGACGAAGCGCGACCAACAGGGAAACGTGCCCGTCGTCCCTTCCAGCGACGACCTAAAAGGGACCCGGTAGGGGGCGGTTCGGACTCATGAGCTTCTACTTCCAAGTTCAGCCGCAGGGGATGGGGACCGCGCAGGTCGAGTGTCTCAGCTCATATTTGCACCGCCTTGCGCACGCCCACGGTGCTTCCTACCACCAATTCATGGAGCACCTTAGGCACTGGCGGCTATCCACGCTAGGGCGACCTTTGTCTCGGCACGACAGCATTCGATACAACGGCTACAGCCGCGAGGTTGCTCCTCTAATTGAGACTCTCCAGGCAGGAACTGGCTTGGCTAATCTTGCAGGTTGCACCCTAATCGCACTTAGGGATGTTTGTGCAGGCAATGCAGTTGGGGCCCTCAAGGGAACCCGTGCATGGTGCACAGCGTGTTACCGCCAAGCTGAACGTCATTCGGATGTTGTCTATGACCGGCTATATTGGCAGATCCAGGGAATAAGCCGGTGCGCCATCCATTCTTTGGAGCTATCTCAGAGATGTGGTGCGTGCGGAGCGGCACAAAGAAACAACTCTGGGAAAACGGCGCTATCTCTCTGTGAGCGATGTGGCGAGAGCCTGGCGGTTGACTTCGGCCGTTTCGCGCCGGTCATCAAGCACGATGCCGTGGGCCCCCAGGCGGAAGCTCTCCTTGCCTATACATCTTCATCCCCAAGCTCTAGATTCAGGCTGGCGCAGCTTGGCGAGTTTACGAACACGCTTTTGACGCTATATCCCCGTCGAGTACTTGTTGAACACTTCGGCGAGCTATTCCATAAGCGGTACTATACGTTGCGTCTTCAGCTGGGGACGCTCCTTGACTTAGCGGCAAAGTTGAATACATCAATAGTTGATATATTGACGGATGGTAGTCGCGCAGCAAGTCAGATGGCGATCCCGTTCGATCTGCCTGCACGTAGAGATTCTGTACTGCGGCCGCGTTCAGATAAGGAAAAGCGAAAGCGAGCTTTGGAGTTATTGGAAGAAGCAACGACAAGAGGGCCGCCGTATCCTACGTTGGCGTCAATTATTGCTTTGGCCGATATTGGCCGGTGGTCAGCGTTTTATCGCCGTAAAGATGCTTTTGCAGCTTATGGCGCACTGCGCCGAGAACATGCAGCGAGCGTCCGTAAAATGCTAGCGCGGAGAATCATCCGCTTAGCAAAAACCTCCTCGGCCGTGCGAGCACTTCCGACGGACAAAGCAAGGCATAAGTGGCTGGCGGAGAAGACGGGTGCGTCCATTTGCGTAGTGAGGAAAGTCATGTGTGCAGAACGCCGAAGGAATCTGCATCGTCCTGACGCGACCAAGGTCTAGGCACGTCAACTTGCAAAGGCTGCACCTGATGGTATGGGTGGAGGCATGGCCTGGTGTTGGAATTCGTTGTCTAATTGGGTCGACCCAACACGAGGATGACCATGGCTATCAATCTCGATTCACTTTCCCCAGCGGAACTTCAGGCTCTCATCAAGAGCGCGGAAGCGCAGATGCAATCCGCTCGAAAGAGTCATGCTCAGGAAGTCCGTACCAAGATTGAGGCCCTTCTCAAGGGCGCGGGCCTGACCATCGACGAGGTTTACCCCCGGCGCGGGGGGCAAAGGAGCAAGGGACCGAAGGCTGCGGTGGCGCCGAAGTACCGCAACCCGGAGAACACTGCCCAAACGTGGTCGGGACGGGGCAAGCGTCCGCTGTGGTTCTCGGAGGCTCTGAAGAAGAAGGGGGTGACGGCGGACAGCATGCTTATCGGTCGCGCACCGGCGAAGTCCGCGCCTGCCAAGAAGGTTGCTCCGAAGGCCACCAAGAAGGCCCCCGCCAAGCCGGCGAGGAAGTAGCCGAAAGGCTGTGTCCCCCCATAACCCCTCAGGCTCCTGCGGGATTTCTTTGGCCGGTGCTGTGTAGGCCTCGAGTCTGCTTCCGCCCTGAAGCGGCGCGCAGTGTGTCGGCTTTGGCCGGAACCCAACTGTGGCTTGGTCTGGGCGCACTTTCGAGCGCTCAACCCGTTTTCGCTCGCAGGGAACTTCATGGACGAGCGCATTGTTCGGCTCAAAACCTCGAGAGACGCCCGCACATTCGCCAAAAACGCGCGGGAGCGAGGGCATCCTGACTTGGAGGCCCAAGCCCTGGAGCGCGCCCGCGAGCTACAGGCCATCGAGGCTGGCCACGCCAGCCCGGCACAGCAGGCGATCGCCATCGCCCTCTACGCGTATGAAGAGGAGCAGAGTCGGATCAAAGGGCGCACGTTCCGGGCAAACCGCACGCGCCAGATGATCACCAACCGAGGAGCCTTAGATGCCGCCGAGCGCATGGTGCTCAACCGGAAACCCTCCCAGGGCTACGAGGTGCTCGAAGAGGCCGGACTCCAAGAACTGAGCTTCGAGGCCATCATTGTCCGCTTCCCCGATGAGTTCTCCGAGCGGGCGGTCAAAGCCGCGCAAGCCCGACTGGATGGGCAGCCGCCAACAACTTGGGCTCCATTGGACGATGATGATGGCCTTGAAGATAACCCTACGTCGCCAGTTGTATTCGATGATGAAGGTCGCGCCTTTCTGGAGGGCTTCAGCGATCCCGGCATCTGGTTCCGAGCGACTTGGCTTCCGCGATACCGGGCCCAGACTCAGGCTATCGCGCGGGATGTCGCCAACAACCGCCTGAGCGAACCGTTCGACATTCTTTGGAAGCGCGCCCACAACGACATCAGCAATGCCGGACAGGGTGTGGTCAAGTACAACACCGTCGATGCCATGCGGGATGACTTCATCCAGGTTCTTCGCGAGATATGTCGAGACGGCAGCCCCGCAAACTTCGAGCGCATTGTAGAGCGCTTTGAAGGCTGGAAGAACGAAGGCCGCATAGAAAAGGTACCCCGCCTTCTGATCGCGCGGGCGTTCGCTGGGGTTCACCCGCACCGCTACCACACCACCGTGGACGCCAGAAGCCAGGATCAGATCCTAGACTGGTTCGCCGAACACACAGGGTTCGTTCCACCCCGCTCGACCGGGTGGGCCCACCGGGCCCAGGCGCTGGTGAGCCACCTTGATCGGGCCGACATGTTCGGTGGCGATGAGCTGGCCCGAAACATCTTCCCTTGGTTCGTCCTCGAACAATTGCGAGCTCGAGATGCCTCGTCCGAGCTTAAGCCCGGACATTCGCCACGCCCGGCCTCAGCCTTCGCCGATATTCCAGCATCTCGCCGCGATATCGAGTTGCGGCACAACCTTGTGCAAAGCGCCCTGTTCGCGCACTTGGAGGCGGAATTCGGTGCAGGTAACGTCTGGACGGAATACCCCACTGGCACGGGCGGATTTGCCGACGCCTACGTCCGGCTCCCCGACATGCGCTGCAATGTCTACGAGATCAAGATCGCCGACACAGCTGCGCAAGTTGTGCGGGAAGCCATGGGGCAGCTATTGGAATACAGCTACCGGAGAGGCGGACTTGAACCGGTCAAGCTGTTCGCGGTGGGTGAGCCGAGCTTGGACGAAGTTACCCGCCGCTATCTTGACCGCTTGCGCGCGGACTTCAATTTAGATATCGCGTACCTGCAAATTGAACTGCCGGACGACGGTAAATGTCTATAGCGTGAAGCGCGTGATCGCGGTACTGATTACCGAAAGGTGACCACGCACCGCGACGCCGATTGGCTGGGGCTCGCGACGCATCTTGGTCAATCGGTACGATCAACCGGCGGCCCCGGGGCGAGGGCGCTCAAACCGGCTAAGACAAGTGGGCTTTCGGCCAAAAGCGGGCAGCCGCCGGGTCAGAGAGACCAAGGAGGCCGTCTGAGGCTCCAAAGATTTCTACTGAGTTGCCGCAGGTGGGCGCGGGGAGTACGTTCACCACAACAGCGTCTGCGCCCAAGCGAACTCATCTCTGCGCTCCATAAGCGCCAATTTGAGGGCATATGGATCATCTGGTCGACGTCGCCTCCTCTGTTGGGACGCCCCTTGGGCTTGCCGGGCTTGCTCTGGCCGTACTCTTCGGTATCGTCAAAGCCGTTGTTGCGCTCGATGTCTTTCCCAAACTCAGCCCTACGTTAAGCTCTAAGCTGCTCAACAAGATTGTTGACCGCATGTTTGTGCTGGCATTGGTCGCAGTACTGCTCGGCTTCCTTGGCTATATAAGCCCATCGGTCGCGAACTATTTTGATAGTAAAGCTCGCGAGAGCTCTATTACGTGCAGCCCGGTCGTGCAGAACCCGACAGGGCCCGTCACTATCAACTGCCAAGGCGTGCCGCAAGACCAGCTAAATGCGATCAATGAAATTCTGGCGCAGGAAAAGGCGAGCGCGGCAATCACGAAAAAGTTTGTGGAAGTGCTTCAGACCGTGGACGCATCAGGTAATCGTGACGTCCAGTCTGCCATGCAGCTCGCCAGTAGGCTTAAGGAGGTATCCGATCAACTCGAGCGCGTGCGTACTTACGATTCCTCAGCGGCAAATAAGGCGAAAGAAGCTTTGAATGAAGGAGACATTGAAGGTGCGCGTGCATACATCGAGGCGGCAAGAAAGATCCGGGTAAACGATAAGGTTACGCTGCGTTACGGCAACTTCATCATTGGGCAGCAGGGAGAGTTTTTTGACCCGATATTAGCCTACCATGGCCGTATACTTACCCACACCCCAACCGACCCCGGCGAAAGCCTGAGTTACGACGATGACTTTGGCGTAAAGCGCCTCGGGTTATTCGACGTAATATTGTTGGCGCGATCGGGGGGAGGGGAGGTTTGTCCGGAAAACTGGATAGTTCTCACGTTTTTTCAGGACGAAGTCAACGCTTACCAATTTGGCAACTGCAACGAAGACATCATTTGGCGTGAAACGTCTAATGAATTGAAATTCACAGTAAGAGAACTTGATCGTGGGAGCGGCGCTTTGTCACCAGAAGACAGGCAGCAGATATTTCGTCTTGAGTTAGGTTCGGACGGCTTGGTCGCCGCGCTCAATGGGCGGCCATTAGATCCGTCCTTTCTCAAGTAAGCGCAAGCTACAACACGCTAGTGCGGAGTATTACTTGGCTCATCGAGCGAGACCGGGCGCTCGACCCGCCACGAGCTTAGGCCTCGGGGTCTTGCGCCCGAGGCCGGTCTGGCCCTTCACCCACGTCCTCGATTGGATGATCACCATCCGGCCCCGTGGGAGAATCAACGAATGACCCCACCTACCGACGCTTTTCGCCGCTTTCAGGCGGAGCTGGCGGCTCTCGATGCCAAGAGCCGCCCACCTAAAACACCCATGGAACAGGCGAAAGAAGAGTTCCTCGCCCTCAAGAAGCGTTACGGCCTGACGGTCGCGGACGTTGTGACCTTCTTTCCGGAGGAGGAAGGAATCGCCTACCTACAGCAGCTCATCGCGGCGCGCACGCGGTAGTTCTGGACGCGGACGCATTGCGTCGGCTGAACCCCACGAGTCCGCACGACCGACCGTTATCATGGGTGATGAAAACACGCCTCCTCCTTGCTCTCGCCCTGCTCTTGCCTGTCACCCATCTGTACGCGTGGGGCCATGACGGCCATGCCGTCGTTGCTCAGATTGCCGACGACCACCTGACGCCCGCCGCCCGTGCGGAAGTTCAGCGATTGCTCGCCTTGGAACCGGGTGCCACGTTGGAATCTATCGCTTCCTGGGCCGACGAGCATCGCAACCCCGCCACCGGCAAGTGGCACTACGTCAATTTTCCACGCGGTTCGGACTTCCACTACACGCCTGAGCTATGTCCGGGCGGCGATCAATGCCTAGTCGCTGCGCTGAAACGCCAGGAGCTAGTGCTGGGCAATCGCCACGCCTCAGACGAGGATCGGGCAAAGGCACTTCGCTACGTGGTTCATCTGGTTGGTGATGCCCACCAGCCTTTGCATGCGGGGTACGGTGACGACAAGGGCGGCAATACGTATCAGGTGCGTTGGCGGGGGCGCGGATCAAACCTGCACCACGTATGGGACACAGGGCTGATCGAGACTTTCGGGCTGGCACCGACCGAACTGGCTCGTCGCATCGAGGCAGACGTGCCGCATCCGGCGGCCGGTGGGGATGTCGAGGATTGGGTCCACGAGAGCGGCGCGCTGGTCGGCTCACCGGGTTTCTACCCGCCTCGGAAGATCGAGGCGGATTACGTACGGACATGGCGCCCCGTGGTCGAGCAGCGCTTGGAGCAGGCGGGATTGCGGCTGGCAGCGGTGCTCAACCGCCTCCTTAGCTGACGACGGACGCGGGCCCGTTGACCGCCCTGCCTTGGGCAGCGGCACGCAAGCTCTAGGCAGTGGCCGCCGCTTCGAGCGAACGATGCGGGTGCTGCGCCAGCAGCAACGACTTCTCGGGGATCACGAGCTCGACGGTGACTGCGAGTCCCGTGCGCTCGTGATGCTCGCTGCCCAGCTGTCGTGCACGCTTGATGGCTTTGGCCAGTGTGAGCCCTTCGGCGAGGCCGGTCGCACCTTCACGCACGCGCCAGCCCACGGCGCCTTCTTCAACGGAAACGACAAACCGCATGGGATCATGCCTGGGAAAAGGAGGGAACCCCGGTCATCGGTCCGCGCCTGGACATCCGTCGTCGGCTTGCGCCTGACTCCCTGTCGCCTTGGGCCTGACTCGCGGGGTAGCCATAGCTTGTTGATTGATGATTTGCCCGCCTATCAGGCGCCCACTTCCCGTTTTGTAGGGCAACACCGATAGCCTTAGTGCGCTGCCAGGCAGCGACCTTCTCTCTATCGCAAAGCCCGATGGTGCCGGTGCATGGTGATGGCTGGACCGTGTCCCTCAGAAAGGGCGCGACTGGCCGAGCGGCAGGTGCATGTGCACCTGCCATGGGCCACCCCCCGTTCGGTCAAGCAGCACGACCGCCTTGCATGCAGCGCGAATTGCACCGCCGCTTCCGGCCAATGCTGAGTCCAGCGCCGCCAACACCTCTGCGCGAGATCCTCGCACATGGCGTGCGACCGACAAGTGCGGCGCATACCGAGGAAACGGATCCTCCGGCAGACGCTGCTCGAACACCTGGTCCACTGTAGTGCGTAGGGCGGCAAACGGTGACGCCGGCTCTGGGTCGAGAAAGACTGTCGACGGAAAGTGGGAAACACGTGCAAGTGTGTAGTGGAAGCTCGGCACCGAGGTGACCGCGTCCGCCAAAAGCTCTCGGTCGCGCGAACTCAGCGCGCGGAGCGGGAGGAAGGGGTAGCGAAGGGTGATGTGCGCGCCGAGCCCGCGCTGCACTGCAGGATCCCAACGCTCGCGCAGATGACCGACTACAGCGTCGGCTTCAGGCGTCAGTACCGCCAGGAACGCCGCCATGCACGTGCACCTCCCGGTAGGCCGACAGCGCGGCGGCCTCATCGAACTCGCCGGGGCCGTAGAAGCCCGCCACATCACAAAACTCGGCAAAGGCCTGTTCGCACGCTTTGCAGCCGCACTCACCGGCGCAGCGGCTCGGGCAGCCATTTGTGCAGGTGCAGGGCAACTCTCGGTCCGGAGCAGCCTCAATCTGCTCCGGGTCGGGGAAATACCCGTGCGTGTGCGGATAGCGGCGGCGGCCTTCGGCGGTGGGCTCGTTCATGGATCAATTTTACGCCGTCTACCCAAATGCGGGCAGGCTAAGCCGCGAGCCGGTGCTGGTAGTACGGCCGCGCTCGATCATCCAGGATGGCGTACAGCGCCTCGCGCGGCGCCACTGCCGGATTCAGCCAGGCATCCACATGTTCGGGCTTGATGGGGACAATGCAGCGGTCGTGCCCAGCGGCCGCGACTTCAGGCGGAGGCTCGTCAGTGACGGCGGCAAAGGTGAAGAGATCGGAGCCGTTGTCTGCCCCCTTGGACACGTTCCACAGGCAGGCCACCAGCATGTCCTGAGGCGGCTGCGGGTCGAAGGCGAGTACTGCGTTCTCCTCCTTTTCGCCCGGCGCCAACTCTCTGCCCTCCAGCCGGTGGCGCGCCACGTTCTCATAGAAGCGGGTGATCACCAGGATGCCGTGGCGGTAGCCGAAGAGCTGGCCCCAGGATTCCTCCAGCTTGTCGCGCCTGGCGTTGTAAGTGCCGGGATATTTGCGCTCCACAGCGGCATTCCAGCCGGGCATGCGGCACTGGTAGCGCATGGGCACCACGAACCTCTGCCCATCGCGCTCAATCAGCACCGGCGCATACGAGCCTGGGTAGATACGGGCATCGTCGTCGACCAGCTCGCGCCGGTTGAGTGAGGCGAGGTTGGTCTCTGTCGCCGCGATCTTGTTGGTCGCGATGCGTTTGTCCTCAGCCGCCTTCTTGGTCGGCTTTGGGCCAGCCAATACCGCCTCCGCCTTGGTCAGGCGCTCCCGCTGGGCCACCATGTCCTCACGGTAGCGCTGCTCCAACTCGCGATCCCCTTCCGCCACCAGCTTGGCTAGCTCAAACCCGGCTTCGCTATCAGGATGCCGGAAGCTCTCGCGCAAGGCCTTTGGAATTTTCGTCCACGTACCATCGCGGCGGCGCTCCCAGAAGATTTCGGTAAAGCGCTGCAGACTGATTGTTGCGCCAAAGTGGCGCACGTAGCGGACGTAGTCGGCCTTGATCTGGGCGGAGTAACACATGGCGAAGGCTCCGGCGCGGGAAAACCAGCATACCGACCGCATGTCGAAGGCGCGCGGACAATGGCACTTCCTCTGAGCTTCATGCACCCGAGAGCCTGACAGTCTCACGTGGCGAGACGCCCTGCCCATGTACTGCCGCCAAAGAACACAGGCGGCTCCTCCATTGAACGCTCTTCCAGACCGATACCAGGCCTCTGACGATCTGGTACTACGCGGCCCCAGTGACGGCCGTGCGCTCGCCCAGCGCCTTTCCAAGCGGTATGCCGAACGCATTACCGGTGCCTTCGTTGTGCCCGGCCGCGAGGGCTCGTTCGCGACCTTGCCCGCGGATCTTCCGTCGGCGCTTGCCCAGGCACTGCGATCGCGCGGCATCGATGCGCTCTACAGCCATCAGGCCGAGGCCTGGACGGCGACGCAGCGCGGCGACCAGGTAGCGATCGTGACCCCGACGGCCTCGGGCAAGTCGCTCTGCTACACCCTGCCGGTCATCAGCGCCGTCATGCAGCAGGGCGCCAAGGCGCTGTACCTGTTCCCGACTAAGGCGCTGGCCCAGGATCAGGTCGCCGAGCTGCTGGAGCTCAACAAGGCGGGCGAGCTTGGGGTCAAGGCCTTCACCTTCGACGGCGACACGCCGGGCGATGCCCGCCAGGCGATCCGCCTGCGCGGTGACATCGTGGTTAGCAATCCAGACATGCTGCACCAGGCGATCCTGCCGCATCACACCAAGTGGGCGCAGTTTTTCGAGAACCTGCGCTACGTGGTGATCGACGAGGTGCATACCTATCGCGGCGTGTTCGGCTCGCACGTGGCTAACGTAATCCGCCGGCTCAAGCGCGTGTGCGCTTTCTACGGCGTCACCCCGCAGTTCATCCTGTGCTCGGCGACCATTGGCAACCCCAGGGAGCACGCCGAGGCGCTGATCGAGCATCGGGTTACCGCCATCACCCAGAGTGGCGCGCCCTCGGGCGACAAGCACGTGTTGCTGTGGAATCCACCCGTGGTCAACACCGATCTTGGTCTACGCGCCTCGGCGCGCTCGCAGACCAACAGGATCGCCCGACTGGCCATCAAGGCCGGCATGAAGACGCTGGTGTTCGCGCAGAGCCGCACCATGGTCGAGGTGCTGACCAAATACCTGAAGGACGTCTTCGATCACGACCCACGCAAGCCACCGCGCATCCGCGCCTACCGTGGTGGCTACCTGCCGACCGAGCGACGGGCCGCCGAACGGGCGATGCGCGCCGGCAGCATCGACGGCATCGTGAGCACTTCCGCGCTTGAGCTGGGCGTGGACATCGGCAGTCTGGATGTCGTGGTGCTCAACGGCTATCCGGGCTCCATGGCGGCGACATGGCAGCGTTTCGGCCGGGCGGGCCGGCGTCAGCAGCCAGCGCTGGGCGTGCTGGTAGCCAGCAGCGATCCACTGGACCAGTACCTCGTGCGCCATCCGGAGTTCTTCGAAGGCTCCCCACCCGAGCATGCGCGCATCGCGGCGGACCAGCCGCTGATCCTGCTCGACCATATACGCTGCGCTGCCTTCGAGCTTCCGTTCGTGGGGGACGAGGTATTCGGGCCAGGTGCGGCCACACCCTGGTTGGAAGTGCTCGGCGAGGAGGGCGTGCTGCATCGCGAGGGCGACCGCTGGGAATGGATTGCCGACAGCTACCCGGCCAACGCCGTCTCCCTGCGCAGCGTGGCTGAGGGTAACTTCGTGGTCGTCGATCGCACCGGCGGCAAACAGACCATCATTGCCGAGGCTGATTACACCGCCGCGCCGGTGACGCTCTACGAAGGGGCGATCCACATGATCCAGTCGGTGCCCTACCAGGTGGAGCGACTCGACTGGGAGGGCCGCAAGGCGTTCGTGACCCGCACCCACGTGGACTACTACACCGACGCCATCGACTACACCAAGCTCAAGGTGCTCGATTGTTTCGGCAGCTCCAGCGCGGGACGCGGCGACGCCCACCACGGCGAGGTGCACGTGGTCCGACGCGTGGCCGGCTACAAGAAGATCCGCTACTACACCCACGAGAACATCGGCTACGGGCCGGTCAACCTGCCCGACCAGGAGCTGCACACGACCGCCGTCTGGTGGCAGCTTGCCCAGCGCGAACTCGAACAGGCCTTCGATGGCCGACAGCAGGCGCTGGACGGTTTCCTCGGGGCCGCCTATGCGCTGCACATCGTCGCCACGGTCGCCGTGATGGCTGAATCGCGCGACCTGCAGAAGTCGGTGGGCAGCGCTGACGGAGCGTGGTTCGTCGCCTCGGACATCGCAGGCCGCGGCCAGCTGCGCGGGATGGATGGGCAGCCAACGGCGCTGGCGCCCGATGCGCCCTTCACACCGACGGTCTATCTCTACGACGCGTTTCCCGGCGGCGTGGGCCTGAGCGCCCCCTTGTTCGAGCGCCGCGAGGATCTGGTCCGCCTGGCGATTACGCTGGTCGAGCGCTGCGATTGCGCGGCCGGCTGCCCGGCGTGCGTCGGCCCGATCCTGGCCGCGGACGAGGAGGCCACGCACACGCCCAAGGCCCTGGCTTTGCGGGTTCTGGGCCTGCTGGTGGCCCTGTGAGCGCGCTTGCCGACCGGCTGCGTCACCTGCGCGCGCAATCTGGGCTGTCGGTCCCCGCGGCTCAGACGGCGCCGCCGAAACCCACCTTGTCCGCCGATGTGCTGCGCCTGATCCAGGGCCGTTCGCGGCTGCAGCGCGCGGAAGCCCGTGCATCGTCCATGGATCGCTTCGTGCCCGGCGACGAGATCGCAAGTGGACTGTTCCTCACCGAAGCAGTGGTGGACTGGCTCCCGCCGCCGCCCGTGATCGACACGGCGTTCGCCCGCTGGAGTGAGCCCGTCGACAGCGGCCGGTTGATGCATTTCGATACAGAAACCACAGGGCTCGCCGGCGGCACCGGCACGCGTGCGTTCATGATCGGCGCGGCTCATTGGGAGGCGGACGGCCGGTTCCGGATGCGCCAGCTGACGATCACCACCATGGCCGCCGAGACCGCTATGTTGCAGGCCTTTGCCGGGTGGCTTCGCGGCGACACTGTACTCGTCAGCTATAACGGCAAGTGCTACGACGCGCCCCTGCTCGCTACCCGCTATCGCCTAGCGCGGCTGCCCAACCCGCTCACCGGCCTCGGTCACCTTGACCTGCTCCATCCCGTCCGTCGGCGCTGGAAGAGTGTGTGGGAGAACTGTCGCCTCGCGACCGCCGAACGGCAGATTCTTGGCGTCGTCCGGGACGATGATCTCCCAGGATCGGAAGCGCCAGCGGCCTGGCTGACATATCTCCGAGGCGGTCCGGCCACCAATCTGCGTCGCGTAGCTCACCACAATGCGCAGGACCTCCGCAGCTTGGCGGGTGTTCTCCTGCATGTGTCAAGGCTCGGCCGTCCGTGAGGGTTAAAGAGATGCGTGTCGAGTGGACCTGTTCTTGACGTCCGCTCGTGGCCGATAACAGACGTCATCGACCGCTGGGAAGTTGTCAGTCTTGCCGGCAGCATTCCCCAGAGCCGAGCGGTATACCGGCCTGACCGCTTCAACGGGCAGGGATGCGTTGAGACAGGCAGCCACTAGATTCATACAGGAGTCCGCCGATTGTCCCTAGCGAGAGGGCGAGGGATACTGGGGTGCAACGCCTCACCATGATGCTGAATACCGGTTAGAGCGCTCAAGAAAGGAGCAACTGTGCAAACTGTTACGCAAATGCTGCCTACCGAACAGCATAGAAACTCTAAGGGCGAAAGTTTCAATTTGACATTGCGGAAGAAACAACTTACTCCAGCTCACAACTACTGGCTCTACTTTGTAGAGGCGGAGCACGAAATATGGAGGAAGATGGGGTTTGCAGTATTTGTAACTAAACAAGCCTTTCCGAAAGAAGAGATCGCCGATCATCTTGCAAAAACGTTGGCTCTAGACGAAGTAAAAATGCTATTGGAAGAAGCTAACCAAGACGGGCGTCCTCTGTACTTTCCGCTGTTGCATGAAGGGTGGGCAGTCCAGTAACACTAATCTCTCTGGCAACACGGCCGCCTGCAAGCTGCACGCCTGCGGGCTCCCTCCGCTGCTGCGCTACTTCGGCGAACGGTTATCGCACGCTATCACCAGGCTTAGCGTGGCGACTCATCTCTAAGAGGGGGCTGCGATGACTCCACCTCCACAGACGTTGCGAGTTCAGCAGGTCAATGCGTTCTACAACTACACGGTCGGGCTTGATGTCACGAACGTGGATCTCACCAAAACCGCTGGCAAGCTGCTGAAATCCGGCCTTGCAAGAACTGTCTGCTTTTCGGATTTGAAGGCGGTCTACTTGGATGAGGATGGAGCCGTTCGGCTTGAATGGCTTCGACCCGAAGGGCGTGCTTGGGATAACCAATGCAGCGTCAAGTTCAGCGACACCCTGCCACAGCAGACCGTCGGCGACCTCGCCTTCTGCCTTGAGTTGTCGTTCCTTGAGCGGCGAATAGAAGCCCCCGAGGTAAAGCATGTACCCCCGTATTTGCGAGCCGCTCTCCCGCCCGTCGTTCTTGAGGATGCGGATATGTCGCTTCCCGTTTACCCGTGGCTCAAGCTGCACGCGGACGGAATCATGTGCATCAGCTTCCAGTTGGACACGATCTGGGACGATCTTGGGGAGCATGAGTTCATCCGTGATGTGGTCAATCTGTTCCAACGCTATTTTGACCGCGTCTGGGTCCATGCGGACATTCAACGGCTTGACGCTGAAGAATTGCTTCCTCGATCCTTCGAGGCAGAGATTTCACTCGGCGGCCACGCAATCGAGGGGCGAAAGACGCGCAAGCTTGTGAAGAAAATGCGCCAAGAAGCAAGGTCCCTGCTTGATAGGTCACTTGCCCAGGACGGAAGGATCTTTGATTTGGGTAGCGAAGCATGGGAGCTTCACCAAGTTGTTGGCTCTGAGAATCTAACGACATGGGAAGCAACAATTGACCTATGCCGATCCATGTACACGAGCGCCCTCGTCTCTGAAGTAGTCGCTCGTAGCAAAACCCGCGCGAAGACAGGCGCCCATTTGTGGCAGGGTCGCCCGTCGATCTCATTGATGCGCTTTGCCGACCAACCGAAAACCAAGGAAGAATTGTTCAGTAAGAACGGACCCTCGCTTGCTCGGGTCCTTATGCGCTCCGCTACGATCGACAACCCACCGCTGCCATGTGACCTCCGTCCCTTTGAAGACTATTCGTTCCACGGCAACAGAGGGCTCCTACTTTGGACATGGTTGAGGCAGGACTCCTCACCCGAGGACGCGTGGCAAGATCCGAACACCAAAGCACGAGTTCTTGAAAACCAGGCGAGAGCAGAACACTTCGAATACCACAACATGCGCGTCGCGCGAGCGTGTGCCATGGCGAGCGCACCCCTATCAGACGAACATTTGGTCCAGGCGTACGAGACGCTTGCGATGGCGGATGCCGTGATTCATCAATCGAGCCAAGCGGGGGAGATTACGGACGCCCTTGGGTTTTTGATGAGCGCTGCGGGCACACGATCGCTCGTTGAGTCCGCGAAGGAACAGGCACGCTGGCACCTGGACGAACGCCGTTATAGAAATGAGAAGCGGCGATCTCGCGTGGATCGGTGGTTGGCTGCCGTGTTCGGCTTCGTTGGAGCCGCCGGTTTGGCCGACTTGGTAGTCAAACCGTTCTTGCATGAAACGTATTCGAGCTGGCTCGACTGGCAGACGGGCTTGGTTTCGTTCGGCGTCGCCGCAATGGCGGTCGGCCTCACGGCCGCACTAATCGGCTTTGCAGGCAAAGTCTGGACGGAGTAGCCCAGCGCAATAGCGGCATCTCGCCAACAATTCGCTCAAGCTCAAGCGTTGAACGTCCGCTTCCGGCCGAATTCGGACGTCAGGGACCACTAGCTCGCCCTGGGGCCTCCTTGAGGCTGACGATCTCGCGGGCCAAGAATTTCATGGCCCGATCGAGTGACTCTTGGACTGCCTTGAGCTCATCGTGACAGCGCCGGATGTCCGCATGGCGCCTTGGCACTCCGAAGTGCGGCAAGAGCATCTGATGTGCTACATCGTTGCGTTTGTCGACTAGACCGGCCAAGCGCTTCTGCAGCGGCCCGTTGCTGTTAACAACCTTGAACATGCTCAGTAAGCGCTCAAGAGGGGCTCTTTCCAGCGAACGCTCGTCGAAGTTATAGGGCATAAGTCCATCTACCCGCGCGGCGATCAGCCTGTGCGCGGTGCCGATGTAGACCTTCAGTGAAAGCTCCACCAGCTGAAAATGTGCCAGCAAATTAAACGCACGAGACTCTTCGTTGAAGTCAAAGCCACGCTCGGCTCCCCGACCCAGCCGCCGCACAACCGCTTTTGTGTCCATCGCACCGCGCTCAGGTTGTCTTCGACCAGATTAGCGCGTCCGCTTCCGACCCAAAGCGGACTTGAGTCAGCGAAAGATGGGAGCCTGCTCAAGAGACGAGCAGATCTGAAGCTGGCAATTGATATGCTCCTGGTCAACGTAACGGTTAGCGCGGCAAGCCTGGATCTAATACCCACTCAGCCACTTACTCAGTTCAACGCCAATATTGCGGTTTTCGTCGATGACCATCCAAACCTCCCTCTGATATCCCTCGAGCTTCCCCCAAGCGATGCGGTTGTAGAGCCCGAGATATTCCCACGAAGCCCACGATTGGTCGAAGCTGGAATCTGATGCTGGAAACAGCGCAATCTTGGATGGAGTCTTTGCACCATCGGCGATGCCGAGTTCCCACGGCACCCACTTACTTTCCTTACTGTTCTTGCTCGCGAGCAGCACAAAACGGCTGCTATCTCGGATTCGCGCTTTTAATAGGGCCGCCGTCTCCTCGCTCGTATAGGGAGGCATCTCCGGATCAATTTCGTCGACGTAGACCTTTGCGCCGTGATTTTCTAGCACTCGAATCGCACCGGCGACGAGTTCGTCATCCTTGCTGGAATGGGACAAGAAGGTGGAGCCCGCCAGCGCCCTCGAAGCTGCCGCCCGACGTATTCTCGTCGCCTCGACCAGCCCCAGCTCCGTAGCGAAGCTGCGGAGTTGGTCCCGGGTAATGTATCGCGCCATTGACTTTCAGGCTCTATTGTCGATGCGCGCGAGAATCTCGGACACCATTTTCACGATCTCTTCGATCGAGATGCCAGGGCGCGCTAACGCCTTGAGTTCTTCATCCGTGGGGCGCATTGCATTAAGCCCCGACACGTCGATTTTCGAACCGATGAGGCTATCCGATATTTGAGCGGCAGCGCCACCGGTCGAACCGATAGGAATAACAAAACTGCTTGCCGCCTTCGCGGCCTCGAACTCGTCGAGAACGCCACCTGCCACCACCGTGGCGCCAGTGTTGGGATCAATCTTCATCCCACCAACGAATATCACTACGCCGGCTACTCGAGCCAGCTCCGAACGCAAGGCGGCCCATTGGGCACGGTCAGGTGACGCTCCAGGAATTGGCTGGGGGAAGGGGCGGGCGATCAGCCGGCGCTGAAGATCCCATCCGCCGTTTGCACGGAGCGCGTCGAGGAAGCCCGCGATAGAGGCGGACCCGACGACAACACCTGCCCCGCTGACGAGATCGCGGCCACGCTCACCTACAAGCTGACCAATGGCGTGCGCGACGCCATAGGCCCTGGCGATGTCGGCGCCGGCCTCAGGGGGCCAGCTACCGCTTACCCATACCCGTCGTCCCGCCACACTTCGTTCGACCTGATGCAGGAGTGCGGGCACCTCCGCGTAGTCGTCGATCTCGACCACCATTAGGCCGTAGCGCTTCAAGTCTCGGCTCCAGAGCCTGTGCTGGGTGCTACGTGCCTTGAATTCAGCTTCCGATTTGTACTCGCCTCGCTGTGGTGGGCGCACGATGGCAAAGTGTTCCGGCGGCGCGGACGCGAAGCTCTCGCGGATCAATGACAGCACGTGTCGGATGTTGGGATCCGTGAAGCTAATTCCGAGGAAGAGCATCGACATGCTCGAGAGGTGCGCTTGCAGGAGCGGAAGGAATGCCCCGCGCTTCGAACGATATAGTTCGTAGTCGTCCGTTGAAATGACGACGTCGTCTAGGCGCTCGACCGAGCCGTGCATCTTGAAAAGGCGAGAAGCTCCGGGCGTCGGGCGCAGGGCAAGGTCGGCCGCCCCAGAGATGGTGTCGATCGGCCGGTTCACCGCGCCGAACGCGCGTTCGACCAGCCGGTCGTAGTTCGTCGTCCAGATATACTTGACGGGCAGCCTTGAAATGATCTCTAGCGATGGAGGAATCGGGCGTTCGACGCCGATCTGCTGCTTGATAACGTTGCGAACCCGTGTAGCGGATCCATTCTCCTGGATGCTCCACTGGGCCAGCGCTGCCAGATCGTGCAATTCGCCTGAGTTTACACCGAGCTCCTCACCTACCTCGGTCAGGAGCGAGGCCCAGGACGGATAGCCAGCCGCCATGGACACTCCAGCGCCGACGAATACTGCGCCGACCCCGGCAATGAGAGCCTCGGGATAGTCCTTCAGAAATCGCTTCGTCGTCGCAGCGGTCATCGCGCTGCCTCCCTGTCGTTAGTTGCGGCTGCGGATGGCGATTGCTTCCTCGATCCACCTTTCGATGTTGTTCGAAATTGAGGCGTAGACGCCTTTGCTATCGTTGCCTGTGGGAGTGATCAGCTGCACGACCGACGAGAGCTTAGGGCCCGAATCGCCAAAGGTGATCGCATCGAACGGGTTTGCGCCGGCAACGGAAGTCTGACTGTTTCGATCGAGCAGCCTATCAACGCGAATGCCGACGACACCTCGCTTGTCGTTCCAAGCCTTGACGATCTCATGTCGGACCCAACGGCGGCTCGCGGTTTCGGAGCCAACCAGCACGACCACGCAGCTCTTACCGTGCATGTTGTCGGCGATCCATTTCTCGATAGCGGAGTCGCCCTTCCGCTTCACTTCCTCCCATGCGTTGGGAGTACACAGAGACTGCCCCTCCAGAGCCCCTATGTTCCTTATCTGCTGCGTGCGCCAGTAATCGTTATCAAAGTGAAAGCTGAAAAAAACACGACGTGTCACGAAATTCCCCCTGCTGTTGTTCACAGTCAACCGAATGCCCTGAGTGTGGATCGCATTAGGAACAACTTCAACTTCCGTGAAGTGCGGCGCTTGCAGCAGTCTTTCGATATTGGCAGCAGCATCCCAGGCCATTCGGGATGACGCCAGCGATCTATGCACAACACTTGGCAAACACAGCTACGATCAACCCGGGACTCTATACCCGACCGCTACTGAAAGCGGCGGAACGTCGGGCCCGGCCTAACTCCGGTTGCATGGCCGCTCTTGGCCGAGAGCAGACGTCGGGGCAAGGTAATTTGGGAACGTTGCCAGGGGTAGGTACGAAGGCAGTGAGCACAGTGAAGGCCTTTCGCCTGATCGTGTGCCGCGCGGACAACGGCCGATCACGGGGAAAGGGATGACCATCTTCGACGAAGCGGTGTCGATCGTTAGGGAGGCCGAGTGCCTAGTCATAGGAGCTCGCCTTAAACCAAGTTGGAAATCGGTCGAACCTATGATTGATGCCGTGGTGCAAGTGCCTTGGTTCCTCCTCGCAGGCGCCCGAGAACGCCTGGCCACCTTTGGGCTCGGGCTGCTCCTAGTTCCCGCCTGGTGGTGCATCCTCGTTGCCATCGTGTGGGTGACTCCCGGAGGTTCGGCGGCAAATCTTCACGCGCCGTCCAGCTGGGTCATCGCCGGACTGATGGCTACCGGTTCGTTACTTTTCCCCCTTCCAAGTCGGTCTGCCCGGCTGCGAGTTCGGTCTCAACAAGTCGTTAGCCTTGCAGAGCACATCAGGTCCGTCGCTCCAGATGAAGCCACTATTAAGTTGCTCCAATCGGGGGTGGCAGCACTGGGTTCTGTAGCCAGCGCGCGGATCACCCGCATCAACTGGCTCCTTGGCATATGTTGGGCTGGTCTCGTTTGGGTTGCGTCCCACTGGGTGTTCACGGCCGATGTGTCCGATGCATTGCGGCAGCAAGCGATGGTGCGCGTACTCGGCGGGCTTCTGATCTTCTTGTTCTTCGGCATCGGCGTAATGTGCTACGAAGCTACAGTTTGCATGGTCAAACAGACGATCGACTTCGCCTTTTTACAGGCGAGCGATGCAAGAGGTCGGTCCAAGGGGTGATTGGCTGCCAGGGGCGTCGCGGCAAAGGCGCATGTCCACTCTCGATCGGAGCGGATCTCGAACGTTGGAAGTGAGTTAGGCCGCGGCGCGAAGCGGCGTCGGCGTGGACGAATTGTTAGCCGATGACCGCGCTCCGCTGAGCATTGATGAAAGCGCGCATATCCGAAATGGAGTCATAGAGGTCAGTGGAGGAAAACCGCGGATTGTGCGAATTCTCAGGATGATGTATTTGATGACGAATAAAATCCGTCCTGCTGATTTGCTCCGTTCGCGTTGAGCCATTTTTGAGAAGCTTGGTGTAGTTCACGAGTGGCCTCGTCGCTCGGAACGTATCGAGGTCACCCGACGACTCGATGTGTGCATAAAGCTCGTCATGGTACTCGGCAGTCGGTTCGCCGAATGCCGAGAAGCTGACCTCGTTGAGGCTGGGGTAGGGCAATTCATTGGGCAAAACACGCGACACGCGCGCGTGAGGGGCATTAGACACCAGTCGGAGGCAGTCGAAACTCAGGTGCTTGACGATTTCTGGGCTGTGCGTCGTAAACAGGACCTGGGTAGCTTGTGCCGTTGAAAGTGCTTTCAGAGCCGCCGTTAGACCACGCTGGTGCTCGGGATGCTGCGAGGTTTCTGGCTCCTCAATGGCGTAGACGACGTGTCGACCACCTGCCTCAGCTAGTCTTCGCTCAGCTTCAGCGCGGAAGAAACTTATCAATACAAGTCGCTTAACCCCGCTGCCTCTCTTGTTGATGGGAATGCCCTGGTCCCCTGATATTCCGACGCCCTTGAAAACGTCTGGCCATTTTAGCGCCTCGGAATCAGGCAGTTGCGGATCCAGTGAAGCAGCGAGTTGCGGATTCAGCTCACGTAGTTTTTCGAGAGTTCGGCCCGCGACATCCTCCAAGCGCGCACGTACCTTGTCGGCAACCATACGAAGGCTCTTGCGTATGGTTGGATCTCCTAGTATTTCCCGAACTGCCACGCGCATTGGATCCTGTACCTCGTCATCCGAGTCAGCGTTTTTTCGGTCAGACTGGAACAAAGTGAACAGTGGCATGTTCGTCTTGAGTTGATCCCAGATCGCCTTGGTATCCTCCTTGGCTATTTCAATTTCACGTTCGCTAAGGGCTAAGTCAGTGTGGCCAGCCCAAATCGCCTTTCGAAGCTCTGCGCTCCGGGTCTTGTCCGAACAGGAGAAGCCATTCTCTTCCACGACCTTACGGAGGTCGGCTATCTTCTCTTTATGGAGGTCACAACAGCCGGCAGCGGTGGGATGATTGGCGCGGATAAAGACCCGTTCTTTTCCAGAAGGGGCAAAGCGCTTGACCACGAGTAATGTCCCTTGGGCGGTGGTCAAGTACTCACTCGCCAAAGTCGTCCTGTTTGTGGAATCAATCACGATCTCGGGCGGGAGTTCCGCAAATTCAACGCTGATCTCAATCTGATCTTCGCCTCGTGCGGAGCAGGATTTGTTCAAGTCTTCCTTGTCGATCTTGATGCACCCCTTGCCTTCGTTGAAGAAGACGTCTAGCGCTTCGAGAATTGTGGACTTTCCAATGTCATTTCGTCCTACCAGCACGCAAAGATCGTCGATCGCGATAAAGACCGGCTCCGAATAGCCACGAAAGCGATTCACCGTTACTGATTTGATCTTCACTGGCTAGGATCTCCCCTTCATCAGATAACTATTGACTGTGCGGACCTATGGGGTAGGTCATACATGGGCGAGCTGCCAGCGCCAAGAGTGCTGCAAATCCGCGGATGTCAGAGGAATCTGCGCTCGCCGCAGGGAAAGGGGCCCTCAGATGAGCTCGTAAGGCCTTCTATGGCCCCAGTGCCACGCCCAAGGCGTTCAAGGTCTCAGTGGTCATCTTGGCCGTGGCCTTCATGCCGTGCGCGGTTTGAAAGGAGCCGAGCGCGCTTTTGGTCTGATCCGACAGTTCCCCATCAATCGCACCGGGATCGTAGCCACGCGCATAGAGCGCCGCTTGAACGCGCATGATCATGAGCTTTAGCTGGTCAGCCGTCGGGCGCGCGGTGGTCGACATCAGGGGCTGGACCCCAGACGAGTAGCTGGTGTTAGGGGCGGGTGCCGGTGCCGGTGCCGGGGCCGGGGCCGGGGCAGAGTAAGCCGGCGTGTAACTTGGGTACCTGTAAGAGCCACCGCTGCCCGAGCTGTGCGAACTGTGAGACGCATGGGAGCTGTGAGACGCGTGGCTCGCATACATATTGCGGACGTCGCCATTCAAAGGCGCGGCGAGCGTGACCGTGTAGTCACCGTCGCGAGCTGCGAGGTCAGTAAGTCGCGCGTTCCTTTCTGGATGGTCAGACCCATGGGCCACGCCATGGAACACAGAGAGGGTTGCACCCGCTATGGTCAGGGCCTTACGCATGTTGTCTCCTCATCCCGAATGGGCTTAATGGCACGACTTGTCCAAGGGTCTGTTACCCACGCAAAGAAACCGCCGCAACGGTTCCGCACCTGGCAGGTCTCGCATGCGGGAAGGTAGTGCTGCTTCCAATCGGAAATGCTCCGTTGCGCATGCGGCCAAAGAGCCTTCGGCAAGGTGCAAAGTGGGAAGTTGTAGAGCGATACCGGAATGTCCCGCCGCGCGAGCTTGTCGACCGCTTCGGTCAACGGGCTGCTCATGTCTGCGGGGTCAATCCAAAGCGTGTCCTGATGTGCGCGCGCAAAGCCGGTCGGCTCGGTTCCCATCAGCGCGACATGGCTCACAAAGGGCAGGTTGCGGTAGATAAAGCGTGCTAGGGCGGGTAGGCGCTCGACTACCGGGCGGACCAAGACCACGCGGATCTCAATCCGCTGGTGAGCTGCTTCGAGCGCGTAAAGACCCCGGAGGGTTTGCGCATAGGCGCCCTGGCTTTGGACGATGTAGTCGTGCAGCTCGTAGGTGTCCCCATACAGAGGGATGCCCCAGGTCAACGCAGGATGAAGACCATCGAAGCTTTGGGCCAAACCAGGCCTTTCGAAGTTTCGACCGTTCGAGAGGATGTGCAGTGCAGTGTTGGGAAGAACGCTCGCGCAACGGGCCACCACGCGGTTGAGGCCCTCGCCGAGGAGCGTTGGTTCGCCACCTGTAACGGTCAGAGAAGGAGTATCTCGGTCAATTAGCGCGGCGAGGTCGCAGAGGTGTTCCACGCGCCAGTCGTCTTCGATTTGCCGGGGCGGCTGAGAGCACATCAGGCAGAAACTGTTGCAGCGCTCAGTCGCAAAGAAAATGTTGTTGTTGGCGCCTCGCCGGTAGCGCCGTGCCACTTTGCCGTTGGCGGGAATGACTTCGATGACATCGCCTGAGCCGAGAGCCAAGGCCTGATCGTTGGCGGCAATCCACGGTCGGCCGGCAGGTGCATCCTCGGGAGAGTCCACGAGGAACCCGGCCCAAGGCAGACGAGCAAGCGTGCTTGAGGCTTGGCGTGTTTTGGGTTCCCGAAGGTCGAGAACCATTCGCTCGAGCGGGTAGGTTCCAGAGGCAAACTCGGTGAGACCTGCCACCTTGACCAGGGCCGGAGCAGCCCAACCTTGGAAAGCAAACTTGGCGTCCAAGGTGGCCATTACGCGGCTTCCCCTACCGGCTCGCGGCGGGTGGACCGAATGGCCCAGCCTTCGAGGATCTCGCGTTCTTCCTGCGTTCCTTGTTCCCAACGACGCAGCAGAAGATCAAACAACCCCATCTGCTTGCGGCAGAAATCACTCGTCGGCCTGTGGCCTATGGTGTCGCCCTGACGAGCGTAGTGGTCGATAGGGTCTGCTCCACAAAATGGCACGTAGGCACAATCGGCGCACGTGGGCAGGGCCTCGGCGACGCCGGCCTCTAAAACCTTTTGCATCACTGGACTCGCTAGCCAGGTAGCAACAGTCTCATCGACGTGCCCTAAGGCAAACGATCGGTCTCCCATGGAGGCGAGCATGCGCGCTTCGTCCGAGGGATAGACGAGGCCATCGTAGTCGTAGACGACCGCACCTAAACCGGCGCCCGTCGGCGAACGCAGATCCACGTACCCGTGTGCGAAGGGAGTAAAGAGCTGGGATAAGAGGAGGCGCCCGTAGGTTTCCTCCATGAAGTATCCGTCTCGGTTTACGGCCAACAGGTGGTCAAGGGCGCTGCGGTAAAAGCGCAAAAAGTCGTCGATCGAATAGCCCGTCCGTGCTTCCGTCTTTCGCGCAAAGCCGTAGGGGCTGAGCGGGCGCAGGGAAATCGAGTGGAAGCCGAGCTTTCGGTACTCGTCGACAATCTCTACCGGTGCGTCGAGGCTTCGTCGGGTGAGTGTGGTGAGCGCTGAGACAGCATGCTCCCCGAGCATCTTGCGGCCGCGCTCAATGCCTTCGATGGTGCGCCGGTAGCTGTCGCGCTCGGGACGCGGACGATTGGCGTTGTGCAGCCACTCGGGGCCGTCGAGCGAGGTGGAGAGCTCGAACCGATGATCTCGCATGAAAGCGAGTTGGTCATCGGTCAGATCGTGCAGCGTTGAGGCGATGACGAACCGCAGGTTCCGCTTCTCGCTGCGATTGCGCTCGGTGATCGCCTTGGTCAACGTGCGGACACGCTCGAAATGAAGCAGCGGCTCACCTCCTTGGAATTCGACCGTAAGATCCGGGGCCGGCCACTCAAACAAGCGGTCGACCGCATGTCGGGCGTCCTCCGGTGTGAGGTCGAAGGTGGTTTCACCGACCGGCTGGCGCGAGACCTGGCAATAGGCGCAGGTGTGATGGCAGCGGAGCGAGACTACAAAGATGTGCAGGCATGGACCGCGCTCGATGTATGCCTTGCGCGTGCGGTATTGCGAGAGCAAGGGCGCCAAGGTGGAGATGGCGGGATCGGCCATAACGAGGTGCCGGGCTTCGAGATCCGCAAAGAGAGCCTCTTCCCTTGCCACCGTTCCTTCCACCACGCGCTCAAATTCCGCGCGCGGCATGACCATCCAATCTCCGGCCATGGAGGACACGAGCACTCGGCTTTCATCCCATGGAAGGCGCCGAAAGCGCATGGGGAGCAGTCGGTAGCCAGGCTGGCCCACGAATGCTGAGCGTGGTGCGAACTTCACCGGCTCGGACCGCGAGGCGAGGCCTGGCGTAAGGCCGCCTGAGCCAGCGATACGTGGAGATCTGTGGTTTCAGCCCTGATGCGCTCGCGCAGACGCTCGTCTAAGGCGTCGTTGCGGAAGCGGCCTTCGATGTCGGTTATTCCGACATCCTGGTGCTTAGGAGTGAGCGCGACCGTATGCCCGTTGTCCGAGCATGCGAGGTCCACAAAGAAATCACCGGTGTAGCGGTGAGCGGTCCGCGCGAGCACATCGGCGGGGAACAAACTGGCATCCATGAGAAATCGAACCGGTGCCATGCGTCCCCCTGACGCTCCCGTGGCTTCCCGATGGTGCGACGGGAAGTCGGGAATCGCAAGCTCCCGCCGGCCCTTTGCCGCTGAGTGACCGTCCAAGATCTTGTTAAGCACCTCCGCCAAAACGTAGTCCAGCCTTGATCAAGCGTGGTTTGACCACCGGGCGCAGGTTTGGACGTCTGGTGGGGATCTTGGGAGGTGGATAGAGCCGGCCTCGAGATGGTCTGCCGGTCCCAGGCGCTTGTTCGCCATTGGTGGGGTTGGCTGACCAGTGGGGATGTACCTACAGCGGACTGCGTTCCACCGAGTGGCTTGGACAAGTTTTGCTGAAACTGAAGCAAAAAGTGTCCGTTTGGCCAATTTTTGCTCAAACGAACACAATTGCTCCACGGGCTTCATGAGCCGGATGCCTGGTCCGTCCGCGATCGGGACGTATGGTGCGGGCCGGTGCTGAAGCGCGCCGGACCTTTGCCGGGGAGCGAGAGCCGCTCGGCCGTGATGATGGCGGCCACGACCGCCATCACGCCGAGGTCCATCACGCCGATCGACAGTTGCGCGGCGGCCAGGCCGGCACAGCAATGGACGCAACGGGCGCCCAGGCGCAGGCCGTGACGCCAGGCGGAGGCTGTGTCAGCCGCCAGGTTTTTCGGCATACCGCAACAGCTGGCAAGGCGGCGTGCCTTCCACGGAGTGAACTGGAGCGTCGCGGCGGCAAGGACGATGACGGTGGCGGCGGCCGGCGCGGCGCGCGACAGCGCCGGCCAGTGCATCAGCATCGCGGCCAGCGCCGCGCCGGCCGGAAAGATGACCAACCCCAGTGCGCTCCACACGAGGAAGTAGGCGATGGCCACCCGCGCGACCAGGCCGGCCTGGCGCATGCCCCCGGCGTGACCGACCGCCTGGTGGAAGCGCCATAGCGTCGGCAGCAGGGACGGCAGCATCATCGCGACCATCATCGGGCTCCACATGCCAAGGAACGTGGCGGTGGCGGCAAGCCAGTTCTGCCCTGGCATGCGCATCCACGCCATGGACATGGTCCAGCCGCCGGGCATCGGCATGCCGGCCATGGACATGCCGTTGCTTCGCGCGATCGTCAGCCATGCGGCGGCCGCGAAGAGCAGGGCACCGGTGGCGAAGAAGATCCGGCGGGCGGCCTGTCCACCGTCGCCACGCGGGGGAACCTCGGCCGCCGCGGCCGTTTGCACGTCAGCGGCCATGTTCAGCCCTCGCCGTACTCGTCGTGGCGACGCCACCAGATGTCCTGCTCGTTGCGCCCCAGCGGCGCGCGGTCGAGCCATTGGTACATGTTCCACAAACCGTCCAGGCCGCGCGCGTAGGTCGAGTAGGTGTGGTAGACCACGCCGTCGCGGTGCACGAAGGTGCTCATGCCCGGCCGATCCCGGACATAGGTGGGCGCATCGGTGCCGCAGGTCGCGGCGAACTGGTGTACCGGTTCGGGGTACCGTGCCGCGGCGATCGGGTGGCCGCCGCGGCGGTAGTTGTATTCGACCTCGCCGGCCTGCTGCTGTGCCGGGGTGATCGAGACGTTGAAGTCGTAGTTGAAGTCGCCTCCATGCGACGACGCCCACGGGAAGGTCCAGCCCATCCGCCGCTGGTACGCCTGCAGCTTGGCCAGCGGTGCGCGCGACACGGCACACAGCGTGACGTCGTGGTTGGTCAGGTGGGTGACGATGCCATTGAAGCCATCGGCGATCGCCGAGCAGGACGGGCAGCCGGCCTGGTAATCCGGACCGAACATGAAATGGTAGACCAGCAGCTGCGAACGGCCCTGGAAGAGCTCGGCCAGCGTGGCCTCGCCGCGCGCGGTATCGAAACGGTAGGCCTTGTCCACGCGCACCCAGGGCAGCGCCTGTCGCTGCCTTGCAAGCTCGTCGCTGCGGCGCGTCAGCGCCTTCTCCGCATCGAGCAGCGCCAGGCGCGCCGCCAGCCATTCCTCGCGTGTTCCAATCGTTGCCTGCGTCATTTGCGTGCTCCCATGAGTGACGCCGCCGCTCTCGCGCGGCGACGTCCGGTGGTTGGTGTGGGATACGCTAGGCCTGGGTCCGGCACGGCGGGGAGTGACAACTGTGGCGCGATTGGACGGCACGTTCCGATGGACTCGTTGATCACCGCCGCAGCCCATGCACTGGCGTCCGGCGATCCGCTGGGCGCCCTCAATCGCGTCGCGCTGCGTGAAGACGCGCCTGCCCTGGCGCTGCGCGGGACGGCCATGGCGCAACTGGGCGACCTGGGCCGCGCAAAGGTGCTGTTGCGCCGTGCGGCGCGGGCCTTCGGGCCGCGCGAGTCGGTGGCACGTGCGCGCTGCGTGCTTGCCGAGGCCGAGATTGCGCTGGTCTCGCGGGACCTCGGCTGGCCGACACGCGCGCTGGAGGCCGCGCGCACGACGCTGGCGTCGCATGGCGACCGGCTGAACGCCGCGCATGCGTGCTGCCTGCAGGCGCGCCGGCTGTTGCTGATCGGACGTCTGGAGGATGCCGAGCGCGCGCTCGACCGGCTCGACCCGGCGCCCTTCCCGCCCGCGCTGCGCACCGCGCACGCGCTGACCCTCGCCGGTATCGCGCTGCGCCGGCTGCAGACGCGGCCGGCGCGGGCGGCGCTGGCACAGGCCACGCAGGCATCGCGCCAGGCCGGCATCCCGGCGCTGGCGGCGGAGGTCGAAAGCGCGCTGCGCGCGCTGGATGCGCCGGCAGCGCGGCAGGTCGGGCACGGCGGTGAGCGCCTGCTGCGGCTCGACGAGGTGGAAGCCTTGCTGGCATCCGACGCGTTGGTCGTGGATGGCTGCCGCCACCTTGTCGGCGATGCGTGCATCAGGGTGCCGTTGGCCAGCCGCCCGGTGTTGTTCACGGTGGCGCGGGCGCTCGGCGAGGCATGGCCAGGCGACGTGCCGCGCGATGCGCTCATCACGGTGGCGTTCCGCACGCGCTACGCGGACGCATCGCACCGCGCGCGCCTGCGGGTCGAGATCGGCCGGCTGCGCACACTGTTGCGCGGCGCCGCCGAGGTACGCGCGACCGGGCGCGGCTTCGAGCTGGTGCCGCAACGCGCGCGCAACGTCGTGGTACTGGCGCGCCCGGTCGAGGAGCGGCACGCCGCGGTGCTGGCCCTGCTCGCCGACGGCGAGTCGTGGTCGAGCTCGGCGCTGGCGTTGGCGCTCGGGGCCAGCCAGCGCAGCGTGCAGCGCGCCCTCGATGCACTCGCGGCGACGGGCAAGGTCCAGGCGGTCGGTGGCGGGCGTGCACGGCGCTGGATGACGCCGGCCCTGCCCGGATTCGCGACCGCCTTGTTACTCCCCGTGCCGCCGTCGGGCGACTAGCATCAGCGCCATGAAACGAGCCGACGCAGACATCGTGCAGGAACTTGGCCCCTTCCCGGCCGTCGAAGGCGTCCACGGCGTGACCTACGACGGCGAACGCGTCTGGTTCGCCTCCGGCGACCGCCTGAACGCACTCGATCCGGCCAGCGGCCGGATGCTGCGCTCGATCGAGGTCGCCGCGCACGCCGGCACCGCCTTCGACGGCACGCACCTGTACCAGATCGCCGAACGCCGGATCCATCGCATCGATCCGCACACCGGCCGCGTGCTCGCCACCATCCCCGCGCCCGGCAACGGCGGCGACTCGGGACTGGCATGGGCCGAGGGCACGCTGTGGGTCGGCGAGTACCGTGAGCGCCGCATCCACCAGGTCGATCCGCATACCGGCGCGGTGCTGGGCACGATCGAGTCGAACCGCTTCGTCACCGGCGTCACCTGGGTCGAGGGCGAGCTCTGGCACGGCACCTGGGAGGGCGAGCAGAGCGAGCTGCGGCATGTCGATCCGCGCACGGGCGAGGTGCTGGAAAGCCTGCAGATGCCGCCGGACGTGGGCGTATCCGGGCTCGAGTCCGACGGCCACGGGCAGTTCTTCTGCGGCGGCGGCAACAGCGGCAAGCTGAGGGTCGTCCGGCGTCCGGGGGCGGCCGCCGGCAGCTAGGGCAGGCGGACGCGGCGACGGATCGCCGGCACTGCGACGGCGCTACGGCGCGACGCGATGCCGGCCACGCTTGGCATCCAGCATCAGCAGGTCCGCCTCGCGATACGCCTCGCCCAGGTCGCGGTCGGGCCCACGCCAGCTGTAGCCCAGAGTGGCGGCGACGCCGGCGGTGCGCAGGGCCTGCTCGATGCGCGCGGCCTGGCGGGCCAGTTCGGTAGGGCCGACATCCAGGATCAGCACCACGAACTCGTCGCCGCCCAGACGCGCGACCACGTCCGACGCGCGCACCGTGGTGCAGATCTCCTTCGCCGCGCGCTGGATCAGCGCGTCGCCGGCGCTGTGGCCCTGGCTGTCGTTGGTCCGCTTGAGGTGGTCCAGGTCGACCACCACGACGCCGGCGGTGGTGTGCTCGTCGCGGCAGCGCTGTTCCTCCAGCGCCAGCAGCTCGCGCCAGCCGCGGCGGTTGAAGATGCCGGTCATCGCATCGGTGGTCGCCTCCAGTTCGGCGCGCTCCGCGCGGCGCTGGGTTTCCTTCAGATGCACGTCATGGCACCACAGCGTGGCCAGCATCTGTGCGCACAGCTGCACGACCGGCAGCCAGCGCTCCACGTCCACCGGCACCATCTGCGGGTCGATGCCGCACAGCGTGCCTATGGCGCCATGGTCGAGCTGCACCGGCACGCCCAGATAGGCGCCGATGCCGTGCCGGACGATCGGCGCGGTGGCGTAGGGCGCGTGCGCGCTGACGTCCGCCACCACGCACGGGCCGCCGCGCACCATGCGCGAGCAGATCGAGTCCGCCCACTTGAGCGCGTCGCCGCTGCGCACGCCATAGCAGTCGTCGGCGGCGGCCAGCACCAGCCAGTCCCCGCCATCGACGCGGGTGAAGAACCATGCACCGATGCCGGTGCGTGCGCGCAGCATGGACAGGCAGGCCTGGGCGGCCTCGCGGAAACCGCCGAAGGCGGGCAGCGGAAGGGTCGGCGGGGTTTCGGGCGGCGAGCTCATGGGTGCAACGACAGCGGGGACCTGAACGATAGCGGGCTTCGTGTGCCTGCCACGATGGTGCCAGCATGCCGATGAATCGCCCCTGCGCCCTCCGAAGCAGGTTCCATGCCACTGCTTCGCGCCATCGCAGCGGCTACCAGGGTGGCAGCAACGACACCCGCGTCAGCGCATCGGCCAGCGACAGGGCGATCAGTACCGCCAGCCAGGCGAAGCCCGCGCTGGCCACGATGCGCAGCAGCGCATTGTCGGTTTTCAGGCGCATGAAGATGGTCAGCACCAGCAGCGCCTTGACGATCGCGATGCCGAGGTTGGCCACCTCGTTGAATGCACCGAGCTTGAGCAGCGCGCTGCCGGCGCTCAGCGCCAGCAGCGCCAGCAGCGCGGCCAGCGTCCACAGGTTGCTGCCCAGCGACGGCGGCCGCGGGCCGCTGCGGTGGGTGCGCTGGGGACGGGCGGCGCGGGCGTTCATCCGGCCCGCCCGACCAGGTAGATCAGCGGGTAGACGAAGATCCACACGATGTCGACCAGGTGCCAGTACAGCGCGGTGAGTTCCAGCGGCGTGTGGTAGTCGGCGTCGTATGCGCGGTGCCAGGTGCGCCAGGCCATCACCAGCAGCAGCACCACGCCGATGGTCACGTGCAGGCTGTGGAAGCCGGTGATGAAGTAGTACAGGCAGTAGAAGATCTCGATGCCGTGCGCGTACACGCCGTGCTGGGTGTAGTGGATGGCCGGGATCAGTCCTTCCTCGTACTCGGCGTAGTACTCGAAGCCGTGCATCACCAGGAAGCTGATGCCCAGCGCCGCGGTGAGCGCCAGCAGTGCCGTGGCCAGGCGGCGGCCGCCGAGTTGCACCTCGCGCACGGACAGCGCCACGGCACAGCTGCTGGTGAGCAGCACCGCGGTCTCGATCGTGCCCAGCAGCATGTCGGTGTGCCGGCTGGCGGCGGCGAACGCGTCCGGGAAGCGCACGCGGCACAGCGTGTAGCCGGCGAACAGCACGCCGAAGAACAGGATCTCGGTGGCCAGGAATGCCCACATGCCCAGCGTCGCGGCCTCGCGCTGCTGCACGGGGTCGTCGAACTGCTCGGGTACGGTATGGAGGCGGGCGTTCATCGGCGGTAGGCGTACGGGCCCTCGTGGACCACGGGGACCTGTTCGAAATTGTGTGGCGGCGGCGGCGAAGAGGTCTGCCATTCCAGCCCGGTGGCATCCCACGGGTTGGCGCCGGCGCGCGCGCCGTAGCGCAGCGACCAGGCCAGGTAGACCAGCGGCAGCACGTAGGCCACGCCCAGGATGGTCGCGCCCGCCGAGGACAGCACGTTCCACACCTGGAACTGCGGCAGGTATTCGTGATAGCGCCGCGGCATGCCCTCCCAGCCGAGGATGTACTGCGGGAAGAAGGTCAGGTTGAAGCCGAAGAACATCAGGATCGCGGCGAAGCGCGCCCAGGCCTCGGAGTACAACCGCCCGGTGATCTTCGGCCACCAGTAGTGGATGCCGCCCAGGTACGCCATCACGGCGCCGCCGACCATGATGTAGTGGAAGTGCGCCACCACGAAGTAGGTGTCGGTGAGGTTGACGTCCAGCGCGGTGGCGGCCAGGAACAGGCCGGTCAACCCGCCCAGCATGAACAGGCCGACGAAGCCCAGCGCGTACAGCATCGGCGCGTCGAAGGAGATGTCGCCCTTGTACAGCGTGGCGGTCCAGTTGAAGACCTTGATCGCCGAGGGCACGGCGATGATGAAGGAAAGGATCGAGAACACGATGCTCGCGTACATCGACTGCCCGGCCACGAACATGTGGTGGCCCCACACCAGGAAGCCGACCACCGCGATGCCGATGATCGCGTAGACCATGAACCTGTAGCCGAAGATGCGCCGGCGCGCGCCGTGGGTGATCAGCTCGCTGACCACGCCCATTGCCGGCAGGATCATGATGTACACGGCCGGGTGCGAGTAGAACCAGAAGAAGTGCTGGAACAGCACCGGGTCGCCGCCCAGCGCGGGATCGAAGATGCCCACGCCGAACAGCCGCTCCAGCCCGATCAGCGACAGCGTCATGGCCAGCACCGGCGTGGCCAGGATCATCACCAGCGCCACCGCGTACATCGACCACACGAACAGCGGCAGGCGCATCCAGGTCATGCCCGGCGCGCGCATGGTGTGCACCGTCACGATGAAGTTGAGCCCGGTGAAGATCGAGGAGAAGCCGACGATGAACACACCGACCACGGCCATCAGCACGTGCGAGTTGGAGAACATCGTCGAGAACGGCGTGTAGAACGTCCAGCCGGTATCCACGCCGCCCAGCAGCAGGCAGCCGAGGGTGAAGATGCCGCCCACGACGTACAGGTACCAGCTGAAGAGGTTCAGCCGGGGGAACGCCACGTCGCGCGCGCCGATCATCAACGGCAGCAGGAAGTTGCCGAGCGTGGCGGGGATCGAGGGGATCAGGAAGAACCACACCATCACCACGCCGTGGAAGGTGAACGCCTTGTTGTAGGTTTCCGCGCTCACCAGGTCGCCGGCGGGCGTGACCAGTTCCCAGCGGATCAGCGCCGCCGCCAGCCCGCCGAGGAAGAAGAAGAAGGTGATGCCGATGCCGTACAGCACCGCGATGCGCTTGTGGTCGTGCGTGGTCAGCCACGAGCGCAGGCCGTAGCCTTCCTCCAGGTAGCTGCGCGCCGGCGACGCGAGCTCAACGGTGCTCATTCGGGTTTCTCCGTCTGCGTGCCGCGGGTCTTCAGGTAGGCCACCAGGGCCAGCACGTCCTCCTCGCCGAGGCGACCCTCGAAGCTGGGCATGATCGGCGCGTAGCCGGCGGCGACCTGCTTCTTCGGCAGCAGGATCGAGTCGTGCAGGTAGCGCTCGTCGGCCAGCACCTGCGAGCCGTCGGACAGCGGCACGGTGCTGCCGTAGAGGTTCTCCAGGCTCGGTGCATGCACCCCCGATTGCGGGTCATGGCAGCCGCTGCAGCCCAGCCGCCGGAACAGCGCCGCGCCCTGCGCGGCCAGGCCGATGCCCGCGTGCGCCTGCAGCCAGCGCGCGTAGTCGGCGGGCGCCATCACCACCACCTCGCCGCGCATGCGCGAGTGGTCGGTGCCACAGAACTCGGCGCAGAACAGATGGTAGGTGCCCGCCTGGGTGGCGGTGAACCACAGTTCCGTGTAGCGGTCCGGCAGCACGTCCTGCTTCACGCGGAAGGCCGGCACGTAGAAGCTGTGGATCACGTCCTGCGAGGTCATCACCAGGCGGATCGGCTGGCCCACCGGCACGTGCAGCTGGTCGATCTCGCGCTGGCCGCCGGGATGCTGCACCTTCCACATCCACTGCTTGGCGACCACGTAGATGGGTTGGGCGTCCTTCGGCGGCGTACGCAGCCGAATCCACAGGTGCACGCTCCAGCCGAAGATGCCCATGAACAGCACGAAGGGTACGAGCGTCCAGGTCAGCTCCACGCCCAGGTGCGACCGCGCCGGCGTGCGCTCGGCCGAAGTGCCGCGTCGGTACTTCACGCAGAACACGATCATCACCGTGAACACGCCGACCACCACCAGCGTGCACAGCGCGAGCAGCGTGTCGAACAGGTGGTCGACGTTCGGGGCGAAGCTGGAAGCCTGCGGCAACGTCATGCGCGCGCCCTCCGCCTCAGCCACAGCAGCCAGAACGCCAGCGCCAGCACGAAGGCCACGCCGAGCACCTGCATGACGCGGCCGATCGCCAGGCTGTAGCGGCCGGTGGTCGGGTCGTAGCCACAGCACAGCAGCACCAGTCGATCGGCCAGGCTGCCCAGCCGGCCCTGCGAGGCGCCCACCAGCGCCAGCCGCAACGAGGACGGCGGCCAGGACACGCCGAAGAAATACTGCGCCACCTTGCCGCCGGGCGTGATCGCCACCAGCCCGGCGGCGTGCGCGTACTGGTGCAGGCGCTGGTCATAGAAGTAGCGGAAGCCGATGGCCCGGGCGAGCGCGGTGATCGAGGCCTGGTCGCCGGCAAGGAAATGCCAGCGTGGCACCTGCGCATCCGGATGCATGCGCGCGAGCATGGCCTGCGCGTGGCGCGCATCGGCGACGGTCTCGCCCGGATCGATGCTGACGAAGGCCACCTCGAAGTCGCGGCCGGGCTTGAGGTCCAGCCTGGCCAGCGTGTGCGCCATGGCATTCAACACCACACCGCACAGGTTCGGGCAGCGGTAGTAGCCGAGCGCGAGCAGCAGCGGCTTGCCGCCGGCGAGCGTGCGCAGCTCTACCGGGTGGCCGGCGGCGTCCTCGAAGCGCGCGTCCGCCGGGACTTGCGCCCCCAGGCGCTGGTCGAAGCCGACGCGCTGCGCGAGGTCGGCCGGGGGCGCCGGCGCCCGTGTGGCCCATGCAGCCGGCAATGACGCGGCGAGCAGCATCACGGCCTGCAGGAGCGCGCCCAGTGCGCGATCGCGACCCATGACCCGGCCACGGGGCCGCGCAGCAGGTGTGCTCCTGCCAAGGTGCAGCCGCCCCTTCATGGCGTGGGCTCCGTGGACGACGCGGGCGCCGGCGCGGTCTTTCCTGATGCCAGCAGTGCCATCGCCCGTCCGATCGGTATCCGGGCCACCGTATGCCCGTCGTCGAGCCACGCGTAGCCATGCAGGCGCGAGCGCTGCAGCGCCCGCTCGGCGGCGATGTCGGCTGCAGGATCGGGCTGCAGCCGCGGCTGCGGCGGGATCGGCCTGGCCGGCGCCGCTCCGGCGGTCAGCACCGGGCGCGCCCACATGTACACCAGCAGCACGATCGCCAGCAGGCTCAGCGCCAGGATCGCCGCCGCCCAGTGCAGCGCGCCGGCGGCCACCGCGTAGGATTCGTGCGAGTCCGGCTGGCGGCTCATGCCTGCACCTCCAGCGCCGCGCGTCGCTGTGCGCCGAAGCCCAGCCACCACAGTCCGCCGATACCGATCAAGGCCAGCGGATCGCTCCACGCCAGCGCGTGCTCGCGCAGGCCCGGCAGCACCAGCCACGCGACGTAGCCGATCTGCGCGAGGAACAGCCACAGCGCCAAGCCGGCGAGCCACGCCACGCGCTGCTTGGCCTGACGCGACAGCAGCACGGCGAACGGCAACGCCAGGTGGAACAGCAGCAGGAAGGCGCCCAGCCAGCGCCAGCCGGTCTTCACCCGCGGCAGGTACCAGACCGTTTCCGACGGCAGGTCGGCAATCCACACCGTCAGGTAGTCCATGAAGGCCAGGTAGCCCCAGGCCAGCACCAGCACCATCAGGATACTGCCCAGGTCATTCAGCCGTCTGGGCGTCCACCATCCCGAGGCTGGGTCGCGACCTGACACGCTGAGCCACACTGCCAGCGCGGCAGCGGACAGCAATTGCGCGGTGCCGAGCAGGATGCCGAACACCGTCGAGTGCCAACGCGGCACCAGCGATACCACCCAGTCGATCGCCGCCACCGATACGGTCAACGCGTAGAGGACCAGTCCGGCGGCGGCGAATCGCCCGGCGGCGGGCGTGGCCAGCCGGCGGCGCATGCCGCGGGCCAGCCACAGCCACAGTCCGAACACGATCACCGCACGCACGACGAAGAACGGCGCGTTCAGCCACCAGCGCTGCGCATCCAGGCCCGGATCGGCCGCTGCCTGCGCACCGGCCCACGGAAAGAGCACCGCCACGCCGACGAGCACCGGCAGCAGCAACAGCGCCATCAGCAGCAGCCGCCGACTGGCGGCGAACAGCGCGGGACGCATTGCCAGGCCCCAATCGCCGCCGGTCAGCGCATGGATCATCAGCAGGCCCACGCTGCCCAGCGCCGGCGCCAGCCAGAACAGCCAGGCGAACAGGTACGACAGCAATACCTCGCGCGGCGCGTGCAGGCCCAGCAGCAGGCAGGCGATCAGCGCCAGCAGGCCGATCGCCGCAGCGATGCCTTCGTTGCGCGACACGCGCGGCCACCGGCGGCTCATCGATGCACCTCCGGCCGTGCCGACAGGGCGTCCGACAGCCGCGCCAGGTCCTGCGGCGTCAGCCGGCCGCGCGGCGCGTGCTGGCTGAGCTGCAGGGCACGGATATAGGCGACGATGGCCCAGCGGTCGTGCGGATCGATACGGTCGGCGTACGGGTACATCACGCCGTAGCCGTTGCTGATCACCTGGTAGAAGTGGCTGTCCGGCGCGTTGCGCAGGCGATCGGTGTGGTAGCTCGGCGGTGCCGGAAAACCGCGGCGCGCAATCATGCCGTCGCCATCGCCGCTGCGCCCGTGGCAGGGCGCGCAGTAGATGTCGAAGCGTTGCTGCCCGCGCTGCAACAGCGCCAGCGTGACCGGCAGCGGATTGGCGTAGCGGCGCTCGCCGGCCTCGCCCTGGGCCAGACTGCGGCCTTGCCCATCCAGCGGCAGGGCCGGACCGGGTTCGGGTGGCAGCGTGATGTGCCCGCGCCGGCCGCTGGCGGTGTCCGCGGCGGCGCCCTGCGCCATCGGCACGCTGCCCGGCGGCGGCGTGCGGGCGCTGGTGCCGTCGGCGAACAGCGGGCTGGGTTCCAGCGGCTTGTACTTGGGCTGGGCGTACATGTCGTGCATCGCCTGCTCGCAACCGGTGAGCGCGAACAGGGCGGCCACCAGCACGATCAGGCGTGAACGCTTTTCCTGCAGGCAGAACGCGAGCACGTGTCGGCGCTTCATGGCCCCACCTCGTCGATCGCCAGCGGCGCCAGCCGTGCGAGGTCGGCGTGCGACTGATGCACGTCGAAGCGGGGATCGTCCGCACGCAACCACACGAAGAAACCGTCGCGGCTGGCCGCGTCGAAGCGCGGCACGCCGAACAGCGGGTGGTTGAGCCGCGGCAGACCGTTGGCGAACAGCATGCCGGCGATGCCGAACAGCGCAGCGAACAGGATGGTCATCTCCAGCGCCGCCGGGACGAAGGCCGGCCAGCTGGCATCGGGCCGGCCGCCGACGTCGATCGGATAGTCGACCACCGAGGCGTACCACTCCAGCCACAGGGTACCGAAGCCACCGAACAGGCCGCCCAGCAGCACCAGCAGCGGGATACGGTTGCGCACCGGGCCAAGCGCCTCGGCCAGGCCTTCGACCGGGTAGGGTGCGTAGGCCTCCAGCTGCGTGTAGCCCAGAGCCCGCAGTTCGCGCACGGCCAGCAGCAGCGCATTGGCATCGTCGAAGCGTGCCAGCCAGCCCTGTTCACGCGGTGCGCTCATGCAGCCTCCCGGTCCAGCCGCGCGCGCAGCTTGCGCAGCTCGAACATCGGCAGCAGCGGCAGCAGCCGTACGAACAACAGGAACAGCAGGAAGAACAGCCCGATCGAGCCGGCCAGGAAGGCGATATCCCAGAAGGTGGGATAGAACATGCCCCAGCTGGAGGGCAGGAAGTCGTGGTACAGGCTGCTCACGATCAACAGGAATCGCTCGAACCACATGCCGGCGAGCACGAGCAGCGCGATCACGAACAGCGCCGCGTGGCTGTGCCGCACGCGCTCGAACCAGATCGCCTGGATCGCCACCACGTTGCAGCCGATGATCGTCCAGTACACCCAGGCGTAGGCGCCGGTCAGCTCCTGCATGGCGTGCGCGATCTCGTAGCGGTCGCCGCTGTAGAACGCGTTGAACAGCTCCGAGGCGTAGCTGTAGTCGACGAACAGGCCGGCCGCCAGCATCAGCTTGGCCAGGTTGGCAATGTGCCGGTCGGTGATGAAGTCGCCCAGGCCGAAGAAGCGACGCAGCGGGATGCCCAGCACCAGCACCATGCCGAAACCGGAGAACAGCGCGCCGGCGACGAAGAACGGAGGGAAGATGGTCGAATGCCAGCCGGGCAGCAGGCCCTCGGAGAAATCCAGCGCCACCATCGAGTGCACCGAGAACACCAGCGGCACCGCCATCGCCGCCAGCAGCAGGTTGAGCGTCTCGAAGCGCTGCCAGTGCCGCGCCTCGCCGCGCCAGCCGATCGCGAGCAGACCGTAGAAGACCTGCTTGCCGCGCGTGCGTGCGCGGTCGCGCAGCGAGGCGAGGTCCGGGATCAGGCCGATGTAGAAGTACAGCACCGACACGATCAGGTAGGCGACGATTGCCGAGAAATCCCAGAACAGCGAGCTGCGCCATTGCGGCCATACGCCCATGCGGTCCGGGTAGGGCGCCAGCCAGTAGAAGAACCACGGCCGCCCCAGGTGGAGGATCGGGAAAATGCCCGACACCGACACGGCGAACACGGTCATTGCCTCGGCGTAGCGGTTGAGTGCGTTGCGCCAGCCCTGCCGCGCCAGGTACAGGCCGCCGGAGATGAAGGTGCCGGCCATGCCGATGGCGATCCACCACACGTAGTCGGCGATGGCGAAGGACCATGCCACCGGGATGTCCAGGCCCCAGATGCCCACGCCCCTGGCGAGCAGCCACACGATGCCGGCGCCGAGCCAGGCGGTGAGCACGAACGACAGTGCGAAGGCGCACATCCACAGGCGGCCGGTCGGGCGCTCCAGCGTGATGTCGCTGACCCGGTCGGTGATCGAGGCGTTGGTCTCGCGCAGGGAGATCGGCGGCGCGCTCATGCGAAAGGCCCCCCGCCTGCTGCCGACCAGCCGGTGCGAAGCCTCGCCTGATGGGTGCTGTATGCGGCCCGCCGGCTGGGGCCGGGTGCCGGGCGATGAAACCACGCACTGGCTGATGCGGCTGCCTCTCCCCTTGCGGGCATTGCGCAAGTGCGGGGCATGCGGACGCTCATGCGTCGTCCTCCAGCGCCGGATGCGGGTTGCGGATGGCGGCCAGATAAGTCGTGTGCGGACGGGTGTTGAGTTCCTCCAGCAGTGCGTAGTTGCGCGGCGAGGCCTTCTGCCGGCTCACCGCGCTGGCCGGGTCCTGCTGGTCACCGAAGACGATCGCCTGCGTGGGACACACCGCCTGGCAGGCGGTCAGCACTTCGCCGTCGGCGATGCGCCGGCCTTCCCTGTCGGCGGCGACGTGCGCCGTCTCGATGCGCTGGATGCAGTAGGTGCATTTCTCCATGACACCGCGATTGCGCACGGAGACGTCCGGGTTGCGCTGCGCCTTCAGCGTTTCGGTGTGCAGGTCGCTGTACTGCAGGAAGTTGAAGCGGCGCACCTTGTACGGGCAGTTGTTGGAGCAGAAGCGGGTACCCACGCAGCGGTTGTAGACCTGCACGTTGAGGCCTTCCGAATCGTGCACGGTGGCGCCGACCGGGCAGACCACCTCGCACGGCGCATGCTCGCAGTGCATGCAAGGCACCGGCTGGTGGTGGATGCGCGGGGCGCGCGCGTCGCCCTCGTAATAGCGGTCGATGCGGATCCAGTGCATTTCACGCCCGCGCTCGACCTCCTCGGCGCCCACCACGGGAATGTTGTTCTCCGCCTGGCAGGCGATCGTGCAGGCGCCGCAACCGATGCAGGCGTTGAGGTCCACGCTCATGCCCCAGGCGTACTCGCCGTGCGGGCGATCGGGGTAGAGGCTGGGCGGCACCGATGCGTGTGCCTGCGCAACGGCAGGATCGGTGCGGAATGCGTCGAGCGTGGCGTTGCGCACCGGGGCGCGGCCTTCCATCGTGTGGTGCCGTTGGGTGGTGGCGAGCGCGTAATGCGCGCCGGTGCGATTGATGCGCAGGCCATCGGTGCGCCACGGCGCGTCCGTGCTGCGCAGGGCGTAGGCGTCGAAGCCGAGCTGTTCGCCCAGGCGTCCGGCGTGGCGACGGCCGTAGCCCAGCAGCACGGTGATGCTGCGCGCGGCCTGCCCCGGCATGATCCACGCCGGCGCCTGCGTGTGGCGGCCATCGATGCGCAGCTCGATGGCGTCGCCGTTCTTGATGTCATGCGCCAGCGCGAGCTCCGGACTGACCAGCGCGACGTTGCTCCAGGTGAGCGTAGTCAACGGCTTGGGGCATTCCTGCAGCCAGCCGTTGTTGGCGTAGCGCCCGTCCCACACGGTCGGGTCGGGTGCGAACAGCAGCTCCAGGCCGGGCTGGTCGGCGGGCGCGGGAATCCGTGCAAGGAAGCCATGGTCCACCTGCACCGCCTGCGCCGGCGGCGCGCTGCGCGCGATCACGCCTTGCTGCAGGCTGGCGGTCCAGAACGCTTCCGGGTCGGTGCCGGCCTGGGCGCGCCAGGTCGCCTGCACGCGCGCACGCGGGCTCTGCCCGTCGCCCAGGAACATGGCCAGCAGTTCGTGTGCGCTGCGGGCGTCGTACAGCGGCGCGATCACCGGCTGGACCGCACTGGCGGTGCCATCGGCGGCACGCAGGTCGGACCAGCTCTCCAGCGGATGCGCGCACGGCAGGTGCCATTGGCAGGCGACGGCCGTTTCGTCGCGGTAGAGGCCCAGATGGATGCGGTTGCGCACCTTGGCCAGATGCGTCGCAAAGTGCGCATCGACCGGCGTGGCATAGGCCGGGTTGCCGTCGAGGATCAGCAGGGTATCGACCCGGCCGTCGGCCATCGCCTCGGTGAGCTCGTGCAGGCTTGTCGCGGAGGAGGTCCAGGGCTCGACCGGCGCGTAGTACTCGACGGTGCGGCCGACATTGCCGAGCGCCTCGTTCAGCAGGTGCGCGAGCGCGTGCACCCAGGGCGGCTGCGTGCGCCCGGCCAGCACCAGCGAGCCGCCATGGCGGCTGTCCAGGTCCTGCGCCAGCGCGCGCAGGCGACGCTGCGGGATGCCGCTGGACTGCCCGGCACGCACACCGGGCAGGCCCAGCAGCTCGCCCAGCTCCAGTGCGAACGTACCGACCTGCGCACTGGCCAGCGGCCAGCGATGGTCGGCCTTGGCGCCGGTGAGCGTGGGCGAGGCCTCGACCACGTAGAGGCGGTTGAAATGGTCCGATGCCGGATCACGACCGGTGATGAAATCGCGGCCGTGGCGCAGGCTGCCTGGCATCGAGGCGAGAAAGTCGGCTTCCAGCGACACGATCACCTGCGCGCGATCGAGGTGGTGGCGCGCGCACAACGGCTTGCCGAAGGCCAGCTGCGCGCCGGCCAGCGCGTTGTCCTCGTCGATCGCTTCGTATGCGTGCCATTGCGCGCCCGGGAAGCGCGCCAGCCACGCGTCGCGTTGCGCGGCCAGCGTGGGCGAGTCGAGGCGGCCGCTGAGCACGTGCAGGCCGCGACCGTCGCGGGCGAAGCGCGCGGCGAGCCCGCGCACCTCGTCGCCAAAGGCATCCCAGCTGGAAGCGACGCCCTCGTGCACCGGGCCTTGCGAACGGTCCGGATCCCACAGCTCCAGTACCGCCGCCTGCATGGCCGGCGTGGTGGCGCCCAGGCTCATCGGGTGCGCGGGGTTGCCCTCGATCTTGGTCGGCCGGCCCTGATGGGTTTCCACCAGCACGCCGGCGACGTCGCCGGCGCAGGCCAGCGTGCTGGCGTAGAAGCGCGGCAGGGCCGGCGGCAGCTGGTCGGGGCGGCGTACCCACGGCACGATCTGTTCCTGCGGCGGGCGGCTGCAGGCGCCCAGGCCGGCCAGCGCGAGCGAGGCGCCGAGCAGCTTGAGGAAGCCGCGGCGGTCGAGCTTCGGTTCGAGACGCGAGAGTTGCGGGAAGGCCTCCTGCAGGCGGCTGCGCCAGGCAGGTTGCTCGATCAGTTCCTCCAGCGCGCGCCAGTAACGCGGGCCGCGGGCATCGGCAAGCTGCCCGCGCAAGGCGTCCATGGCGGAGCGGGGCCCGGTCACGCTGCGTCTCCTGCGGGCCGGCGGCTCAGCGGTGGCATACCGAGCAGTCCGTCAGCCGACGCGTGTCGATGTGGTAGCGCTTGAGCAGCGCCAGGCCGAGCGTGTCCTGGTCCTTTGCCTTCCAGCCCATGGCGAATTCCTGCGCGCGCGGGCGCAGGTATTTCTGCGGTGCGCGGTGGCAGTCCAGGCACCACTGCATCGACAAGGGTTGCGTGCGCATGGTCAGCGGCATGCGGTCGACGCGGCCGTGGCAGCTCTCGCAGCCGACGCCCTTGGCGACGTGGATGGAGTGGTTGAAGTAGACGAAGTCGGGCAGCTGGTGCACGCGCTGCCAGTGCAGCGCGACGCCGCGTTGCCAGCTGTCGACCACCGGCTTGAGCACCGCCTGGTCGGTGTAGAGCTGCGAGTGGCAGGTCATGCAGGTGGAGATCGGCGGCATACCGGCGAAGGAAGAGGTCTCCACCGTGTCGTGGCAATAGCGGCAGTCGATGCCGTCATCGCCGACGTGGTGCTTGTGGCTGAAGGGAACGGGTTGCTCCACGGCCTCGCCGATGCGGTGCGGTTCGTTGGTAAGCCCGCGCCAGGCCAGCACCGCAGCGCTGACCAGCACCAGCAAGGCGATCAGGGTGAGCTTGGCGAACAGGCCGAAGCGTGGATGGAAGATCTGGGTCATCGACCTCTCGTTGTGGTCCCTTCAAGCGAGCGTTCGCCGGCTACCATCGCAGGTCGCGTGTGAAGTGCGCGCGGCCGCGCTCTTCTCCAATAACGGCGGCGCGAAGCGCCAACCTTCGCCTCCTCTCCCCCGGCTCCTATCAGGGATGGGAGAGGATTGAGGTGAGGGGTCAATCTTGCGAAAGACCCCTCAGTACGCGCTCTCACCGGGAGCTTCCCCGCGAGCACCGACCCCTCACCCCAGCCCTCTCCCCGGAGGGCAGAGGGAGCAACGAGCTAGCCACCCGGCGACTGGCGCAGCGACTTGCGCAGGTCTTCCACGTGCCCGGCATCCACTGCCTCGCCCCGGTTGCCCCAGGCGTTGCGGATGTAGGTGGTGAGATCGGCGATCTGCGCGTCGTCCAGGTGGTCGGCAAAGCCCTGCATCGCCAGCCCGGTCGGTTCAGCGGCGGTCCTGGGGATGCGCGAGCCGTTGAGGATCACGTTGATCAGCGTGTCGGCACTCTTGGCCTGCACGGCCGAGCTCTGGCGCAGCGGGGGGAAGGCGCCAGGCTCGCCCTGGCCCTGCTTCAGGTGGCAGCCCTCGCAGTTGTCCACGTACAGCGCTGCGCCACGGTCGAGGGTGTCCTTGTCCACGCTGGCCACCGCCGAGTCCTTCCGCGCCGGCAGGCTCTTGAGGTAAACCGCGATGGCCTGCAGGTCAGGCTTGCTGAGGTATTGGGTGGAGTCTTCCACCACCTCGGCCATCGGTCCGGCGGCCGACGTGCGGCCGTTCCGGCCGGTGCCCAGGTACTGCACGATGTCCTGCTCGGGCCAGCTGCCGAGGCCGTCACGGGTGCCGCCGGCAAGGCTCGGTGCAAACGCGTTCTCGGCGAAGCCGCCGGTGAGCGGGTCGTCCTTGTCGGTGGCGCCGGCAAAGTTCTTGTCGCTATGGCAGGCACCGCAATGGCCGAGACCCTTTACCAGGTAGGCGCCGCGGTTCCACTGCGGCGAGCGCTTCGGGTCGGGCTGGAAGGTGCCCGCGTCGAAGTACATGCCGTTCCACACCGCCATGACGCCACGCTGGTCGAGCGGCCACGGCAGCTCGTCGGGGCGGTGGGCCTGGCGCACCGGTGTGAGCGTGTCGAGATAGGCCTTGATCGCCAGCACGTCATCGCGGCTCAGGCGCGTGTACCAGGGGTAGGGGAAAGCCGGATACAGGTGGTCGCCCTCGCGGTCGATGCCTTCGTGCATCGCGCGGTAGAAGTCCTCGTCGGTCCAGCGCCCGATGCCGGTGTCCGGGTCCGGGGTGATGTTGCTCGAGTAGATGGTGCCGAACGGCGTCGGGATGGCGCGGTCGCCGGCAAACGGTGCGCCGCCTTCGGCGGTGTGGCAGGCCGCACAATCGCCCGCACGCACCAGGTAGCGGCCACGCGAGATCTGGCCCCAGGGGCCCGGACTCATGCGCTCGCCGAGTTTGACGGTCGATGGTGCCGCTTCATCGCGGTCGTGGCTGCAGGCCGCGCACACTGCCAGCAGCGCCAGCAGGCAACCGAAGCCGAACAGTCTTGCGGCGCTCATGTCGTCACCAGCGGGCCAGGGTTCTTCAGATAGCGCTTCATCGCCGCGGCCGACCAGTAGGTCAGCGCGCCGACCGTGCCGGTCGGGTTGTAGCCGGCGTTCTGCGGGAACACGCTCGAGCCCATCACCCATAGATTGGGCACGTCCCAGCTCTGCAGGTAGCGGTTGACCACCGAGGTCTTCGGATCGTTGCCCATGACCGCGCCGCCGGTGTTGTGCGTGGTCTGGTAGGGGACGATCGAGTAGGGTCCTCCGCGCTTTTTTTCGTGCACGGTGGCGCCCGGAATCGCGCGGCCGATCTGCGCGGCCTTGTCGGTGAGGAAGCCGGACATCTTCAGCTCGTTGGGCTGGAAGTCGAAGGTCAGCCGCAGCAGCGGGTTGCCGTAGGCGTCGCGCCAGGTCGGATCGAGATCGAGGTAGCTGGAGCGGTAGCTCATCACGCTGCCGTGGGTGGCGATAGAGCAGGCGGTGAGGTAGTTCTCGTGCATCGCCTTCTTCCAGCCGGCGCCCCACTTGGGCGCCTTCTCCGGCAGGTAGTGCTGCAGGATCGGCCGGCCGCCGGTGTTCCACAGTGCGATGTAGCCGCCGCCGACGAAACCTTGCGGGCCGTGGTCGAAATTGTCGCCGTTGAATTCGTCGACCGCCTGGCCCAGCGCACCGGCTCCCATGAACGGGTTCAACCGCTCCTTCTGGAACACGTCGACCGAGGAGGTGATCTGGTAGGCGTAGTTGCGCCCGACCACGCCGGTGTTGGACACCGGGTCGTAGGGCTGGCCGATCTTCGAGACCAGCAGCAGGTGCACGTTGTGGTGGGCAAACGCGCACAGCACCACCATCTGCGCCGGCTGCTCCCATTCGTTGCCGTCGACGTCGACGTAGGTGACGCCGGTGGCGCGCTTGCCGGTGTTGTCGGTGTTGACGCGGGTGACCGCGCAATGGGTCTTGAAGCGGAAATTGTCCTTCTTCAGCAGCACCGGGAGGATGGTCGTCTGCGGGCTGGCCTTGGAGTAGTTGCCGCAACCGAACCACTCGCAGTAGCCGCAGTAGGTGCACTGGCCCATCTGCACGCCCAGCGGGTTGCGATAGGGACGCGATGCGTTGGCCGCCGGGCACGGGAAGGGCTTGAAGCCGACCTCGCGCGCGGCCTTGTCGAACAGCACGGTGGACGCACAACGCTCCAAGGGCGGCAATGGATAGCCGCGCGCCCGCGCACCCTCGAACGGATTGCCGCCGGCGACCAGCTGCCCGCCGACGTTGCCCGCCTGGCCGGAGACGCCGCAGAGGTACTCGAAGCGGTCGTAGTGCGGCTCCAGCTCCTCGTAGGTGACACCCCAATCCTGCAGGTTCATGTCGGCAGGGATGAAACCCTTGCCGTATCGCTGCTCGGTATGCGTGCGGATGACGAAATCCTGCGGCAGGAAGCGCCAGCACTGCCCGTTCCAGTGAACGCCGGCGCCGCCGACGCCGGCGGCCGGCAGGAACGAGCCCAGATGGCGCATCGGCAGCGCGGTCTGGCTGGTGTTGTTGCGGAAGGTCATCGTTTCGCGCTCGGGCGACTCGAAGATCTGCTTGCGCACCGCGTAGCGCAGCTCGTCCTGGATGTGGTCGGTAGCGAAGTCGGGCACGGTGTCGCGCCAGGCGCCGCGCTCGAGCGCGAGCACCTGCACGCCGGCGTCGGTCAGTTCCTGCGCGATGATCGAGGCGGTCCAGCCGAAGCCGACCAGCACTACGTCCACCGGCGGCAGCCGCCGGGCCATCAGGCGGCACCGCCGGCATGCGTCAGCGCCTCGCCCGGCACGCGGCCGATCAGGCTGACGTACGGCTGTCCGTAGGGTTTGCCGTACTCGCCGATCTCGCGCACGTAGTTGTAGCGGGGGCCGGGGAAGCCGATCAGCTTCCAGCCGGCGAAGTCACGGTTGCCGCCGTAGGCCGGATCGGCCAGGAAGCCTTCTTGGGTGTTCTGCCAGAGCAGGTTGAAGAAGGTCTTCGAAGGCAGGTCGCCGAGATCCACCTTGCCGCCTTCGAGCGCGTGCAGCACTTCGTCCTGCTGGTCGGTCTTGAGTCCGGCGAAGGACTGCTGGTATTTGGCGCGGCAGTGCTTGTCTATGCCGGCGATCGCCTGGCGGTAGATCTGTGCGGGCGTGTAGCGCAGCTGGTAGCCCTGGCTGTCGGTGCCGCTGGGCCAGGGTCCCTGCATGTACCAGCGCTCGGCCCGGCCATACGGACCGGCCAGTTGCAGGTCGATGAAGGCGGGCACGCCGGCCTTGTCGGCCCCCGGCCCGAGCGCGTCCTCGGGAATCAGGCGCGCGGTCGCTGCACGGATGAAGTCCATCTCCCCGGATTCGAAGTAGGCCGTCGACCGCACACCGCGCGCGGCGCTGCCCGTGTCGTGACCGCCGCAGGCACATAGCAGCATGCTGGCGGGGACGGCTACCCCGACCAATCTGAGGAAATCCCGGCGTGCCGGATCGTGGTTCACGTCTGCCGCTCCCTTCCCGCTGGAAAAAACAAGCCTAGGCAGGCGACGGTGAAAACGCGGAGTCATCAAGGTGAAGGCAAAGTGGTTATCGGCGCAAATTTTTGCGTGTCCGCTCAATAGTTTGCGATCGATCGACGTATCAAGGAGTCCGTTGACCCTGCGCTCATGGGTTCTTAAGGCGCCCGATCGCAGCCTCGAACGCGTGGCTTGCCCGCCGGCGTGAATATTTGTGAACCGCAAGCGGAAGATCGCATGCTTAATGCTTGACGCAGCAACGCTTTGGCCTGCACGCTTCCGTCACTTCCGTATGGCCAACATTCACGGTTCTGGCCGCGCAAGCGCTTGGAGGGGTCATGGCGAAGGACAACCTTGTGTTGCTGGTGGAGGACGATGCGGACACGCGCGAAGTCATGGCGCTGCTGCTCGATGCTGCCGGCTACCAGGTACTGTCCGCGCGCGACGCCAAGGCCGGCATCCGGCTCATGGACGAACAGCCGGAGATCGACGTGATCGTCACCGACGTCAACATCGGTGGCGGGCAGGACGGCATCAGCATGGCCGAGGAACTTCGCCGGCGCGGCTCCAATGCCGCCGTGGTGGTGATCTCCGGCGACCCGGAGGCCTCCAGCGACCGCCTTGGCCCGACCGCGACCTTCCTGCCCAAGCCGTACGATCGCAAGGCTCTGCTGGCCGCCATCGCCGATGCACGCGCCAGGAATGCCCGGGCCTGCACCGTCGCCGACGAGGGCAAGCCGCCCTATTCCGGTTTATCCCACTAGCCACATGAGGTAGGTTCGGTTGACGCCGGCCAAGCGGAACGCGGTCGCGTCGCGACTGCACCCCTCTGCCCGGGGAACGATATGCCGATGACACCGTCATGGACGGCCGTGGCGCGGTGCTTGCTGTGCAAGGACGGTGGCGTGGACACGAGCGGGACCCAGTCTTATCAATTGCTGGTGCAGTCCATCCTGGACTACGCCATTTTCATGGTCGATCCGCAGGGCCGGATCCGCAGCTGGAACGCCGGCGCCGAACAGATCCACGGCCATCGCGCCGCCGACATCGTCGGTCGCGCCTTCGCCCTGTTGCACACCGAAGAGGAGCGCGCCGGCGGCCGCCCCGAACTGATCCTGCACATGGCCGCGGCGCATGGCCGCTTCCAGGAGGAAGCCCAGCGGCTGCGGCGCGATGGCAGCCGTTTCTGGGCGCACGTGGTATGCGACGCCGTGCGCGACGAGCACGGCCACCTGCTCGGCTTTGCCATGGTCACCCGCGACATCACCGAGCGGCGCATGACCGAACAGCGCCTGCGCGAGGTGGAGCGGCGCTTCCGCCTGTTCGTCGACGGTGTTACCGACTGCGCCATCTGCATGCTCGACGCCAACGGTATCGTTACCGACTGGAACGCCGGTGCCGAGCGCATCAAGGGCTACGCCGCGGCCGAGATCATCGGTCGCCCGCTGGCGCGTTTCTTCGTCAACCCGCAGGTCGCGCAGACCGCCATGACGGTAGCCAGCGAGGAGGGCCGCTACGTCGTGGTCGACTGGCAGGTGCGCAAGGACGGTTCGCGCTTCATGGCCGAGATCGCCGTGGACGCGATCCGCGACGGCGACGGCCAACTGCTGGGTTTTGCCAAGATCACCCGCGACATCACCGAGCGCATGGAAGCCGAGCGGCACCTGGAGGAAACCCGCGCGCAGCTGTTCCAGTCACAGAAGATCGAGGCGCTGGGCCAACTCACTGGCGGCATCGCGCACGACTTCAACAATCTCCTGCAGGGCATCATCGGTTCGCTCGAGGTCGTCGAGATGCGCCTGGCGGCCGGCCGCCAGGACGTCGACCGTTTCCTCGGCAACGCGATCGACTCGGCCAAGCGCGCGGCCACGCTGACCCACCGCCTGCTGGCCTTCGCTCGCCGCCAGCCGCTGGCGCCCAAGAGCGTCAACCTCAACGACCTGGTCGCGCAGATCGCCGAACTGCTGCCGGCTACGCTGGGCGAGCGCATAACCCTGAAGCTCGACCTGGCGCCCGCGCTGGTGCCGGTGCTGTGCGATCCGAACCTGCTGGAGAGCGCGATCCTCAACCTGTCGATCAATGCTCGCGACGCGATGCCCGAGGGCGGCTGCCTGACCATCCGCACCGGCTCGGTGCCGCCGGGCGAGGGACCGCTGCGCCGGCCGCACAGCCTGCGCGATGCGCCGACCCTGCTGCTGCAGGTCAGCGACACCGGCGCAGGCATGACGCCCGAAGTGCGCGCGCGCGCCTTCGACCCGTTCTTCACCACCAAGCCCAAGGGCCGCGGCACCGGCCTGGGCCTGTCGATGATCCACGGCTTCGTGACCCAGTCGCGCGGCGCCATCGAGCTGGAAAGCGAGCCCGGCCACGGCACGACCGTCTCGATCTACCTGCCCAGCGGCGAGCGGCGCAGCATGCGCACGCTCGAAGGGCGCAGCACGGTTACGCGCTGGGAGCCGGCGGCCGGCGAAACCCTTCTGCTGGTCGAGGACGAGGACATGGTGCGCGACGTGGTCGCCGGCAAGCTGCGCGAGCTGCACTACCGCGTGCTGGAGGCACGCGACGGCCACGCCGGACTGGCGATCCTCGAATCGGACGAACATATCGACCTGCTGGTCACCGACATCGGCCTGCCCGGACTCACCGGCCTGCAGATGGTCGACATCGGACGGCGCCACCGGCCGGACCTGAAGGTGCTGTTCGTCACCGGCTACGCCGAGACCATGCCCGAGGATTGGGCCCTCGATGCCGACACCGACCTGCTGACCAAGCCGTTCGAATTCGACGCGCTGGTCCATCACATGCGCGCCCTGCTGCCGAGTCCGCTCAGGCAGGCGCAGACGCCATAGAAGCAGCCAGGCGCACCACTGCCGTACGCCTGTAAAAACTGCCGCGTCCGGTAAAAGCTGCAAGCGTCTCGCCCACGGCCGGGCCCGCCGGCGCTGCCTGCTCAGGGTTGGCACGTGGCTTGTATGGCATGGGGTGTTCCTCCTTCACGAGGCATCCCATGCACCACTTCCTGCCCTGCCCGCCGCTCGTCAATCCGATCCGCGTGCCGCGCATGCCGCCCGGCAGCATGGTGCCGTCCAAGCCGGTCGGCGATCCCGAATCGCTGCCGCCGGATCCCACGCCGCCGCAGCCCTACGACCCGGGCGACCCGGTGCGCGCGCCCAGGCCGCGCGAGCCGGATATGCCGGCGATCGATCCGCACGAGCCCGGCGTGCCGGTACCGCGCATCGGCGACCCCGGCACGCCCATGCGCTGCTGGCTCAACTGACGCAAAAGTTGACATGCCCGCTGCAATTTTTTCGCCTGCTGACACTGGAGAGGATATGAGTCGCAACGACGACAGCCAAGACGACGAACGCTCCCGCTACCGCACCCGCGACGACCGCATCCGCGAGCGCAATCTACGCGACCCCTACGAGGCGCAGCGTCCGGTGCGTGCGTACGGCGACGATGACGATTACGCCGCCAAGCATCCCTGGCGAGCCGCCCATCCGCGCCGGGATGACGAAGGCGGGCGCGAACCGCGCTGGGACGAGCAGCCTGCCCGCTACGGCGGCGGCTACCGCGGCGACGAGGAACGGCAGTCGCGCCCGCGTGACGCCCGTGGCGATGCACGCTACGGCCTGGACACCCACGCCGAACGCCACTTCGTCGAGGGCTACCAGGACGAGGACAACCGCCGCCGCGCACACGGCTACGGCCGCAACGCCGGCGCGTGGCGGAGCGAGCCCGACTACGGCCGCGGCCGGCACGGCCAGAGCAACAGCGGCTACGACAGCGAGCGCGCCTACGGCCAGGGCAGCGACCACGACGATGCCCGCAACGACGCCAGGCGCGCCAGCTGGACACAGGAACACGACTACGACGGCCCACGCTACGGCGCACGCCGCGACTCGCCCGGCCGTGGCGACAGCGGCAGCCAGCACGCCCACACCGACACCTACGGCGGCGCCGGCTTCCGCCAGCAGGGCAAGCGCTACTGGTTCGACGAGGGCGACCAGCGCGGCCAGTACCGCGGCACCCAGCCGCGCGGCTACGAGCGCAGCGACGACCGCCTGCGCGAGCTGGCCTGCGAAACCCTGACCGATGCAGACATCGACGCCGGCGACATCGAGGTCAGGGTGAGCCAGGGCACGGTCACACTGGAAGGCAGCGTGCCCGTGCGCTGGATGAAGCATGCAGCGGAGGACCTCGTCGACGACCTCGGCGGTGTCAAGGACATCCAGAACCATCTGCGCGTGGGACGCGGCAGTTCGGGTGGCGCGCAGGCATCGCCGGGTACCCCCGCTTCGCCGCCATCCGTCGGCGGCACGGGCACCACCGGCACGACGCCGCCCAGCACCGGCGACGTCGGCGGACGCAGCAGACATTGACGCCTTGCACGCGCCTGCCTGCCCGGCACGCCGGCAGGCGCGGTGCAGCGGCTACGCGGCTACGCGCGTGGGGCGTACGCCAGGCGCATGTCAGTCAAGCCTTACAACCGGGAACATCTCTTCGACGCAGCTTGCACTTCGCTTGCGGCATCGTCGGTGTTGTCCACGCCGACCTGGCAAGCGCTGCACAGCTGCGGCTGTCGCCGTGGATACGCGGACGCGCAGACGCGACCGATCCTTCCACGCGACAGCTCGGGGTCGCTGACCCCCCTTCCGGTGAAATTGTGCCGAAGACCGCTTCCATACTGCTTGTTGACGACGATTCCCAATTCCTAGACGTGGTAACCGCTTTCGCCGAAACCAAAGACTGCACCGTGACCGGCGCCGCCTCCCTCGCGCACGCGCTCAAGCTGACCGCCGAGGAACGCTTCGACCTGTTGCTGCTGGACCTGTCGCTGCCCGACGGTGACGGCCTGCAGTTGATCGGCCGGCTGGATCCGCAGCAGACGGGCCAGGTCGTGGTGGTGACCGGACATCCGACGGTGGAGACCGCTGTGCGAGCGCTGCAGCTTCCCGTACTCGATTACCTGATCAAACCGGTCGAGGGCGCCCAGCTCAACCGCCTGCTCGACCAGGCCGTCGCGGCCGCCCGACTGCGCACTGCGTCGGACGCTGCAACCGAGCGTTGCGGCGAGCTGATCGGCGCCAGCGCGGTGATGGCACGGTTGTTCGAAAAGATCCACCGCGTCGCCCCGCTGGACGTCACCGTGCTCATCCATGGCGAGAGCGGCACCGGCAAGGAACTGGCCGCGCGCGCCTTGCACCAGTACAGCGAACGCGGCGGCCGCTTCGTCGCGGTCAACTGCGGTGCCATCGCACCGGACCTGCTGACCAGCCAGCTGTTCGGCCACGAACGCGGCAGCTTCACCGGGGCAGTGAAGGACCACGCCGGGTTCTTCGAGCAGGCGCAGGGCGGCACGCTGTTCCTGGACGAATGCACCGAGATGCCGCTGCAGTTGCAGACGCACCTGCTGCGCGTTCTGGAAGAGCGCGACGTCACACGGGTGGGCGCCAGCGCCAGCAAACCGGTCGACGTACGCGTGATCGCGGCGACCAACCGCGACCCGCTGCAGGCCGTTCGCGACGGCGTGCTGCGCGCGGACCTGTATTACCGCCTGATGGATTTTCCGCTGATGATGCCGCCGTTGCGCGAACACCCCAGCGACATCGCGCTGCTGGCCCAGCATTTCCTGGACCGGCTCAACCAGCGCTACGGCACCGAGCGCCGCTTTGCCCCGGACGCGATCCGCCGGCTGCTTGACTACGACTGGCCCGGCAACGCGCGCGAGCTGAAGCACGCGGTGCAACGCGCCTGGGTGATGTCCGGCGACGAACTGGACATGCAGATCGCACAGCCGCCGCAGCATCCGCTGCACCAGGCCCACGAGCACGGCAGCATGCCCTTTCGCATTGGCATGACCATCGAGGAAATGGAAAGACAGATGCTCCTGCGCACGCTTGCGCATTTCGACAACGACAAGACGCGGACAGCCGAGGCGCTGGGGGTCAGCCTCAAGACGATCTACAACAAGCTGTCGCGTTACCAGCATGAAGACCGCGAATGAAATGAACGCCCGACCGGCCAGCTCCGCCATCACCCCCATCCCCCTGCCGCTGCCGACCACGTTGCAAGCGCTGGACGCCTCCTCCGCGGGACAGGCGATCGATCGCCTGTTGCAGCACGTGAGCCTGCAATGGCACGCCGAAGTCTGCCTGCTGGTGGCGCCACACCGGCCCAGCGGGCAGGGCCGCTACTGCTGGCAGCTGCCGCCGCCGCCGCCCACGCGGCGCGAGGCGCGTGCGCTGGCCGGCCACGTGGCCGCGCAGTCGCTGCGCTCGGCGCTCACCGTGGAACGCAGCGATGCGCGCGAGCGCAGCGGCAGCGCACACCTGCGCGCCATTGCCCTGCCGTGCCGGCGCGCCCGCCGTCCCGCTGCGGCGCTGGGGCTGGCACTGTACCGTCCACGCATGCTCAAGGCCGATGAGCGTGCCGCGCTGGCACACGTCGGCGCCTGGATCGCCGTGTTGCTGCAGCGCGAGCGACGCGAGGCCGTCGAGCAGGTGCAGGGAGCCGACCCCGTACCGGTGGTCGATGCGATCAACAACGCGCTCAACGTCATCCTGATGCGCACCGACCTTGCCGCGCTGATGCTCGAGCGCAAGGACCACGCCAAGGTACTGGCCGTGCTCAACCAGATCGGCAGTGGCTGCCTGCGCTGCGCCGAGCTCGCCCGCGGCCTGCTTGCCGAGCAGCCGACCCTGCGCCGCTCCGAGCTCAACTAGCCCCGGCTCCCCGCGGCAGGCACGCCGCGCCGATCCACCGCGTCAGGCGTGGATTCCCCTGGCGAAACCCGTGCGTCCATCGACGCCTTTCGCCTGATGCTTCCGCGGCAAACGTCTAGTCTCACTCCACGCGTTCATCACCGCCCCTAGCTGCCCGTCGCGGCATTTTTTCCAAGCGGCTTTGTAGTTTTGCCGCGACCGCTTCCGAGCAGGCACGACAGCATCCGGCCTGTCGACGACGTTGCAGACGTAATAGCGGCGTTCGGCGCATTTCATCAATGGCACGGATGTTGCGACCACACGGCAGCCGCCGCGCAACGCGGTGCGCCGTCGGGCCACTGCTCGACGTCCCCCCCCGAACGGAAGAAGAGAGCACCGACATGTCCAGCAAGAATCCAGGCAGCGGCACCAGCAAGCGCGGCTTCGCCAGCATGGATGAGGAGCGCCAGCGCGAGATCGCCAGCGAGGGTGGCCGTGCCGCGCATGCCAGCGGCCACGCCCACCAGTTCACGTCCGAGGAAGCACGCCGCGCCGGCCAGAAAGGCGGCGAGGCGGTGAGCTCCAATCGCGAGCACATGGCCACGATCGGCCGCAAGGGCGGTGAAGCCAGTCACGGCCGGCGCAATGACAGCGCACAGCAGGCCAAGGCCGGCCGCCAGGAACGAAAGAGCGAGGAAGACGACTGATCGGCCCGCCGCCACGCGCGGACGCCGCACACCATCCACCAGGAGAACGACATGACCCTGCGACGCATCAGCCTGCTGCTGGGCGCAGTGCTGCTGGGCGGCCTGGCCGGCACGGCGTTCGCGCAAAGCAGTACCAGCGCGGCCAGCAGCCGGGACACCGGCCACAGCACCAGCCACCACATGGCCAAGGGCAACCACGACACGATGTTCATGCGCCACGCCGCCACCGCCAACCTGGCAGAGATCCAGGCGGGCCGGATCGCGCTCGACAAGACGTCCTCCGCCCAGGTCAAGCAGCTGGCCCAGCGCATCATCGACGACCACACCAAGGCCAACGACCAGCTGACCAGCATCGCCCAGCGCAAGCAGGTCACCCTGCCCAGCGCGCCGATGCCGATGCAGAAGCAGGAGGCCGACCACCTGAAGACCCTGAGCGGCGCGAGCTTCGACAAGGCGTATGCGAAAGCGATGGTCAAGGACCACCGCAAGGCGATCAAGATGTTCCGCATGGAGAGCCAGAACGGCACCGACCCGGATCTCAAGCAGTTCGCCAGCGCCACCCTGCCGGCGCTCAAGGAGCACTTGCAGATGGCCGAGCAGATCGCCGGCATGGGCGGCAAAAAGCGCAGCGACGCGCACTGATGCCATGAACGCCACCGCCAATCAGCGCTGCGCCCATCCGGCCTGTCGCTGCACCGTGCCCGTCGGCGACACCTACTGCTCGGACCATTGCCGCCAGACAGTGAACGAGCCGGCCGACGGACCCTGCGGCTGTGGCCATTCGCCCTGCGAGCCCAAGGACAAGGACGGCCGCAAGCCCGGGGCCTGAGCCGACCGATCGTTGCAGCAGCGGCACGGCGCCCCTGAAGTCCTCCTCCGGAAGGGGGCTTCAGGGCAAACCTTGTACCTGCAGCCACCACGACAGCTGCGCGAGCACTTCGCCGCGTGCCGGTTGGGCTTCGTTGAACAATTCGTGGAACAGCCCGTCGAACAGCCGCGTGGTCAGCCAGCCGCCAGCCTCGGCGGCAGTGGCGAACGCACGGCTGCCGGCGACATCGACCAGGCGGTCCGCGCCCGCCGCCAGCAACAACGTCGGCACCGCCAGTTGCGCCGCCCGTGCGATGCAGTGCGGCCCGCTCTCGAAAATGAAGCGGGCCAGCCGCGGGGTGATCCAGCCCGAGCGCAGCGGATCGTGCCGGTACGCCGCGACCACCGCCGCCTCTTGCGAGAGCGCTTCGAACGGCAGGCCGCTGCGCAGCGGAAGGTTCGGCAGTATCCGGGCCAGCCGCCTGGCCATGACCTGCTCCCAGGCCGGCGTCCAGGTGCGCAACGCCGGCGAGGACAGCACCAGCGCGCGGGGAACCACATAACCATCCAGCACGGCGCGAAGCGCGACCAGCCCGCCCATGCTGTGGCCCAGCACCAGCGTTGGTGCCTCCAGCATGGCGGCGAAGCGCCCGTACACCTGCGCAAGGTCTTCCAGCAGCTCCAGCGGTCTCGACAGTGCGCCGCGCTGGCCGGGTGACCGGCCGTGGCCGCGCTGGTCGTAGCTGCGCACCGCATAGCCGCGTGCGTTGAACCATGCCGCCAGCGCACCGTAGCGGCCGGCGTGCTCGCCCAGGCCATGCACGAACAGCACGCCCGCCTGCGCGCCGGCCAGCGGCCAGTCGTGCAGGCATAGCCGCCGGCCGTCGGCCGCGATCAGCCAATCGAGCTTGCCCCCGCTTGCCTGCCTTGCGTCCACGCGCCTGCCTTGCCACCCGCCAGCCGCTAACCTAGCCGGCCGGCGGCATCCTGACCAGGCTCGAAGGATGAGACGGCCGTCCCCATATTATGGGCTTAGCGCCGCCGCCATCGCCGGAAGCCGCCATGCCGCTCGAACACTTCCATCCCGCCGTCGCCCGCTGGTTCCAGCGCAGCTTCCCCGCGCCCACCGCGGCGCAGGCCGGCGCGTGGCCGAACATCCGCGCGGGCCGCCATACGCTGGTGGCGGCACCGACCGGTTCGGGCAAGACGCTGACCGCCTTTCTCGCAGCGATCGACGTATTGGTGCGCGAAGGCGTGGCCCACGGCGGTGAGCTGCCGGATGAAACGCGCGTGGTCTACGTCTCGCCGCTGAAGGCTTTGTCCAACGACATCCACATCAACCTGGAGGCGCCGCTGGAGGGCATTCGTGCCGAGCTCGCCGCCGAAGGCCTGCCCGACGTGGCCATCCGCACGGCCGTGCGCACCGGCGACACGCCGCAGGCCGAGCGCGCGCTGATGCGCAAGGTCAGCCCGCACATCCTGGTCACCACGCCCGAGTCGCTGTACGTGCTGCTCGGTTCGGCCTCGGGACGGGCGATGCTCAGGAGCACGCGCGCGGTGATCGTCGACGAGATCCATGCGCTGGCCAATTCCAAGCGCGGCACGCACCTGGCCTTGTCGCTGGAGCGGCTGGAGTCGCTGTGCCAGCGGCCGCTGCAGCGGATCGGCTTGTCGGCGACGCAGAAGCCGATCGGGGAAGTAGCGCGCTTCCTGGTCGGAGCGCGCGCTTCTGCTCCCCTTCGGGGAGAGGCTGGGGGTGAGGGGCCGCGCTTGCCCAGATCCACCCAAGAGCAAACTGCAGCCGGCTCCCGCGCGAGCCCCGGCCCCTCATCCGACCCTTCGGGCCACCGTCTCCCCGGGCTCTCATCAAGTACGGAGGAGAAGGATCCATCGCGCTGCGCAATCGTCGACGTGGGCCACACCCGCCGCCGCGATCTGGCCATCGAAGTCCCGCCGGTCCCGCTCGAAGCGGTGATGTCCAACGACACCTGGGGCACCGTCTACGATCGCCTCGCCGAGCTCGCCCGCGAACACCGCACCACGCTGGTCTTCGTCAACACCCGCCGCATGGCCGAGCGCGCCGCGCGCCACCTCGCCGAGCGGCTGGGCCGGGAGGCGGTCGCCGCACACCATGGCAGCCTGGCCAAGGAATTGCGGCTGGATGCCGAACAACGCCTCAAGCGCGGCGAGCTCAAGCTGCTGGTCGCCACCGCGTCGCTGGAACTGGGCATCGACATCGGCGACGTCGACCTGGTCTGCCAGCTCGCCTCGCCGCGTTCCATCGCCGCTTTCCTGCAGCGTGCCGGCCGCTCGGGCCACGCGGTCAGCGGCACGCCCAAGGCGCGATTGTTCCCGACCAGCCGCGACGACCTGCTCGAATGCGCCGCGTTGCTCGATTGCGTGCGCCGCGGCGAACTCGATGCGCTGGTGCAGCCGGTGCAGCCGCTCGACGTGCTGGCCCAGCAGATCGTCGCCGAAGTCGCCTGCCAGGAGTGGGACGAGGACGCGCTGTATGCGCTGGTGCGCGGTGCGCATCCTTACCGCGAGCTGCCACGCGAGCAGTTCGACGCCATCGTGCGCATGCTCTCCGAGGGCTTCAGCACACGTCGCGGGCCACGTGCGGCGTATATCCACCGCGACGCCGTGCATCGTCAGCTGCGCGCACGGCGCAACGCGCGGCTGACCGCAGTGACCTCCGGCGGCACCATCCCGGACACGGCCGATTACCTGGTGGTACTGGAGCCGCAATCGACGATCGTCGGTTCGGTCAACGAGGATTTCGCCGTCGAGAGCCTGGCCGGGGACGTGTTCCAGCTGGGCAACACCAGCTACCGCATCCAGCGCGTGGAGCGCGACCGCCTGCGCGTGGAAGACGCGCACGGCGCACCGCCGAGCATCCCGTTCTGGCTGGGCGAGGCGCCCGGGCGCAGCGACGAGCTTTCCTTCGGCGTGGCGCGCCTGCGGGAGGAGATCGCGAATCTCCTGGATGCCGGAGGTGTCGCCGCAGCAGTGGCGTGGCTGCGCGCGACGCTCGGCATGAGCGAGGCGGCCGCGCAGCAGCTGGCCGACTACCTGCACCGCGCCAAGGTCGCGCTCGGCGTGCTGCCCACCCAGCACACGATCGTGTTCGAGCGGTTCTTCGACGAATCGGGCGGCACCCAGCTGGTGATCCATACCCCGTTCGGCAGCCGCATCAACCGCGCCTGGGGCCTGGCGCTGCGCAAGCGTTTCTGCCGCCAGTTCAATTTCGAACTGCAGGCGGCGGCGACCGAGGACGCGATCGTGCTGTCGCTCTCGACCAGCCACAGCTTTCCGCTGGAGGAGGTCGCCCGCTACCTGCACTCGAACTCCGCCGAGCACGTGCTGGTCCAGGCGCTGCTGGATGCACCGCTGTTCCCCGCGCGCTGGCGCTGGAACGCGGTCACCGCGCTGGCGCTGCCACGCTACACCGGCGGCAAGAAGACGCCGCCGCAGATCCAGCGCATGAAGAGCGAGGACCTGCTCGCCACCGTCTTTCCCGACCAGGTCGCCTGCCTGGAGAACATCGTCGGCGAGCGCCAGATCCCGGACCACCCGCTGGTCAGTCAGACCCTGCACGACTGCCTGCGTGAGGCGATGGACGTCGACGGCCTGCTGCGCATCCTGCGCGGCTTCGAGACGGGCGCGATCCAGGTGGTCGCGCGCGACCTCACCGGCCCCAGCCCGCTCGCCTCCGAAGTGCTCTCGGCCGCGCCGTACGCCTACCTCGACGACGCACCGCTGGAGGAGCGCCGCACGCAGGCGGTGCAGAACCGTCGCTGGAACGCAGAGGACGCCGACGACCTGGGCCGGCTCGACCCTGATGCGATCGCCGCCGTGCGCGAGGAGGCCTGGCCGCAGGTGCGCAGTGGCGACGAGATGCACGAGGCGCTGACATTGCTGGGGTTCGTCACGGACGACGAAGTGGCCGGCAACGCTGGATGGCGGGAACGCCTGGACGCGCTCGCCAAGCATCACCGCGCCACGCGTTTCGCGATCGCCTCGGACTCAGCTCCCGCTCCCCCCCGGGCAGAGGGTTGGGCTGAGGGATCGCGCTTGCCGGGCACCCCCCCAAAAGAAACGGCAGGCCTCCCCGCGAGCCCCGGCCCCTCATCCGACCCTTTCGTGGCCACCTTCTGCCCAGAGGGGAGACGGGTCGAGAGCGTGTGGGTCGCCGCGGAGGTGCTGCCCCTGTGGCAGGTCATCCACGCAAACGCCACGCTGCATCCACCGATCAGCGCCCCGCCCGACTACGCCGCCCAGCCGTGGACCCGCGAAGACGCCCTGCTCGAACTGGTCCGCCGCCGCCTGGGCGGCCTGGGCCCGATCACGCCCGCGGCGCTGGCCGCCTCGCTCGCCGTCGATCCAGCGGACGTCGAGCCGGCCCTGCTGCGCCTGCAGTCGGAAGGCTATGTCATGCAGGGCCGCTTCACCCCGGACGCGCCGGCCATCGAGTGGTGCGAACGCCACCTGCTCGCGCGCATCCATCGCTACACCATCGGGCGCCTGCGCCGCGAGATCGAACCGGTCAGCCGCCGCGACCTGATGCGCTTCCTGGCCGACTGGCAACACCTCACGCCCGACACGCGACTGGAAGGCCCCGACGGCCTGATCGCCACGCTGCACCAGCTCGAAGGCTACGAGGCTGCCGCCGGTGCCTGGGAGTCCGAACTGCTGCCCTCGCGCGTGGGCGACTACGCCAGCCGCTGGCTGGATGAGCTGTGCCGCGCCGGCCGGTTCGGCTGGAACCGGCTGCGCGCCGGCGGCGGCAGCGCCGGGCCCGTGCGCGCCACGCCGATCGTGCTGCTGCCGCGCCGCCAGATGCCCCTCTGGTCGTCCGTTGCCGCGGGGGAGCAGACGCAGGAGCAGTTGCTTTCATCGCGAGCCCAGGCGGTCGCCGATACGCTGGCCAGCCATGGCGCGCTGTTCTTCGACGAGTTGCTCGACGCCACGCACTTGCTGCGCACCGAGCTCGAGAATGCGCTCGGTGAATTGGTCGCCGCCGGCTGTGTCACCGCCGACAGCTTCGCCGGCCTGCGTGCGCTGCTTCTGCCTGCGGCCAAGCGCGAGTCGCGCCCGCACCGCCGCGCGCGGCGGCACGCGTTGAGCGAGATCGAGGACGCCGGGCGCTGGTCGCTGGCGCGCCCCTTCCTTCTCCCCTCCGGGGGGAAGGCGGCCTTGAAGGGGTCGGGCGAGGGGGAGGGGCTTGCCGGCAGCTTCGTCGGGAACTCCGCGCAAGGCCGGCCCCTTGCCTCAATCCTCGTCCCGGAGGGAAGAGGAAGCAAAGCAGGCGCTTCGCGCCGCTCCGATCCAGCTGAAGCAGAACACGTGGCACGCGTTCTGCTTCGCCGCTACGGGGTCGTGTTCTGGAAGCTGCTCGAGCGCGAAGCCCCGTGGCTGCCCTCCTGGCGCGAGCTGCTGCGCGTGTACCACCGGCTGGAGGCCCGCGGCGAGATCCGCGGCGGGCGGTTCGTGGAGGGTCTGGTCGGCGAACAGTTCGCGTTGCCCGAAGCAATCGGCGGCCTGCGCGGGGTACGTCAGCGAGAGCCCGCGCAGCAGCTGGTCTGCGTCAGCGGCAGCGATCCGCTCAACCTGGTCGGTACCGTGCTCGCCGGCGACAAGCTGCCTGCGCTGGCTGGTACCCGCGTGCTGTACGAGGACGGCGTGCCGGTGGCCGCGCTGGTGGCGAACAAGCCGCAGTTCCTGCAGCAGGCCGAGGGCGCCACCCAGCAGCGCTGGCGCAACGCCTTGCTGCGGCGCGCCGGCAGCGAGCCGCACCGCGTCGGCCTGGCGATGTGAGAAGCGGCGGCGTCAGTCGCTGATGTCGGCGACGTGGGTCAGCAAACCGTCGTGCATGCGGAATTCGCTGCGCCCGTCCAGCGCGATCGCCTGCCCGGCGCGCGCGCCGTTGGGCAGGTCCAGCGCGAAGACGCCTTCGAACGCGATGCCCACGTCGGCCACGCCGTTCTTCTCGCTGTAGCGGGTGACCGTCTGGCGGCGCCGGGCGAACAGCGGCAGCGTGCTCTGCGCCAGTTGCCGGAATTCCTCGATGCCCTGCGTGCGTACCGTGGTGACGCCGGCGGTGATGTTCTGGAAGGTCACCTGCGGATGCAGCGTGGACAGCATGCCTTCCACGTCCAGGCGGTTGTAGGCGTCGATGTAGCGGTCGATCAGGGCGCGCATGCTTCTTCGCTCGGGTCCGGTCGTCGGGAGCATAGCAAGCGTGCAACGCAAAGCCTCGCCGCCTCGGGAGAGGGACCGGGGAGGGCTGGGCCGGCGCGGGATGCCCGCCCTTGCCCGGATCCTCTCCCCCTTGCGCCCTCCTCTACCCGAGGCAGAGGGAAGGATTCACTTCACGTTGTCGGTCTGCTCGATGAAGCGCGCCACGTTGTCGTGCAGCTTCTTCAGGGAGTCCTCGTGCGCGTAGACCATATGCCCGGAGGGATACCAGGCGTAGGAGATGTTCTTTTCCAGCGTCGCCGGGATCGGCAGGTGGTTCATCTCGTACTGCGCCGCGAAATAGGGTGTGGCCAGGTCGTAGTAGCCACCATTGAGGAAGACCTTGAGTTCCGGGTTGGTCTTCATCGCCATCGCGAGGTCGGGCATGACGTTGGTCGACTGCTGCAGGGCCTCGCCGTGCGCGCCCGGCGCCTTGTGCGAGAAGTCCCAGTGGTCGATGTCGGCATACAGCCGGTAGCGCATGCCGTCACCGAACTTCAGTTGCCGCCGCACGTAGTCGTTGAAGACCGCCACGTACGCCGAGCTGATCGCCGAGGACTGCGGGTCGTACTCCGAATCCTTGGCCAGCGGATCGATCGCAGGACCCGAGAAGCGGCTGTCCAGGCGGCCGGTGGTGAGCCCGCCGTCGAACTGCAACTCGTGCTCGAACATGCCGCCGGTAACGCGCAGGTTGGCCTTGAGCAGGTAGTCGACCGGCAGGCCGGTGTACTGGTGCAGCTTCTCGGCAACCGCCCGCTTGCGCGCGTCATCGAGGCGCGCGCCCTGCATCAGCGCGCTGGCGTACTCGCCCAGCGCGTACTGCTCGACCTCGTGCAGGAACGGCTCGAGCTGCGCCGGCGGCTGCGGCAGCTTGTGGTGGTAGTACGCGGTGGCGGCGAACGTCGGCAGCGCCAGGGCGTAGGGCATGTCGACGCCCGGGTTGAATTCGGGGCCATCGATGCTGGTGTCGAAGGAGAGGATCTGCGAAAGCAGGATGACACCGTTGAGATCGACGCTGTCGTCGTTCTCCAGGATGTTCGCCAGCACCGCCGAACGGGTGGTGCCGTAGCTCTCGCCGAACAGGTACTTGGGCGAATTCCAGCGGTCGTATCTGGACAGGAACCGGGTGACGAACTGCGCGAAGGCGTGGCCGTCGCCATCGACGCCGTAGATGGCCTTCTTGCGCTTGTCCATCTGCTCGTCGCGCTTGGCCTTGTCCTTCTCGTCGGCGATCAGCCGCGAGAAGCCCGCGCCCGGTGCATCGATGAACACCAGGTCCGAAGCATCGAGCAGGCTGTAGTCGTTGTTGACCAGGCCGTAGGGCGCCGCCGGCGTATGACTGTCGTCGCTGGTGACCACGCGCCGGGGGCCGAAGGCGCCCATGTGCAGCCACACCGTGGCCGAGCCCGGGCCGCCGTTGTAGATGAAGGTGATCGGCCGCTTGGCCGGGTCCGCCCCCTGCTTGAAATAGGCGGCGTAGAACATGCTCACGGTCGGCTCGTCGCTGTCGTCGCCGTGCTCGTGCAGTACCAGCGTGCCGGCGACGGCCTTGTAGTCGATGCGCTTGCCCTCGACGCTCACCGAACCGCTGCTCTGGGCACTGTGCGGCTGCACCAGCGTGGCCTCGGGCTTGGCCTCGTCGGAAGCCGGCTTGGCCTTGTCCGCGGCGAACGCGCCGGGGGCGAGCAGCAACGCGGTGAGCGCCGCGACCAGGGAGAGCTTGCGCATGGAAAGACCTCACGGAGCACATGGAAGCGCCCAGCATAGGCGCGCCCTGGCGGTCGTTCATACCCCAGAAGTCACGCGCCGTGCGATCCTGCCCGCAAGGCGACGATGACCGGATGGGTTGCGTGCCGCCTGCCGCCGCCGGGCTAACCCCGCGCCAGCAACGCGATCGCCAGTATCGCCAGGGCCAGGCCCGCCACGTTGAAGCGTGAAAGCCGCTCGCGGAACACCGCCATGCCCGCCAGCGCGCCCAGCGCCACCACACCCAGGTTCATGCCTGCGAACACCAGTGTCGGCCGCCCGGGCAGCGCCTGGTGCGCCCGCAGGTAGAACAGGATGTTGCCGAAGTTGAGCATCCCCAGCAGCAGGCCGGCCGCGAGGCTTCGTCCACCCAGGCGCGCCTGGCCACGCGCCAGCCGCCAACCCTGCAGGACCAGCGAGACCAGCAGCGCCAGCACGAACATCGCCAACAATGCGGCGCCCAGTGGCACGCCGGCCTGGGCCACGCGCTTGAACAGCACGTCGATCACGCCGAAGCCGATGAACACCAGCAACGGATAGACCCAGCGAGCGGCACCGGCATCCATCTCGCCAGCGCTGGCGGAGGGCCGCCACACCAGGCCGACCAGCGCCGCAAAGCCGGCGGCGATGCCCCCGCCCTTGGCCATGCTCAGCGGCTCGCCGAACAGTGCGAAGGCCGCCAGCAACGAGATGAGCAGCGACAGCCGCTGGGCTACCTCCGAGCGCACGATGCCGGCATGGCGTACCGAACCGGCCAGTGCCAGGAAGATGGTCGGCAGCAGCAGGCCCAGGCCCAGCAGCGCCGGCCACGCGGCCGTCGCCGCCCGCAGGGTCGCTGGCGCAGGCGCAAAGGCCAGGGTGCTCGCCGCCACGGCGACCACGTAGTTCCACGCGATCGCCTGGCCTATGTCGACATCCAGGCGACGGGCCAGCTTGAGCAGGACCGAGACCAGCACGCTGCACAGCGCCGCGGCCAGGAGAAAGGGCATGATGGGATCCGGATGAAAAACGACAAGGATACCGGCACGCTCGCAGCTGGCTGCGAGTCGCGCGAGGGTGCGACCCTCCGCATGGCGGTAACCAGAGGAGCAAGCCCGGCCGGCCTGCTTCATTGGATGATGGCGCCTTCCAGGGAGCTTCCCGATGCTCGAACTGCGCCCGACCTGCGAACACTGCAACATGCCCTTGCCGCCGGCATCGACCGAGGCCTGCATCTGTTCGTTCGAATGCACCTTCTGTCGCGACTGCGTGGAGCGGGTGCTGGAAGGCGTCTGCCCGAATTGTGGCGGCGGCTTCGTGCCGCGACCGGTTCGGCCGGCGCGCGACTGGAACAACGGCAACTGCCTCGGGCGCCATCCGGCAACGACGACAGTCACGTACAAGCCGGTGGAACGGGCGGCCCAGCGGGAACTGGTCGCACGTGTCGGGGCGTTGCCGCCGCACGAACGGTGAACGCAAGGGCGGGGGCAGCTCGCGTTCCGCGACTTGTATACCAGTAGCCCGAACCCTCACCTCATTCCCGGGAGAGGGCTTCGGGCTGGACTCAGGGCCGAAGGCTTGCGGCCGCGCGGGCGAGTTGCTCGATGCCGGCCCAGTCACCGGTGGCCAACCTGTCTGCCGGCGTCAGCCAGGACCCGCCCACGCACAACACGTTGGGCAGCGCCAGGAAATCGACGGCGCTGGCCACGCTGATGCCGCCGGTGGGGCAGAAACGCAACTGCGGCAACGGGCCGGCCCAGGCGGCAAGCAGCCTGGCGCCGCCGGCCGGCACGGCCGGAAAGAACTTCAGGTGGCGGTAGCCGCGTTCGAGCAGCGCCATCGCCTCGCTGGCGGTAGCCGCGCCGGGCAGCAATGGCAGCGGGATCTGCTCGGCCGCATCGAGCAACCGCGCGGTCGCGCCGGGCGACACCGCGAAGCGGGCACCGGCATCGTATGCCGTGAGCAGGTCCGCCTCGCCCAGTACCGTGCCGACGCCGACCACCGCGCCTTCCACCTCCGCGGCAATCGCGCGCACGGCCTCGAGCGCCGCCGCCGTGCGCAGGGTGACCTCGATCGCCGGCACGCCGCCGGCGACCAGCGCGCGCGCCATCGGCACCGCGGCGCGCGCGTCCTCGATGACCACCACCGGAATCACCGGCGCCAGGCACATCGCACGCTCGATCTGTTGCTGCCTGTCGGCCTGGTTCATCAGAGCACTCCGGCGCCGAGGTCGGCGTTCATGGCGTTGTGGCGGAACAGCGCAAAGAGGTCGCGGCCGGTACCGGCCTGGTGGGTCTCCTGGCTCCCTGCCTCTGGCACGCGGGTGGCGAACTCGGCGGCGTCCACCAGCACCTCGAGGCGGCCGCTGGTGCAGTCCAGGCGGAGCATGTCGCCATCGCGCACGCGTGCCAGCGGACCGCCGGCGGCCGCTTCCGGCGTGACGTGGATCGCCGCCGGCACGCGGCCGGAGGCGCCGGACATGCGCCCGTCGGTGACCAGCGCGATGCGGTGGCCACGATCCTGCAACACGGCGAGCGTCGGGGTGAGCTTGTGCAGTTCCGGCATGCCGATCGCCTGCGGGCCCTGGAAACGCACCACCGCGACGAAATCGCGATTGAGTTCGCCGCGCTCGAAAGCGACGCGCACCGCGTCCTGATCGTCGAACACGACCGCGGGCGCTTCGATCACCAGCCGGTCGTCGGGCACCGCGGACACCTTGATCACTGCGCGGCCCAGGTTGCCGTCGAGCAGGCGCAGGCCACCGTCGGCGCGGAACGGCTCGTCCGCGCCGCGCAGTACGCCGCGGTTGCCGCTCTCCTTGCCGACCGGCCGCCACGCGAGATGGCCTGCGTCATTGAGCTCCGGCACGAGGGTGTACGCGGCCAGCCCCTTGCCGGCGAGCGTCTGCACATCCGCGTGCAGCAAGCCGGCATCGAGCAGCTGGTCGATCAGGAAAGCCATGCCGCCGGCCTGGTGGAACTGGTTCACGTCGGCGTAGCCGTTGGGGTACACGCGCGCCAGCAGCGGCACCACCGACGACAGTGCGTCGAAGTCGTCCCAGCTCAACACGATGCCCGCGGCACGCGCCATCGCAACCAGGTGCAGCAGGTGGTTGGTCGAACCACCGGTCGCGTGCAGGCCGACCACGCCGTTGACGATGGCCCGCTCGTCGACGATGTGGCCCAGCGGCAGGCGGGTGGCGGGCGCGGCGTTGGCGATTACCGCCTCTACGGCTGCGCGGGTCAACGCGTCGCGCAGCGGCGTATCGGGCGTGACGAAGCTCGATCCCGGCAGCTGCAGGCCCATGATCTCCATCAGCATCTGGTTGGAGTTGGCGGTGCCGTAGAACGTGCAGGTGCCTGGGCTGTGGTAGGAGGCAGCCTCGGCTTCGAGCAGCTCCTCGCGCGTCGCCTTGCCCTCGGCATAGGCCTGGCGCACTTTCGACTTCTGCTCGTTGGGGATGCCGCTGGGCATCGGCCCGGACGGCACGAAGGCGCCGGGCAGGTGGCCGAAGCTCAGCGCACCGATCAGCAGGCCGGGCACGATTTTGTCGCAGATGCCCAGGTAAAGGCCGCCGTCGAACATGTCGTGCGAGAGCGCCACCGCGGTGGCCATTGCGATCACGTCGCGCGAGAACAGCGACAGCTCCATGCCCGCGCGGCCCTGGGTGATGCCGTCGCACATCGCCGGCACGCCGCCGGCGACCTGCGCGGTGGCACCCAGCTCGCGCGCAATGTCGCGGATCAGTGCCGGGTAGCGCTCGTAGGGCCGATGCGCCGAGAGCATGTCGTTGTAGGCGGTGACGATGCCCAGGTTGGCCGCGCGCCCTTCACGCAGCGCGGCCTTGTCCGGCGCGCTGCAGCCGGCGAAGCCGTGAGCGAGGTTGCCGCAGGAGAGCTGCGCGCGGTGCGGACCCTCGCCGCCCGCGGCGGCGTCGATCCGTGCCAGGTAGGCCGCGCGACTGTCACGGCTGCGCTCGATGATGCGCGCAGTGACTTCGGCGAGGACGGGGTGCAGCGGATTCATTGCAAAAACCTCCAGGGTGCCGGCCACGCAGGCGCGGGGCAGCCGATCAACGGCAAATCTAGGGACACCAGTACACGTCCACCGGCACCGGCGAACGTTCCAGCACGGCGCGCACCGGATAGTGCGCGGCCTCGCCCAGACCCAGCCGGGCCCGGGCCAGCACTTCGCGCTTGTCCTCGCCCTCGATGTGCAGGAACAGGTGGCGTGTCTGGAGCAGGGTGGGCAGGGTCAGCGTGATGCGCGGCTCGCCCGCGCCGGGCGCGCGCATCGGCAGCACGCCAGTGGGCAGATTCGGATCCAGCGCGGCCGCGAGTTGGTCGCCACCGGGGAAGAACGAGGCGGTGTGGCCATCCGGGCCCATGCCAAGCATCACCGCATCGAACGGCAACGGCAGCGCGTGCACGCGCCGGGCGGCTTCGGCCTGGCCTTCCTCGGGCGTGGCGGCGCCCGTGTACAACGGCGCGAACCGCGCGGACGCCGCGGCGGCCTGCAGCAGATGTTCGCGCACCATGCGCGCGTTCGAGCGCGGATCGCGCTCATCCACCCAGCGCTCGTCGACCAGCGTGACCTGCACCTTGGACCAGTCCAGCGTCGCCCGCGCAAGCAGGTCGAAGAACTGCAGCGGGGTGCGCCCGCCGGACACCGCCAGCACTGCGAAGCCGCGCTCGAGCAGGCCCGCCCGCAGGCGGTCGGCGACACGCGCGGCCAACGCGGTGGCGAGCGCGTGGCTGTCGGTGAAATCGTAGATGGTCAGGTTGAGCGAGGTGGTCATGGGCGCGCTGGCGGTGGCTGGGTTCGACAGTGTCGGGAGATCGCTGCCGGCACCGGGTGAAGCGCCGCGTCTACTCGCTGTCCTCGTTCCAGGTGCGGCCATCGCGCTCGATCAGCGCCACCGCCGCGCTCGGGCCCCAGCTGCCCGCTGCGTACGGACGTGGCGGCTCGCCAGCGGCGCCCCAGGCGGCCAGGATCGGGTCGATCCAGCGCCAGGCGGCCTCGACTTCGTCCCGACGCATGAACAACGTCGGGTTGCCGCGCACCACGTCCAGCAGCAGGCGCTCATAGGCGTCCGGCTGTTGCACGCCGAAGGCTTCGGCGAAGCTCATGTCCAGCGGCACGTGGCGCAGGCGCAGGCCGCCGGGGCCGGGGTGCTTGATCGTCAGCCACAGCTTGACGCCCTCGTCCGGCTGCAGCCGCAGCACCAGCCGGTTGTGCGCCAGAGGGCCGGCGGAAGCGTCGAAGATCGAATGCGGTACGGACTTGAACGCCACCACGATCTCCGACAGCCGTGTGGCCAGCCGCTTGCCGGTGCGCAGGTAGAACGGCACGCCGGCCCAGCGCCAGTTGGCGATTTCCGCCTTCAGCGCGACGAAGGTCTCGGTGTTGGAGTGGCCATCGTCCAGCTCCTCCAGGTAGCCCGGCACGCGCTCGCCGTCGATCGCGCCCGCCTTGTACTGGCCACGCACCGTCAGTTGCGCGACGTTGCGCATGTCGACCGGTTTGAGCGCATGCAGCACCTTGAGCTTTTCGTCGCGCACGGCGTCGGGCGCGAGCGAGGCCGGCGGTTCCATCGCGACCATGCACAACAGCTGCAGCATGTGGTTCTGCACCATGTCGCGCAACGCGCCGGCGCGATCGTAGTAGCCGGCGCGGCGGCCCAGGCCGAGCGTTTCGGCCACGGTGATCTGCACGTGGTCGATGTGGCCGGCGTTCCACAACGGTTCGAAAAGCGCGTTGCCGAAGCGCAGCGCCAGCAGGTTCTGTACCGTCTCCTTGCCGAGGTAGTGGTCGATGCGGAAGGTCTGCGTCTCGGAGAACACGCGCCCGACCGCCTCGATGATGCACATGGCGCTGGCCAGGTCGCGGCCGATCGGCTTTTCCAGCACGACCCGGGAGTTCGGTCCGTTGAGGCCGTGCGAGCCGAGTCGGTTGCAGATGTCGACGAAAAGCTCCGGCGAGGTCGAGAGATAGAACACGCGGATGTGTTCGGGCTGCTCGTCCACCAGCGCGGCGAAAGCTTCCCAGCCCTCGTCCTTGCGCGCATCCAGCGGCAGGTAGCGCAGCAGCGGCAGGAACGCCTCGATGCGGTCGCTCGCACCGCCGCCATCGGCGAGCACGTCGCGCACCAGGCTGCGGTAGCCGGCATCGTCCAGCCCTTCGCGCGCCACGCCGATGATGCGGCTGGCCGCAGGCACCTGGCCGTCGACGAAACGATGGAACATCGCCGGCAGCAGCTTGCGCAGCGCCAGGTCGCCGGTGCCGCCGAAGATCACCAGGTCGAACGGGTCGACGGGCAGGGGGGAAGCCGTCACGGTTCACCTCGATTGCGCTTTTGGGGTGGCGGAGGGAGCCATCCGCCGTGGTCGGCACGATGGTACCAGTGAAATACCAGATGGTGCAGCCCCGGATAGAGACCATGCATACGTTTGCATGGCTGCTTGCCGTAAATGGTTTGTGATTGGTATCGTCTTCGGTATGGAAACCGCGCTCGCCGCCGAATACCGCCGCCTTTGCGAAAGCCCGCAGACGCGCCAGCCGCTAGCCTACCTGCGCCTGCGCCGGGCGATCCGCACCGTGGTGGAGCACCGCGATATCGAACCTGGCCAGGCGCTGCCGAGCGAGCGGGACCTTTCGCAGGCGCTCGGCCTGTCGCGCGTCACCGTGCGCAAGGCGATCGCCGGCCTCGTCGAGGAAGGCTTGCTCACGCAGCGCCACGGTGCCGGCACTTTTGTCGCCGAGCGCATCGTCAAGCCGATGTCGCGGCTGACCAGCTTCACCGAGGACCTGCGCGCGCGTGGCCTGAACCCGCGTTCGGAGTTCTTCGAGCGCGGCATCGGCGAGGTGACGCCGGAAGAAGCGATGGCGATGAACCTGTCGCCCGGTGCGGCGGTGGTGCGCCTGCACCGCGTGCGCTACGCTGGCGACGAGCCGCTTGCGATCGAGCGCAGCGTGGTGCCGGCGAGCGTGCTGCCCGACCCGATGCTGGTGCGCGATTCGCTCTACGAGGCGCTGGAACGACGCAACTGCCGTCCCCGCCGCGCGCTGCAGCGTCTGCGCGCCGTGTCCCTGGGCGCCCAGCACGCCCGCCTGCTGCACGTGGCCACCGGCAGCGCCGGCCTGAGCATCGAGCGACGCAGCTTTCTCGACGACGGCCGCGTGGTGGAGTTCACCAGCTCTTGGTATCGCGGCGACATCTACGATTTCGTGGCGGAGCTGCACACGGACTGAGGGCGCGGCCTGGTCACGGGTATCATCGCCTCATGACCATTTCGCGCGATTCAATACTTCTCGATGGCCTTCGCCAACGTGCAAAGGCTCATATGGACGACCAGGATTGGCAGGGCGCGCAAACGGTGCTCGAAGCCATCGTACGGCAGGCACCAAATGATTTGGCTTCGAGTATCAGGCTTGCCGACACGTTGTTCAGACAGGGCCAATTACAAGCCTCGACACGGCCGCTGCTGCAGGCGATGAGGTGCCTCCCGCGGGATGCGCCCCTCATCACCGACCTTACGCAGCACTTGATCGCGCGCGGTCAAACCAATGCGGCCCGCGCCTGTCTCGACATGCTCGAGCAGGCGCCGAACCCCCCAGCCCCATTGCGGGTGGTCCAGGCAAATCTGCGTCTCATGCTTGGTCAGTTTCGAGAAGCGCTTGCATTGATCGAGAAAGCGGTTGAAGCAGGAGCGGACGGGCCCGGTGAAATGCGACTGCACGGCATGCTGCTCCATTTCAATGGTCGCTCCGAGGCCGCATGCTCCGTGTTGGAAGAGTGTCTCCGACGATGGCCCCAATACGGCGAGGCAGCCGCAACCCTCGTCGACCTGCGCAAGCAGCGACCCGATGTACATCGCCTGCCGCAGCTGTTGGAGCAGCTGCAGCTATTGCCCGAGCGGCCGGAAGATCCCGGCCAAGCGCTTGTTCGCGCTGAATTCGAATACGCCGTCTTCAAGACGCTGGACGACCTCGATCGCCCTGAGCAGGCCTGGCAGGCGTTATCACGGTGCAATGCCTTGATGCATAGGCTCAATCCCTATCGTGCAGATATGGAGGAGGCGACAGTGGATGCGCTGGTCCACATGACGCTCCCTCGACAGGGAACCGCCGAACCCGTGCGCCCAGAAGGTCCTACGCCCATCTTCATTGTTGGCATGCCTCGCTCCGGCACTACCCTGCTGGACCGAATTCTCTCCAGCCATTCTCAAGTGGCTTCTGCGGGCGAAATCGTCGACTTCTGGCGGCAGTTGCATTGGGTTGCAGATGTCGTCCCTGCAAATGACGGCAGCCTGTTGCGCATTGCGAGGCAAGGTGATGACATTGATTTCGAGCAACTCGGCCTGCGCTATTTAAAGCAGACCCAATGGATGGCACGCGGACGACGGTTCTATGTCGACAAGCTGCCGGGAAACATCCAGCTCGTCGCTTTTATCCGCCGCGCATTGCCCCATGCACCGGTCCTGCATATGGTTCGGGATCCCATGGACACGTGCTTTTCTAACTTCAAGGCCATGTTCGGCAACATTTCGCCCTACAGCTACGATCTCAAGGCGTTGGCCCACTATTACCTCCTGTACACCCGCTTGGTGAAGCATTGGCACGAGACGCTGCCAGGCGCCATGCTGGACGTGTCTTATGCCTCACTGGTTCGCAGTCCCGAGACGGTCGTAAGGCAAGTGCTGTCTCACTGCGGGCTGGAGGTCGAGGAAGCTTGCCTGCGCCCGGAGCGGAATGCAGATCCCGTCGCAACCCGCAGTAGTGCGCAGGTGCGGGAGTCAATTCACATGAAGGGGCTCGGCCGTTGGCGCGATTACGCCCTGCAGTTGGAACCCTTGCGTGAGGCGCTCGCCGCAGGCGGCTGCTCAGTTACCTCGCTAGACGATACCGATTTCTGCTGAGTCGACTCGACTAGAGACCAAGGGATGGCATGACCCTTGCCCCCAATGCGGGAAAGCCTGGCCTGGCCAGATTGGCTCGCTCCAAAGAAAAAACCACCGGCCTTTCGACCGGTGGCTTCATGGCTGAGGTCAGCCCGAACTATCAGTAGTCGTAAGACACCGACAGACGCACCATGCGCGGTTCTTCATAGAAGATCGGCTGGTTGTAGGTGTTGTTGATCACGTGGTCGCCCGCCTCACCGGCCGGGTCATACTGGATGCCACGCTGCTGGTTGAACGCGTTGAAGATGTCCATGTTGAAGGCCAGCTTGTGGTCCGCAAACGCCGGCGTGTAATGGATGCCGAGGTTGAGCGGGAAGGTCCACGGCGTATGGCCCGGATCGCCCGGATGGACAATCTTGCCCGCGCACCAGTGATAGTTGCCCGAACCGCCGTTGTTATAGCCGGTCGGGTCGCCGCTGGCATCCGGGCCGTAATAGCCCAGGCACTCCTTGGCAACACCGGACTGGGCCAGCATGGTGGCGGACACCAGCCATTCCGGCGTGACCTGGTAGTTGCCGCGGAGGCGGATCTGGTGCTTGCGGACGTTGAACAGTTCGCCGTACTGGCCCTGCATCAGCTCGGCCGAATCCCAATCTTCGGTCTTGGACACGTCGCCCTGGCCGAAGTCGGAACGCACCTGGCCTTCCGTGTTGCCGAAGCCGCGGCTCCAGGTGTAGTCGATGCGAGCCTGCCACTTGCCGTCGAACGGATGCTCCATGTACAGGTTCAACGAACCGATCTTGCGAACCGCACCGCGATCGAAGCCCCAGTCCTTCGTGCTCATCGAAACGAGCTGGTCGGGCGCGCCGCTGCCGGCATTGCCCCTGACCAACATGGTGTTGGTCTGACCGGGATTGAACAGGCGGCAGTAGGACGCACCGTACAGCGAATCATAGTAGTTGGTGGTATCGATGCCCATGCTGGTCATCTTGGCGTCGATGCGGCCCGGCGAGCACTCGTCGTCGATGGCGGCCTTCAGATCACGCCACATCGCCTTGGCACCGTAGTTCCACTGCTCGTTCAGCTGCTTGTCGAAGCCCAGGATGAACTCGTCCACGTACTCGGGCTTGAGGTTGCGAGCGGTGACTTGCTGCGGGTCCTTGGGCAGGCCCTGCTCGCCGTCCGGCGAGACAATCGCACCACCGGTGCTGTCGTTGCGCGGGGTCAGACCGGTCGGTTCGCCGGTGGCCGGGTCGATGCCGGTGTAGTCGAAGTTCTGGGTAAGGTAGGTCGAGACGTTGGCCGCACGCTCGGCTGCGTTGTCCGGCAGCGCGAGGTAGTAGCGGCCCACGTTGCCATAGATCTTGAAGCTCGAGTCGCCGTTGACGTCCCAGCTGGCGCCGATACGCGGTTCCCACTGGTTCTTTTCGTCGACGAAGGCGATGCCCTGGTCGTTGTTGTTGGTGAAGTGGTCGTTGCGGATGCCGACGTTCAGCAGGAACGTGGGGCTGATCTGCCAGGCGTCCTGCAGGTAGTAGGCCTTCTGCGTCATGGTCATGCTGGTCTGCCAGCCAACCTGACGTGTCTGCACATAGTGCTCGCCCGTCTTGCTGATCAGGTAGCGCCAGTAGAAGTTCTGCGCAGGGTTGCTCGGATTGACGAACGACGGACCCTGGTTCTTGGCACCGTAGGACATATTGTCGATACCGACCGACAGGTCGTGGTCGCCAAGCTTGTAATCAAAGTCAACGCGCAGACCATGAGTGTTGTTCGTCGCCGCGTTCGACGACCAGGTCGTATTGGTCTGATTGTTGTTGATACCGAGGTCGCTGGTACCGGGGGGCAGGAAGGCCGGGTTCTCGTTGTACGGACGCGAAATGAACGGCAACGGGCTGGTGTTGCCGTAGATCGTCGGATCCTGGAACTTCGCCTTGCCGTACAGGATGCTCAGCGTGGCGTTATCGGTGATGTAGCTGGTGAAGTGGCCAACGTAGAACTGCGCGTTGTCCTTGCTTACGTCATTGTTGGTGACGAAAGCCCCCGACTGCAGAGTGTCATAGTCGAAGTCGTAGGTCCGGCCGGTACCGTAGCTCTGGCGGTTCTTCAACGCGGTCAGCTCGAGCACGTTGTTGTCGGTGATGTTCCAGTCCAACTTGCCGTAGAACTTCGTGTTCTTGTCGGTGTTGTAGGCGACCTTGCTGGTATCGGTGTTCTGGACGTCCGTGCTCTGCGTCTTGCTGGTCTCAGCCGCCAAGAACATGAACAGCTTGTCCTTGATCAGCGGACCACCGATGTAGGCGGAGTAGACGGTCTCCCACTCCTTGTTGTCGTTGCGGTACTGGCGCAACGTGCCCGGGAGATCAGGACTCTGCAGCTGGAACGGTGCGCCACCCACCGGCGCCGGGATAGCCGGATGTCCGTAGTAGTTGTTCCGCGGGCTGGCTTCGAGGTAGCGCGGCTGCCAGACGACCTGGCCACCGAAATGCCACTCGTTGGTGCCGCGCTTGCCGATCTGGTTGATCACGCCACCATCGGAACGGCCGTACTTGGCGCTGTAGCCACCGGTCAGCGTTTCCTGCTGGTCGATCGCGCCATAAGGCAGCTGGAAACCGCCGATGTTCTTGTACGGCTCGCCCGTGTTGTAGCCGTTCACGTAGTAAGCGTTCTCGGACACGCTCGAACCGCCGAAGGCGATCGCATTGCCGCCATTGGCGAAGTAACCGCTACCACGGACCGTGCTGGGAGCCAGCAGCGCAATCGACTCGGCGCTGCGCTGCACCGGCAGCTTGGCCAGGTCGGCCGCGGTGATGATAGTGCTGGAGTTGACGCTGGTCACGTCGATGGCGGGCAGCGCGCTGGCCACGACCTGCACGGCGCCGAGGTTCTGTGCATTTTCCGCGCTCGCGGCGGCGGCGAAGGGCACGTTGGTACCGCCACCCGGCGAAACGGTGACGTTGTCCTGCGTGGCGAGCACCTGGCCATCCTTGCGAAGGCTGACCGTGTAGCGACCGACCGGCAGCCCGTTGACCGAATAACGGCCACTGGCGTCGACGGTCACTTCGCGGGTGGCGCCACTGGCGCCCTGGACCACGACGGTTTCGCCGGCAGCCACCGGCGCGGTACCGAAGATGCTGCCGGTGGTGGCCTGGCCGAGGGCGAGGCCGGTAAAGCCGAGGCCCATGGCCATCGCCACCGTCAGTGCAGTGCGACGAGGCAGGGCCCCGCGCGACATGTAACGCTTATTCATCGAAAGATCTCCCCAGATCGACCCATTAGACGAGTCATGTAAAAACCAAGTGGCAGGGCACGACGGCCAGCACACCGGATACCAACGAAAGACGCTTTCCTGTTACCCCGGGATACGGTCAGTACCGTTCGCCGGTCTCGCCCCAAGCGTTCCATTCGTCGCCCGCAAACCACGCAATCACGATGATTCGCTGAGGCAACCTACCGCCATGCGTAACGCAATGTCAACTTTTTCTTAGCAATTGCAGCAAAGAAAAATCTTGCGCTCCGCAAGGACGGATCTGCAGAAAAAAACCAAACGCGGCCAGCTTTTAGGTAAGATCCGCGACGTTTCGGGTGTCCCACGGCGTTCAGCCGGAGGGATGAAACGGGAAGCCGGTGCGTTGTGCGATGCACGACCAGGCCGGCGCTGCCCCCGCAACGGTAAGCGAGTCAAGGGACGGCCCCAAGCCACTGTGCCACGCGCATGGGAAGGCACCGCCCCGGCAGGCCCCGGCCTGCGCCCGCGAGCCCGGAGACCGGCCCGAAGCGTTGCCTGGTGGACCTGCGGTGGGCGGGCCGGACCTCGTGCATGGCCCGCGCCTGCCCGTCGTTCCCCCTTCCTTTCGCCGCGATCGGCCAGTTCATCCATCGCATGGCCGTGCGTGGGCGCGCGGCCGAGGAACGCACACATATGAAGAAGACCCTGCTCGCCGCCGCACTGTGCGGCAGCACGTTCGCCGCACTGGCGGCGGACGCGACCGACACGGCCGCGCTGGCCCCGGTGATCGTCACCGCAACGCGTACGGCAATAACGGTGGACGACGCGCTGTCGTCCGTCACCGTGATCACCCGCGAGGACATCGACCGCCTGCAGCCGGTGTCGTTGATCGACCTGCTGCAGGGCCTGCCCGGGGTGAGCTTCGTCCAGTCCGGCGGGCTGGGCCAGCAGAGCTCGCTGTTCCTGCGCGGCACCAATTCCTCGCACACGTTGCTGCTGATCGATGGCGTACGGGTCGGCACGGTGAGCGCGGGCATTCCGGCCTTCGACCAGTTGCCGCTCGACCAGATCGAGCGCATCGAAGTAGTGCGCGGGCCTCGCTCAAGCCTGTATGGCGCCGACGCCATCGGTGGCGTGATCCAGATCTTCACGCGGCATGGGCCGCGCAACGGTGGCTTGGCGCCCTCGCTGCGGCTGGGCACGGGTAGTCGTGGCTACGCCGACGGCCAGGTCGGTCTGGCAGGTGGCGATGCACATGCCTGGTACAACCTGAGCCTGGGCGGCCAGTACACCCGCGGCATCAACGCCTGCCGGGTCGGCGCGGCTGAGGCCTTCGCCGGCTGCTTCGCAGACGAGCCGGATGCGGACGCCTACCGCAACCGCAATGCGCTGGCCAATGCCGGCTACCGCTGGGACGACGGCACGGAACTCGCCGCCAGCTGGCTACGCAGCGACAGCCGGGTCGAGTTCGACGGCGCCCCGTACGGCAACCAGCACCACAACCTGCAGCAGGTCGCCGGCGCGCGGTTGGTTTTCGACCCGCTGTCGGCCTGGAAGGTGACCCTGGCGGCCGGACAAAGCCTGGACCAGCAACGCACCTACAATGACGGCACGTTCGTGCGCTACGGCAACTCGCGGCGCAACGAGGCTTCCTGGCAGAACGACCTGGCGCTGGCGGACAACCAGCTGTTCACGCTCGGCGTCGACTGGCAACAGGAGCACCTGTCCAGCGACACCGGCTACCTCGCCGACAGCCGCGACGACACCGGCGGCTACGTGCAGTATCAAGGCAGCTTCGGCCGCCAGCAGATGCAGCTGTCGCTGCGCCGCGACGACAACCAGCAGTTCGGTGGCCATACCACCGGCGCCGCCGCGTGGGGCTATGCGTTCGACCACGGCCTGAAACTGTCGGCCAGTTGGGGCAGCGCCTTCCACGCGCCGACCTTCAACGACCTGTATTACCCCTACGGCAGCGGCAACCCGGATCTCAAGCCGGAAACCTCGCGCAGCGCCGAGCTGGGCCTTTCGCAGCAGCAGGCCGGCTGGCATTGGGCGCTCAACGCCTACCAGACCACCATCGACCAGCTGATCTCGCTGGATGCCAACTACTTCCCGCGCAACATCAGCCGCGCCCGCATCCGCGGGCTGGAGGCGCAGGCCGGTACGACGCTCGGCGGCTGGCGGGTGGAGGGTTACCTGACCCTGCAACGCCCGAGGAACCACGATGGCAGCACCAACGACGGCCACCTGTTGCCGCGCCGCCCCGAGCGCACCGCGCGGGTTGAACTGGACCGGCGCTTCGGTGCCTTCGGCCTGGGCACCACCGTGCTTGCGGCCGGAGCGCGCTACGACGACCTGGCCAACCTGCACCGCCTGGGCGGCTACGCGACCACCGACCTGCGTGCCAGCTACGCCTTCGCACGCGACTGGCAGCTCGAGGCCCGCCTGGCCAACGTGTTCGACCGCCGCTACGAGACGGTGTACTACTTCAACCAGCCGGGACGCAGCTGGTACCTGACGGTGCGTTACACGCCCGGGGGATGAGTTCCCGCTCAGCCACTGCCACGCCGATCGGCCGCTTTTCCGGCCCTGCCTTTCGGCAGGGGCCGGACTTCAGGCACATCCTCGATTGCACGGGCGGGGCATAACGTGCGGCATGACCCTGCCCATCCTCTGGCCCACAAACCTCGCTGCGACCACGCGCTACGCTAGCCACCCCGACGCGGCGCTTGCCGCGCAGCTTCCCCGCGGTACGGACGCCCCGTGAACATCTTCGCTCCCCTGATCCGTCGCCCGATCGGCACCTCGCTGCTCGCTCTGGGCCTGACCCTGGCCGGCTTCTGGGCCTACCTGCTGCTGGGCGTGGCGGCGCTGCCGTCGCTGGATTTCCCCGGCGTCTACGTGGTGGCCAGCCAACCCGGCGCCAGCGCGCAGACCATGGCCAGCACCATCCTGGCGCCGCTCGAACGACACCTGGGACGCATCCCCGGGGTAGACGAGATGTACGGCAACGCCCGCGAAGGCGAAGCCTCGGTGATGGTTCGCTTCACCTTCGACCGTACGGCCGACAGCGCCGCGCGCGACGTGCAGTCGGCGATCAACGCGGCGGCGCCGGACCTGCCCTCGGGCATGCCGGGCCCGCCGCAGTACTTCAAGTTCGACACCTCGCAGATCCCGATCCTGTTCATCACGCTGACCTCCTCCGGCATGCCGCAGGACCAGCTGTTCGACCTCGCCGACACCCTGCTCAAGCCGACGGTGGCGCAGATCCCCGGCGTGGCCCAGGTGCAGGTGTTCGGCGGCACGCCGCACGCGGTGCGCATCGAGCTGGACACCGATGCGCTGGCCGCGAAGGGCCTGACCGCCAACGACGTGGCCAACGCCTTGCGCGCGGCCAACGTCACTTCGCCGCAGGGCACGCTCAGCGACGGCCGCACGCAGATGACCGTCACCGCCAGCGACGGCCTGCACACGCCGGAAGAATTCGCCCGCCTGCTGATCGCCATGAAGCACGGCGTGCCCGTGCGCCTGTCCGACGTGGCCAAGGTCTACGGCGGCCAGCAGGACAAATACCAGGCCGCCTGGTTCGCCGATGCCAGCGGCAGCGCGCGCACGGTCGGCCTGCAGATCAGCAAGCGGCCGGAAGCCAATGCGGTGGCCACGGTCGAGGCGATCCGCGCCAAGCTGCCGCAGCTGCGCGGGGTGATCCCGGCCGACGTGCAGATGAATGCCGTGTTCGACCTCACCCAGACCACCAAGTCCGCCTTGCACGAAGTCGAGGTCGCGCTGCTGATCTCGATCGCGATGGTGGTGCTGGTGATGCTGGTGTTCCTGCGCCGGCTGCGGCCGACGCTGATCGCCACGCTGAGCGTGCCGCTGTCGCTGGCCGGCGCGTTCGTGGCGATGTGGGCGCTGGGCTACACGCTCAACACGCTGTCACTGGTCGCGCTGGTGCTGTGCATCGGTTTCGTGGTGGACGATGCGATCGTGGTGATCGAGAACATCGTGCGCCACATGGAGCACGGCATGCCGCCGCTGCAGGCCGCGCTGACCGGCGTGCGCGAGATCGGTTTCACGGTGGTGTCGATCACGCTGTCGCTGGTGGCGGTGTTCGCGCCGCTGCTGTTCGGCAACAACATGCTGGTGATGCTGCTGCGCGAGTTCTCGGTGACGCTGACGGCCGCGGTGGTGATTTCGGCGATCGTCTCGCTCACGCTTACGCCGGCGCTGTGCGGGCGCCTGCTCAAGCCCGAGCCGGCCAACCCGCCGCCGCCAGGGCGGATCGAGCGCGCGGTGGAGAACTTCGACCGTGCCTTGCTGCACCGCTACGAGCGCGCGCTGGACTGGGCGATGCATCATCGCCGGCTGATGCGCTGGCAGCCGCTGATCCTGCTGATCCTGACCGTGCTCCTGGGAGTGGCCGTAGGCAAGACCGCCGGCGGCACCTTCATGCCCGACGAGGACACCGGCCAGCTGCAGGCCCAGGTCACCACCGACTCCAACATCTCGCCCGCGCTGCTTACCGATCGCGTGATGCAGGTAGCCCGGATCATCAAGGAAGACCCGGCCGTCGAGGACATGCTCGTCATGCTCGGCGGACAGGGGGCCGGTACCGGCGCGGTCGGCAATTCCGGGCAGATGTTCATGGATCTCAAGCCGCGCGGCGACCAGCCGGGCGACCGCCAGACCGGTGCCAAGGAAGTGGTCGAGCGCCTGTCCAAGCGGCTGGACAAGCTGTCCGGCGTCGAGGTCGAACTCAGCGTCGCGCAGTTCCTCGGCGGCGGCGGCAGCGGCGACAAGGGCGGCCAGTACGAATTCCAGCTGGTCAGCGACAACGGTGAGGATCTGCAGCCGTGGACGCTCAGGATGGTTCACCGGCTGCGCGACATGAAAGAGTTCCGCGACGTCGGCAGCGACTTTGACCAGGCCGGCAAGCAGCAGCTCCTGAAAGTCGACCGCGAGGCCGCCGGCCGCCTTCACGTAAGCCTGGGCGACGTCGACTCGGCGCTGTACAACTCGTTCGGGCAGAACCCGGTGTCGGTGATCTATTCGGACATCAACCAGTATCGCGTCGTGCTGACTTCGGCGCGTGCCGAAACCATCAGCCCGCAATCACTGCTGAACATCCGCGTGCGCAACAGCAAGGGCCAGATGATCCCGCTCTCGGCGCTGGCGAAGATCGAGCCGAACATCGCGCCGATGCGCATCCGCCACCACAACCAGCTCGAGGCGGCGACGGTCACCTACAACCTGGCCAAGGGCGTGGACCAGCAGACGGGGGTCAAGCTGGTTGAGCAGGCGGCCTTTGCGGTGCACCTGCCCGACGGCATGCGGGTGGACTTCACCGGCACCAACCAGCAGCTGCAGCAGGCCAAGTCCAACGGCATGATCCTGCTGCTGGCCTCGATCGTGGCCATGTACATCGTGCTGGGCATCCTCTACGAGAGCCTGGGCCATCCGCTGACCATCCTCTCGACCTTGCCGGCGGCCGGCATGGGCGCGTTCCTGGCCATGCTGGTGACGCAGACGCAGCTCTCGCTGATGGCGATCATCGCGATCCTGATGCTGATCGGCATCGTCAAGAAGAACGCGATCCTGATGGTCGACTTCGCGCTGGTCGCCCAGCGCGAGCGCAGCCTCCCACCGCCCGACGCGATCCGCGAGGCCGCGCTGGTGCGCTTCCGCCCGATCACCATGACCACGCTGGTGGCGATGGGCGCGGCGCTGCCGCTGGCGATCGGCTTCGGCATCGGTTCGGAGATGCGCCAGCCGCTGGGCATCGCGATCGTCGGTGGCCTACTGGTGTCGCAGCTGCTGACCCTGCTCAGCACGCCGGCGATCTACCTGTGGGGCTATGACCGCAATATCCGCAAAGCCGCCCGGCGCCAGCGCCGCGAGGAGAAGAAGCGGCTCAAGGCGCTGGGCAGGCAGCAGACCGCCAGCTGAGGATTCAGGCCGGCGCGCCGTCCGCGCGCGCCGAGCCGATCGCCCGCAGCGCCGGACTGGCCAGGCAACCGAGGGCGATCGCGCTCAGGCTCAGGCCCGCGCCGGCGAACAGCGTGCCGAGCGATACCACCTTGAGCAAGCTGCCGGCCACGGCTGCGGACATCGGCCCGATGCCCATGAAGGTGAACATCAACAGGCTCATGGTGCGGCCCATCAGGACCGGTGGCACGCGCTGCTGGATCCAGCTGACGACAGCAATCTGCGCGATACCGGCCAGTACGCCCACGCCAGCCAGCAACCACGCGCCGTGCAGCGTGCTGTGCACCAGCGCGAGCGCTGCCAGGGCCAGGCCGGCGAGCGTGTCCATGCACAGCACCAGCACGCCCAATCGCCCGCTCGCCGCACGCGCCACCACGCGCGAGAGGAAGCCGCCGACCAGCATGCCACCGCCGTTGGCGGTCATCAGCAGGCCGAGCGAGGCGGCGCCCAGATCCAGCCGGCTATTGGCCAGCACCGGCAGGCCGACCTGGATCGGCCCGCCGACGAACGCGGTGACCACCGCCGCATAGAGCATGAACGCCCGCAGCGGCAGGTCGGCCCAGACGTGGCGCACGCCCGCGGCCACGTCGGCCAGCACGCCGTTCATGCGTGGGCGCGACTGGCCCTGGGCGGCACCGCGGATCAGCCACAGCGAACCCAGCGAAACGAGAAAGCTGGCCGCGTCGATGGCGAACGCCAGACCTAGCCGCCGCGCCTCGTCGGTGCCATGGCCCGCATGCGTGCCGATGACCAGACCGGCGAGCGCCGGGCCCACGAACAGACTCAGCTGGCGCATCCCCATGAAGAGCGCGTTGGCCGAGGACAACTGTGCCGGCACCACCACTTGCGGCAGCAGGGCCGAGCCGGCGGGGTAGGCGAAGGCGGTGGCCACGCCGATGCCCAGTGCGATGGTGTACACCGCCGGCATGCCGATGCCGCCAGCCAGCACCAGGCCGGCCAGCAGCGCGACCAGTACCGCGTTCACGCCGCGCGCCAGCAGCAGGATGCACCGCGCCGACATCCGGTCCACCAGCGCACCGCCGACGAGCATCAGGATCGCCCGCGGCAGTGCCATCGCGGCCAGCACCAGGCCCAGCGCTGCCGCGCTGCCGGTCAGCCGCAACACCAGCCACGGCAGCGCGACCAGAGTGAACTGATCGCCCAGCGCCGATACCGCGCTGCCGGCGAACAGCAGACGGAAATCACGGTTGGCGCGGAGCGCCGCCGCTGCCGGGTGGTTGGTCGTCGGGGGCTGCATGGCTCGTTCCTCGTGGCGGCGCCGGTCGCGGTGGGTGTCAGGGGGTGTGTGGTGAGCCAGGCCGGGTGCCGCCGGCCTCGTCCCATGCGATGGCGGCCAGGCGGCGCAGGTGGTCGCGCACGTCCCCCGGCCAGCTGCCGGTGAGCCGGGTGAAATGCTTGCGTTCGCCGCGCCAGAAGGCACGACTGGCTTCCTCGTGGCCGGGCAGGTGGCCGGTCATCGCCCGCATGAAATGGTCGACCGCCTCGGACGCTTCTTGCGCACGCTGCGCAGAGCCGCCCTCGCGGATCGCCTGCTCGACCAGCCGACGCAGCACCGCCGAGGCGCCGCCGGGTTGTCCGGCCAGCCAATCCCAATGGCGCGGCAGCAGGGTCACCTCGCGCGGCATCACGCCCAGCCGTGGGCGGCCGGGCCCGCGCGGCGCGGCGGGCGGGGGCTGCAGGCGGGCGAGCACTTCGGCCTCGTCGCCGCGCAGGTCGAATTCGACCGGGCGGCCGCTGCGGTCGTCGAACACCTGCACGGGGCCGGCGGCGCCGGCGTCGAGCGCGCGCTTGACCGCCAGCGCCACCTCGACGCAGGTGCCGGAGGCGAGCAGGTGGTGGCCGTCGAAAGCGGTGCAGGCCATGCTGGCGTGCGGATGCATGCTGAAAACCGAATGGGCGGGCGCGTAATTTACCCGGATTAAACTGGCCGTCAAGCAGCGGGGCCGCCCTGGCCCATCAGTCCTGCATCCGAAGCCGCGAACCCCTTGCTATGGTGCGATCTCTTTCCAAGGGAGGGATCGACCCATGCGCATGCGCCGGGCCAGCTGGCTGGCCGCCATTCCCCTGCTCGCCCTCGCGGCAGGCATGCCGCTGAAGGCGGCCGAACTGGCGGTGCCGCCGGTGCAGTACCACCAGCGCACGCTGCCCAACGGACTGGAAGTGCTCAGCATCGAAGACCATGCCAGCCCCACCGTGACCGTGCAGGTCTGGTACCACGTCGGCTCCAAGGACGATCCGCAGGGCCGCTCTGGCTTCGCCCACCTGTTCGAACACCTGATGTTCAAGAGCACCGCGCACATGCACGCCGAGCAGATGGACCGGCTCACCGAGGACGTCGGCGGGGCCAACAATGCGTCCACCGGCGACGACATCACCAACTACTACGAGGTGATCCCCAGCAACTACCTGCAGACGCTGCTGTGGGCCGAAGCCGAGCGGCTCTCGAACCTCAACGTGGACGAGAAGAACTTCAGGTCCGAGCGCGCCGTGGTGGAGGAGGAATACCGCCAGAGCGTGCTGGCCAACCCGTACGGCAAGCTGTTCAACTCGATCGACCCGCACTCGTTCACGGTGCACCCGTACAAGCGCCCGACCATCGGCAGCATCGAGAACCTGGAAGCGGCGTCGCTGCAGAACGTGATCGACTTCCACCGCACCTTCTACCGGCCGGACAACGCCACCCTGATCGTCGCCGGCGACTTTGACCCCAGGCAGCTCGATGCCTGGGTCGACCGCTACTTCGGCTGGATCCCCAAGCCGGCCGCGCCGGTCCCGCAGGTGACCGTGCAGGAGCCGGTACGCACGCAGGACAAGCGTTACACCGAGACCAGCGCCAGCGCGCCGCTGCCGGCGCTGGCGATCAGCTGGCTGATCCCGCCCGCGCGCGACGCCGACACGGTACCCCTGCAGGTGGCGTCGGCGCTGCTCTCGCAGGGCGAGTCCTCGCGCCTCTACCAGGCGCTGGTGTACCGCGCGCAGGTCGCACAACAGGCGGGCGCCCAGGTCGATGCGCGGGTCGGGCCGGGATTGTTCGTCGCCTACGCCATCCTCGCCAGCGGCCACAAGCCGGCCGAGGCGGAGAAGCTGCTGCTCGCCGAAATCGCCAGGCTCGCCAGCCAGCCGATCCCGGCCGCCGAACTGGACAAGGTCAAGACGCAGCTGCTCACCAGCGAGATCAAGGGTCGCCAGACGGCCCAGGGCAAGGCGTTCGGACTGGGTCAGGCGGCGCTGATCGAGGGCGATCCGGCGCGCATCAACGGCGACCTGGTCGCACTCCAGCGTGTCAGCGCGGCCGACGTGCAGCGCGTGCTCAGGCGATACGTGACCGGCGCACACAGCGTCACCATCGACTACCTGCCGCAGGCCAAGGCCGCCGGCGAACTCCAGGGAGTTGCCCGATGAACCGCCTGACCCGTACGCGCCTGGCCGTCTTTACGGCCGCCTTGTTTTGCGCCGGAACCGCGGCCGCCGTCGATTTCCCTACTGCGCCGCCGCCCCCGGGGCCTGCGCCCACGCTGTCGCTGCCCACGCCGTCGAGCCAGCTCCTGCCCAACGGCCTGGAGGTGATCAGCATCCAGCGCGACGGCCTGCCCCTGGTCACCGCCGAGCTGTTGCTCCGCCAGGGCAGCGCCATGGATCCGCAGGGCAAGGCAGGGCTGGCCCAGCTCACCGCGACCCTGCTCACCCGTGGTGCGGCCGGCCGCAGCGCGCCGCAGATCGCCGCAGCAGCCGAAGCACTGGGCGGCTCGCTGGACGCCGAGGCCGGCTGGGATCACAGCAACGTCGGCATCACCGTGACCACGCCCAGGCTGCCGGCCGCGCTGGCACTGCTGGCGCAGGTGACGCGCCAGCCCGACTTCGCCGCACCGGAACTCGAGCGCGCACGCGCCCAGGCGCTGGACGACCTGCACCTGGTCCTCAGCCGGCCGACCCGGCTGGCTGCGCTGGCCGCCAGCCGCGCCGTGTTCGGCGAGGGCGCCTACGGCCATGCCTCCGCCGGCACGCCCGCGTCGCTCAAGGCGATCGGACGCGTCGACGTGCAACGCATGCACGCGGCCATCTACCGGCCTGACGATGCCGTGCTGATCCTCACCGGCGACATCGCGCCGGCACAGGCGCGCGAGCTGGCGCGGCAGAGCTTCGGCAACTGGGCCCGCCCTCCGGCGCCGCTGGCCCCGCTGCCGCCCGGCAAGGGCAAGGGCGTGTTGCCGCCGGTGCTGCTGGTCGACCAGCCCGGTGCCGGCCAGGCCGGCGTGGTGGCCGCGCATGCGGCACCGCCGCGCAAGGACGCGGAGTTCTACGTCGGCACGGTCGCCAACGCCGTGCTGGGCGGCTCCTATTCGTCGCGGCTGAACGAGGAGATTCGCATCAAGCGCGGGCTTTCCTACGGTGCCGGCAGCGACCTTGACGGCCGCCGTGGCACCGGCCTCTGGCTCGCGTCGGCGCAGACCAAGAACCCCTCCGCGGCGCAGGTGGTCGACCTCATGTTGGGTGAATTCGCGCGCCTGGGCCAGGTGCCGGTGCCGCCCGACGAGCTGGCGGCACGCAAGGCGACCCTGATCGGCGGCTACGGCCGCAGCCTGGAAACCACCGCCGGTCTGGCCGGCCAGCTGGAAGAGCTGGCCACCTATGGCGTGGACCTGGCCGAGATCGGCCGCTACATCGACCGCGTGCAGGCGGTAACGCCAGCGCAGGTGCAGACCTACGCCCGCGCCCACCTGGATCCGGACTCGAGCCACGTGGTCGTGGTCGGCGACGCGGCCCAGTTCGACGCGGCGCTGCGCAGGGCCCATCCGCAGGCGGTGCGGCTGGAGGCCGCTTCGCTCAACCTGGACAGCCCGACGCTCGGCACCGGCAGAAAACCTGACTGACCCCACGGTGCAACGGTGCACGAAGAAACCTGGCTCCGGCCGGGTTTTTTGCCATGCGCGCGACACTGCGTTCGCCACCATGCAATGAGCACTCACGTCGCCACGAGATAAAGTAAACTATCGAGTACACAAACTCCCCCCTGGAAGGCTTCCCCATGCCTCATGCCTTTTCGCGTCTGCGCAGTGCGCTGGCACTGCTGCTTGCCACCACCGCCCTGCCCGCCGCCGCCGCGCACCTGGAACTGCAGGGCGGACGCAGCTACATGGACGCCCATGGCGCCAATGCCGCCTTCGTCGAAGCCACCTTCGCGCCGCACGCCATCGGCCAGAGCCGGCTGGACTGGTCGCCCGACGTTTCGGCCGGCTGGATCGACCGCCGCGACCTCAACCGCTATCGCCCATCGGAATACGGCACCAGCCAATCGGTGGCGCTGCTGGCCGCCGGCGCACGGTTCCACTACGGCGCACCGGATGCCTGGTACCGCGCGCTGTTCTTCAGCTTCCAGCTGGCCGGCATCAACCACACCACCCAGGCGCTGTCGAGCCATTACCAGTTCGTCAGCACGGTGGGCTGGCAGGGCGAGCACCTGAGCCTGCAGATCCGCCACGTTTCCAACGGCGGCCTCAATGGGCCCAACCGCGGCGAAACGATGGCGCTGGTCGGCGTGGGTTTCGACCTCTGATAGACAGGAAGGCGCCCGAGGGCGCCTTCTCTTTCAGTGTCCGCCGCTCGCTGCCGGGCCGGCCTTGGCAAGGAACGGCGGCCGGGTCAGCCATATCACCAGAACCAGGCTGCAGAAGACCCAGCCGAGCACGTGGAAGACCTCGTTGAAGGAGATCTGGTAGCCCTGCTGGGTGGCCATCTGGTTGATCATCGCCGCGGCGGTCTGCGGATCGCCCATCGATCCCATCGCCGCGCGGGTCGTCGGATCGTATGCGGTCACGTGCTCGACCAGCTGCTCATGGTGGGCTACTGCGCGGCGTTCCCAGAACAGCGTGGTGATCGAGGCGGAGAAGCTGCCGCCCAGCGTGCGCAGAAAGGTGGCCAGGCCCGAGCCGGAGGCGATCTCGTTCTGCTGCAGGTCCGACAGCAGGATGGTCAGGATCGGCATGAAGAACAACGCCACGCCCAGGCCCTGGATCAGCTGCACCAGCGCCACGTGGTAGAAGTCGACGCCGATGTAGAAATCCGAGCGCATGAAGCAGGTCACGCCCAGCACGATGAAGGCGATCGATGCCACCGCGCGCAGGTCGAACTTGGGTGCGAACTTGCCCACGAAGAAGGTCAGCATCACCGGCAGCACGCCGATCGGCGCCGTGGCAAAGCCGGCCCAGGTCGAGGTGTAGCCGAGGTTGCGCTGCAGCCACAGCGGCATCAGCAGGCTCATCGCGAAGAACGCCGCGTAGGCCAGGACCAGCGCGATCGTGCCGTAGGTGAAGTTGCGGTGGCGGAACAGCTTCAGGTCGACGATCGGATCCTTGTCGGTCAATTCCCAGATCAGGAAGATCGCGATGGCGATCGCCGAGACGATGCTGGTGACGATGATGAAGGTCGAATTGAACCAGTCCTCGTCGTTGCCCTTGTCGAGCACCACCTGCAGCGCGCCCACGCCGATGATCAGCGTGATCAGGCCCACGTAGTCGATCTTGGGCCGCTCGGTCTTGTCCACGCGACCGCGCATCTGGTTGCCCACCACCATGCTGGCGAAGATGCCGATGGGCACGTTGATGAAGAAGATCCACGGCCATGAGTAGTTGTCGGTGATCCAGCCGCCCAGGATCGGGCCGGCGATCGGCGCCACCACCGTGACCATCGCCAGCAGCGCCAGCGCCATGCCGCGCTTGGCCGGCGGGTAGATCGAGATCAGCAGGCTCTGCGTGATCGGGTACATAGGGCCTGCCACCGCGCCCTGGATCGCGCGGAACGCGATCAGCATGCCCATGCTCTGCGACACGCCGCACAGGAACGAGGTCAGCGCGAACAGCAGGGTCGACCAGATGAACAGCTTCACCTCGCCGAAGCGGCGGGTGAGGAAGCCGGTCAGCGGCAGCGAGATCGCCATGCTCACGGCGAACGAGGTGATCACCCAGGTGCTCTGATTGACGCTCACGCCGAGGTTGCCGGCGATGGTCGGCAGCGACACATTGGCGATGGTGGTGTCCAGCACCTGCATGAAGGTGGCCAGCGAGATGCCGACCGTGGTGATCGCCATGCTGGGTGGACGGTATTGGCTGCTCATGGGCTGCGTCGGTATCTGTGGTTGGCGCCTCCCCTGCAGGCAGGGAAGGCTGGAGGGGGCTGGACGGATCGCGCGACGCCGACCCCACCCAACCCTCCCCCGTGCGCGAGGGAGGGAGCTGTCGCTTACTTGCCGCTGTCGGCCTTGCCGTTGCCGGCCATGTTCGCGTGGATGATCTGTGCGATCAGGCCATCGGCCCGCTCGAGCTGCTTCTGGTACACCTCGGTGCTGAAGGCCGGCTTGGTCGGTGGCTCGGGCGCCAGCATCGCGCCCTGCTGGTTGTGCAGGTCGACGGTGACGTCGGTGGACAGGCCGATGCGCAGCGGATGCTTGTCCAGCTGGCCCGGGTCAGTGAACACGACTCGCACCGGTACGCGCTGCACGATCTTGATCCAGTTGCCGGTGGCATTCTGCGCCGGCAACAGCGAGAACGCGCTGCCGGTGCCCACGCCCAGGCTCTCGACCATGCCCTTGTAGGTCACGTCGCCGCCGTAGACGTCGGCATGGATCTCCACCGGCTGGCCGATCCGCATGTGGGTGAGCTGGGTTTCCTTGAAGTTGGCGTCGATCCACGCCTCGTGCAGCGGCACCACCGCCATCAGCGGCGTGCCCGGGGCGACGCGCTGGCCCAGCTGGACCGCGCGCTTGGCGACGTAGCCATCGACCGGCGCAACGATGGTGGTGCGCAGGTCGTCAAGGAAGGCGGCACGCAGCTTCGCCGCGGCCGTCTGGACGTCCGGATGCGAGGCGACCACGGTATCGTCGACCAGCACCTTGCTGGTCTGGTACTGCTGCGTGGCGGCGGTCAGCGCGCTCTGCGCGGCGGTCAGCTCGTCGCGAGCGTGCGCCAGTTCCTCGGCGGAGATGGCGCCGGACTTGGCCAGGTCGCGGCGACGGTTGTAGTCGGCCTGCGCCTTGGCCACCGCCACCTTGCGGGCGGCCACGTCGGCCTGTGCACCGCTGACGGTGCTGTACAGGCCGCGCACCTTGCGCACGGTGCCCGCGAGGTTCGCCTTGGCCTCGGCCAGCGCCACGTCGGCGTTGCTCTGGTCGAGCTTGATCAACACCTGGCCGGCCCTGACGCGATCGCCGTCGTCCGCGCCGATCGAAACCACGGTGCCGGGGATCTGCGGGGTGATCTGCACGATATTGCCGGACACGTAGGCGTCATCGGTGCCTTCGTACCAGCGGCCGTCGAAGTAGTACCACAGGCCCCAGCCGATCAGGGCGAGCAGCACCACCACGCCGAGCGCGCGCAGCAGGAAACCGCGCTTGTTTTTCGCGGCGGGCGCCGGTGCGCCGTTCGGTTGGGAAGCAGGCTGGCTGGACATAGGGAGCCTTCAGGAATGAGCGGGGATGGAGGGTTTCGAAGCGGTCTGATGCATGGCGTCCGGGCGATAACCACCGCCGAGGGCCTGGATCAGCTGGATGGAAAGGTCGACCTGTTGTGCCTTGAGCGCGGCCATGCGCTGTTCGGCGACGAGCAGCTGCTGACGCACGCTGAGTGCCTCCAGGTAGCTGCCCACGCCGGCGCGGTAGCGCTGCTCGGCCAGGCGCCAGGCATCGCTGGCAGCATCCAGCGCGCGCTGTTGCGCGGCGACCTGGTCGGTCAGCGACTGCTGCGCGGCGTAGTCGTCGGCGACCTCGTTGAGCGCGCCGACCAGCGTCTGGTTGTACTGCGCCACGGCCAGGTCGTACTGCGCGTCCTTGCCGGCGAGGTTGGCGCGCAGGCGGCCGCCGTCGAAGATCGGCAGGCTGAGCGAGGGACCGACCTGGTAGAACAGCGAGGACGCGCGCAGCAGCGGATTGCCGCCCATGCTCAGCAGGCCAGCCATGGCGCCAAGCTTCACGTTGGGCAGGAACTCGGTCTTGGCCGCGGCAATGTCGTGGCTGCTTGCTTCGACGCGCCAGCGCGCGGCGACCAGGTCGGCGCGGTGGCCGAGCAGTTCGACCGGCAGGTCCGACGGTACGGCGAGCGCTTCGGGCGCCAGCGGCTGCGGCCGTGCGATGTCCAGGCCGCGATCCGGACCCTTGCCGAGCAGCACCGAGAGCGCCGAGCGCGCAGCATCGATGGCGCGCTGGGCGACAGCCAGCTGCTGTTCGGCGCTGGCCACTTCGCCGTCGCCCTGCTTGAGCTGCAGCTGGCTGTCGAGGCCGGCGCGCACGCGCTGCGCGGTGAGTTCGCGCGCCTTGCCGGCGCGATCGAGCTCGGCCTGCGCCAGGTCGTGCTGGTCGAAGGCATAGCCCAACTGCGCGTAGGCGCGGGCGACGTTGCCCGACAATTCGATGCGCGCCGCGCGCGCTTCGACCTCGGCGGCGCGCGCCTGGCCCAGCGCGGCTTCCCACGCGGCGCGCTGGCCGCCCCACAGGTCCAGGCCCCAGTTGAAGCTGAGGTAGCCGAACTTGGCGATCGAGAAGTGCGCGTTGTCACCGAGCAGGCCCGCCGGCGGCTTGGCGCCGGCCACGCTGGCGCCAAGGCCCAGCTGCGGCTTGCGCGCGGCATCGGCATAACCGGCCGCCGCCTGTGCCCCGCGGGCGCGCGCGTCGGCCGCGGCCAGGCCGGGATTGCCGGCCAGCGCTTCCTGGATGAGTGCATCGAGCTGCGGATCGCCCAGGCCGCTCCACCACGCCTGGCTGGGCCAGGTGGCCGGCGTGGGCGTGCCTTCGACGATGCCGCGCTGGGCCTTGAGCGCGGACGGATCGAGCAGCTTGCCGTCCGGATGCAGGCCACCGCTGCTGGCGCAGCCGGCCAGAACGAGGGTCAGTGCGGTAGCCGCCGCAAGGGATTGCAGACGCATGGTGTTCGGGTTCCGGGTGAGGGTCAGTCTTTGTCGCGCAACGCGTGCAGTACACGCGTCAGGTAGTCGTGCAGCCGCTTGCGCTCGGCCTCGCTGAGCGAACGCTGTGCCGCCTCCAGCACGCGCTCGTTGCAGTCGGTCAGCTGCTGCCACAACGACGTGCCCTGGTCGGTCAGTTCGATGCGCAGCGCGCGCCGGTCCTGTTCGTGCGGGCAGCGTCGCAGGTAGCCCTTGCCTTCGAGCTGGTCGAGCTGGCGGGTCATGGCGCCACCATCGAGCTCGACCCCGCGGGCGAGCTCCGAAGCCGTCATCGGGCCGAGCCGGGCCAGCCGCTTGAGGATCAGGAACTGGGTAAAGCGCAGGTCGACGCCCAGGGCCGCCAGCTCGGCCTCCATCGCGCGCACGATCTCCGAGCGCACCAGGCCGAGCAGGACGCCGAGGCTTTCCTGCGGACTGGCAGTAGCGAGGGGGTCGGTAACCATGCCGCGCATTCTATTGCCGAGCGAATATTTGTCAAGGCAAATATCGCGATAGCCATCATTGACTCGGCAAAGGTTTAGGCGGCCCGCAGCGTGGCCAGCTCGTCGCGCACCAGCGCGGCCAACGCCGGATCGCGGATCGAGAACAGTTCGAACACACCCAATGCATGCAGGGTCGGCAGTTGTGCAAGCAGGCGCGGCTCGGCCTCGCACCTCAACGGCTCGGGGGTGGCCGGGTCCAGCATCAGCTGCGCATGCACCACGAAGTCGGTGAGCGCGTCGGTATCGGGCACCGGGACGGAAACGGGAAGCAACGGCATCGGCATGCTCCTTGGTCTTGTCTGCATAGGCGAGGACGCCGGGCAAGGCCTCGGCGTGACATGCCGGCTTCGCGTGGCCGGCATCGATCCACGCATTGCGCGCGGTACGGTACGGGGGGAGCGTCAACCGTACGCCGCCAGCACGTGCTGGCGGAAGGCAGCCGGTACTGCTGGTACTCTCACTACCACCCCGAACGAGATTGCCCTGGGTCCGCTGGCCTCGGGCATTCCGACCACTTTCCTGCTGAGACCGTCCATGGAACCGACCCGGCAGCGCTCCGAGCTGAAGGCCTTCCTGCGTGCGCGGCGTGCGGCGCTGGCACCGGAAGCGGCCGGGCTGCCGCGCGGGCGGCGCCTCACGCCAGGCCTTCGCCGCGAAGAGGTCGCCACGCTCGCCGCGGTCGGCGTCACCTGGTACACCTGGCTGGAGCAAGGCCGGGCCATCAACGTCTCGGCCGCCGCGCTGAGCCGCATCGCCCGCGCACTGGCGCTGGACGCCACCGACGAGGCCTACCTGTTCGCCCTGGCCGGCGTGCCGCGGACCGAGCCGTCGGCCGCACAGCCGGTGCTGCCCACAGCCATGCAGGACATGCTCGAGCTGTACCGCGCGCCCGCCTTCGTGATCGACCCGGTGTTCGACGTGCTCGCCTGGAACCGCATGGCGCAGCAGTTGTACGACTTCGGCGAGTTCAACGGGCCGCTGGCGCACAACCACTTGTGGAACGCGTTCATGAACCCGGCGCGGCGGCGGTTGTACGCACCCTGCTTCGAGCCGGGCATGCTCAACCTGCTGGGCATCTTCCGCGTCAACCACGCGGCGCATCCGGACGATCCGCGCTTCGACCAGCTGATCGAGGCGCTCACCCGGGCAAGCCAGGAATTCGTTGAGTTGTGGCAGCGCCAGCAGGTGGCGCCGTTGAGCACCTGGACCGCGCACTTCTTCCATCCGCGATTCGGCGACGTGCGCGCGCATTCGGTGCGCATGCCGCTGCGCGATGGCCGTGCGGACGGCGCTACCGGGTTCTTCTTCGTGCCGCAGGACGCCGCCACCGCGGCCAGCTTCGCGCGCGTCGCGGCGGAACTGGAGCCGGTAGCCGTACCTGCCTGACCGGCGTTCCTCAAGCAGCCGCGTAGAGCCCACGGCGCGCCGCCATCTCGTCGCGCAGCAGCGCAGCCAGCGCACGGTCGCGCACCTCGAACAGCTCGAACAGGCCGAGCGCCTGCACCACCGGCAGCAGCTGCAGCAGTTGCGGCTCCAGCTCGCGGCGCAGTGGTTCGGGCGTGACCGGATCGAGCATGCGCCGGGCGCACTCGACGAAACGCGGCAGTGCCTGCTCGGTGGGCAGGTTCCTGGTCGGACGGGACATTGGGGTTCTCCTCGTGATGCGCGGACGTGCGCATCCAGGACGTCGGGGAGATCAGGCTAGTATCGACCGCAGTGGCGCGTTATCGTCATTCGGTCAAGTTTTATCGAGAAGCTGCCATGTCCCACGCCGATGCCATGTTCGAGCGCATCGAGAACGCCGGTGGCCCGCCCTTGATCGCCTTCCTGGTCGACGGCTCCGGCGGCCACCAGCCGCATGTCGAGGAAAGCGACTGGCACACCCACGTGCGCGGGCAGTTCTTCTACGTCGAGCGCGGCATGGTCAGTATCCGCACGCGCGAGGGCGCCTGGGCGTTGCCGCCGCAGCGGGTCGGCTGGATGCCGCCGGGCGAACCGCACACCGTGCGCATGTCCTCGGCGCTGTGCGGCTGGGGCGTATTCGTGGCACCGCAGGCGGCCGCCGGCCTGCCCGACCACACCTGCGTGCTGGGCGCCAACGACCTGATGCGCGCGTTGGTGCTGCGTGCCTCCGAATGGACCATGCGCGACGAACTGGACGAACGGCAGGAGCGCCTGCTGATGGTGTTGCTGGACGAGCTGCGCCGCGCACCGCAACTGCCGCCGCAACTGAACCTGCCCAGCGATCGGCGCGTACTGCGCATCGCGCATGCGGTACTGGAGCGTCCGCAGGAAGACCGCAGCCTGGAGGACTGGGCCGCCTGGGCCGGCCTGTCCGCACGCAACCTGAGCCGCCTGTTCCGCCGCGAGACCGGCACCAGCTTCGCGCAGTGGCGGCGACAGGCGCGGCTGGGCCACGCGCTGGAACTGCTGGCCGACGGCACCGCGGTTGGCCAGGTCGCCGATGCACTGGGCTACGCCAGCGTCAGTGCCTTCGTGGCGATGTTCCGGCGCAGCTTCGGGCAATCGCCCGGGCGCTATTTCGAGCGCACGCCGCTCTCGGCCTGACGCGCGCATCACGAGGGCGTTTCGACGATCCTCTTCGGGACGGGCAAGGAGGGCAGGCCATGGAACCCATGTTGAGCATGCGTACCGCGTTGGTACTGCTGGCACTGACCGCGCTGGGCGGCCTGCTGATGGCCGGCATCCGCTTCGCCGGCAAGCCGCATCCGCCGACCTGGCTGGCGATGGGGCACGGCTTCATCGCCGGCGCCGCAGTCACCCTGCTGGTCTACGACTACTTCATCGTGGGCTTGCCGGGAATGGCGCAGCTGGGCCTGCTGCTGTTCCTGCTTGCCGCCGCCGGCGGCATTGCGATGAACCTGGGTTACCACTGGAAGCGTTTGGCGCTGCCCAAGTGGCTGGTGGTGGTGCATGCGCTGATCGCGGTGGCCGGCTTCGTGCTGCTGCTGATCGCGGCCTGGCCGTAGGCGCGGCTGTTCCCACTCTCCCTGCGGGTGCCGACAGGCGGATGAGGGTTCGGGCGCAGCGAGCCATCCGGCGATAGCGGACCCTGTCCCCAACCCCTCTCCCGCAGGGAGAGGGGCCGGGCCCAGGTCACTTGGCCGGCTTGACGTACGTGTCGAACAGCTCGTCGATGCGGCGGTACTCGTCGTGCCACGAATCCGGATGCATGAAGCCGTGCCGTTCCATCGGGTACAGCGACATCCAGAAATCCTTCTTGTGCAGTTCGATGAAGCGCTGGTACAGGCGGATCGAGTCGGCGGCCATGACGTTGTCGTCGATCAGGCCATGCTCGATCAGCAGGGGATCGGCAAGCTGGTCGGCGTAGCTGATCGGCGAACTGATGTCGTAGGCGTGCGGGTCCAGTTCGGGCGAGTTGAGGATGTCGGACGTGTACTCGTGGTTGTACAGCCGCCAGTCGCTGACCGGCCGCAGCGCAGCGCCGGCAGCGAACTGGCCCGGCGCGCGCAGTAGCGCCATCTCGGTCATGAAGCCGCCGTAGCTGCCGCCGTAGATGCCCACCCGCCTGGGGTCGACGTGGTGGTTCTTCACCAGCCAGGCCTTGCCGTCGAGCAGGTCCTGCAGCTCCGGGTGGCCCATCTGGCGGTAGATCGCGTCGCGCCAGTCACGGCCGTAGCCTTCGGAGGCGCGGTAATCCATGTCCAGCACGACGTAGCCCTTGTGCACCAGCAGGTTGTGGAACATCTGCTCGCGGAAGTAGTAGGACCATCCGAGCGTGACATCCTGCGTGTAGCCGGCACCATGGACGAAGATCACCGCGGGCCTCGTCGTCGCGTTCTCATCGGCCGGGCCGTAGTACTTGGCGTAGATGCTGCCGGCGCCATGGCTGGAGGGCACCTGGACGATCTTCGGTGCGATCCAGTCGCGGGCGGTGAATGCGGGCTTCATGGTGCGGGTCAGGTCACCCGGCGCGCCACCTGCCGCCGACTGCACCGCCAACTGGTCGAGCACGTAGGGAGAGGAGTGCAACACCGCCAGGCGGCTGCCGTCCGGCGACAGCTCGAAGCCATCCATGCCTTGGTAATGCGTGATGCGCGTGAGCTCGCCACCCGCGCTGGGCACGCGGTAGACGTCGTAGCTGTAGGGCGCGACCTTGTTGGTGCGCAGGTAGAACCACCGGCCATCCTCGGACAGCTGCGGGTGACTGACCTCGAACCGGCCGCTGGTCAGCGCCTCCGCCTTGCCGCCCAACGACTTGACGTAGAGCTGGGAGTAGCCCGTCTCCTCGGACAGGTACCACAACGTACGGCCGTCCTTGAGCCAGCCGAAATCGTTGAAGTTCCAGTTGATCCAAGCCTCGTCATGCAGGCGGTGCTGGTTGACCAGCGCGTGGCGGACGAAATCGACGCTGGCGATCCAGCGGTCCTTGTTGTCGATCGCGCGCAGCTGGATGGCCAGGTTGCTGCCGTCCGCGCTCCACGCGATGCCGCCGCCACCGCCGTCCTCGGCGCTGGAGATGATGCGGACCGAACGCAGGTCGGGCGCCTTCAGCGCCTTGGCCTGGTCGTCCTTGCCGGCCCGCTCCAGCGCCGCGACGGTCTGCGCGCGGATCGCGGCGAGCGGATCGTCCTTGACGCCGGGCAGGCCGTCGGTCGAGAGCGGGTACTGCTGGTGCGCGCGCAGGTCCAGCAACAGCAGCGACTGCGGCGCCGGCTCGTTGCGGCCGACGTAGACGCGCGCGTCCTCGTCCTCGGCGTACCCCGAGTCGCTTACGTAATGGGTCACCTTGGGATGGCGGCCCGCCTCATAGCTCTTCGGCCGCGTGACCACCAGCAGCCAGCGCCCGTCTGGCGACAGCTCGGTATCCATCGCGACGATCTTGTCGCCGAGCCAGAACGGCTGCGGCGCGCGGCCCGGGTCGGCGGCAGCCAGCGCCCTGGCGTTGGCCTGTTCGGCGTCCTTGTCGGCCTTGAGCTGGCGCAGGGTGGAGAACAGCTTCAGCTGCTCGGCTTCCAGCGCGCCGGTCTTGGCCTGCTCGGGGTCGTCGGCGAACTTGAGCACCGCCACCGGCGCGCTGACGCCGCGCGCCAGGTCGTAGCTGTACCAGTCGTCGCCGGAGCGGTACTGCAGCGCGCGGCTGTCGGCGGAGAACTGCGGCGCCGATTCGTCCTCGACCGTCTGCGTGACCTGCACGGTACGGCCATCGGCAAGAGTACGCAGGAACACGTCGCCGTGGCGCACGAACGCCGCGTAACGATGCGTGCGGTCGTACACCGACGGACCATCGGCCTTCGCCACCGCGGCCGGGTCGAGCTTCTCGCTGCGCCCGCTGGCCAGGTCCACGCGGTACAGGTCGCGCACCTGGCTGCCATCGCGCTTGAGCTGGTAGTAGATCGCCTGCCCGTCGGCGCTCCAGTAGGGCGACTCCACCGCCTGCCCGATCCAGTCGGGGTTGGCCATGATGGTTTCCAGATCCAGCGTCGCGGCCGGTGTGGCCGCCAGCGCCGGCAGCGCGGTGAAGGCGGCCAAGCCCGCCAGGAGAAGTCGACGCATGCAGTGCTCCGCTAGTGGCAAAACACCCGAGCATAGCCAAGCCGGCCTGTGCCGCAAGCGCCGGAAGTCGTGCAGCCGCCGCTCTGGCTGGCGACCGCGCGACGCATGGGCGAGACTGGTCGATCTGCCGAACCCATCGGAACACCCATGAACCTGCTTCCCAGCGTCGAGCGCGAAACCGGTCCGGATCCCCGCCACAGCGTGATCTGGCTGCATGGCCTGGGTGCCGACGGCAACGACTTCGTGCCGATCGTGCCCGAACTGGTCGACCCGGCCTGGCCGGCACTGCGCTTCGTGTTCCCGCACGCGCCGGTGCAGCCGGTGAGCATCAACGGCGGCATGCCGATGCGTGCCTGGTACGACATCTTCGGCTTCGACGCCCGCGCGCCGCAGGACGAGGCCGGCATCCGCCGCGCCATCGATGCGGTGGCAGCGCTGATCGCGCGCGAGCATGAACGCGGCGTGCCCAGCGAGCGGATCGTGCTGGCGGGCTTCTCGCAAGGCGGCGCCATCGCGCTGGCCGCCGGCCTGCGCCACGCCCAGCCGCTGGCCGGCATCGTGGCGCTGTCCACCTACTTGCCGATCAGCGCCACGCTGGCGCCCGAGCGCAGCGCCGCCAATGCCCGCGTGCCGATCTTCTGGGGCCACGGCAGCGCCGATCCGGTGGTGGCGCTGCAGCGCGGGCTCGATTCGCGGCTGTTGCTGGAAGGATTGGGCTATACCGTCCACTGGCATACCTACCCGATGCCGCATTCGGTCTGCGCCGAGGAAATCGCCGACCTGCGCCGCTGGCTCTCCGACCGCTTCCAATGAACCGTTCCTGCGGGGGCGGGCACGGGGTGCCGACGTCCTCCTTGGACCGTGCCCGGGAAGACAGCGGCGGGTGACCGGATGCCGGCATACTGAAGCGCATGAGCGTCCGCCCTGCCCGCCCCGCTACGCCGTTGCCGGACTTCTGCCGGCTGCCGGCGGTCGCCGCGTTGTTCGCGGTGGGCGCGCTCACCGTCACGCTGATGTGGCTGGCACCGGACAATCCGCGCGGCTGGCGCGGCTACAGCGTGGGCATGTTGTTCGTTTCCTGGCTTTCGGTGCTGGTGGCGTTGGCGTTGTGCTACGCGCGGCCATGGCTGCAGCGGCTCGGCGGCTGGATGCCGTATGCCGGCGTGTGGCTGCTGATCGAACTGGTCGTCGCCCTCGCCAGCGCAGTGGCGCGCTGGATGGATCTGGCCCTGCAACTGGACCTGGTGCACACCACGCCGATGGCCTTCGTGCGCGACAACCTGCTGATCGCGGCGCTGCTTGGCGCCGCGATGCTGCGTTACTTCTACGTGCTGGCGCAGTGGCAGGCGCGGCTGGCGGCGGTGGCGCACGCGCAGGTCGACGCGTTGCAGGCCCGCATCCGCCCGCATTTCCTGTTCAACAGCATGAACACGGTGGCGGCGCTGGTGCGCGTCGACCCGGCGGCGGCCGAACGCACCATCGAGGATCTGTGCGAACTGTTCCGCGCGGCGCTGGGTCAATCGCAGATGAGCCAAGCGGGCGGCCGTGACGGCACGCTGGCCGACGAGCTTGAGCTCATCGAGCGCTACCTGGCGATCGAGCAGCTGCGCCTGGGCGAGCGCCTGCGCATCCGGCGCGAGCTCGAGGGCCTGCCGGCGGACTACCCGCTGCCGCGGCTGCTGCTGCAGCCGCTGGTGGAGAACGCCGTGCGCCACGGCATCCAGCCGCTGCGCGAGGGCGGCGAGATCGTGCTGCGCGGCGTAGTCGATGGACGCGCGCTGACCATCGACATCAGCAATCCGCTGCCGCCCATGCCGTCGACGCCGGGACACGGCCATGGACTGACCAACGTGCGCCAGCGCGTGGCCTATCGCTATGGCGCACGCGCCGTGGTCGACGCCGGACCGCGGGATGGCCGCTTTCTGGTCCGCCTGCGCCTGCCACTCGATCCCCCGCCTGCGGAGCAGCCCTGATGCGCGTGCTGATCGTCGACGACGAACCGCTGGCCCGCGCCCGTCTGGCCGCCCTGCTGGGCGAATGCGAGGGCGTGGCGGTGACCGGCAGCGTGGCCGACGGCGAGGCCGCGCTGGCAGCGATCGGCGAGCTGCAGCCGGACCTGTTGCTGCTGGACATCAACATGCCCGGCCTCGACGGCGCCGCGCTGGCTGCGCGGCTGGCCGGGCCCGGGCGGCCGCAGGTGATCTTCTGCACCGCCTACGAAAACCACGCACTCACGGCCTTCGAGCTGGGTGCGGTGGACTATCTGCTCAAGCCGGTGCGCCCGGAGCGCCTGCGCGAAGCCCTGCAGCGGGCCCGCCAGCGCCTGGCCGCGGCGCCCGCCGAGCCGGTCGGCTACCTGCGCGGACGGCTGCGCGGCGAGCAGGTGCGCATCGCGCTGACCGAAGTGGTCTGCCTGCTGGCCGAGGAGAAGTACGTGGTGGTACACCACGCCGGCGGCGAGCTGCTGGTGGAGGAATCGCTGCGCCAGCTGGAGGAGGCCTATCCGACCCAGCTGGTGCGCCTGCACCGCAACTGCCTGGTGCCGGCACCGCGCCTGCTGGGCCTGAAGACGCTCGCCGACGGCCGCGTGCTGGCACGCCTGGCCGGCACTGGATTCAGCCCCGAAGTGAGCCGGCGCAACCTGCCGGCGCTGCGCAAGCTGCTGCGCACCGGCTGAGGCGCCACGCCGCACGCGCGCCGGCGCGATTGCGGCGACAATGGCCGGCCTGCAACACGCTGGAGTTCCCATGCCGCCGTCCATCCTGCGCATCGCCACCCGCAAGAGCGCGCTCGCGCTGTGGCAGGCCGAGCACGTCGCCGCGCGCCTGCGTGCGGTGCACCCGGGCCTGCATGTCGAACTGGTGCCGATGACCACCCGCGGCGACGAGATCGCCGACCGTCCGCTGGCCACCATCGGCGGCAAGGGGCTGTTCCTCAAGGAGCTGGAGGTGGCGATGCTGGAGGGCCGCGCGGACCTCGCGGTGCATTCGCTCAAGGACGTGCCGGCCGAGCTGGAGCCCGGCTTCGTGCTGCCGGCGATGCTGCCGCGCGCGGATGCCGCCGACGCCTTCGTCAGCAACGACCACGCCACGCTGGATGCGCTGCCCGAGGGCGCGCGCGTGGGCACCTCCTCGCTGCGCCGGCAGTCGCAGCTGCGCGCCGCGCGGCCGGATCTGGAGCTGCTCGACCTGCGCGGCAACGTCAATACTCGGCTGGCCAAGCTCGACGCCGGCGACTACGAGGCCATCGTGCTGGCCTGCGCCGGACTGGAACGACTGGGTCTGGCCGAGCGGATCCGCCAGCGGCTGGCCGCGCCGGAATGGCTACCCGCGCCGGGACAGGCGGCGATCGCGATCGAGGCGCGCGCGGACCAGCCGGCGGTGCTTGCGCTGCTGGCGGCGCTGGACGATCCCGACACACGGGTCACGGTGGGCGCCGAGCGTGCGATGAACCACGCGCTGGGCGGCAGTTGCACGGTGCCGGTGGCGGCCTGGTGCGTGCTGACCGAACGCAGCCTGCACCTGCGCGGGCTGGTCGGCGATGCGGCGAGCGGGCGGCTGGTACGGGCGGAGGCGAGTGGCCCGGTCGACCAGCCCGAGATGCTCGGCCGGGCGGTGGCCGATGCGCTGCTGGTGCAGGGTGCGAGCCAGATGCTGGGCTGAACTGCGCTGCTCCTTTTTCTCTCCGGGGAAGAAGGCCGGGATATCGCAACGTAGCCTTGTGCTGTTGCTGGTTCAACGCGAGGGCGATGACCCCTCGGCCCAACCCCCTCCCCAGCGGGGAGAGGTAGCCTGTTCCGGCGAGTCCCAAAACCTCAGAAGTTGTAGACCAGATTGGTGGTCGTCAGCGTGTCGGTGCTCTGCGTGCCCGGCTGCGTGTCGGAGTTGTAGCGCACCTGGAAGCCGAGCTTGAGCGCCATCTTCTTGGTCATGCTGACCGACAGGCCGGCGTCGTTCTGGTAGTACTTGTTCTTCGAGCCGGCTTCGACCAGCAGCGTGTCTTCGAAGGCGGTGTTGTCGGTCAGGCGGTACTTGAAGTTGATCAGGCCGCGACCGACCACCTCGCTCTCGGTTGGCCGGCGGACCTCGACCGTTTCCCCGTTCACCAGCAGCGTGGTGTTGGCCGGACGGTAGCGCTTGTAACCGGGACCGATTTCGAAGGAGAGCTCGGTGCGTTCGTTCTTCAGTGCGATGTACCCATAGCCGAGCGAGACGATGCCCTGCCACAGGTTGGCGCCGAAATCGTCATGCTCGTAGCGGCCGGCGCCGACGATGTAGCTGCGCGGATCGAGCTTGTAGCCGACCGAGGCGCCGGCGTCGTAGCGGTTGGCGGTGGTGCTGAAGCGGTCGACCGTCTGGCCGGTATTGGCATCCACGACGGAAACCTCGCCCTTGGAGCGCATGCCGTTCAGGAAGAAATTGTTCTTCCAGTACTCGTTCTCCTGGTTCAGGCCGAGCTTGGCGTTGACGTTCTCGGTGCGCGAGTTGCCGCGCGCCGAGGCAAAACCGAACTCGCCCGAGCCGGTCCAGCCGCCGTTGTCGGTAGCGGAGTTGCCGGTCGACGCGCCGGCGTCCTGCGCCTGCGCCACGCCGGCAAAGGCCAGCAGGCACGCGGCAGCGATCAGGGTTTTGTTCATCAGGCAATCCATGGATGGGGGGTGGTCAGGAAGGCCGCCACCTTAATGCGGCGGATTGAACTCGCAGTGAACACGACCGGGCGGGCGCCTAGCCGCCCGGGCTTGCCGGGTGGTCGGCTCGGCATAGCCGCGCAAGCGCAGCCTCATAGGCGCGCTGCTCGATGGTGCGGCCGAGCAGGCAACTGACCGCCGCCAGTGCCACCAGCGCCACGCCGGCCTCGGACAGGTCCACCACCAAAAGCGCCAGGCTGGGCACCGCGTAGGTGAGCAACGCTGCGATGAATCGCGCGGTGCGGCCGCGCACGCGATGGCCGGGCGCCCACCCCTCCGGCGGGTTGAGCGCCTGCCAGCGCAGGCCTTCGATCAGGCCCAGCAGGAGTGCCAGCGCCAGCAGCACCATGATCCAGGGGCGCGAGCCGGCCGCATGCACGGCGCCATCCTGCGCGACCAGGCAAAGCCACAGCCATAGCCCGCCGGCATACCAAGCGGCCACTACCCGGCTCACCGGCAGCTGTGCCGAGCGGCGCAACACGCCCTCGGGCAGGCGCCGGCGGTAGCTGTGCACCGTGTAGACCAGGCTGGCGGCGCTGCACAGCGCCAACGCAGCGCCAGCGACGCGGGTCGCCCAGAACGCATTGTCGCCACGCACCAGCCCGCCCACCGCCATCATCGGCAGGTAGGCCGCCAGCGCCAGCAGCGCCTCGCGCGTGGGCCGGATGCGTCGGGCAGGGAACCAGCCATGCCAGTCGGACAGGCCCGGCAAGTGCAGGCAGGCGGCCAGCAGTCCGGTGCTGACGAATACCGCGCCCACGGCCAGCGGTACCAGCGCCTCGCTGCGGCCGCCGCGGTAGATGCCCAGCGCCAGCGCCAGTCCCAGCAACATCCACAGGCCGTAGCCGGACAGCGCCAGCATGCGCAGCAGTGCGGCCGGATAGGCCGGAGGCAGCGGATAGGCCCGCTCGCCCGACGCGGCGGTCGGGACGCAGGCCTGCATGTCGCTGGATGGATGCATCACATCGAAAAGGCTCGGCGGTTGGGGAAGAACCGCGACCCGACGCACGCGCCGGGCCGTGCAGCGGACTTGCGGCCGCCGCGGGCCGTACCCATGCTACACAAAGCTCCCATCCCTGCGGTATGCCATGGATCGCTACGAACGCATTCTGACCCTGCACCGAGTTCTCAAATCGGCACACTACCCGGTCCCGCTGGCGCGGCTGATGGATGAGCTGGAATGCTCGCGGGCCACGCTGTACCGCGACATCGCCTTCCTGCGCGATGGCCTGGGCGCACCGATCGAAAGCGCCGCCAGCGACCAGGCGGCATTCCGGTACGAAGTGGGCGAGGGCGAGCGCTTCGAGCTGCCGGGCCTGTGGCTGACCTCCGACGAACTGGCCGCGCTGCTGGCGTTGAATGAACTGATCGGCCGCTCCGGCCCCGGCGTGCTCGCCGGTGCGCTGGCACCGTTCAAGGCCCGCATCGAGCGGCTGCTCACCGGCCAGGACAAGGAAAAGTCGCTGCCGATCGAGCGCATCCGGGTGATTCCGTGGGGCGAGCGCAAGCTCGACCAGCAGGTGTTCCGCGTGGTGGCCGGCGCCGTGCTCGAGCGCAGCCGCCTGCGCTTTTCCTACCGCGCGCGCACCACCGATTCGGACAGCAAGCGCACCGTTTCGCCGCAGCGCCTGACCCATTACCGAGACAACTGGTACCTGGACGTGTGGGATCACGACCGCGAGGCGCTGCGCAGCTTTGCGGTGGATCGCATCCGTGACGCGCATGCCCTGGACGAGCCGGCCATCGACGTGCCCGAGACGGACCTCAACGAGTGGCTCGCCTCCAGCTACGGCATCTTCGCCGGCAAGCCCAAGGCCTGGGCGACGATCCGCTTCTCCGCCCACGCCGCGCGCTGGGTCGCCGACGAGCACTGGCACTCGCAGCAGAAGGGCGACTGGCTGCCGGACGGACGCTACGAACTGAAGGTGCCGTATTCGAAATCACGCGAGCTGCTGATGGACGTGCTCAAGTACGGCCCGGATGCCGAAGTGGTGGCGCCGCTGCCGCTGCGCGAGGAAATGAAAAGCCTGCTGCACATGGCGCTGGGCGGCTACCAGTAGAGTGGGGACCGGGAAAACGAGCAACGGAATGGCATTGCGCCTTGCCGTATCGGCAGACGTGCGGGTCCCGAAACGCAGTTCCCGTTGGCTTCGAAACCGCAGCTTCCCGCCCGCTACGGATGGAACGGCCAGAGCTGCGGGATCAACCACATGGAAAGGGCGCAGAACAGTGCGATGAGCGGGATGCCGACCTTCATGAAGTCGGTGAAGCGATAGCCGCCCGCGTAATAGACCATCGTATTGGTCGGATAACCCACCGGCGTGGCGAACGAGGTGGCCGCGGCAAAGGCCACCGCCACCACGAACGGCCGCGGATCGGCGTGCGCCGCGTGCGCGACGGTCACCGCGATGCTCACCATCAACACCACCGACGGGTTGTGCCCCATGAGCTCGGTGAGCAGCGCGGTCAGCAGGTACACCATCAGCAGTGCGGCCAGCGGCCCGTGGTTGCCGACCAGCCCCATTGCCCCCTGCACCACCACGGTGGACAGCCCGGTCTTCTCGATCGCCAGCCCCAGCGGCAGGATCGCGCCGAGCAGGATGATGATCTTCCAATCCATCCCCTCGTAGATGTCCTTGCGGCCGAAGCAGCCGGTCAGCGCCATCGCCGTGGCACCGCACAGTGCGGCGATCGGGATCGGCAGCCAGTGCAGCCCCGAGGCGATCACCACCGCCGCCATGATCGCCGCTGCCACCCAGGCCTTGCGCATGCTGCCGCGGGCGTCATCGCGCTCCGACAACACGATGAAGGCGTCGTCCGTGCGCAGCTTCGGCATGCCGCCCTCGTCGACCAGCGCCAGCAGCACGTCGCCGACCGTCAGGTCGATATTGCTGAGCTTGTCGCGCAGCACCTGGCCGCGCCGATGCACCGCAAGCACGGTGGCGCGGTAACGCCAGTCCAGGCCCAGTTCGGCCAGGCGCCGGCCCTCGGCCGGGCTGCCCGGCGCGACCATCAGCTCGGCCAGCACGCGGGGGTGATCGTCCTCGCGTGCATAGTGCTGCTCGGGCGCGTTGCGCAGACGCGCGCGGCGCTGGAAGTCCTCGATCTTTTCCCAGTCGCCGCGTACCAGCAGCACGTCGCCGAGCGCCAGCTGCTGTTCGCGTGGCGACCACATGCGCCGCTCGCCGCGCAGCAGTTCCAGGGGATAGACGCCGTACTTGTCGCCCAGCTGCGCATCGGCGATGCGCGTGCCCAGCAGCGGTGAGTCCTCGCCCACCACCAGCTCGGTGACGTACTTGCCGACCTCGCCACCCTCCGGCAGCGCCGCATCGATGTGCTTGGGCAGCAACCGGCGCCCGATCAGCATCAGGTAGGCCATGCCGGCCACCGCCAGCAGCGCGCCCATCTTGGTGAATTCGAACACGCCGAACGGCGGCAGCCCGTGCTTCTGCGCCAGGCTGTCGGCGAGCAGGTTGGATGAGGTGCCGATCAGCGTGCACACGCCGCCCATCTGTGCCGCGTAGGCCATCGGCATCAGCACACGCGCCGGCGAGGTACCGGTGCGCTGGCATACGCGTAGCGCCAGCGGCAGGAAGGTCGCCACCAGTGCGATGTTCTTCACGAACGCTCCCAGCGGGGCGATCGCCAGCATCATCGCCAGCGTCATCAACCATGGCTTGCGGATGCGCATCAGCAGGCGCGTGAGCGGCTCCAGCGCGCCGGAGCGCTCGATCCCCAGGCTGAGCGCGAACATCGCCGCCACCGTCACGGTGGCCTCGTTGCTGAAACCGGACAGGGCCTCCTCGGGCGTGACGATGTGCAGCACCACCAGCGTGGCCAGCACCAGCAACGCGACCAGGTCGATGCGCACCTTCTCGCTGGCGAACAACGCCATGGCACCGACGATGATGGCTACCGTCGCCCACGCCTGCCAGCTCATGCGCACACTCCGCGACACAAAGGACAGCCCGACGGCGTGCGGGGCGGGATGTTCAGGCGGGTTTCGGCTGGCATGGTTTCCTTACGGCTGCCTCGTCAATGGCGCGGACGCCGACGGGCCATCATAACGGCCGTGGCCGCTGGTCGCCGGAATCAGACTTCACCACAGGACCGCGCTAACGTATCGTGAGGGCCCGCCATCGCAGGCCGATCGCATGAGCCACCCCGCCCCGGCTGCGGATGTGCCGCGCCAACCGACCGTCGCCCTGGCGCTGGGCGCGGGTGGGGCGAAAGGGCTGGCGCACATCGGCGTGATCGAAGAGCTCGAGCATCAGGGCTATGCCATCAGCGCCATCGCGGGCGCGTCGATGGGCGCGCTGATCGGCGGCGTCTATGCCATGGGAAAGCTGGAGGTCTATCGCGACTGGGTCTGCAAGCTGGCGCGCTTCGACGTGTTGCGGCTGGTCGACTGGACCTTCCGCGGCGGCCTGATCAAGGGCGAGAAGATCATCGAGACCTTGCGCGCACTGATCGGCGACGCGCGCATCGAGGAGCTCCCGCTGGCCTACACCGCGGTCGCCACCGACATCGACCGCGAACGCGAAGTGTGGTTGACCCGCGGCCAGCTGTTCGATGCGATCCGTGCCTCGATCGCCATCCCCACCGTGTTCCGGCCGCATACGATCGACGGGCGCCGGCTGGTCGATGGCGCGCTGCTCAACCCGGTACCGGTGACGCCGTTGATCCGCGAGCGGGCGGATTTCCTGTTCGCGATCAGCCTGGACGGGCCGACCGAGCGCCTCAGCCCCAAGCAGGATGCCGAGGCCAGCCCGTCGTCCCCGCCGGGCTGGCTGGGGCGGTTGTTCGGGCATGGCGAGGACCGGTCGCCGCACGTCCACGAACCCGGCGCGCTGGCGCTGCTGACCCAGGCGATGGACCTGATGCAGTCCAATCTCTCGCGGCTGCGCCTTGCTGCCTACGAGCCCGACCTGCTGATCGAGATTCCGCGCGATGCCGCGGCGACCTACGAGTTCTATCGTGCGCGTGAGCTGATCGAGCTGGGCCGCACGCGCACACGCGAAGCTTTGGAGCGGCTCGACGCCAAGCGCGACTAGGCGGGTGCGCGATCAATGCGGACAGTGTACCGCCAGGTAGCCTTCCAGGTAGGCCTTCAGTGCCACCGCGTTGTTGTGTTCCTCGTCGCGAGCGCCGAACAGCAGCGTGACATGGCCGCGCCGGGCCTTTTCGGCCAGTGCCTGCCAGCTCTCCGGGACGGCATCGAGCTCGCCTGCGTAGCGATGGCGAAAGCCCTCCCAGCGCGTGGGTTCGTGGCCGAACCACTGGCGCAATTCGCGCGAGGGGCCGACGTCCTTCACCCACAGGTCCAACGCGGCAGCGTCCTTCTTCAGGCCGCGCGGCCACAGGCGATCGACCAGCACACGGTAGCCATCCTTCGATGACGGCGGGTCGTAGACGCGTTTGACGGCCAGGCTCATGGCGTCCCGCTCGAAGGAACCACGCCCAAGCTTACCCCCGCCGGGTGAACACATCGTAGGGCGGATTCCGGCCCACCACGGGGTCGCCGACTCAATCTTCCTCGACGCCGGTGATCTTGGCCCGGCGCATCAGCCAGGCCACGCCGCGCAGGTCGGCCAGGCCGACCCACAGGCGATCGAGCATGCCGTACTTGGAAGTGCCGGCGGTGCGTGGGCGATGGCCCACCGGCACGCTCTGGCTGGCATAGCCCGCACGACGCACCAGCGCCGGCAGGTAGCGGTGCATGTGGTCGAAGTAGGGCAGGCGCAGGAACGTTTCGCGCTCGAACAGCTTCAACCCGCAACCGGTGTCGGGGGTAGCGTCCTTGAGCATGCGCGAGCGCACCGCGTTGGCGATCTTGGAGGAGATGCGCTTGTTGAAGCTGTCGCGGCGCGTGGTGCGCCAGCCGGCGAACAGCTTGATCTGCGGCGCCGCGGCGGCACGCGCGGCGAGCAGCTTGGGAATGTCGGCAGGGTCGTTCTGGCCGTCGCCGTCCAGGGTGGCGATCCAGGCGCCGCGCGCGGCGCGCACGCCATTGGACACCGCGGTGCTCTGGCCACTGCGGGTCACGTGGTGCAGCACGCGCAGCTCCGGGTAGCTTGCCTTCTGCGCGGCCAGCACGGCGCGGCTGTCGTCGCTGGAATCGTCGTCGACGTAAACGATCTCGAAGTCGACCTTGCCGCGCAGCGCGGTGGCGATTTCGGCAAGCAACGGCGGGATGTTGTCGCGCTCGTTGAACACGGGCACGACGACGGAAAGCTCGGGCATGGGGCCAGTCCGGGGAACGATTGGGCGGGGATTATCGCTGATGCGCGCAGCTGGCGCAGGCGACCTTGCTCCCTCTCCGTCCGGGGAAGGGCCGGGGCGAGGGTGCGGGACTTGCGCGGAAGGCTTCGTCACCGCGCTCCGGCCGTACCCTCATCCGCCCTGCGCGCCCCTTCTCCCGAAGGGGAAGGGACGATCTAGCGCAGCTTGCCGAGGATGCCGTCGAGTTCGTCGTTGCTGTGGTAGTGGATCACCAGCTTGCCGCCACCGCCGCGGCCCTGCGCCAATTCCACGCGGGTAGCGAAGCGCTCGGCCAGCTCGCGCTCCAGCGCGTCGACGTTCGGGTCGCGCGCGCCGGTCTTGGCCTTGCCCTTGGGCGCGGCCTGCGCGCGACGTGCCGCATCTTCCAGCTCGCGCACGCTCCAGCCCAGGGTCGAGGCCTGGCGCGCCAGCGGCACGGCGATGCCCTCGTCCAGCGTCAGCAGGCAACGCGCGTGGCCCATCTCCAGCTTGCCCTCGTCCAGCAATTTCTTGATTGATGCGGGCAGGTCGATCAGGCGCAGCAGGTTCGACACCGCCGCGCGCGAGCGGCCCACGGCATCGGCCGCCTGCTGGTGGGTGAGCTCGAAGTCGTCGATCAGCCGTTTGAGCGCATCGGCTTCTTCCAGCGGCGTCAGGTCCTGTCGCTGGATGTTCTCGATCAGCGCCATGGCCGGCACGGCGGCCTCGTCGACCGTCTTGACCAGCGCCGGGATCTCGCCCATCTGCGCCAGCTGCGCGGCGCGCCAGCGGCGTTCGCCGGCGATCAGCTCGTAGCTGTTCTTGCCGAGCGCGCGCACCACTACCGGCTGGATCAGCCCCTGCGCCCGGATCGAGGCGGCCAGTTCCTCCAGCGCCTCCTGGTTCCAGTGCCGGCGCGGCTGGTACTTGCCCGGCTGGATCTGCTGGATCGGCACGCTGCGCAGCTCGCCTTCCTGCTCCAGCGGCGATGCGGTGCCGGCGCCGTCGCCGCCGAGCAGCGCGTCCAGCCCGCGGCCGAGTCCCCGTTTCTTCGCGGCGGCCATGGTTACTCCTGATGGATGTCGGCGGCCGCGTCGAGCGCCGCGCCGGTGTCGTGCATGTCGTTGAGCGCGGCCACGGCGGCCTGCGCGCCGCGTTCGCGGCGGATGATTTCGCCGGCCAGGCCGATGTAGGCGATCGCGCCGCGCGAGCTGCGATCGTACAGGTGGATCGGCTGGCCGTGGCTTGGCGCCTCGGCCAGGCGCACGTTGCGCGGGATGATCGAGCGCAGCACCTTGTCGCCGAAGTGCTGGGTCAGCTGCGCGGAGACTTCGTTGCCGAGGTTGTTGCGCACGTCGTACATGGTGCGCAGCAGGCCCTCGATCTCCAGCTTCGGATTGAGCCGCTGGCGCACCGCCTTGACCGTTTCCAGCAGGCTGGAGAGGCCTTCCAGCGCGAAGTACTCGCACTGCACCGGAACCAGCACGCCATCGGCCGCAGCCAGCGCGTTGAGCGTGAGCAGGTGCAGCGAAGGCGGGCAGTCGATCAGGATGGTCTGGTACCTGTCCGAGATCTTCGCCAGCTGTTCCTTGAGCCGGCTCTCGCGGGCGATCGCGTCCATCAGCTTGAGCTCGGCTGCGGTGAGGTCACCGTTGCCGGGCAACAGGTCGTAGTGAGCCTCGGTGCCGACGATAGCGCGCTCGATCGGCGCTTCATCCAGCAGCACCTCGCAGCCGTTGGGTTTGGCCTCGCGCTTGTCCACGCCCGAGGCCATGGTCGCGTTGCCTTGCGGGTCGAGGTCGACCAGCAGCACCTTGCGCTTGGCGGCCGCGAGTGCCGCCGCGAGATTGACTGCCGTCGTGGTCTTGCCGACGCCGCCCTTCTGGTTGGCGACAGCGATGATGCGGGCCATGGGTCGATAGCTTCCGGTGACGCGGAAAGGGGACCTAGTGTAGTGGGTCCGGCGTCCGGGGCGACCCCGACCGCGGTCACGCGATCCGCGCCCCGCCGTCTGCCTCGAAGAAATGCAGCCGCTCGGGACGAAGCCTAGTGCCAGCGTGGTTCCGGCTCCCGGCAGCGACGGCGGCACCCGCGAGACCAGCGCCAGGAGCCCATGGCGCAGGTTGAGGAAGATTTCGGTTGCCGACCGGTTCGGGCAGTTCCAGCCGGGCTTCCAGGCGGGCCGGGCGCCGGACGTCGGCCGGCTGCAGATCCTCCGGGCGCAGGCGCAGGCCCAGCGAGCACCACGATCCGCTGGCCCAGCGCCATCGCCTCGACCTCGTCGCGCGTTGCACGCGGCAATCGAGGCCGGGGTGAACCTCACGGGTTACTACGCCTGGTCGTTGCTGGACAACCTGGAATGGTCGCTGGGCTATTCCAAGCACTTCGGGCTGGACCACGCCGACTTCGCTATGCAGAAGCGCACGCCGAAGGCCAGCGCGAGCTGTATGCCCGGGTGATCGCCAGCAACGGCGCGGTGCTGGACGAGCAGTGCGCCTAACGGGTGCTGGCGCGAACGCGCAGAAGCCGCCGACAGAAGCTCACTTCCAGCGCCACGCCCCCCAGCAACAACAGCGCGCCCAGCATTGGTGCACCGAAGAACAGGGGTCCGTAGCCAGCGGCATAGGCCACGGTCGCGGCTGCGACAAGGGCCAGGCTGGTCAGATGTTTCACGACTTCACTCCTGCGGCATACCGTGGGTGGAGCATAGCCCTGTCGACATCGCGCGCAACGAGCCGCTGCGGCTAGGCCCGGCCGAGTACCAGCAGATGCCGCTCAGCTTCCAGCCCCGGCACGTGCAGGGCATGCCGGGCGCGCAGCTCGAAGCCTGCCGGAATGCCGGGCAGCTCCTCGTCCGCCGGCTTGCCCTTCATCGCCAGCCAGACGCCGTGCGGCGCCAGCAGGTGGCCACCCCAGCCGAGCATGTCGGCCAGGCTGGCGAAGGCGCGCGCGGTGATGCAGTCGAACGAGCCTTCGACCTCCTCCACCCGCGACTGCACCGCGCGCACGCCCTCCAGCCCGAGCGTACGGATCGCCTCGCGCAGGAAGCGCACCTTCTTGCCGTTGGAGTCGACCAGCAGGATGTGCCGCCCCGGCGCGGCGATCGCCAGCACGATGCCGGGCAGCCCGGGGCCGGTGCCGAGATCGGCCAGCGACTCGCCCTGCACGTAGGGCAGGATCGCCAGCGAGTCGAGCAGGTGGCGGGTCACCATCTCGGCCGGGTCGCGCACCGCGGTGAGGTTGTAGGTGCCGTTCCAGCGCTGCAGCAGCGCCTGGTAGGTCAGCAGCCGGTCCGCCGCGCCGGCCGGCAACGCGAGGCCAAGCGCGGCGATGCCGTGTTCGAGGCGTTCGTGCAGGCTGGAGGGGTTCATCGGCGCGCTCGCATGCGGGAGCTGCCCAGTATCGGGTGCGCACGCGGCCGAAGCCAGGGCACGCAGGTCAGGCGAAGTCGAGGTCGACCCGGGTGACCATCATGCCGCGCTCGCGCAGCGCAGTGTTGAGGCGCTGCTTGAGCCGCCCGCCGAGGTCGCGGCGGTTCTCCTGTGCCACGGCCGGTTCATCCTTGAGCGCATCCAGCGCGCCACCGCGGATCAGCTGCTCGGCCTGATCGAAGACCGCGTCGGCACGCTCAGGCTCCAGCACCTGCCAATACACCGTGCCACGCACGTCGCGCGCGCTGGCCAGCGGTTCCCGGAAATGCAGCACCTGCCCGGCCAGGTCGATGCGGTGGCCAACGCGGTCCAGCCCTGGCAGCACGAAGTGCACGCCCGGCTGCAACAGCCGACGCCGCTTGCCACCACGGTAGAGGCTGAGCACCTGGCCGTCCGGCACACGTCGGACGGCTCCGGCCAGCAGGGCCAGGCAGAAGACGGCGGTGAGCAAGGCGATCATCGTCAAATCAACCGTTTACCGATACTTGTTCGGGCGCAGGAACGAGAGTACGTGCAACATCTTGGCGTAACGCACGTTAATGGCGTTTTAACGAGCGAACCGGGAACTGGCGCACAGGCCGGAAGGCTCCCCCTCGAGTGGCTATCGGCTGGTCTCATCCGCGCTGGAGGCCCGTGAAAACGTTCGCTTCGCCGCACCTTCACTTTCCCGGATGAAAACGTTTACGGTCCGCCGCGACTGACCTGCCTGTATGCCTTAAAGGAGGCCCGCCTGCGCGTCCCGCAGGCCATCGCGCTGACCGGCTTCGACGACATCCCGATCACGCGCTACCTGAGGCCGCCGCTGACCACCGTGCACGTGGGCGTCACCGAACTCGGCAGGCTGGCGCTGGAGCGGCTGGCCGATCGGCTCGAGCGCGACGCACCGGTTGCGCCTGCGGACAGGCTCGATTGCGCCGTGATGGTTCGCGGCAGTTGCCGCGCGGCGCTCACGACAACCTCACCGGCTTGATTCAACTATCTAACAAAAGGCCCTCGAGGGAGGGGATCCATGAACACGACGATGCGTTTGAAGAAGACACTACTGGCCAGCCTGATCGCCAGCTCGGTGGTAGCGCTGGCCGCGGCGCCGAGCCTGGTATGGGCACAGACCTCCACCGCGGCGCTGCGCGGCAGCGGCCCGGCCAACACCGACGTGACCGCGCGCAACGTGGCGACCGGCGCGGTGCGGCGCACCCGCACGGCCGCCGACGGCAGCTATGCGATGGTCGGCCTGCCGCCGGGCACCTACCAGATCGATGCCGGTCCGGGCACCGAGCGCACGGTGACCCTGACGGTGGCCTCGACGTCCACGCTGAATCTCGCCCAGCCCGCCGCCGCGCCGCCCAGTGCGCCGTCGGCCGCGAACGCCACCACTCTCGGCGGCGTCTCGGTGACCGCCACCACGTTGCAGGAAGTGAAGACCTCCGAGGTGGGCAACACCATCTCGCTGCACCAGATCCAGACGATCCCGCAGGTGTCGCGAAACTTCCTGGAATTCGCCGACACCGTCCCGGGCATGGTGTTCAACGTCGACTCCGCCGGCCACACCTCGCTGCGTGGCGGGGCGCAGAACAACAGCTCGGTCAACGTCTACATCGACGGCGTGGGCCAGAAGAGCTACGTCAAGGAAGGTGGCATCAGCGGCCAGTTCGCCAGCCAGGGCAACCCGTTCCCGCAGCTGGCCATCGGTGAGTACAAGGTCATCACGTCCAACTACAAGGCTGAGTACGACCAGATATCCAGCGCGGCGGTGACCGCGCAGACCAAGTCCGGCACCAACCAGTTCCACGGCGAGGTGTTCGGCACCTACACCCACGATGCCTTCCGCGCGCGCACGCCGTCCGAAGACGCGGCCAACAAGAAGACGCCGTCGCACGAAAAGGAATACGGCTTCGCGATCGGCGGTCCGATCATCCAGGACAAGATGCATTTCTTCTTCACCTACGAGGCGAAGAAGTTCGTCACGCCGAAGACCGTGACCACCAATGGCCAGGTTCCGGACGCGGCCGCGCTGCTGCCCGCCGATGTCGTCGCCCAGCTGGGCCCGGCGAACCTGCCGTTCAAGGAGGACCTGTATTTCGGCAAGATCGACTGGGAGCCGACCGACCGCGACCGCTTCGAGCTGAGCGGCCAGGTCCGCAAGGAGGACCAGTACGACAACATCGGCGACCAGAACGCGGCCTCCGCAGGCATCGACGCGATCAACAACGACACGCGGCTGGACCTGCGCTGGCAGCACAGCGGCGAGATCTATTTCAACGAGCTGCTGTTCACCCACGAAAAGGCCTACAACAATCCGACGCCGCTGAACTTCGGCAACGGCGCGGTCTACACCTACGGGCCGCAGCAGGACGCCACTATCCTGGTGACCGGACCGGCCAACACGCTGGCCACGCAGAAGAAGGGCCAGAAAGGACCGGCGCTGCAGGACGACCTGACCTTCAACGACCTTTCCTGGCACGGCGACCACGTGATCAAGCTGGGCGCCAAGTACAAGATGGTGGATCTGAACGCGCAGGACGCCGGCGACGTCAATCCGCAGTTCTTCTACGACGTCGAGCCGGGCACCGGCACGCAGGCCCAGCCGTGGAAGGTGTTCTTCCCCAACCCGGTGCCGGGCCTGAACCCGGTGGCCAAGTCCAGCGACAAGCAGTTCGGCGTCTACATCCAGGACGACTGGGCGGTCAACGACAAGCTGACCCTGAACCTGGGCGTGCGCTGGGACTACGAGAAGAATCCCTCGTACCTCAACTACGTCACCCCGGCGAACGTGGTGGCCGCGCTCAACAGCCAGGATCCAAACGCGGCGGCCGGACAGACCTATGCGCAGACGCTGGCGCTGGGCGGCGTCAACGTCAACGACTACATCAGCACCGGCCACAACCGCAAGGCGTACAAGGGCGAGGTGCAGCCGCGCCTGGGCTTCTCCTACGACCTCAACGGCGACGAACAGCACGTGATCTTCGGCGGTGCTGGACGCGCCTACGACCGCGACCTGTACGACTACCTGCAGGTGGAGCAGACCAAGGCCGCGCTGCCGCAGTCCACCGTGTACTTCCAGGACCCGGTCACCGGCGCCTGCCACGGCGTCAATCCCACGCCTTGCATCGCCTACGACCCGGCGTTCATGAGCGGCCTGTCCAATCTGCAGGCGCTGTTGTCGACGACCAACGCCGGCAACGAAGTGGACATGATCAACAACAACCTGCGTGCCCCGTACTCGGACCAGTTCAGCCTCGGCATGCGCAACCAGCTCGGCGACTGGAACACCAGCGCCACGGTGTCGCGCATCCTCAGCCACGACGGCTTCGTGTTCACCCTGGGCAACCGCTATCCCGACGGCAGCTTCTTCAAGAGCAACAGCCAGCCTTGGGGCAATGGCGTGCCGGGCTTCGGCAGCCTGATCATCGGCAACAACGGCATCGAGACGCGTACCACCCAGGTCCTGCTGTCCGCGGAGAAGCCCTACACCAAGGAATCCGGCTGGGGCGCGACGTTCGCCTACACCTATACCCGCGCCACCCAGAATCGCGACATCAACGAGCACTACTCGTTCGATGAGGAAACGATCAACCAGTACCCGTTCATCATTTCCAATGCCGCGGCGCGTCATCGCTTCGTCGCCACCGGCGTGGTCGACGTGCCGTGGGGCATCACCTTGTCGGCCAAGCTGACCCTGGCCACGCCGATCCCGGGCAACACTTTGTCCTGCTATGACCCGGCGGCGGTGGAGTTCCCCACCGGCAGCAATTGCACACCCACCGGGGTGATCCCCGGCGGCAGCGGCCGCTTCCTGGTCGGTGGCAAGGTGTTCGGCTACCGCGACATCGACCTGCAGGCGACCAAGAACTTCTACATGGGCCACGGCATCGAGCTCTACGGCCGCTTCGACGTGCTGAACCTGTTCAATTGGAAAAACTACGACACGGCGGATGCGATCTACGCCATTCCCGATGGCAGCGTGGTTCACACGACGGCCGCCTACAACCGCACGGGCAACATCGTTTTCGTGCCCCGCACGGTCAAGCTCACGGTCGGCATGCGGTTCTGACCGGAGCCCTCGCAAGGCCCGTCTAACGCGCGGGCCTGGTTCCTCTGCCGGCAGTCGGACACCTTCGATGACCGATTCGTCCATCAAAAACATCGTCATCGTCGGCGGCGGCACGGCCGGCTGGATGGCCGCCGCCGCCTTTGCCAAGGTGCTCGGCGGCCGCTATGCGATCCAGCTGATCGAATCGGACGAGATCGGCATCGTCGGCGTGGGCGAGGCGACCGTGCCCCACCTGAAGCTGTTCAACAACCTGCTGGGCATCGACGAGGCCGAGTTCGTACGCCGCACCCAGGGCAGTTTCAAGCTGGGCATCCAGTTCGACGACTGGGGCCGCATCGGCAGCCGCTACTTCCACAGTTTCGGTGCGATCGGCCATGACCTGGGCCTGCTGCCGTTCCACCAGTACTGGCTGAAGGCCCGCCGCCAGGGAAAGGCGGCGGCCGACATCGGCGCCTATTCGCTCAACGCGGTGGCCGCCGCCCAGGGCAAGTTCATGGTATCGGCAAGCGACGTGGCGCCGACCTCGCCACTGGCCAACATCGCCTATGCCTACCACTTCGACGCCGGCCTGTACGCGCGGTTCCTGCGCGAGTACGCAGAGCGCCTTGGCGTTCGCCGACTGGAAGGCAGGATCGTCGACGTCGCGCTGCACCCGGATTCCGGCTTCGTCGAGGCCGTGACGCTGGCTTCGGGCGTGCGTGTCGCTGGCGATCTCTTCGTCGACTGCTCCGGTTTCCGCGGTTTGCTGATCGAACAGGCGCTGCGCACCGGCTACGACGATTTCAGCCGCTGGCTGCCGTGCGATCGCGCAGTGGCGGTGGCCTGCGAAAAGGTCGGTCCGCCCACGCCCTACACCCATTCGATCGCGCGCGGTGCCGGGTGGCAATGGCGCATCCCGCTGCAGCACCGCACGGGCAACGGCTACGTGTATTCCAGCGCGCACATCAGCGACGACGAGGCAGCCGCGACACTGCTGTCGAACCTTGACGGGCGGCCGCTGGGCGAGCCGCGCCTGTTGCGCTTCACCGCCGGCATGCGGCGCAAGTTCTGGAACAGGAACGTGGTGGCGCTCGGCCTGGCCAGCGGTTTCATGGAGCCGCTGGAATCGACCAGCATCTACCTGGTGCAATCGGGCATCGCCAAGTTTCTCAACCTGTTCCCATGGGGCGACTTCGATCCTGTCCTGACCGAGCGCTACAACGAGCAGTCGATCTTCGAATACGAACGCATCCGCGACTTCCTGATCCTGCACTACCACGCCACCGAGCGCAGCGACACCCCGTTCTGGGACGCCTGCCGGCGCATGTCCATTCCACCGCAGCTGGCCCAGACCATCCGCCTGTTCCGCGACAGCGGCCGGTTCTTCCGCCAGGGCGAGGAAATGTTCGCGCTGGTGAGCTGGGTGCAGGTGATGCTCGGGCAGGGCATCGTGCCCGAGAGCTACCACCCGCTGGTGGACCAGGTCGCCCAATCAGACATGGAGGGCTACCTCGCCAGCGTCGGCAAGGTGATCGCAAACTGCGTGCAAGCGATGCCCAGCCACGCCGCTTTCATCGAGCGCTGTTGCGCGGCCGTGCCGGTGCCCGCGTGAGGCGCGCACGCCTTCGGCCGCGTTGCATCGGCAACGGTCCTTTTCCTTCCCTACGCACGAAGTCCCCCTCATGGCCTTTCGATTCACCCTGAGTGCCGCGCTCCTGGCGGCGACCCTCAACGTCGCTGCCGCCCCGGCTGCGCCTGCCGCGCCTGTGAAGGCCACCACCTACGGCACGGTGCCAGCTGCGCAGCAACGGCTGATCGACGACCTGGAGCGGCGCACCTTCGAGTGGTTCTGGGACAGCGCCGATGCGAAGACCGGGCTGGTACCGGACCACTATCCGGGCGAGTCGTTCTCCAGCATCGCCGCGGTGGGCTTCGGGCTGACCGCCTACGGCATCGGCGCGGAGCGCGGATACATCACGCGCGACCAGGCGATCGAGCGCACGCTGGCCACGCTGCGCTTCTTCAAGGATGCGCCGCAGAACGCCAGCGAGGACAACGCCACCGGCTACCACGGCTTCTATTACCACTTCCTGGACATGAAGACCGGCCGGCGATTCGACCGCGCCGTCGAGCTGTCCAGCGTGGACACCACGCTGTTGCTCGGCGGTGTGTTGTTCGCGCAGTCCTACTACGACCGCGACACACCCAGGGAGAAGGAAATCCGCCAGCTCGCCGACGCGATCTACCGCGCGGTGGACTGGACCTGGATGCAGGCGCGGCCGCCGCTGATCAGCATGGGCTGGACGCCCGGCGGCAAGTTCATCCCATCCGACTGGAAGGGCTACTGCGAGGGCATGCTGGTCTACATCCTGGCGTTGGGCTCGCCGACCCACCCGGTGACACCGGCGGCATGGAAGGCCTGGACCTCGACCAACGACAAGACCTGGGGCAGCTTTTACGGCCAGACCTTTCTCACCTTCGCGCCGCTGTTCGGCCACCAGTACAGCCAGGCCTGGGTCGACTTCCGCGGCATCCGCGACGACTGGAACCGCGAACACGACCTGGACTACTTCCAGAACAGCCGCCGCGCCACCTACAGCCAGCGCAACTACGCCATCGCCAACCCGGGCAAGTGGACCGGCTACGGGGCCAACGTGTGGGGCCTGACCGCCAGCAACGGCCCGGGCGACATCGTGGATGGCGGACATGCATTCAAGGGCTATTCGGCGCGCGGCGCCGGCCTGGACTATGTCGAGGACGACGGCACGATCGCGCCCACCGCGGCTGGCGGTTCGGTCGCCTTCGCCCCGGAGATCGTGATCCCGGCGCTCGCGACCATGAAACAGCGCTACGGCCAATCCATCTACAACCGCTACGGCTTCGTCGATGCCTTCAACCCGAGCTTCCACGATGCCGCTGCCGTGCTGCGCACCGGCAGGCTGGTGCCTTCACTGGGCTGGGTCGACACCGTGCAGCTGGGTATCGACCAGGGCCCGATCGTGCTGATGATCGAGAACTGGCGCAGCGGACTGGTGTGGAAGGTGATGCGCCGCAATCCCTACGTGCGCAAGGGGCTGCAGCGGGCCGGTTTCACCGGCGGCTGGCTGGACGAGGCGCCGCGCAAGCCATAAGCCCGCGCGGGCGCCGATGGCTGCCGGCCAGCCTGGTGCGCCGTTGCGCGTGTGGCATTCCCGACGAGCTGCTGGGGCGTGCATCGATGGCGCCGGCGCGGCGCGCATCTTCGTGATGATCGTGCTGCCGCTGCTCAAGCGGGTCAGGGCGACGCTGACGATCTTCACCTTCCTCGCCGCGTGGAACAGCTTCATGTGGCCGCTGATCGTGCTGTCCGGACGCGAGCACTACGGGCTGCCGATCGCACTGGGCCTCGCTATCACGCGAGCACGCACAGGACACCGAACTGATGATGGCCGGCTCGGCGGTCACCGTGCTGCGGTGCTGGCGCTGTCCCCGGTTCTGCAGCGGCACTGCCTGCAGGGTTGCTGCTGGGCAGCGTGACGTGTTGAGCGTGTGCCGTCTTTTATCGACGCCGGCGTGTGCTCGGCCACTGATCGTCCCAGAGATCGCATGGGCTGCGGCAAGCCGCTAAGGTCGGCGGGAACCACGCGAGGAGCGGCAGTGAGCGAGAACCCGACAGCCATCGTCGTGATGGGCGTATCCGGCTCCGGCAAGTCCACCATTGGGCGCCGGCTGGCGGATGCGCTCGGCTATGCGTTCCTCGAGGGCGACGACATGCACCCTCCGGCCAACATCGCCCGAATGAGCGCCGGCGTGCCGCTGGACGATGCCGACCGCGTGGCCTGGCTGGAAGGGATCGCGGGCTGGATGGAAGCGCAGCAGGCATCCGGGCGCAGTGTGGTGGTGGCCTGCTCGGCACTGAAGCGCGCGTATCGCGAGCGCCTGCGGCAAGCCGGACCGGCGGTGTGTTTCGTCTACCTGCGGGTGGGCCACCAGGAACTGGCGCGGCGCATGCGCGGGCGCGAGCACTTCATGCCGCCGGAGTTGCTGGGCAGCCAGCTGGCGACGCTGGAGGAACCGGGCGTCGAGGAGTCCGCGCTCACGGTGGAGGCGAACGGGCCGGTCGACGAAGTGGTCGCGCGAGTACTGCGGCGGCTGGAGCGGCAGGGTCCGCCGGGTGCGCCGGTGGGCGGAGGGGTTCAGCGTCGAGGTTGAGGCGGGCTTCTGCCACCGCCACGGCCTGTCGCCAGAGCGACCGCTCAGCCCCCCTCCGCGGGGAGAGGGGGCGCCAAGGACGTCAGAAGCGGCCGGCGCGGAAGTCGGCGATCGCTTCGTGGATCTGCTCGGGCGTGTTCATCACGAACGGCCCGTAGCGCGCGACGCTCTCCTTCAGCGGTCGCCCGGCGACCACCAGCAGGCGCGCGGCGCTGGTGCCGGCGCCCAGGGTCAGGCGATCGCCGTCGGACAGCACCGCCAGTTCGCTGCGCGCCAGCGGTGCGCCGCCGACCTCAGCCGATTCGCCCTCGAACACGTAGGCAAACGCGTGGTGCCCGGGCGGCAGGTCGAGTTCGAAGCGCGCGCCGGCGCCCAGCGCGATGTCCAGGTACAGCGGCTCGGTGGCGATCCCCTGCACCGGGCCGATCGCGTCGCCCAGCCGGCCGGCGATCACCCGTGCCTCCACGCCGGGCGCCGGCTCGGCGCGCGGGATGCGATCGGGCGCGATGTCCTGGTAGCGCGGCGCGGTCATCTTGTCCGCGGCAGGCAGGTTCACCCACAGCTGGAAGCCCCACATCAGGCCATTTTCCTGCTGCGGCATCTCCGAGTGCAGGATGCCGCGCCCGGCGGTCATCCATTGCACGCTGCCGGGACCGAGATCACCCTGGTTGCCGTGGTTGTCGCCGTGGCGCATGTGCCCGGCGAGCATGTAGGTGACCGTCTCGAAGCCGCGGTGCGGGTGCTCGGGGAAACCGGCGAGGTAGTCGCCGGCCTGGTCGGAGCGGAACTCGTCCAGCAGCAGGAACGGATCGAGCATGTCCAGGTTGGGCTGGCCGATGATGCGCTTGAGCTTCACCCCGGCGCCGTCGTTGGTGTCGATGCCGCGCACGCGGCGGGTGATGGTGCGTTGGCTCATGGAAGCGCCTCCGGCGGAAGATGTCGCTCAGCATGAGGCCGGCCAGGAACGCGGCCAAGCGCGGCGGCGTGAACGGATCGTTCGCCGGATGCCGCACAAGCCGGGAATCGCTGCCATCGCTACGCCAGCCAGGCCAAGGCACGGCGCAGTTCGGCTTGGCCGTCGTGCATGAAGCAGCGCCCGTGGGCGAGGATGATCCGCCGTGGCTGCCAGGCCAGCATGCGCTCGAAACAGGCACGCGCCGCGGCCTTGTGGCCCAGGTAGGTCAGGCGCATGTCCAGCGGCGTCTTGCCGTCGGGTGCCAGTACGCCGCCGAAGCGCGCGATCCAGCGCATCGGCGTGTCGAGCCGGTCCGCCTCGAAGTTCTCGATCAGGTCGGCCAGCACCAGCGTGGCGCTGGGCCGGTGCAGGAACACCACCTCCTCGATCGCACGGCTGCCCTTGAAGCGCAGCTGGTCGAGCGTGCCGGCCCAGGCCGCGGGCGGCGCATCCTCCAGTTCCGCATCGAAGGCCACCTCGATGCGCTGACTGGCGGCACGTTGGCGCACGCCAGGTGAGGCCCAGGCGACCGCTTCGGGGTAGCGCCGTTTCCATGCGGCGATGTGCGCGTAGTGCAGCTTGTTCGGCGAGACCAGGTGGCGGACCGGGCCGAGCGCGTCGATCGCATCGAACAGGCCCGCGTCCGGTTCGACCGGCGAGTGGCACCACAGCCCGCCATCGGGCAGACGCACCAGCGTCATGCGGGTCGGGAACGGCGCACTCATGCCCAGCGGCGCGGCCATGTGCACGATCGGGCCGTCGACGATCCACAGCGCCGGCGCGACCGGCTTGAGCGTGTTGATGGGCTCGTAGAGCGCCGCGGTGCCCACGCCCGTTCAGTGCACCCAGTGGCCGCTGCGCTGGCGTGGCGGTGGCGGCGCTTCCTCGCCCTCGGGCGCCGGGGCGCGGGCGAGCGCCGACAACTCGGCCTCGGTGGCCGGGTGCTCGTGCCAGTAATGGTCGACCGCGCCAAGCACCGGCGCGACCTGTGCCAGGCACTCGTCGTATTCCTCGTCGGTGAGCTTCTCGAACTCGGCCTCGGCGCTGAGGATGCCTTCGTCGACTGCCAGCGCCATCACCGGACCAAGCATCTCCATCAGCTGCGGATCATCGGCCAGGCGCTTTTCCCACAACGCCGCGCGCAGGTCGATGCCGCGGCTGAAACCCTCGCACCAGCCGGCGGCGGACAACGTCGGGCCGGTGTCCGTATCGACCTCGCCCAGGATCGGCTCGTAGGCATCGACGTCCAGTTCGACGCGGATGGAGTCGTTCAACTTGGCCAGCAGTTCCAGCACGCGGTTGCCTTCGGCTTCATCGGCGAAGGGATCGTGCAGCACCTCGGGCAGCCATTCGTCCGGCAGCACTTCGAGCGGGCCGACCGCGATCGCCGAGAGCATGCCGTGCACGCCGTCGAGCAGCAGGCGGCCCTCGTCGGCGTGACCGCGCAGGTAGCGATCGAGCTCGTCCAGTTCCTCATCGGTGAGGGAGCTGGGCCATTCGGTGGAAGGGCTGTTCATCGTTCCTCAGATATCCAGATCAAGCGTCACCGGGGTGTGATCGGAGGGGCGTTCCCACGTGCGCGGCACACGGTCGATCGCGGCCGCGCGAGCGGTGCCCTTCAGTGCGTCACCGAGCAGGATCAGGTCGATGCGCAGGCCAAGGTTGCGGCGGAAGGCGGCCTGCCGGTAGTCCCACCAGCTGTGGTGTCCGGCGTCCTGTTCGAACAGGCGGAAACTGTCGTGCAGGCCGAGCCCGGTGATCGCGCCGAGCGCCTCGCGCTCGGGCACCGAGCACAGCACCGAGTCGTGCCATGCAACCGGGTCGTGCACGTCGCGGTCTTCCGGTGCGATGTTGAAGTCGCCGAGCACCACCAGGTGGGGATGGCGCTCATGCTCGCGGGCCAGGAATTCGCGCACCTTGGCCAGCCAGTCGAGCTTGTAGCCGTACTTGGGATCACCCACCGCCTTGCCGTTGACCACGTACAGATCGATCACGCGCAGGTCGCCAACGGTGGCGGCCAGGATGCGCCGCTGCGGGTCGTCCAGCCCGGGAATGTCGGTGACTACGTCGGTGGGCGTGTGGCCACGCGCGAGGATGGCCACGCCGTTGTAGGTCTTCTGGCCGGAGAACACCGCGCGATAACCGGCCGCGGCCAGCTCGTCGACGGGAAACTTGCCGTCCTCCAGCTTGGTTTCCTGCAGCGCCACGATGTCCGGCTGCGCGTCGGCCATCCACTGGGTCAGCTGCGGCAGCCGCACCTTCAGCGAGTTCACGTTCCATGAGGCGATTTTCATCGGCGCATTGTAGGGGATGCACCGCGGGCGACGGTCAGTCCGTGCCCGCCCTGCGCGCGGTGGCCAGGCGCCGGCGCCGCCAGGCCAGCAGGGGCTGCGCGCTGAAGCCGTGCACCACCACGCTCAAGGTAATGGTGGTCACCACCACGCCGGCCACCAGCCGTGCGGCGCCACCGTCCAGGCCATGCACCAGCGCATAGGCCAGGTAGTTCAGTCCGCCGATGCCGCGGATGCCCAGCCAGCCGAGCAGCAGCCGGCGCCGCCAGTGGAGTCCCATGCCGATGGTGGTGAGCCAGGTAGCGAGCGGCCGGATGAGCACGAACAACACGGCCGCCAGCCACATCGCCTGCGGCTCCCAGTGCCGCGCCAGCGCGATGCCGAGCAGCAGTACCAGCAATGGCCCGAGCAGGTGTTCCATCACGCTGCCGAAGGTGAGCGCCTCGGCAACCACCTGGCCGACGGCCTCCACCGGCTCGTTGCGGTCCGGCCCGCCGGCGAGCGCGGGACGTACGACGAATTCCGCCGGTGGCATGCGGGTCAGGTCGTGCACCTCCGGCAGGCTCGGGTGGGGATGCTCCTGCATCACTCCGATTTCGAGCTTGCGCATACCCACGCCCGCGGCAAACACGGCCAGGAAACCGAGCGCTCCGACGGCCTCGGCGGCGGCATAGGTGACGGCGATCAGTCCGGCGGTGAGCAGTGCCCCGGGTCCCGGGTCGCGCGCCATGGTCACCAGGCGCGTGCTGAGCTTGCCGACCAGCCAGCCAAACGCGAACCCGATGGCGATGCCGGCGAAGACGCCCCATAGCAGTTCGACCAGCGCCCAGTGGCCGAGTGCGTCCCATGACAACGCACCGTGCAGCCAGGCCAGGCCGAGCAGCAGGAACGGCATCGCGCTGCCGTCGTTCATGCCCGCTTCGCCCGACAGGGCGACGCGCAGGCCATCATGGTCAGCCGCGCTGTCGACCGCCAGCGTGCTCGCCAGCACCGGATCGGTCGGCGCCAGCATCGCCGCCAGCAGCAATGCCAGCGGCCAATCGAGTCCCAGCAGCGCATGTGCCGCCAGCGCGGTGCCACCGATGGACAGCGCCATCGCCGGGAATGCCAGCCGACGTGCCACCCGCCACGGCCGCGCGCGCCAGGGCACGCGCAGCTTCAATCCACCCGAGAACAGCGAGATGATCAGCGCCACCTCGGTCAGCCGCAGCAACCAGCCCCCGTCAGTCAGGAAGTCGACGTCCAGCAGGTGCAGTCCCCAGGGCCCGATGACCACCCCGACCGCCAGGTACAGCGCGAACTGCGAGAGCGGCAGCGGGCGGATCCACCCGGCGGCCAGCGACATGCCGAGCAGCAGCACGCCGGCAGCAGCCATCCAACCCAGAAAGCCCATCTCGTCTTCCTTCTGCGGAAACCGCCCTAGAGTCGCGGGCGGGGCATTCAGAGCGGATGAAACGGGCCTGCGCGTTACGCCGGCTCAGGCCAGCCCGTGGCTGCGCAGCAGCGCCTCCGGTTCGGGCTTGCGGCCGCGGAAGGCGACGAAGCTTTCCAGCGCCGGACGGCTTGCGCCGACGGCCAGGATCTCGCGGCGAAAGCGTTCGCCGGTGGCGCGGTCGATCGCGCTGCCGCCATGCTCGGTAAGTTCCTCGAACGCGCCGAAGGCGTCGGCCGAAAGCAGTTCGGCCCACAGGTAGCTGTAGTAGCCCGCCGCGTAGCCGCCGGCAAAGATGTGCGTGAATGCATGTGGGAAGCGCTGCCACGCCGGTGGATGCAGCACCGCGACCTGCTGGCGCACCTCTTCGAGCACTTCCATCGTGCGCGCGCCGCGCGCCGGGTCGTATTCGAGGTGCAGGCGAAAGTCGAACAGCGCGAACTCGAGCTGGCGCACCAGGAACAGGCCGGCGTGGTAGTGCCGTGCGGCGAGCATGCGCTGGTAGAGCTCCTCCGGCAGCGCCTCGCCGGTCTGCCAATGGCGCGCGAACAGATCCAGCGCCTCGCGGTTCCAGCCGAAGTTCTCCATGAACTGGCTGGGCAGTTCCACTGCGTCCCACTCCACCCCGTCGATGCCGCCGATCGAGGGCAGCGCGATCTCGGTGAGCAGGTGATGCAGACCATGGCCGAACTCGTGGAACAGCGTCAGCACGTCGTCGTGCTTGAGCAGCGCCGGCCTGCCCTCGGTGGGCGGCGCGAAGTTGCAGGTGAGGAAGGCGATCGGCAACTGGTGTTGCGCGGTGTCGTCGAAGCGGGCGCGGCAGACGTCCATCCAGGCGCCACCGCGCTTGCCGTTGCGCGCGTAGAGGTCGACGTAGGCGCCGGCGAACACGCGGCCGTCGGCATCGCGCACGTCGTAGTAGCACACGTCCGGATGCCATACGTCGACATCGTCGCGCTGCGCGAGCGTGATGCCGTAGAGCTTGCCGGTCAACCCGAACAAGCCCTCGATCACCGCCGGCAGCGGGAAATAGGGTTTCAGCTGTTCCTCGTCCAGCGCATAGCGCTGGACGCGCAACTTCTCCGCGGCGTAGGCGACGTCCCACGGCTCCAGGTTGTCCAGACCGAGCTCGGCCTGCGCCCAGGCGCGCAGTTCGTCGAGTTCCTGCTGCGCGACCGGCCGCGCGCGCGCGGCGAGGTCGTGCAGGAACTCCATCACCTCGGTGGGCGAGGCGGCCATCTTGGTGGCCAGCGATTCCTCTGCGGCGTTGGCGAAGCCGAGCAGCTGCGCGGCCTCATGGCGCAATCGCATGATCCGTTCGATGCGTTCGCTGTTGTCGAACTTGCCCGCATCGGGTCCCTGGTCGGAGGCGCGGGTCTGGTAGGCCCAATAGACGCGCTCGCGCAGGCTGCGGTTGTCGGCGTAGGTGAGTACCGCCTGCACGCTGGGCTGCTTGAGCGTGACCAGGAAACCTTCCAGCTCCTGCTCGGCGGCGTACTGGCGCAGCACCGCGCGTCCGGATTCGGGCACGCCGGCCAGGTCGCGCTCGTCGGTGATGTGTTCGTGCCAGGCTTCGCTGGCATCCAGCACGGCGTTGGAAAACTCGGTGGACAGGCGCGAGAGGGTCACGCCGATCTCGCGGTAGCGCGAACGCGCCGGTTCCTCCAGCGCCACGCCTGAGAGCCTGAAGTCGCGCAGCGCGTGTTCGACCAGCGCCTGCTCCGGACGCGGCAGCGTGGCGAAGCCTGGCGCATCGGCCAGCGCCTGCACGGCGCCATACAGCGCGCGGTTCTGTCCCAATTCGATGGCGTGCTCGGTGAGCTTTTCCTCGGCCGGCCCATAGACCGCGCGCAACGCCTCGCTGTCGGCCACCGCGTGCAGGTGGCCGACCGGCGCCCAGGCGTGCGCCAGGCGTTGCTCCAGCCGCTCCTGGGTGAGCATCACCGTGGCGAAGTCCTTTGCTGCGCCGGGCGCGGTCAGCGCGTCGATGCCGGCGCGGTAGTCAGCCAGGATCGCGTCGATCGCCGGCTCCACGTGCTCGGGCCTGATCTGCGAGAAGGCGGGCAGCGGCTGGTCGGCCAGCAGCGGGTTCTCTTGGTCCATGAAACACTCCCTTGGGATGCTTCCAGCGTGGCGACCGGACTGGGCGAATTCAAGCCGCTCCAGCACCGTCGATGCGTGCTCGCCTACAATCGCAGGGATGAACCGTCTGCGTATCTACAAAGGCATCACGCCTACCCTCGGCCAGCGCGTGTACGTCGACCCCGCCGCCAGCGTGATCGGCGACGTGGTGCTGGCTGACGACGTGTCGGTATGGCCCGGCGTGGTCTTGCGCGGCGACGTGCACTACATCCGCGTCGGCGCGCACACCAACATCCAGGACGGCACCATCGTGCACGTCAGCCACGAGTCGCGCTTCGGCCCGGGCTTCCCCTGCCTGATCGGCGAGGGCGTGACGATCGGCCACGCCGCGGTGGTGCACGCCTGCACGCTGGAGGACTACTGCCTGATCGGCATGCACGCGACCGTGCTCGATGGCGCGGTGGTGAAGAAGCACGGCTTCGTCGGCGCCGGTGCGGTGATCCCGCCGGGCAAGGTGGTGGGCGAGCGTGAGCTTTGGCTGGGCAATCCGGCCAGGTGCGTGCGCCTGCTCAGCGACAGCCAGGTCGAGCAGCTGCACTATTCGGCCGAGCACTACGTGCGGCTGAAGGACACCTATCTCGCCGGCTGAACCGCATCGCGCGCCTGCCGACCCTGGAGCATCGCCGCGCGCGCCTCGTGCTGGCGCACCCGCAGCTGCCGCTGCGCGTCGAGCTTGCCGGCCAGCAGGAGCGCAATGTAATTGCCGCTGTCGAATTCATGCAGCAGGCGCAGTTCGCGTTCTGCCTGGTCCAGCTCGCCCTGGTCGATGGCCTGTTCGACCGCCCTTGTGGCAGCGGGAAACAGCCGCTGCAGCGTCTCGCGCGTGGCCGCATCGTCGGGCTCCAGTTCGAGCACGCTGAGGTAGAACTCCCAGGCGTTACGCCCCTGCGGGGATACCAGGCGATGGTCACGCACGGCCTGGTCGGCGAGGTTCAGCAGGATGACGCGCCCGCTGTCATCGGCCGCTACAGCCGGTCCGGCCACGGCGACCGAACGCCAGGCACGCAGGCCCAGCCATGCCAGCACCAGCACCAGCACCAGGACCAGGACCAGAGCGGCGCCTGCCACCGTCCAGGTGCGGCGGCTGGGAGCAAATATCGTCGACATGCAGGCATCGCCAGTGGCCCGCGCTCCGGCGCGGCGCGCGCACCGTAGCCAAGGCCTGTTGCAGTGGCGTGACCGGCCGGCGTCAGGGGACGCTCCTTCGCCCCTGGCGGTCGATCAGAACGGTGCCAATTGACGCGAATCTGGCGCGCCGTCCGGACGGCTGTAGGCATTCAGATGGTTGCGCCCGCCCGGGCAGCCCTGGCCCTGGGTGTAGGCCGATAGCACGCCGCCGGTGCTGCTCACCGAAGCCTCGTAGCAGCTGCCGCGGGTGTCGTCGAAGCGGTAGTGCTGAGTATTCTGCTGGCCGGTATGGCCGGTGAACGCGCCACTGGCGTCGAACAGCAGCGTGTCGGCCGCATCGATCTGGTTGGAAAGGCGCGTGGCATAGAGCGTGACGCCTTCCAGGCCACGCGCCGTGCGCTGGTCGATACCCTGGCTGAGCGTGGTGGCCGCACTGAAGCTGCCGTCGTCGGCCACCACCTGGCGGTAATCCAGGTCCAGCGGGTAGCGCACGTGCTGGGTGTAGGACTCGACCAGCGGGCCGCGCCGCTGCGTGCTGACGCTGTCCACGCGTGTCAGCTGCCGGGTGTGCTGGTCGTAGGTGGAGGCGTCGATCAGGAAGCCCTGGGTGTCGTCGAAGCCCACCGTCTGGCTGACCGTGCTGTGCACGCGTCCGCGCGAGGTGTCGGCGTAGCCCTCGATGGTGAATTGGCGGCTGAGCCGGGTGGTGATGTCGCCGCTGAGGTTGCCGCCGGCGTCGGTCGCCAGTGTACTGCCGATGGTCGGTATGGGCGGCTGGCCGGCGAGCGTGTTGCGCACGATATGGCCGGTCACCTGCGCCGCGTGCGGATCGCGGTAGACCAGCAACGCCGCGGTAGCCGCGAAATAGCCGTGCGCCCCGGCCACGCTGAGCGCCACCTGGTGCGGCGCGCCGTCGCTGAGCAGGCCGGCGAACGGCGTGAGGTCGACGCGGTAGGGCATGAAGTTGAGCGTCTGCACGCTGGGCGTGGGACGCCACAGGTAGGGATCGATGCCGCCGGTGTAGATCCACGGCATCACCGGCGCCACACCGGCGGGCTGGCCGTCGATGCTGATCTGCGCCTCGCGGAAATTGCCGCCGCCGCATTCGAACGTCTGTGCCGCGTACTGGTCAGGCACGCAGGTGTACCAGAACTCGTCACCGCCCTGGCTTTGCGTGAACACGTCCAGGTAGGCGCGCACCACGTTGCGCGGCAGGGTGAGTGTCTTGGCCAGCTGGTCGGTGCCGCTGTTGAGCACGGAGGTGTTGCCGACCGGATCGGCACCCAGCGGATAGACCTCGTCGGGCACGTCCGCGGCGCCGCCACCGGGATAGAACAGCAAGCGCGCGCTGCCGTGGATCACCCCGGTGTAGGTGTCGTTGACCAGGTTGCCGATGATCGCCTGGCCCTGCCCCGGCTGGCGCAGCAGCGAGCTGTAGTCGGTCAGGTCGCGTTCGACGCGCCAGTGCGGCGAGACGGCGGCGGAGGGCTCCTGCGTGGTGCCGAAATAGACGTTCACGCCGCCCAGCCAGAAGGTCGCGGTGCGGTCGTACTGGCGCCCGGCGGTGACCGAGAAGTCCGCCTGCAGCACCACCTTCTTCCAGTGGCCATGGCCGCAACCGGTCGGCGGCGCGTAGCTGTAGGGACGCGTGCCGAAGTCGTCGAAGGTGACGTCGTTGAACAGCTCGACCACGCAGGCCTTGCCCGGCGGCGTGGGCACACCCGGGTCGGCGACCGCCACGTCCGGCGAACCGATGGTGAACCGTGCATCCGCTGCCGCAGCCTGCGTGACGCCGGCCAGCAACCAGACCAGGCCGAGCCCGCAAAGGCCGCGACCAACCCTCCCTTTCTGCGCCATGGGTGACTCCCGCTGTGCGAGTACCCCCCTGCGCCGGCGAGGCTAGCACGCACCCGTGCGCTGGATGTGAGGTGCGCGCGTCACAACGCGGCGCGTGCGATCGTTGTTCGGGCGGGCCGTTGGTTGCGGCGGGCAACCTCGGCAACGAGCCGCCGCAGGGGCGGCGCGCGATGCCAGCGGCAGATGTGTGTCAGGCCAGTGCGGCACGCATGGTGGCGTAGACCGGATCGGTCAGCGGACGCGGGCCGTGCCATAGCGCGAACGCATCGGCGGCCTGCTCGACCAGCATGCCCAGGCCGTCGCAGGCGGCCCGGGCGCCGGCTTCGCGCGCCCAACGCAGGAAGCTCTGCGCGCCGCCGCCGTAGGAAAGGTCGTAGCCCACCGTCTGCGGGTTGACCAGCGTGCCCGGCAGTTGCAGCGGCTGGCCCAGCACACCGGCGGAGGTGGCATGCACGACCAGGTCGAAGCTGCCCAGTTCGGCCAGGTCCTGCCAGTAGCGTGCGCGTGCGCGCGTCACGCCCAGCGCGCCGGCCAGTGCGGCGGCGGTATCGGCGGTGCGGTTGGCGATGGTGAGCTCTTCCACGCCGGCATCGAGCAGGTCCCAGGCCACGCCGCGTGCGGCGCCGCCGGCACCCAGCAGCAACACGCGGCGACCTTGCAGCGCGCATTGCTGGCGCTCGACGAGGTCGCGCACCAGGCCGGCGCCGTCGGTGTTGTGCGCCGCGAGGCGGCCATCGGCGCGACGGGTCAGCACGTTGGCGCTACCGGCGCGGGTGGCGGCGGCGCTGCGTTCATCGGCCAGGGCGAAGGCGGCGGCCTTGTGCGGCAAGGTGACGTTGGCGCCGTGCGCGGCGGCGAGGAAGCGATGCACCGCGTCGGCGAAGCTCTCCGGCACGGCATCGATCGCCACGTATTCGAGCGCGATGCCGCATTGCTCGCCGAACAGCCGGTGGATGGTCGGCGAGAGCGAATGGGCGATCGGATGACCGAAGACCGCGTAGCGGGCGGGAAGGGCGGTACCGTGGGGCATGGGCGGTCCGGTCGTGGGCGGCGTCCGCGCATTCTAGGGGCCTTTGCCGGCGGGCGGATGGCGCGTCGCAGGCGCTGAGATGGGGCTCTATCAGGCTGTCTGCATCGTCGACCTGCCGAGCCTTGCCATGATCGTTCGCCCTATGCCCGTGTTCGCCTTTCAGCTTGCTGCCGGCGCCGGCCTCTGGCTGTTGCTGGGCGGTTTGCTGCTGGCCCTCACACCGCTGCCGGCGCACACCGAGGCGCTCGGCTGGGGACCGCTGTACTGGTTGCTGCTGGCACCGCTGTGCGTGCTGGCCAGCCTGCGGCTGCGTCGGTTGGCCTGCGGGATGGCCTGAACAGGCGGACCATGCCGCGGCTGTGCAGCCTGGCTGACTTCGGCCATGGCGGGGGCGCCTCGCGGCTCACCGAAGTGCTGGTAGCCGCGCGCCGTTCGCGGCAGCCGGGCACCGCCATGGTCGTTCGTTGTGCTACAACGCGCGCTCGTCTCGCGACACGCGGGCGTCTGGCGGCAGGGGGCCGGCAAGCCAAGCATGATGGCCGTGGGTTACAACGCGTGGCTGGTGATCTTGTCGGTCGCGCTGGCTGCGCTGGACGCCTACGTCGCCTTCAGCGTGGTCGGCCGCATCGCGCGCTCGCGCGGTCCGGCGGCCATGCTGTGGACGGCTTTCGGCGCACTGGCGATGGGCTCGGGCGTGTGGGCCATGCATTTCATCGGCATGCTCGCGCTGGAGGTGCCGATCCCACTGGGCTACGAGGGCCGGCTGACCACCCTTTCGGCGGTGCCTGTGGTGCTGGCGACCGGCGCCACGCTATGGTTGCTGGCGCGCCGTGCGACCCATGCCGGTGCGGTGATGGCCGGCTGCATCCTGGGCCTGGGCATGGTCGCCATGCATTACCTGGGCGTGCATGCGCTCCAGATGCAGCCAGCGATCGCCTGGCGCCTGCCCTGGACGGTCGCCTCGCTGCTGTTCGGCGTCGGCGGTTCGATCGCAGCGCTGCGCCTGCACAGACTGATCTGGCGCAGCGAGCGTCGCCACCGCTGGTGGCTGCGCGTGCTCGCCGCGCTGGTCATGGGCGGCACCGCCGCCGGCGTGCACTACCTGGGCATGGCGGCGATGCGTTTCGCGCCCGGTGCGGTAAGCCTTGAGGCACACGACGGACTGCACGGGCTGGGCCTGGGCCTGGCGATCAGCCTGGTTTCCGGCGTGCTGCTGCTGTTGACGCTGGGCGTGAGCCTGGCCCATCGACAGCTGCAGCGGCACACCGAGGCGATCGCGCGCGAGCTGGGCCAGGCACGCGACGCGCTCAGCTGGCTGGCTTACCACGACGAACTCACCGCCCTGCCCAACCGAGCCAACGTGCTCGATCTGCTCGATCGGCTGCTGCCGCTGGCGCGTGAGGAGCGCTTCGAGGTCGCGGTGATGTTCATCGACCTGGACGGGTTCAAGTCGATCAACGACACGCTCGGCCACGAGGTAGGCGATGAATTCCTGCGCTCGGTCGCCGACGCGCTGCGCGCCAGCGTGCGGAGCCGCGACACCGTGGCGCGTTTCGGCGGCGACGAGTTCGTGGTCGTGCTCGAGCGCTTTCGCAACGAGGCCAATCTCGCGGCGATCTGCCAGAAGATCCTGAGCCTGGTCAGCCGGCCGGTGATGGTCGCCGGGCACGGCGTGAGCGCCACGCCCAGCATTGGCGTAGCGATGTTCCCGCGCGACGGTGAGGACTCGGCCAGCCTGCTGCGCCATGCGGACCTGGCGATGTACAGCGCCAAGGAACACGGCAAGGCCGGCTACTGCTTCTACCAGCCGCGCATGAGCGAGCAGGCGCGCGACCGGCTGCTGCTTTCGGCCGAGCTGCGCGAGTCGCTGCAGCGCGAGGAGCTCATCGTCTACTACCAGCCGAAGGTGGAGCTGGAAAGTCGGCGCGTGGTCGGGCTGGAGGCGCTCGCGCGCTGGCCGCATCCGGAGCGTGGCCTGCTGCTGCCGAAGAGCTTCGTGGCGCTGGCCGAGGGCAGCGGACTGATCGGCCGGCTGGGCGAGGTGGTGCTGCGCCAGGTGGCGCGCCAGCTGGCGCAGTGGCGCACGCGCGGCCTGCCGTTGGTGCCGGTGGCCATCAACGTGTCGCTGCAGGAGATCCAGGACGGTCAGTTCGTCAGCGGGCTGCTCGGCACGCTGCGCGAATTCGGCCTGCACCCGAGCCTGATCGAGTTCGAGATCACCGAATCGGCGGCGATGAAGAACGCCGAACACACGCTGCGCCAGTTGCGCCAACTCGAGGCGATCGGCTTCCGCATGGCGATCGACGATTTCGGCACCGGCTTCTCCAGCCTGAGCCACCTGCGCCAGCTGCCCACGCAGACGATCAAGATCGACCAGAGCTTCGTGCAGGGAGCCGGGCGCAATCCGGCCGACCGCGACATCACCGAGGCGATCATCGCGCTGGCGCGCAAGCTGCGGCTGACCACCGTGGCCGAGGGCATCGAGACCGAGGCGCAGGCGAAGTGGCTGCACGAGGCCGGCTGCGACGTCGGTCAGGGCTTCCTGTTCGTGCCGCCGCTGCCGCCGGAGCAGGTGCCTGCGTTGCTGCTGCGCGCGGCCATCCGCGTACCGAACGAGGCCGCCAGCGGCTAGGGGCCTGGGGCGTAGAAGCGCTCGAGGCGAAAAGTCCGATGTGCGGGTCCAGCTTCCCGACGATTCGCCGACCCATAGTGGTGCTATGGGTCAAGAAGCGGCGGGGAGATGGGCCCGTACAGCGGGCTTTGCAGTCCGGGCGGCTTCTGCGGCCCAGGGTCCTAACGGCCGATGCCCAGCCGCTTGTGTTCCATGCGGCGCAGGAACTCCTGCATGATGCGCCGGTAGAGGTCCACGCCCAGGTAGGCATCCTCCACGCCGGCATCGATCGACGGGTTGTCGTTGACCTCGATCACCACCGGCTTGTTGCCGACCTGCTTCAGATCCACGCCGTAAAGGCCGTCGCCGACGGCCTGGGTGGCCTTGAGCGCGAGCTTGACCACCTCGGCCGGCGCATCGCGCACGGCTACCGTCTCGAAGCCGCCGGACTTGGCCGTGCCTTTGGCGCCGTGGTTGTAGATCTGCCAATGCCCACGCGACATGTAGTACTTGCACGCGTACAACGGCTCGCGGTTGAGCACGCCGATGCGCCAGTCGAACTCGGTGTAGACGAACTCCTGCGCCAGCAGCAGCGCGCTGTGCGAGAACAGCTCGCCGGCGGCCTTCTCCAGCGCCTCGGCGTTCTCCACCTTGACTACGCCGCGCGAGAACGAGCCGTCGGGAATCTTCAGCACGAGCGGGAAGCCGAGCTTGGCGGCCGTTTCCTTCCAGGCCTTGGCGTTGTCGCGGTAGAGGATTTCGGTGCGCGGCACGGCCAGCTTGCGTGAAACCATCAGGTCGTTGAGGAAGATCTTGTTGGTGCAACGCAGGATCGAGGTGGGATCGTCGATCACCACCATGCCTTCCTTCTCCGCGCGATGGGCGAAGCGGTACGTGTGGTTGTCCGAAGCCGTGGTCTCGCGGATGAACAACCCGTCGTATTCGGCCAGGCGCGGGTAGTCGTTCTTGCCGATCGGATCGACCTCGATGCCCAATTCCTTGCCGGCGGCGATGAAGGTCTTGAGCGCTTTTTTGTTCGACGGCGGCATCGCCTCGTTGGGATCGACCAGCATGGCGATGTCGTAGCGGTAGAGCTTGCGCGTGCGCGGCTTGCGCCAGAGCTTGCGCGAGAAGCGGTCGAGCTCCGCGGCGAAGGCATCTTCCTGCGCATCGTCCAGCGTGTGCAGGCCGACTGGCTTGATCGAGGCGACCTGCCACACCCGCTCGCGCTCGAACTCGATGCGCAGCAGCGGGCAGGGGAACATCTCGAACAGCTGCCGTGCAAGGTCCTGCAACGCGGGGTAGGCGGTCTCGCCGAAGTACACGAGGATGCCGAAGTCGGTGGTGTCGCGACCGCCGGCCGGCAGGAAGTGGGTCAGCTTGCTGTTGAGGTCCTCGATGTCCAGGCCGTACAGCGAGCGGCGGCGCAGGTCGTTGACGGTGCGAACCGAGGGCAGCACCTTGTGCCCGCGCGCCTCGGCCAGCAGCGACACGTAGTAACCGGTGCCCAGGTACTTGTAGCTGCGGCACAGGTTGATCACATGGGTGCGTTCGTCGTCGCCGCCGACCGGTTCGCGCAAGTAGTCCATTGCGCTCATGACGTCCACGGACGGGTAGTAGGCGCTCCAGTCGGAGGCTTTCTCGACGACGATCACCAGGCGGGTCATGGCACCTCGCTACACGCAGGAGGGAATGCCGTCGCGGCGCGGAACGAGGCGGCAGGGGGACGCAAAGCGCGCAGTTTGGCATAGGCGGCGCGGCGCGCAACGGCGCGCCGGGGCAGGCCTAAGAGGCGGTTCAGCGAGACGCTTTGCCCGAGTCCACCATTGCGCGGCGGCGAGCTCAAGCCCACCCTACGGAATGCGCCCCACCGGAGCATCGCTTGGCCCCCAATTCGTCCTCCATGCCCGTGCGCACAGCCGTGCCGGCCGATCTCGATGCCCTGGTTGCGCTGGAGCTGCGCGCCTTCACCGGCGACCGCTTGAGCCGTGCGCAATATCGCCGCCACCTTGTCAGTCCCCACGCGGCTGTGCTGGTCGCCGACGCGGCGGACGAGGGCCTGCTTGGCAGCGCGCTGGTGTTTTTTCGCAAGGGCAGCACGCTGGCGCGGCTCTACTCGATCGCAACGGCACCGGCCGCGCGCGGACGCGGTATCGGCGCGGATCTGCTGGCCGCTGCCGAACAGGCGGCGCGGCGACGCGGCAGCCGCGCGCTGCGGCTGGAGGTGCGAGTGGACAACGCCGCCGCGATCGGCCTGTACGAGCGCGCCGGCTACCGGCGCATCGGCCTCTATGCAGGCTATTACCAGGACGGCGCCGACGCCTGGCGCTACGAGAAGCCGCTGGCGGTGCCGTAGGCGCTCAGCGCACGCGGGTCTCGTGGCCAGTCGCCATCGCGGTCCAGTGCTCGCCATCGGCCGAATACTCCTGCCGGAAATCGATCGCGTCGCGCCCGTGGAACACGTTGACCACACGGGCGTGGATGGTCTTGCCGTGATCGTCGAACTGCCAGGGGAATGTCCAGCGGTTGCCCCGGATCTCGAGCGTGCCGTCGCTGGCGCGACCACCGTCGGCGGGAATCGCGTGGGTAACGTACCCGCCATGGCCCTTGTCCTGCAGGAACACCACCAGCGCCACCGGCTTGCCGTCGACGACCTGCTCGCAGGCATAGAAGGCCTGGCCGCGCCAGCACTGGTTGTGCAGGCGGGTGCGTTCGCTGCCGGCCTTGCTGTAGGGCGTGTCCAGATGGTGCATCTGGGTTTGCCAGGAACCCGCGTAGACGGCTATCGCATCGAGGCCGCCCGCGGGCGTCGCGGCCAGGGTGACGGCGGGCAGCAGGCTGAGCAGCAGGCACGACAGGCGCATGGCTCCACTCCGGCAGGCAGGTCGGCCGATTGGATGCCTGGCGCCGGCCGTTTGCAAGCCGCCCAGGCGCTACAGCGGATGGGCGATCCGCTCGCCGGTCTCCTCGTCCGGCCGCGCCACCAGGGCGCCGGTACGCATCAGGCTCACCGTGTAGTGGCCGCCGTCGACCAGCGGCAGGTAGGTGCCGCTGCCGTAGACCGTGTCGACCATCGGCAGCCAGTCGGGATGCCGGCGTGCCAGCGTGACCAGGTCGCAGCAGCCGGGCTGGCGGAAGTCGATCACCGTGCGGGGCGCGTTCATCTCGTCGGCCGCGTCGTCATACCGGCCGGACAAGCGGTCGAGCCGATACAGCGGTGGCAGCCCGGCGAGCAGGGCAGGCAGCTTCCACTTGAGCACCAGCGCCTCGACGCGCCAGGCGTCGCCCGCCAGGTCCACCTCGCGGCGCTGGCCGTCGGGCCAGGTCAGCGTGAGCACCCAGCGCTGCGGCGAGAGGATGCGCGCGTCCAGCGCCACCACCGGCGCCTCCTCGCCGAGCAGGCGGTAGCCACGCAGGCTCCAGCCGGCGCCAGCAAGCAGCAGCGCGAGGCCCACGCCAACCAGCAGAAACAGCGTGCGCAGCAGCGCCGCCAGCGGGCGTCGCGCGTGCAGGCGCTGGCGCAGCGCCACCAGCTGCACCAGCGCGAACAGCAGCGCCAGCGCGGCGAGGATCCACAACAGGCTGCTCGGCAGCTGCAGCAACGTGGCCCAGTCCATCGAAGGCAAGTCCGCGACGTTATGATGCGCCCATCATAGCCGCCGCCCCACCGAGGAAGCCCGATGCGCCGACCCATCCTGTGCACTGTCCTGCTGCTGGCCGCGTGCCTGCTCGCCGGTTGCGGCAACAAGGGACCGCTGGTGCTGCCGCCGGGCCAGGCGGGCAGCACGGCGGCGCCGGCGGCCTCCGCGCCGGCCCCGGCCACGAGCACTTCGCTGCCCGGTTGACGCCATGCGCTTCTCGAAGATGCACGGCATCGGCAACGACTTCGTCGTGGTCGATGCGCGGCAGTCGCCGCTGGCGCTTGCGCCGGAGCGGATCCGCGCGCTGGCCGATCGCCACACTGGCATCGGCTGCGACCAGCTGCTGAGCGTGGAGGCGCCGCGCGATCCCTCGTGCGCGTTCTATTACGGCATCTGGAACGCCGACGGCAGCCCCTCCGGCCAGTGCGGCAACGGCGTGCGCTGTGTGGCCGCGTGGCTCCACCGCGCCGGCGCGCTGGCGCTGGATGCGCCCGTACGCATCGAAAGCCCGTCCGGTCCGGTCGGCGTACGCGTGCTCGATCCGCAGCGGGTCACCGTGGACATGGGCGAGCCGGTGTTCGAACCGGCGCGGATCCCGTTCCAGGCGGACGTTTCCGGCACCACTTATCCGCTCGAGCTCGGTACTCGCAGCGTCGAGGTCGGTGCGGTGTCGATGGGCAACCCGCATGCGGTGCTGGTGGTCGCGGACCTGACCGATCCTGCGCTGGAACGGCTGGGTCCGCAGATCACCGGCCACCCCCGCTTCGCGCAGAACGCCAACGCCGGCTTCGTGCAGATCATCGACCGCGGTCACCTGCGCCTGCGCGTGCACGAGCGCGGCGCAGGCTGGACCCGGGCCTGCGGCACCGGCGCGTGCGCCGCCATGGCCGTGCTGCGCCGCCGCGGCCAGGTCGACGAGAGCGTGCAGGTGGACCTGCCCGGCGGCCGCCTGCAGGTCGACTGGAGCGGTCCCGGCCACACGCTGTGGATGACCGGCCCGGCTGCCTTTGCCTTCGAGGGCCAGTGGCCTGCCTAGCGAATGATGGCCGTAGTGCATTGATGCGCGCGCGCCGCCGTCGCACACTCAGGCCAGGCCGATCCGCCGCCTGACGTTTCCCTAGGTCGTTCCATGTCCGACACCCTGCTCGATGAGATCCCCGGCGCCACCGCGGTGGCGGCGTACCTCAAGCGCCACCCGCACTTCCTCGCCGATTACCCCGACCTCGCCGCGCAGCTCACGCTGCCGCGCAGCGAAGGGCCGGTCGCCTCGCTGGCGATGTACCAGCTGCAGCAGCTGCGCGAGAAGAACGCCGAGCTGGAGCGCCGGCTCGCCGAACTGATCACCATCGCGGCAGAGAACGAGCGTCTGATGCAGCGCGTGCACGAGCTCAACGTGACCATGCTGCGCGCGGCCACGCCGGCGCTGGCGGCGCGCAGCGTGATCAGCCGGCTGGCCAGCGACTTCCGCATCGAGCAGGTGCGACTGCTGCTGTTCGGCCATGCCTACGGGCTGCCGCAGGCCGAGTGGCTGGTGGTCGAGCCGGGCGGTCGCGCCGCGCTGGCCGAGTTCGCCGGTTTCCAGGCGAACCACGAGCCGCTGGTCGGGCGACTTTCCGCCGAGCGGTTGTACCGCCTGTTCGGCGACCACGCCCCGGAGGTCCACTCCGCGGCGGTGATGCCGTTGGGCGAACTGGGCCTGCTGGCGCTGGGCAGTGCGGACGCCGGCCACTTCCAGCCAGGCATGGGCACGCTGTTCCTGAAGATGCTCGCCGCCACCGTGAGTGCGGCGCTGACCCGCTCGCAGGACCTGGCCTGAACGGCAGTCCGCGCGCGCAGGTCGAGGCCTGGCTTGGCCGGCTTGCCGTCGAGCGCCAGTCCTCCGCGCACACCGTCGCCGCCTACCGGCGCGACCTGGACAAGTTGCTGCGCTGGATGGAAGCGCAGGGCGTTGCCGACTTCGCCGCCCTGGGCCCGCACCGGCTGCGCGCCTTCGTCGCCGCCGAGCACCGCGCAGGGTTGTCGCCGAAGAGCCTGCAGCGGCTGCTCTCTTCCTGCCGCAGCCTGTTCCGCCAGCTCAGCCGCGAAGGCCTGCTGGCGCACGACCCGGCCGCCGGCGTGCGCGGTCCCAAGGTGCACCGCAAGCTGCCGCAGGTGCTGGATGTGGACGAGGCCAGCGCGCTGGTGGAGAGCACCGGCGACGGTACCCTGGGGCTGCGCGACCGCGCGATGCTCGAGCTGTTCTATTCCTCCGGCCTGCGCCTGTCGGAACTGACCGGCCTGCGCTGGGGCGACCTGAGCCTGGACGAGGGCGAGGTGCGCGTACTCGGCAAGGGCTCGAAAACGCGCATCGTGCCGGTGGGCAGCCATGCGGTGGCCGCGTTGCGCGCGCTCGGTCGTGCCGAGGCTATGACGCCGGCGGCGCCGGTGTTCCGTGGCCGCGCCAGCGCGGCGGTCAGTCCACGCACCGTGCAGGCGCGGCTGAAGCAGCTGGCGCTGGCGCAGGGCTTCGCCAAGCGCGTGCATCCGCACCTGCTGCGGCACACCTTCGCCAGCCACATGCTCGAGTCCTCCGGCGACCTGCGCGCGGTGCAGGAACTGCTCGGCCACGCCGACATCGCCACCACGCAGATCTACACCCACCTGGATTTCCAGCACCTGGCCAAGGTCTACGACGCGGCGCACCCGCGCGCCCGGCGCAAGGGCTGAAAAAAAACGCCACCGGGCAGGATGCGTCGGTGGCGAACGGGGAGTTGTTGAGGCGGCTTCCCTGCCGCCGTGGATTGCCGTTACAGGTCGAAGTCGTAGCGCGCGCCGAACTGGAAGTAGCGCGGCGTCTGGTAGGACAACGGCTGCTGGTAGCTCAGGTTGGGCGCGCCACTGCCGGTTTCGCCAAGCTCGTTGATGCTCATCACCGTCTGCTTGTCGAATACGTTCACGACCGTGGCGGTGAAGGCGAGCTTGTGGTCGGCGAACGCCGGCCGGTATTGCGCACCCAGGTCCAGGCGATAGGTCCACGGCAGGCGGCCCTTGCTGCCGCGCGGGGTGAGCTGGCCGCCGCAGTAGAAGTACGAGTTGCCGTAGTTGATATCCGGCGGGAAGTCGCCCGGATACACGCCGATGCAGTTCTTCGGACGGCCCGATTCGACCAGCACGTTGGCGCTGAACAGCCACTCCGGGTTGAGCTGGTAGTAGCCATAGGCGCGGACCTGGTGCGTGCGGTCGTTCGCCTCCGGCCCGTTGGAGCCGATCATCAGTTCCTTGTGGTCCCAATCCTGGGTGACCGAGGGATCGAGCGGGCCGATGTCGGACTTGAGCAGACCTTCGGAATTGCCGTAGCTGCGCGGGAAGGTGTAGTCCAGCCGGCCGAACCCGTGCTCGTCGAAGGTGTGCTCGAGGTAGGCATCGAGCGCGTAGCAGGCGCGCTTGGCCTTGGGCAGGCCGATGTCGGCGGCGCTCAGCTTGATGTCCTCGAGCGTGCCGTCGCCGTTGAGGTCGACCAGGAACCGGTTGGACTGGCCGGGGTTGATGATGTAGCAGGTCGGCGATGGATCGGGTAGGCCACGCCGTTGGCCGCGGCCCACGCCACGAACGGGCGCGAGTCGCACCAGTCGTCGATGATGCTGCGCAGTTTGCGGTAGCGAACCTTGGCCCCCCAGGTCCAGTCACTCGCCAGCTGCTTGTCGAAGCCGACGATGAACTCGTCCTGGTAGTAGGCCTTCAGGTTGCGCGCGCAGATCGAGCGCGGGTCCGGCGGCGTGCCGTCGGCACCATTGGCGTAGACGGTGTTCTCGAGCGGCGTCCAGTTCGGCGGCGTGCCGTTGGTGTTGGGCGCGCCGTCGTAGGTGCCCCACTGGGTTTCATAGAGCGAGCCCGACGCGCCGCGCACCGCCACGTTGTTGGGAATCCAGAGGTAGCGGCCGGCGTTGGCGTAGATCTTGAGGCTGGAGTCGCCCATCACGTCCCAGGTCACGCCCAGGCGCGGCGCCAGCTGGTGGCGCTGCTTGGCGAACACCTCGCCGACCGAGTTGAGGTTGGAGAACTGTTCGTTGCGCAGGCCGAGGTAGGCCAGCCAGCGGTCGGTGACCTGCCAGTGGTCTTCGAGGTACTGCGCTTCCTGCTGCACGCGCGCCTTGCCGATGGCGCGGAACACGTAGCGCTCGACGATGCCGGTGTGGCCGGGCGGTACCGGCAGGTTGCCCCGCGTCTCGATGACGCCGCTGGCCGGATTGTCGTAGTAGAACCAGCCGAACCCGCCGGAGGTGTCCGAACCGTTGAGCGACTGCACTTCATACCGATCCACGCCGGCGCGCAGGTCGTGGTCATCCAGGCGGTAGTCCAGGTTGAGGTGCCAGCCACGCGTTTCGTCATAGGCGCCCGGCGCGGCGATGCCGCTGCTGATGTTGCAACCCTGCAGACGCTGCGACGGCGGCACGCTGTCGCGGTCGTCGGCGAAGAACACGCAGTTGGAGCCGGAGGTCAGGTCGACATGGTCGGTGTGCTCCTTGCCATAAAGCGCGTCGACGGTGAGATTGTCGGTGACGTAGCCGGTGTAGTGCGCGATGTAGACCTGTCCGCCGGGCGAGGTGCCGGCGGTGCCCTGGTTCTTCTGGCTGCGCCAGCCTTTCATCGAACCCTGGATGTCGTCGACGCCGTCGTAGTTGAACTGGGTGGCGTAGGTGGAGGCGGTGTCGCTCAGCCCGGTGAATTCGAGGATGTTGCTGTCGGTGATGTTCCAGTCCACCTTGGCCAGCCAACGGTCGGTCTTGTTGGTGTTGTAGGAACGGGTGACGTTCTTGCCAAGCGAGTAGGTGTTGTTCTGCGACTTGATGGTCTCGGCCGAGCCGAAGAAAAACAGCTTGTCCTTGATCAGCGGGCCGCCGACGTAGGCGCTGTACTGGGTCTCCCACAGCTTGGCCGAGTGCTTGTCGCGGCCGGTGATCTGCTCGCCGTCGGCGGGACGGTAGGTCGGGCGCTCCGTTTCGCGCAGGCCTGCGGGCGTGTACAGCACCTGCACGCCCCCCTGCCAGCGGTTGGTGCCACGCTTGGTCACCAGGTTCACCACGTCCACCGGTGGAGCGACCGTACTCGGCCCGGAGCCGCCGGTGAACACCTGTTCCTGCTCGATCGAATTGAACGGCAGGGTGGTCGCGCCCAGGCCGGTGAGCGGATTGGTCACAGGGAAGCCGTTGACGTAGTACTGGTTCTAGGCGGCCGACGAGCCGCCCAGCGATACCGCGTTGCCGTAGCGCGAGTCGGCGTTGACCGAACCGGGAGCCAGCAGTACGGCCGCGTTGACGCTCTGCGGCAGCGGCAGGCGCTGCAGCTGCGCGGCGGTGAGCACGGTGCGCGTGTCCACCGAGGACACATCGATCGCCGGGATTGCGCTGGCGACCACGTTGATGCCGCCCAGGTTGGTCGCGTGGCCGCATCGGCCGTGCCGTCGAACGAGACATCGGTACTGCTGCCCACGTTGACCTGCACGCTGTCGCGCGTCTGCACGGTCTGTCCGCCCTGCTGCAGGGTCACGCGATAGTTGCCCACCGGCAACGCGGCGGCGCGGTAGCGCCCGTCCTGGCCGACCGGCACGTCGCGGCTGAACCCGGTGGCGGCGCTTTCGATGTGCGCACGGTCGCGCCCGGTGCCGCGTCGGCGTGACCGAAGATGGCGCCGGAGGCATTGGACTGCGCCAGCGCTGCACCGGTGCCGAGAATGCCGCCAAGCGCGAGCGCCAGGGCGCTCAGGTGCAGCGGACGGGACAGTGGTGACCTTTTCGACTTGCTACTGCTCGAGATGCTTTCGGATCTCCCCTCAGTGCCCGAACGGCGGTTGGCAAACTGCACGTGCAGTGCCACTGGCGAGGGCCGGGGCGTCGAGGAACATCTACAGTTGCTTGGATCGATCTAAATTGGAATCGTTTAAATCGATCCGAACTCCGCGCCATCGGGCGCTCCTGCGGTGTTCCGTCGATTGCTCCAATGGGTGCTGGCGCCTCGTGTTCCTGCTGGAACACCTCCCTGGGAGGCGCCGGCCCGGGGCGCATGTGCTGCGCCGGGCCCTCGCTCGAAATAGCAACTTACGGGCCGGCGCTTGTCAACCGCAGGCCCGCCGTTCTGCCTCCCTCTCCCTTGGGTTCGCCGCCGCCGCGCCCCACATCCGGTGATTCCCGCAGCCACAGGCATCAGCGCATGGAATCGTTCCACGCCACCACCATCCTCTCGGTCCGCCGTGGCGGACGCGTCGTGCTGGGTGGCGACGGCCAGGTCACTCTCGGCAACACGGTGATGAAGTCGAACGCGCGCAAGATCCGTCGGCTCGGCAAGGGCGACGTGCTTGCCGGGTTCGCCGGCGCCACCGCCGATGCCTTCACGCTGTTCGAGCTGTTCGAGCAGAAGCTGGACAAACACGGCAACAACCTCACCCGCGCAGCGGTGGAGATGGCCAAGGAATGGCGCACCGACCGCCGCTTCGGCAAGCTCGAGGCGATGCTGGCAGTGGCCGACAAGGATGCCTCGCTGCTGATCTCGGGCAACGGTGACGTGCTCGAGCCCGAGCACGGCCTGATCGCGATCGGTTCGGGTGGCCCCTACGCCCAGGCAGCCGCACTGTCGTTGCTGGAAAACACCGACATGGATGCGCGCCAGATCGTGGAAAAGGCGCTCAAGATCGCTGGCGACATCTGCATCTACACCAACCACAGCACCACCATCGAGGAGCTCGAAGCGGGAGCGGGTAACGGGCAACAGGAAACGTGAAGCCTTCCGCTCGCCCTGCCTTCGACGTTCCCGGTTTCCTGTTCCCTGTTCCCCCATCCGGCTAGCCCATGTCCGAACTTACTCCCCGCGAAATCGTCAACGAACTCGACCGCTACATCATCGGCCAGAACGACGCCAAGCGCGCCGTGGCGATCGCGCTGCGCAACCGCTGGCGGCGCATGCAGCTGGATCCGGAAATGCGCAACGAGGTGACGCCGAAGAACATCCTGATGATCGGCCCCACCGGCGTGGGCAAGACCGAGATCGCGCGGCGCCTGGCCACGCTGGCCAACGCACCGTTCGTGAAGGTCGAGGCGACCAAGTTCACCGAGGTGGGCTACGTCGGCAAGGACGTCGAATCGATCATCCGTGACCTGGCGGACGTGTCCTACAAGCTCACCCGCGAGCAGGCCGCCCGGCGCGTGCGCTCGCAGGCCGAGGACCGTGCCGAGGACCGCATCCTCGACGCGCTGCTGCCGCGCCGGCAGGCCGCCACGGACTGGTCGCACGACCTCACCGTGGCGCCCGCCGACAGCGAGACCCGGCAGAAGCTGCGCAAGCAGCTGCGCGAGGGCGCGCTGGACGACCGCGAGATCGAGCTCGACTTCGCCATGAACGTGGGCGTGGAGATCATGTCGCCGCCCGGCATGGAAGAGATGGGCCAGCAATTGCGCCAGATGTTCCAGAACATCGGCGGCGCGCGCACGCAGTCGCGCAAGCTGCCGATCAAGACCGCGCGTCCGCTGCTGGTCGACGAGGAGGCCGGCAAGCTGCTCAACGACGAGGAGGTGCGCGCCCAGGCGGTCGAGGCCGCAGAACAGAACGGCATCGTCTTCATCGATGAGATCGACAAGGTGGCGCAACGCTCCGAATGGGGCGGCGCCGGTGTCAGCCGCGAGGGCGTGCAGCGCGACCTGCTGCCGCTGGTCGAGGGCTCCACCGTGGCGACCAAGTACGGCCCGATCAAGACCGACCACATGCTGTTCATCGCCTCGGGCGCGTTCTCGCTGTCCAAGCCGTCGGACCTGATCCCTGAGTTGCAGGGCCGCTTGCCCATCCGCGTGGAGTTGTCGGCGCTGTCCATCGACGATTTCAAACGCATCCTTCGCGAGCCCCACAACGCACTCACCAAGCAGTACGTGGCACTGCTGGGCACCGAGGGCGTGGCGATCGAGTTCACCGATTCGGGCGTCGACCGTCTGGCCGAGGTCGCCTGTCAGGTAAACGAGCGCACCGAGAACATCGGTGCACGCCGCCTGCACACGGTAATGGAGCGCCTGCTTGAAAAGATCTCATTCGAGGCAGCGGACAAATCCGGCGAAAAATACCTGATCGACGCCGAACAGGTGGACAAGAACCTGGGTTCGCTGGTGAAGGACCAGGACCTCAGCCGTTACATCCTCTGAACAAGCAACACAGACCCCTCTGGTAAAATTACTGTCATGGGCAAGGTCATCGAACTCAAAACCACCGGTCAGCGGGCACAGCTGCGCGAGGCGCAGCAGGACCAGCAGCTGATCCGGCTGTGGCGCGCCGAACTCGAGCACGGCAGCTTCTGCGGCTACGTCGGCGGCGTGGGCCGCGAGTTCTTCCTGCTGTGGGTGGTCGGCGACGGCATTACCTACGACGGCATGTACGTGATGCGCCACCGTGACGTTTCCGAGCTGGAAGCACCGGACAAGCACCACGAGTTCATGGAGAAGGCACTCAAGCTCAAGCAACTGCTGCCGCGCACCCCGCGCGGGTTCCCGCTCGATTCCATCCGCGAGGTGGTGCAGGCGGCTGGTCGCATTGCGCCGGTGATCGGCGTCCACGTGGACAGCGAGGAAGAGGCCGAGGTCTGCTACATCGGCCGGCTGGTCGGCGTGGAAGAGGACGGTTTCACCCTGCAGGAAATCAGCCCCGATGCCGAATGGCTGCGCGAGGCGTCGTTCTTCGGCTGGGACGAGGTTTCCACGATCAGCATGGAAGACGGCTACGCGCAGTCCCTGCTTGCCGTGGCCGGCACCCCGCCGCCGCTGGAGCAGGGCGACTCGGGCATCGGCCGCGCGCACTGATCGGACGACGCACGGCTCGGCCGTCCCGGGTCGAACCGAGGTCTGCCTAACCTGCTTCCTTCAACGTGCGGTGCTCGTCGCGCGCGGCGTGCCAGACCTCGCGTGCCGCGTCCGCGTTCATCGCCGCAATGCCCAGGCCGACGATGACGTCCGGCCACACCGACCCGGTCCACGCCGTCAGGCCGCCAGCCAGGACAATCGCCACATTGGCGAACGCGTCGTTGCGCGCTGACAGGAACGCTGCGCGGGTGAGGCTGCCGGCATGTCGCCGGAAGCGCACCAGCAACCCTGCGCAAAACAGGTTCACGCCCAGCGCGCCCAGCCCGGTCGCCGAGAGCGGCAGGGGCGCCGGCGGGACCGGCATTTGCAGCTTTCGCCACAACGCCCCCAGGAGGGCCAGCGCAGGCAACATCAGGATCCCGGCCAGCGCCATGCCCACCCGCGCCCGTGCCCCGGGCGACCAACCGAGCGCCAGGAAGATCAGCAGGTTGACCGAGGCGTCCTCCAAGAAATCGATGCTGTCGGCGAACAGCGATACCGAACCGATGCCCAGCGCCACCGCGAACTCGACACCAAAGTAGGCCAGGTTGAGCAAGGCAACCAGCCGCACGGTGCGGTGCAGGGTGGTGGCCGGGCCGGAAAGCGGGGACATGGCCGACTCCGAGAGGGGACGCAGACATCCTTGCATGCCGACACCCGGCGCCAGGTGATGTCATTGCGCCGCTATGCTTGCCGATGACCCCAAGCAAGGAGCCCGCATGACCCGCCGCATCGTCGTCGTCGGCAGCATCAACATGGACCTGGTCACCCAGGCGCCGCGATTTCCGCAACCGGGCGAGACCTTGCTGGGCGACAGCTTCGTCAGCGTGCCGGGCGGCAAGGGCGCCAACCAGGCGGTGGCGGCAGCGCGGCTGGGCGCCGAGGTGGCGCTGGTCGGTGCGCTCGGTCGCGATGCTTTCGGTGATCGGCTGCACGCGGGACTGCTTGCCGAAGGTGTCGACCTGCAGCACGTGCAACGGCTGGAGCAGCAGGCCAGCGGTACCGCTTCGATTACCGTCGCCGCGGGCGAGAACCAGATCATCGTCGTGCCCGCCGCCAATAGCCGCGTTGCGCCGGCGCACGTGGAAGGCGCGCGCGAGGCCTTCTCGCGCGCCGATGCCGTGCTGGTGCAGATGGAAATTCCGCTGGACACGGTCGAGGCGACCCTGCGCCTGGGCCGGCGGCTGGGCGTGCCGGTGATCCTCAACCCGGCCCCGGCCCGCCCCCTCCCTGCCGAATGCCTTGCCCTGGCCCGCTACGTCACACCCAACCAGCACGAGCTGGCGACTCTGCTCGGCGCCGACCCTGGCGAGGACTTTCATGCGCTGATGCGCCAGGCGCCTGGCCCGATTGTTCTCACTCGCGGCAGCGAAGGCGCCTGGTACCGCGAGGAGGGCGACCCGGTGCACCAGCCAGGCTTTGCCGTCGAGGCGGTCGATAGCACCGGCGCAGGCGACACCTTCAACGGCGCGTTGGCGGTATTCCTGCATGAAGGCCTGCCCGCAGCGGTCCGCAAGGCCTGCGCTGCCGCCGCGCTGGCGGTCACGCGACTGGGAGCGCAACAGGGAATGCCGCGGGCGCAGGAACTGGACGCGTTCCTCGCCCGGTAGCGTGCGGCAGCCTCGCAGGCACGCTGGGGACAGTCTCGATGCTCTTGGCTCCTCCAGCGGCCGGCACGCAAGGTGTGGCGCGCCGCCACTGGATGAACCCGACCGTGGGAACCCGGTGCAACGAGCGAGCAAAGGCCGCGCAAGGCTGCTCCAGCGCAGCGTTGGCCTGGCGGCTACTTGCCGATGCAGAAGCTGCCGAAAATCGCGCCGAGCAGGTCGTCGCTGGTGTAGTTCCCGGTGATTTCCCCCAGCGCGTGCTGGGCCTGGCGCAGGTCTTCGGCAGCCAGTTCGCCGGCGCGTTCGGCGAGGGCGCAAGCGGCCTGGTCGAGGTCGCCCTGCACGCGTTCGAGCGCCTGTACGTGGCGACGGCGCGCGCTGAACGCGCCTTCTCCGCTGCCCGCACCAGCGCGGGCACCGAGCTCGGAACGCAACCGATCGAGGCCCTCGCCCGTGCGCGCGGAAACCCACAAGTGAAGCAGGCCCGCACGGGTCTCCTCGCGTGCGGGTGTGGCATCGAGGTCGATCTTGTTGACCAGCACCAGGCGCGCCACGGACGTCGGCAACCCGGCGAGCAGGACGAGGTCGGCGTCGGCATGCGCCGCGTCGGTGACCAGCAGGGCGAGGTCGGCACGCGCCAGTTCGCCGTGCGCGCGGCGCACGCCTTCGCGTTCGATCTCGTCCTCGGTGTGGCGCAGGCCCGCGGTATCGGCCAGGTCGAGTACCACGCCGTCCAGGCGTACCGTCTCCCGCAATACATCGCGGGTGGTGCCGGCGATGGGCGTGACGATGGCGCGCTCGCTCTGCGCCAGCGCGTTGAGCAGGCTGGACTTGCCGGCGTTCGGCCGGCCGACGATGGCGACCTTGAGGCCATCGGTAAGGCGCACGCCACGGCGGGTTTCGGCCAGCAGTTCGATCAACTGCGCGCGCAGCGCTTCCAGCTGGCGAGCGACGGCCGGGTCGGCGAGGAAGTCGATCTCTTCTTCGGGGAAGTCGATGGCCGCCTCGACGTGCACGCGCAACGCGATCAGCGCTTCCAGCAGCGCGTGCACGCGCTGCGAGAAGGCGCCCTCGAGCGAACGCAGCGCGGCGCGGGCGCTGGCTTCGGAGCGTGCGGCGATGAGATCGGCGACCGCCTCGGCCTGGGCCAGGTCCAGCTTGCCGTTCAGGAACGCCCGTTCGGTGAACTCGCCCGGCCGCGCCAGGCGAGCGCCGAGTGCACAGACCCGCCCCAGCAGCTGGTCGAGCAGCACTGCGCTGCCATGCCCCTGCAGTTCGAGGACGTGCTCGCCGGTGTAGGAGTTTGGTGCAGGGAAGTACAGCAGCAGGCCACGGTCGATCAGCGCGCCATCGGCATGGCGGAAGGCGGCAAGGTGCGCGTGTCGCGGCTGCGCTTCACGGCCGAGCAATGCCTGCGCGATGGCCGGCACGTGCGGTCCCGACACGCGCACCACACCGATGCCGGCGGCGCCCTGGGCGCTGGCGATCGCGGCGATGGTCTGGGTATCGGCCATGGACGAAACCTCGAGGTGCACCGCAACCGGGCAACGAGCTCGGTGCGGACAAACGAGCGAAGGGCCGGGTCAGGCCGCCCGGCGACTTGTGGTCAGGCTGCCTTCGCCTTGGCGTCGCCGTTTTCCACCTTGTGCGTGATGTACCACTGCTGGCCCAGGCTGACCATGCCGTTGACCACGTAGTACAGGCACAGGCCGGCCGGGAAGAAGGCGAACAACACCGCGAAGATCAGCGGCATGAACTTCATCATCTTCGCCTGGGTCGGATCCATGCCGGTGGCCGGCATCAGGTACTGCTGGCCGAGCATCACCAGCGTGTAGAGCGCCGGCAGCACGAAGTAGGGATCGGGTGCGGACAGGTCGTGGATCCACCCGACGAACGGCGCCTGGCGCAACTCCACGCTCTCGCGCAGCACCTCGTACAGGCCATAGAAGATCGGGATGGTGATCAGTACCGGGAAGCAGCCGGTCATCGGATTGACCTTCTCCTTCTTGTACAGCTCCATCATCGCCATCTGCATCTTCTGCTTGTCGTCGCCGTAGCGCTCCTTGAGCGCGCTCACGCGCGGCTGCAACTTGCGCATCTTGGCGCTGGAGCGGTATTGCGCGGCGGTGAGTTTCCAGGTCAGGCCCTTGATGATCAGCACCAGCAGGATGATCGCCACGCCCCAGTTGCCGCTGACCTTCTCCAGCCACGACAGGAGCGCGTGCATCGGCTGCGCGATCACGGTGAACACGCCGTAGTTGGTCGCCAGCGCCAGGCCCGGCGCAACCGTGTCGAGCGTGCTGACCAGCTTCGGCCCGATGTACAGCCGTGCACCGGTGCTCGCGCTCTGGCCCGGTGCCACGGTCATCCCGGGGCTGACCGTGCGGATGAGGTAGGTCGGGTGCTCGCCGCTGGCGTTGACGACGTCGGTGCTGTAGCTGGCCTTCTGCTGCGCCGGCGGGATCCAGGCGGCGAAGAAGTAATGCTGAAGCATGGCGGCCCAGCCGCCGGCGAAGGACTGCTGCAGCGGGTCCTTCTGGAACTTGTCGAACCTGAGCGACTGGAAATGGTCGTCCGGGCTGTACCAACCGGCGCCGAAGAAGCTGGCCGAAGACGGATCGGTCATGTTCTGCAGCCAGCTGGTATGCGCCGGCCGCGGGGCGCGTTGCAGCTGTTCGTAGGCATTGCCCTGCCATGGCGTGGCACTGGCATTGTCGATGCGCTGGTCCAGCCCGACCACGTACTGGCCGCGCTTGAGCGTATAGGTCTTGGTGACCTTGATGCCGCCCTGCTGCCAGGTCAGGTCGACCTTGAGCTCGGGCATGCCGCTGCTCAGCTCATAGTGGGCCTGCGCGGACTGGAACAGTGCGCGATGGTCCGGTGCCGGGCTGCCGGCGCTGACCAGGCCGCTCTGCGCCACGAAATAATCGCTCTGCGCGTCGTCGAGCAGGCGTACCGGCGGCGGATTGGGATGCTTGCGGGTGACCGGTTCGGCCGGATAGCCGAGCAGGTCGGCACGCACCACGCTGCCGCCGCGGGTATCGACGGTCAGGCGCAGCACGTCGTTGCTGATGGTGATCAGCTGGCCCGCCGCCGCCGTCACGGTCGGCGGAGTTCCGCTGGCGATGGCCGGCGTGGCCGCATTGCCTGCGCCCGGCACCGCGTTGTCCGCCGGCGCATTCGAGCTGGCCGCAACGACCGGAGCGTTCTGGGCCGGCACCGGCGCGTAGTCCTTCTCCCAGGCCATCCACAGCAGGTAGGCCACGGCCAGCAGGGCAAAAAGGAGAAACGTACGCGTCTGGTTCATCGCGGGGCAATTCCGGTGGCACCGCGAGCCTGAGCCGCGGAGGGACGGGAGAGAAGGGAGGTCAACACGCGATTGTGCCGGTGCCTTCGATGGGCTTCAACGGCGGCAGCCGGCGCCACAGCGCGTCGAGCTCGACCAGCAATTCGGTGCCGGGCACGCCGGCGGCCGCTTCGCGCGCCATCACGACCAGATCGATCGGCGGCAATCCATGACGGGCGCGGCGGAACGATTCGCGCACCAGCCGCTTGATCCGGTTGCGCTCGACCGCGCGCTTGGACACCCGCTTGGAAATGGCCAGGCCCAGCCGCGCGTGATCCAGGCCGTTGGGACGCCAGCGCACAGAAAAACAGCGGCCGCCGAGGCGGCCGCTGGCTTGACGCAGAGCGACGAAGTCACCGGCACGGCGAACCCGCGCGTCGCGCGGCAGGCCGGCGGCAGGCATGACTGCTGCGCCGCTTACGGGATCAGGCGCTTGCGACCCTTGGCACGACGGGCGTTGAGCACCTTGCGGCCGTCGGCGGTCGCCATGCGGGCACGGAAGCCGTGGGTGCGGGCGCGCTTGAGCTTGCTCGGCTGGAAGGTCCGCTTCATGGCTGTTGCTCCAGAAGAAAGTCGATAAAAAGGTTGGAAATTATGGTGCTTGCGTGCACGGGCTGTCAAACCGGGCCTAATGCGGCCTGTGGACATCGCTGGGGATATGCTGGGGGTTGGCTGCTAGACTTGCCGGTCCACCCTGCGCCTTCAGGCGCCCCTGCGTTGGTCAAGAACTATCCCATGAGTGATTTGTGGCGGCGCTGCCTTGAGCGTCTGGAAAGCGAGCTGAGCGCCGAGGAGCTGCACACCTGGCTGATGCCGCTGCAGGCGCGCGAGGACGCTATCGGCGTGCAGTTGTTCGCGCCCAACCCGTACACGCTGGACACGGTGCGCGAGCGTTACCTGCCGCGGATAGAGGTGGTGCTGGGGCAGCTGGCCGGGCGTGATTGCCCGGTGCGGCTGGAAGTGGGCTCCAGCGCGCCACGTGCGGCGCGGCCGGCGGTCGCAACCAAGTCCGTTGCCGTTGAAAACGCAGCCCCTGCGCCGGCGTTCCCGCACAATCTCGATCCGCACTACACCTTCGAGACATTCGTCGAGGGCAAATCCAACCAGCTGGGCAAGGCCGCCGCAATGCAGGTAGCAATGAACCCTGGCCGCGCCTACAACCCGCTGCTGCTCTACGGCGGCACCGGCCTGGGCAAGACCCACCTCATGCACGCGGCGGGCAACCTTATGCGCGAGCGCAATGCCGGTTGCAAGGTGATGTACCTGCGCTCGGAGCAGTTCGTTGGCGCGATGATCGAGGCGTTGCGCACCAAGAACATGGACCAGTTCAAGCAGCGCTTCCGCTCGGTCGATGCCCTGCTGATCGACGACATCCAGTTCTTCGCCGGCAAGGACACCACGCAGGAAGAGTTTTTCCATACCTTCAATGCGTTGTTCGAATCCAAGCAGCAGATCATCCTGACCTGCGACCGCTATCCCAAGGAAGTGGACAAGCTCGAGCCGCGCCTCAAGTCCCGCCTGGGCTGGGGCTTGTCGGTGGCGATCGAGCCCCCGGACTTCGAGACGCGCGCGGCGATCCTCTTGTCCAAGGCACAGGACAAGGGCGTGGCGGTGAGCGAAAACGTGGCGATGCTGCTGGCCAAGCGCATCCGTTCCAACGTGCGCGACCTGGAAGGGGCGCTCAACACGCTGGCGGCGCGGGCCAACTTCTATGGCAAGCCGATCACCACCGATTTCGCCGAGGAAACCCTGCGCGACCTGCTGGCGACCCACGCGCAGGCGGTGACGGTGCCCAACATCCAGAAGATCACCGCCGAGTACTTCAACGTGCGCCTGCAGGATCTTCTGTCCAAGCGGCGCGTGCGTTCGCTGGCCAGGCCGCGGCAGATCGCCATGGCGCTGTCGAAGGAACTGACCGAGCACAGCCTGCCGGAGATCGGCGAGGCCTTCGGTGGCCGCGACCACACGACGGTGCTGCATGCCTGTCGCACCATCCGCAAGCTGTGCGAAACCGATGCCCGCATGCGGCAGGACTGGGAGCAGCTGATCCGCGTGCTGACCGGCTGACGCTCCGGGTGGAACCGCTTGAAAAGCGGCTTGCCAAGCTGTGGATAATAGGTGGATGACTCGGCGCCCGACTTTATCCACAATCGACCCACAGCCGACCAGTGCAGTTGGGCACAGCCGGAAATCTAGGCAACATTTTGATTACAAACATAAAAACGGCGAAATCGAGATATCCACCGCTCCTACCACTACTACCGTACTTCTTTTTAAAAAAACAGAACAGCAGTTAGGGGAAGCCGACAATGCAATTCAGCATCCAACGAGAAGCCTTGCTCAAACCACTGCAGCAGGTCGTGGGCGTGGTCGAACGACGGCAGACCCTGCCGGTGCTGGCCAACCTGCTGGTCAAGGTGGGCGATGGCCGTCTTTCGCTGACCGGCACCGACCTCGAAGTCGAAATGGTGGCTACGACGGCCGCTGAGAAGACCACCGACGGCGAGGTCACTATTCCGGCGCGCAAACTTTTCGACATCGTGCGCGCGCTGCCGGACGGCGTACGCATCGACCTCAAGCTCAATGGTGATCGCGTCGCGATGACGGCAGGCCGCAGCCGCTTCACGCTCGCCACGCTGCCGGCCAGTGAATTCCCGACGATTGACGAGATCGAGCTGGTCGAGCGCGTGAGCTTGCCGGAAGAAGTGCTGCGCGACCTGATGGAGCGCACTGCCTTTGCCATGGCCAACCAGGACGTGCGGTACTACTTGAACGGCATGCTGCTGGACTTGCAGGAACACACGCTGCGCTGTGTCGCGACCGACGGCCATCGTCTTGCGCTCAAGGAAACCCAACTGGAAAGCAAGGTCGCCGCACGCCGGCAGATCATCATTCCGCGCAAGGGTGTCAACGAATTGGTGGGCTTGTTCGAAACCGGCGATGGCCAGGTCGAACTGGAATTCGGTCGCAATCACCTGCGCGTGCGACGCGGCGATGTCGTGTTCACGTCCAAGCTGATCGATGGCCGCTTTCCGGACTACGAAGCGGTCATTCCGTTGGGCGCGGACAAACGTGCCACGCTCGACCGCGAGGTGTTGCGCGGTGCGCTGCAGCGCGCCGCGATCCTGTCCAACGAGAAGTATCGCGGCGTGAAGCTTGAGCTGTCGCCCGGCAAGCTTCGCATCGTGGCGCACAACCCCGAACAGGAAGAGGCGGTCGAAGAGGTCGAGGCCGATACCTCGGTTTCCGACCTGGCCGTGGGATTCAACGTGGGTTACCTGCTCGATGCCCTGGCCGCCCTGAAGGGCGAGCGCGCACGGCTCAATCTGCGTGACGCCCAATCGAGTTGCCTGGTGCAGGAAGACGACAGCGAGCAATCGCGGCACGTGATCATGCCGTTGCGACTCTGATCGCGTGACGTTCGGACGACGCGAAGTCGCCCATGAGACGCCGGAGCCGTCGCGAGACGCTCCGGCGTTGTTCGTTCGGACAAACGCATGAGATTTGAGCGCCTGCGCATCCAGGGCCTGCGCTGCCTCGATGACGTGGCAGTGGAGCTGGCCGAGGGCATCCACGTGTTTGTCGGTCCCAATGGGGCCGGCAAGACGAGTGTGCTGGAGGCGGCCTATCTGCTGTCGCATGGGCGATCGTTCCGCAGCGGTGCGCGCGAAGCGCTGCTCCAGCGAGGAGCCCGAGCGTTGTCCGTTTTCGCGGAGATGCGGGTAGGTGACGCGAGAACGCGGTTGGGGCTGGGTCGCGAGGGGACGCGATGGGACGCACGGTTGGACGGGCAGGACGTGCCGCTCGGTCAACTTGTTCAGGCCTGCGCCGTGGTGTGCTTTGAGCCGGGATCTCACGCGCTGATTGCCGGATCCGCCGAGGAACGACGACGCTTTCTCGACTGGGGCGTGTTCCACGTGGAACATGGGTTCCTTGGCGCGTGGCGTCGGTACCAGCGCGCGCTCAAACAGCGCAACGCCCTGCTTCGAACCGGTGTCGTGGGCCCCGAGGCGCTCTATGCGCCCTGGGAGCATGAACTCGACGAGATGGCCACGGCGATTGACGACTACCGTCGGACCTACCTCGATCGATTGATCCCCGCACTCTCGGCAAGCGCACAATTTCTGCTCCCCGAACTCGGCCCTCTCACCCTGCGTTACAAGCGCGGCTGGGCGGAAGGTCAGGGTTTGTCCGAGCTGCTGGCAGACCAGCGGGGCAGGGACTTGGCCCGGGGCCACACCACGGCGGGTGCCCATCGGGCGGACTGGTCGCTTTCGTTCGAGCACGCACCTTTGCGGGAGCATCTGTCACGTGGGCAGGAAAAGCTGACGGCCCTTTCCTGCTTGCTGGCGCAGGCGGATCTGCACGCGGAGTGCCGTGGTGAATGGCCGGTCGTCTGCCTGGACGACCTGGCCTCGGAGCTGGACCTGGCACACCAGACCGCGGTCGTTGAGCGGTTGGGGGCCGTGGGGGCCCAGGTGCTGGTGACGGGTACCGAGTGCCCGCTGCCCTTGCAGTCGCGCCCGCACCGGTTGTTCCACGTGGAACAGGGGCAAATCCGCCCTCTGCTATAATTAATAAATAGCTTTATCCGCTCCGGTGTTGCCGGAGGCGGGTTGGCGCGGCGACGGGCAGGGCATGAACGCATCCTACGATTCGAGCAACATCAAGGTTCTGAAAGGCCTGGAAGCGGTGCGCAAGCGCCCGGGCATGTACATCGGCGACACGGATGACGGCACCGGCTTGCACCACATGGTGTTCGAGGTGGTCGACAACGCCATCGACGAGGCCTTGGCCGGTTACTGCGACCACGTCACCGTGACTATCCTCGATGACGGCTCGGTCAGCGTCAGCGACAACGGCCGAGGCATTCCGGTCGATATCCATCCGGAAGAGGGCCGTTCCACCGCCGAGGTGGTGATGACCGTGTTGCACGCCGGCGGCAAGTTCGACGCAAATTCCTACAAGGTGTCCGGCGGCCTGCATGGCGTGGGCGTGTCGGTAGTCAATGCGTTGTCCTCGCACCTGTGGCTCACCATTTATCGCGATGGCAAGGAATACCAGCAGGAGTACTCGCTGGGCGAACCGCTGTACCCGCTGAAGGAAGTCGGCGAGTCCACGCGCCGGGGTACCACGGTGCGCTTCCTGCCCAGCCCCGACACGTTCACCAACATCGAGTTCCACTACGACATTCTGGCCAAGCGGCTACGTGAGTTGGCGTTCCTCAATTCGGGTGTCACGATCGACCTGAAGGACGAGCGTGGCGAGGGCCGGCATGACACGTACGCCTACGAGGGTGGCATCCGCTCCTTCGTGCAACACCTGGCGCAGCTGAAGACGGCGCTGCATCCAAACGTGATCAGCCTGTCCGCCGAGCAGGACGGCATCACGGTCGAGCTGGCGATGCAGTGGACCGACTCCTACCAGGAGACGATGTTCTGCTTCACCAACAACATTCCGCAGCGCGACGGCGGTACTCACCTGACCGGCTTCCGCGCGGCACTGACCCGCTCGCTGCAAAACTACATCGAGAAGGAAGGCCTGGCCAAGAACGCCAAGGTTGCGCTGTCCGGCGACGACATGCGCGAAGGCCTGATCGCGGTATTGTCGGTGAAGGTGCCGGATCCGAAGTTCTCCTCGCAGACCAAGGACAAGCTGGTTTCCTCTGAGGTCAAGACCGCGGTCGAACAGGCGGTCAACGAGAAGCTGGGCGAGTTCCTGCTGGAGCACCCCAACGAGGCCAAGGCCATCGCCTCCAAGGTGGTCGACGCCGCCCGTGCCCGCGAGGCCGCGCGCAAGGCGCGCGAGATGACCCGCCGCAAGGGCGCGCTTGACATCGCCGGGCTTCCCGGGAAGCTTGCCGATTGCCAGGAGAAGGACCCGGCGCTGTGCGAACTGTTCCTGGTCGAGGGCGACTCGGCCGGCGGCTCGGCCAAGCAGGGCCGCAACCGCAAGACCCAGGCGGTGCTGCCGCTCAAGGGCAAGATCCTCAACGTCGAGAAGGCGCGCTTCGACAAGATGCTGTCCTCGGCCGAGGTCGGCACCCTGATCACCGCCCTGGGCACCGGCATCGGCAAGGAGGAGTACAACCCGGACAAGCTGCGCTACCACCACATCATCATCATGACCGATGCGGACGTGGACGGCTCGCACATCCGCACGCTGCTGTTGACCTTCTTCTACCGGCAGATGCCCGAGTTGATCGAGCGCGGCCACGTCTATATCGGCTTGCCGCCGCTGTACAAGCTCAAGCAGGGAAAGCAGGAGCTGTACCTGAAGGACGATGCGGCGCTCAACGCCTACCTCATTTCCAGTGCGGTGGACGGTGCGGCGCTCGAGTACGCGCCGGAGGCACCGGCCATCTCCGGCGAGGCGCTGGAGAAGCTGCTGCGCGATTACCAGACCGCACTCGACCAGATCGAGCGCCTGAGCCACCGTTTCGATGCCAACGTGCTGTCGGCGATGCTCGAGCATCCGCCGTTGGCGCCGCAGCTTTGGGCTGACCAGGCCGCCATGCAAGGCTGGCTCGATATCCTGGCCGGGCGCCTGGCTGCCAGTGGCCTGGGCAAGCCACGCTATCGGCTAGCCCTGCGCCCGGCACATGAACAGCAGCCGGCAGCGATGGAGGTGGTGCGCGAGCAGCACGGCCTGTCGCATACCTGGCTGCTGCCGCAACCGTTCTTCAGCAGCGCCGAGTTCCGTCCGATCCTGGCCGTCAGCCAGCAACTGGCCGGCCTCATGCAGCCGGACGCGGTGGCGCGCCGGGGCAACGCCTCGCGTGGCGTTACCACCTTTGCCGAAGCGCGCAGCTGGTTGCTGGACGAGGCCAAGAAGGGCCGCAGCATCCAGCGCTTCAAGGGCCTGGGCGAAATGAACCCGGAGCAGCTGTGGGAGACCACGGTCAACCCGGAAACCCGCCGCATGTTGCAGGTGGGCGTCGAGGACGCGATCGCCGCCGATCAGATGTTCTCCATGTTGATGGGCGAAGCCGTCGAACCACGCCGCGACTTCATCGAGGCCAACGCGCTCAAGGTCGCCAACCTGGACATCTGAACGATGCGCTGCCGTCCTCGACGGGCGGCAGCGTTTTCTTGTGCGATCTGATCTAACGCACTAGCGCGTTGATACGAGATGCGACTGGCGATGACAAGCTGGCCGCAGAGTGGGCGTTTGCCCGTCATGACATGGATTTGCCGGAAAATTCGCAGCGTGCGTGGCAGCTTGCCTGCAAGCCATTGATTTGCATAACGCTTCCATGCGGCAGTGCGACTTGTTATCGCCTGCCTGCTCGCGGTACGCTCAGCGATCCCCCGCACTGCTTGTGCGAAAAACCTTACATGAGGACTGCCATGAAGCATGCTCCCTTCCTCAAGCTGTTGAGCGGCGCAACGCTTGCGCTCGCCCTGGTGAGCAGCCCGGCGATCGCCCGCGACCGGCATGGCGACCACGGATCCAAGGACGCCAAGCAGGCGCTCTATCCGAACGCCACGCGTAAGGAACCCAAGCTCGACCTCACCAGCGACAAGGAGCAGAAGAAGCTCAACGAGGGTCTGGAGGCGGTCAACTCGGGTGACAAGGACAAGGCGATGCAGCTGCTGCAGGCGATCGCCCAGGACAACGACAGCAGCAAGTACGCCAAGTCGCTTGCGCTGCAGGGCATCGCCAACCTCAAGTACAACGACGGCGACCTCAAGGGCGCCATCGCCACGCTGAAGCAGTCGCTCGACATCGGCGTGATGCCCAACGACACGTACTTCCAGCTGGAGTACGAACTGGCCCAGTTCTATCTGGCCGACCAGCAGTACCAGCAGTCGATCGATACCATCGAGAAGTGGCGTGCCGAGGGCAAGCGTGAAACCGCCGAGTCCTACGCCCTGGAAGGCAATGCCTACTATCGCCTGGAGAAATATCCCGAGACGATCACCGCGATGAAGAAGGCCATGTCGATGACCGACAAGCCGCAGGCCTCGTGGAACCAGATTCTGATGGCGGCCTATTCGGAGTCGGGCCAGGCCGACCAGGCCGCGCAGCTCGCCCAGCAGCAGCTCGCCGCCAACCCGAACGACACCACGGCGCTCAGCAATGCCGTCGCGGTCATGATGCAGGCGCAGAAGTATCCGGAGGCGATCCAGCTGATGGAGAAGGCGCGCGCCAGCGGCGGCCTGAAGGACGAAAAGGAATACGTGAACCTGGCCAAGCTCTACCTGATCACCGGCCAGAACAGCGACGACCCCAAGCCGAACGCGAAGAAGGCCGAGGCCGTGCTCGATGACGGCATGGCCAAGGGCGTCGTGTCCTCCAGCTACGACAACCTCAAGCTGGCCGGCGACGCGGCCTACATCGCGGGCGACGAAAGCAAGGCCATCGCCAGCTACAAGAAGGCCATGCCGATGGCCAAGGATGGCGAGGCGGCGATCCGCGCCGGCCAGCTGCTGCTCGGCCAGCAGAAGTACAGCGAGGCGAAGACGCTGATCAAGCAGGGCATCGACAAGGGCGTGCAGCACAAGGGCACCGCCTACATGCTGCTCGCCGAAGCCGAGCGTGGCCTGAAGAACAAGCCCGGCGCCGTCGCCGCCATGAAGCAGGCGGCCCAGGACCCCGACACCGCGGCCAAGGCCAAGGCGTGGCTCAAGCAGGCAGGAGCCGGCAAGTAAGAAGCTTTGGCGCAGGCGCCCGCGAGGCCGGATGGACGTCCATTTGGCGGTCTCACGGGTGCTATACAAACGCCATGGCCTGTTGTACCGTTGAGAACCCTTTTCCCGCGCATGTCCAGTGGCAGATGTCACCCCCAGGGGCGAGATTTGCCGGTTCATGCTGCGACCCCGTCTTTCCCGATTGACTAGCTCCAGAAAGTGACAGATGGCCTCGAGTAACGAAGAAACCGGCCGCGCGCCGTTCAGTTGGAGGCGCACCTGGGCGTTGGCTGTTGCCATCGCGCTGCATTCGTTTGCATTCCTGCTGCTGATCGCGCCCCCGGCGCCGCCGAAGCAGGAACAGGCGAAGAAGGAGCGCATCGTCCAGGTGAACTTCATCGACCCGCCGCCGCCGCCGCCGCCGCCGCCGCCGCCGCCGCCGGAACCGCCGAAGCAGCCGCCGCCGAAGATCATCCAACAGGTGACGCCGCCGCCGACCCCGCCGCCGCCGGCGCCGCCGCCGGCCGTGGAGGAGCAGTCGACCAACGCGATCCCGGCGCCGCCGCCGGCACCGCCGGCTCCGCCTGCGCCGCCGTCGGACATCACGGCGAGCCAGGACATCAGCTACAACAGTCGCATCCAGCCCCGTTACCCGCCGCAGGCGATCCGCCAGCGTCACGAGGGCACGACGACCCTGTTGATCCTGGTGGCCGCGGACGGCACGCCGAAGGACATCAAGGTCGAGACCTCCAGTGGCTACCGCGAGCTGGATCGCGCAGCCATTGAAGCGGCCAGGAAATGGCGCTTCAATCCGGCCATCAAGAATGGTCAGAAGACCGAAGGCTACGTCCGCGTTCCCGTCGCCTGGAATCTCAACCAGCTGTAACCCGAGGTTACAGTCCACCAGTTCACGCCTGACATCTCTAAAGGTAGCGTCATGATGTTCCTACAAACTGCACCGACCCAGGGCGGCACCTCCAACGCCGAAGCCATGAAGCACATGGGCTTCGGGGACCTGATCCACAACTTCGACCCGCTCGGCTGGATCGTCTTCGTCACCCTCGTGGTGATGTCGTTCGCCTCCTGGTACTTCATCATCGCCAATGCGATCCGCAATGCGATGGTCCGTTCGCGCGCCGAGAAGGTGATCCAGGGCTTCTGGAGCACCACCTCGACCCAGGAAGCGATCCGTGAGCTGGAAGCCCAGCCCAAGGGCGAACCGTTCTCGAAGATCGCACTGGACGCCGCCTCCGCGGTGGCCCACCACCAGCAGGCCACCGCGGCCGCAGCTGGCGGCGGTCGCCTGGCCGAGTCGCTGAGCCGCTCGGAGTTCATCGACCGCGCCCTGCGCCAGGCCGTGGCCCGCGAGAGCCTGCGCCTGGAAACCGGCATGACCCTGCTGGCGACGGTCGGTTCGTCCGCGCCGTTCATCGGTCTGCTCGGTACCGTGTGGGGCATCTACCACGCGCTGATCAAGATCTCCGCCTCCGGCAACGCCTCGATGGAAGCGGTCGCCGGCCCGGTCGGCGAGGCGCTGATCATGACCGCCTTCGGTCTGTTCACCGCGATCCCGGCCGTGCTCGCGTACAACTTCTTCAACCGCTCGAACCGCATGACCTACGCGCAGTTCGACGAGTTTGCGCACGACCTGCACGACTTCTTCGCCACCGGTTCGCGTGTCGAAGGCGTGGCGCCGACCCAGAAGTGAGGTTCAAGCCATGGCGATGAGTACCGGAGGCAATTCCGGCGGCCCGATGTCGGAGATCAACGTCACGCCGCTGGTCGACGTGATGCTGGTGCTGCTGATCATCTTCATGATTACGGCGCCCCTGATGTCGCACCGCATTACGGTGCCGTTGCCCAATGCCAACCCCAAGACGCCTGACACCGGATATGTCGAGCCGATGGACGTGGCACTGAAGCAGGACGGCAGCATGTATCTCAACGACGCCGAGGTGACCGAGGCCGAGTTGAAGGCGCAGTTCGCGGTGGCGGCGTCCAAGACGCCGCAGCCGGAGATCCAGCTCCGCGCCGACAAGGACACCGAATATCGGTACGTCCGCAAGATCCTCGCCGATGCCAAGGCGGCAGGCATGGTCCATGTCGGTTTCATGACGACCGGCAAGGAGTAAGACGATGGCTTTCAGTTCCGGAAATACCAGCGGCCCGATGGCCGACATCAACGTCACGCCGCTGGTCGACGTGATGCTGGTGCTGCTGATCATCTTCATGATCACGGCGCCGATGCTCACCCACAAGGTGAAGATCGACCTTCCGCAGCCGAACCCGAACATCGTCCAGCCGGAAAACCCGCTCGAGCCGATCCGTCTGAAGATCGACCGCTCCGGCGCGCTGTACTGGAACGACACGCCGGTCGACGAGCTGGGCCTGAAGGCGCAGATCGCGGTCGTCGCCCAGCAGACCAACCAGCCGGAGCTGCAGATCAACGCGGACGACGGCGTGGCCTACGAGGCGGTGGCACGCGTGCTGGCCGATGCCAAAAGCTACGGATTGACCAAGATCGGCTTCACCGAAGGGCAATGATCTCAGGCGGATCAACGCTACCGGCAAACCCCCGCGCAAGCGGGGGTTTTGCTTTGCGGGCTTTGCCCTGTGACGGCCATGGGGTGGACTTCAGCCCACCGCCTCTTGTTTCGTGAGCTACGGTGGAATGAAACGCGCGCTACGAAATGCTGGGGGATCATCAGCGCAGGATCTGCAGATAGCGGCGCACCGTGGGCGCCAGGCCGTCATAGAGCGCCTCGCAGATCAGGGCATGGCCGATTGATACCTCGGCCAGCCCGGGAATGGCGGCCTTGAACCCCCCCAGGTTCGCCTGGTTGAGATCGTGTCCGGCATTGACCGCAAGGCCCGCCTGCTGGGCGCGCCGCGCGGTATCCGCGCAGGCCGCCAGCACCGCGCGCGCATCACCTTCGGCAAAGGCCTGTGCGTAGGGGCCGGTGTAGATCTCGATCCGTTCCACGCCGATCGCCAGCGCCTGCTCGAAGCCGTGCGCACCGGCATCCACAAAAAGGCTGACGCGGCAACCGAGTTCGCGCAGCTCGGCGACCAGCGGACGCAGGCGCTCGCAGTCGGCGGCCAGATCGAAGCCGTGGTCGGAGGTGATCTGGCCATCGCTGTCCGGCACCAGCGTGACCTGCGTCGGGCGCACCTCGCGGGCCAGCTCGACCAGTCCGGGGTAGGTGCCGCGGGGAGGTGCGAACGGGTTGCCCTCGATGTTGTACTCGGCTTTGCCCCGCAGCACGGCGGCCAACGCGCGCACGTCGTCCGGCCGCACGTGGCGCTGGTCGGGCCGCGGGTGCACGGTAATGCCGCCGCATCCGGCGTCGAGGCAGGTATGCGCGGCGTGCAGGATGTCCGGTTCGTTGCCGCCGCGCGAGTTGCGCAGTACGGCGATCTTGTTGAGGTTGACGCTGAGCAGGGTCATGGACGCCCCAGGGGAAGAACGGGACCGGCAACACTGCGCCGATCAGTCGTCCCCGGCAAGTACCCATTGCCAGATGCACCGCGGCGTGCCCCGCCACGCCAGCGCCGCCACGTGCTCGCGGTCGACCTCCAGCGGTTGTAGTTGCCAGGCGGCCGGGTCCTCTTGTTCAAGCCGGAGCAGGCGTGGCGCTGCCCCGGATGTGTCGATTTCGAGCCGGTGCAGGCCAAACGCCAGTCCGCGCCCCAACGCTTTCAGCACGGCCTCCTTGGCCGTCCACAAGACCAGGAACGCCTCGTCCTGTCGGTCCGGTGGCTGCCGAGCGAGCCAGTCGGCCTCCCCGGGAGCGAAGTAGCGCCGTGCGATCTCCAGCCCGCGCGGGCGTGCGCGACGGCGCTCCACGTCGATGCCCGGCCTGGCGTGTCGCCCGAGCGCGACCAGTGCGCAATCGCCGCTGTGTGTCCAGTTGAAATCCAGCGTGTCGCCTTGCTGCGCCCCAGCGAGTTGCGGGCGGCCATGGGAGCCCGCCACCAGCTCGACCGCATCGGCCGGCAAGCCGAGGTAAGCGCCCAGCAAGGCGCGCAGCGGCGCGCGCCCCTGGCGCGGGTCATAGCGCAGCCGCCATACGTGCAGTGCCGCGTCATCCAGTCGGGCGGCGATGGCGGGGACGTCGGTGAGCGGGATTGGCATGGGCAAACGGTAGCATCCGCCGTTTGCCCCACGTGCTGCGGGCGAGGCCGGAGCGCGTTCGGGACGGATGATTATCTCACCAGCCGCTCGTCGACCAGCTTCTGCACCACGCCCGGATCGGCCAGCGTGGAAATATCGCCCAGCTGGTCAGGCTGGTTCTCGCCGATCTTGCGCAGGATGCGCCGCATGATCTTGCCCGAGCGCGTCTTGGGCAGCGAGGGTGCCCACTGCAGGTAGTCGGGCGTGGCGATCGGGCCGATCTCCTTGCGCACCCAGGCGACCAGCTCCTTGCGCAACGCGTCGCTGCCTTCCTCCCCGGCGACCAGGGTGACGTAGGCATAGATGCCCTGGCCCTTGATCTCGTGCGGGCAGCCGACCACGGCCGCCTCGGCCACTTTCGGGTGCGCCACCAGCGCGCTTTCCACCTCGGCGGTGCCGATGCGGTGACCGGAGACGTTGATCACGTCATCGACGCGGCCGGTGATCCAGTAATAACCGTCCCCGTCGCGTCGTGCCCCGTCGCCGGTGAAGTAGTTACCGGGGTAGGCGCTGAAATAGGTGTCGATGAAGCGCTGGTGGTCGCCGTAGACCGTGCGCATCTGCCCGGGCCAGGAATCGGTGAGCAGAAGGTTGCCCTCGGCCGCCCCTTCCAGCACCTGGCCCATGGCATCGACGATGGCCGGCTTGATCCCGAAGAACGGCAGCGTGGCCGAGCCCGGCTTGGCGGCGGTGGCGCCCGGCAGCGGGGTGATCAGGATGCCGCCGGTTTCGGTCTGCCACCAGGTGTCGACCACCGGGCAGCGCTCCTCGCCGACCACGCGCCAGTACCACTCCCAGGCCTCCGGGTTGATCGGTTCGCCGACCGTGCCCAGCAGGCGCAGCGATGCGCGCGAGGTCGCCTTCACCGGCGCCTCCCCCTCGCGCATCAAAGCGCGGATGGCGGTGGGCGCGGTGTAGAACAGGGTCACCTGGTGCTTGTCGATCACCCGCCAGAAACGGCTGCTGTCGGGGTAGCTCGGCACGCCGTCGAACATGACCGTGGTCGCGCCGTTGGCCAGCGGGCCGTACACCACGTAGCTGTGGCCGGTGACCCAGCCGACGTCCGCGGTGCACCAGTAGACGTCGTCCTCGCGCAGGTCGAACACGCATTCGTGGGTGTAGCTGACGAAAACCAGGTAGCCACCGGAGGTGTGCAGCACGCCCTTGGGCTTGCCGGTGGAACCGGAGGTATAGAGGATGAACAGCGGGTGCTCGGCCTCCACTGGTTCGGCCGGGCAGTCGGCGCTCTGGCCCTCCATCAGCACGTGCCAGTAGCGGTCGCGCGGCGACTGCATCGGCACCGCCGCACCGGTGCGACGGACCACCACCACGGTCTCCACGCTGTTGGTGCCAGGGCGCTCCAGCGCGGCGTCCACATTCGCCTTGAGCGCGATGTGCTTGCCGCCGCGCATGCCCTCGTCGGCGGTCACCACCAGCTTGCACTGCGAATCGGCAATGCGTCCGGCCAGCGAATCGGGAGAGAACCCGCCGAACACCACCGAGTGGATGGCCCCGATGCGTGCGCAGGCCAGCATCGCCACGGCCGCCTCCGGGATCATCGGCAGGTAGATCGCCACGCGGTCGCCCTTGGCCACGCCCAGGTGCTTGAGCGTGTTGGCGAACTTGCAGACTTCGACATGCAGCTCGCGGTAGCTGATGCGCCGCGACTCGCCGGGATCGTCGCCCTCGAAGATGATGGCCGTCTTTTCGCCGCGCTCGGCCAGGTGCCGGTCCAGGCAGTTGGCCGCCACGTTGAGCGTGCCGTCGGCATACCAGCGGATGTGCAGGCTGGCTGGATCGAAGGAAACGTCCTTGATCTGCGTCGGCGCCTTCGCCCAGTCCAGACGCGTGCCCACGCGGCCCCAGAAGCCTTCCGGATCGCGCACCGACTCGGCGTACAGCCGTTCGTAGTCCGCCTCGCCGATGCGCGCCCTGGCGGCGAACGCGGGTTGGACCGGATGGAGCGTGGACATGGGGACATCTCCTCGGTAGCGCGGTTTGGACGTCCAAGTGTAGCGTCGCCGCCGCGGCGGTGCGCCGGTCGCGCGGAGTGAGACGCTGGCGCGCTAGATTCGCCCGATGTCGCAACCACCGTCGCCTGCCATCAAGGGTCGCGGCGCCGCCTCCAATCCGGAGGGGCGTTTCGAGACCCTGCGCCACCAGGCCGAGGACGACGGCTGGCAGAGCGCGCTGCTCGACGAAACCGCACCGCGGCCGCGCACCGAAGTGACCGAGGAACGCGCGCGCAGCGTGATCAGCCGCAACGATTCACCCGACATCGCCTTCACGCAGGCGATCAATCCCTACCGGGGCTGCGAGCACGGCTGCATCTACTGCTATGCGCGACCCTCACACGGTTACCTCAACCTCTCGCCCGGGCTGGACTTCGAAACCCGCCTGCGTGCCAAGACCAACCTGGCCGAAGTGCTGCGCGCGGAGCTGGGCAGGCGCGGCTACATGCCCAAGCCGATCAACATCGGCAGCAATACCGATCCCTATCAGCCGGTAGAGAAGCGCTGGCGGCTGACCCGCGCGGCGCTCGAGCTGCTGGCCGATTGCCACCATCCCTGCACCATCGTCACCAAGAATGCACTGGTCGAACGCGATCTGGACCTGCTCGCGGCGATGGCGCGCGAGCGGCTGGTGCAGGTACTGGTCTCGGTCAACTCGCTGGACAACCACCTGGCGGCCAAACTCGAACCCCGCGCCAGCGCGCCGCACCGGCGGCTCAAGGCGATCGGGGCCCTGGCCTCGGCCGGCGTACCGGTGGGCGTACTGGTGGCGCCGATCATCCCGGCACTCAACGACCGCGACATGGAGGCCGTACTGGAGCAGGCACACGCCGCCGGTGCGCGTTGCGCCGGCTACACTGTGGTTCGCCTGCCCTACGAGTTGAAGGCGCTGTTCCGCGAATGGCTGGCGCTGCACGCGCCGCAGCGCGCCGAGCACGTGATGAGCCTGATCCGGCAGATGAACGGCGGGCGCGACTACGACAGCGACTTTGCCACCCGCATGCGCGGGCAGGGCGTGTTCGCACAACTGCTGGAGCGTCGCTTCGAGGTGGCCTGCCGCAAGCATGGCTTCGGGCGTGCGCGCGAACTGCAGCTGGACACCTCGCGTTTCGTGCCGCCGCGGGAAGCTTCGCCGCAAGGTTCGTTGTTCTGACGCAGCGCGCTGCTGCCTAGTCCGGCGGCCGGTTTGCCGCCCGCTCCACCTTGCCGTCCCGCCGCAAGGCGCTGAGGATCAGGCTCAAGCCAAGCACGCCCGCCACGATGATGAACAACATCGACAGAACCGGCAGCCCGAACAGCGTCGGCCCGGTCTGCATGCGTGCGGTCAGCGCGCCGCCGATGACCAGCGCCGCGACGATCACGCCGGTGCTGATCCGATTGGCGATCTTCTGCAGGCTTTCCATCATGTGCGACTCTTCCAGCCCGTCCACGCGCACGCGCAGGCGGTTCTGCGCGAGCGTGCGCAGGATCGCCGCCACGTGCTGCGGCGTGTGCCGCGCCAGGTCCTGCAGGTCCAGCCATTCGCTGGCCAGGTTGGCCGGGGAGAGCGTGCCAAGCGCCTGCCGCCGCAGCACCTTCTGCAGGTGCTGCTCGACCACGCGGCGGGTGTCGATGGTCGGATCGAGTGCGCTGGTGACCGCCTCCAGGTTGAGCAGCGTCTTGCCCAGGATGCTGAGCTCGGGCGGCGGGCGCAGGCCGCAGGATGCTCCCACGCGCGCCAGCTCGAGCACCAGCCGGCCCTCGGAGAATTGCCGGCTGGAGTTGTGCAGGCCGACGTAGCTGGCTACCAGCTGCTCGACCTGGCGGCGATAGAGGTTGCGGCGGAAATCCTCCAGCGCCATGCCCATGGTTTCGCTGATGTCCGCCACCTGGTCGCCGTTGCCGGAGATGGCACCCAACATTAGCTTGAGCAGTTGATGCCGCGTGCGCGGCACCAGTCGCACCACCATCCCTAAGTCGAACAGCGCCAGCCGGTGGTCTTCCATCAGCAGCACGTTGCCCGGGTGCGGGTCGGCATGGACCAGGCCGTGCAGGAAAACCTGGTCGAGGTAGGCACGCAGCAGCTCGCGCGCCTGCTCGTGCAGCGGATGCTCGATGCGACGCAGCGGCGGGATATGCGTGACCTTGATGCCGCGCACGCGCTGCATGGTCAGCACGCGGGTGGTGGTGAGGTCGGCCAGCGGCAGCGGCACGTACAGCGTGTCGTAGCCGCGAAGGTTCTCGGCGAAGCGGCGCAGGTTCTCCGCCTCCAGCTCGAAGTTGATCTCATTGGCCAGGCTGTGGCGCAGCTCGGTGACCAGCCCGACGAAGCCGTAGCGGCGGCCGACGTCGGTCATGCGGTCGGCGGCGCCGGCCAGCCGTTCCAGGATCGCCAGGTCCTCGCGAAGGGTCTGCGCGATGTGCGGCCGCTGCACCTTGAGCACCACTTCGCGACCGTCGTGCAGCGTCGCCGCGTGCACCTGCGCGACCGACCCGGCGGCCAGCGGCACGTCGTCGAAGGTGGCGAACAGCGTGCCGATGCGCGCGCCCAGCTCGGCCTCGACGATCGTGCGGATCTCCGCCACCGGCACCGGCGCGACGTCGTCCTGCATGCGTTCGAGCTCGGCGATGTAGGGTGCCGGCACCATGTCCGGCCTGGTGGAAAGCGCCTGGCCCACCTTGATGAAGGTCGGCCCCAGCGCTTCCAGGTCGTCCACGAATTGCCTGGGCTGCCCCGGCTTGACCGCTTCGTCTTCGTCGGCCAGCGCCGCTTCCTGGATATCCAGCTCCAGCCCGCTGAACAAGCCGGCCTTGCGGTAGCGCAGCAGGAACGCGCCGATCCGGGCATAGCGGGACAGACGGGTGGCTTCGTTCACGCCTTTGGGCTCCACGCTCGGACACAGCGACTTCATGCAGCGTGGAGCGGGCGGCGGCAACAGGGCGTCAACGGGGCCGCGCGATCTGGCGGCGATGCGCCTTCGTGCGACGGCCGGCCATCGCTGCGTGGCGGCCGCGACGACCTGCGCCAGCAGCCCGCCCGGGATGTTCATCCGCCGCGGCACCGCCCGGCGGTCGCCGCATCCAGGATCGCCTGGCGGGCCAGCACGCGCACCAGCAGCAACCCCGATACCATCGCCGCCAGGCAGCCCAGCCGCAGCATCATCGCCAGCGCGCCACGCGTCGGCGGCACCAGCATTGGCACGCCAATGCCACCTATCAGGAAGCCACCAGGTAGCACGACACCAAGATCGGATAACGCCGGTTGCGGATGGTCTGCTCGCGGATGATCGCTTCGGCACGCTGCCACGGCAGGCCGAAGTCGCGCATGAGCCGGTTGACGGTGATGAAGCGTGGAATCACGGCCATGCCGTCGTCCTCTCATGCAAGCGACAGCCCGCTCGCCCGGACCGATGGGCAACCCGCCCGTTGCTCAGCCACGGATGCCATCACCCCAACGCCGGTTGGACAGGAAGGGATGGGCTCTGCGGCATGCAAAAGCGGCGTCCCAGTTCGGATATAACCGCCCGACGGGGCATGCTTCCGCACGGTGCGGGCCGTGGCCGGCGGCTTCGACGTCGGCCCTGCGGCCTACAACGGGGCTTCGCGCCACCCCTAAAAAGGGCCATCGGGCTGCTATGCCGAAACGCCCACACCGTCGCCCTGAGCGCAGCGCAGGTCGAAGTGGAGGGGGATGCTGCCGCGCTCCGGGAAGATGCGCGCTTCACGCGCCAGTGATCGCCGAGCCGCTCTGCTTGCCGGGGAACCCTAGGCGGAGGCCGCGCGATGTCCTCGTTCTCGCTCTATCTGGTCGGCATCATCGTGCTGATCGCCGGCCTGGCGTACATCGCCTGGCTGGTGCACGTGCCGCTGCAATGGATCGGCGCGGGCGTGATCGTGGTGTTCGGACTGGGCATCCTCGGCGCGGTCAAGCACACCCAGCGGCGCGATCCGCCGAAGTAGGCCGGGAAGCTTGCTTCCCGGCCGGGTCGCGATTGGATCGGCTCAGCTGGCCGGCAGGTACTTCGCGAACCACTCCAGCGCACGCTGCAGCACGTCACGCTGGTGCCCCGGGTCGACGAAGTGGTGGCCCTCGTTCGGGTACACCACCAGCGAGGTCGGCACGCCCTGCGCACGCAGCGCGTGCCAGTACTCGAACGACTGCGGCGCCGGGCACTCCGCGTCGCGGTCGCCGACCACGATCAGCGTGGGCGTCTTCACGCGCTTGATGAAATCGATCGCCGAGCTCTTGGCATACACCGCCGGGTCGTCGTACACCGACGCGCCAAAGTACGGGATCATCCACTGGTCAATCAGGTTCTCGCCGTAGTAGCTCTGCCAGTTCGAAATGCCCGCGCCGGCCACCACGGCATGGAAGCGCTGGGTCTGCGTGGGCACGAACATGCTCATGAAGCCGCCGTAGCTCCAGCCGGTCAGGCCCAGTCGCTTGTCGTCCACGGGCAGCTTCTTCTCGATCGCGTCGATGCCGGCCAGGATGTCCGACAGATCGCCGTAGCCGAAATCCTTGCGGTTGGCCTGCACGTAGGCCTCGCCCTGGCCGAAGCTGCCTCGCGGGTTGGGCATGAAAACGAAGTAGCCCAGTTCGGAGAACGGCACGCTGCCGTAGCCCACACCGGGCCAGCGCGGGATCACGGCGCTGGCCGGGCCACCGTGCACGCTGACGATCATCGGATAGCGCCGGGTGGCGTCGTATTGTGCCGGGTAGAGCAGCCAGCCCTGCACGTGGCGGCCGTCGTGGTCCCACTCGACCGACTCGGCCTTGCCCCAGCTCGGCTTGAGCGCGGCATTGATTGCAGTTACCGCGCGGGGTGCACTGCCGCCGAACGGACCGGCATGGACTTCCGGCGCGGCGGCATAGGAGCTCTGCACGAAGGCGATGCGGCTGTGGTCGGCCGACAGCGACATGCCCATCGAAGCGCTGCCGTCGCCGACGCTGGCCGGCAGCGTGAAGCGCACGCGCTGCTGGGTGGCGCGGTGGTTGTCGACCGCGTAGTCGGCCAGCTGGCTCTGGCCGTTGCTGACCTGGCTGACCAGCAGCGTGCGAGGCGAGGTCCAGGCGAACCACGACGGCGTCACGCGGATGCCCGGCGTGAGATCCACCGTCGCGCCACCGGCGGCCGGCACCGCATACAGGTCGCCTCCGGTGGCACCCTGGTCGCTCATCAGGCCACCGACGAAGACCAGCCGCTTGCCGTCGGGCGACCAGCGAGGCAGCGCCAGCTGCATCCGGTGCAGCGGGCCGGTCTCGTGCACGGGATCGACCAGCACCCGCGGCGTGGCGCCGGCGCGGGCATCCTGGGCATAGAGCCTGGCGATCCACCAGTTGTTGTCGCCCGGTGCGGGCGCGCCGACATAGGCCAGCTGGCGCGCGTCGGGCGACCAGCTGAACTCGTAGACGTAGGTGGCCGCCGGGGTGACCAGCGTCGGCGTGCCGCCAGCAGCGGGCAGCGTCGCCACGCGCTGGATTTCCAGCCCGTCGATGCCGACCTCGCCGACCTGCGGTTTGGCCGCGGCCACCGCGCTGGCGCGGCGGGTGGCGCCTTCGACGTAGAGGAAACCCAGCGCACGGCCGTCGGCGGACCAGGCCAGGTCGTGGGCGTAGCCGTGCAGGTCTGCCAGTCGTCGCGGCGCAGCTTGGCCACCGGCATCGGCCGCATAGACGTCCATGTCGCCAGGCTTGCCGCCGCAATCGGTCAGGAAGGCGAGATGGCGCGAGTCGGGCGCCCAGGCGATTTCCTCCTGCCGGCACGAAGCGTTGCCCATTGCCAGCCCATGCGCGTCGCTGCCGTCGGCATGGGCGACCTGGATCTTCGGCTTGCCGTCCGTATCGACCACCCAGGCCAGCCGCTGGCCATCGGGCGACAGCTGCACGGCGTGGATCGCGCGGACCTTGCCGAGCTGGTCGAGCAGCTGGTCGATGCGCGGGTCGACCTTGCCGGGCGTGGCGGACGCCAGCGGGACAAAGGCCAGGGCAAGCAGGGGCAGGAGGCGCAGGGAAGGGGGCATGGGCTGCTCTGGCGGGGAAAACCGCCACGCTAGCAGTGCGCCGGCCATCCCTCCAGTGCGGCCGGTCACGTCGTGCCGATCTGCGAGGGCACGCGCGCGGCTCCCGCGGAGCCGGCGGTCAGTGCGAGGCGACGGCCGATGGGATCTGGCGCGCCGCCGCCAGGCGCGCGCGGATCAGCGGGATAGCTCCCAGCGCGGCCTTCTCGCCTTCCATGATGGCGCGGTCCTTTTGCGTGAAGTCGGCGGCGCCGAGGCCGTTCACCTGCGGACGGATCACCACGTCGGCGCGCGCCAGCTCCTGTGCACCCAGGTGCTGGCCCATGATGACCACCGAGCGGCCGACGATGCCGAACATGTCCGTTGGCAGGCTGCCGTCGCTGCGCGCGGAGATGTCCACCGCGATGACGAAATCGGCACCCAGCTCGCGCGCGGCATCGACCGGCACCGGGCTGACCACGCCGCCATCGACGTAATGCCGGCCGTCGATCGCCGCCGGCTCGAACACGCCAGGCACGCTGCAGGACGCGCGCACGGCCGCTCCGGTGTCGCCGTGGCGGAACACGGTGCGCTGGCCGGTCTCCAGCTCGGTGGCGACCGCGGCGAAGGGCAGCTTCAGCCGCTCGATCGGGCGCTGGCGGACCAGACCGTCGACGTAATCCTGCAGCTTGCGTCCCTGCACCAGGCCGCCACTGAACAGCCGCACGTCGCGGAGCGAAGCCTCGTCCAGCGAAATGGCTGACTGTTGCATCGCGAAGGCATCCATGCCGCTGGCATAGAGCGCACCGACCACGCTGCCGGCGCTGGTGCCGGCGACCACGTCCACGTGGATGCCGCTGGCTTCCAGCATCTTGATCACGCCGATGTGCGCAAAGCCTTTGGCCGCACCGCCGCCGAGCGCCAGTCCGACGACCAGCCTGCGCGTCAGCGGAGGGTCGGCTGGCGGCGGCGTGCGCACGGGCGCGCAACCGGCCAGGGCCACGGCGAGCAGCAACAGGAGGCGCAGGCATCGGGCCATCGTCGGCAGTTCGTGGGGAGTCGGCGGGAAGCGTGGGTCAGGACGATGGCGAAACCGGGGCGCGGCGGGGCAGGCGCACGGGCGCCTGCCCGTACCGCTCAGGCGTAGGCGACATCCGCCTCGCGGTGGTAGCGGGTGGCCACCTCGACCTCGCCCCTGGAGCCGAGGAATACCGGCACGCGCTGGTGCAGGCCGGTCGGCTGGAGCTCCATGATGCGCTCGCGCCCGGTGGTCGCGGCGCCGCCGGCCTGCTCGATGATGAAGGCCATCGGGTTGGCCTCATACATCAGCCGCAGCTTGCCGCCCTTGGCCTTGATCTTGGCATCCAGCGGATAGAAGAACACGCCGCCGCGGGTGATGATGCGATGCACGTCGGCCACCATCGAGGCCACCCAGCGCATGTTGAAGTCCTTGCCGCGGGGACCCTCCTTGCCGGCCAGCAGCTCGCCGACGTAGCGCTGCATCGGTGCCTCCCAGTGGCGCTGGTTGGACATGTTGATGGCGAACTCGGCGGTGTCGACCGGGATGCGGATGTCACGCCGGCTGAGCATGAAGCTGCCGACCTCGCGGTCCAGCGTGAACTCGTGCGTGCCGTGGCCGAAGGTCAGCACCAGCAGCGTCGCCGGGCCGTAAACCACGTAGCCGGCGGCCAGCTGCTGCGTGCCCGGCTGCAGGAAGTCCTCGACCTTCGGTTCGGTGACGTGCTCGGGGCAGCGCAGCACCGAAAAGATGGTGCCGACGGAAATGTTGACGTCGATGTTCGACGATCCGTCCAGCGGATCGAACAGCAGCAGGTGGTTGCCTTTCGGATACATGTCCGGGATCGGCTGCGGATCCTCCATCTCCTCCGAAGCGCAGGCGGCGAGGTGGCCGCCCCAGGCATTGGCTTCCAGCAGGATCTCGTTGGAGATGACGTCCAGCTTCTTCTGCGCCTCGCCCTGCACGTTCATGCTCAATGACCCCGGGCTGCCGGCATTGCCCAGCACGCCGCCCAGCGCCCCCTTGCTGGTGGCCACCGCAATGCGCTTGCAGGCGCGCGCGACGACCTCGATCAACAGCGAGAGCTCGGCGTTGATGCGGCCGGCGCGGCGTTCCTCGATCAGGAACTGGATCAGCGAGACAGGCTTCATGGCGGGTCCGTGGCAGGAGGAACGCGCATTCTACGGCGTGCGCGTGAATGCCACCTCCGCGTCCGGCGGTCGTCCCGGGCGAACAAACCCCGCGGCCGTCCGCAGCCATGCCGGCGTCCAGAAGCGAACGGGCCTGCCATTCGCCCCACTGCTGACATCACGCTGGCAGCAGCCCCGCCCCATCCTGCACACCTTGCAAAGGAGGCGAAGGCAATGCGCGACACGATCTACTTCCTGGTGTTCGATGGCTTTGCGGATTGGCAGGCGGCGCTGGCGCTGTGCGAGGTGCGCCGGCCGGGCGACTGGCAGGTGGCCACGGTGGGGTTTACCCGCGCGCCGGTGCGCTCGATGGGCGGCCTCACGGTGCAGCCGGAACTGAGCCTGGCCGAGCTGGACTTCGCCCGCGCCGCGCTCGCCATCGTGCCCGGCGGGCACCTGTGGCAGCGCGGCGAGGGCGTCGCTGCGGTGGCGGCGCTGCGCCAGCTGCACGGGGCCGGTTCGGTGGTCGCCGGCATCGACAGCGGCGTGCTGGCGCTGGCCCGGGCAGGCCTGCTCGACCGCTGCCGCCACACCGGCAACTGGTCCGGCCACATCGATGCGCAGGTGCCCGGCTATGCCGGCAGTGCGCAGTACGATGCCTCGGCGCTGGCGGTCAGCGACGGCGGCACCATCACCGCCAGCCACCTGGGCAGCGTCGAGTTCGCGCGCGAGGTGATCCGCACGCTGGACCTTTACAACCCGAACGACCGCGAGCACTGGTACCGCCTGTTCAAGCACGCCCAGCTGCCGCCGTGGTGCGTGGGCGAAGCGGTGGCGGCGTGAGGAGGCCGGCCATGCATCCGATCCTGCACCGTGTGGCCAGCGCCTACGGCCCGCTCGCCTCGCGCAACCGACTGGTCGAGGGGCCGCACACGCTGCCCGCGACGTCACCGCCGCCGCCTCGCCGCATGACGCTCGTGGCGTTGCTGGGCGTGCTGCTCCGGCGGCGCGCATGAGCGGCCACAGCGTTTTCGAATTGCGCCAGTACACGCTGCGCTCCGGCCAGCGCGCGTTGCTGATCGAGCTGTTCGAGCGCGAGTTCGTCGAAGCGCAGGAAGCGCTCGGCATCGGTCTGCCGGGCCAGTTCCGCGACCTGGACGATCCGGACCGGTTCGTCTGGCTGCGCAGCTTCGCGGACATGGAAGCGCGCGCCGCCGCGCTGGCCGCTTTCTATGACGGCCCGGTCTGGCGCGCACACCGCGAGGCGGCCAACGCCACCATGCTCGATTCGGACGACGTGCTGCTGCTGCGTCCGGTGCACGGTTTCGCGCTCGACGGGCTGGTGCGCCCCACCGCGGACGAGCGGGCTCCCGCCGGCCTGCTCACCGCCACGATCTGCCCGTTGCCGCCGGGCGACGCCGCGGCGCTCGTGCGCAGCTTCGACGCGCAGGTACGGCCGGCACTGGAAGCACATGGCACACCGGTGCTGGCACAGTTCGTCACCGAGCCGGCGTGCAACACCTACCCGCGCCTGCCGGTGCGCGAGGGCGAATGCGTGCTCGTCTGGTTCGCCGCGTTCGGTGATACGGCAGCGCAGGCGCGGCGTGAGGCCGCCGCAGCGGCCGATCCGGCCATCGGCGCCTGGATTCGCCGCCTCGACGCCATGCCGCAGATCCTGCGCCTGGCGCCCACGCAACGCTCGCTGCTGCGCGATGCGGCACCCGCATCCACCACGCCCCGGGGGCACGCATGAGCAAGACCTACCACGGCAGCTGCCACTGCGGCGCGGTGCGCTTTGCCGCCGATATCGACCTCTCGGCCGGCACCGGCCGCTGCAACTGCTCGATCTGCAGCAAGACGCGCCGCTGGGGCGCGATCGTCAGCCCGGACGCCTTCCGCCTGCTGGAGGGCGAAGCGGCACTGGCCGACTACCAGTTCGGCACCCACAGCATGCATTACCGGTTCTGCCGGCACTGCGGCATCCAGCCCTTCGGCAGCGGGCACCTGGAGCAGCTGGGCGGCGACTTCGTCAGCGTCAACCTGGCCTGCCTGGACGACGCCACGCCGCAGGAACTGGCCGACGCGCCGGTGCGCTACTTCGACGGACGCCACGACAACTGGATGAACCCGCCGGCCATCACCAGCTACCTCTAGGAGCGCGCGCCATGATCTTCGATCACGTGGGCCTGCCCGTCGCCGACCTGGAACAGGCGCGCCGGTTCTACGAACAGGCGTTGCAGCCGCTCGGCATCCGCGTGGTGAAAGCCTTTCCGGATGCCGTGGGCCTCGCTGCCGGCCGGGCGCGCAAGGACGAACAGGAGCTCTGGCTGAGCCGCGCCGGCCACGTGCCCACGCCGCTGCACCTGGCCTTCGCCGCGGCCGACCACGCGCAGGTCGATGCCTTCCACCGCGCGGCCCTGGCCGCCGGCGCGCGGGACAATGGCCCACCGGGCCTGCGACCGCAGTACCACGCGCATTACTACGCCGCTTTCGTGATCGGCCCGGACGGGCACAACCTCGAGGCGGTCTGCCATCTGCCGCCAGAGACCACGCCATGAAAGCACCGAAGGTGACCTTCTTCCATGCCCCGCAGTCGCGCTCGCGCGGCACGCTGGCCCTGCTGGAGGAGCTGGGCGTCGATTACGACCTGCACCTGATCGACCTGAAGGCCGGCACGCAGCGGGACCCGGCCTACCTCGCGCTCAATCCGCTGGGCAAGGTGCCGGCGGTCCGCCACGAGGGTGCCATGGTCACCGAGCAGCCCGCGGTGATGATGTATCTGGCCGACCTCTATCCGGAAAAAGGCCTGGCGCCCGCCATCGGCGATCCGCTGCGTGGGCCGTATCTGCGCTGGATGGTGTTCTACGGCTCCTGCTTCGAGCCGGCGCTGGTCGACCATTCCATGCAGCGTGAACCGGCGCCGCATGCGACCTCGCCCTACGGCACCTGGCAGGAGGTGCTGGACGCCATCGTCACCCAGCTTACGCCCGGGCCCTGGCTGCTCGGCGAGCGCTTCACCGCCGCCGACGTGCTGTGGGGAACGGCGCTCCACTGGACCACAATGTTCAAGCTGGTACCCGAGCTGCCGCCAGTGCGCGAGTACATCGACCGCGTTCGCGCGCGACCGGCGATGCAGCGGGCCGAGGCGAAGGATGCGCAGTTTCTCGCCAGCCAGGCCTGAGCGGTCGATGGCGGTGCCGCACTGGCTCGGGCACCGCGCCTCGGCGATCATGCGTGCATGCGCCGCGCCGACCGCCTGTTCCTCATCATCCACGCCCTGCGCGGCCGGCGCACGGCGTTGCAGGCGCGCTCGCTGGCCGAGACGCTGGGCGTATCGCTGCGCACGGTCTACCGCGATGTCGCCGATCTGCAGCTCTCCGGCGTGCCGATCGAGGGCGAGGCGGGCGTGGGTTATGTGCTGCGCAAGGGCGCGGACATCCCGCCGCTGATGTTTACCGCCGAGGAACTCGAATCGCTGGTGGTCGGCACGCGCTTCGTGCGCGCCTTCGCCGGCGAGCGCCTGGCCGAGGGCGCGCAGGCGGCGCTGATGAAGATCGAGGCGGTGTTGCCGCCGGAACTGCGCGAACGAGCGGCGCGCACGCGCATCTATGCGCCGGTGTGGCGCGACGAGTTTCAGCTCGCCTTCGCCGCAAGGATCGACCGCCTGCACGCGGCGATCGAATCGCAGCACGTGCTGCGGCTGGTCTATCGCGACGAGGCCGGCCTGGCCAGCACGCGCGACGTCGAGCCGTTGTGCCTGGCGTTCTGGGGCGGCAAGTGGACGCTCGGGACCTGGTGCCGCCTGCGCGGTGCATTCCGTAACTTCCGTCCCGATCGCATCGAGCAGTTCGACGAAACCGGCGAATGCTTTTCCGCCGGCGAAGGGCGCAACCTGGACGCCTATCTGGACGCCATGCGCGGTTATTACGCCGGCGTCTGATCTGCTCCTGGCGGTGCTTCGGCTGCGGTGCTGCGCACCTGAGCCCAGCACGAACGACTGAGGACCGGTCGCCGAGCGCGCACGCCGCGAGCCCGGCTCGAAGGGTCTCCAGGCTGGCACGCGCATTCGGCGCCAAAGGCATTCGCCGGCATGGCTTCTTTGCGATGATCACCGTTTTCCCCTCGCTAGGAGCCTCCCGATGAACCACTTGCTGGGCGGCCTGCTCGCCGCGGGCCTGATGCTCGCGCCGGCCGTGCATGCCAACGACACCGACGACCGCTTCCGTGCGATCTACACCCACGAGTGGGCCTGGCGTACCGGGCAGGGCGACATCAGCACCTCGGGCGAGCCGCAGCCGGACAACGGCCGGCTGGACAACGTCGACGCGGCCAGCCAGCAGCGGCGACTGGAACAATGGCAGCAGGTCCTGGCCAAGCTCGATGCAATCGACGCGGCCCGGCTCTCGCCGGCCAACCAGGTGAACTACGCCGTCTACCAGGCACAGATCGCCAACCTGCTGGCCGATCAGCGTTTCGAGACCTGGCAGATGCCGTTCAACAGCGACTCGGCCTTTTGGAGCGACATCGGCTACGAGTTGGGCGGCGATCCGCTGCGCACGGCCGACGACTACCGCCGCTACCTCGACCGGCTGGCGCAGATCCCGGCCTATTTCGACCAGCAGATCGCCAATATGCGGTTGGGCCTGAAGCGTGGCTTCAGCGTGCCGCGTGCCGTGCTGGACGGGCGTGACCTATCGATCGCCGCCGTGGCCGAAATCAAGGATCCCACTGCCAGCAGCTTCTACAAGCCGTTCGGGGCCATGCCCGATGCGATCCCCGCCGACCAGGCGCAGGCATTGCAGGGCGAGGCGCTGCGGCGCATCCGCGATGAGGTGATCCCCGCCTACGCCCGGCTGCTGACGTTCTTCCGCCAGACCTACGTGCCGCACGCGCGCACCACGCTGGCGGCCGAGGCGCTGCCGGACGGCAAGGCGTTCTACCGCCAGCAGATTCGCGAATACACCACGCTGGACCTGGACCCGGACACCATCCACCGCATCGGCCTGGAACAGGTGGCGAAGATCCACGCGCAGATGCTCCAGACGATGAAGGAGAGCGGCTTCAAGGGCGACTTCCCGGCCTTTCTCGCGTTTCTGCGCACCGACCCGCAGTTCTACGCCAGGACGCCCGACGAACTGCTGCGCCGCACCGCCTGGGTGGCCAAGCAGGTGGACGGCCAGATCAGCCGCTTCTTCGGCCACCTGCCGCGCGCGCGCTTTGCCATCGTGCCGGTACCGGAAGACATCGCGCCGTACTACACCTCCGGCCGTGGTGGTGCGGACGCGTATCAGGTCAACACCTACGACCTGCCGTCGCGCCCGCTGTTCAACATGCCGGCGCTGACCCTGCACGAATCCTATCCCGGCCACGCGCTGCAGCTGGAACTGGCGGCCGAGCAGAAGGGCCAGCCCGAGTTCCGCCGCCAGGGCTACATCTCCGCCTATGGCGAGGGCTGGGGCCTGTACGCGGAGTACCTGGGCAACGAGATGGGCATCTACCAGACGCCCTACCAGCGCTTCGGCTACCTCACCTACCAGATGTGGCGCGCCTGCCGGCTGGTGGTCGACACCGGCATCCACCACCTGGGCTGGACCCGCCAGCAGGCGATCGACTACCTCACGCAGAACACCGCGCTCTCGGCCCGCGAGATCGCCAACGAAGTGGACCGTTACATCAGTTGGCCGGGGCAGGCGCTGTCCTACGAACTGGGCTACCTGAAGATCCGCGAGCTGCGGGCCAGGGCCGCACAGGCGCTCGGCGGCAAGTTCGACCTGCGCCACTTCCACGACACCGTGTTGCAGCTGGGCTCGGTGCCGTTGCCGGTGCTGGAGAAGCGCATCGACCGCTTCATTGCCGAGGGTGGCCCGGAACCGGACTACGGCGGCGATAGCAAATGATGGAATGGCCGGCTGGAGGCCCATCTCCAGCAATTTGCGGCGACTGCATATCTGCAGTAGATTAAGTGCGAACTCCAAAAGGAGAGTCCCGCATGCTGGTCCATCCCCGCCCCGAACAGGCCCCCGCAGGCGACCTTGGCGGCCCCGCGCTGCGCTCCTTCTTCCGCCTGGCCGAGCACTGGAAACTGCGCATCGCAGAGCAGCGCCGCCTGCTCGGCGACCCGGCCGAATCGACCTTCTTCAAGTGGAAGCGCGACCAGCACGGCAATCCCGGCCGCGACGTGGTCGAGCGGATCAGCTATCTGCTGGGCATCTGGAAGTCGCTGCAGATCCTGTTTCCCGATCCGGCACAGGCCGACGCCTGGCTGCGCAAGCCCAACCAGGCCCCGCTGTTCGGCGGCCAGTCGGCGCTCGACCGCATGTTGTCGGGCAACGTCGGCGATCTCTACGTGGTACGCCAGTACCTCGACGCGCAACGCGGCTGGAACTGACCGGCGTCGCAAACGGCGACACCCGCGCTCGTCACCATGTCCGGCAGCCACCACCCGCGCGCGAGCGCGCCGGCGGCCCATGATCCCGGAACGCCGATGTCGCCCGAGCTGCCGCCCCTCAAACGCATCCGCTGGAGCCACGCCTACCGCATCGTGCCCAGCCGTTTCCCGCCGGTGGGCGTGTTCGACCGCATCGCCGATCCGGGCGAACTGGACGCGCTGTTCGCCATCGAGGCGATGACCAACCCACGCCTGCGCGAGGAGGCCGGCGCGCTGAAGCTGGTGCCGCCGGGACGACGCATCAGTGGTCCGGGCAGCACGCCGGTGATGGCCGCCTTCACCCACCTCAACCCGGAAGGCAGCCGCTTCTCCGACGGCAGCTGGGGCGTGTTCTACGCTGCACACAGCGTGGCCACGGTGGTAGAAGAAACCGCCTACCACCGCGAGCGCTTCCTCGCCGCTACTGCCGAGCCGGCCTGCGAGCTGCAGATGCGCTGCTACCGCACCAGCATCGACTGCAAGCTGCACGACCTGCGCGGCGGCTGGCCGGCCGCACATGATCCGGACGACTACGCAGCGAGCAGGGCATTGGCCCGCACGCTGCGTGAGGCCGGTTCCAACGGCATCGTCTACGACAGTGCACGGCACGCGGGCGGCGAATGCGTCGCGGCGTTCTATCCGGATGTGGTGGCGCCCTGCGTCCAGGCGCAGCACCTCATCTACCGCTGGGACGGTACGCGCATCGCGCAAGTGCTTCAGGTGAGCGAGCTCAAGCGGCCGTAGCGGGGGCGCTCGCCCCACCGTCGCCCCGCACGGTGGTAGGTTGGGCCGATGAAGACCATCTGGCTGCTGCTCACCCTCGCGTTGCTGCCATCGCTGGCGCAGGCCTGTGCGGACCGGCCCGGTCAATGGAGCACCGACATTGCCGCGTTCGCCGCGGCCGACCGCGCGCATCCGCCGCCTGCGCACCCGGTACTGTTCGTGGGCAGCTCTTCGATCCGCATGTGGGGCTCGCTGGCTGCCGACTTTCGCGGTCGCACGGTGATCAACCGCGGCTTCGGCGGCTCGCGCATCGCCGACGCCACCTACTACGCCGATCGGCTGGTGGCGCCCTACCACCCGCGCGCGATCGTGCTCTACGCCGGCGACAACGACCTGGCCGAAGGCTGCACGCCGGAACAGGTGCGCGATGCCTTCGCCGCCTTCGTGCAGCGCGCGCGGTCGCTGGATGCGCGCGTGCCGATCGCCTTCATCGCGATCAAGCCCAGCATGGCGCGCAAAAGTCTGCTGTCGCAGATCCGCCAGGCCAACGCGCTGGTGCGCGAGTACGCGCACGGCCAGAAGGGTGTCGGCTATTTGGACGTCTTGACGCCCATGCTCGGGACGAACGGCCAGCCGCAGCCGAAGTGGTTCGGCCCCGATGGCCTGCACATGAACCGCCAGGGCTATCGCCTGTGGACGGGCCTGGTACGGGCCTGGCTGCACAGGACGCTGGACGCCCCACCCTGAGGCTTTGCCCCGCAGCGCCGAAGCCGCGGCATGGGCGTCACCCACGCCGCCTTGATCGTCCATGATCTAGGGTCGGGCCACCAGCGTCCCGTGGAGACGGCATGCTTGACCAGCCCTCCCCTTCCGGCGGCGAGGCCGCCGAATTCATCGAATGGCAGACCGAGATCGCGGCGTTCGCCGCGATCGACAGGCTCGCCCCCGCTCCGGCCGGCGCAGTGCTGTTCGCCGGCAGTTCCTCCATCCGGCTGTGGCATACGCTGGCGGCGGATTTTCCCGAGCTGCCCACGATCAACCGGGGCTTCGGTGGCTCCGAAATCGCCGATAGCGCCTACTTCGCGGAGCAGTTGATCGGGCCGTACCATCCCAGGGCCATCGTGATGTACGCCGGCGGCAACGATCTTGCCGACGGCAAATCGCCCGGACAGTGCGCGACGCGTTCGGCGCATTCGTCAACCAGGCGCACCATTGGGCGGGGCGGGTGCCGATGGCCTACCTCTCCATCAAGCCCAATCTCGCACGGCGCAGGCAACTGCCGCAGATCCGCGCGGCCAACGCGCTGATCCGGGTCTGCGCGCAGGAGCGTGGCGTGGACTTCCTGGACGTCCATGCGCCGATGCTTGGCGCCGATGGCGAGGCGGACCCGCGCTGGTTCGACGTCGACGGGCTGCACCTCAATGCCGAGGGTTACGCGCTATGGACCGGCGTGGTACGCGACTGGCTGGCGCGGCGCGGCTTGCTCTGAAAGCAGAGCGGCCAGTCCAACGCGCGAACGTTGTCAGGCATCACCCATGCTGGCGAAGCCCTCATGGCTGCCATAATGGAAGACGCGATCGGTCGCTTCCTGCACATCGGCGGCGGCATGCGCGGTGCTCTGGCGCAGGCGCGCGTAGATCGGAGTGAAGTCCGGCGTGGTGGCCTCGAACAGCTGCTCGAAGCTGTCGATCACGAAATAGGTCTGCTGGTAGGTATCGATGCGGTAGCGCGTGTTCATCACGCGCTCGAGGTCGAAACCGATCCGGTTGGGCGCGTCCGAATCCAGGCTGTAGATCGACTCGCCCTTGGAGCTGACGATGCCGGCGCCGTAGATGCGCAGCCCTTCGGGCGTATCGATCAGGCCGAACTCCACCGTGTACCAGTACAGGCGGGTGAGGTTCATCAGCGCCTCGGGGCCGATCGCGTGCGCCTTCATGCCGCCGCGGCCGTAGGCCTGCATGTAGTCGGCGAAGACCGGGTTGAGCAGCAGCGGCACGTGGCCGAACAGGTCGTGGAACAGATCCGGCTCGGACAGGTAATCGAGCTGCTCCGGCTTGCGGATCCACCAGCTCACCGGGAAGCGGCGATGGGCCAGGTGGTCGAAAAACACCTCGTCGGGCAGCAGGCCTTCGACCGCCACCAGCTCCCAGCCGGTCGCCTTGCCCAGCACCTGGTTCAGGTCGGAAAACTTCGGAATGCCGCCGTCGCCCAGGCCAAACTTGGCCACGCCGTCAAGGAATTCCTGGCAGGCGCGCCCCGGCAGCATCTCGCACTGGCGCGCGAACAGCGTGTCCCACACCTCGTGGTCGGTACGGGTGTAGCTCGACCAGGGCTGCTCGACCACGCCAGTGGCGTAGACCGGCACGTAGCCGCGGTCGGTCTGCTGGTGTTCGATCTTGCGCGGCGTGGCGGTCTGCATGGCGGCTCCGTGGCGGAGTGGTGGCGCGACGCGCCTTCACGTCTCAAGAATACGCCGTCCATCCCGCACGAAGGTTGCGTTTGTTGTGAATCACCCGTGAGGCGGCGCAGTATTCTTGCGCAGGACGCACGAACCGCGGAGCAAGCTGCCATGCCCAAGCTCGATCGCACCGACCTGCGCCTGCTCGCCGTGCTCCAGGGCGAGGGGCGCATCACCAACGCCGAGCTGGCCGAGCGGGTCAGCCTGTCGCCCTCGGCCTGCCTGCGGCGGCTGCAGCGGCTGGAGGCCGAGGGCGTGCTGACCGGTTACGCAGCGCAGGTCGACCCGCAGGCGGTGGGGCTGGGATTGCAGGCGTTCGTGCGCGTGCAGTTGGCGCGGCACGAGGCCGGCGCGATCGAGCGCTTCGTGGAAAAGGTCAACGGCTGGGAGGAGGTGGTCGCCTGCCATGCGCTGACCGGCGACATGGACTACCTGCTGCACGTGTACGTGGCGGACCTGCCGCACTTCTCGCGTTTCCTGCTCGACCGGCTGCTCAATGACGCCGGGGTGGCCGACGCCAATTCGAGCTTCGTGCTGCGCACCGTCAAGCGTTCGCCGTCGTTGCCGCTGGGGCAGCTGGAGGGCTGATCGGGCGGATGCGCTGGAGCCCGGGCGAAGCAACGGCGGCGACCGCGGGACCGCAGCTGCTCAGACCGGCTGTGGCGCGGTCTGCGGCAGCGGCATGTCGATCTCGCACACGACGCCATCGCTGGCGTAGTCCAGCCGCACCCGGCCATCCAGTTCATGCGCCAGGCCACGCTCGATCAGACGCGAGCCGAAACCCCGGCGTGGAGGCGGCTGCACCGGCGGGCCGCCGCGCTCGTGCCAGGCGAGCCGCAACCGGCCGGCGTCGATGGTCCAGGCCAGCTGGACCTGGCGGTGGTCGTTGGCGGCCAGGCTGGCCCAGCGCCCGGGGGTGCTTGCCGCCGGGGATCGGACTCCAGGCGTCGTTGTAGAGCAGCGCCAGTTCCTCGCCCCAGTACAGCGCGATCGGAAAGCGCGAGTTGAGCATGATGTTGGTGGCCGACCGCAGCGCCTCCGGCCAGCCGGCGACCGGCCCCAGCGGCGTGGCGGACCAGTCCAGCGCGCGCATGCGCTCACCCATGCCACCGCCGCCGGACAGGAACGTGGGCTGGCTGGGATGCGGTTCCGCGGGCGGGTTTCCCGGCATGGGCATGGGTCCTGCGAGGAGAGGGCCCGACACGGCCGTCGCCGACGGCCGCGAAGGCGAAAGGCCCGGTGATACATACCGGTCGGCACAGCCCGTGTGCACGCCTTGCAGGGCCCCGCAGACGCTAAACTACCCAGCTCATGGATACCGCCCCCACCCCCGAACGCGATCCCTGGCGACCCTTGCGCTACCTTTGGCGGGTACCGCTGCTGCTGTTGCACATCGTGCTCGGCATCCTGCTGTGTTCGCTGGTCCTGAGCTGGAACAGGCACCGCGTGATGGTCGATGGCCGCGAGCCATTCGTGCACCGCATGATCCGCTGGTGGTCGACCGTCTTGATGCGCATCTTCGGCCTGCGCTCGGTGCGCGTCGGCACGCCGTTGCCCGACCCGGTGCTGTTCGTCGCCAACCACACCTCCTGGATTGACATCGAACTGTTGCACAGCCAGCGCGCCGCCTGCTTCGTGGCCAAGGCCGAAATCGCGCGCTGGCCGCTGGTCGGCTGGATGGCCGCCACCGGCGGCACGATCTTCCATCGGCGCGGCAGCAACCATTCGCTGGCGGCGGTGATGCAGGCGATGGTCGAGCGGCTGCGCGGCGGCCGCTCGGTGGCGGTGTTCCCCGAGGGCGGCACCGGCCACAACGGCGTGCTCAAGGTGTTCCACGCGCGCATCTTCCAGGCCGCGCTGGACGCGCGGGTGCCGGTGCAGCCGGTGGCGCTGCGCTTCGCGCGCAACGGCAAGCGGGTGGTCGACGCCGGCTTCCGTGAAGGCGAGAACTTCATGGGCAACCTGCTGCGCATGCTCGGCGAGGCGCCGCTGGATGCCGAGGTGCATTTCCTCGCGCCGGTGCCGGCGATGCCCGACGCGCGCCGGCGCATGGCCGACCTCTCGCGCGAGCGCATCGGCGCCGCCCTGGAAGACGCCCACGCATGAGCGAACTGCCGCGCGGAAAGGATTTCCGTCCCCCCTGGCCGCTGACCAGCGGCCATGTGCAGACCATGCTTTCCTCCAGCGGCGTGCGCCGTTTGCTGTTGCCCAAAAGCGCGCGCGAAGTGGCGGACCATGCCGAGGACGTAGTGGTCGACGGCGGCAACGGCGTGCGCCTGACCGGCGCCTTCACCGCACAGCGGACCGGCCGTGCGTCACGCGGCCTGGCCGTGCTGTTCCATGGCTGGGAGGGCAGCGTCGATTCGACCTACGTGCTGCAGACCGGCAGCCGCCTGCTGCGCGATGGGTGGGACGTTTTCCGGCTCAATTTCCGCGACCACGGCGCCAGCCACCACTTGAACGAAGCGCTGTTCCATTCCTGCCGCATCGACGAAGTCGTGCATGCGCTGGGCGACATCGTGCGGCGCTGGCCGCGACCGGTGACCGTACTGGCCGGCTTCTCGCTCGGCGGCAACTTCGCGCTACGTGCCGCACTGCGCGCGCCGGCGGAGTCCATTCCGCTGGACTATGCGCTGGCGGTGTGCCCGATCATCGACCCAAGCGAAGGGCTGTTCTCGCTCGAGCAGAGCGCGCCGTGGTTCTACCAGGCCTACTTCATGCGCAAGTGGCGCCAGTCGCTGAAGGCCAAGCAGCAGGCATTTCCGCACCGGCAGTACTTCGAACTGGCCGAGCTGAAGCAGAGCCTGCGCGGGCTGACCGAGGCGCTGGTGCTGCGGCACACCGACTTCGGTTCGCTGGAGGCCTATCTGGACGGCTATTCGGTGGCGCGCGATGCGCTTGCCGGCATGGCCATCCCCGCCACCATCCTGACCGCGCGCGACGATCCGGTGATCCCGGTGGGCGCCTTCGAGCAACTCGAGCTGCCGCCCAGCGTCGAGCTGGACATCGCCGAATACGGCGGGCACTGCGGCTTCATACGCGGTGCGGACATGACCAGTTTCACCGACGAATACATCGCCGCGCGCTTCAACTCGATCCGCGCCTGATCGTCCAGGCGAGCTACTTCGCGAACAGCCTGGCCGGATCGGCGAACGCCTTGAACTCCAGCGCGTTGCCGCAGGGATCGAGCAGGAACATGGTCGCCTGCTCGCCTGGCTGGCCCTGGAAGCGGACGTGCGGCTCGATGACGAAGCGCGTGCCCGCCGAGCGCAGGCGCGCGGCCAGTGCCTCCCATTCGGGCATCGGCAGCACCAGGCCGAAATGACGCACCGGCACGGCGTCGCCGTCCACGTCATGGGCGCTGGCCGGGCGGGCTTGCTCCGGTGCCAGGTGGGCCACGATCTGGTGGCCATGGAAATCGAAGTCGACCCAGTCCTCGCTGGAGCGTCCCTCGGGGCAGCCGAGCAGGCCGCCGTAGAACGCGCGCGCGCTGGCCAGCGAGGTGACCGGGAAGGCGAGGTGGAAGGGCGGCGGCGTGCTCATGCAGGTCTCTGAAGATGGAGCGGCTGTCCAGCATGGGTGGCCCGGCGCGGAGGGTCAACGGCGTTCACGCCACCGGCGCCGGCGGGGCGCCATGCTGTCGGCCCGACCAGGCGCAGGACCGCATGCCCGCCACGCCCCCAGCCACGCGCAGGACCCGTCGATGGCGCTGACGCCGGTCCTTGCCGCGTTCCTGGGCGGCTGCGCGGGAGCCGCTGCCACTGCGCTGGGCACCCTGCCGGCGCTGTTCGCGCGCAACATCGACCAGCGCACGCAGGACACCATGTTCGGCTTCGGCGCCGGCGTCATGCTGGCGGCCAGCGCGTTCTCGCTGGCGCTGCCTGGCATCCACGAGGCGCAGCGCCAGGGGCAGGGGCCGTGGGCGGCCGGTGCATGGGTCGGTGTGGCGATCCTGTTCGGGGCTGGCGCGCTGGTGCTGCTCGAACGCGTGCTGCCGCACGAGCACTTCATCAAGGGACCCGAAGGGCACTCCTCGCTGCGGCTCAAGCGGGCCTGGCTGTTCGTGTTTGCCATCTGCCTGCACAACCTGCCCGAAGGCCTCGCGACCGGCGTCGGCTTCGGGCCCGGCCTGGCGCACGGTATCGCGCTGGCCACCGGCATTGCGATCCAGGATCTGCCGGAAGGGCTGGTGGTGGCGATCGCGCTGATGGCGGCCGGCTACGGGCGGCGCTGGGCGGTGTCGGTGGGCATGGCGTCCGGCCTGATCGAGCCGGTCGGCGCGCTGGTCGGGGCCGGGGTGGTGATCGACTATCCGATGCTGCTGCCCGTCGGCCTCGGCTTTGCCGCCGGCGCCATGCTGTTCGTGGTCAGCCACGAGATCATCCCGGAGTCGCACCGGCAGGGGCACGAGCATTTTGCCACCGGTGGGCTGATGGTCGGCTTCGTGCTGATGATGATGCTGGACACCGCGTTCAGCTGACGCCCGCCCGTCGGACTCAACCCACCGGGTTCGTCGCGAACCCGGCGGTTGAAGTCCACGGTCTCGGTCTAGTGGCGGGTGCCCTCCGTCTGGCCGCCCGTGCGGCCCAGCTCGGCCCCGGTCTCCGGGTTGATCGAGGGATTGGAGCGCGTGCGCTCGGCCATCTGCATCAGCACCGCGCGCTGCCGGTCGTCCATCGAAACTTCCGGCATGCCGCTGCCACCGCCCATCGCCAGCATCTGCTCACGGTCGCTGACGAACTGGAAATTCTCGTCGCTGTTCCACGGGCCGCGCATGTCGCCCTCGCCCTGCGAGGTGTTGACGTACATGTTGGCGAACTCCGGCTTGCCCGGCAGCTTGCCCGGCGGGAAGTTCGGCTGGATTGCGTACAGCGCCTTCTCGAACGATTGCTGGTGGGCGATCTCGCGCGTCATCAGGAAGCCCAGCGCGTCGCGCACGCCGGCGTCGGCGGTGAGGTTGATCAGACGTTCGTAGATGATCTTGGCGCGGGCCTCGGCGGCGATGTTCGAGCGCAGGTCGGCGGTCGGCTCGCCGATCGAGTCGACGTAGCCGGCCGTCCACAGCTGGCCGCCGGAGTTAGTCAGCGCCGGACCGCCGCCATAGAGCACCTGGGTCACGTGCGAATCGTTGCCGGCGCCCTGCAGTTCGCGGAACGCCTGCGCCTGCTCCTCGGCGCCTTCGGCGAGCTTGCCCTTGGCGCCCTTGTTGAGCATGCCGACGATGGTGCCGATCACCTCCAGGTGGCTGAGCTCCTCGGTGGCGATGTCCAGCAGCATGTCCTTGCGGCCGGCATCGTCCTCGGCCAGCGCCTGGGTGAAGTAGCGCATCGCCGCGGCGAGCTCGCCCTGTGGGCCACCGAACTGTTCGAGCATGAGGTTGGCGAGCGCCGGATTGCATTCGGAAACTCGCACCGTGTACTGCAGGCGTTTGTTGTGAGCGAACATGGTTGGTTCCTTGTGTCGTCTTCGGGGAGGGAGACGACCGGCAGGGAGCACCGGCCGCGAGTTTCCCGAAGGCGGCAAGATCCATGCCCCTGCTGGCGGCGCGGTTTGTGCGGGTCGCGCCATGACCGCAGACGCAAGATTTGCGCTTTCGCTGAAACATTTGCAGTGCGCAGGCCGCTTTGCTCCTTCTTCCCTTTGGGAGATTGGGAGACGGCCGGGATGATGGGCCGGGGCTCGCGGAAAAAGCGGTTCGGAGCCGCGCTTCTGTAGCCGCCCCGTCGCTGGAGCTGGCCCTCGCCCCAATCCTCTCCCCGGAGGGAGAGGGAGCGAGGCGCGCGATCAGTCGGCCGGCACGCAGCGCTCGCGCGCCCAGTCGCGCAGCGCCTGCACCGGCTCGCGCATCAGCACCGACAGCGGCCGGGTCTGCTCCAGCGCCCGGCACAGCGCGGCCTGGTCCGGTGGCGTGCCGCTGCCGGGAACGTCGTACAGCGCACTGACGATGGCCTGCTCGATCTCGGCACCGGAGAAGCCGTCGCTGGCCACGGCAAGGGGAGCCAGGTCGAAGGTCGCCGGGTCGAGCTTGCGGCGCTTCAGGTGCAACTCGAACACCGCCGCGCGCGCCGCCGCGGAGGGCAGGTCGACGAAGAAGATCTCGTCGAAGCGTCCCTTACGCAGCAGCTCGGCCGGTAGCTGGTCGACCGCATTGGCGGTGGCGACCACGAACACCTTGGACTTGCGTTCGGCCATCCAGGTGAGCAGGTAACCGAGCACGCGGCGCGACACGCCACCGTCCTCGCCGCCGCCGCTGGCCAGGCCCTTTTCGATCTCGTCGATCCACAGCACGCAGGGACTGAGCAGTTCGATACTGGCCAGCGCCTCGCGCAGATTTTTCTCGGTCTCGCCCTGGTACTTGTCGTACAGCGTGCCGAAATCCAGCCGCACCAGCGGGACGCCAAAGCCGCCGGCGGTGGCCTTGGCCGCCAGGCTCTTGCCGCAGCCCTGCACGCCCAGCAACAGCACACCCCTGGGCGGATCGAGCGCCGGCTGCGGCTCGAGGAACACCGCGCGCCGCCGCTGCACCCAGGCATTGAGCCGCGCCACCCCGGCCACGTCGGCGAAGCTCGCGGTCGCGTACTCGTAGTGCAGCAGGCCGGAGCGGTTGAGCAGGTCGAACTTCGCGCGCATCAGCTCGGGCAGGTCGTTCTCGCCCAGCGCGCCATCGTTGTAGATCAGCTTGCGTACGATCCGCCGCGCATCCGGCGCCGACAGCCCGACCAGGTTGCGCACCAGCGTGCGCGCCGCCTCGCCGTCGACTTCCAGACGGCGGCCCTGTTCGCGCTGCCACGCGGCCGCCTCGCCGCGCAGGATGCCGGCCAGTTCCTTCAGGTCCGGCAGCGCCAGCGGCACGCGCATGGCGAGCGCTTCCAGTTCCTCAGGCAACTCGATCCTCGCGCCGACCAGCACGATCGTGTGCGCGGCGCTTTTCTGCCGCTGCACGATCTCGCGCAACTGGCGCAGGCTCATCGCATAGCGCAGGAACGGATGGAAATCGAACAGCAGGTAGACGCCGCGCTCGTCCGCGGCGCGGATGGCGTCCAGCGTGGCGCTGGCGTCCGGGGCGACCGGATCGCCGGACTGGGCGAAATCCAGCCGTGCCAGGCCATCGGTGAGTGTCCAGCGCCACAGCGGCCGCAGCGATTGCGCGATCACGTGGCGGAAGCACTCGATCACGCGCTGCTCATCCACGGTTTCGATCACCAGCAACGGCGTGGTCGCGCGGACCAGGGTGGCCAGGTCGTCCAGTTCGCTCATGCGTCCCCCTCGTGAGGCGCGTACGGTAGCAGGAGCGGCCTCGTCCTTTCCGGCTTCACGGCTTTGGCGCTACGCTGGCGATTGCGCCGCAAGGAGCGCCGTCATGCGCCTGCTGTTCGTGCTGCTGCTGGCTCCGTCCACCGCGCCCGCCCGGGCCGCGTCGACAGGCTGACCCTGCCCAAGGGTTTCCACATCTCCGTGCAAAAAAATCACGCGCTCGCGAGGCAGCGTTGCCGCAGCGGCCCCTCACTCCAATCCCCTCCCCTTAAGGGGAGAGGGAGCTTCAATTCGATCAGAGGAGAGTCCCATGCAACTGCGCAGCAACGACTTTGAAGAAGGCAAGCCGATCCCACGCGAATGCGCCTTCGGCCAGCCGGGCGACCCGGTCGCCTTGTCCGACAACCGCAACCCGCACCTGGCCTGGCGCGACGCGCCGCCGGGCACACGCTCGTTCGTGCTCACCTGCATCGATGGCGATGCGCCCAGCCGCGGCGACGACGTCAACCAGCCGGGGCGCACCGTCAGCGCCGACCTCCCGCGCACCGACTTCGTGCACTGGCTGATGGCCGGCATCCCGGCCGACTGCGGCGAGCTTGGCAACGGCTCGTGCAGCGACGGCATCACGCCGCATGGCAAGCGAGCGCCGACCGGTCCGGCCGGCAGCCACCAGGGCGAGAACGACTACAGCGGCTGGTTCGCCTCCGATCCGCAGATGGCCGGCACCTATCTCGGCTACGACGGGCCCTGCCCGCCCTGGAACGACGCACGCGTGCATCGCTACCGCTTCGAACTGCATGCACTGGACGTCCCGAGCCTGGGCCTGTCAACCGGCTTCGGCCTCGACCAGCTGCGCGCGGCGATGGATGGCCACGTGCTGGCGAGCGCTGCGCTGACCGGCACCTATGCGATCAACCCGGATGCGAAGTGAACGGGAGGGCGCACTGGCACGCGCCTCTTCACGTGCAGATGGCAGCCCCTGTGGATGAATGACTCGCGTCTGGCCGTGCAGGCCGGCCCGGGGGATCGTCAACTACCCATGAGGAAGCCGTCATGCTGCATTACGCCATTGTCTTTTTGGTCATCGCCATCATCGCTGCCATCCTCGGGTTCGGCGGCATCGCTGGTGCCGCCGCCGGCATTGCGAAAATCCTGTTCGTCATTTTCCTGATCCTTGCGATCATCGCCTTCTTCCGCCGCGCCAGTTGAGCGGCATCGTTGTCACCTCCACCGGGAGCGAAGCCATGACCAACCCGATCCACAGCTCATCGACCCCGCGCGACTCCGGCCTGAACCCGCCCGTGCCCAATCCGGCCATGGCCGATCAGCACATGACCGACTCGCTGGAGACGGACACGGGCACCTCGTCGAAGGCGCACACCCGCATCGACCAGGGCGCCGACCGGGTCAAGCAGGCCACCTCCGATGCGGTGGCGCGCACCAAGCAGGCGGTCAACAGCACGGCCGACAAGGTCGAGGCGGGCGTGTACCGTGCCACCGAACGCACCGCCGACGTCGCGCATCGCGCGAACGACAAGGCGGCGGAGCTGGCCGACCGCAGCCGCGAACTGCGCGACGAGACGATGGACAAGGCCGAAGCCTGGATGGCGCAGGCGCGCGAATACGTGCGCGAGAAGCCGATGCAGTCGATCGCCATCGCGGCGGGCGCCGGCTGGTTGCTGGGCCGTATCCTTCGCCGCTGACCCTTCATCGACGAGTGCCAGGGATGCCTGAGGCCGACCAAGTCAGTACCGACGGCACCGCCGACGCAGCGCCGTCCCCGGGCGTGCTCGATGAGCTCGGCCGGCTCGGCCATGGCGTCAAGGACCTGTTCGGCGCGCAGCTGGAGCTGCTCTCCGCCGAAGTGGGCCTGGCGCGCAGCGCGCTCTCGTGGATGCTGCTGGCGGGCCTGGCCGCCACCGTGGCCGGCGTCGGCCTTGGCCTGACCCTGCTGGCGCTGGTGGGCGTGCTGCTGGCCAAGTGGTTCGCCTCCTGGGTGTGGGCGCTGGTCGCGCTGGCCGTGCTGCAGCTGCTGTTCATGCTGGCCGCCATCGTGTTCTTCCGCCGCTGCATGCACTGGATGAGCCTGCCCGCCACGCGCAACGAGTGGGGTGCGATGATGCGCGACACCAAGGCGCGAGCCCGGCGGCGGGCGGAAGGGGAGAATGCGGCATGAGCATGTTCGGCGAGCACGCGCGGGTCCGCGCCGCGCAACAGCGGATGCATGACGCCCGCAGGGCGGTGGCGATACCCGCTTCGGCCCTGCTCGCGCGGGGCGAACGTCATCCTTGGGTGATCCTGGGCGTGGCCGCCGGCGCCGGCTTCGTGATGGGACGCACGAAGATGCATCCGCTGAGGTTGCCCGGCATGGGCAGCCTGGTCGGGGCGCTGGTGAGCGAGGCGACCACCATCGGCGCCAGCTTCCTGGCCGCGCACGCGGCCAACCCTTCGGCCGTCGAGGACGCATGAACCGACCCGACCCCGACGCCACGCCGGCCGCGGTCGACGTGGCGCCGGCGACCGTGCCGCCGCGGGTCGCCGGCTCGCAGCAGCTGCGGCTCGCGCGCAACCTCCGCCGGCACCTGCTCGCCGTGCGCGTGGTACTCAACGCATTGCTGGTGCTGGCGTTGCTCTACACCGTCACCATCGCGCGCGTGCTGCTGATCCCACTGGTGCTGGCCGCGTTCATCGGGCTTGCGCTCAACCCCCTCGTGGCGACGGGCGCGCGCCACCGCGTGCCGCGCTGGCTTACCGCCAGCGTGCTGGTGGTCGCGCTGCTGGCCGGTCTGGGCGCCGGCGTCGGTGCGCTGGCGCAGCCGGCGTTGGGCTGGTTCCACGGTGCCCCGGCGGCGATCAAGAGCTTCGTACCGAAGTTGCGCAGCGTCACCAAGCCGCTGGAGGCGGCCAACCGCGCGACCCAGAGCCTGGTCGGCGGCCCGGTGCGTGCGCAGCCGCCGCATCCGACCGCGGTGGCGATCTCCGCCTGGGACGTGGTGTCCACCGCGCCGAAGGTGCTCGCCGCGGTGCTGACCGTGGTGCTGCTGGTGTTCTTCTTCCTGATCTACGGCGACTCGCTGCTGCGACGGCTGGTCGAAATCTCGCCCGGCTTCGCCTACAAGCGGCACGCGGTGGAGATCGTGCGCAGCATCCAGGTCGAGGTCTCGCGCTACCTGCTCACCGCGTTGGCGATCAACGCGACCCTGGGTGCGCTGACCACGCTGATGCTGTGGCTCTACCACATGCCCGACCCGCTGCTGTGGGGCGTGGTGGCGATGACCGCCAACTTCATTCCCTACGTCGGCGCGATCACCACCACCATCGTGCTGGCGCTGGTCGGCATGATCCACTCGCACGACCTGGGCAACGCGCTGCTGCCGGCGCTCACCTTCGCCGGCATGACCGGCATCGAGGGCAACCTGATCACGCCGATGATCCAGGGACATCGCATGCGCCTGTCGCCGATCGCCATCCTGATCTGGTTGCTGGTGTGGGGGTGGCTGTGGGGCATCCCCGGCGCGCTGCTGGCGGTGCCGATGCTCACCAGCGCCAAGCTGATCACCGAGCGCGTGCGCGGCTGGGGCTGGTTCGCGGTGATGGTGCAGCGCTGAAGCCGCATCAACGCGGCTTCGCTCCGGCGTGCCGGCGCAGCCATGGCTCCAGCGAGAACTGCGCGATACCCGATTGGCCCGTGACGTACACGGTGTGCCCGTCCGGTGCGAGATGGGCGCCCCAGGGCAGGTCCCGGTTGATCGCATCGCCCAGGTCGACCGGTCGACTCCAGCGGTCACCTTCGCGGAAGGCGACGCACAGGCGCCCGAGGCCGCCCTTCACCTTGCCGTAGTCGAACACGATGAAGGACTCGTCCGGCGCCACCGCGGGGTCGTGCGTGGACACGTCCGGGTCGCCGAGCCCGGCGCGCTCGGGCGCGAGGTACTTGCCATCGCGGTAGCGCGACCGCCAGGTATGCATGACCCGGGCCTTGGGATCGAAACGCATGAAGTACAGCGTGCCGTCGGCGGTGACGCTGGCGAAATCGATGAATACGTCGCCGTTGATCACCGGCCCGAGCCACACCGGCTTGCCCCAGCCGTTGCCTTCGCGGTCGACCCGCCACAGGTTGGATCCGGGCGCGCGGCCGCCGACGAAGTAGTCCTGCACCAGCGGCTGCCCGCCCGGCCGCACCGGGCGGTCGGAATTGAACAGCAGGTAGCTGCCGTCCGGTGCCACCAGTGGATCCTGGTCGAACCAGCGGCCGGAAAAGCCCGCGACCTGCGGCGGCGTCCAGTGGCCGCCGATCCGGTGCGACAGCATGATGGTCTTGTGCGTGCCCTCGCTGCGATCGAAGAACACGGTGCCGCCATCGGGCGTGAAGGCCAGCGTGTCATCGCTGTCGGCATGGAGGATGCCCTCCAGCGTGACCGGCTGTGGCGCGGCGCCAACCGGCTCACCGGCCCGCGCGGTCACGGCGCCTAGAAGCAGCGCGGCCGCCAGGCAGAAGCGGCGGGTACGGATCGTGGCGCGCATCAGGGTCCGGCCTCGCTGGGCGTGGCATTGAGCAGGATGTACTGACGCTCGATGCCTTCGACGCGGCCGAGCTGTGCGGACGTCAGCGTGACTGGCCGCACGCTCATCAATTCGTCGCTGAGTACGATGCCGTCGCGGAAGGTCGTGCGCCCATGCCAGTGCGCGCGGCCGGGCACCCGGGTCATCGGGTACGAGTGGCCGCCGCGGGTCAGCGTGACTTGCGGCGCATCGCCCAGCCAGACGCCGTTGCCGCTGCCTTCGCGCTCCACGGACACGGTATGGCTGGCTGGGTCGAACGCGACCACGGTCACCGTCTGCCGTCCGGCCGGGCCCAGCTCCCACGGCACCCCGATGTCCACCGTCCAGCGCTGGCCCACTCGCAGCGTGGCCGGCGCCCGGCCCCACAAAAGCGGGTTGTAGGCCAGTCCGCTGGCATCGGTGTTGGGCATGCACCTGCCGTCGTAGCAGTTGGTGGCGCCGCCCTCGGGCCATGCCACGGTGCCCTCGCCGGCGGGCCGGCCGTCATAGTGGTAGTCGATGCGCAGCCGCGGTGGCCTGGCGGCGGCATCGACCACGCGATAGGTGGCGGTGCCGCTGACGCGGCGCACGGCATCGTCGAAACCCGGCGCCTGGAGGGCGACGGTGCGCGAGAAGACGTTGCCGAAGCTGTCGCCCGCATGCAGCGATGGCGTCAATGCAGGGGCGGTGGCCGAAGGCCTGGCGCCGCCGGTGGCGGGCAGCGACAGCAGGGCCAGCAGCGCGGGAAGGAATCGGGTGTGGGTCATGGGAGCTCCGGCGATCAAGGCGCGATGCCGTGCGTGCGCAGCACCTCGGAAATGTCCACGCGCCAGAGGTTGCGCGAGCCGTTGAGCGGTCCGGACAGGCGCTGCTGCAGCGAGCGGGCGTCATCGCGCGCCTTCGGAAAACGCACCTCCGGCTGGCGGTTGCTCGATACGTACAGTTCGCCGAATCGGCGACCCAGCGCCGGCGCGTTTTCCAGCGCCTGGCTGTTGACGTCGCCGCCCAGATGTTCGGGCTTGCCCCAGCTGCCGTCGGGCTGGCGGAAGGCGATGTAGATGTCGGCGCGCCCCAGCGCGTCGCCCTCGTCGCCGGCAAACAGCAGGAACCGTTGCTGCGGGTCGATCGCCGGGTCCATGCGGCTGTGCGCAAGGTCGCCCAGGTCGACCCGCTCGGGCAGGCCATGGCCGTGCGCGGTACGTCGCGCCACATAGATCTGGTAGGCCTTGCCCGAGTCCGGACGATGCGCGGAGAAGTAGATGTCACCGTTGGCGGCTACCGACGGGTTGTAGATCTGCGCGCCGTCGTTGAGCGCGCCGTCGACGTGCACCGGTGTACCCCAGTGGCCGTTCGCCTGGCGCTCGACGTACCACAGGTTGGTGCCGCTGAACCGGTGGCCGGCCATCTCCGTCACCAGCGGCGCGCCGCCAGGCTGCAGCGGACGGTTGGACACGAAGTACAGCCGCTGGCCGTCCGGCGAGAAGGTCGGCTCGGAGTCGTGCCACCGGCCGGAGAAGGCGGCAACCTGCGGCGTGGACCAGTGGCCTTCCTGGCGCTGCGAGAAGACGATCGTGTCGTCCTTTTCGGAAAAATCCGAGCGCAGGAAGTAAACCGTCTCGCCATCGAGCGAGAACGCCGCGGAGGTTTCCTGCAGGCCGGTGGAGATCACGCCCGGGCCGAGCAGTTCGGCGGCGGATGCCGCGCATGCGGCCAGCGGCAGCGTGGCGAAGGCCGCGGCGCAGGCGGCGAGGGCGATGAGGCGGTGAGGGGACATGCTTGCTCCTTGCAGGGATCGGATCGTGCCGGGCGCGAAGATCTCCGGCTCCGGCGCCGCCGCTGGGGCGGCGGTGCCGGTGACTGCGGAGTTCAGGGCGAGAGCGATGCGGTGCAGGGTCATGGCGGCCGCCCCTGGGGGAAGGCTGCCAGCGTCGTGCGCCGGTGCGTGCATTGGCCGCGAATTTGTGACGAGCGGTCGCGACCGCGGGTCGGGCGGCAGGGCCACAGCGGCATGGCCTTATCCCCCCACCGGGAACAGAGGGCGTCCTTCAGCTCATCCCCAGCGCCCGCCACGCATGCGCGCGGAAGCGCCGGCTCAGATCCAGCCGGGTGCCGTCGTGCAGCACGACCTCGGCGCTGCCCTTGAACAGCGGATGCACCTCGCGGATGCGCTCGACGTTCACCAGCGTGCCGCGGTGGATGCGCAGGAAGCGCGCCGGATCGAGCGCGGCGAGCAGGTGTGCCAGCGTCTCGCGGTGCAGGTAGGCCTGCTTGCCGACGTGGATGCGCACGTAGTTGCCGTCGGCCTCGATCCAGTCGATGGTGTCGGTGGCGATCACGCGGATGTGCTCGTCCACCCGCACGCTGATCCGCTGCAGCGGCCCGGCGACGCTCTGCGGCAGCGGGGCCCGCGCCTGCAGTCCGTGCCAGTGCTGGCGCACCCGCGCCAGTGCCTGGTCAAACCGGGCCTGGTCGATCGGCTTCAGGATGTAGTCCAGCGCATGGGCGTCGAACGCACGCAGCGCGTGTTGGCCATAGGCGGTGGCGAACACGACCATGGGCAGGGTGTCCGGCTGGAGCTGGTGCAGCAACTTGAAGCCGTCCATGCCGGGCATGCGGATGTCCAGGAACAGCAGGTCCGGCGCCAGTGCGCCGATCGCCTGGATCGCCTCGGCCGCGTTGCCGCATTCGCCGACGACCTCGACATCGGCATGCGCCGCCAGCGCCTGCCGCAGCGCCAGCCGTGCCAGCACCTCGTCGTCCACCAGTAGCGTGCGGATCGGCGCGCCGTTCATGCCAGGTGCTCGCGAAAGGGCAGGCGCAGTTCCACCCGCGTGCCGCCGCCAGCCTTGCGCTCCAGCGCGAGGCTGGCCGCCGGGCCGAACAGCACGCGCAGACGCGCACGCGTGTTGCCCAGGCCCACCCCCTCGGCCGGGCCGTCCGGCGGCAGGCCCAGGCCGTCGTCGTCGACGCGCAGGTGCAGCGCGTCGCCGTCGCGGCGGCTGGCCACGTGCAGGCGACCGGGTTCGGCCTTGGCCAGCAGGCCGTGGCGCAGCGCGTTCTCCACCAGCGGCTGGAGGATCATGCTGGGCACTGCGGCGTGCAGGGTGTCGGCGTCGACGTCCAGCTGCGTGCTCAGGCGATCCTGGAAGCGCACCTCCTGGATCGCCAGGTAGCAGCGCAGGAATTCGATCTCGCGCGACAGCGGCACCTCCACCGCGTGGTACTCCTCCAGCGTCAGGCGCAGCAGGTCGCTCAGCCGCGCGATCATCAGCCGCGCCTGGATCGGGTTGGCCAGCGCCAGCGCGGAGATCGCATTCAAGGTGTTGAACAGGAAATGGGGTTGCAGCTGCATGCGCAGCGCCTGCAGCTGCGACTGCGCAAGCTGGCCTTCCAACTGGGCACTGCGCAGGCGCTCGTCGCGCAGGCGGCGGCGCGAATCCATCCCGAGCAGCACGACCAGCACGATCCAGTAGGTGAGCACCGCCAGGTGGTAGCTGTAGGCGAACTCCATGCGCACGTACTGGCCCAGCGTGTGCACCGGCATGCGGCCGGGTCCGCACAGGAACCAGAAGATCAGCAGATGCACCAGCAGCTGTCCCAGCGCCAGGCCCAGGCTGGCCGGCACGTGCACGGCGATGAAGCGCCGCCAGCTGGCGCCGGCGGTGCGCCGGCCCAGCCAACCCACCAGCGGCACCAGCGCCATCCACAGCCAGAAGTTGGCAAGGTTCCACACCAGCGCACGCCCCCACGCCGGCGGGTAGCCCTCGCTGATCGAGGACAGGCCGCCGCTCAGCGCGTAGGACAGCGCCAGCAGCGTCCAGCCGGCGAGGGCCAGCGCATGACGCTGCCAGCCTGCATCAAAGGCGGCGGCAGGCCCAGCGTGTTCACGGACGACTCCCATCGCGGCGCTCCCGCCAGGACCAGGCATGCGAGTGTGCCGCCTGCCGCGGGCCCGCGGAAGGTGTCTCATGGCCTGTCGGGGTGGCGACCGCGCCAGTCGGCAAGCGCGAAGCGATGGATGCGACGGTCCGTGCTGCTGTAGTACAGCGTGGCCCGGTCCGGGCTCAGCCGCGATTCGGTGCCCGACGGCCCCAGCGGCACCGGCGTGCTCCAGCCGGCGCCGGCGCGGGCGAAGGCGATGAAGATCGCGCTGGCGGTGTCGGTCGAAGGCAGCCGGTCCGAGCTGAACACGATGAAGGACTGGTCCGGCGCGACCGCCGGATCGTAGTCGGCCAGCCGTCCGTTGCTGAAGGGCAGCGCGCGCGGGGTTTGGTAGCGGCCGCCGGCGAAGTGGCTGAGATAGAGCCGGAAGTGGCCGGTCTGCGGGTCCGGCTGCATGAAATACACGCTGCCATCTGCCGCCACCGCCGGCGCGTACACCGAGGTGCCCGCGTTGACCGTGTCGGGCAGCCGCCGCGGCGTACCCCAACCCTTCGAGGTGCGATCCACCCGCCACAGGTTGCCGCCCCGGCCCGGCTGGAACTGGCCCTCGTAGTTGCCGTCGAGCGGCTTGCCCTGCGCGCTGACCGGACGGTTGGAAACGAAGATCAGGAACGAGCCGCCCGGCGACATCGCCGGTTCCAAATCCATCCAGGCGCCGGCCGAGAACGGCGCCGGCTGCGGCGCAGACCAGCCGCTACCTTCGCGGCTGGCGATCAACAAGCGGCGCGTGATGCCGTGGCCGCGTGCGAATACCACGGTGCAACCGTCAGGCGAAAAGGCAGGCGAGGCATCGTGCTCCAGCGTCCAGGGCCCGGCCACGGGCGCATCGGCGTCTGCACTGGCGGCGGCACGTGCCAGCGGCGCGAAAGCGCCCCCCAATGCCAGGCTGAGGGCGAGCAAGGCGATCAGGGATCTGCTGGACATCGAAGGCTCCTTGGGTAGCCGAACACCGCAGCCGGCGTGCGGCAGGCTGCCGCCACCGCGCGGGCGTTGTCGTGCGGCATGTGACGGGCGGTGCGTCGGTCGCCTCCAGCGGTGTGCGTCGGCAGATGGAAGGGCGCCGCTAGTACGCATCCGGCGACCGCCGGTCACTGCAGCGGCATCGCTCGCCCCGTTCCGGCGGCGCCCGCGCCTCGCGCGAGGCAGCCTGCGGTCGCGGCGATGCTGCCGCCCCATCGACGAGGAACCGACATGACGCATCGCCCCTTCCGCCTGAATCCGGTACGCCTGGTCGGCGCCGGCCTGTGGTTTGCCGCCGCCGCGGTCGCAGCGCACGCGGCGGTGGCCGCGCACGATGGCACGGTGGACGAAACCGGCAAGACCGCCGCCGCCGTGATGGCGGTGGACCAGCACTGGCTGGAAGCCGAGATCGACGGTGATACCGCCTGGCTGGAGCAGATGCTGCTGCCCGAGTACCGCTCGGTGAACAACAAGGGCGTGGCGACGCCCAAGGCGGACATCGTGGCCCACGCGGCGAAGAACCGCGGCTCGGACAAGGAGAAGAAGATGGTCGAGGCGTGGCTGGCCGCGCATCCCTCCAAGCAGAGCGTGGTACTGCGCGGCGACACCGCGATCCTCACCTTCTACGACGCGAAGCTCGGCCCGCAAAAGGGCGTGCGCTCGTCCGACATCTTCGTCTACGAAGGCGGCCGCTGGCATGCGCTGTACTCGCAGCACAGCGGTGTCGCCGGCAACTGACGCACCACGTTCAGTCGTCGGCCACGCGCACCACCAGTTTGCCGAAGTTGCGTCCCTGCAGCAGGCCGACGAAGGCCGCCGGCGCGTGCTCCAGACCGTCGATGCGGTCCTCGCGCAGCACGATACGGCCTTCGGCAAGCCATCGGGCCATGTCCCGATGGAACGCCTCGAAGCGATCGGCGTAGTGGTCGAGGATGATGAAGCCCTGCATGCGGATGCGCCGCTGCAATAGCGTGGACATCATCCGTGGCAGCCGGTCCGGTCCGGGCGGCGGCGTCGCATCGTTGTAGTGTGCGATAACGCCGCACACCGGCACGCGCGCACCGTCGTTGAGCAACGGCAGCACCGCATCGAACACCGCACCGCCGACGTTTTCGAAATACACGTCGATGCCGTCGGGGCAGGCGGCGGCCAGGCGTTCGTCCAGCGCCGGCGCGCGATGGTCGAGGCAAGTATCGAAGCCGAGCTGCCCGACCGCATGCCGGCACTTCTGCGCGCCGCCGGCGATGCCGACCACGCGCGCACCCTGGAGCCTGGCGATCTGCCCGACCACCGAACCCACCGCGCCGGTCGCCGCGGCCACCACCACGGTTTCGCCCAGCCGCGGCTGGCCGATGTCGAGCAGGCCGACATAGGCCGTGAACGCGGTCATGCCCAGCCCGCCCAGCGCCAGCGAAGGTTGCGTCATGCCACCGAGCGGGGTCAGGCCGGCGCCGTCGGAGAGCGCGTAGTCCTGCCAGCCGGCGCTGGCCAGCACAACCTCGCCGACGCCGAACCCGGGATGGCGCGATGCGACCACGCGGCTGACCGTGGCGCCCACCATCGGCTGCTTCAGCGGCACGGCCGGCGCGTAGCGGGTACCCGCTTCGTCCATCAGGTTGCGCATGTAGGGATCGAGCGAGAGATACAGCGTGCGCAGCAGCACCTGTCCTTCGGCCGGCACGGGTACGGCCGCTTCGTCGAGGCAGAAGTCCTGCACGGTCGGCTCGCCCAGGGGCCGGGCAGCGAGCAGGATGCGTCGGTTGATGTCGGGGCGCTGCGGCATGCGGGTTGCTCCGGTCGTGGGTGGCGGCGCGGGCCGGTGCCCGCTCAGGGCGCGCGTGCCAGCGTGCTGCAGCGCTCGTCGCCGCAGGCCTGCCAGCCGCCGCCCAGCGCCTTGTACAGGGCGATGGCGCGCAGGTTGATACCGGCTTCGGCCTCGGCCAGCTGGTCTTCCGCGCTCAGCTGCGTGCGCTGGGCGTCGAGCAGTTCGAGGTAGTCGATGGCGCCGGCGTCATAACGGATCTTCGCCAGCTGGGCTGCATGTTCGCTCTGCCGGGCCTGGTCGAGCAGGTGCTGCACGCGCACGCGCTGCTGGTTGTAGCCGACCAGCGCGTTGTCGACCTCTTCCAGCGCGCGCAATACGGTGCGCTGGTAGCTTGCGAGCGCGGCATCCGTGCGCGCCTCGCTGGCCTTCACGCCCGAGCGCACGCGCTGCACGTTCAGGCCGGACCAGCTGATGCTGGGTGCGATCGACCAGGCGCGCGTGGCCGGGCTGCCGAAGTCGTTGCTGCGCCCGGCCAGGAAGCCGAGAAAGCCGCCCAGCTGCACGTGTGGAAACCAGTCGGCCTTGGCCACGCCGATGCGCGCGGTGGCGGCGGCCAGTTCGCGTTCGGCAATGCGGATGTCCGGTCGACGCTTGAGCACGTCCCCGGCGTTGCCGATCGGCAGGGTGGCGTCGATCGGCGTGAAGCGCGCGCGGGAGAGATCGATGTCCAGCGCACCCGGGCGCTCGCCCAGCAGCACCGCGAGACGGAAGCTGTCGGCCTGCGACTGCGTGGCAAGCACCGGCAGCGTGGCCTCGACACCAGCCAGGCGTGCACGGGCGCTGGCGACGTCCTGCTCCGAGCCGGTACCGAGCGCGGCGCGGCTCTGGATCAGCTCCAGCGCCTCGCGCTGGTTGGCGATGTCGCGCTGGGCGACTTCGATGCGCAGCTGCGTGCCGCGCAGGTCGAAGTAGTTGCGCGCGACCTCGGCGAACAGGGTGACCTGCGCGTCCTGCAGCGAGGCGGCGGCCGCCTCGCTGTCCGCACGGGCGGCCTGCACGGAGCGGCGCACGCCGCCGAACAGGTCCAGCTCCCAGCTGGCGTCGAAGCCGGCCTGGTAGGCGGTAGTGGTCGTTCGCTGTTCGCTCACGCCCGGCGTCTGGCCGCGGCTGCGCGTGTAGCTGGCGCCGGTTTCGATGTCGGGCCACTGCTCAGAATGCGCGGTGCCGAGCTGGGCGCGTGCTTCGTCGAGGTGGGCCAGCGCGATCTTCAGGTCCGGGGCGTTCTTCGCGGCGCGGGTGATGAGGGTGTCGAGCGTCGGATCGTTGAACTGCTTCCACCAGTCGGCCTGGAAATCGGCGCTCGTCTGGCGCGAGGTGTCGACGCCCTGCAGCGCGACGGGCTTCTCCGCCGGGGGGTGGTAGTCCGGGCCAACGTTGATGCAGCCGGCGAGAAGGAGCGCAAGGGCGGACGCAAGCACGAGCTTGGCTCCCTCTCTCCTGGCCCTCTCCCCGGAGGGGAAAGGGCGCCTGGTTTTCGTAGCCTGGGACATCTCAACGCTCCTCGATCGCCGTCGGCAGGGCCGGGTGGTGCGCGGCACGCCTTGCCGCCGCACGCTCGCTCCAGCCGCGCACGATCACGTAGAACAGGGGGGTAAACAGCAAGCCGAAGAAGGTCACGCCCAGCATGCCGGAGAACACCGCCACGCCCATCGCATGGCGCATCTCCGCACCGGCGCCGTGCGAGGTCACCAGCGGCACCACGCCCATGATGAAAGCGAAGCTGGTCATCAGGATCGGACGCAGTCGCAGCCGCGCCGCTTCCAGCACCGCCTGCCGGCGGTCCAGTCCTTCGTGGATCTGCGCCTCGCGCGCGAACTCCACGATCAGGATCGCGTTCTTGCAGGCCAGGCCCACGAGGACGATCAAACCGATCTGGGTGAAGATGTTGTTGTCGCCGCCCGAGAGCCACACGCCGGCGATCGCCGACAGCAGCACCATCGGCACGATCAGGATCACCGCCAGCGGCAGGGTCAGGCTCTCGTACAGCGAGGCCAGCACCAGGAACACCAGCAGCACGCACAGCGGGAATACCAGCACCGCGGTGTTGCCGGCCAGGATCTGCTGGTAGGTGAGCTCGGTCCACTCGTAGCTCATGCCGTTGGGCAGGTTGGCCTTGGCCAGCTTCTCCATCGCCGCCTGCGCCTGGCCCGAGCTGTAGCCCGGCGCCGGGCCGCCGTTGATCTCGGCGGTCGGGTAGCCGTTGTAGTGCTGCACGCGGTCGGGACCCACGCCCTGGTGCACGCTGACGAACGAACCCAGCGGCACCGCCTCGCCGGCGGCATTGCGCGTCTTCAGGCGCAGGATGTCCTCCGGCTCGCGACGGAAGCCCGGCTCGGCCGACACGTTGACCTGGTAGGTGCGTCCGAAGCGGTTGAAGTCGTTGACATACAGCGAGCCCATGTAGGCCTGCATCGTCTGGTAGACGTCGGCCAGGTTCACGCCCTCGGCCTTGGCCTTTTCACGGTCCACCTCCGCGTCGATCTGCGGCACGCTGACCTGGTAGCTGGAGAACAGCCCGGCCAGCGCCGGCGTCTTCTGGCTCTGCGCGATCAGGTTCTGGGTCTGCTTGAACAGCTCCTCGAAGCCCTGGTCGGAGCGGTCCTCGATCTGGATGCGGAAGCCGCCGATCGTGCCCAGGCCCATCACCGGTGGCGGTGGGAACACCGCGATGTAGGCGTCCTGGATCGCGGCGTACTTCTGGTTGAGCGCCCCGGCGATGGCACCAGCGGAGAGCGCCGAATCGGTGCGTTCCTCGAACGGCTTCAGCGTGACGAACACGATGCCGCTGTTGGGCGAATTGGTGAAGCCGTTGATCGACAGGCCCGGGAACGCCACCGCGCTTTCCACGCCCGGCTGCTTGAGCGCGATCTCGCTCATGCGGCGGATCACATCCTCGGAGCGGTCGAGCGAGGCGGCGTCGGGCAGCTGCGCAAAGGACACCAGGTACTGCTTGTCCTGCGAGGGCACGAAGCCGGTCGGCACGTGGATGAAGCCGAACACGCCCAGCGCCACCAGCGCACCGTAGATCACCAGCGCCGGCGCGCCCCTGCCCAGCACGCGGCGCACGCCGCCGACGTAGCGGTCGGCGCCACGCACGAACAATCGGTTGAACGGCCGGAACAGCCAGCCGAAGCCGCGGTCGAGCAGGATGCTGAAGCGGTCCTTCGGCGCGCCGTGCTCCTTCAAGAGCAACGCGGCGAGCGCCGGGCTCAGGGTCAGCGAGTTGAACGCCGAGATCACCGTGGAGATCGCGATGGTGAGCGCAAACTGGCGATAGAACTCGCCGGTCAGGCCGCTGATGAAGGCCGCCGGGATGAACACCGCGCACAGCACCAGCGCGGTGGCGACGATCGGGCCGGTCACCTCGGTCATCGCACGACGGGTAGCTTCCTTCGGTTTCAATCCGTGTTCGATGTGGCGCTCGACGTTCTCCACCACCACGATCGCGTCGTCCACCACGATGCCGATCGCCAGCACCAGGCCGAACAGGCTCAAGGCGTTGAGCGAGAAGCCGGCCAGATACATCACCGCGAAGGTGCCCACCAGCGAGACCGGCACCGCGACCAGCGGGATGATCGAGGCGCGCCAGGTCTGCAGGAACAGGATCACCACCAGCACGACCAGCGCGATTGCCTCGAACAGCGTGTGCACCACCGCCTCGATCGAGCCGCGCACGAACACGGTCGGGTCGTAGACGATCTTGTAGTCCACGCCCTGCGGGAAGTCGGCCTTCAGCTGCGCCATGGTGGCGCGCACTTCGTCGGAGATCTGGATCGCGTTGGAGCCCGGCCGCGCGAAGATCGGCAGCGCCACCGCCGGCTTGTTGTTCAGCAGGCTGCGCAGCGCGTAGTTGTTCGAGCCCAGTTCCACGCGGGCCACGTCGCGCAGGTGGGTGACCGCGCCGTCCTTGGTCGTGCGCAGCACGATGTTGGCGAAATCGTCCTCGGTGACCAGGCGGCCGCGGGTGTTGATGTTGAGCTGGAAGGCCGCGCCGTTGGGCGCCGGCGGCGCATTGAGCGAGCCGGCCGCCACGTCCACGTTCTGCTCGCGGATCGCGTTGACCACGTCGCCGGTGGTGAGCCCGCGCATCGCGAGCTTCTCCGGGTCCAGCCACACGCGCATCGAGTACTCGCCGGCACCGAACAGCTGCACGTCGCCGACGCCATCCAGGCGCGCGAGCTGGTCCTTGATGTGCAGGCGCGCGTAGTTGGACAGGTACAGCATGTCGTAGCGCTGGTCAGGCGAGATCAGGTGCACGACCATGGTCAGGTCCGGCGAACTCTTCTGCGTGGTCACGCCCAGCCGCTGCACTTCCTCGGGCAACCGGGGCAGCGCCTGCGCCACGCGGTTCTGCACCTGCACCTGGGCGTTGTCCAGGTCGGTGCCGAGCGCGAAGGTCACCGTCAGCGTCATGGCGCCGTCGCTGGTCGCCTGCGAGGAGGTATAGAGCATCCCCTCGACGCCGTTGATCTGTTCTTCCAGCGGCGTGGCGACGGTGGCGGCGATCACCTTCGGGTTGGCGCCGGGGTAGTTCGCGCGCACGACCACGGTCGGCGGCACTACCTCGGGGTATTCGCCGATCGGCAGCCTGAACAGCGAGATGGCGCCGGCGATCACGATCAGCACCGACAGCACGCCGGCGAGGATCGGTCGTTCAACGAAATATTGGGCGAGTTTCATGCGGGTAATCCCTGATACGTCTTGTGGCCCCGGGCCCTTGGCGGGACGAGGGCTGCCGGCCCTCTCCCGCGGGCGGGAGGGGGAACCGTGTTTTCCCCTGTGGCGGCCCGTTCAGCGGCCGCGGGTGTCGGTCAGTTGCGGGCGACCCGGGTGGCGCCGCCGTTCGCCTGCACCAAGCGACGGTCGGCATCCAGGCTGCGGCTTTCCATCGCTACGCGCGTGGGGCTCACTTCCATGCCGGGGCGCACGTGCTGCAGGCCGTTGACCACCACCACGTCCTTGGCGGTGAGGCCGTCGGTGACCACGCGCAGCCCGTCGACCAGCGGTCCCAGGGTCACCTTGCGGTACGCGACCTTGTGGTCCGGCTCGAGCACGTAGACGAACTTGTTGCCCAGGTCCGTGCCGACCGCGCGCTCGTCGATCAGCGCGCGCGGCTGGCGGCTGGGCGTGCGCAGCTCGAGGCGCACGTACAGGCCCGGCGTGTAGCGGCCATCGGCGTTGTCGAATACCGCGCGCAGGCGCATCGTGCCGCTGTCGGCGTCCAGCTGGTTGTCGACGAAGTCGATGCGGCCGGCGTGCGGGTAGCCGTCCTCGTCGACCAGGCCCATGGCCACCTGCGGCGCGGTGCCGTGCTCGCGGCGCAGCTTGTCCAGCTTGAGGTAGGCATGCTCGTCGATGGTGAAGTAGGCATACACCGGATCGACGCTGACCACGCTGGTCAGCACGTCGGCGGGCGTGACCAGGTTGCCGGCGGTGATCCGTGCGTTGCTGACGCGGCCGTCGATCGGCGCGCGTACCTCGGTGAAGCCGCGATCGAGCTGCGCCGCGGTCAGCGCCGCGCCGGTGGCGGCCGCCTGTGCCTTGGCGCTGGCGGCCGCCGTGGCGAGGCGGTCGGCCTCCTGGGTGGAGATCGCGTGCTGCGCCAGAAGCTTCTTCGCGCGTTCGGCGTTCGACTCGGCCAGCTTCTGCTCGGCACGCGCCTGGTTGAGCGTGGCGGCGAGACGGTCGACCTCGGCCTGGTAGGGCCGCGGATCGATGGTGAACAGGAGCTCGCCCTTGCGCACCCGCGTGCCTTCCTTGAAATGCACCGCGGTGACGTAGCCGCTCACGCGCGGATGGACTTCGACGGTGTCCACGGCCTGCAGGCGGCCGGTAAAGGCATCGGTATCGCTGACCGGGCGCACCAGCGTTTGCGCGACGGTGACCGCAGGCGGCGGCGCGGCGGCTTCCTGGGCGTGGCTTTCGCCGTGGCTGCCGAGCACCGCCCAGCTGCCGAGCGCCACCGCCGCGGTCAGGCTCAAGAGGATCCATCGCTTTTTCATGCTGCGCTCCCGGGTTTAAATTAGTGCACCGGTCGGTACAGAACCGGCGAAGGCCCGGGAGAATAGGTACACTTGCCGGTATAGAAAACCGCGATTTGGTGCAATGCAATAGTGACACCGGGTCACGAATCACCCTGGAGTGGGCTCGATGGAAGACTTCGCAGCAATTTCAGCCTTCGTCCGCGTGGTCGAGGCCAAGAGCTTCGCCGCCGCGGCCGCGCAACTGAACATGACCCCGTCGGGTGTGAGCCGCGCCGTGTCACGGCTGGAGGAGCGCCTCGGCGCGCGTCTGCTGTTCCGTTCCACCCGGTCATTGCGACTGACCGATGACGGCGCGGTCTTCCATGCCCGCTGCAAGGACATCCTGGCCGATCTGGCCGAAGCCACCGAGGCGCTGGGCTACGCCAACCGCAAGCCGATTGGCAGGCTGCGCGTGGGCCTTTCGCTGGCCGTGGGGCGCGCCGCGGTGATCCCGCGGCTGAGCGAATTCGAGCAGCGCTATCCCGACATCCGGCTGGAATTGTCGATGAGCGACGTACCGACGGACTTGAACGGCGAAGGCATCGATTGCGCGATCCGCGTGGGCGAGCTGGAGGACTCCAGCCTGATCGCGCGCAAGATCGGCTACCTGCGCAACGTGGTGTGCGCCTCGCCCGAGTACCTCGCCCGCCACGGCGCGCCACGGACGATCGAGGACCTCAGGCAGCACCGCTGCATCAACTACGTCTATCCCAACGGCCGCCCGCGGCAATGGATGTTCGACGGGGCCAACGGCCCCATCGCCGTGGACGTCGAAGGCCACCTGCTGATCAATGACGCCGAGTCGGTGATCCAGGCCGTCGCCGCGGGCCTGGGCATCACCCAGGCGCCGCACATGATGGTCGCCTGCATGCTCGACCTGGGCAAACTCGAGCTGGTCATGACCGACACCCGCTCCACCGGCAAGCCGGTGTGGATCGTCTACCCGCAGAAGAAGCACCTCTCGGCACGCGTGCAGGCCTTCATCGAATGGGTGCGCGAGCTGTTCGAGCGGACCAACGAGCCGCAGTTCCGGATGCCCGCGCGGGCGATGCCAGCCAAGACCGCGGCCGGCGCGTCCGCGGCGGTGACCTGAGCCAGGCCGTCGCCGCCCTGATAGACCGCCGTGTCCCCGTGTAGCCTGCTGCCGGCACGAGTCCCCGGGAGGGCGTAAGGATGAAGGCTTGGGTAGCCATGGTGGGTATTGCGGGTGCCGCGCTGGCGGTATCCGGATGGAGCGCTGCGCGGGCAGCCGCGCCGCCGGCAGGCGGCCAGCAGGTAGCGCGCGAGTACCACGCCGAAGTCGCGCTGGATATCGATGCGCACGGACAGGTGACGGCCGTGCAGCTGCCCGCGGACCTTCCGCCGGTGCTCGCCGGGCCGGCACGTGAGGCGATCGGCCACTGGCGCTTCGAACCACCGGTGCGTGGCGGTCACGCGGTCACGGCGCGCACCTGGGCGCAGGTCAGGCTGCAGCTACTGCGGCAGTCCGATGGCAACTATGGCTTGCGTGCAGTCTACGGTTCGAACGGTCCCGGACTGACCTTCGCACGGCGGCCCGACTATCCCCGTAACGAAATCCGCCAGCGGGGGCAAGGTAGGCTGGTAATGGAAGCGACCGTGCAACCGGATGGCACGCTGACCGACGTCCACATGGCCAGCTACCGCTTCAACCATCCGGACCCGGGGGCGTTCCGCACATCCGCCGAGACGGTCATGCGATACGCCCACGCGCAGCCGGAGCTGGTCGACGGTAAACCCGTGGCGACACGCATCCAGGTAGCGTTCGTGTGGGCGCTGCAAAGCATCACCCGCGGCGAAGCGCTCTCCAGGCAAGTGTCGAAGGAGACCACTCCCGGGATCGATTCCGGCTCCCGCCCTATCGGCGAGGTCGTCGCCCTGGACAGCCCGGTCCGGTTGATCAGGGATCCCCAAGGGTAGGCTTGCCGGCCGAATCTCAACCGCCGGTTGGCAACCAGAGCAGCAAGGCAATGCCCAGTGCGATGCGATAGATCGCAAAGGATGTGAAGCGGTGCGTGCGTATGTAGCCGAGCAGCCACTTGACCGCGGCGAAGGCGACGACCGCCGAAACGACGAAGCCCACGATCAGCGCGCTCCAGTCCTCGTGCGCCGCACCGCCGTTCTTGAGGACCTTGAGCAGTTCATAGCCGGTCGCTGCGTACATGGTCGGGATGCCGACCAGGAAGGCGAACTCGGTAGCCGCGGCGCGGTTGCTGGTGCCGGCCAGCAACGCGGCGAAGATGGTGGCGGCCGAGCGCGAGGTGCCCGGGAAGATGCCGGCAAGCATCTGCGCGATGCCGACCAGCACGGCCACCGTCCAGGTCACCTCGCGGCGATCGGGCTGGCGTGCGGCCACCGCCTCGGCGCCGAGCATCCAGAAACCGCCGATGACCAGCGCCCAGGCGATCGGCGTCACCGTGTCGGGCAGCTTGAAGTTGAGCTTTACCGCGATGAAGCCGAGCACCGCCGTGATCAGGAACGCCACCGCCAGCTTGGCCAGGTAGTCGCGGTTGGCCTGGTCGCGCCACTGCGTCAGCAGCTGCCACAGGCGCCGCCAGTAGATCAGCGTCACGGCCAGGATCGCGCCAGCCTGGATGCCGACGTTGAACAGATCCGAGCGCATACCCAGGCCCAGCTTCTCGGCGATCAGCAGATGGCCGGTCGAGGAGATCGGCAGAAACTCGGTGATGCCCTCAATGATGCCGAGCAGGATGACGCGGATCAGGTCGCTCACGAAGGGCTCTCCGGCTATGCGTAAAAGCGGCATAGCTTACGGGGAAGCGGGCAGGGCGGCGTGAGCATGCATTGCGCCGAAATGGTGCACGGCTGAACGAAATTGGTGCAAACGGCCGCTCGCGGAAAGCGTTCAAGACCGCCCCAACCGCGCTCTGCCGCGTTCTGGCGGTCGCGCACGCGGACGCTGCGGGTCAGGAGGCTGCTGGCACGCGCATTGCAACAACGCCCGCATCCCTTTCATCGCTTCGAGGCCTCGCCCATGACCGCCCAGAAAGTGCTCGACCTGATCGCCGAACACGACGTCGAATTCGTCGACCTGCGCTTCGCCGACATGCTCGGCAAACACCACCACGTCACCTTCCCCGCGCACGCCATCGACGAGGGCACGTTCGAGGACGGCAAGATGTTCGACGGCTCCTCGATCCCGGGCTGGAAGGGCATCAACGAGTCGGACATGGTGCTGTTGCCCGATCCGGACACCGCACACCTGGATCCGTTCTCGCAGCACAAGCAGCTGATCCTGCACTGCGACGTGCTCGAGCCCTCGACCATGCAGGCCTACGGCCGCGACCCGCGCTCGATCGCCAAGCGCGGCGAGGCGTTCCTGAAGTCCACCGGCATCGCCGATACCGCCTTCTTCGGACCGGAGCCGGAGTTCTTCATCTTCGACTCGGTGCGCTGGCAGAACGACATGGGCCGGGTGTTCTACGAGATCGGCTCTGACGAGGCGGCCTGGTCCTCGCGCTACAAGTACGACGGCGACAACACCGGCCACCGCCCGGGCGTGAAGGGCGGCTATTTCCCGGTTTCGCCGGTCGACTCGCTGGGCGACCTGCGCGCGGACATGTGCAAGGTGCTCGAGTCGCTCGGCCAGGTGGTCGAGGTGCATCACCACGAGGTGGCCAACGCGGGCCAGTGCGAGATCGGCGTCAAGTTCAACACGCTGGTGAAGAAGGCCGACGAGCTGATGACGATGAAGTACGTCATCAAGAACGTGGCGCACCAGAACGGCAAGACCGTGACCTTCATGCCCAAGCCGATCGTCGGCGACAACGGCTCGGGCATGCACGTGCACCAGTCGCTGGCCAAGGACGGGCAGAACCTGTTCGCCGGTGAGCTCTATGGCGGCCTGTCGCAGATTGCGCTGTGGTACATCGGCGGCATCTTCAAGCACGCCAAGGCGATCAACGCCTTCGCCAATTCCACCACCAACAGCTACAAGCGCCTGGTGCCGGGCTTCGAGGCGCCGGTGATGCTGGCCTACTCGGCGCGCAACCGCTCGGCGAGCTGCCGCATCCCGTACGTGTCCAGCCCGAAGGGCCGCCGCATCGAGGTGCGCTTCCCCGATCCGATGAACTCCGGCTACCTGGTCTTCACCGCGCTGATGATGGCCGGCCTGGACGGCATCATCAACAAGATCGACCCGGGTGCGCCGGCCGACAAGGACCTCTACGACCTGCCGCCGGAAGAAGAGAAGAACATCCCGCAGGTATGCGCGAGCCTGGACGAGGCGCTCAACGCGCTGGACAAGGATCGCGAGTTCCTCAAGGCCGGCGGCGTGTTCACCGACGACTTCATCGATGCCTACATCGAGCTGAAGATGAAGGAGGTCACCGCCTACCGTGCCAGCACGCATCCGCTGGAGTTCCAGATGTACTACGCGATCTGAGCACCCGAACCGCCTTCCCCGGCTAACCGGGAAGCCCTGCTGGAACCCTGGTCGACAGGGCGAAACCAGCAGGGCTTTTTCTTTGGCGAGAGCGGGCCTGCGGTTCCCCCGAGGGTTCTTCGCTCGCGCGCGTCGCCCCCGGTCCGGCGTTCACCCAACGGCTACGCTGGCCGACTCCCGTCCAGCCCGATCAGCACACCTGCGGGGCCTCGCGGGCAGGCCCTGTTTATAGGACGGCGGTCACACACCCGCCACCGGCCTCGTTACCTATCACCTTGCCTTCACGTCGGCCGCCTTTTAGTCGGACGCTCCGGCGCAGGTCACGCGGACAGGCGGTCCGTGGCTTCAGCTCCTTCGCCGGAGGCACCCCGGAAGACATCACGGCATTCGAACATCTATCTGCACTTCAAATTTGGATCGATCCAATCTTCCAGGAGGCGACAGCCGCGCAAACGCACACGATCAGCGAGGGGATCACCGCGCACTTCCTGCCCGCATCGGGCAACGCCACCGGCGAGGGCAGGAAACGCGGCCAGCCGTCTTCCGATTTCCGCCAACGCGAACGAGCGGCATCCAGGCCGCCGGAAGGACGCACACCAAATGGGGATCACGCAATGACTCATCGGCCACACGTCTTTACCCGCAAGCCGTTGTATGCCGCGCTCGTCGCGGCAAGCCTGCCCTTCGGCGCCTGTCTGGGCCTGCCCACGACGGCCACCGCCCAGGACGCGCCGGCGACCGCCGCGACGACCACGCCGCCACCACAGGCGACCGGCAGCGCCGAGGCGAAGAAGACGGACAAGCAGGCGGCGACCAACCTGCAGGCCGTCATCGTCAGCGGCTATCGCCAGTCGATCAACCAGAACATCCAGGACAAGCGCGATTCGAATGCCATCGTCGAGGTGATCAACGCGCAGAACATCGCGCAGTTCCCCGCCAAGAACATCGCCGACGCGCTGGCGCACGTGCCCGGCGTGGTCATCACCCGTGAATCGGGCGAAGGCAAGACGGTCAGCATCCGCGGCCTTGCTCCCGAGCTGACGCTGACCGAGCTGAACGGCAACTACGTGGCCTCGGCCGATACCTCGGCCGGCCTGACGCGCTCGTTCAACTACACGCTGATGCCGGCCAACCTGTTCTCCGACATCAAGCTCTACAAGAGCCTGGAGGCGCGCCTGGACGAAGGCGGCATCGGCGGCAACGTGGACCTGCGCACCCGCCGCCCGCTGGAGATGAAGGCGAACGAGGGCTTCGTGACGCTGACCGGTGCGGGCTCGGACAACAGCAGCAGGATCACGCCACAGGCCGCGGCACTGTGGTCCTGGAAGAACAAGGACGAGACCTTCGGCATCCTGCTCGCGGGTACCTACCAGAAGCGCCGGGACGTCGACTACACGGCCAACGCCTCGAGCTGGCACTGGTGGGCGGACAACTGCTCCGACTATGCGACCTGTGCCCAGCCCCCGGTCAACGTGCACGGGCAGCCGTACGACAGCAGCGTCGCTTCGAACATCGACCTGTGGGGCAACGGCGTGGTCGACCAGGCCGGCAATGGCTATTCGGGCTACTGGATGCCGCAGCAGTTCTCCACCAGCCGCAACCAGCTGGACCTGAAGACCAAGGGCGCCCAGGCCACCGTGCAGTTCAAGCCCATCGATCACCTGCTGCTGACGGGCAATTACTTCCGCTTCCAGCGGGAGCAGTCGCAGATCACCAATACGCTGGAGATCCCCGAGTGGGGCCTTCCCGGCAACAGCAACTTCGCCGACCAGCAGGGCCGGCTGCTCGCGCCCAACGGCCTGACGTTCGACCCGTCCGGCACCGTCGTCACCGGCGCCAACTACGTGCTCCCGCCCGCGGGCCAGGGCTGCAATGCGACGACCAATCCCAGCACCGGCGAACAGCGCCAGGCGGTGGACGTGTGCTCCACCGAGATCCCTTGGCTCAACGGCAACTACTCGGTCGAGAAGGCCACCTCGCAGACCGCGAACCTGCAGGGCGAGTGGGACAATGGCGGCCACCTCAGCGGCTCGTTCAACGTCGGCCGCACCTGGGCGACCGGTGGCCCGTCGATCGAGCTGGGCATGGCTGCCAAGCCGCGCAACTTCGTCAACGGCCAGTGGGTGGACGGCAGCAACGGCGCTGCCTGGACGATCAATGGCCGGCCGACCATCACCGCCGCGCCCGACGTGCTTGCGAACATGCTCGCCGGCGCCGGCCAGGTCGACCTCGGTTCGACCGGCTCCAACATGGTCAACACTGACACCTCGCAGAACTTCGCCCAGGCCGATTTCACCTGGGCCTTCGACGACGGCTGGATGCAGTCGCTGCAGTTCGGCGTGAAATACCGCAAGAACCACGCCGAGCAGCAGAGCAACGAAGTGCGCTGGTACTGCCGCGGCACCACGCTGCAGTTCCAGACCTGCGACCCGACGGCCGGCCAGCTGCCCGCAGGCTTCCTGCTGCCGAACATGCTCGACGGCAGCAACGAGGCCTACAACGACAGCATCTTCCCGGCGATCAACTACCCCGCCTACTACAACTACCTCAACGCGACCTACGACCGGGCGATCTACAACCGCCCGCAGGACACCTCTTCCATCGACGAGAAGATCTCCGCGGCCTACGTGCAGGCCAACTTCGACACCGGCAGCGTGCGCGGCAACGTGGGCCTGCGCTTCGTCAGCACGCAGCAGGACATCACCGTCGCCAACCAGATCACCACCAACAACGCGGTGTACTACCACGATGCGGCGGGCAACATCCTGATCTGCCCGGCCAGCGGCGTGAACGCCGGCGGCGGGCCGTGCGCACCGGGCGACTTCCAGTACCTGCCGCGCGAGCAGTCGGTGGTCGAGAGCTCCACCAGCGCCTCGACCAGCAAGCGCTACAACAAGCTGCTGCCCAGCTTCAACATCGCCTGGACCATCGCCGACGACTTCGTGCTGCGCGCCGCCGGCTCGCAGGCGATGGCCCGCGCCAACTACACCGATCTGGCCCAGCTGGGCAGCCTCACCAATGACACCCAGGCCTATTACAACGACCGCAAGCAATTCGGCGCACCCCCGCCGGGCTGGTACGGCAGCGGCGCCAACCCGGACCTCAAGCCCTTCACCGCGACCCAGTTCGACCTGGCCGGCGAGTGGTACTACGCGCCCGAGTCCGTGGTCGGCCTGGACCTGTTCCAGAAGAAGGTGAAGAACTTCGTCGTGCCGGTCACCGTCAACAACATCGCGGTGAACGTCGGCGACTCCGAACAGACCTTCCAGCAGTACAGCACCAACGCCAATGGCCGCTCGGGCACCTCCAAGGGCGTGGAGCTTTATACCCAGCACAGCTTCAAGTCCGGCTTCGGCTACATCGCCAACTACACGCTCAACAAGACCAATGAAACGCCCGTCTCGCTCGGCGACACCCAGGTCGGCAAGTCGGAGCTGATCGGCAGCGCCAAGTACGCGGCGAACGTGTCGCTGTTCTACGAGAAGAACGGGCTGCTGCTGCGTGCCACCAGCAACTGGATCGGGCGCACCATGGAGGGGCTCGCGGCGGGCCTGCCCATCTACACGCGGCCCTACCACCAGATCGATCTGAACGGCGATTACGAATTCAACAAACACCTGATGCTGACCGCGTCGATCATCAATCTCACACGTTCCATGCCGCGTTCGTACCTCGGCGACGACACGGCGGCGCGGTTGAACCAGCTCGAGTACGCCGGGCGCCAGTACTACCTGGGACTGACGTACAAGTTCGGCGGCGCCGACTAGGCGGATGCGCGGGGCCAGGCGCTTGCCGGCCCCGCGGCGGGTGGGTCCGGGGGATCCGCCCGCGCGTCCTGCCGCCGTTCGATCGCCGCGCGGAGAAGGCCCGCGCGGCGGACACGCCACAGCATCGGGGAAAACACCATGGACAGCCATGCCGCGCGCTTTCGTCGTCGCGCGCCATCGAACCGCTCCGCGATCCTGGCGATCGCATGGGCGATGCTTGCGTTGGGCCACATGGACGCGGCCCGCGCCCGCGACGGCAACGTGCCACCGTCGACGGCGCAGGCCCTCGACGAAGCCGACCCGCGCGTCGGCACGGCGCCGCTGGATCGGCAGGCGCTGATCGGCAACGCACCACCGCCGGGCGAGCCGCTGTATTCGGGCATGACGTCGCCGGGTGCGAGCCTGCCGCACGGTTCGACCGAGGCGACACCGGTCAACCTCAATGTCGACCTCAGCTATCCCGCCGGCGTCGGCATGTCGTACTACTACCCGAAGCCGACGATGATCGGTTTCACCGGGGGCGGCTCCAGCTACGGCGGTGGTGCTTCGCCCATGGTCATGCCGGTCGTGGGTGACTGGACCGTGCCGCCGGACTACGCGCAGTCGTACTACGACAAGGCCGGCGAGAAGGCCTCGCCCGGCTACTACGCGGTCGACCTCGCCACGTTCCACACCCGCGTCGAGCTCACTGCGACGCGGCAGACCAGCCTGATGCGCTTTACGTTCCCGGCGAGCCATCGCTCGAACGTGGTCGTCAACCTGCGCCGTCCTGGCGGCGAGGTGGAAGTCGTCGGCGACCGCACCATCCGTGGCGTCGCCACGGGCAGGCAACCGGAACGCGACCCGAACGGACCCTGGTTCGTCGCCGAGTTCTCACGGCCGTTCGCCGGCTTCGGCACCTTCCGTGCGGACCGCAGCCATGAGGGCTACGGCATCGGTGATGCGGACGTGCAACAGGAACGGCGCACGGTGTCCGGCAGCTATGCCGGCGCCTACGTCACCTTCGACACCAAGGCCGGCGAGCAGGTGCTGGTGCGGATCGCCCACGGCCACAGCGCCGCCGAGGCGGAAGCGAAGCTGCGCGCGGAGGATCCCGACGGCGACTTCGAGCAGGTGCACGCGCAGGCGCGCGCAGCCTGGGCGAAGCTGTTCGATCGCGTCCAGGTGAGCGGCGGCACGCCGAAGCAACGCATGCTGTTCTACTCCACGCTCTACCACTCTTTCGCCAGCCCGCGGCTGGTCGCGCGCAAGGGCGAACGGTTCACCGACGGCAACGGCCAAACGCGCGTGGCCGAGCACGACCGCTACGGACCGGTGCCATTCTGGGACACCGGCCGCAACCAGATCGTGCTGCTGATGCTGCTCGAGCCCGGGGTGGTGCAGGACATCATGCGCTCCGAGCTCGACATGGCGCGCGAAAGCGGCCACATGAACACCTCGTTCCACGGCGACCATGCAGTGCTGCTCTACGACGGCGCATGGCAGCGCGGTATCCCGTTCGACTACGCCGCCGCCTACGAATACCTGCGCAAGAATGCGACCGATCCCGAGGGCCCGCGCCATTACCTGGACGAGTACGCGAAGAACGGCTGGATCGCCGACGTCGTCCCGCCCGGCAATCCCAGCCCGCCCTACGCCGGTGGCAAGGCGGGCGTCGCCACCACGCTCGAATACGCCTGGGACGACCATGCGCTGGCCGACGTCGCCCGCCGTCTCGGCAAGACCGACGACGCACGGATGTTCCTGCACCGCGCGGCCAACTACCGCAACGTATTCGACCCCTCCGTCGGCTTCATGCGTGGCAGGACGGCGGATGGGCAGTGGATATCGCCGTTCGACCCGGGCGAGCCGTACTACAACTTCATGATGAAAGAGGCATCGGGATGGTCCACGCTGTGGCTGGTGCCGCACGACGTGCAGGGGCTTATCGACCTGCTCGGCGGGCGCGCCGCGTTCAACGCCAAGCTCGATGCGTTTTTTGCCACGCCCTACCATCCGAAGGGGATCTGCCGCGACTGCACCGGCCTGATCGGGCAGTACGTGCAGGGCAACCAGCCGGACCAGCAGGCGGCCTACCTGTACGCCTGGAGCGGCCAGCCGTGGAAGACACAGGCGCTGGTGCGGCGCATCCTCGGCACGCTCTACGGCAGCGACGCCAGCGGCTTCGGCTTCCCCGGCATGGACGACCAGGGCTCGACCTCGTCCTGGTATGTGCTGAGCGCGATGGGCTTCTACCCGGTCGATCCGTCCACGCCCGACTATGTCCTGGGCAGCCCGATCTTCGACCGGGTGCGCCTGCGCATGGGCAACGGCAAGGTGTTCGAAATCGTCGCGCGCAACAACTCGGACCAAAACAGGTACATCCAGTCCGCCACGCTCAACGGCAAGCCCTGGACCAGGCCCTGGTTCAGCCAGGCGGACATCGCCGGCGGCGGCACGCTGGTGCTCACCATGGGGCCGCAGCCGAACAAGGCGTGGGGTGCCGAGCCGGGCGATGCGCCGCCTTCGATGTCGCCGCGCGGTCCGTGATTGCCTCCCCGGCGCCACTCGAGGTTCCGGGCGGGGGATCATTCGAGGTTGCGCGCCTCAGGCACCCAGCGCGCCGCGTACCCGCGCCTTTACGCGGCGCCCGACCGCCAGCGTGGCGCCGGAGCGGGTGGTCAGCAGGAGCTGGCCGTTGGCGGCCGTAGCTACCCGGACGACCGCCGCCAGGTTGACCAGCGTGGAGCGGTGCACGCGCACGAAACGCGTCGCCGGCAATGCCGACGCCAGCCGGTTGAGCGCGTCGCGCATCAGGTAGCCGCGTTCGGCCGTATGCGCCTGGACGTAGTCGCCATCAGCGGCAAACCACTCGATGTCGTCCAGTGAGAGGCGCAGGCGGCCCGTTCCCCATTCGACCCAGACCTCGCCGCCATCCTCGGCGGGAACCCGTTCGCGTAGCGTTCGCAGCGAGGCTTCCAGTGCGGCGACACGCTGGGTGGCGTTGTGCGCATGCAGCTGCGCGCGGGCGTGCTCCAGTGCCTGCGCGAGCCGTTCGGGCCGCACCGGCTTGAGCAGGTAGTCGGCCACCTGCATTTCGAAGGCGCGCACCGCGTACTGTGGCCAGGCGGTGACGAACACCACGGCCGGCGCGACCGCCGGCGACAGCCGCGCCGCCAGCTCGATGCCGGCCAGCTGTGGCATCTCGATGTCCAGCAGCAGCACGTCGACGCGCTCGCGCGCGAGCACGTCCAGGGCCTCCATGCCGTTGCAGGCGAAGCCGGCGACCTCGATGCCTGGCGACTCCTGCAGCATGCGTGCGAGCACGCGGCGCGCGGGCGCCTCGTCGTCCACCACCAGCACGCGCAGTGGCGAGGTCATGGGGGCGTCGCCGGCAGGTGGACGTGCGCGACGAAGCCGCCTTCGGTCAGTGCATGCGCCTCCAGGCGCGCGGCCGCACCGTAGAGCAGCTGCAGGCGGCGTGCGATGTTGGACAGGCCCACGCCGGCGCGTCCCCCGCGCGGCGCGGCGCAGGCACGGCCGTCGTCCGCCACCCGCAGCACCCAGCCCTCATCCGCGGCGGCGGCGGACAGGCGGATGGTCATGGTGCCGTCGGCGCCGGCAAGGCCATGCTTGATACAATTTTCCACCAGCGGCTGCAGCACCATCGGCGGCAGCCTGCGCTGGAGCATCTCCGGCGGCATCGCCTCCACCAGCTGCAGTCGGCCACTGAAGCGTTGCAGCTCGATGGTCAGGTAATGGCGCACCGAGGCCAGCTCATGCGCAAGCGGTACCTGCGCCGGCGGATCGGATTCGAGCGAACTACGCAGGAAGTCCGAAAGTGCGAGCAGGCTGCGCCGCGCGCCGGCCTCGTCGCCCTCCAGCACCAGCGCGTAGACGGTGTTGAGCGCGTTGAACAGGAAATGCGGGTTGAGCTGCTGCAGCAGCAGCCGGTGCTGTGCATCGAGCGCCGCCGCATTTGCCTGTGCGAGCCGCACCTCGCGATCGCGTCGCTGCGCATCGGCGTCGAGCGCTAGATAGAGCAGCACCCAGGCGGTGAACACCCACAGCACCATCAGCGCCGTACTGGGAATGTCCGCCCAGGTCGGCGGACCCCAGTGCGGGCGGATCACGTACAGCGCCAGCTCGTTGGCCAGCGCGTAAAGCAGGCTGGCGAGCACCACGCCCGCGGCCGTCCATGCGCCGGTGCGCCATGCGTGCCGGCCGCGCACGCGTTCGATCAACCAGCCCAGCCCGAGGCACAGCAGGACGCCCCCACCGCACAGCGGCAGCCGGCGCAGCGCACGGTCGAGCCAGAAGGGCACCTGCAGCGTGTCGGCCGTCCACGCGGCGAAAGCCACCGCCCACAGCAGCAGGGTGGCCAGCAGCAGGGTGCGGGATCGGCGTTCGCTCATGCGGACCAGAGTGCGCCGCGACGACACCACCGGCAAGGCCGTTCGGCGAGCATCCGCTACCGCCGGGCGAAAACGCGTTGACCCGGCCGGTCGCGGCCTGCGATTTGGACGTCTCCTTCCTTTCACGGAGACGGGGATGCGCCTGCGTTGGCTTTGCGGATGTCTGCTGGTACTGATGCCGGTCTGCCGGGCGGCAGCGGCCGAACACGCCCAGTCGGTGGCGGCAGTGCGCACCGCGGCACCGATCGTGCTCGACGGGCGACTGGACGAGCCAGCGTGGTCGCACGCGCGGCCCATCGACCGCTTCTACGAAACCTATCCCGGCTACCTGGCGCCGGCTCAGGAGCGCACCGAGGTGCGGCTGCTGTATGACGACGACAACCTCTACGTCGGCCTGCACCTGTGGCTGGAAGATCCTTCGCGGCTGCGCAAGCCGTTCGTGCGCCGGGACCAGGTCAACTACACCCACGACTACGTGCAGATCTACCTCGATCCGCAGGGCTCGCGGCGCGGCTCCTACCTGTTCCGCGTCAACGCGCGCGGCACGCGCACCGACGGCTACCAGGACGAGGCGCAGGAAACCGAGACGCTGGATCCGGACTACGACTGGGACGTGGTCTCGCACATCGACGCGCACGGCTGGTCGGCGGAGATGCGCATCCCGCTGTCGACCCTGCGCATCGCGCGCAGCGGCCCGCAGCGCTGGACGGTGGTGGTGACCCGCGGCGTGCCGCGCGAGCAGAACACGCAGATGGCCAGCGCACCGTTCCCGCACGATTCGAACTGCTTCCTCTGCTACGCCGGCACGGTGAGCTTCGCCGACCTGTCGCCGCGATCGGAACATCTCATCGCCACGCCCGGGCTGACCCTGACGCAGCGGCGTGACGACGGCAGCTTCGGCCGCCGGCGCGGTCTGGACACCGAGCCGAGCCTGGACGCCAAGTGGCTGCCCAGCGACGGCGATGCGCTCGACCTGACGGTCAACCCCGACTTCTCGCAGGTCGAAGCCGACGTCGCCCTGCTGACCGCCAACCAGCGCTTCGCGCTCGACCTGCCGGAAAAGCGGCCGTTCTTCCGCGAGGGCGCCGACCTCGTCGCCACCGCGATACCCGCCGTCTACACGCGCAGCATCGCCGCGCCCGACTACGGCCTGCGCTACACGCACCGCTCGGCGGGACTGGAGGGCACTGGCTTCGTTGCCCACGATGGCGGCCGCCCGGCGATCGTCGAGCCGGGTTTCCTGGGGTCGTCGCTCGGCTTGCCCGACTTCGATTCGGACGTCGGCTTCGGCCGCCTGCGCGACACCCTGGGGCATGGCGACGTCGGCGCGCTGATGGCGCTCAAGCGCAACGGCGACGGCAGCCGCAACAGCGTCGCCGGCGTGGACGCGAGCTGGTCCAGCGGCAGCGACCGCGTGATGGGGCAATGGCTGGATGCCGGCACGCGCAATCCGCGCCGGCCCGACCTGCTGCCGGACTGGCGCGGGCAGTCGCTGCACGGCGCGGCCACACTGTTGGAGTGGGACCACAGCACCGCCAGCCTGTGGTCGCTGCGCTACGAGCGCTACGGGCCAGGCTTCCGCAGCTGGCTGGGCTACGTGCCGCGGGTGGGCTACCAGTTGTTGCACGGCCAGTACTACCGGCCGTTCTACTCGACGGCCAAGTGGCTCAACACGATCGAGCCGTACGTGTCGATGGACCGGCTCGATGGCATCGGCGGCAACCGCGGGCACGAGTCCGATCCGGCATTCGGCCTGGTGCTGTCCGGCTACAAGAGTTTCAGTGCGGACCTTTCGTGGCACTCGCGCGCGATGGTGCTCGACGGCGGCGGGCACGAGCGGCACACCGACTTCGTCGCCTGGCAGCTGAGCGCCAGCCCCGGCCCGCGCCTGCCGCTGGTCGCCTTCACCGGACAGCGCGGGCGCCTCGTCGACTACGCCACCGGCGAGGTGGTGCCGGGCCGCACGATCGGTTGGCGCGTGCTCGCGCGCCCGCTCGACCGGCTGGAACTGGAGGCCCGCTACGATCGCGATACCCTCGACGGCCTGGCCGGCCAGCGGCGCCACCTGAGCGAGGATGCCCTGCAGTGGTTCGGCACCTGGCATTTCACCGCGCGCATGTATGCGCTGCTCACCTGGCAGCGCTACACCAGCGCGCGCGACGTGCCGGCCACGCAGCGCGAGCACCACGACAACGCCAGCCTGCAATTCAACTGGGACGTGTCGCGCGACCTCGCGCTCTACTGGGGCCTGCGCTACGGCAGCGCGCGCGGCGAGGATCCGGCCGCCTACGGACGCGGCCGCGAGGTTTACCTCAAGGCCAGCTACAGCCTGCGCCGCTAGGCACTCTCAGGCGCGCGCGACCGTCAGCAGCACGCTGCCATGGTTGTTGGCGTATGCCTGCCAGGCGTCGTTGGCGTAGGCGTACAGGTAGCCGCTGGCGGTGGGGGTGAAGCTGCAGCCATCGCCGATGACGAAGGTCTCCCCGCGCGCCTCGCCCTCGCCATTGGCGACGAAGCCGACCAGCGTGAACCACGGCGCCGACTCCACGCGGCGGGTAAACCAGAAGTCGCTGCCGTTGTGAGTGGCGCTGTTGAACAGGTGCTCGGCCGTGCCGAGCGCCGAGGCGGCGAGGCGCGCGATGTCGGACGCATGGTGGCCGTCGACCTCGCCGCCGGCCGGCGAGAACTTGGCGCCGGCGTCCAGCCACTCGCCCGAGGCGGTGAAGCGGTAGGTGACGCCCGCTTCCAGGTACAGCCCGGTGGCGTTCCAGTGCGGTGAGGCGAACACGTCCATGGGTGCCTGCGCGCCCGGTGCGAGCACGCGGGTGGGCCAGTAGTCGCCCTGCGCCAGCGGTGGGTCCGCCTGCCGCGCGAGCGCGCCCGGATGCAACAGGCCCGCCTCGATGCTGGCCTGGGCCACCCGCGCCACCGCGCGCGGCTGGTTGCGCCCGAGCTTGAACAGGCCCCGCCGGGAATCGTGCAGCACGCCCTGCGGATCGGGACGCAGCTGGGCGCGCGCTTGGTCGCGCAGGCGCAACCCGCACGCGGCGGCCTCGTCGAACATCCAGGCCAGTGCGATATCGGACAACCCCGCCTGTGCGTAGCCGCCGCCGATGTCGCCATGCACGCCGGGGAACCAGACCTGCCGAACCCGGTCGGGACGCTTGATTTGGGTCCACAGCGTGGGCATGAAGTCCGCGCGGCGTTCGTCCATCGCCAGCGCGTGGCGGGCGTTGGCGATCATCGGGCTGATCCGGGTGTCGTGGAACTGGTAGCGGCGCGGGTCGCCGATGAAGCGCAACACCGACAGCTCCAGCGGGATGCCGAGCGCGCCGACGGTGTCCCACACGCCCATGAAGTGCACGGTGATGGTGCCCGCGGTGGGCTGCCCTGGGGACGCGCCGAAGAAGGCGTAGCCGCTGGCGTTGTCGAAGGGTTGTCCCGAGCGGTAAGCCTCGAAGACCTCCTGCACGCGCGTCCACACCTGGGCCGGTGCCAGCGCGGGATCGGACAGGTCGAGCAAACCGCTGTGCGCGAGCAACCCGCCGAGGCTGCGCACGGTATAGGCGCCACGGCTGAAGCCGAACAAAAAGATCCGGTCGCCGTCGCCGTAGTGCGTGCCCAGCCACTGGTAGGCGCTCATGATGTTGCGCTCCAGTCCCGCACCGGTGCCGCCGGCAACCATGCGGTCGAGCCAGCCGCCGTTGGTGCCCACGCCCGGGTGGTAGTAGGCCAGCTGCTGCTCGTCCTTCACCACGGCGTTGCTGAGCCTGGCCACGTTGGTCGGCGCGGGCAGGCCGCGGTCGGTCTGTTCGAGGGTGTTCCAGGTGCCGTCGCAGCAGACGATCAGTTGGGTCATGGCGGCGTTCCTCGCGCTGGCCGGTCGCTGGATTCCCCAGGCCGATCGTACGCTGCGGCCTGGAGCAGGGAAGCCGCGCTCGTCACAGAGCTCGTTGCACCAATACCGCGCAAAGCCCATCATGGTGCAATGAGCGAGGCCAACTGGCGCACATGGGCGGAGCAGGCGACCACCGGGCTGGGCCTGGTCGACGACCGGCTTTGTCTGGCATGGCTCAATCCCGCATTGGCCGAGGCGCTGGCGCTGGGACCGCGACGTGCGGTGGGCCGGCCACTGGCGGCATTGCTGGGCGATCCGGCGATCGAGGCGCAGGCCGCGCGCGCCCGCGAGGGGCAGCACACGGTGCAGTGGCGTGGCCTGCCCCTTGCCGATGGCCGCCGCGTCGATGCCGCGCTGCAGCCGCTAGCCGCCGACACGATGCTGCTCGAAGTGCACGTGCTTGCCGAGGCGCCGGCGGCCGACTCGCCGGTGTCGGCGAGCCTGCGCGGCTTCGCGCACGAGGTGAAGAACCCGCTGGCCGGCCTGCGTGGCGCCGCGCAGTTGTTGCAGCGGCGCGTGGGCGAAGCGGAACTGAAGACGCTCGCCGGCATGGTGATCGCCGAGGCCGACCGGCTGGCGATGCTCGCCGACCGCCTGTTGCGCCGGGGCGGGCCACCCGCGCGCGAGCCGCTCAATATCCATGCGGTGCTGGAGCGGGTCGTCGCGCTGGTCGAAGCCGAGCCCGCGCCGCTGCAGGTGCGCCAGGACTACGACCCGAGCCTGCCGGACCTGCGCGGCGATGCCGATCGCCTGCAGCAGTTGCTGCTCAACCTCGCGCGCAACGCACGCGAGGCCGGTGCCCGCTCGCTGGCCCTGCGCACGCGCGTAGAGCATGGCGTGCGGGTAGGCGAGCGGGTGCTGCGCACGGCGTTGCGGCTGGACGTGACCGACGATGGTGCCGGCGTACCGGCGGCCCTGCGCGACACGCTGTTCGAACCGCTGGTGTCGGGCCGCGCGGACGGCACCGGCCTGGGCCTGGCACTGGCGCGCGAGATTGCGCACGAGCACGGTGGCGAGTTGCGCTACGGCGGTGCGCCGGGTGCCACCACCTTCACCCTGCTGCTGCCGCTGGAGCACTGAATGGCCACGCACCGGCAACCGGGACAAGCCAGCGCCAGGCGTGTATCGCGCCCGGCCCCGTTGCCGGACGGGCCTGCCGGTTCCCGGGCGCCCACGGCGGAGGTCTGGATCGTCGACGACGACCGCAGCGTTCGCTATGTGCTGGCCGCGGCCCTGCGCGAGGTGGCCCTGGGCGTGCGCGAATTCGGTGACGCCGCGACGGTGCGCGCGGCGCTGCGCGAGGCGCGTCCGGCGTTGCTGTTGACCGACGTGCGCATGCCCGGCGAGGACGGCCTGGCCTTGCTCGCCGAACTCCACGCGCAAGGTATCGGGCCGGTCATCGTGATGAGCGCGTACACCGACGTCGCCACCACGGCGGCGGCCTATCGCGCCGGTGCGGCCGACTACCTGGCCAAGCCGTTCGACCTCGACCATGCAGTGGATGTCGTGCGCCGCGCGCTGGCCGAACAGCCGGCCGGGCCAGCTTCGACGGGCGCGCCGCCCACGCACGCGCTGTGGGGCGAAAGCGCGCCGATGCGCGAGGTGTTCCGCCTGATCGGCCGCGTGGCGGCCAGCGATCTCAACGTGCTGGTCACCGGCGAGACCGGTACCGGCAAGGAACTGGTCGCACGGGCCCTGCACGAGGAAAGCGCGCGACGTGGCAAGCCGTTCGTCGCGCTCAACACCGCGGCCATTCCCAGCGAACTGCTGGAGAGCGAACTGTTCGGCCACGAGGCCGGCGCCTTCACCGGCGCGTCGCGCCGCGTCGCCGGCCGCTTCGAGCAGGCCGAGGGCGGCACACTGTTCCTCGACGAGATCGGCGACATGCCGCTGGCGCTGCAGACGCGCCTGCTGCGCGTGCTCGCCGGTGGCGAGTTCTATCGGGTGGGCGGGCGCGAGCTCATCCGCGGCAACGTGCGCATCGTCGCTGCCACCCACCAGGATCTCGACGCGCGTGTGGCGGCGGGGCAGTTCCGCGCGGACCTCAAGCACCGCCTGGACGTGGTGCGCATCGAGCTGCCGCCGCTGCGCGCGCGGCGCGCGGATATCCCGCTGCTGGCCCGGCACTTCCTTTCCGCGGCGGCGCAGGAACTGAAACTGCCGCCCAAGCGCTTCTCGCGGGCGGCGCTCAAGGCGCTGGAGCAGCGCGACTTCCCCGGCAACGTGCGTGAACTGGAGAACCTGTGCCGGCGGCTGGCGGTGATCGCGCCGGGGGCGGAGATCGAGGCGGCGGAGCTGGGTACGGCCTCCGCGCAAGGCGTGCGCGGCGACTGGACGAGCGCGTTGCACGACTGGGCCAGCCAGGCGCTGTCGCGTGGCGAGGCGGACATCCATGCGCGTGCCCGCGAGGCGCTCGATCGCACTTTGCTGGAGGCGGCGCTCGCCGCGTACGGCGGGCATCGGCAGCATGCGGCGGCGGCGCTGGGCGTGGGGCGGAACACGCTGACGCGCAAGCTTGGGGCATCGCGCAAGCGCAGCAGGTAGGCGGCCTGTCACAAGTGCGGCCTTCATCCCAGCCCTCTCGCCGCAGGGGCGAGGGCGTAGGCCGAGGCCGGCTTGTGGAGGCGCACTTCAAATTCCGCGGGAGAGGAGCGCGTCGCCACAAGCTTGCACGGATGCGCGAGCTTGGGACTGCTTCCCTGCGGGAAGAGAACACGGTGAGGAGCGGGGCTTGCGGCAAAGCCTTCGATGTCGTGCTTGCGGCGATAATCCCCGGCTCGCCAGGAGGATGCCCCGATGCCCGAATCGCTCACTATCCGTCCCGCCACCCGCTCCGACGTGTCCCACCTGGTCGACTGGAACGCCGCCATGGCCCGGGAAACCGAAGCCAAGTCGCTGGATCGCGCCGTCCTCGCGCGCGGCGTTACCGGGGTGTTCGATGATCCACGCCGCGGCTTCTACCTTGTCGCCGAGCGCGCCGGCGTTGCGGTCGGCTGCCTGCTGGTGACGTTCGAATGGAGCGACTGGCGCTGCGGCGATTTCTGGTGGATCCAGAGCGTCTATGTCGTTCCGGATGCTCGCCGCGGTGGCGTGTTCCGCGCGCTGTACGCGGAGGCGCGCGAGCAGGCGCGCGCCGCTGGCGCGGTAGGGCTGCGGCTGTACGTGGAAACCGAAAACCACCGCGCCCAGCGCACCTATGCCGAGCTCGGCATGGCACCGTGCCATTATCTGATGTACGAGGAAGCGTTACCGAGCGCGCAGGGCGCCTGACGCCCTCTACGTGCCGCCTTCGGAGGCCCAGCGCAGCAGGTGCTGTTCGGTGAGCAGCTTGCCGAAAGCGTTCGCATCCATCGGTGCGCCGTACAGGAAGCCCTGCAGCTGCTCGCAGCCGGCCGCGCGCAGGTATTCGGCCTGGGCCTCGTTCTCCACGCCCTCGGCGACGACCGTCTTGCCCAGGCTGCGCGCCATCGCGATGATCGCCTGGGTGATCGCGGCGGTGTTGGCGTCGGTTTCCACGTCGCGCACGAAGGCGCGGTCGATCTTCAGCGCGTCGACCGGGAAGTGCTTGAGGTACGACAGGCTGCAGTAGCCGGTGCCGAAGTCGTCCAGCGAGAGCCGCACGCCGCAACGCTTGATCCGCTGCAGCAGCGCGATGGTGGCGTCGCCGCCGGCCATCACCGTGCGTTCGGTCAGCTCCAGCTCCAGCAGCGCGGGGTCGAGCGAGCAGTCGGCCAGCACCGCTTCGAGCTCGGCCAGGAAGCTGGCGTGCTGGAACTGCAGCGGTGACACGTTGACCGCGATCGGCACGCCCATCTCCTGCTGGTGCCAGACGTCGCCCTGGCGGCAGGCCTCGCGCAGCACCCAGGCGCCGACCGGCACGATCAGGCCGACGTCTTCGGCTACCGCGATGAACTGCTCGGGCGGGTAGCGTTCGGTGCCGTCGGGCCCGTACCAGCGCAGCAGCACCTCGGCGCCGACGATGCGCCCGTCGGTGGCGTCCACCTTCGGCTGGTAGAAAAGCGACAGCTGGTTGCGCGCCATCGCCTGGCGCAGCTCCGCCTCGATGCGCCGCCGCGCCGCGGCGCGCTCGTTCATCGAGGGGGTGAAGAAGCGGTAGCTCTGGCGGCCGCCGACCTTGACCTCGTACATCGCGCTGTCGGCATTGCGCAGCAAGCTGTCGGCATCGGGCGCGTCGTCGGGGAACACGCTGATGCCAACCGACAGGCGCAGGGTCAGCTCCGGCAGGCCGGCCACCGCCGTGCGTTCGCCGTAAGCGATCAGCCGCTGCGCCACGCTGGCCGCCTGGCCGGGTGCCTCGACCTGCGGCAGCACCACAACGAACTCGTCGCCGTGGTGGCGGCACAGCAAATCGTCATCCTTCAGCGCCTGGCGCAGCCGCGCGGCGAACGCGCGCAGCACGCGGTCGCCATTGGACGGACCGTGCTGTTCGTTGATGCGCTTGAAATGGTCGATGTCGATGTGCAGCAGCGCGCAACGCTGCTGGCGCCGCCGCGCGGTAGCCACGACCTGTTCGATCTGCCCCTGCATCTGGCTTCGGTTGGGCAGTCCGGTGAGCGTGTCGAGCTGAGTGAGGTGGATCATCTTCAGCGCCAGCGCGCGCGTCTCGCTGACGTCGCGGAACACCAGCACGCCGCCGATCGCGTGGCCGGCGTGGTCGTGGATGGGTGCGGATGAATCCTCGATCGGTGTCTCGAATCCATTGCGGTGCAGCAGCACGGCCTTGCCTTCCAGGTCCACGATCGCGTTGCGTTCCATCGCCGTGCGCAGGGGGTTTGCCAACGACGCGCCGGTGCGCGCGTCGCGCAGGCGGAACACCTCGTCCATCGACCGGCCGCGCGCTTCGGTGGCGCTCCAGCCGGTCAGGCCTTCGGCGATCGGATTGAGCAAGGTGATGCGCAGTTCGAGGTCGGCCGCGATCACCGCATCGCCGATCGAGTTGAGCGTTACCTCGGCCAGCTCGCGCTCGCGGAACAGCGCCTCCTCGTACTGCTTGCGCTGGCTGATGTCTTCCACCTGCGAGACGAAATACAGTGGCTTGCCGTGTTCGTCGCGCACCAGCGAGACGCTGAGCTGGAAATGCACGACGTGGCCGTCCTTGTGCAGGTTGCGCTTCTCCATCTGGTAGGCGTCGCTGTCGCCGGCGAGCATCTGTTGCAGTTGCGCTGCATCGTCGGCGTAGTCGTCCGGATGGGTGATGTCGGCGATGCTGAGGGTGAGGAATTCTTCCTCCGAATAGCCAAGCATCCGGCATACCGCTTCGTTGACCCGCAGGAAGCGGCCATCCGGGCGCACCAGCGCCATGCCGATGGCGGCGTGCTGGAAGGCGCCGAAGAAGCGCTGCTCGCTCTCGCGCAGCTTGAGCTCCAGCGCGTGCCGCTCAGTGATGTCGATGAACACCGCGAACGCGCCGTGCACGCGGCCCTGCGGGTCGGCGTCGGGCTGGAAGCTGGCGTGCATGTAGCGGTGCGCGCGACCGGCGAACAGCACGCCCTCGACCGTGCTCGGGCGTCCGCCCAGAGCTGCCTGCAGGGCTTCGATGACCCGCGGCGCGCTGGCCTCGTCCAGCAGTTCATCCAGTTGGCGGCCAGCCAGGCCTTCGGCCGGCCGCCCCAGCCAGCGCCGCGGTGGCTGGTTGGCGAAGCGCACGCACAGCTCCGGATCGAGGTAGGCGATCAATGCGGGTACGCCACGCAGCACGTGCTCAGGCCAGTTCCGGGCGGAATGGCCGGCATCTTCGGACGGATCGGACCGCGACCCGTCCGGTGAAAGGGGTTGGTTCATGGCACTCCCCCCGAGCGCACACCCCTGCTCTGCCATCCATCATGCGCCTGCCGTTGGGCGGATGCCACAACCGGCGGAAGTCGCTTCTAGGGAGATCTGACCGACCGTGCCGCTTTCAGTGACGCGCGGCGCCTGGTGCGGTGAGCCCGGTCCCGCCCACCACCACGCGGCCCTGCGCGTGCAGTGCCGGCTCGCTGCCGAAGCGGGCAGCGAGCACCGCGACCAGCGGCCCCAGCGCCTGCGCAGCCAGCGGGTAGCCATGGGCGAGCAGGCGCGGCTGGCCGCTGGCCCCGGCCTGCGCGGCGGTGATCGCCACCACGCCCAGACCGGGGGCCTCGTGCGCGACGAGGAGGGGGGGCGCCAGTGCTGGATCCGGCGCGGCCAGGGTCTCGAGTAGCCAGCCCTCGGCGCCCTCGCCGTCGGCCAGCTCAAGCGGCAGGCGGTGGGCACCGAGCAGTGCGGCGTACTGGCGCAACTCGAATACCAGTCCGGCGAAGGCGTGCGCGCGTTCGGCCGCGTCGCCCGGCTGGGCCGCCAGCCAGGCCGCGGGTGAGCCGGCGTACACCCGGCCGTCGGCGTAGCGCAGCGGCAGGCCGCGTGCGGTGAGCGCGGCTTCGGGCTGGTAGGGCGTAAGCAGTGCCGCTTCCAGCAGGCTCCACAGCGGTGCCAGGTTGACGTGTTCGTACTGCACGCAGGTGAGCGCGAGCAGGTCGTTGCGGCTCAGGTAGCGGGCGTGCTCGAGCCGCACGCCGAGCGAGCGCATCAGCCAATCGGCGGTGCGCGCGCCGGCCTCGCCGCGGCCGACCAGTTGCACTTCCATCTCCTGCGCCAGCGCATCGGCCAGCGCCTCGGGCGCGAGCACCGACAGCGGCAGCAGGCGGAGCGCGCCACCGGCGTGTCCGGATTCCGGCTCCAGCGTCTGCGCCGGCATGTGGCCGTCGTGGCTGCCGAAGGCGACTACGTTCTCCAGGTGGCCGCGCGGCACCCGGCGCGCCAGTTCGTCCAGCGTGGCCCACACGGGGAAGCCCGGGCGCAGCAGCTCGACCGGATCGAACAGCGCGCCGGCCAGGGCCAGTCGCGCTTCGCCGATGCGCGGAAGCAGCGCATGCAGGTCGTCGGCGACCAGCGCGGCCAGCGCTGCGGCCTCGTCGCGGCTCAGCGTGGCGGTGGCAGGCGACTGGCCCGGTGGCAGTTCCAGCGCGAGCACCGCGGGCAGGGCGATCAGCGGTTGCGCATCCATCAGCGGGACGTCCGAACGGCGGGGAACCGACGATTATAGGCCGCGACCGTCGTTCACGCTTTTGGGCTTCCTACGCATGGGCCTGCGGGTTAGCCTTGGGGGCTCACGGCTTCAGGACCGCCCCGGACATGGAAAAAACCAGGAAGCGCGTCGGTGTGATCGGCGGTGTGCGCATCCCGTTCTGCCGCAACAACACCGCCTACGCCGACGTCGGCAACTTCGGCATGTCGGTCAAGGTGCTCGGCGCGCTGGTGGAGCGCTACGGCCTGCACGGCGTGGAACTGGGTGAAGTGGCGCTGGGCGCAGTGATCAAGCACGCCGCCGACTGGAACCTCGCGCGCGAGGCGCTGCTGAGTTCCGGCCTGGCGCCGACCACCCCGGGCATCACCACGGCACGCGCCTGCGGCACCTCGCTGGACAACGCCATCATCGTGGCCAACAAGATCGCGGTGGGGCAGATCGAAGCCGGCATCGCCGCCGGTTCGGACACCACCAGCGACGTGCCGATCGTCTACGGCGAACGCCTGCGCAAGCGGCTGCTGGCCATCAACCGCGCCAAGGGCTGGCAGGACAAGCTCGCCGCTGCCACGCGCGGCTTCTCGATAGCGGAACTGAAACCTTCGTTTCCCGGCGTGGCCGAGCCGCGCACCGGCATGTCGATGGGCGACCACTGCGAGAAGATGGCGCGCGAGTGGCACATCGACCGCCCGTCGCAGGACGCCCTGGCGCTGGCAAGCCACAAGAAGCTGGCCGCGGCCTACGAGTCCGGCTTCATGGACGACCTGGTCGTGCCCTTTCGCGGCGTCAAGCGCGACAACATCCTGCGGCCGGATACCAGCATGGAGAAGCTGGCGACGCTCAAGCCGGCCTTCGATCGCACCTCCGGCCACGGCACGCTTACCGCCGGCAATTCGACGGCGCTGTCCGACGGCGCCGCCGCGGTGCTGCTGGCGGGCGAGGACTGGGCCGCGCAACGCGGGCTGCCCGTGCAGGCCTGGGTGCGCGATGCCGAGGTGGCTGCGGTCGACTTCGTGCACGGCGAGGGCCTGCTGATGGCCCCGACCGTCGCCGTGGCGCGGCTGCTCGCACGCAACGGGCTCACCCTGCAGGACTTCGACTTCTACGAGATCCATGAAGCGTTCGCCGCGCAGGTGCTGTGCACCTTGCGTGCGTGGGAAAGCGCCGATTACTGCCGCAACCGGCTGGGCCTTTCCGCGCCGCTGGGCAGCATCGACCCGGCCAGGCTCAACGTGCACGGCTCCAGCCTGGCCGTCGGCCACCCGTTCGCCGCCACCGGTGCGCGGCTGGTCGCCACGCTGGCCAAGGAGCTGGCGCAGAAGGGCAGCGGCCGCGGCCTGATTTCGATCTGCACCGCCGGCGGCATGGGCGTGGTGGCGATCCTGGAGCGCTGAACCGCGCCGTCGCCATGCCGCGCCTGCGCATCACCGCTGCCCTGAGTGTGCTGGCCTTGCTCATCGGCATCTGGGGCACCGACTGGCTGAGCGGCTTCACCGACGACTGGATCGGGCCGCCGCCAAGACCGGCTGCGCAGGCCGCGGCGCGCGCGCATCGTGCACCGGTGCGCCATCGCGCGCATGCCGCGCCACGCGTGGTCGGCGCGCAACCGGAAGCTGCTCCGCACCCCGTGCCGGTGGCATCACCGGCGCTGGTGCCGCTGGACACGCCGCCGGGTCCGTCCTCCTGGGTGCAGCTGCGTGGCCATCTGGACGGCCGCGTGGTGCTCGATGTCGCCACCGATGGCACCGGCCAGGTCACCGCCGCTCGCGTTGCCAGGTCCAGCGGCGACCCGGTACTCGACGCGCACGCCGTGGCCACGGTCCAGCGCTGGCGCTTCGCCGTGCCCGCCGGTGCTGCCGGCGTGCAGGGCGAACTGCCCATGCGCTTCGACAGCCGCGCGCCTTCGACGCCACCTTGAGCCGCCCTCTCCCCCGCGGAGAGGGTCACTCTCGGCGAGCTTGGCGACCCCGTCGGGCTCCCACGCGGCGCTCCTGCGAGCCCCGGGCCCTCATCCGGCCTTCTACCCGGAGGGGGAAGGAGCAAGTGCCACCGCTAAGTGCCACCGCTACAGGATCCCGCTCGCGCTCGACCCGAACGCCGTGATCAGCCGCGTGTAGATCAGCTTGGGCGACAACGCCACGTCCGGGAAATCGCCCACCGGCTCGTAACAGCTGAAGAACCCCGGGTCGCTCGGCCGCATCGGCGTGCAACCTGCCTTCAGCTGGTAGCTGGTGGCGAAGCGGTAGGGCCAGAAGTCGAACAGCGGCAGGCTCTCGGAAAGGTCACCGATGGCCTGGTTGAGCTTGGTCAGGAACGGCACCACCGGCCGCCGCGGCGCGATCACCCAGGCGTTCTGCGGCTGGGTGTCGCGCAGGATCGCCTGGCGCAGCTGCTCGGCGAAGCGCGGGTCGTAGACGATCACGCCGGCCTCGGTGTTGTAGTGGTCCGAACGCGGATCGAAATTATGCGAGCCGACCATGGCGAAGCGGTCGTCCACCACGATCGACTTCGCGTGCAGGGCGAAGCGGCGGCCCTCGCTGACCAGCGGCGCCGGGCGCTGGCTGCTGCCGTGGCTGCCGAGCAGGCCGTGGGTCTCGGTGCCGACGTAGCGGTGCGAGACGTCGTGCGCGCGATCGCCGTTGGCATGCCCGTCGTCGCCGATCCACTCGAGGCTGGCGCGTGCGTTCGCTGCGGCCGCGTCGGTGGCGTGCGGTTTGAGCTCGTAGATCTCGAAGCCGTATCGCTTCAGGTAGCGCTTGCGGTGCTTGTAGGACACCGCGTACACGGCGAAGGCGTCGGTGGAGGCCAGCGAATTGGTCGACACCACGATGTGCGGCGGCGGGCTTTCCTTGTGCAGGCGTTCGAAGATCCGCCGCGCGCGCCGGCTCATCACCAGGTAGGGCGTCTGCAGCACCACCTCGTGGCGTGCCGCGCCGACCATCTGCATCACGTGGGCGGTGAACTGGCGCGCCTGGCGCTTGAGCGGCTGCTCGGTCTTGGCTGGCAGGTCGCTGAAGAACTCCACTTCGCCGGTCTGCACGCTGTCGGCCAGCACGTGGGCCTGCAGCCATGCTGCATCACTGGCTTCCTGCTCGACGCGGAAGACCCGCTGCGGATGTTCGTATGTCGGCGCTGGCCAGTCCGGCGCGTCCGGGTGGTTGAGGATGTAGTGGTTGACGTCGCGCAGGTGGGTCAGCGGCACCGAGCGCCTGTGCCGCCAGAACAGCGCGAAGCTCCTGCCCATCGACTGCGCGGCCGGACCGCCGACCAGCACGTCGCGGTCGACGTAGTCGAAGTCGTCGTCCCAGTCGAAGTAGCGATCCTGGTAGTTGCGCCCGCCGGTGATGCCGGCCGTGCCGTCGACCACCAGCACCTTGTTGTGCATGCGCTGGTTGAAGCGGAAAAAACAGCAGGCGATGCCGGCGGCCCATTCCAGCGGCGACGTGCTCGCCTCGTGGAAGGTCGGGTTGTACAGGCGCACCTTCAGGTTGGGGCTGGCGCGCGCGAGGCGATCGAGCACAGCCACATTGCCGAAGGAAAACAGCTGGTCGGCGAGGATACGCACCTGCACGCCGCGGCGCGCGGCCTTCACCAGTTCGTCCAGCACCAGTTGGCCGACGTCGTCCTGGTCCCAGATGTAGGTCTGCACGTCGATCGTGCGTCGTGCCGCGCGGATCAGGCTGAGCCGCGCCACCAGCGCCGGCTCGCTCTCATCCAGCAGCGCCACCCGGTGTTGCGGGTGGGTCGGTGTCGACGCGGCCAGCGCCTGTCGCGCGGCATCGAGCAGCGGCGAAGGTTGCGCGCAGTGGTCGGCACGATCGCAGGAAGAAGCCGCCGGCGTGGTGGCGGCGACCATGGCGTCGGCACGGCGGATCTGCGCGCGCGACAGCGTGCACCCATCGAGCAGTGCGGCAGCGGCGAGCAGGGCGAACAGGGCGAGGCGACGCAAAGACATGCCACGCATGATACGGGCGTTGCCCGAGCATCGAAGCAAGGCGCCCGCGCCGGCGTAGCCAGGCGGTTCAGTCGGGCGCGCGGGCGATCGCGATGGAAAGTGCAAGCTCCACGTGGTCGGACAGCAGGGCGTGGTGGCCGCCCATGCCGAATTCGCTGCGACGCAGTTCGCCGTGAGCCTCGATCAAGCAGGCGTCGGCGGTGCAGCGGGCGGGCAGCAGTTCGAAGCGCACCGGGCGGGTGACCCCGCGCAAGGTGAGCTGGCCATCCAGCGGGCCACCTTCCTCGAGCGCGCCACGCGCCACCGGCGCGGAAACGAAATGCAGGGCCGGGTAATGCGCCGCATCGAAGAACTCCTCATCGAGTACCCAGCGGCGCAGGCGCTGCGAGTCCATGGCCAGGCTGTCCACCGCCACGCGGGCATCCACCACGACTTGCTCGTCGACCTGCGGCCGAACCGTCCCGACGATGCGCTCGAAGCGGCCGTGGACCGTGTGCAGCCACAGCAGGCGGATGCCGAAGTCGGCGTGCGAAGGCGGGCTCTGAATGTGCCACATGCGGGCCGGTGCCGCGTGGGTGGCGAGCGCCAGGCCCAGCAGCGCGACCGCGGTGGCCGTTCGCATCAGGGCGACCAGAACGCATCCAGCCGCGCGTTGCCCGGCTCCAGCGCGTCGTGCAGGTGCAGCACCGCCAGCCCCGCCGGCGGCATGCCGCGGAATTCGTCCGAGCGGCCTTCGACCAACAGCGCCACCAGCCGCTCGATGCCCGGATTGTGCCCGACCAGCAGCACGCAGCGGGCATCGGCATGCTGGTCGAGCAGCGCCAGCAGCTCGCCCGGCGTCGCCTCGTACACGTCCTCGGACAAACCGATCGAGGCGTCCGGCGTCATCGCGCGCATCGCCAGGTCGGCGGTGTGGCGGGCGCGCTCGGCGGGCGAGCACAGCACGCGGTCGGGGCGCGCACCGTGGGAGGCCAGCCAGCGGCCGGCGGCCAGTGCCTCCTGTTCGCCGCGCGGGCTCAGCGTGCGGCTGCGGTCGTCGCCGCCGGTGGCCGCGGGCAGCGCCTCGGCGTGTCGCAACAAGATCAGTTCCTGCATGGCGTTCCTCGCATTCAATGCTGGCGCTTGAGCCAGCGCAGCAGCGGCAGCCAATCCTGTTGCTGGCTGCGCACCTGTTCGGAGTGGTAGTCGAAGATGCCCTTGCCCAGTGCGGTGAGCAGCACGTAGGCCTGGCTGTCGCGCAGTTCGGCGACTACCGGGAAGGCCGAGGCCTCGGCCAGTTGCGCCAGCGCGTCCTGGCTGGCATGGGTCCAGGGCTTGAGGCGGTTGCCGACCAGCGCCACCGGCAGCTTGCCGCGCCTGATCCGCGGTACCAGCGCAAGCTGGTCGAGAAAACCCAGCGTGGCATGCAGGTCGAACGAGGAGGGCAGGACCGGGACCAATACCGCGCTGGCCGCTTCGAGCAGCGGCTCCAGTTCGCGCTCGCTGCTGCCCGCGGGCGTGTCGATCAGCAGCCGCTCGGTATCCGGCGGCAGCTTCTGCAGGCCGCGCCGGCCTTCCAGTCCGAGCACGCCGGGTGTGCCTTCGGGCCGCAGCATGGCCCAGTGGTAGCTGGAGCCCTGGCGGTCGGTGTCGACGATCGCCGTGCGCTTGCCTTCCTGCGCCCAGTGCGATGCCAGCTGGGTGACCAGCGTGCTCTTGCCGCACCCGCCTTTGCTGCATGCCACCAGCACCGTCAGCATCGGATCGCCTGTTCGCCAAAGGTGGGGGCAAGCGTAGCTGGTGGGCAGGGGAACCGCGAGTATGGGTCCGCTCCGCCCAGCCGGAAGCTCGTTACGAGCCGGTGTGCCCGGCATTCTCCGTCTGGTTTGGCTCCCAGTCGGCCGGCGCCGTGGTCGGCACGCCGGCGTCGCGCAGGGCGGCAAGCATCAGGCTCATTTCGGTACCGCCACGGCGGGCCAGCGCCAGCAGGTGCTGGGCCTGGGCCTTGTCGGTCTGCGCACGGGCGGCCAGCCGGGTGAACTGCTGCAACTGCCAGACCAGGTCGCGCCGCTCGTGTTCGGTCTGCTCATCGGGCTCGCTGGCGAGCACTTCGCGCAGGTGCAGCCCCAGCGAGCGGGCCAGCGGGCTTGAACCCCACTCGAGCGTCTTGCCGAGCTGGCGGCAATCGGCGGCGAGCGCCTGGTCGTCGCCGGCCGTCTGGCACAGCTGCGCGGTGGCGCGCAGACCCAACTGCGGTTGCGCGCCGGCGATGCCGAACACGATCATCGCCTGCACGCCGGCCGCACCGGCGCCGCCTCGCGGGTCGAGCGTGGGCTCAGGCGGTGGCAGCACCCCAATGCTGGTGGCCAGGGCCTGCAGGGTGGTGCCCGTGTAGTCGTCGTAGAACTTGGCCTGGGCGGCACGGGCCAGGTCGGCGCGGGCGGCATCGTGTTTGTCGTCGTGCACGTCCCGGCCGAGCTTGAGCAACCACACGGCGGCGTTGTCCGGCGCCTCCGCGACCAGCGCCTGCAGCGCTGCCGGATTGGGGCAGGCATCGGCCTTGGCGTCGCAGTCGGCCAGCTGCACCCAGCGCTGTGCCGGACCATGGCCCGGCGCAGCCACGGCGCGTTCGATCAGGCTGTGGAAGTCGTTCGCCTTCGGCTGCTTCGGCAGCGGGCGCGCCAGCAGCGCGGCGCCCAGCAACGGCAAAGCGTCCGCCCGCGGTGCCAGCACGCTGACCAGGTCGCGCTGGAACGCGATCAGCGCAGCGGTGCGCGCCTGCTGCGCAGTGGGCTTGGCCTTGCTTGCCCATGCAGGTAGCGGCGCCGTGCAGAGAGCCAGCGCGTACACCAGCGCAAGGGCGAGTTGACGCAGTCCCGGCATCGCGTTCTCCTTGGGCGAATCGAAGCGGGCAGCATAGCGGGCATGGATTAAGCCAGCCTGATCCGCCGACCGGCGCCATGCGCGCACACTGGCGGTGATGGTTAGCATGGCCGCTTCCCCGACGCGCGCCTGCGCGCACCCGCGAACGACCGGAGAAATGCCGTGAATCAGTTTTCCAGTTTGGCCGATGCCCAGGCCGCGCCGTGGTTCGTTGGCTGGGGCACGTTGGCGCTGATCAACGCCGGCCTGGCGCAGGGCAAGAACCGCAGCGGCGCGCTGTGGTTCCTGTTGTCGCTGGTGCTCGGGCCGATCGCCACGTTGATCGTGGTGCTGCTGCCGAAGGTGCGACAGAAGATGTTCTGAGCGTTCCGTGCAACACGGAACGCTCCCTGGCGGAGACGCTTACTCGCCCAGCGCTTCGCGCATGAATTCCGGCTGGGCCAGCGCGGCGCGATGCGTGTCGGCGTTGTAGTAGCGGGTCGGGAAGCCCTTGCTGATCGCTCCGCGCTCGCGGAAGCCGGACAGGTCCGCGCCCTTGCGCGCCATCGTGCAGCTCCACCAGCCCGTCGGGTAGCACGGCTGCGGGAAGGTCAGCGTCTTGACCGCGGCGAAGCCCGAGGTGCGCATGGCCGAGCGCATCGATTTGATCAGCTCGATGTGCGCCAGCGGCGATTCGCTCTGCTGCACCAGGATGCCGCCATGGCGCAGGGCCTTGTGGCAGCTGGCGTAAAAGGCGGCGTTGAACAGGCCTTCGGCCGGACCGACCGGGTCGGTGGAGTCGACGATGATCAGGTCGAGCGAGTCCGGCTCCGCCTCGGCCATGTACTTGATGCCGTCGATGAACAGCAGCTCCGCGCGCGGGTCGCCGTTGGATTCGCACAGTTCGGGGAAATACTGCTCGGCCAGGCGCGTCACGCGCTCGTCGATCTCCACCTGCGCGGCGTGCTCGACTTCCTCGTGCTTGAGCACCTCGCGCAGCGTGCCGCAGTCGCCGCCGCCGATGATCACCACGCGCTTGGCGCGCGCATGGGTGAACAGCGCCGGGTGGGTCATCATCTCGTGGTAGAGGAAGTTGTCGCGGCTGGTCAGCATCACGCAGCCGTCGATCACCATCAGGTTGCCCCAGTCGGTGGTCTGGTAGATCTCGATGGTCTGGAACGGGGTCTTCTCCGCATGCAGCAGTTTTTCCACCCGGAAGCCGATGGAAGAGCCGGAGGTCTGGTGGGCCTCGGTGAACCAGCTGAGTTGCGACATGGTGCTGTCCTGCATGGAGAGACGTGAAAGGGCCGGCATTGTAGCGGCAACCGTGCGCAGGCAATGTGCGCGTTGACCCCCTGTTGCCGCCGCTCGCCGCTACAATGCGCGCCGGGACAGGCCACCGGCCGCCCATGAGCCCATCCGGCCCCGCGGCGTGCGAGGCTTCCGGCCGGCGGGCTTTCGCTCATTCGAGCTTGGCGTCAAGGCTCGCCGCTGCGACGTGCATGGATCCGTTTGCCTTGAAGGAGACCCTTGCCATGTCCACGTCCTGGACCGTCGACGACGCCCGCCTGCTCTATGCCGTGCCCTACTGGAGCGACGGTTACGTCGACATCGATGCCCGAGGCGGTATCGTGATGCGCCCCCGCGGCGCGCAGGGCCCGTCGCTGTCGCTGCCGCAGATCGTCGAGCAGGCGAAGGCGCAGGGGCTGCGGCTGCCGCTGCTGGTGCGCTTTCCCGACATCCTGGCCGATCGTCTCAAGCGCATGCAGGGCGCGTTCGCCCACGCGATCGGGGAGACCGGCTACGCCGGCGGCTACACCGCGATCTTTCCGATCAAGGTCAACCAGCAACGCGGTGTGGTGCAGGAACTGGTCGCCGCCGGCAGCCGGGGCTTCGGCCTGGAGGCCGGCTCCAAGCCCGAGCTGATGGCCGTGCTGGCGCTGGCGCGCGCCGGCTCGATCGTGATCTGCAACGGCTACAAGGACCGCGAGTACATCCGTCTGGCGCTGATCGGCCGCAAGCTCGGCCTACGCGTGTTCATCGTGATCGAGAAGCTGTCCGAACTGGCGCACGTGATCGCCGAGGCCCAGGTGCTGGATGTCGAGCCGCTGCTCGGCGTGCGCGTGCGCCTGGCCTCCATCGGTGCTGGCAAGTGGCAGAACACCGGCGGCGACAAGGGCAAGTTCGGACTGTCGCCGGCGCAGGTGCTCGAGCTGGTGGCCGCGCTGGACAAGGCGGGACTGAAGCACACGCTGAAGCTGCAGCATTTCCACATGGGCTCGCAGATCTCCAACGTGCGCGACATCGCCAACGGCATGCGCGAGGCCACGCGCTATTTCGTCGAACTCTCGCGCCTGGGCGTGCCTCTGGAGATCGTCGACGTCGGCGGTGGCCTGGGCGTGGACTATGAGGGCTCGCGCTCGCGCAGCCACAATTCGATCAACTACTCGATGGAGCAGTACGCTGCGACCATCGTGCAGTCGCTGGCCGAGGCGGTGGCTGCCGAAGGCCTGGCTGCTCCGCACATCCTCACCGAGGCCGGCCGCGCGATGACCGCACATCACGCCGTGCTGGTGTCCGACGTCACCGAGGTCGAGGAAGTGCCCGCCGGCGCGTTGCCACCGCCGCGCGCGGACGAGCCGACGGTGCTGCGCCACCTGCGCGAGGTGCATGCCGCGCTGGGCGAACGCCCGCCGCTGGAGCTCTACCACGAGGCCCAGCACCACCTGGCCGAGGGCCAGTCGCTGTATGCCCTGGGCCAGCTGAGCCTGGCCGACCGCGCGCGGCTGGACGAGCTGTTCTACCTGGTCGCCAATGCGGTGCGCGCGCGGCTGTCGCCCGCCGACCGCGCGCACCGTGTGTTGCTCGACGAGCTGGACGAGAAGCTGGTGGACAAGTACTTCCTCAATTTCTCGGTATTCGAATCGGTACCGGACATCTGGGCGATCGACCAGATCTTCCCGATCGTGCCGGTCACGCGACTGGACGAGGAACCGACCAGGCGGGGCGTGATCGTCGACCTCACCTGCGACTCGGACGGGCGCATCGATCACTACGTCGATGCCGAGGGCGTCGACGTCAGCCTGCCGTTGCACCGCCTCAAGCCGGGCCAGGACTATTGCCTGGGGCTGTTCATGGTCGGGGCCTACCAGGAAACGCTGGGCGACATCCACAACCTGTTCGGCGATACCGACGCGGTGAACGTGCGCGCCGATGGCGAAGGCTACCTGTTCGACCATGTACGCCGCGGCGACACGACCGACGTGATGCTCGACTACGTCGGCTACGACGTCGCAGCGTTGCGGCGCAGCTACCGCGAGCGCATCGCGGCAGCGGGGATCACCGGCGAGCCGGCGGAAGCGCTCTACCGCGATCTCGACGCCGGACTCACGGCCTACACCTACCTGGCCGACTGAGCCCGGCCATCCCCGATGCGGGAGCGCCCATGGGCGCTCCTGCGCATACCGGCGCCCTGCACCTAGGTCCGATGGCGCCCGCGGGTGCGCGGCCTACAATCAAAGGCCCCCTCTGCGGAGCAAAAGCCATGGCCAGTCTCGACGGCAAGGTCGCCCTCATCACCGGCGCGGCCAGCGGCATCGGCAGGGCGATCGCCGAACGCTACGCGCGCGAAGGCGCCGCCGTGGCGATCGCCGACATCAACCCGCAGGCAGCGGATGCCACGGCCGCCGCCATCAATGCGGCCGGCGGCCGCGCGATGGGCGTGACGATGGATGTCACCGACGAGCACGCGGTCGACGCCGGCACTGAGGCGGTGGTGCAGGCGTTCGGCCATCTGGACATCCTGGTTTCCAACGCCGGCGTGCAGATCGTCAACCCGATCGAAAGCTTCGCCTTCGCAGACTGGAAGAAGATGCTGGCGATCCACCTGGATGGCGCCTTTCTCACTACCCGCGCGGCGCTCCGGTACATGTACGAGGGCGACCGCGGCGGCATCGTGATCTACATGGGCTCGGTGCATTCGCACGAGGCCTCGGTGCTGAAGGCGCCCTACGTCACCGCCAAGCACGGCCTGCTTGGCCTCGCACGCACGCTGGCCAAGGAGGGCGCGCCGCACCACGTACGCTCGCATGTGATCTGCCCGGGCTTCGTGCGCACGCCGCTGGTGGAGAAGCAGATCCCCGAGCAGGCCAAGGAGCTGGGGATCAGCGAGGATGAGGTGATCCGCAACGTGATGCTCAAGCACACCGTCGATGGCGTGTTCACTACGCTGGAGGACGTGGCGCAGGCAGCGTTGTTCCTGGCGACCCTCCCCAGCGCCGCGCTGACCGGCCAGAGCTTGGTGGTCAGCCACGGATGGCACATGCAGTAACGGGTTTCGCGGGCGGGCCCGGCCCGCCCGGCAGGTCACTCGCGGTGCACCTGGAACCCGGCGAACGACTGGCTGGTCGGCATCAGCTCGATGCGGTTGACGTTGAGGTGCGCCGGCAGGTTGGCGATCCACCACAGCGTTTGGGCGATGTCGCCGGCGGTGATCGGATGCGCGCCCGCATAGAGCCTGTCCGATGCCGCCTGGTCACCACCCGTGCGCACCAGGGTGAACTCGGTCTCGGCCATGCCCGGTTCGACCGAGGTGACGCGCACGCCGGTGCCGTGCAGGTCCGAGCGCAGGCCCAGCGAAAACTGCGAGACGAAGGCCTTGGTGCCGCCGTAGACGTTGCCGCCGGGATAAGGGTAGGTGCTGGCGGTGGAGCTGACGTTGACGATCGCACCGCGGCGCTCGATCAGCGTGGGCAGCAGCAGGCGAGTCAACGTCACCAGCGCGGTGACGTTGGTGTCGATCATCTGCTTCCACTGCGAGAGGTCGGCCTGCTGCGCCGGAGCGGTGCCCAACGCCAGGCCGGCGTTGTTGACCAGCAGGTCGATGGCGGCAAATTCGGCCGGCAGGCTGGCCTGCGCCGAGCGCATCGCCGCCTCGTCGCGGACGTCGAAGGCGAGCGCATGCACGCGCTCGGCGCCGTGCCGGTCGACCAGTTGCTGCAGCCGGTCGGCACGCCGGCCGCTGGCGACCACGCACCAGCCACCGGCGACGAAACGCTCGACCGTGGCAGCGCCGAAGCCGGCGGTGGCACCGGTGATCCAGGCGACCTTGCCGCTCATCTCAGCGGCCTTCCTTCAACGCGATTGCCTTGTAGCCGGCACCGGCCAGGCGGTTCTGCACCGACTCGAGCTCGGTGGCGGAGCGATACGGCCCCAGACGCACGCGGTGGAAGGTCTGGCTGCCGACCTGCACCGTCTGCACGTTGGCGACGAATCCCTGCAGCGCGAGCTTGGCCTTCAGTGCCTCGGCATCGGCGGCGTTGGGGAAAGCGCCGACCTGCAGCAGGTAGCCGCTGCCGGCGGCCGGCGACGGCACCGCAGTGGCGGGCGCGGCCTGGATGTTCTCGGTGACTGCCGCGGGGGCGTTGGGATTGGCGGCCGGTGGCTGCCGTGCTGCCGTGGCCTGCGCCTGCTGCGCGGCCTGCTGCTTCTGCTGCTGCTCGGCACGCGCCTGCGCGCTGATCTGCTCGTCGGGGATGCGCACTTCCTTCTCCGAGAGCACCGAGTAGAAGTCGTACTGCGGCTTCTTCGGCGCGCTCTCGGCGGGCGCGAGACCCTTGTCGCCGCCGCCCTGGACGGTCGCCTGCGGGTTGGGCTGCGGGCCGGAGGGTGCCATCGGCAGCATCGAATGGCGGGTCAGCACGATCATCGCCACCACGCCGACGGCAATGCCGATCACCGCCCAGCCCCAACCCGGGAAACCGCCCTTGCGGTTGCGTACGGCCTGCCGGCCCTTGGACTTGCGTGCTGCCATTACATGCTCTCCGGGGCGCTCAGGCCCAGCAGGTCCAGACCGTTCCTCAACACCTGGCGGGTCGCCACCACCAGCGCGAGGCGCGCATTGCGCAAGCCCGCTTCGTCGACCAGGAACTGGTACGAGTTGTAGTAGGTGTGGAACGCATTGGCCAGTTCCCGCAGCCAGCCGGCGAGCAGGTGCGGCTCGAGGTTGGCGGCGGCGGCGTCGACGATCTCGGGATATCTGGACAGTTCGGTGAGCAGGATCTGCTCGTGCTCGTTGTCCAACCGGGCGAGCTCGGCCAGGCCCTGCTCGAGGTCGACGGTCAAGCCCTTCTCGCCCGCCTGCCGCAACACCGAGCAGACCCGCGCGTGGGCGTACTGAATGTAGTAGACCGGATTGTCGTTGCTCTGCGAACGGGCCAGGTCGATGTCGAACACGAGCTGCGAATCGGCCTTGCGCGAGATCAGGAAGTAGCGCGTGGCGTCGCGGCCGGCCTCGTCGATGAGGTCGCGCAGCGTGACGTAGCTGCCGGCGCGCTTGGAAATCTTCACCTCCTCGCCGCCGCGCATCACGGTGACCATCTGATGCAGCACGTACTCGGGCCAGCCCTTGGGAATGCCGCAGTCGAGCGCCTGCAGGCCGGCCTTCACGCGCGCCAGCGAGCCGTGGTGGTCCGAGCCCAGCTCGGTGATCGCGCGGACGTAGCCGCGCTGCCACTTGGAGCGGTGGTAGGCCACGTCCGGCACGAAATAGGTGTAGGTGCCGTCGGACTTGCGCATCACGCGGTCCTTGTCGTCACCGTAGTCGGTGGTGCGCAACCACAGCGCGCCGCCCTCCTCGTAGGTGTGGCCGTGGGCGATCAGCTCGCGCACGGTCTCCTCGACCTTGCCGTCGGTGTACAGGGACGACTCCAGAAAATAGGTGTCGAAGCCGACGCCGAAGGCCTTGAGGTCCAGGTCCTGCTCGCGGCGCAGGCTGGCGACCGCGAAGTGGCGGATCGCCTCCAGGTCGTCCGGATCCTTCGCGGCGGTGACGGTCTGGCCATCGGCCACTACCGACTCGCCCGCCAGGTAGGCGCGCGCGACGTCGGCGATGTAGTCGCCGCGATAGCCGTCCTCCGGCCAGCCCTGGTCACCCGGGGCCAGCCCGCGGGCGCGGGCCTGCACGGAGATCGCCAGGTTGTGGATCTGCACGCCGGCGTCGTTGTAGTAGAACTCGCGCCTGACGTTCCAGCCGGTGGCTTCGAGCAGACGCGCCAGGCAGTCGCCGATCGCCGCCGCGCGGCCGTGGCCCACGTGCAACGGACCGGTCGGGTTGGCCGAAACGAACTCCACGCCCGCGGTAGTGCCGGCGCCGGTAGTGCTCCGACCGTAGGCGTCGCCCTCGGCGAAGATGCGCCGCACCTCGCTGTGATAGGCGCCCGCGCCCAGGAAAAAGTTGATGAAGCCTGGACCTGCGATCTCGACTTTTTCCAGCAGCGGACTCGCCGGCAGCGCGGCGACCAGTTTCTCGGCCAGCTCGCGCGGCTTTGCCCTGGCCGGCTTGGCCAGCAGCATGGCGGCGTTGGTGGCGAAGTCGCCGTGCTCGCGGCTGCGCGCGCGCTCCACGACGAAGGCGGGAAGGGCGAGGTCGGCGGGCAGGGCGGCGGCATCCTGCAGGGTCCGGATGGCCTGCAGCAGCAGGTCGCGCAACGCTTGTTTCACGGGGTGGGATCGTTCTTCGACGGGAACCGACAATCCTAGCAGAGCCGCGCCACCGATCCTTCCGCTGCGCAGGGGGAGAGAGCGTAGGCTTTGGCTCCGCATCGGGGCCTGCATGGCAGCGGCCCCCGCCCATGGCCGTGATGAGGACATCCCTGTGGATAAGTCTGTGGGGAAAGCTGCGAGGTGGCACCGGGGTTCGGCGGAGCGGCACCTGGAAACCCGCTTGTAAAGAAAACAAGCTTTCTAAAACAAACGGTTGCAAGTGATGCTTTACGCGCCCCGCCAACTGCCGCCCCGCAAACGCGGCTCGGCCGACTTGTGCATAAGTCACGGCGGTAGTTTTCCCGCCTGTCAAGCCCCAAGGCTGTCATGGTCTTGCCACAGGCCAGTGGCACGCTTGCCCGGTGCCCGCTTCTCCCCGACGGGTGCGCTCCCCTGGTGGCGCGCCATCCCCGGCGCGCCGCCTCTTCTTCGCGCAATCGGCCGCTACAGCAGCCCGCGCTCGGCCATCGACACGGGCGCGCCGTGGCCGATGACCAGGTGGTCGAGCACGCGCACGCCGACCAGCTGCAATGCCTCGCGCAGCTCGCGGGTGATCGCGCGGTCGGCAGCGCTGGGCTCGGCGACGCCGCTGGGGTGGTTGTGGGCCAGGATCACCGCGCAGGCGTTGTGCTTAAGGCACGCCCGCACGACCTCGCGCGGGTGCACGCTGGCGCCGTCCACGGTGCCGCGGAACAATTCCTCGAAGGCCAGCACGCGGTGGCGGTTGTCCAGGTAGAGGCAGCCGAATACCTCGTAGGGCAGATGGCGCAGGCGGGCGCTGAGATATTCGCCACTGTCGCGCGGGCTGCCGAGGCTGGGCATGGCCTGCAGCTGCTCGGCCAGGCTGCGCCGGGCCAGCTCCAGCGCGGCGACGATGCGCGCGCGCTTGGCCGGCCCCAGGCCGGGCTTGGGGGCGGGGCCGTCCGCGCGGCCGAGCAGGGCACCCAGGCCACCGGCCTCCTGCAGCAGCTCGCGACCCAACGCGATGGCATCCTTGCCAGGCATGCCGTTGCCCAGCAGCACGGCCAGCAGTTCGGCGTCGGACAGGGTGGCGCTGCCGCGGTGCAGCAGCTTCTCGCGGGGACGTTCACCGCTGGGCCATTCACGGATGCTCATCCGGCCATCCTGCCTGCGGGAGTGCGACCGGAGGCAGCAGTGGGCCATGGCGATTCCGGTAAGCTAGCGCTTCGCCCGGTTGTCAGGCCCGTCCTACATGAGTCTTGCCCAACGTCGCATCCTGCTCGGCGTCTCGGCGGGTATCGCCGCCTACAAGTCCTGCGAACTGGTGCGCCGGCTGCGCGAGCAGGGGGCCGAGGTGCGTGTGGCGATGACCGAAGGCGCGACGCACTTCGTCGGCGCGACCACGTTCCAGGCGCTGTCGGGCCAGCCGGTGCGCGTGTCGCTGTGGGACGAGGGTGCCGAGGCGGCGATGGGCCACATCGAACTGGCGCGGTGGGCCGAGCGCGTGCTCATCGCCCCGGCCAGCGCCGACATCCTGGCCCGCCTTGCGCAGGGCCACGCCGACGATCTGCTGACTACCCTGTGTCTGGCCAGCGCCGCGCCGCTGTATGTGGCGCCGGCGATGAACCAGCAGATGTGGGCGCATCCCGCGGTGCAGGCGAACCTGGCTACGTTGCGCTCGCGCGGCGTAACCGTGCTGGGCCCGGCTGCCGGCGAGCAGGCCTGCGGCGATGTCGGTTCCGGGCGCATGCTCGAGCCACACGAACTGCGCGATGCGCTGGCCGGCTCCTTCGGCGATGGTGCCCTGGCCGGGCTGCGCGTGCTGGTGAGTGCAGGCCCCACCTACGAGGACATCGACCCGGTGCGCTTCATCGGCAACCGCAGTTCCGGGCGCATGGGTTTTGCCGTGGCCGAGGCGGCCGCCTCGGCCGGCGCGCAGGTGACACTGGTCGCCGGCCCGGTCAGCCTGCCATCCCCTGCCGGTATCGCCCGGCGCCTGGACGTGCGCAGCGCCGCGCAGATGCGCGAGGCGGTGCTGGGGGCGGCTGCGTCGGCGGATATCTACATCGGCGCCGCCGCAGTGGGCGACTACCGCCCCGCCCAAGTCGCCTCGCGCAAACTCAAGAAGCGCGACGGCGCGCCGCTGGTGCTGGACCTCGCGGAGAATCCGGACATTCTGAAGGACCTGGCTGCTGCGTCGCCGCATGCGTTCCTGGTCGGCTTCGCCGCCGAGACCCATGACGTGGCCGCCTACGCGCAGGACAAGCTCGCCCGCAAGGGTCTGGACATGATCGCTGCCAACCGTGTCGGCGAGGGACTCGGCTTCGAGGCCGACGACAATGCGCTGAGCCTGTATTGGCCTGGCGGCGGCGAGGAGCTGCCGCGCGCCTCCAAGCGCGCGCTGGCGGCGCGCTTGATCGCGCGCGTGGCTGAGCGCTACCGGATGGCACGTTCATGATCGACGTCGAACTCAAGGTCCTCGATCCGCGCCTGGGTGATTCCATTCCGCTGCCCGAAGCGGCCACCGCCGGCAGCGCCGGCATGGACCTGCGTGCGGCGATCGAGGCGCCGCTCACCCTGGCGCCCGGCGAGAGTGTGCTGGTGCCCAGTGGCATCGCCATCCACATCGGCGATCCCGGCTGGTGCGCCTTGATCGTGCCGCGCTCCGGGCTGGGCCATAAGCACGGGCTGGTCATGGGCAACCTCGTCGGAGTGATCGATGCCGATTACCAGGGCCCGCTGATGATTTCCTGCTGGAACCGCGGCAGCGTCCCCTACACCATCGGTGTGGGCGACCGCATCGCGCAGTTGCTGCTGGTGCCGGTGGCGCAGGCACGACTGCGCGTGGTGAGCGCATTCGCGCCTTCCGCGCGTGGCGCCGGCGGATTCGGATCGACCGGTATCCAATGAAACCAGGCATCAACTGACGTGGTGGCAAGCGGCGGGGGCGAGATGGCAAGAAAGATCGCAAGGGAGCCGGGGGCCGGCGGCGCCGTGGCATGGCAGCAGCTGTTGCCGCTCGCCGGCGGTACCGTGCTGCTGCTGCTGGGCCTGTTTTGCGCGTGGCAGACCTGGCTGATCGCCAGCGAAAGCGGCGGGGTGGCCCGCGTACACGCGGCGCAGGACGCCGCCGTACGCTCGCTGGCGGCGGAAATCGCCGGCGAGCGCAAGCAGGTGGCCCAGGCCGCCGCTTCGCTCGATCCGTCCATGCTGCAAGGCGATCGCGCCCAGCTCGCCCAGGCGCTGCGCGAGCGCCTGCCGCAGGCACTGGGCGTGGACGTCTACAGTGCGGGCCTGGACGAAGTGCTGCATGCGAACTACCGCACGTTCGGTTACGCCAAGGCCGCCCAGCTGATGGCCGCACAGACCGGTGAGGGCGAGCCGCCGATGCAGACGGTGGTGGCGGGCGGCCAGCGCAGATTGAGCCTGGTGCAGCCGCTGGGATCGGCGCAGCGGCCGCAGGGGTGGGCTTGGATCGAGTTGCCATTCACGCCGCTGCAACAGCGTTTCGAGTCCATTGCGCCGGGTGATGGGCGCATCGACCTGCGCCAGGGTGATGATCGCGGCGAGCTCAGCCTGCTGACGCGCGGCGCCCCGTCGGCCCAGGCGGAGGACATCGCCAAGCCGGTGCCCGGCAGCAGCTTCAGCGTGCGCGCGGCGTTACCGGCTGCCTTCATCCTGCTGCCGCGCTTCTGGCCGCTGGCTGCCTTGCTGGCGTTGCTGTGCATCGGTGGCGGCCTGTACCTGTTGTCGCTGCGCGGTCGAACGCCCGTGCGTGAAGAGATCCAACCCGAGGAGACCATGGTGTCCGATGTGATTCCCGCCAAGCCCCAGCCGGCACCGCCGGCGGCGCGTCCCGCAGCCAGCATGCCGCCTGCGGCGAGCCCGGCCGACGCCGTCGATCCGAGCATCTTTCGCGCCTATGACGTGCGCGGGGTGGTCGGCAAGACGCTCACGGCACAGGTGGCGCGACTGCTGGGCCAGTCCATCGGCACGCTGATGCGCGAGAAGGGCCTCAACGAAATCGTGGTCGGCCGTGACGGCCGCCTGTCCGGGCCGGAGCTGGCCGGCGCGCTGTCCGATGGTTTGCGCGAAGCGGGCATCGACGTGATCGACGTCGGCGCCGTACCCACCCCGGTGGTGTACTTCGCCGCCTACCGCTTCAACACCGGCAGCGGCGTAGCGGTGACCGGCAGCCACAATCCGCCGGACTACAACGGCTTCAAGATCGTGGTCGGCGGCGAAACGCTTTCCGAAGGGGCGATCCAGGACCTGTACAAGCGCATCGCCAGCGGCGCGTTGGAGGCCGGCGGCCAGGGCGGCCTGCGCCATGTCGACGTGGTGCCCGACTACATCGAGCGGATTACCTCCGACGTGCAGGCCGAGCGACGCCTGAAGGTGGTGGTCGATTGCGGCAACGGCATTCCCGGTGCCGTGGCGCCGCAGGTACTCGAAGGCATCGGTTGTGAGATCGTGCCGCTGTATTGCGAGGTCGACGGCACCTTCCCGAACCATCATCCGGATCCGTCCGATCCGCACAACCTGGAAGACCTGATCCACGCGGTGCGCCAGACCGGCGCGGACCTCGGTGTCGCCTTCGACGGTGACGGCGACCGCCTTGGCGTGGTCACGCGGGAGGGCGAGATCATCTATCCGGACCGCCTGTTGATGCTGTTCGCGCGCGACGTGCTGTCCCGCCAGCCGGGCGCGACGATCATTTACGACGTCAAGTGCACCGGCCACCTGAAGGGCCAGGTGCTGGAGGCCGGCGGCAGCCCGCTGATGTGGCGCACCGGCCATTCGCTGATCAAGGCCAAGATGCGCCAGACCCAGGCGGAGCTGGCCGGCGAGATGAGCGGCCACTTCTTCTTCAAGGAACGCTGGTACGGCTTCGACGACGGCATCTACGCCGGCGCGCGACTGCTGGAAATCCTCGCCAGCGACCTGGATGCGCGCACGCCCGAGCAGATTTTCGCCACCTGCCCGAAGGGCGTGTCGACGCCCGAATTGAAGATCGAGCTGGCCGAAGGCGAGCACTACCGCTTCATCGAGAAGTTCAAGGAAAAGGCGGGCTTCGGCGATGCCACGCTGACCACTATCGACGGCGTGCGCGCCGACTGGCCGGACGGTTGGGGGCTGGTGCGTGCCTCCAACACCACGCCGGTGCTGGTGTTGCGTTTCGATGCGGACAACGCGGCGGCGCTCAAGCGCATCCAGCAGGCGTTCCGCGAGCAGCTGTTCCTGGTCGATCCGGGGTTGAAGCTGCCGTTCTGACGAAGTAGCCAGGGGTAGCGGACCGCTCCGCGCCGGGTTGCGTGGGGCGAGCCCTTGCTCGCATCTCCGATGTGCGCCTAGTGCTGTGGTTCGTCCTGCTGTTTCTTCAGGGCGCGATAGCGCTCGAGCTGCTGCGCGGCCTCCTTTTCGGCCGTGTCGCGATGGTCTTGCTGGCGCTCGAGCACCGCGCGCTGCCCGGCGACCACGTTGCGCTGGTCGGCAATGCTGTCGGCCAGGTACTTGGGCACTTTTTCCTTGGTCCGCTCCACGTCGGCGGCGCGGCCGAGCAGGTCGGCCAGGGTCTTTTCCTGGCTGCGCAGGTTCAGGCGCGTGGTGTTGATCTGCTGGTCGAGGCTGTCGAGCTCTTCCTGCTGTGCCTGCTTGAGGTCGGCCTCGTCGCCGTACGCATTGAGCATCTGCAGGTCGGCACGCCGGCTCGCTTCCTCGGCGCGGCGTTGTGCCGCCTGCTCGGCGGCGACCTTTTCGGCTGCGGCGCGCTCCTCGGGGCTCAGCTGGCGCTCGACGTGGCGCACCACGTAACCGCGGTCGTTGACCAGGTCGTAACCGTATTTCATCGCCCCGGAGGTGAGACTGTCGCTGTAGTGGGACAGGCCCTTGGCATCGCGCCAGTGATAGCGGATGCCGGTGGCCTTCTGGGCATGGGCGGTCAGGACCGCTGCCAGGCTGATGGCGACGGCGTAAACGAGCTTGCGCATGGATACCCCCTCCTGGCGGGCAGTATAGCCATCGTGCGGATACCGCCTAAAGCCTGGACGAAGGCCGAGGTCGCGCGTGTGACGCCGGTCGCCACTCGCGCGACCGACGTTCATCCGGACACGCCGTAGCGGCTGCGGTAATCGAGCAGCCGCGCGTGTTCGGCGGCCAGCTCGGGACGCTCGCCGGCGTAGGCCAGCACTTCGTCCAGGCCGGTGATCGCGATCACCGGGATGCCATGGTCGCGCGCCACTTCCTGCGCGGCAGAAAGCTCGCCCTGGCCTCGTTCCTGCCGGTCAAGCGCGATCAGCACGCCGGCCGGGACGGCCCCGTGCGCGCGGATCAGTGCCAGTGATTCGCGCACCGCGGTGCCGGCGGTCATCACGTCGTCGACGATCAGCACGCGGCCGGTGAGCGGCGCGCCGACCAGCATGCCGCCTTCGCCGTGGTCCTTGGCCTCCTTGCGGTTATAGGCCCACGGCAGGTCGCGGCCGTGGCGGGTCGCCAGCGCGATAGCGGTGGCGGCAGCCAGCGCGATGCCCTTGTAGGCCGGGCCGAACAACATGTCCACGGGCAACTGAGCACGCACCAGCGCGGCGGCGTAGCTTTCGCCCAGGCGCGCCAGGGCCGCGCCGGAATCGATCCGGCCGAGATTGAAGAAGTACGGGCTCTGCCGGCCCGACTTGAGCGTGAAATCGCCGAAGCGCAGCACGTCGCGCGCCAGCGCCAGTTCGATGAAGTCGCGTTGGTAGGGAAGCATCGAGGAAGGACCGGAAGCGGAAATGGAGATTCGGGAATCGGCAGCTATTATCCATGGGTTCCCACGCCACGAGTCCCCAACGCATGAGAATCGTCACGCTCAACGCCAACGGCATCCGCTCGGCCGCCAGCAAGGGCGTGTTCGACTGGCTGCGCACGCAGGAGGCCGACGTGGTCTGCCTGCAGGAGACCAAGGCGCAGGAAGGCCAGCTCACCGATCCGATGTTCCGCCCGGACGGCCATCATTGTTTCTATCGCGACGCCAGCAGCAAGAAGGGCTACAGCGGCGTGGCCATCTACGCACGGCGCGAGCCCGACGCGGTGCTCACCGAGCTGGGCTGGGAGCCGTTCGACTGCGAGGGCCGCTACATCGAGGCGCGGTTCGGTAACCTCTCGGTGGTGTCGCTGTACGTGCCTTCAGGCTCCTCGGGCGAGGAGCGACAGCAGTTCAAGTTCAAGGCGATGGACTTCCTCACGCCGGTCTTCGACCAATGGTTGAACAGCGGCCGCGACTACGTGATCTGCGGCGACTGGAACATCGTCCACACCAAGAACGACATCAAGAACTGGACTTCCAACCAGAAGAACTCCGGCTGTTTGCCGGCCGAGCGCGCCTGGCTGGACCTGTTGTTCCACACCCGTGGCTGGGTCGACAGCTTCCGCGCGATCAAGCCCGAGGCGGTCGAGTACACCTGGTGGTCCAACCGCGGCCGCGCGCGCGAGAACAACGTGGGGTGGCGGATCGACTACCAGGTCTGCACCCCGGCCCTGCGCGACCGCATGCGCGCCTGTTCGGTCTATCGCGAGCAGCGCTTCTCCGACCACGCACCGTACACGGTCGACTATGCCGACTGAGCCGGCGGCACCGGCACCGCGCAAGCCCTCGATCTGGCGTGCCTTCGCGCAGCCGGCCGCCGGCACGATGGCGCTGTTCGGATTTTCCTCCGGCCTGCCGTTCCTGCTGGTCGCCGGCACGCTGGCGTACTGGCTGAAGGAAAACGGCATCGAGCTGAAGGAGATCACCATGATCGCCAGCGCCGGACTCACCTACGCCTTCAAGTTCGTGTGGGCGCCGCTGCTCGACCATTGGCGGATTCCCGGCTTCGCGCGACTGGGCCAGCGCCGCGGCTGGCTGCTGTTCGCGCAGTTGTGCGTGGCACTCGGATTGCTGGCGATGGCGCTGCTGACGCCCACGCAGCTGTGGCCGTTCGTGGCGGCCACGTTGCTGGTCGCCTTCTTCGGCGCGACCCAGGATATCGCCGTGGACGCCTATCGCATCGAGATCGCGCCGCCCGACGTGCAGGGCGCGCTGGTGGCGACCTACGCTCTGGGCTACCGCATGGGTCTGCTGCTGGCTGGCGCGGTGGCGCTGATCCTTGCCGATCACGTGCCCTGGCGGGTGGTCTACCTGGTGATGGCCGCGGCGATGGCGATCCCGCTCGCCACCACGCTGCTGGCGCGCGAGCCGGACGTGATTCGCACGCGCCCGGCGAGCTGGCGGGTGGCGATGCGCGAGAGCGTGGCCGATCCGTTCACCGACTTCTTCCGTCGCTACGGATGGCAGGCGGCGGCCTTGATCCTGTTGTTCATCCTGCTGTTCAAGATCCCCGAGCAGGCAACGATCGGCGGCATCATGAGCCCGTTCTACCGGGACATGCAGTTCTCCAAGACCGAGATTGGCGCGATCACCAAAATCTACGGCGTGTGGATCGGCATCGTCGGCGTTTTCCTGGGCGGCGCCGCGGTCGCGCGCTGGGGCGCGTGGCGGTCGCTGGGGGTGACGGTCGTGCTGTGCGGCTGCAGCAACCTGTTCTACCTGGTGCTGGTCGCCCACCCGGGCAACCTGGTGGCGCTGACCCTGGTGATCTCTGCCGAGAACCTCACCCTGGGCATGCTCGGGCCGCCAACGGTGGCCTTCCTCTCGATGCTGGTGAATCGCCAACACACTGCCACCCAGTACGCGTTGCTGAGTTCCCTCGTCAACCTGCCGGGCAAGCTGTTGGGTTTCTTCGCCGGCGGCATTGCCACCGCCGCGGGCTATGGCGGGTACTTCGTGCTCACCGTGCTGGCATTGATTCCCGCGATGCTGCTGTATGCCGCGCTGTGGCGGCGCTTTCGCACCCTCGAACAGGGTGCGAGCTAGCCGCTGGCACCGGCCGGCGGCACCCATCGGGGGCTTTACTGCAAACCCCCTCGATCTGTGCAACCATGGCCTGCCAGCTGGGCATGCGTGACACGGAGCGACGCTCGTGCCGGACCTCGTCATACGCCACATCGACAGCTTGATGGCCGAGCGGATCAAGACGCTCGCCAAGGACCGTCACTGGTCCATCAACGACGTCGTGCTGCACGCGCTGCGGCACGGCCTGGGCCTGAGTTCGGCCGGCCAGATCTCCAACGAAACCATGCTCGACCCGGGCAGCCTCGTGCTCGGCGGGCAGTGGGATCTCACCGAAAAGGCGGTCTTCCAGGAAGCCCTGCAGGCGCTCTCGCTGACCCGACCGACGCAATTGGCGCCGGCGCGTGCATCGAAGCTCGGCTAAGCATCTTGTGCGTTCATTCCCGCGGAGCCAGATATAACCCGCCCAGCACGCGCCGGCCGCGTGCGCCGGTGACAGCCGGCAGGTTGCCCGGCAATCCAAGTATCCGCTGACGCGCCAGCCAGGCGAAGGCGGTCGCTTCCAGATAGTCGGGATCGATGCCGTGGATGGCGGTGCTGGCCACGCGGCGCGGCGCCAGCCATTCGGCGAGCCGCTGCATGAGTCGCGAGTTGTGCACGCCGCCGCCGCACACCAGCACGTCTGTCGCTGCGGGTGCATGAGCCTCGATGGCGTCGGCCACGGTATGTGCGGTCAGTTCCAGCAGCGTAGCCTGCACGTCGGCCGGTGCCAGCAATGCCACGCGCGGCTGGCGCAGCAGCCAGGCCAGGTGAAAGTGCTCGCGGCCGGTGCTCTTGGGCGGCGCCAGCGTGAAGTACGGATCGGCCAGCAAGGCCTCGAGCAGAGGGCCGTCGATCTGGCCCGCGGCCGAGAATGCGCCGTCGCGGTCGAACGGCTCGCCGCGCTGTTCCTGGCACCAGGCGTCGAGCAGCCCATTGGCGGGGCCGGTATCGAAGCCGAGCACCATGCCGTCGGGTCCCAGCACGGTGATGTTGGCGATGCCACCGAGATTGAGCACCACACGGGTCTGCCCCGGCTGGCCCAGCAGCATGGCATGCACCGCTGGCAGCAGTGGCGCGCCTTGGCCACCGGCGGCGACATCGGCGCGGCGAAAATCTGCCACGACGTCCACTCCGCAGGTTTCCGCGATGACCGTAGGATCGCCGATCTGCAGGGTGAAAGGGTTTTCTCCGGCGGGCCTGTGTCGCACCGTCTGGCCGTGTGAACCGATCGCGCGTACCGCCGCGCCTGCGGTGCCACTGGTATCGAGCAATGCCTGGGCCGCCTCGGCGAAATGACGGCCGATGGCCACGTCCAGCCCCCCGAACGTATCCAGGCTGAATGCGGACAGATCCTGTGCCAGTGCGAGCACCCGTTCGCGCAAGGCGCTGGGCCAGGGGTGGGTTAGCGCTGCGCGCAGCTGCGGCATGCCGTCGTCGAAGGACACCAGCGCAACGTCGACACCGTCGGCGCTGGTACCGGAGATCAGCCCCAGGTAAAGGGCAGGGGCGTTGTCACTGGTGGTCAAGGCGACGGGTCAATCGTCGTTACGCGTGGCCGAGCCGAGCTGGGCGAGCTTGATGTTGGCATCCATCGTCTTCAGGCGTGCCAGCTGCGGGCGCACGACTTGGCTTTCGAAACGGGCCAACTGCGCCGCGGGCAGCGGTTGCGGCTTGGGCAGGGTCACGGTCTGCGGATCGCGCTGCACGCCATTGACGCGGAACTCGTAGTGAAGATGCGGGCCGGTGGCCAGGCCCGTCATACCGACAAAGCCGATCACCTGGCCCTGGCTGACGTGCTGGCCCACGCGCTCGGCGGCAAAGCGCGACATATGGCCATAGGCCGTGCTGATGGTTTTGCTGTGCTGGATCACCACGAAGTTGCCGTAGCCGCGCATCCAGCCCTTGAACTTGATCACGCCATCGCCGGCGGCATGGATCGGCGTACCGCTGGGCGCGGCGTAATCCACGCCCTTGTGCGCGCGCATGCGGCCGAGAATCGGATGCATCCGCGCCGTGCTGAAGCGGGAGGAGATACGGGTGAAATCAACCGGGATACGAAGGAACGACTTCTGGATCGGCCGGCCATCCTCGCTGAACCAGCCGTAATGGCCATCCGCCTTCCTGAAGCGATACGCAGTGAAGCGGTGCCCCTGGTTGACGAACTCGGCCGCCACTATGTCGCCCTCGGCGTAGTAGCTGCCGTCGCGATAGACGTCGTCGTAGATCACCGTGAAGCTGTCGCCGTCGCGCAGGTCCTGCACGAAGTCGATGTCGTACTTGAACAGGTCCGCCAGCTTGCCGACCATGCCCTGGCTCATGCCGGCCTTGGCGGCAGCGGCATACAGCGAGCTGGTGATGGTGCCGTGCGCAACGTGCTCGCGGGTTTCCATCGCACGGGACTGAACGGTCAGCGTGGACTTGTCACCATCGAAGCGGACCACCGCGCGGTTGGCCTCGTCCTTGTCGAAGCGGATGCCCTTGAGGCTGCCATCGCTGCCAAGCAGGAAATCGAATTCCTGGTGCGGGCGAATGTTGTGGAACGCGCCCTTGGCCGCACCGGCCGCATCCATCACCCGCTGCAGATCGGCCAAGCTGAGACCCTGGGACTGGAAGATGTCCGAGAGTGTCTGGCCGGGCTGCACCTGCACGACGCGCCAATCTTCCATGCCCCGCGCAGGGGCTGCATTGAGGGATGCCTTGGGCAGGGTAAGCGGCAGCAGGGTATGGGCGGCAGGTTCGGGCGCGGGGCGCATCGCGCTGGCCCACGCCGGGAGGAAGAAGCCCGAGAGTGCGGTAAGAAGCAGCGCGGTCCCGGCCAGGATCCAGCGTTCGCGGTGCCAGCGGATCGGCTCGACCTCGCCCAGACGGCTGAACGACCAGTGCGCGCAACGTTCGTAGAAGTGCATGTGGCGGCGCTGCGCCTTGCGGCGGATAGCCTGCTTGCGCGCCGCCCGCGCGATCTGTTCGCCCTCACCCATGCTCTTCGCCCCGCGTTACAAAGTACTCAGGCGTCGTACCTTAGCGGCCACGTATAAAGGGCGTCAACGCCTTTCCTTTCAAGGATTTGCGCTGGTTTTCTGATTAACGCACAATTAACGCCATTTTGTGAACGGCGACCTCTTGTCGCCGTCGACCGATCCGCACAGAGGACATCCATGAACGAGCTTGAGCAGGCGCTGGCGACGATCGCCCGCGGCGCCGACGAGGTCATCAAGCAGGAGGAGCTCATCGAGCGCCTGAAGAGCGGCCGACCGCTGCGCATCAAGGCCGGCTTCGACCCCACCGCGCCGGATCTGCATCTGGGCCACACGGTGCTGCTCAACAAGATGCGGCAGTTTCAGAATCTTGGCCATCAGGTCATCTTCCTGATCGGCGACTTCACCGGGATGATCGGCGACCCCACGGGCAAGAACGTCACCCGCAAGCCGCTCAGCCGGGAAGACGTGCTGAAGAATGCCGAGACCTACGCCAGCCAGGTCTACAAGGTGCTCGACCGCGAGCGCACCGAGGTGCGCTTCAACAATGAGTGGTTCGGCAAGATGTCAGCGGCCGACATGATCAAGCTGGCTGCTCAGCACACCGTCGCGCGCATGCTGGAGCGCGACGACTTCGCCAAGCGCTACGCCGCGCAGCAGCCGATCGCCATCCACGAATTCCTGTACCCGCTGGTGCAGGGCTACGACTCGGTAGCTCTGAAGGCCGATGTGGAGCTTGGCGGCACCGACCAGAAGTTCAACCTGCTGATGGGTCGCGCATTGCAGGAGCACCACGGTCAGCCGCCACAGATCGTGCTCACCATGCCGCTGCTGGAGGGCTTGGATGGCGCGCACAAGATGTCCAAATCATTGGGCAACTACATCGGCATCGACGAGCCGGCGATCGACATCGTCACCAAGACCATGAAGATCGACGACGCACTGATGTGGCGCTGGTTCGAGTTGCTTAGCTTCGAATTGTCGCTGGACGAGCTGGCGCGCATGAAGCGCGAGGTGCAATGCGGCGAGCTGAACCCGCGTGATGCCAAGCTGCGGCTTGCCCGCGAACTGGCCGCGCGCTTCCATGACGCTGCGGCCGCCGAGCAGGCGATCGCCGGCTGGCATGCGGTGGTGCGCGGCGAGGGTGACACTTCGTTGCTTCCGCTTAGCGAGATCGCCGTGCCCGCCGAAGGCCTGCGCCTGGCGGCCCTGTTGACGGCCGCCGGGCTTACTGCCAGCAACTCCGAGGCGAACCGCAAGCTCAAGGAGCGCGCGGTGCGCATCGATGCCACCGTGGTCGAGGATGCCCAGCAGGTGTTCGGCGCTGGATTCGAAGGTGTGCTGCAGGTGGGCAAGCGAAACTTCGCGAGGGTGAAGCTGGTCGCAGGCTAGGCTGCGCGTCGCTCGCGGCGAAACGGGGCGACGAAAATAGCCGCGTTCGCTTGCCAAGTACGTGCGCTCTCCCTACTATCCGCGGCCCGTCGCCCAGTTCCCCTTGGCCGGCAACTCCCCCGAGCAAAGATCTTCGCAAAAGGGTGTTGACGAACCGGGAAGGGAATGTAGAATGGGCGGCTCACCCGGGACGAAACGTCTCGGGGCGATCTGAAGAACGGGTCGCAAGTGATTGATCTTTGACAGTGTGCGCAGGTGACTTGTGTGGGCGCCTTGCGGTGGATGGATGACTGTCCACAAATGCAAGCGTCTAACCTAAGAGTCAATTCAAAAGCTTGACGTTTTACGGTTAGGACAACGCTTCAGAAAGATAGATCTGCTTCGGCAGGTCGAAAACTTAAGTGAAGAGTTTGATCCTGGCTCAGATTGAACGCTGGCGGCATGCCTAACACATGCAAGTCGAACGGCAGCGGGTCCTTCGGGATGCCGGCGAGTGGCGGACGGGTGAGTAATGCATCGGGACCTGCCCAGACGTGGGGGATAACGTAGGGAAACTTACGCTAATACCGCATACGTCCTACGGGAGAAAGCAGGGGACCTTCGGGCCTTGCGCGGTTGGATGGACCGATGTGCGATTAGCTAGTTGGCGGGGTAATGGCCCACCAAGGCGACGATCGCTAGCTGGTCTGAGAGGATGATCAGCCACACTGGGACTGAGACACGGCCCAGACTCCTACGGGAGGCAGCAGTGGGGAATATTGGACAATGGGCGCAAGCCTGATCCAGCAATGCCGCGTGTGTGAAGAAGGCCTTCGGGTTGTAAAGCACTTTTATCAGGAACGAAACACTGTCGGTTAATACCCGGCGGGACTGACGGTACCTGAGGAATAAGCACCGGCTAACTTCGTGCCAGCAGCCGCGGTAATACGAAGGGTGCAAGCGTTAATCGGAATTACTGGGCGTAAAGCGTGCGTAGGCGGTTTCTTAAGTCTGCTGTGAAATCCCCGGGCTCAACCTGGGAATGGCAGTGGATACTGGGAGGCTAGAGTGTGTCAGAGGATGGTGGAATTCCCGGTGTAGCGGTGAAATGCGTAGAGATCGGGAGGAACATCAGTGGCGAAGGCGGCCATCTGGGACAACACTGACGCTGAGGCACGAAAGCGTGGGGAGCAAACAGGATTAGATACCCTGGTAGTCCACGCCCTAAACGATGCGAACTGGATGTTGGTCTCAACTCGGAGATCAGTGTCGAAGCTAACGCGTTAAGTTCGCCGCCTGGGGAGTACGGTCGCAAGACTGAAACTCAAAGGAATTGACGGGGGCCCGCACAAGCGGTGGAGTATGTGGTTTAATTCGATGCAACGCGAAGAACCTTACCTGGCCTTGACATGTCTGGAATCCTTGAGAGATCGAGGAGTGCCTTCGGGAACCAGAACACAGGTGCTGCATGGCTGTCGTCAGCTCGTGTCGTGAGATGTTGGGTTAAGTCCCGCAACGAGCGCAACCCTTGTCCTTAGTTGCCAGCACGTAATGGTGGGAACTCTAAGGAGACTGCCGGTGACAAACCGGAGGAAGGTGGGGATGACGTCAAGTCATCATGGCCCTTACGGCCAGGGCTACACACGTACTACAATGGTCGGTACAGAGGGTTGCAATACCGCGAGGTGGAGCCAATCCCAGAAAGCCGATCCCAGTCCGGATCGAAGTCTGCAACTCGACTTCGTGAAGTCGGAATCGCTAGTAATCGCGGATCAGCTATGCCGCGGTGAATACGTTCCCGGGCCTTGTACACACCGCCCGTCACACCATGGGAGTGAGTTGCTCCAGAAGCCGTTAGTCTAACCGCAAGGGGGACGACGACCACGGAGTGGTTCATGACTGGGGTGAAGTCGTAACAAGGTAGCCGTATCGGAAGGTGCGGCTGGATCACCTCCTTTCGAGAAAGGCAGCACCGCTGCCGCAAGACGTCCACACAAGGCACCTGCACATCCACACGCTTCGATCGACAGATCGCAAGGCGTGTTTGGTCGTTAGACCGGGAAGCTTATGGGTCTGTAGCTCAGGTGGTTAGAGCGCACCCCTGATAAGGGTGAGGCCGGTGGTTCGAGTCCTCCCAGACCCACCACCACGGTTTTACGGGGCCATAGCTCAGCTGGGAGAGCACCTGCTTTGCAAGCAGGGGGTCGTCGGTTCGATCCCGACTGGCTCCACCAGTACCTGGCACGACCGCTTCGGATGTGTAGAACACGCGCACACAAAGATTGATTGAAGCCAACCGGCGCTGAGGCCGGCGTGGTGTTCTTTGAAAACGTAAACGAGTGACAAGCGTTTTGGTTCGAAACCGAACCGAGATGTGTCGTTGAGGCAATGGTAGCGAGCGTTGTTTGGCGGAATCCCGTTCCTGAGGAGGAAAGGGAGTATGCCCCGAGGCGACTTGGGGTTATATGGTCAAGCGACCAAGCGTATACGGTGGATGCCTTGGCAGTCAGAGGCGATGAAGGACGTGGCAGCCTGCGAAAAGTGTCGGGGAGCTGGCAACAAGCTTTGATCCGGCAATGTCCGAATGGGGAAACCCACCGCTTAGGCGGTACCGTGCACTGAATACATAGGTGTACGGAGCGAACCCGGGGAACTGAAATATCTAAGTACCCGGAGGAAAAGAAATCAACCGAGATTCCGTAAGTAGCGACGAGCGAACGCGGAGCAGCCCAAAAGCGCACAGTGTTTTAGCTAAAGGATCTGGAAAGGTCCGCCATAGACGGTGATAGCCCGGTAGGCGAAAGGGCACCGTGCGTGAAATTGAGTAGGGCGGGGCACGAGAAACCCTGTCTGAACATGGGGGGGACCATCCTCCAAGGCTAAATACTCCTGACTGACCGATAGCGAACAAGTACCGTGAGGGAAAGGCGAAAAGAACCCCGGAGAGGGGAGTGAAATAGACCCTGAAACCGTATACGTACAAGCAGTGGAAGCCCGCAAGGGTGACTGCGTACCTTTTGTATAATGGGTCAGCGACTTACTGTCAGTGGCGAGCTTAACCGTCTAGGGGAGGCGAAGGGAAACCGAGTCTGAATAGGGCGCATAGTC